>CAVSMT010000001.1:0-315684 GCA_963729135.1 uncultured Actinomycetes bacterium
GGGTGCCACCGCGCGATCGTCGCACGGGGCCCGGCCGGAGACGAGCGTGCGGCCGGCTACGCGCTCGTCTGCAGCGGGACCACCTGGCCGGGTCGCGACCGAACGAACGTCTTGAGTCGGCCCAGCGGGGCCTCGAAGCTGCCCGCCGGCGCGATCATCGCGTCCGCCGACGCAAGGAGCAGCTCCGCGTCTCGGTCGCTGATCTCGAGGGAGGCCTCGCGGGCGACCGCATCCTCGAGGAGGGCGGCCAGCTTCGGCGACCTTCCTCGCGCGTGATCCGCGAGTACCCGGATCAGGTCGCCGTCGAACTGTTCCCGGTTGCCGTTGCACACCAGCGCGATCGCCATCACGGACGTCATCGACGTTTCCCGGCCGGAGCTTGAGTCAGTGCGTCGTCGAGTCCGGGGTCTGGCAGAAGCGGGTTCGGCTCACGTTGAGGCACAGCAGACCGAGAAGGCTCCCGTCGTCGTCGACCACGATCACGCGACGGTTCGGGCTCGCGACGGCACGATCGAACGCCGCGATCGCCGACTCGCTCGGGGAGATCGTGTCCGGATTCGGGTCGGCGTGGTCGACCGCCGGCTCGTCGGCTGCCGCCCCGTCCGGGATGGCCGTGACCGCGCCGACGAGCTTGCCGCCCTCGGCGAGGAGCACCATCTGCACCTTCGGGTTGTCGAGCTGCGCGCGAACGTTCCCGACCGACGCATCGCCAGGGAGCGTCTTCGGGTCGCGCAGCATCAGATCCGCTGCGATCCGACCGTCCCCGATGGCGGCCTCGGCGGCGCTCACCGGACAGATCGTAGTACCGCGCCGCGGGCTTGATCGGGCGCGGGCCGGGTGGGGACCTCGCGAGGTCGTTCGCGGCGCCGGCCGACAACCGCCACGACACGGAGGAGGTCTTCCATGCTTCGTCTCGCCCGGATCACCGGGATCCTCGTCGTCCTGCTCGCCGTGCTCGCCGCCTCGAGCAGCGCGGCCTCTCCGGCGTTCCCGCCGCGCATCGACCTTCCGGCCGGCTGGCCCCCCGAGGGCATCGGGATCGGCAACGGCTCGACGTTCTACGTGAGCAACACCGCGAACGGCGGCATCTACTCGGGCGACCTTCGCACCGGGGTCGGGTCGGTCCTCGTGCCCGGCGTCGCCGGACGCAGCGCCTTCGGGATCTTCCCGGACAAGTACGGCCGGCTGTGGGTCGCCGGTGGCGGCACCGGCGACGGCTACGTCTACGACGCGAAGACCGGCGCCCTCCTCAAGCAGTACACGCTGACGACCAACCTGCCGACCCGGATCAACGACGTGTACGCGACCGACGACGCGGCGTACTTCACCTGCGGGTCGAGCACATGCGCCGGCCCGACCGTCCTGTTCAAGGTTCCGATCGGGCCGAACGGTGCGCTCGAGGACACGGTCGAGACGGTGCCGCTGCCGCCGACGCTGACGGGCACGAACGGGATCGAGGCGACGCCCGACGGCAAGACGCTGCTGATCGGGCAGACCAACACCGGGAAGCTGTTCAAGCTCGACGCTACGACCGGCAACGTCACCGAGGTCACGCTCAGCGAGTCGCTCGGCCGGACCGACGGGCTGATCCTCGACGGCGACATCCTCTACTCCAACAACAACAGCCCGGACGGGTACATCGCGGCCGTGCAGCTGGCGCCGGACTTCAACTCCGGCACCGTGATCGCGCACCTGAACAGCACCGCGAACCCGCTCCACAATCCCGCCACCGCCGACGACTTCGGCCACCTGATCTACACGATCGCCCGGAATGCGGCGGGCCCCGGAGTGACGCCGGTGTACTGGCTGACGCGGATCGAGAAGGTCGGCCCGACGTGCCTCACGGGAACGCTGGCCGGGCCTCTCGTCGTCGCCTCCGCCGACGCGGTGTGCCTCGGGCCGGGCGCGCGCCAGACCGGGCCGGTGACGGTCGCTCCGGGCGGCTCCCTCGTGCTCGACGGCGCCACGGTGACGGGGCCCGTGCGCGTGTCCGGGGCCGTCTCGGTCCGAGCGTGCGGGTCGACCGTGACCGGGCCGTTCTCCGTCGCGGAGAGCTCGGGCCTCGTGCTGGTCGGCGGCGACGCCGCGACGGACGCCTGCGCCGGGAACCGGTTCACCGGGCCCGTGTCGATCACCGACAACACGGCCGGCGTCGAGTTCAACGGGAACCGCGTGACCGGGCCGCTGAGGATCACCGGGAACTCGGGCACCCTGCCCGCGCCGGACAGCGGGCCCGGTGCACGCGGCCGGGAACACCGTCATCGGGCCGAGCACGATCCAGCCCTGACGGCGAAGGGCCGGGGGAGCGGCGCGCCGAGTCGCGCACCGCTCCCCCGACCGGAGCCGGTTGGAAGCAGAACGCGTCCGATCGCGTTTCAGGCTCACATGGCGAAACTCGACCCGAATCCGACCCGCGCGCCCGAAGAGGTCGAAGCACTCAGGGCGGCGCAGCTCTCCCGGATCGCCGCGTGGACGGCCACCGAGCCGCCGCCCGCGCCGGTCGAGGACGCAACGCCGGACAGCGAGTCCGACGCGGCGTAGGCCCGACGGTCGCGGCACCCCGCCCAAGCACGCCGTTTACCGGCCTTTGCCGTCTGCTCTCCCGGTTCTTTACCGCCGGGACGTCTCCTTGCCCCAGCGGATCGCACCCCGCGAACCGACACCAAAAGGAGATTCCGATGAAGGCTCGCGCACTCATCCTCACCGTCGGCACCACGCTCGCGCTGATGGCGCCCGCCGCACAGTCCGCGAGCGCGCGGAGCTCGCTCAGCTGCGACTACCTGGCGACGCACGCCCTCTCCGACCGCGGGATCGCCCCCGGCCCGTTCTCGGCCCAGAACCGGCGCAACATGCTGGCCGTCGCGACCGGCCAGTGGGTGACGAGCGGCAAGTACGCGCTGGCGGGCTGCAGCACGCGCAAGGCGACCTCCGCGCACAAGGTCACGGTTGCCCACGGCGGCCTCGGCTCGGCGTCGAGCAACGGCTTCCAGGTGCTGCGGAACTCGATCTGAGCGTCGTCCCCTCGTGGGTTCGCGCGTCTCGCGGGAGCTCAGCCGGCGCGGCCGAGGACGCGCCGGCTGAAGCTGCTGCGCCCGGCCGAGGCGGCGAACTTCGCCGCGATCGCCGCGTACACCGCGGCGTTGAGGAGCGGCGAGCGCTCCTCCGCGTAGTGGCGCCGGTAGAAGCGCGCCATCCCGTAGTGGAACGCACGGTTGACCCTCAGGCCCCGGTGCCGGCCGCTCGTGCCGCCCTTCACGTGCGTGGCCGTGACGGACGGCTCGTACCACGTGAGCCAGCCGGCACGCGCGAAGCGGTAGCAGAGGTCGAGGTCCTCCATGTACAGCCAGTAGCCCTCGTCGAACAGGCCGACCTCGTCGAGGGCGCGGCGGCGGACGAGCATGAACGCGCCGCTGACGGCGTCGACGGGGCCGCGCTCGACCTCGGGTGCGCGGTACTGCGCGAGCGCCGCCGGCGCGTCGGGCCGGCGGCCGACGCCCGTGAAGTGGGCGAGCGCTCCGAGCGGGGTCGGGAACGACCGCTTCGCGGCGTGGTCGAGCGTGCCGTCCTCGCGCTCGAGGCGGCAGCCGCAGATGCCGATCCGCCCGTCCGCGTCCATCAGCTCGAGCAGCCGGTCGAGGGCTCGGGCGTGGACGCGCGTGTCCGGGTTGAGCGCGAGGAAGTACTCGCCGCGCGTGCGGCGGATCACGAGCGTTCGTCGCGGCCGCGAAGCCGAGGTTGCGGCCGGGCTCGATCAGCTCGACGCCGGGGAACTCGCGCACCGTCGCCGCGACCCGCTCCGGCGCTGCGTTGTCGACGACGAGCACACGCATCGGCCGCGACGGCGCGTGCTCGGCGAGCGAGGCGAGGCAGTCTCGGAGCAGGCCGGGGCTGCCGTACGCGACGATGCCGACGTCGAGCGTCACGTCAGACCGGCACGCAGAGCTGGATCGAGACGCAGCGGCGCATCGGGAACTCGTCGTACGGGACGCCGCCGCGCCAGCGGTTGTGGCCCTCGGCCGAGAGGAAGTACGTCTCCGGGTCGTCGGCCAGCCGCGCGAGCGTCTCGTCGAGCTCGGCGTCGGCGATCCCGAGCCCGCCCGCGATCCGGCGGAGCCGGACGAGGTGGTCGGCGTCGCCCGGGCCGCGGAGCACGTGGTCGATCGCGTGGATCGTGCGGCCGCCGCCGCGGACGCGGCTCGCGATCCCGGCGCAGAGCTCGTCGACCGCGTCGAGCGGGACGTGCTCGAGCACCGAGATCGAGTACACGCAGTCGAACTCCTCGCCGGCCGGCACGTCCCGCGGGAACAGGCCGCGGACGACCCGGACGCCCTCGTGCTCGCCGACGTCCGTGGGCCCGCCGTCGCGGCCGTCGTACGGGTCGACGACGGTGACGTCGTAGCCGAGCCGCGCGAGCTGCGCGGCGACGACCGGCTCGCCGGCGCCGATCTCGAGCAGCCGCGAGCCGGGCTCGACCGCCGCCGACGATCGCCTTCAGCACCCACGGCCGCTGCACGTCCTTGAGGTCGCGGCTCGCGGTCGCGAGGCGCGGCAGCCGCTCGACCGAGTCGACGTAGTCGCGGACGGTCGCGTAGCCGAGCCGCGGCGGGACGATGCCGAGCCCGTTCGCGTCGAGCTCGACCGGTCGCGCCGGCTCGCCGAGCACGCGGTCGTAGAAGCGGCGCAGCGTCCGCGCGCTCTCGGCCCAGCTGAACGTCCGCTCGGCGAACGCGCGTCCGCCGCGGCCGATCCGGCCGCGCAGCTCGGGGTCGTCGAGGAGCCGCTCGACCGCGGCCGCGATCTCGAGTGCGTCGCCGCGGCGGAGGAGCAGGCACTCGACCCCGTCCTCGAGCTGCCGGCCGACGTTCGTCTCCGGGAGGACGACCGGCCGCCCGGTCGCGAGGTACTCCGGCAGCTTCGACGGGAAGCGGTACTCGTTGAACTCGTCGGGGCGGCCCGGCTGCACGAGCACGTCGGCGAGGCGCACGTACCGCGGCACCTCGGAGCGCGGCTGCGCGGGCACGCGGACGACGTGCTCCTCGACCGGGCGCAGCTCGCGCTCGAGGAACTGGACGTAGTCGCGCCCGAGCCGCACGAGCCGCAGCGGGCGGCCGGTCCGGTTCACGGCCTCGACCGCGAGGTAGAGGCTGCGCATCTCCGCCGCGTTCGAGGCGTGCGCGTTCCCGGCGTACACGAGCACCGACTCCTCGTCGGCGATCCCGAGCCGGCGGCGGAGCTCCGGCTCCGGCGGGTCGTCGGTGAAGAGCTCCGGCTCGTACGCCGGCCGGACGACCTCGGCCGGGACGCCGTCGGGCCGGAACTCGAGCAGCCGGTCGACGATCACGGTGATCCCGCGCCGCGCCGGCGAGGAAGCGCCGCATCCGCGCCGGGTGCGAGCGCCGCGAGGAGACCGAGCGCGTCGAGCTCCGCCGCCGGGGCCGCGTGCAGCTCCTCGACCGGTCATGCCGAGGCTGTCGGCGGTGATCACGTCCTCGTTGTCCTCGAGGTGGACGACGTACGGGCAGCGGTGCCGCGCCGCGAGCTCCTCGACGAGCTCGCGCACGACCTCGCGCGGCGTCCAGCCGTGGACGAGCGTCGGCGGCCCGCCGTCGGGGAAGCCGAGCGCGCCGCGCCGCACGTCGCGGAAGTCGAGTGCCTGGAAGCGCGGCACGCCGATCCGCCCGACCGTGTCCGCGTCGCCCGGCACCGCGACCGCGCAGCCGACGCCCAGGCCGCGTGAGCTCGTTCGCGAGATTGAAGATGTGGACCGCGCTGTTGCTCGTGAAGTCGAGGTAGTTGACGAAGACGACGTTCACGCGGCCGCCGCGGGTCGGTAGTCGGCGCCGTCGAGCGAGAGCAGCGGGTTGTAGTACGGGTCGCCGCGCGCGATCGTCTCGCCCCACGCGTCGAGGAGGAGCGCGCGGTCGACGTGGTCGTAGAACCCGCCGCGCGTCGCGCTCTCGTGGTGGACGAGCACGGCCCGCGGCGTCGCGAGGATGCGCCGGCCCGAGCGCCGGATGCGGAGGCAGAGGTCGACGTCCTGGTAGTGCGTGGCGAAGTGCTCGTCGAACGCGCCCGAGCTCGAGGAAGAGGTCGCGGCGGACGAGCATGCACGCGCCGGTCACGGCCGAGACCTCGCGCGTGCACGAGAGCGAGCCGGCGTAGCCGTCGGCGTCGCCCGGGAAGCCGCGCATGATGTGGTCGGCCGTCCCGCGCAGCCCGAGCACGACCCCGGCGTGCTGCACGGTGCCGTCCGGGTACAGGAGCAGCGGCCCGACCGCGCCGACGCCGTCGCGCTCGGCGAGGCTCACCATCGCCTCGAGCCATTCGGGCGTCCGCACCTCGGTGTCGTTGTTCAGGAACACGACGAACTCGCCGTCCGCACGCGCGGCGCCGAGGTTGCAGGCGCGCGAGAAGTTGAACCGGCCTTCGAACGGGACCACCTCGACCGGGTGGCGCTCGAAGAGCTCGCGCGCCTGCGGGTCGGTCGTGCCGGTGTCGACGAGGAGCACACCGAGGTTCGGGTACGTCGAGCGCGAGAAGATCGACTCGAGGCAGCGGCCGAGGTGCTCCGGCGCGTCCTTCGTCGGGACGATCACGGTCACGCGCGGCCAGCGCGCGCGCGGCTTCGGGTGCACGGTCGCCCGGTGCGGGAACGCCGGGTTCGGCCGGGCGAACGCGGGGATCCCCAGTCGCTCGAGGTGCGCGTTGACCGCGCGCGCCTGCAGCTCCGAGAGGCCGGGCTTCGCGCCCGTCGAGCTCGCGACGCTGCCGGGCAGCTTCCGCCAGTGGTAGAGGATCCGCGGCACGTGCTCGATCCGGTCGGTGCGCTCGGCGACGCGCAGCATCAGCTCGAAGTCCTGGACGCCGTCGTAGGTCGAGTCGAGCCCGCCGACGCTCTCGACGAGCGTGCGCCGGACGACGAGCAGGTGGCCGACGTACATCACGCCGCGGAAGAGCTCGGGCGACCAGTCCGGCTTGTAGAAGGGCTCGCTGAGCGCGCCGCGCCGGTCGATCTTGTCCGCGTCCGTGTAGACCGCGTCGGTCTCGGGTCGCTCGTTCAGCCGGCGGACGCACTCGAGCAGCGCGTCCGGGTCGAGCTCGTCGTCGTGGTCGAGAAACGCGACGAACTCACCGCGCGCGGCGCCGAGCGCGAGGTTCGTCGCCGCGGCGATGCCGCCGTTCGCCTCGGCGTGGAGGACGTCGATCGCGGCGTCGCCGGCGAGGCTCGCGAGGTACGCGAGCGTGCGCGGGTCGGTCGAGCCGTCGTCGCGAGCACGAGCTGCCAGTGCGGGTAGGTCTGCCGCCGGACCGACTCGACGGCGCGCGCGAGCCAGCGCGGGTCGGTGTCGTAAACGGGCGTGACGACCGAGACGAGCGGGCGCACCGTCAGCGGCGGCGCGGCCGCTCTCTGCGGGCTCGGCCCTCGCGCCGCGGGCGCGGCGGGACGCCGCACGCGGCGGACGGCGCGGCGCGCCTTGCGGACGTCGTGCTTCGCGGTTCGCAGCGGCGCCGTCAGCCGCCACGACGCAGAGCGGGTGACCTGCTCGAGGTCGGCCTCGCGCTCGCGGACCTGCCGCTCGAGTCGCTCGAGCTCCGCCCGGAGCGCGTCGGCGCGGGCCCGCGCCTCGTCGGCCGCCGCGGCTTCGCGCTCGACGGCGAGCTCGGCGCCGCGCCGCGCGTCCTCGGCTTCCACCTCGATCTCGCGGAGCCTCGCAGCCGCCGTCTCTGCGGCGCCGAGCGCGCCGATCCGGCTTCCGAGCGCGGCGAAGAAGACGCCGGCGAGAGGCTCGCGCCGAGCGGACTCGAGGAACGCCGCGAACGCGGGGTCGACCTCGCCGCCGACCGCGAGCACGCCGAGCCCGTGTCCGTGCGCGAACGCGAACCCGCGGTACAGCTCCGAGAGCTCGTCCCAGAGGCGCCACACGCCGAAGTCGCCCTCGCGGACGCTCGTGTCGTGCATCAGGACGACGCCGCGTTCGCTCAGCTTCGGCAGCCAGGTCTCGACGTCGTGCGCGACCGCCTCGTACGTGTGGCAGCCGTCGATGTGGAGCAGGTCGATCGACCCGTCGGCGAAGCGGCCCGCGGCCTCGTCGAACGTCTGCGGGAGCAGGCTCGAGAACGAGCCGTACAGCGGGTCGTGGTACGCGCGCAGCTCCTCGAGCACCTCCGGGCCGTACTCGCCGCTGTGGACGTCGCCGCGCCACGTGTCGACCGCGTAGCACCGCGTGCCGAGCCCGAGCGTCAGCACCGCCTGGCAGAACGCGCAGTACGAGTCGCCCTTGTGCGTGCCGAGCTCGACGAGCAGCCGCGGCCGGAGCGCCGCGACCGCGAAGAACGCGAACGGGACGTGCTCGTGCCAGCTCGCGACGTCGGTCAGCCGCCGCGGCCGGTCGAAGACGAGCGGGTGGGACAGCGGCTCGAACACGTCAGCGGGAGCGGTAGACGCGGTTTCGCCGCAGCGCGGCGCGGACGCCCGGCGCCGGCGGCAGCCGCGTCTCCCGGCGCGCCGGCCGGCCCGCGGCGCGGTACGCGCGCCACTCGCGCAGGCCGTCGAGCCTGCCGGCGAGCGGCGCGAGCGTGCGGTCGGAGACGGCCGCGTGCGCGACGTAGAGCAGGTCGTACGCCACGATTGCGAGGAGCCGGCGGCGGAGCTGCCGCGCGCTCGCGTTCTTCGCGAGCATCCGGACGCGGTTGCGGCCGACGAGGAGGTACTTCGCGTCCGAGGCGTGGCCGAGCGTTGCCGAGTGGTGGTGGAGCGCGACCGCCCGCGGCGCGAGGACGCAGCGCCAGCCGGCCATCCGCGCGCGCCACGCGAGGTCGGCGTCCTCGAGGTAGGCGAAGAACGTGGCGTCGAGCCCGCCGAGCGAGTCGAGCATCGCGCGGCGGTACAGCGCGAGCGTGGCGCTCGCGCCGAACACGTCCGCGACGTCCGTGTCTGCGTCGGCGGCCGGCTCGCCGAGCCGCCGCTCGCGCGCGACGCCGAGCACGTCGACCTCGATCCCGGCCGAGTTGATCGTGCCGCTCCGGCCGGCGAAGCGGACCTGCGCGGCGACCGAGCCGATCTCGGGCGACGACGACCCGGCCGCGAGGAGCTCGGCGAGCGCGTCGGGCTCGACGACGCAGTCGTCGTTCACGAGCGCGATCCACTCGCCGCGGGCGACCGCGATCCCGGCGCCGACCCCGCCGGCGAAGCCGAGCTCCCGGGAGCCGTCGACGACGATCGCCGGACGCGGGCACGGCGGGCGCGCCGCCGTTCGCGACGACGATCAGCTCGGTCTCGCCGTCGACCCGCGCGAGCGCGTGTTCGAGGCTTGCGAGACACGCGGCGAGCAGCTCGTCCTTCCCGAACGCGACGACGACGGCGCTGAGGTTCACGAGACCGGGACCAGGCTGTCGGGCCGGTAGATCTCGATCACCTCGTCGGGCTCGCCGACCGCGACGATCGCGCCGTGGTGGAGCAGGATCGCGCGGTCGCAGAAGCGCTGGATCGCGCCGAGGTCGTGGCTGACGATCACGACCGTCTTCCCCTGCGCGCGCATCTCGCCGAACGTGCGGAAGCACTTCTCCTGGAACTCGGCGTCGCCGACCGCGAGCGCCTCGTCGAGCAGGAGGATGTCGAACGGCACCTGGATCGCGACCGAGTACGCGAGGCGGCTCAGCATCCCCGACGAGTAGTTCTTGAGCTGCTGGTCGACGAACCGCTCGAGCCCGGCGAACTCGAGGATCGCGTCGAACCGCTCGGCGACCTGCTTCCGCGTCAGGCCCATCAGCATCCCGCTGATCTCGATGTTCGTGCGCGCGCTGAACTCCGGGTTGAAGCCGACGCCGAGCTCGATGAACGGCGAGAGCCGGCCGCCGATCCGCACGGTGCCGCTGTCGGCGCGGTAGATGCCGGCGAGCACCTTCAGGAGCGTGCTCTTGCCGCCGCCGTTCGGCCCGACGACGCCGAAGAACTCGCCGCGGCGCACCGAGAACGTGACGTCGCGGAGCGCGTCGTTCCGCTCGTACGCGACCCGGTGGAACGGGCGGACGAAGTACTCCTTCAGCCGCGCGCGCTGCTCGTGCGGGATCCAGAACGACTTCGAGACGCTCGTGACCTCGATCGCGTTCACGCGCGCTCCGCGAAGCGAGGCGACTCGCGGTTGTGGAGCCAGAGGCCGAGCGCGAGCACGCCGATCGCGATCGCGATCGGGACGAGCCGCGTGTCGCGGAGCACGATCACCGAGTCGAGCGACCCGTCCGAGCCGAGCATCACCAGGCGCACGTCCTGCAGCACCTGGACGAACGGGTTCAGCTCGGCGAGCCGCTGCGCCCACTCGGGCAGGATCGTGATCGGGTACATGATCGGCGCCGAGAAGAAGAGCAGCGAGGCGGCGACCTCCCAGATCTGGCCGACGTCGCGGAAGCGGACGTACAGCGTCGAGAAGACCAGCGAGAGGCCGAGGACGAACGCGTACAGCTCGAGCAGCAGCGGCACGAGCAGGATCCAGCCGGGCTCGGGGAGCACGCCGCCGGCGACGAGGAAGATCGCGACCGCGACGCAGTTCGCGGCGAACGTCATCGCGGCGGCGAGCGAGCTCGCGAGCGGGATCACGAGCGGCGGGAACGAGATCCGGCGGAGCGTCGGCCCGCTCGAGACGATCGACGGCAGCGTCGCGGTGACCGCGTCGACCATGAACGTGTAGAGCACGATCCCGACCAGCAGGTAGAGCGGGAAATGCGGGATCGTCGACTTGAAGACGCTCCCGAACACGATCCACAGCACCGTGAAGTACATGAGCGGCTTCGCGAGCGACCAGACGTAGCCGAGCACCGAGCCCGCGTACTTGAGCCGGAACTCGGCGCGCGCGAGCACGAGCAGGATCCGCGAGTCGTACGCGAGCCGCTCGCGCGGCGTCGGCCGCGGAGCGAGGTACGCGCGCTCGGTCATCAGTACGCGCCCCGCCCGTCGAACACCGACGGGATCGTCAGCGCGAGGATCCGCAGGTCGCGGCTGATCGAGAGGTTCTCGATGTACTCGCGCTCGACCGCGAGCCGCTCCTCGAAGCTGAGGCGGCCGCGGCCGAACACCTGCATCGGCCCGGTCAGGCCGGGCTTCACCGCGAGGCGGAAGAGGTGCTCGGGCCGGTACCGGCGCACGAGCTCGACCTGCTCGGGCCGCGGGCCGACGAGGCTCATGTCGCCCTTCAGCACGTTGAGGAGCTGCGGCAGCTCGTCGAGGCTCGTCCGCCGCAGGAAGCGCCCGATCGGCGTCACGCGCGGGTCGCGCACGAGCTTGAACACGGGCTCGCTGAGCGTGTCGAACGTGACGAGGCTCGGCAGCACGGCCTCGGCGTCCGCGCGCATCGTGCGGAACTTGAACATCCGGAACTCGCGCCCGCCGAGGCCCGCGCGGACCTGCGTGTAGAACGCGGGGCCCGGGTCGCTCAGCCGGATCGCGAGCACCGTGACGAGGAAGATCGGCGCGGTCAGGAGCAGCGCCACGCTCGCGACGATCAGGTCGAGCGTCCGCTTCAGCAGCAGCGTCGAGCGCGAGACGTCCCAGGTGTTGTACTCGACCACCGGCAGGTCGGCGATGTGGCGGAGCTGCACCGCCGTGCCGAAGATCCCGCGCGCCGGGGGGACGATGCTGAGCTTCACGTGCTCGTGGCGGCAGAAGGCGACGAGCTCCGCGATCAGCCGCTCGTCGAGCGACTGCAGCGCGACGATCAGCCGGTCGGCCTCGGAGAGGAGCCCGTCCCGGAGGCTCTCCCGCGTGACGTCGTCGGGCTCGCCGACGACCGTGGCGTGGATGTCCGAGAAGAGCTCCAGCTTGCGGCGGATCGAGTGAGCGAGCGCGCCGTCGCCGACGATCACGACCCGCTCGGGCGGCGTCAGCCGCCGCCACGCGACCCGTGCGAGGCTGCGCAGCGCGAGCGCCGCGAGCACGGCGATCCCGAACGCGCGGACCGCGGTCGAGGACGTCCCGATCCCGGCCGGCGGCGTGACCGCGAGGAAGAGCGCGAGCCCGGCGACGCACGTGATCCCCCAGAGCAGGACGGTCGGGACCTCGTCGACCGTGAGGTGGCGGAGCGAGCGGTGGTCGCGGTCGTAGAGGCCGTACACCTTCGCCGCGAGGATCCATACGGGGAGGTAGAGCACGGCCCACGCCGCCGTCGTCGCGCCGGGGCCGAGGATCGCGAGCGACGCGGTGACCGCGACGGCGGCGCCCACGTCCGCGAGCGCGAGCATGCGGCGGCGCATCGGGTCGTGCGAGGTCCGCGGGCGTCCCTCGCGCGCGGGCGCGTCGGCGACGAACGTCGTTGCGTGCGCAGGCTCTGCGTGCACGAGTTCCTTATCGACAGCGTGTTCCAATCTCAATCCGACCCCCGGCGGGCTGTCCGCGCCGACAACGGCCTCTCCGTACCCGGTGAGGCGGCGAACGATGCCTCCCGTGTTTAAGGGCTTTGTGAGAAGAGCGGCGAGCGCGGGTCGAGCGCCCGCGCACGGGCGAGGCTGTGGACGGCGGCGGCGCGGTCGCCGAGCCGGCCCTCGATGCGCGCCGCGACGTACCACGGCTGCCAGTCGTCGCCGTCGCGGCGGACGGCGCGGCGGATCGCGACCGCCGCCGCGCCGAGGCGTCCCGCTCGCTCCTCGACGAGCGCGAGCTGGAGGTACGGCGACGCTGCCCACGGCTCGAGCTTCGTCCCGGCGACCGCGTGCGTCCGCGCGGCGCCGAGGCGTCCGGCGCGGGCGTCGGCCTGGCTGCGGCGCACCTCGACGTCCGCGAGGAGCGGGATCGTCTCGGCCACGAGGAGGGCGCACGCGACGGCGGCGACCGCGACCGCGAGCGCGCGTCGAGGCTCCGGCAGTGCGGGGTCGCGGCGAGCCGGCGAGGAGGCCGAGCGCGACGACGCCGACGAGCGTGACCGCGGTGAGCTCCCACATCCAGTCGAGGCCGGCGCCGAGCAGGAACGCGGCGAGCGTCCCGAGCAGCGCCGCGAGCGCCGTCCGCTCGGCGCCGCGGGCGGCGCCGAGCCGCCGCACGCCGACCGCGACGCCGGCCGCGAGCGCGCCGACGAGGAGCGCGAAGCCGACGATCCCGAGCTCGCCGAGCGTCTCGAGGTACAGCGAGTGCGCGTTCCGGATCGTGTACGCGAACGGCGCATGTGCGTTCCACCACGTCGCGAACGAGCCGGCGCCGCGGCCGTGCAGCGGCGAGCTCCGGAACTCGTCGACCGCCGCCGTCCAGAACTGCCACCGGCCGCTGCTCCCTCCGCTCGCGAGGTGCGTCCCGACGGTGCCGCCCGTGCCAGGCGGGCGCGTGAAGTCCCGGAGCCCGTGCACGGCGGCGAAGACGGCCGCGACGGCGGCGACCGCGATCGCGGCGAGGCCGATCCGGCGCGCCCACCGGCCCGGCGCCGGGAGCCGCGGCGCGACGAGCTCGAAGGCGGCGGCCGTCGCGGCGCAGACGACGAGGAGCGCGAGCGCGGCCTCCCAGCCCTCGCGCCGGGCGGCCGCCGAGCCGAGCGGCCCGTTCACGAGCGCGTGCCGCGACGCGAGCACGCCGACCGCGACGGCCGCGCCGACGCCGCCCGCGAGCGCGGCTCCGAGCGCGGCCCAGCGGCGCGGTTGGGCCACGACGAACACGACCGTCCCGGCCAGGGCCGCGAGCACCGCCCCGCGCGACGAGGTGAGGTACACGACCGCGCCGAGCGCCGGCATCGCGCCGATCGCGAGCGCGCGGCGGACGCGTCCGGGCTCGAGCGCCGAGCGCAGCAGCAGCGGGAACGCGAGCGCGACGAAGATCCCGAGGCCGTTCCAGTAGTCGAGCGGGAAGCTCAGCCGCGTGGTCGCGTTCGGGAGGAACGCCGGCAGCCCGCGCCCGGGGAACGACCCCGGGAAGAGCCGGCTCACGAGCGCCACGAGCCCGATCGCCCCGATCGCGAGGGCGAGCCCGTCGAGCCACGCACCGAGCCGCCGCGGGTCGGCGGCGAGCACGACGAGCACGTAGACGCCGAGGTACAGCGCCGTCCGGTCGAACTCGGCGAATGCGTCCTCCGCGCTCGCGGCCCACGCCGTCGAGGCGAGGTCCCACGCGGCGAAGCCGGCGAGCAGCGCGCCCGGGATCGCGGCGGCGCGGGTGAGCCGGCCGAGCGGCCACACGCCGGTCGCGACGCCGAGGAGGATCGCCCACCACACGGCGAGCGCGAGCGTGCCGCGGCTCGCGAGCGAGTAGCCGCCGTCGGCGTACGCGACCGCGAAGACGACGGCGCCGATTGCCAGCGCGATCCAGGCAGCCGGGGTCGCGCGCACCGCCGGCCGCCTCAGCGCCGGGCCGCGGGGCCGCGGCCGGCTGGCACTCTGCCGGGGTGGGACTCGCGCTGCGACTGCTGACCGCGCTCGTCGCGCTCGCGCTCGTCGCCCCCGCCGGGGCCGCGACGCCGCGCCCGATGACCTCGGCGCCGAGCGAGTACGTCGAGGTGGTCCCGACCGCCGGCGGCGGCGTCCCGGCGGGCTCGAACTCCCACCGCGCGCGCTCCGGCAGGGCGGGCACGTCCTCGTCCGTCGGCTCGGCCGGCGGGGCGGCGGTCGACGCGGTCGGGGGCTTCGGCGGTTTCGGCGTGGTCGTGTTCGGCGTCGCGATCGTCGCGGTCACGGCGGGCCTCGCCGCCGCGGCGGTCTCCCGGCGCCGCGGCCCTCACGTGCCGAACGGCTGATAGATCGCGTCCGGCGGGCGCACGAGCGAGAACGCGAGCGAGGTCGCGCCGGCCGACGGCACGACCGCCCGGAGCGGCCCCTTCCCGCCGGTGCGGAGGTCGGCCGAGAAGATCCCCGCCGCGTCCGCGTCGAGCGTCGCGACGCGCTTCCAGCCCGAGGCCGTGCTCTGCTCGATCGTCACCGTCGCGGCCGCGCTCAGCGGCGTGCGGCCCCAGACCGAGATCCGCCCGTCGTCGGCGAACGCGACGAACGGGAAGCGGAACGCGGTCAGCGCCGGCTTCGGCCGGTCGCCCCCCGGCGTCGAGCCCGAGAAGTACAGCCCCGACTGGTACGGGCTCGACACGATCGGGTGGTCGCGGATCGTGAACCACGTGACGAGGCTGACGCCGTCGCTCCACATCCGGTAGAGCGCCTCGGCCACCCACCTGCCCTCGAGCTTCGCCGGGACGCCGGCCGGGTCGGGCGGGTCGCTGTCCCACGAGAACTCGGTCACCCAGAAGCGCACCGGCTGCGCGGAGACGACGTGCCCCGCGCGCACGCCCTCGTCGAGGACGGCCTTCATCTCCGGCAGGTCGCCGATCGAGACGTCGTTCGCGCGGTAGGCGTGGTGCGTCGGCCCGCCGGCCGTGTACGGGTCGGTCGACCAGATGTCGAAGTGGACGGGATCGGCGCACGCCGGCTTGAGGCAGAGGAGGCTGCGCATGAACGTGAGCGGCGCGACCACGGTCGAGACCCCGAACGGCGCGAGCCCGCCCGCGACGACGAGGTTCCCCGGCCGGGTGTGCACGCTCGCCGCGAAGCCGTTGACGATCTCGCGGTACCACGGGGCGGCGCTCGCCTTGTACTCGGGCCCGCCGACCTTGTTCGGCTCGTTCCACGCCTGCCAGTAGCGGACCCGCGGCAGGTCCGCGTTCGCGCCCGAGTAGCGCTTCACGGCCGCGAGCGTGAACGCGCGGAGCTGCGACGGGTCGGGCCGCGCGATCCCGTCGAGCGGGTGGAGCGCCCAGCCGGGCGCGGACGAGACGTACACGAGCGGGGTCAGCCCGTGCGAGCGCACGAGCCGGAGCTCCGCGTCCATCGCGCTCCAGTCGTAGGCCGGGTCCGACGGGTTCGCGGGCGCGAATCCGGCCGGTCGGGTCGACGGCGCGACCGAGTTCCAGAAGAGCGGCACCTTGATCACGCTGGCGCCGGCGTCCGCGGCGCGGCCCAGCTCGAGGTCGGCGTCCGGTCCCGAGAACGCCTCCGGGTCGACGATCGCGGTCTGGAGCGGCCGCAGCGGCGCGACCCCCGAGGCCGGCCCGGCGATCGCGAGGCCGAGGGCCAGGAGGGTCAGCCCGAGCGCCGCGCGGCGGAGGCTCGTCAACGAACCGGGCTCGTGCTCGAACGGACGGGCGCCCGGCTCACGCGCGACATTGTGCCGTGACGGCCCGAGGATTCGCGCGAGGGCTCAGACCTCGTAGCCAAGCGACTCGTCGCGCGGCGCGAGCGAGGGCCACGCCGGCGGCTCGGGCGGGGCGGCTGCGACGTCGACCACGACGACGGTGACGTCGTCCTTCGCGCGGGCGGCCGCGGCGGCCTCGATCAGCGCGTCCGCCGCGGCGGCAGGGTCGAGCGACGAGCCGAGGTTGCGCGCATCGCGTCCCGGTTGAGCAGGTCGCCGTCGGCGCTCAGGACGTCGGCGACGAGGCGGCTCGCAATGCGGCCGCCGACGTGGCTGCCCACCCGTCGGCGACGAGCGCGCCGCGGGAGCTCGTGTACTTCGTCGTCCCGACGCTCGTCTTCTGGGTGCTGCCCTTCAACCGCAACCGTCGGACGCCGACCTCGCCGACGGGGCTGGGCCTCTTCTTCGTCGTCGCGGCGGCGATCGTGTACGTGCTCGCCTTCCGCCAGGACTACGGCTACTGGCTCGCGCTCCCGTCCTGGTTCTGGAACTGATGCTCCCGCCGTCGCTCGCGCCGTTCGCGACGGCGCTCAAGGCGGTTCCGTCCTGGGCCGCACAAGCTCGCGAAGACGTGGCTCGCGTGGTTCTGGCGGTTCGGGACGGTGAGCAAGATCCTCGTGACCGGCGTCGAGGTCGTGCTGCTCTGGTACGCGGCGCAGCGCGTCTCCGTCCCGGGCGTCGACGCGACCGTCGTGGTCGAAGTCGGCGCTCTGGCGCTGTGCTTCCTCTGTGTGGCCGGGATCCTGTGCAGCCGCCCCGGCCGGCGGTGACTACGACACGCGCTTGACGATCGTCCCGCACTTGGGGCAGACGACCGTGTGGTACTCGTCGGCGTAGAACGCGTGCTTGCACTTCGGGCACTGGAACTTCAGTCTCGCCACGCCGACCTCAGTACCGGTTGATCCCGACGATCTCGCGCTCGAGCTGGTCGCCGAAGCTGACGGCCAGGTGGAACGGCACCTCGAACTCGTCGATGTCGAGGTCCTTCAGCGGCAGCGAATGGCGGAAATAGATCATCCCGTCGTCCATCATCGCGAGCCCGCCCACGACCATCTGTCCGTTCTTCAGGAGGGCGTCGCGAGCCTGGATCTCGGACTCCTGGCAGACCGGCGTCGAGATCTCGACCCACTCGTCCGTCCCGAGCTGGAGCTTGCGGACGACGACCTTCTGCGAGCGCCCCTCGTCGAGCGCGAAGTCGAGCCCAATGATCTCGGGCTCCTCGACCCCGACGATGTAGTTCGACTTGATGTAACTGCGCAGGCCTTCCCACGTTGCCATCGAGGGCCTCCTCTGGTTCGGTTTGCGGAGGCGTACCGTCTCACACCGCTGTCCGGGCGTCTACCGCCCGCCGCCGATCGCGACCTGCCGCCGCGCTACGCGACCGCCGGGAGACCTTCGATCGCGCGCAGCGCCCGGTCGAGCTCCGCGTCGTCGAGCGCGAGGTCGACGAGCTTGCCGGCGAGGTAGTTGTCGTACGCGGCCATGTCGAAGTGGCCGTGCCCGGAGAGGTTGAAGAGGATCGTCTTCTCCTCTCCCGCCGCGTCGGCCGCGCGCGCCGCCTCGAGCGCGCCGTGGATCGCGTGCGCCGACTCGGGCGCCGGGAGGATCCCCTCGGTGCCGGCGAAGAGGACGGCCGAGGCGAAGACGTCGTTCTGCAGGTACGCCTCTGCGCGGATCAGCCCGTCGCGGACGAGCTGGGAGACGAGCGGCGCGGCGCCGTGGTAGCGGAGCCCGCCGGCATGGATCGGCGCCGGCACGAAGTCGTGTCCGAGGGTGTGCATCGGGACCAGCGGCGTGAGCTGCCCGGTGTCGCCGAAGTCGTACGCGAAGTGGCCGCGCGTGAGCGTCGGGCACGCGGCCGGCTCGCACGCGAGGAAGTCGATCTCGCGGCCGGCGATCTTCTCGCGCAGGAACGGGAACGCGAGCCCGGCGAAGTTCGAGCCGCCGCCGAAGCAGCCGACGACGAGGTCGGGGAACGCGCCCGCGAGCTCCATCTGCGCGATCGCCTCCTGCCCGATCACGGTCTGGTGGAGGAGGACGTGCCCGAGGACGCTGCCGAGCGAGTACGCGGTGTCGGCGCGGCCCGCCGCGTCCTCGACCGCCTCCGAGATCGCGATCCCGAGGCTGCCGGGCGAGTCGGGATGCTCGGCGAGCACCGACCGGCCGGACTGCGTCTCCTCCGACGGGCTCGCGACGACCGACGCGCCCCAGGTCTCGATCAGCGAGCGCCGGAACGGCTTCTGGTCGTACGAGACGCGAACCATGTAGACCTTGCACTCGAGCCCGATCAGCCTGCACGCGAAGGCGAGCGCGCTTCCCCACTGGCCCGCGCCGGTCTCGGTCGCGAGGCGCGTCCGGCCCTCGCGCTTGTTGTAGAAGGCCTGCGCGACCGCGGTGTTCGGCTTGTGGCTGCCCGCCGGGCTGACCCCCTCGTACTTGTAGAAGATCCGCGAGCGCGTGCCGACCGCCTGCTCGAGCCGCCGCGCGCGGTGGAGCGGTGTCGGCCGCCAGAGGCTGTAGAGGTCGAGGACCTCCTCGGGGATCGCGATCTCCGGCTCGTCGCTCACCTCCTGGAGGATCAGCTCCATCGGGAAGAGCGGCGCGAGGTCGTCGGGCCCGACCGGCTGCCCCGTGCCCGGATGCAGGATCGGCTGCATCGGGTTCGGCATGTCGGCGCGGACGTTGTACCAGCGCCGCGGAAGCTCGGACTGCGCGAGCGGGAAGGTCGTCTGCTCCACGTGCGGAGCATAGACCGCGTCGAAACCGGGACCGCCCTCAGGTCCAACCGGCGCCGTGAGCCGCGTCGAGCTTCGACCGCGCCGACCCGATCGAGGCGCTCGACGCAGAGTTCGGAGAGCCGTGACGGCACGCTCGGCAGTGCTCTGCACGGTCCAGATGTCCGGCGTCGCGAGGACCCGTTCGGTTCCCCCGGAGCTCGCGCAGGCAATCGAGTAGGGTTCCCGCCGAGGTGCGTCGGGGCCCCTTCCTTCAGCTCGGGTTGTACGCGGTCGGAGCCGCGGTTGTCACGACTCTCGTGGCGGTCCTGATCCCGTGGATGCCCGAGGACGCGAGCCGCGAGGGCGGCCGGATCGACTTCACCTACTGGTTCATGACGGTGGATCGCGATCTTCGTGTTCGCGGTCGTTGCCGCCGTGCTCGATCTACGCGATCGTGGAACTTCCGCGTCAGAAGGATCCGGACGACTGGTCGGACGGCCCGCCGGTGCACGGTCACACCGGGCCTCGAGATCGCCTGGACGGCCGTCCCGTTCGTGCTCGTCACCGCCGTCGCCATCGTCAGCGCGATCGTGCTCCACGACAACGCGCAGGCCGGCCCCGACCCGGTGCGCGTGACCGCGATCGCGCCAGCAGTTCGCGTGGACAGTTCAAGTACCCGAACGGCGCCGTCGAGCCGGAGCTGCGGATGCCGCTCGAGCGCGGCGATGATCCTCACGCTCACCTCGAGGGACGTGCTGCACTCGTTCTGGGTGCCGCAGTTCCGGCAGAAGCAGGACGCGGTGCCCGGCCTGCCGACCGAGATCGTGATCACGCCGACGAAGCTCGGCACGTTCCCGGTCATCTGCGTCGAGCTCTGCGGCCTCGGCCACTCGACGATGCGAAGCGAGGCGATCGTGATGACGAAGGCCGCCTACGACAAGTGGTACAAGAGCTCGGCCAACGCGACGACGACCGCGACGACCGGGGTGAAGGCCATCGCCGCGGGGCTCGTGCTCTTCAACAACAACGGGTGCGGCGCCTGCCACACCGACCTGGCCGCGAAGGCGACCGGCAAGGTCGGGCCCGACCTCGACAAGCTGAAGCAGGAGGCCGCGAAGGACGGGCGCCCGCTCGACCAGTTCATCAAGGAGTCGATCCTCGACCCGAACGCCTACATCGCGCCCGGATTCGCTGAAAGGTGTGATGCCCGAGACGTTCAAGGACTCGCTCACGCCTGACGCAGATCGACCAACTCGTAGCAATATCCTAGCGGCGAACGCGAAATGACCGACGCAGCTCACGACGACGCCACGCCGTCCACGCCGTGCACGCGCCGCCCCCGCCGCGCACCGGGCTGAAGCGCTGGACCGGCGCCCGGCTGGTGCGGGTGCTCTGGATGATGCCGCTCTTCGGCCTGCTCGGCAGCGCGCTCGTCTACCTGATTCGCTGGACGCCGCGCACTGGGACCCGGTCTGGGAGGGCACGGCGATCGTGACGGTGCGCTCGTGACGCTGCCGATGGGCTTCCTCGCCGGGCTCGGCGGCTTCGACTACTGGGTGCGCTACTGCTCGGGCCGCCCGACGATCGCGGAGGACCACTCCGGTCACGGCGCGCGGAGCTGGAGGACTACTTCCGGATCAACACCGACCACAAGGTGATCGGCGTCCAGTACCTCGTCACGAACGATCTTCTTCTTCCTCGTCGGCGGCTTCCTGGCGATGCTCTTCCGCGCCGAGCTCGCGCGGCCGGGGACGCAGTACTTCAACCCGCAGACGTTCAACGTCCTCGTCACGAACCACGCGTCGCTGATGATCTTCCTGGTCATCATCCCCGCGTTCGCCGGCCTCGGGAACTTCGTGATCCCGCTGATGATCGGCGCCGCCGACATGGCGTTCCCGAAGCTGAACGCCCTCTCGTACTGGCTGCTCCCGATCGCCGGGATCATGCTGATCGTCGGCATGGTCACGCCGGGCGGCGGGCCGTCGGCCGGGTGGACGTGCTACGCGCCGCTCTGCTCGCACCAGCCGCATGGGCCAGATCTTCTTCAACATGGCCGTGCAGTGGGCCGGCGCGAGCTCGATCATGACCGCGCTGAACTTCCTGGTCACGATCATCACGATGCGTGCGCCGGGGATGACGTTCTGGCGGATGCCGCTGCTCGTCTGGGCGAACTTCACGACCTCGATGCTGGTCGTGCTCGCGACGCCGTTCATCGCCGGCTCGCAGTTCTTCGTCATGTTCGACCGCGTGATGCACACGAACTTCTTCGAACTCGGGCAGGGCGGCTACGTGATCGGGTACCAGCACATCTTCTGGTTCTACTCGCACCCGGCCGTCTACATCATGCTGTTGCCCGGGTTCGGGATCATCTCCGAGATCATCTCGGTGATGAGCCGGAAGCCGATCTTCGGCTACCGGCTGATGGCGCTGTCGCTGCTCGCGATCCTCGTGCTCGGCTTCTCGGTGTGGGCGCACCACATGTTCGTCGCCGGCATGGCCGGCTGGCTGCGCGTGCCGATCATGGTCACGACGCTGCTGATCGCCGTCCCGACCGGGATCAAGATCTTCTCCTGGCTGGCGACGCTATGGGACGGCAAGATCCACTTCACGACGCCCATGCTCTGGGCGCTCGGGTTCATCGCGATGTTCGTGATCGGCGGCCTCTCCGGGATCTACCTCGGCTCGGTGCCGATCGACATCCAGGCGAACCAGACCTACTACATCGTCGCGCACATCCACTACGTGCTCTTCGGCGGCTCGGTCTTCACGATCTTCGCCGGGATCTACTACTGGTTCCCGAAGATGACGGGGCGGATGTACAACGAGCGGCTCGGCAAGCTCCACTTCTGGCTGACGTTCATCGGCTTCAACCTGACCTTCTTCCCGATGCACTACATCGGGCTGCAGGGGATGCCGCGCCGCGTCGCCGACTACGCGCCGCGTTCGCAGGCATGAACGAGTTCATCTCGATCGCCTCGTTCGGCCTCGGCGCGTCGACGCTCGTCTTCCTCTACAACATGATCTGGTCGTGGAAGCACGGCCCGAAGCCGGCGGCAACCCGTGGCATGCGATGGGCGCTCGAGTGGCAGGTCAGCTCGCCGCCGCCGATCTTCAACTTCACGAGGTCCCGCAGGTCGTCGGCGGCCCGTACGAGTACGGCGTCCCCGGCGCCCGCCACGCGATCTTCGCCTCACACCGCCCGCGCACCGGTCGGGACGGACTGACGCCCGTGGTGACGAGCCGATGAGCGCGGCTGCCGACGCCCACGGCCACGACGGCCACGCCGGCCGGATGGGGTACGACTACCCGCCGCCGATCCACTACAGCTCGCGGATCTGCCCCGCCGATCGTCGGGATCTTCCTGTTCATCGGGTCGGAGATCATGCTCTTCGGCTCGTTCTTCACCGTCTACTTCTTCGACCGTGTCGTCAACCACACGCACCCGTGGCCGCCTCCGCCGGGCAATCCGTTCGAGCGGCCGGTGGTTCGTCGCCGGCGATCAACACGCTGATCCTGGTCACGTCGAGCTTCACGATGCACTGGGCGACGCAGTCGATCAAGAAGCGGCAACCGCGCCGGGCTCTGCGCGGGCATGGTGCTCACGTTCCTGCTCGGCCTCACGTTCCTGCTGACGCAGGTGATCGAGTACCACCGGATCGGCTTCAACACGAGCGACGAGCTCGTTCGCGGCCACGTTCTTCGGTCTCACCGGCCTCCACGGGTGCCACGTCTTCATCGGGCTGACGATCCTGCTCGCGATCACGATCCGATCGTTCCGCGGCCATTTCAGCCCCGAGCACCACCCGGGGTCGAGATCGGCGGCATCTACTGGCACTTCGTCGACGTGATGTGGATCATCGTCTACGTCACGGTGTACCTCCTCTAAGCAAGGAGGCTTCATGCGTAATCCGTTCCGCAGCGAGGCGGAGGCTTTCCGGTTCCTGCTGCTTGCGATCGCGTTCTGCGCGCTGATCGTGATCGGGTCGAGGCTCAACATCTGGGTCGGGTTCGCCGTCTTCATCGGCGGGATCGTGGCCGGCGTCTGGTGGATCGTCTTCCGCGGACGGGCCGAGCAGCCCGTCCAGCAGGCATCGCCCGGACACCCGCCCGGCGCGGTCAGGGTGCTCGTGATCGCGAACGAGACGGTCGGCGGCCGCGCGCTCCTCGACGAGCTCAGGCGCCGGGTGCAGGGTCGTCGTGCCGACGTCCTCGTCGTGTGCCCGGCGCTGAACACCCCGCTCAAGCACTGGACGTCCGACGAGGACGGGGCCCGCGCCGCGGCTCAGGCCCGGCTCGAGGCTTCGCTCGCGGCGATGCACGAGGTCGGGATCGAGGCGCGCGGCGAGATCGGGGACGACGACCCGCTCCAGGCGATCGACGACGCGCTCCGTACGTTCGCGCCCGACGAGCTCGTCATCTCGACGCATCCCGAGGGACGGTCGAACTGGCTCGAGCGCGGCGTCGTCGCCGGCGCGCGCGAGCGCTTCGCCCTCCCGGTCACCCACGTCGTCGTCGACCTCGAGGCCGAGCAGCGGAGCGCGTCGGGCTTCTGAGGAGGGCCGGCTACCCGCCGGAGGCGGCGAGGTTGCAGTGCGGCACGCCTGCGCACTGCGCGACGTAGGCCGCGACGTCCCGCGCGTCCTGCCCGGTGAGCAGGTTGTCGGGCATCCCCGGATACGAGATCCCGGGCGGCGTCCGGCCGCCGATGCCGGCGCCGGTGTACGAGGTCGCGTAGGCGATCTGCCCGCGGACGACGTCGCGGATCGTCGAGATGCTGAAGCCCTGCTTCTTGTCGAAGACGAACGAGTCGTCGAGGTTGGGCCCGACCGTGCCGGTCGTGCCCGCGTCGGCGAGCGTGTGGCAGGTCGCGCAGCCGGGGTTGCCGCCGGGGAGCGTCGCCATCTTGAAGAGCACCTTCCCGTGCGCCGGGTCGCCCGAGGTCGCGGTCATGTGCGCGACAGCCCCGCAGCCGGCGGCGACGAACGCAGCCGCGGCGAGGAGGACGATGAGAGCCGCGCGCACGCGATCCCCTACGCAGACGTTTGGGGTTCGAGGGCGGCCACGGCCTCGTCGCGGGTCTCGTGGATCGAGAACACCCGGTCGAGGCCGGTGATCTCGAAGATCTTCGCGATGTTCCGGTCGCTGCAGACGAGCGAGAGCTCGCCGTCCTGCGCCCGCAGGCGCTTGACGCCGCCGACGAGGACGCCGAGGGTGGTCGAGTCGATGAAGGTCGCGTCGGTGAAGTCGACGACGACCTGACGGCCTCCCTGTGCGATCACCTCGAGCAGCTGCTGCTTGAACTCGGGCGCCGTGTACAGGTCGACCTCGCCCGCGAGAGAAACCACGTACACGCTCTCCGAGAGCTGCTCGGTCTTCATGTCGAAGTGCATCGTCGCGGGCACTGGGGGGTGAGTCTAACCGCCGGTCGTCGTCGTCGCGGAGGGAGCCGCCGCAAGCTGCTTGAGCCGCTGCCGGGCATGCGGCGCGAGCGAGTCGTTCGGGGCCAGTTTGAGGAAGGTCGTGTACGCCGCCTTGGCGGTCTTGTTGTCGCCGAGGTTGGCCGCGACCTCTCCGAGCTGGAGCTGGTAGGTCGCGTTCGTCGGCGCGAGCGCCACGAGCTTCTTGTACGCGTCCTCGGACTTCGCGTTGAAGACCTCGAGCTTCGAGAGGGCCGCGTTGACCCTCGTCGTCACCTGCGTGTTCTGGTCGGCGAGGATCGGGTTGCCGTCCGCGAGCGCCTTCCCGATCGACTTCGTCGACAGGGGCCGGAACGGCGAGGTCGGCGAGACCAGGTCCTGCGCGTACCGCGCCACGCCGTACAGCGTGTAGTAGTCCGAGGCGCGGCGGATGTAGAGACCGGCGAGCTCCTGGATCGCGCCCTCGTCCTTCGGCTTGAGCGTCGTGTACCGCTGGAGCGCGGTCGCGGCGCGGTCGATCTTCTGGTCCGCCTCGAGCTTGGTCGCGAGCGCGCGCCAGGCCGCCGGGCTCTTCGGGTGCTCCTTGACCTTCTTCTGGAGCGAGGAGAGCGAGGTGCCGCCGCTCGAGCGCGTGAAGAGGCTCTGCATCGCGTCCGTGATCCCGGTCGAGCCGGAGCCGACGCCGAAGAGGACGAAGCTGAACGCGAACACGAAGGCGAGGAAGACGAACACCCATTTCGCGTGCCCGCGCAGGCGCGCGAAGAAGAGCTGGTCCTCCCAGCGCTCGTGCTTGACCCCGCGCTGCTTTGGCTTGGGCGCCGGCGAGGTCTGCGCTACGCCAGCATTCGTTGCCGGGCGGCGCTTGCGGTGCTGCGTACCTCTTGCCATGCGTCCTCTCCTTGGCGGTAGCGGGTCTTGCCGTCCACGATCGTCTCCACGACTCGAGCCGGCGAGCCGCCGAACACGACCCCTGCGACCGGATCCTCGACCGGATCGTACGGGCTCCCGGCGAGCGTGACCACCGTCAGGTCGGCCCGCTTGCCGGGCGTCAGCGTGCCGATCTCCGTGTCGAGTCCGAGCGCACGTGCACCGCCGATCGTAGCGAGCCTGAGCGCATCATCGGCGGTCAGCGCCTCCGGGCTGCGCTCGCGCGCGCGCGCCATGAAGACTGCGGTGCGGAGCTCCTCGAAGAGGTCGAACGACGGCGTGGACGCCGGCGAGTCCGTGCCGAGCCCGACGCGGAGCCCGACGGCGCGCAGCTCGGCGAGCGGCGCGGTGCCGCAGCCGAGCAGCGCGTTCGAGCGCGGGCAGTGGACGACGGCGACGTCGTGGCGGGCGAGCAGCGCGAGCTCCTCCTCGTCGAGGTACACGCAGTGCGCGGCGGTCACGCGTCCCGAGAGGAGCCCGGAGGCTGCGAGCTCGCGGATCGAGGTCGCCGCGACGCCGTCGAGCGGCCCGACGCCGGAACGTGTCCAGCCGACCTCGGCCTCGCTCTCGGCGAAGTGCGTCGCGACCGGGATCCCGAGCCCGACCGCGTCGCGCCACAGCTCGAGCGGCGCCGTGTACGGCGTGTGCGGCGAGATCCCGATCCGGACGCGGTCCGAGAGCGCGGCGGCGACGCGGTCGCGGTTCGCCGCGAAGCGGGTCTCCATCTGTGCGGTGCCCGGCCCGAAGACCTCGAGGTAGACGATCGCGCGCAGGCCGATCTCGGCGCACGCCGTCGCGGCGGCGCCCGAGTAGCTCGCGTCGCCGACGGTCGTGATCCCGGAGGCGAGGCACTCGGCGGCGCCGAGGCTCGCGATCGCCTCCATCTCCTCGAGCCCGAGCCGAGCCTTCCGCTCGACGTGCATCGCGAGCCACGGGAAGAACGCGAGCCCGTCGCCGAAGCCGGCGTACACCGCGTATTCGAGGTGCGAGTGCGCGTTCACGAAGCCCGGGACGATCGCGGCGCCCGGGAAATGGCGGTCGCCGCGGCCGGGCCCGACCTCGACGACGCGCCCGTCCTCCCACGAGACGCGCGCGTCGCGGAGCGGCGGGCCGTCGACGGGGAGCACCCAGTCGGCGGAGACCGAGGTCACGCCTCGAGCGCGGCTTCGGGCTGTCGGGAACGGCGGTCGAGCAGCACCGAGAGCCAGATCGAGAGCTCGTACAGGATCAGCAGCGGGATCGCCTCGAGCGTCGTCGTCACCGGGTCGATGCCCGGCAGCGCGACCGCGACGCAGCAGATCACGAAGTAGCCGATCCGCCGGTTCTTCCGCAGCCGCTCGGTGGTGAGGATCCCCGTCCGCGTGAGCCCGACGACGAAGATCGGCAGCTCGAACACGAGCGCCATCGCGAGCAGCACGTGCGTGCAGAAGGTGATGAACGGTCGCGCCTGGATCTTCGCGTCGTAGATCGAGCTGTCGTAGTCCGTGAGGAACTTCGTCGCCGCCGGCAGCGTCACGAAGTAGCCGAACGCGATGCCCCCGGCGAGAAGCACGGCGGCGAGGATCACGAACGCACGCATCATCCGGGCGTGCGAGCGGTCGAAGGCGGGGATGAAGAACGCCCACGCCTGCCAGAGGATCACCGGCAGCGCGAGCAGGAATCCGAAGTAGATGCTGACCCAGAACGAGGTCATGAACGGCTCGCCGATTCCGAGCGTGATCAGCTGCCGATGCGACGGCGGCAGCGTCAGCAGCAGCCAGTGGATCAGCCGCTCGTGGAGGACGTAGCCGACGACGAGCCCCACCCCGACCGCGCCGAGGCAGATGAAGAGGCGATGGCGCAGCTCCTCGAGGTGCTCGACGAGGGTTGCCTCCTCGCCGTGGTCGAGCCGGCGGGGCAGCGTCGGCGGCATTCGGCGCCGCCTACGGAACGTGCTCGGTCTGCCGGGGCTCGGTCGTGTTCTCGGGCGTCGTCGCCGCCGGCGGTGCGGGCGGCGGGAGCTCGGTCGAGGTGGTCTCGACCTTCGAGCTTCCGGAGACGGAGTCCTTGAACTCGCGCATTCCGGAGCCGAGGGAGCGGCCGATCTCGGGCAGGCGCTTCGCTCCGAAGAGGAGCAAGGCGACGAGGAGCAGCAGGATGATCTCCGGTGCGCCGATGTTGGGCATGCGGGGATCGTACCCCAGCTCCTCCGGGCGCGGAGGGCCCCGCTCGCCCCGTGGAGGCCACGTGGCTACGATGCGGCGAATGGCGCAACTGGAGCTGAAGAACCTGCACGTCTCGCTCGAAGACGGCACCGAGATCGTCAAGGGCGTCGATCTGACGGTCGCCTCGAACGAGGTGCACGCGATCATGGGCCCGAACGGCTCGGGCAAGTCCACGCTCGCCTACGCGATCGCCGGCCATCCGGCCTACACGATCACCGAGGGCCAGATCCTGCTCGACGGCGAGGACGTGACCGAGGCCGGCGCCGACGAGCGCGCGCAGAAGGGCCTCTTCCTCGCGTTCCAGTACCCGCACGCGATCCCGGGCGTCACCGTCGCCACGTTCCTGCGCAGCGCGATCAACGCGATCCGCAAGGCGCGCGCGGGCGCCGACGACCCGATCCCGGTGAAGGAGTTCCGCACCGAGCTCTTCGCCCAGATGGAGCGGCTGAAGGTGACGCGCGAGCTCGCGCAGCGGTACCTCAACGACGGCTTCTCCGGCGGCGAGAAGAAGCGCGTCGAGATCCTGCAGATGGCGATGCTGAAGCCGCGGATCGCCGTGCTCGACGAGACCGACTCGGGGCTCGACATCGACGCGCTCCAGGTCGTCGCGGGCGGCGTGAAGGAGCTCGTCGGCCCGGAGATGGGCGCGCTCGTGATCACGCACTACCAGCGGATCCTGAACTACGTCGCAGCCGGACTTCGTGCACGTCTTCGTGGACGGCACGATCGTCGAGGAGGGCGGCCCGGAGCTCGCGCACGAGCTCGAGCGCTCCGGCTACAAGCGGTGGGAGAAGCCGCAGGAGGAGGCTGCCTGATGACGCAGACGGAAACCGAGATCGTCCAGGGGATCGGCTCCGACTACGGGGTGAAGTACGGCTTCGCGAATCCCGACGAGGCGAAGGACTACTTCTTCAAGTCCGGCCGCGGGATCTCGCACGAGGTCGTCGAGGCGATCGCGGAGCACAAGGGCGAGCCGGACTGGATGCGGAAGCGCCGTCACCAGGCGCTCGACTACTTCCTGGCGCGGCCGATGCCGAGCTGGGGAGGCGATCTCTCCGGCATCGACTTCGACAACATCTACTACTACATCAAGCCGACCGAGAAGCAGGTCGACCGGTGGGAGGACCTGCCGCCCGACATCCTCGACACCTGGGACAAGCTCGGGATCCCCGCCGCCGAGAAGGAGAAGCTCATCGCCGGCGTCGGCGCGCAGTACGAGTCCGAGGTCGTCTACCACAGCCTGCAGAAGAAGCTGACCGACCAGGGCGTGCTCTTCCTCGACATGGACTCGGGACTGCGCGAGCACGAGGAGATCGTCAAGCAGTACTTCGGGACGATCATCCCGTCGAACGACAACAAGTTCGCGGCGCTGAACACGGCCGTCTGGTCGGGCGGCTCGTTCATCTACGTGCCGCCGGGCGTCCACATCGAGCTGCCGCTCCAGGCCTACTTCCGGATCAACGCCGAGAACATGGGCCAGTTCGAGCGCACGATGATCATCGTCGACGAGGGCGCGTACGTGCACTACGTCGAGGGCTGCACCGCGCCGATCTACTCGTCGGACTCGCTCCACTCGGCCGTGGTCGAGATCGTCGTGAAGAAGGGCGGCCGCTGCCGCTACACGACGATCCAGAACTGGTCGAACAACGTCTACAACCTCGTCACGAAGCGGGCGATGGCCTACGAGGACGCGACGATGGAGTGGGTCGACGGCAACCTCGGCTCGAAGCTGACGATGAAGTACCCGGCGATCTGGCTGCGTCGGGCCGCGCGCCCACGGCGAGGTGCTCTCGATCGCGTTCGCGGGCTCGGGCCAGCACCAGGACGCGGGCGGCAAGTGCGTCCACCTCGCGCCGAACACGACCTCGGTGATCACCTCGAAGTCGATCTCGAAGAACGGCGGCCGCGCCGGCTACCGCGGGCTGCTCCAGGTCGCGAAGGGCGCGACGGGCGCGAAGTCGAAGGTCGTCTGCGACGCGCTGATCCTCGACGAGGATTCGCGCTCCGACACCTACCCGTACATCCAGATCGACGAGAACGAGGTCGACATCGGCCACGAGGCGACCGTCTCGAAGATCGGCGAGGAGCAGCTCTTCTACCTGATGTCGCGCGGGCTCTCCGAGTCGGAGGCCTCCGCGATGATCGTCTCCGGCTTCGTCGAGCCGATCACGAAGGAGCTCCCGCTCGAGTACGCCGTCGAGATGAACCGGCTGATCCAGCTGCAGATGGAAGGGTCGGTTGGCTAATCCGGAGGCCGCGGCCCGCTTCGGCGAGCTGCAACTTCCCAACACGAGCGAGGAAGCCTGGCGGTTCACCGACCTGAAGGGCTTCGACCCTGCCGGTTTCGGACAGCGTCACGGCTTCGAGTGACCGGGGTGGCGCCGCGGGCTCCACAGCTGCTCGACCTGGACGTGGCCGGCCTGGCCACGGTCTCCGAGGGCGGGATCACGATCGAGCGCGCGCCCGAGGGGATCACGTTCGCGCTGCTCGACGAGGCAACCCGACGGCTCTACGAGCTCGTCGGCTGGAGCGAGAAGTTCGCGGCCCACAACGCGGCGCTCTGGCAGCACGGCCTGCTCGTCCACGTCCCGAAGGGCGTCGTGCTCGAGAAGCCGCTCTACGTGCGGGTCGCGAGCTCCGTCGACGACTGCTCGCTCTTCTGGCGGCTGCTCGTGATCGCCGAGGAGGGCTCGCGCTTCAGCCTGATCGAGGAGTACGCCTCCGCGCGCCCGGACCTGCCGCGCGTATACGAACGCCGTCGTGGAGCTCTTCGTCGAGCAGGGAGCGAAGCTCGAGTACGTCTCGCTGCAGAACCTCTCGCGCGAGACCTGGCACTTCGCCTCGCACCACGCGCGGGTCGAGCGCGACGCCGAGCTCGACTGGGTCGCGGGCGGGTTCGGCTCGAAGAAGGGCAAGGTGCGGATCCAGAACGACCTCAGCGGCCCCGGCGCGACGTGCCGCGTCACCGGCGCGTACTTCGCCGACGGCGAGCAGCACCTCGACTACGACACGTTCCAGGAGCACATCGCGCCGTCGACCGAGTCCGACTTCGCGTTCAAGGGCGCGCTCAACGGGACGGCGCGGGCGGTGTGGCGCGGGATGATCCGCGTCGAGCCCGATGCGCAGAAGACGAACGCCTACCAGGAGAACCGCAACCTGCTGCTCTCGAAGGACGCGCACGCCGACTCGATCCCGGGGCTCGAGATCATGGCCAACGACGTCCGCTGCACGCACGGCGCCACGCTCGGCCGGGTCGACCGCGAGGAGCTCTTCTACCTGATGTCGCGCGGGCTTTCGCGGCAGGAGGCGGAGCGGCTGATCGTGCGCGGCTTCTTCCAGGACGTGCTCGACCGGATCGAGCTCGCGCCGGTGCGCGAGGCGCTCGGCGCCGCGCTCGAAGCTCGCATCCCGCAGGCCTGAGTGAGCGGCTGCTGCGCCCCGCCGGGGTTCGACGAGCTCTTCGGCGAGAAGACGGCGCGACGCGACGCACGGCGGTACCGGCGCCGCGGGCTCGACTCGACGGCCGGCCGGATGGTCGCCTTCCTCCGCGAGCGCGGCGTCGAGGGACGCACCGTGCTCGAGGTCGGCGGCGGGGTCGGCGCGATCGAGATCGAGCTGCTGCGGAGCGGCGCCGTGCGCGCCGTGAACGTCGAGCTCTCACCGGCGTACGACCGCGAGGCGGCGGAGCTCGCGCGCGAGGCCGGCGTTGCCGACCGGATCGACCGGCGGCACGGTGACTTCGCGGCCGGCGCCTTCGTCGCGCCCGCCGACGTCGTCCTGATGCACCGCGTCGTCTGCTGCTACCCGGACCCCGACGCGCTCATCGGCGCGGCGGCCGAGCACGCGCAGGGCTACCTCGTCCTCAGCTTCCCGCGCGAGTCGCGGCTGACGCGCGCGGGCGCAGCCGTCGTGAACCTCTGGACGCGACGAAGCGGATTCCGCTTCCACGTGCACTCCGCGGCCGCGATCCTCGCCGCGGCCGAGCGGAACGGCCTGCGTCCGGCCTTCGAGCACCGCGGCCGGATCTGGCACGTCGCCGCGCTCGAGCGCGGCGGCTAGAGCTGCGCCTCGGCCGCGGCGTCGCGGATCTCGGCCGCGACGCGCTCCGCGTCCCGCGACGAGACGACGAGCCGCGCGAAGTGGTCGCCGGCGACCTCGATCACGACCGCCGGCCTCTTCCCGTACACCGCGACGAAGTCGCGGCCGAGCGAGTGCCGCCACGTCCCGAGCGCGATCCGGCGCCGCAGGCCGGTCCCGGGCGAGCGCATTCCGCGGAGCTCCGCCCACGGGTCGTCGCTGACGCGCACGAGGCGGATCGCCGCCAGCGGCACCGAGACGTACCCGTGCACGAACGCACCGAGCCGCTCGAGCCCGGAGAGGAGAACCCGGAGGTCGTCGCCGCCGAGCAGCAGCCGGGCCACCGCTACGCGCGGACGAGCGGCTTGTACTGGATGCGGTGCGGCTCGAGCGCCTCGGCGCCGCGCGTCTCGGTCACCCAGGCGGCGTACTCGGCCCACGTGCCCTCGAACCACGTCGCCTGCGAGTCGCCCTCGAACGCGAGGATGTGCGTCGCGACGCGGTCGAGGAACCAGCGGTCGTGGGTGATCACGACCGCGCAGCCGGCGAAGTCGAGCAGCGCCTCCTCGAGCGCGCGGAGCGTGTCCACGTCGAGGTCGTTCGTCGGCTCGTCGAGCAGCAGCACGTTGCCGCCCGAGCGCAGCAGCTTCGCGAGGTGGACGCGGTTCCGCTCGCCGCCCGAGAGGTCGCCGACGCGCTTCTGCTGATCGGCGCCGCGGAAGTTGAACCAGCTCACGTACTGCCGCGAGTTCACCTCGCGGCTGCCGAGCTCGAACGTGTCGAGGCCGCCGCTGATCTCCTTCCACACCGTGATCTTCGGGTCGAGCGCGCCGCGCGACTGGTCGACGTACGCGAGCTGAACCGTGTCGCCGAGCCGGAGCACGCCGGCGTCGGGCTCCTCCTCGCCGGCGATGATGCGGAAGAGCGTCGTCTTGCCGGCGCCGTTCGGGCCGACGACGCCGACGATCCCCGCCGGCGGCAGCGAGAACGAGAGGCCCTCGAAGAGGAGCCGGTCGCCGAAGCCCTTCGCGAGCCCGTCCGCCTCGATCACGAGGTCGCCGAGCCGCGGCCCCGGCGGGATGTGGATCTCGACGCGGTCGAGCTTCACGCGGTCCTCCTCGGCGTACAGCTTCTCGTACGCGGCGAGGCGCGCCTTCGACTTGTCGTGCCGCGCGCGCGGGCTCATCCGCACCCACTCGAGCTCGCGGGCGAGCGTGCGGCGCCGCGCCGACTCCGTCTTCTCCTCGACCGCGAGCCGCGCCTGCTTCTGCTCGAGCCACGACGAGTAGTTGCCCTGGAACGGGATCCCGCGCCCGCGGTCGAGCTCGAGGATCCAGCCGGCGACGTTGTCGAGGAAGTACCGGTCGTGCGTGACGGCGATGACCGCGCCCTTGTAGTCGGCGAGGAAGCGCTCGAGCCACGCGACCGACTCGGCGTCGAGGTGGTTCGTCGGCTCGTCGAGCAGCAGCAGGTCGGGCGCGGAGAGGAGGAGCCGGCAGAGGGCGACGCGGCGGCGCTCGCCGCCGGAGAGCGACTCGACGTCGCGGTCGCCGTCGGGGAGCCGCAGCGCGTCCATCGCGCGGTCGAGCGTCGCGTCGAGCGACCACGCGTCGCGCCGGTCGATCTGCTCCTGCACCTTCGACTGCTCGGCGAGGAGCGCGTCGAAGTCCGCGTCCGGCTCGGCGAAGCGCGCCGAGACGGTGTTGAAGCGGTCGAGCAGGTCGCGGAGCTCGCGCACGCCGTCCTCGACGTTGCCGCGCACGTCCTTCGCCGGATCGAGCTCGGGCTCCTGCTCGAGCAGGCCGACGGTCGCGCCGGGCGCGAGCTCCGCCGTCCCGGTCGAGGTCTCCTCGCGGCCGGCCATGATCCGCAGCAGCGTCGACTTGCCGGCGCCGTTCGGCCCGAGCACGCCGATCTTCGCGCCGTGGAGGAACGACAGCGAGATGTTCGCGAGCACCTGCCGGTCGGGGCCGTAGAACTTGTCGGCCCGGTACATGGAGAAGACGTACTCGCTCATCGGAGCGCGCCACGGTAGCGGTCGGGCCGCCGGATACAGTTGGTCGATGGTCGTGACCGCCACTCCGAAGCTCGACGCCGAGCGCCTCCGCGCCGACTTTCCGATCTTCGAGCAGACCTTCCACGGCAAGCCGCTCGCGTTCCTCGACTCGGCCGCGAGCTCGCAGAAGCCGCGGCAGGTGCTCGACGCGATGACGCGGTTCTACGAGACCTCGTACGCGAACGTGCACCGCGGCGTGTACGAGCTCGCCGAGCGCGCGACGCAGGGGCTCGAGGACGCGCGCGAGAAGGTGCGCGCGTTCGTGAACGCGCCGGCGGCGCGCGAGGTGATCTTCGTCCGCAACGCGACCGAGGCGCTCAACCTCGTCGCGTACTCGTGGGGCCTCGAACAACCTCGGGCCGGGCGACGTCGTGCTCGCGACCGAGCTCGAGCACCACTCGAACTTCGTCCCGTGGCAGTACGTCGCGCGCCGGGCCGGCGCGGAGTTCCGTGCGATCCCGGTCGACGGCGGCGGCGAGCTCGCGCTCGACGACCTCGACCGCTTCGGGAACGTGAAGGTCGTCGCCTCGAACCTCGTCTCGAACTCGCTCGGCACGATCAACGACACGGCGGCGCTCGCCGCGTGGGCGCACGAGCGCGGCGCGATCCACGTGTGCGACGCGGCGCAGGCGGCGCCGCACGTGCGGCTCGACGTGCAGTCGCTCGGCTCCGACTTCGTCGCCGTCTCCGGCCACAAGATGTGCGGGCCGAGCGGGATCGGGTTCCTGTGGGGCCGCGGCGAGCTGCTGCTCGCGATGGAGCCGTTCCTGCTCGGCGGGCACATGATCCGCAAGGTCGGTGCGACCGAGACGACGTGGGGCGAGCTGCCGGCGAAGTTCGAGGCGGGCACCTCTCCGATGGCCGAGGCGGTCGGGCTCGGCGCCGCGATCGACTACCTCGAGGCGGTCGGGCTCGAGGCGATCGAGGCCCACGAGCACGCGCTCGCCGCGTACGCGCTCGAGCGGCTCGGCGAGATCCCGGGCGTGACGCTGTACGGCCCGCCGGCCGACCGCCGCGCCGGGATCGTCAGCTTCAACGTCGACGGGATCCACCCGCACGACGTCGCGCAGGTCCTCGACACCGAGGGCGTCGCGATCCGCGCGGGCCACCACTGCTGCCAGCCGCTGATGGGCCGGCTCGGCGTCGCGGCCACGAACCGCGCGAGCTTCTACCTCTACACCGTCCTCGACGAGATCGACCGCCTCGCGGCCGGCGTCCGCCGCGCGCAGGAGGTGTTCGCGTAGTGGACGACCAGTTCTACCGCGAGGTCATCCTCGACCACTACAAGAGCCCGCACAACTACGGCGTGCTCGCCGACGCCGACGCGAGCGCCGAGGGGCAGAACCCGCTCTGCGGCGACGAGGTCACGATCTCGGTGAGGTTCGCGGCCGACGGGGAGACGATCGAGGACATCGGCTTCGAGGGCCGCGGGTGCGCGATCTCGCAGGCCGCGACCTCGATGCTGACCGACCTCGTGCGCGGCCGCACCGCTGCGCAGGTCGCCGAGCTGCCGCGCGAGGAGCTGCTCGAGGAGATCGGGATCCCGCTCACGCCGATCCGGCTGAAGTGCGCGATCCTCGGCCTCGGCGTGCTCAAGGTCGCGCTCCACCGTGCGAAGGGGACGCCGCTCCCGGACGAGTGGCAGGGCCTCGACTTTGCCTGACGTCGTGGTGGGGCCGCTCGAGCAGCTGCCTCCCGGGACGATGAAGCTCGTCGAGGTCGACCGCACGCTCTCGATCGGCGTCTTCAACTGCGACGGCGCGCTCTACGCGCTCGAGGACCGGTGCTCGCACGACGACGGGCCGCTCTGCGAGGGCGACTGGGATGCCGAGGAGTGCGTCGCGGTCTGCCCGCGTCACGGCTCGAGCTTCGACCTCCGCAGCGGCAACGCGCTGACGCTGCCCGCGTTCCTCCCGGTCCGGACGTTCCCCGTCCGCGTCGAGGACGGGCTCGTGAAGCTCGACCTCGGGTGAAGGACCTCTTGACCACGCAGCTAAAGTGGGGGCTAACGCGGAAAGGAGGTGGTCCGGTAGATGGAGAGTTCCAGTACGGGCAGCGGAGGTACTAGCTCGTAGGGACGCGTCCCCGAGACCTGACGGGGAATCGCCTAGCCAGCGTGGGGGATATCGCGCCTGACGCGCCGCCGACATTCGAGCCGGCCGGAAGCGCCCCTACGAAGTCAAAGCTAGTAACCGGGGAGAGGGCCCGCGCGCGCGGGCCCTCTCTTTTTGGTCCGGCTCAGCCGGCCGCGATCCGGTAGATCCGGCCGCGTGCGCCAGTCGCCGACGAGGACGGCGCCGTCGGCGGTCGCGAGGACGGGCAGCGGGTTCTTCACGCCGGTGAGGAACGGCGTCACGGTGCGGCTCGCGACCTCGACGCGCACCACCTTCGCGAGCTGCCACTCGGTCACGAGCGCCGAGCCGTCGAAGCCGCCGCCGAGCTCGTCCGTGAGCGGGGCGACGCCGCCGGCCGCGGCGTGCGGGTCGAGGACGCCGACCGGCTCCGGCACGCCGGCGCACGCCGCGCCGCCCTGGCCGTAGCAGCCGGGGAAGCCCCAGTCCTGGCCCTGCCGCACGGCGGCGAGCCAGTCGCCGGGCGTCTTCGCGCCGAGGTCGTCGCGCTGGTTCATGCTCGCGAGCAGCTCGCCCGAGGCGGTGTACGCGAGCCCGAACGGCGCGCGGATCGCGCGCGCGACGAGCCGCAGCCCGCTCCCGTCGGTGCGGAACGAGACGATCGACCCCGACCACTTCGAGGCCGGCGTGCAGTGGTCGCACGATGCCGAGACTCCCATCACGAGCCGCCCGTCGGGCGCGCGGACGAGGTTGTTGTTCTCGCCGCCGCCGGGCGGCCCGACGAGGATCGTCCTTCGGGTCGCGAACCGCGTCCCGCGCAGGCCGGAGAACGCGGTCACGCGGCCGAGCGAGCTGACGTACAGCGTCCGGCCGACCCAGACGAGCCCGAGCGGCCCGCGCGGGCCCGCGACCACCTTCACGGGCTTCGCGCCGGCCCGCGCGACGACGAAGACGCCGTCGGTCGAGTGCGCGTTCGCCCCCGAGACGGTCACCCAGAGCCGCCCGCGCGCGTCGAACGCGAACGCCGACATCAGCGGCAGCCCGCGCGCGAACACGGTGGCCTTCAGGCCGCTCGGCCCGCTGAGCCCCGCGCCGATCGGGACGAGCGCCGTGCTCGTCGAGCCGCCGCCGCAGCCGGCGAGCAGCAGCACCGCGGCTACCGCGACGAGCCTCACACGCCCCTCTCGGCCCGGTCCCAGCGTCCTCACACGCACCGGCCGTTCACTGGAGATCGACACCACGACGAAAGGAGAGACGACATGAGCACACGACTGCGGAACGGCATCCTGACACTCGCCCTCGCCGGCACGATCGCCGGCGGCGCCGCGGCCATCACCCACGCGGCGACCGGGACGTCCTCGAGCGGGACGAGCTCGGGCTCGATCACGGCGACGACGCCGTCCACCTCGACGACGACCACGACCCCGTCGACCTCGAGCGGCTCCGGGAGCTCCGGCAGCTCGAGCAGCTCCGACCCGAACTGCCCGAACATGTGAGCGGGCTGAAGAGGCGGCGGGCCGGCCGACGCGAGCTCGACCGGCACCGCCGCCTCGCGGGACTAGGCGGTCGAGGAGGACGACGACGAGCTCGGCCCCATGTTCGGGCAGCTCGCAGTGCTTCCCGACGCGCCCCCCTGCTTCGCGGCGTGCATCATCGTCGCCTTGGCGTGATGCGCACTCCGCGTCGTGTGGTGCGTCGCGGCGAATGCCGATCCGCTCGCCACGACGGCGAGCACCGCGGCAACCGCCCCGATCGAGACTCTCCGTGCGATCAAGCGAACCTCCTTTCCCTCGCTTGCCCCCGATGGAATACCACGCGGATCAGAACCCCGTGGGAATCCGCTGTGAGCCGAGGTCAGAGCGCGTTGCGGATCTGTTCGTCGAGCGGGACGAGCGGCAGCCGGAACGTCTCGACCGCAGACGGCGAGGAGGCGACGTTGTCGGGCCCCTCGAGCATCGTGATCTGGTCGGTCGAGATCGGCGCGCCGGGGATCCACTGGGTGAGGAACGCGCCGCCGCGGGCGAGCGCAGCCGGGATGTGGACGAGGCGGCGCCGCTTCCCGAGCACCTTCGCGATCCGGAGGTACAGCTCGTCCCAGCTGACGCGGTCCGGCCCGCCGAGCTCGAACGTGCGGTTCGTCGCCTCCGGCAGGTCGAGCCCGGCGGCGAAGTACGCGGCGACGTCGTCGACCCAGATCGGCTCCGACCGCTGCCGGCCGGCGCCGATCACCGTCACGACGGGCGAGAGCCGCACCTGCCGGAGAAACGTGGGCAGGACGCCCCCGTCGCGCCCGAACACGAAGCTCGGCCGGAAGATCGTGTACGTGAGCCCGGACTCCTCGACCGCGCGCTCCATCTCCCATTTCGCGCCGAAGTACGGCACGGCGTCCTTCGTCGCCTCGCCGGTGCCGAGCGCGCTCATCAGCACGACGCGCTCGACGCCCTCCTCGCGCGCCGCCGCGAGCACGTTCGCGAAGCCGTCGACCATCACCCGCCGGAAGTCCGCGTCGCGCCCGCGGATGATCGCCACGAGGTGGACGACGTGCGTGCAGCCGGCGACCGCGCGGCGGACGCTCTCCGCGTCGGTGACGTCGCCCTCGGCGAGCGAGGCGCCCCAGCTCGAGAGCCGTCCCGCGCGCTCGGGCCGGCGGACGAGCGCGCGCACGTCGCGCGACTGCGCGCGCAGCTCGTGCACGATCCTCGACCCGACGAACCCGGTGCCGCCGGTGACGAGGACCTTCATTTCGCCTCGAAGTTGCCGGACGCCTCCGGCGTCTCGGCTCTGCTCTCCTGGCGAAGGGCTTTGGAGGCTCGAAGTTCTTCCAGTACCGGCTCGGCGTCGGCCCGCGCTGGCCCTGGTACTTCGAGCCGAGCCCGCTCGACCCGTACGGCGACGCGGCCGGCTCCGTGAGCTGCACGAACGAGAGCTGGCCGATCTTCATCTCCGGGTAGATCGTGATCGGGAGGTTGGCGACGTTCGAGAGCTCGAGCGTGACGTGCCCGTCCCAGCCCGGGTCGATGAAGCCCGCCGTCGAGTGGATGAGAAGCCCGAGGCGGCCCAACGACGATTTTCCCTCGAGCCTGGCGACGAGGTCGTCCGGGAGCCTCACCCGCTCGAGGGTCGAGCCGAGGACGAACTCGCCCGGGTGGAGGATGAACGGCTCCTCGCCCGATCTCGACGAGCTCGGTCAGGCCCTCCTGCTCGGCCTTCACGTCGATGTACGGGTAGAGGCTGTTGCGGAAGACGCGGAAGTAGCGGTCGACGCGCACGTCGACGCTCGACGGCTGCAGCAGGGCCGGGTCGTACGGGTCGATCTCGATCCGGCCCTCCGCGAGCAGGCGCTGGATCGTGCGATCGGAGAGGACCATCGCCCGATTCTCGCATCCTGCCTCCGGTACGCTGGCGCGCGTGGCGACCACGCGCGCGATCGAGCTGAAGACGAGCCGTTCCGGGCCCGCGCTCGCGCGCGATCGCGGACCGGCATGCGGCCGCCGTCGCGAGCCCGCTGGCGCTGACGTTCCCGATCGTGGCGGCCGAGGCGCGCGGGGTCACGATCACCGACGTCGACGGCAACACGTTCATCGACTTCGCCGGCGGCGTCGGCTGCCTCAACGTCGGCCACTCGCACCCGACACGTCGTCGCCGCCGCGCAGGAGCAGCTCGAGCGCTTCAGCCACACCGACTTCACGATCGTCCCGTACGAGGTCTACGTCGAGCTCGCCGAGCGGCTGCTCGAGCGCGCGCCGTTCTCGCGGCCCGGCGAAGGCGGCGTTCTTCAACGCCGGGCACCGAGGCGGTCGAGAACGCGGTCAAGTTCTCGCGCGCGTACACCGGCCGGCCCGCCGTGATCGCGTTCGAGGGCGGCTTCCACGGCCGGACGATGCTCTCGCTCGCGCTGACCTCGAAGACGCACCCGTACAAGGCCGGGCTCGGCCCGTTCGCGCCCGAGGTGTACCGCGTGCCGTTCCCGTACGAGTACCGCGGCGTCTCCGCGGCCGACGCGCTCCGCGCGCTCGAGCAGGCGTTCCTCACCCTGGTCGCGCCCGAGAACGTGGCCGCGATCGTGATCGAGCCGGTGCTCGGCGAGGGCGGCTTCGTCGTCGCGCCCGACGAGTTCCTCCGCGGGCTGCGCGCGATCTGCGACGAGCACGGGATCGTCCTCGTCGCCGACGAGGTGCAGACGGGCTTCGGCCGCACAGGACGGTTCTTCGCGATGGAGCACTCGGGCGTCGAGCCCGACCTCGTCGTCGTCGCGAAGTCGATCGCGATGGGCCTGCCGCTCTCGGGCGTGCTCGGCCGCGCGGAGATCATGGACGCGCCCGGGCCCGGCGCGGTCGGCGGCACGTACGCCGGCAATCCGGTCGCGCAGGCCGCCGCGCTCGCCGTCCTCGACGTGTTCGAGGACGAGGGCCTGGTCGAGCGGTCGGCCGCGATCGGCGAGACGATGCGGGCGCGGATGCTCGAGTGGCAGGAGCGCTTCGCCGCGATCGGCGACGTCCGCGGTCTCGGCGCCATGCTCGCGCTCGAGCTCGTCGCCGACCGCGAGACGAAGGAGCCGGCGCCGGAGCTCGCGTCGCGGCGTCGCGGCCGAGGCGTTCGCGCGCGGCCTGCTCCTGCTCACGTGCGGCGTCTACGGAAACTGCATCCGCGTGCTCGTCCCGCTCGTCGTCACCGACGCCGAGCTCGACGAGGCCCTGGGCGTCTGGGAAGAGGCGCTCGACGCGGCTCTCGCCGGCGCTTAGCAGCCTCTCCCCAGGGGAACGGTTCCGATGATGGTCGGCGACGTCCTGGCGGATCGGTACGAGCTCGAGGAGCTCGTCGGCGCCGGAGGCATGTCGAGCGTCTACCGCGCGCGCGACCTCGTCCTCGACCGGCCGGTCGCGCTGAAGGTGCTGCACCAGCACTTCGTCGGCGACGACGAGCACGTCGAGCGCTTCCGCCGCGAGGCGCGCGCGGTCGCGTCGCTCTCGCACCCCAACATCGTCACGGTGATCGACCGCGGCGAGCACGACGGCGGGCAGTTCATCGTCTTCGAGTACGTCGACGGCGAGAACCTGAAGCGCGTGATCCAGAAGGCCGGGCCGGCGCCGGTCGACCGGGCGCTCGAGCTCACGATCCAGGTCGCGCGCGGGCTCGCGTACGCGCACGGGCAGGGGCTCGTCCACCGCGACGTGAAGCCGCAGAACGTGCTGCTGAACGGGAGCGGGCGGCGCGAAGGTGACCGACTTCGGGATCGCGCGCTCGATGGACGTCCGAGGGCATGACCCAGACCGGCACGGTGCTCGGCACGTCCGAGTACATCTCGCCGGAGCAGGCGCAGGGCCGCGACGTCGGCCGAGCAGACCGACGTGTACTCGCTCGGCATCGTCCTCTACGAGCTGCTGACCGGCGAGCTGCCGTTCACCGGCGAGAACTTCGTCGCGATCGCGATGCGCCACATCAACGAGGCGCCACCGTCGGTGCTGGAGAAGCGGCCGGACGTGCCGGTCCGCGTCGCCGCCGCCGTCGACCGCGCGCTCGAGAAGAAGCCGGCCGACCGTTTCCCGACGATGACGGCGTTCGCCGACGAGCTGACCGAGTGCCTTCGCGAGGTCCGCTTCGGCGAGGGGGGCGAGCAGACCGGCGTGCTCGCGCCGCCCGAGCCCGTTCGCGGCCGGCCGAAGGCGCGCACCGCGGCCCGCCGAGCCCGGGACGCGCCGCCGTCGCCGGCGTGTCGCGGCGCCTCGTCCTGCTCGTCGCGCTGCTCGCCGGCCTGGCGGTCGCGGCCGGCGTGGCGCTGACGTCGGGACACGCGACGGCAGCGGGCCGACCGCCGGCGCGTCGACGCCCGCAGCGATCCCGCTCCACGGCGTCGGCGCGTACGACCCTCCGCCCGGCGACGGCCAGGAGCACAACGCCGACGCGCCGAACGCGACCGACGGCCGCCTCGCCACGTACTGGTCGACCGAGAGCTACCGCTACCCGGACGGCGGCCTCGGCAAGCCGGGCGTCGGGCTCGTCCTGGAGGCCGACCGCACCGTCGCACCCGCCGAGGTCACCGTCTCGACCGGCACGCCCGGCTTCGTCGCGCGGATCCAGGCCGGCGACGCTCCGGGCGGGCCCTTCCACGACGTGTCCGACTCGCAGACCGTGGCGGGCCGGACGACCTTCGACCTCCACGACGCGCACGCTCGCTACTTCGTCGTCTGGATCACGAACCTCGGCTCGCGCCGGCAGGCGCACGTCAACGAGGTGACCGCCGGCTAGCGGAAGGAGAACGCCATGAGATGCCGTCTCGCGCTCCTCGTCGTCCTCGCCCTCGTCGCCGTCGCGCCGGCCTCGGCGCCCGCCGCCGGGCCGTCGCTCCACTTCACGATCTTCGCGCTCACCGACCTGCCGCTCGGCGACGTCGTCTGGACCGGGACGCGGTTTCTCTACGACGCCGAGAACCTCGGCAGGCTCGAGACGTCGGACGCGACCGGCCACGGCTTCCAGCCGTTCGCGTCGTTCGACCAGGGCGGCGAGGAGATGCGCTGCGTCCCCAGCCCGGCGGCGCCGAAGTACTGGCCCGACGGGATCTACTGCCACACGCCGGACAACCGCATCGTCCGCTTCTCGCGCGACGGCACGTCGATGGTCGAGCTCGCGCGGCTGCCCGACAGCGGCGTGTCGGACGGGTCGCTCGCGTTCGACACGGTCGGGAGGTTCGGCTACGCGCTCCTCGCGGCGTCGGGCGGCTCGAGCTCGAACGGCGGGACGCTCTTCTCGATCCGGAAGGGCGGGCAGGTGACAGCGGTCGGCGCGTACCCGGGCCCGGGGGGCGCGGACAACATCGTCGTCGCGCCGGCGAAGTTCGGGAGCCAGTCGGGCTCCGTCCTGATCGCGATCGACCAGGACGCGGTCACCGGGCGCGTGCTCGCGGTCGACCGCCGCGGCACGGTGAAGGAGCTCGCGTCGGGCCTCGTCCCTGGCACGAACCCGATCGCCGTGATCGAGGCGTCGCCGGCGAAGCGCGCGGCCGGCCTGCCGGCGGCCGGGCTGTACCTCGCCGACACGAACTCGCAGAACGTGTACTTCACGCCCGCCGCGGGCCTGAAGGCGTACGCCGGCGCCGTGATCGTCGGCACCGAGAAGACGGCGCAGCTCTGGATCGTCCGGCGCGACCGCGAAGGGCTTCCAGACCGTCCCGGTCACGACCGACCTGCCGGCGCAGAACTGGAACCTCGAGAGTCGCGGCGTACGTGCCCTAGTGCCGCAGGCGCGGGCGCGGCGCGCGTGGCGCTCGAGCGCGAGCTCGATCAGCCGCTCGAGCAGCTCTGCGTAGCCGATCCCGGAGGCCTCGAAGAGCTTCGCGTACACGCTCGTCGAGGTGAACCCGGGGATCGTGTTCAGCTCGTTCACGAGCACCTCGCCGTCGTCGCGGACGAACAGGTCGGCGCGCGCCATCCCCTCGCACTCCGTCGCGACGAACGCGCGGACGGCCAGCTCGCGCGCCCGCGCCGTCTGGTCGGGCGAGATCCGCGCCGGCACGACGAGGTCCATCTCGCCCTCCTCGTACTTCGCGGCGTAGTCGTACCACTCGTTCCGCGTCACGGCGATCTCGCCCGGGAGCGAGGCGACCGGGTCGGTGTTGCCGAGCACGCCGACCTCGACCTCGGTCCCGGGGACGAACTCCTCGACGAGCACCTTCTCGTCGTGCTCGAACGCGAGCGCGACCGCCGCCGCCAGCTCGTCCTCGTCGTGCGCCTTCGAGATCCCGACCGACGAGCCGAGCCGCGCCGGCTTCACGAACACCGGGTAGCCGAACGGGTTCCGCGGCCCTGCTGCTCGGCCGAGCCGCAGCGTCACGTTCCGCGTCACCGGGATGCCGTTGTCGCGGAGCACCGACTTGAAGAGGTCCTTGTCCATGCAGAGCGCGGACGCGGTCACGCCCGCGCCGACGTACGGGACGCCGGCGAGCTCGAGCAGGCCCTGCACGGTGCCGTCCTCGCCGAACGGCCCGTGGAGGACCGGGAACACGACCTCGACGTCGGCGAGCGCGCCCGTCACCGAGCGGTCGGGCAGGCGCGCCGTGTCCGTCGCTCGTACCAGCTCGTTGCTCGGCAGGCTCGGCGGGTCGAGCTCGGGCCGGGGCGCCGACGTCGGCGGGCCGAGGGCCCAGCGCCCGTCGCGGTCGATCTCGACCGGGATCACCTCCCAGCCGGCGTCGGCGAGCGCGGCGGCGACGCTGCGGCCCGAGGCGACGGAGATCTCGTGCTCGCTCGAGCGGCCTCCCGAGACGACCGCGACGCGGCGGCTCAAGGAGGAGGCGGCCCTTGCGCGACCGGCGTCGTCGTGACCGCGGTCGTCGGCGTCGTCGTGACGCCGTCGGCCGGAGGGGTCGCCGCCGACGTGCCCGACGTGTCGCCGGGCACGGCCGGAGTCGTCGACACGGCCGGCGTGGTCGTCGCCGCCGGCACCGTCTCGGCCGGCGGCGGGGTCGTGAGCTGCCCGACGTACAGCGTCACGAGCGCCCCCTTCTTCACGACCTTCCCGCCCTGCGGCTGCTGGGAGAGGACGAGGCCGTCGTTCGACGGATCGGTGACGTCCTGCGGGACGACCGTCGAGTCGTAGCCGGCGTCGCGGAGCAGCGCCTCGGCGTCGGCCTGCGCCTGGCCGGTCACGTCGGGCACCTGCACGAGCTGCGGGCCCTTCGAGACCGAGACCGTGATCGTCGTCCCGGCCGGCACCTGCGCGCCGGGGAGCGGGTTCTGCGAGACGACCACGCCTGCGGCCTTGTCCGAGTCGACCTCGCTCTTGACCACGGCGAAGCCGCCGCCCGAGAGCGCGCCGTCCGCGCTCGAGTACGGCTCGCCGACCACGTTCGGCACCGTGAGCGGCTTGGCCCCCTTCGAGACGTTGATGACGACCTTCGTGCCGACGAGGACGATCTTCCCCGCCTTCGGCTTCTGGGCCGTGATCGTGTTCGTGGCCGCGCCGGAGAAGATGAAGTGCGGGTCGGGCTTGAGCTGCGCGTCGGAGAGCATCGAGAGCGCCTGCGTGAGCGTGAAGCCCTTCAGCGTCGGCACGGTCGTCCGCGGCGCCCCGGTCGAGACGTAGATCGTCACGGTCGAGCCGCGCGCCGCCTTCCCGCCGCCCGCCGGCTCCTGGTCGGCGACCGAGCCCGCGGGGACGTCCGCGTTCGCCTCGGACCGGACGACGACCACGAAGCCCTCCTGCTGGAGCTTGAGCTTCGCGAGCGGGCTGCGGACGCGGATCACGTCGACGACGCCCACCGGTTTGTTCTCGTTGAGCTGGTTCTGGACGCGCTCGTAGAGCAGGTAGCCGGCGCCCGCGAGGATCAGGATCGCGAGGAGGCCGAGGAGCCACGGCAGGAACGAGCGGCGCCGCGGCGGCTCCTGGTAGCCGTAGTACGGCGTGCCCGGCGGCCGGTAGTCGGGCGGCGGCGTCAGCGGGTCGAGGACCTGCGGCGACCGCGCGGCCGCGACCGGGAGCGCAGCCGGCGCGCGCCGGAGCACCTGCGTCATCGCCTCCTCGGTCCGCGGCAGCACCGCGACGCCGCGCGCGACGCGGCCGAGGTCGGCCTCCATCTCGTCCGCCGAGGCGTACCGGTCGTCCGGGTCCTTCGAGAGCGCGCGCATCACGACCGCGTCGAGGTCGTGCGGCACCTCGGGCCGGAGCTTCGACGGCAGGTCGGGCACGGCCTGCAGGTGCTTCATCGCGATCTCGACGGGCGCCTCGCCGACGAACGGCACCGTCCCGGTCAGCATCTCGTAGAGCACGATCCCGAGCGAGTAGATGTCCGAGCGCGGGTCGACCTGCGCGCCCTTCGCCTGCTCGGGCGAGAGGTACTGCGCGGTGCCGACGATCGAGCCGGCCTCCGTCATCTGCGACGACTCCGAGCGCGCGATCCCGAAGTCGGTCACCTTCACCCGGCCGTCCGGGCCGACGACGACGTTGTGCGGCTTGATGTCGCGGTGGACGATCCCGTGCCGGTGCGCGAACGAGAGCGCGTTCAGGATCTGCCGCGAGTAGTCGATCGCGATCGGGATCGGCGTCGGGCCGTTCTTGACGAGCAGCTCCTTCAGGGTGCGGCCGTCGAGGAACTCCATCGCGATGTAGTAGGTGCCCTCGGCGTGGCCGCGGTCGAAGATCGAGACGATGTTCGGGTGGTTGAGCCCGGCCGCGTTCTGCGCCTCGCGGCGGAACCGCTCGACGAACTGCTCGTCGGCGGCGTGCCGCTCGTTGAGCATCTTCAGCGCGACCTGGCGGCCGAGCTCCTGGTCCTCGGCGAGGTACACGTCGGCCATCCCGCCCGAGCCGAGCCGGCGCCGGATCACGTAGCGGCCGTCGAAGACGCGGTTCAGGAGCGTGTCGGTCGTCGCCATCGCTACGCGCGCGCCCGGTTGGCGGCACCGAGCGGCAGGACCGCCTGCATGATCTGCTTCGCGATCGGTGCGGCGATCGCGCCGCCGAAGCCGTTCGTCTGGCTCTCGACCACGACCGCGCCGGCGACGACCGGGTGCTCGGCCGGCGCGAAGAAGATGAACCACGCGTCGTAGACGTGCGGGACGCCCGTCTCGGCGGTGCCGGTCTTGCCGCCGACCGTGACGCCCGGGATCTGCGCCTGCGTGCCTGTTCCGCCCTGCACGACCTTGACCATCATGGCGCGGATCTCGGCTGCGGTCACCGGCTTCGTCGCCTCCGAGAGCTCCTTCGGGTGCATCCGCACGACCACCTTGCCGTCGGCGGAGCTGATCCGCTTGACGAGCTGCGGCTTCATCAGCTTGCCGCCGTTCGCGATCGCGCCCGCGACCATCGCCATCTGCAGCGGCGTCACGAGCATCCGCTCCTGGCCGAACGCGAGCCGGCCGGCGTCGACGTCGTAGTCGTGCTTCGGGTCGAAGAGCTTGTGCGTCTTCGGGTTGTAGAGCCCCGAAGCGGCGCGCGCGTCGCGCGGCGTCTCGAGCGGCGGCACCTTGTAGAAGCCGAACTTCTTCGCCTCGGCGATGATCTTCAGCGAGCCGAGCCGCTGCCCGATCATGCAGAAGACGGCGTTGATCGAGTGCTCGTACGCGGTCACGAGGTCGACGTTGCCGAACGCCTCGGGGCCGTTCTGGTCGAGCGCGTTGTAGACCGGCTTGCCGTACACGGTGCAGTAGCCCGGGTCGTGGAACGTCGAGGACGGCGTGAAGACGCGGTCGTCGAGCGCGGCCGCGGCCGTGATCGTCTTGAACGTCGAGCCCGGCGGGTAGAGGCCCTGCGTCGCGCGGTTGAGGAGCGGCGCCGACGGGCTGCACGGCGCCTTCGTCGCCTGGATCTGCGCGTAGCCGCCGCTCTTCTCGACGAGGTTCGGGTCGTACGTCGGCGAGGAGGCCATCGCGATGATCGCGCCGGTCCGCGGGTCGAGCGCGACCGCGGCGCCGCACACGCCCTTCAGCGCGTTCTGCGCGACCTGCTGCGGCTTCACCTCGAGGTTGAGGACGACGTTGTTGCCGGTGATCGTCTTGCCCTCGAGCTTGCTCCCGAGCGTGTCGAGCACCGTGCCGATGTCGGCGTTCGAGGCGGTCAGGTACGACGTTCTCGGACTGCTCGAGGCCGGCGCGCGCGCGGCTCTGCGTCGAGTAGCCGATCACCTGCGAGGCGAACCCCTTCGTCGGATAGCGGCGGAAGTACAGCGTCGTGCCCGTCCTTCCGCTTCACGCGCACGCGCGCGGCGAGCAGCGTCTTCCCGTCGGCGGCGTAGATCAGCCCGCGGCGGATCTGGAACTGCGCGACGCGCTGGATCGCGTTGTCCTGCCGCGCGGCGAGCCCGGTGGAGGCCCACGTCTGCCAGTACGTCGTCGCCACGATCAGGACGGCGAGCATCACGAGCGTCGCGAGCGCGACCGCGGAGATCTGCCGGTTCACGCGCGCTCCGAGTTCGCGCGGTGGGAGACGAGCATGAGCCCGGCGAGCGCGAGGAAGTTCGCGACGATCGACGAGCCGCCGTACGAGATGAACGGCAGCGTGATCCCGGTCAGCGGGATCAGCCGGACGACGCCGCCGACGATGATGAACGTCTGCAGCGCGAACCCGAACGTGAGCCCGGCTGCGAGCAGCTTCGAGAACCCGTCCTCGGCCTGGAGCGCGATCTTCATCCCGCGCGCGACGAAGAGCATGAACACGAGCAGCAGCGCGGCCGCGCCGACGAGCCCGAGCTCCTGCGCGAGCGCCGAGTAGATGAAGTCGGTCTTCACGTCCGGGATCAGCTGCATGCCGCCGGGGCTCGTGAACGTGCCCTTGCCGAGCCCGCGCCCCAGAAGCCGCCGCTCCCGACCGAGTACAGCGACTTCACGAGCTGGTAGCTCTCGCAGTCCTGGCGCAGCGCGAGCCCGCCGCTCGTCGGGCAGTAGACCTTCGCCGCCGTCCACGGATGGAGCCAGATCGTGATCCGCTCGTGCACGTGCGCGATCTCCCGGTCGGCCGCGTAGCCGCCCGACCGCGAAGAGCACGAGCCCGGCGAGGACGTACCAGAGCCGCGCCGTCGCGATGTAGAGCATCGCGAGGAAGATCCCGAAGTAGAGGAGCGCCGAGCCGAGGTCGTTCGTCTCGACGAGCACGAGCATCGTCGCGCCCCAGATCAGGAGCAGCGGGCCCAGGTCCTTCAGCCGGCCCTGCGCGAGCACCTCGCGCTTCTCGCGCAGGTACGCGGCGAGGAAGACGATCAGGAAGATCTTCGCGAGCTCGCCCGGCTGGAAGTCGAGCGGCCCGACGTGCACCCAGAGCCGCGCGCCGTTGACGGTCTCGCCGATCACGGGCAGCCGCGGCAGGAAGAGCAGCGCGATCGCGCCGACGCCGAAGAGGTACTTGTACTGCTCGAGCACGCGGTAGTCGCGCCGCAGCGCCAGAGCAGCGCGGCCGCGAACAGCGCGACGCCGATCACGATCCAGAGCCCCTGCCGGAACGCGTCGGTCGGGTCGAGCCGGTAGATCTCGGTCAGCCCGATCGCGGTCAGGAGCCCGGCCATCGGCAGGAGGTACGGGTCGGCGTTCGGCACCGCGATCCGCGCGACCGCGTGCGCGGCGAGGTAGAGGCCGATGAAGAGGAGCGCGTAGCTCAGCGACCCCCACGAGACGACCGACTGCCGCGCGATGTAGACGCTCGCGAACCCGAGGCCCGTGAGCACCCCGACGCGCGAGGAGGTAGCCCAGCTCGCGGTTCCGCTCGGTCATGCCCGAGCCTCCGGCGCTCCGATGAACCGGGAGCTCGAGCTCGGGCGCGAGAAGCCCGAGCCAGCACGGCGCGGAGCGTGTCGGTCACCGGGCCAGGCCCCACAGCGCGAGCGCGACCGCGATCGCCGCGAGCGCGATGATCAGCAGGGTCGCGAGGATCATCCGCATGACCGGGAACGGCTCCTTCGGCCCGCCGTCGGCCTCGCCGCCCTCCTCGGCGGGCTCCGCGTCGGTCTCGGCGACCGGCGCGGCGAGCGCCGCCGCCGGGATCACCATCGTGTCGCCGACGTCCGTGCCCTCGGGCTCGGGCTCGGGCTCCGGGTCGGCCGCCGCGACCTCGGCGGCCGCGATCGCCGGCACGCCGTCCTCGGGGTGGAGCGTGTCCGTCGTCGTCCGCCTCGGGCTCCGCCGTCGCGAGCGCCACGGCGGCGGCCGCCTCGGGCACGCCGTCGTCGGCGCGGCACCGTCGATCTCGAAGAGGACGGCGGTGATGTTGTCCTCGCCGCCGCTCGTCGTTCGCGGCCTTGATCAGCTCGCGCGTGGCCGACGCGAGGTCGTCGCGGTTGCGCCCGACGATCGCCGAGATCGTCTCGGCGTCGACCATCGTCGAGAGCCCGTCCGAGCAGAGCAGGAAGACGTCGCCGGGCCGCGCCTCGACCGAGAACGTGTCGACGTCGACGTCCGGGTCGGTGCCGAGCGCGCGGGTGATCACCGAGCGCTGCGGGTGCACCTCGGCCTCCTCCGGCGAGAGCTCGCCGCGGCGGACGAGCTCGGCGACGAGCGAGTGGTCGTCGGTGAGCTGCTCGAGCGAGCCGTCGCGCAGGAGGTACGCGCGCGAGTCGCCGACGTGGCCGATCGCGACGAGCCCGTCGCTCCCGACGAGCGCGACGGTCATCGTCGTGCCCATCCCGGAGGCGGTCGCGTCGTGCTCGGCGCGGTCGTGGACGCGCCGGTTCGCCTCGCGGATCAGGCGCGCGACGAGCTGCTCGGTCTCCGGCGCCGCGACGCTCCCGCCCGGCGGCAGCGCGCCGGAGAGCGCGGTCGCGGCGAGCGCCGAGGCGACCTCGCCGGCCTGCGCGCCGCCCATCCCGTCGGCGACCGCGAAGAGCGGCGGCTCGCAGCACGAACGTGTCCTCGTTCCGCCGCCGCTTGCGGCCGGTGTTCGTCTCGCCGAAGCTGCTGCCCGAGCCCGCTCACCGCTCGAACCTCAGGTCGGTCTGGCCGACGCGGACGATGTCGCCCGGCGTCAGCTTCCGCTCCCGCGTGAGCCGGATCCCGTTCACGAACGTGCCGTTCGTGGAGCCGACGTCCTCGACGTACACGCCGTCGCGGCGCGGCTCGAAGCGGGCGTGGCGCGCTCGACGCGAACTCGTCCGCGGAGATCGGGATGTCGTTGCCCGCGCCGCGGCCGACGCTGAGCGCCGCGTAGTCGAGCTCGAACACGTTCCCCTCCTCGAGCGCCGGGCTGTGCGTGACGACGAGCCGGCCGAGCTCGCGTGCGGCGGCGCGCTCGGCAGGATCGACGGCGCCTGGTGCGGCCGCAGGATCATCGACTCCTGCGGCATCCGCACGTCGCGCGCGGCGGAGCGGACGATCCGCCAGATGAAGAGGTAGAGGCAGCACGAGGAAGGCGACCTTGAGCGCGAGCGAGCGTGCTCTCGACCTGGGTCGAGTCGACGAGCACTACGCAGACTCCTTGGAGAAGACGATCTCGGTCGAGCCGAGCGTGAACCGCGTGCCGTCCTCGAGCTCGAGCCGCTTCAGACGCCGGCCGGCGACCTCGATCCCGTTCGTCGAGTCGAGGTCGACGAGCGTGAAGCTCGAGCCGTCCCGCCGCACCTCGGCGTGGCGCCGCGAGACGTTCGGGTCGTTCACCTGGACGTCGGCAGTCCTTCGAGCGGCCGAGCACGCACGCGCACGCCGGTGAGCTCGTGCCGCGCTGCCCGCGAACGTCAGTGCGGCCGTGACCTCGGGCTCGGGCGCGGGCGCCGGCTCGGGCTCGGCCGGCGGCGGCGCCGGGTCGGCCGGCGGCGTGACGTAGATCATCGTCGCGCCCTGCCTGCTCCTGGCTCGGCGGCTCGTCGGGGCGCTTCGGCCGCGCGTGGGCGAGCCGCGTCGCGATCCCGAAGACGCCGACCGCGAGGTCCTCGTCGGTCTCGAGCTTCACGCGCGGCGAGGTGAGCAGCACGTAGCCCTCGCGCCTCGCGTGCGCGGCGAGGTACTCCTGCAGCTCGTCGCGGAGCGAGTCCTCGAAGTCCTCGAACTGCTCGCGGTCGGCCGGCGCGAGGTAGATCGTGTACTCGTTCGGGACGTACACGCGCGAGACCGAGACGTTGCGGTGCTCGTCCATCTCCTTCACGAGCTTGCGCGCGAGCTCGACCGGCTGCACGTTCGCGCGGAACGCCCGCCCGAACAGGCCCTCGAAGAGCGACTCGAGCTTCGACTCGATGGTCCGCAGCACGCTCATACCTCAGGCTTCCGGCGCTTCGACGAACTCTTCGTCCCGACAATGCGATCACAGAGTTCCAGACCACGACGCGTAGCGTGCTCATCTCGGCCGGACTACCTCCGGCGCTAAGTCTAATTCGTCGGTTCCAGGGCGAGGACCGCGGCGGTGAGCCAGCCGCCCGCGACGAGCGCGGCGACCGGGGCCGCGCGGCGCGAGCAGGATCGTCGCCGCGATGAACCCGGCTCCGTACGCGGCGGCCGCCCACGGGCCGCGGCCTCGCGCGTACGGGAGCGCGGCGGCCGCCAGCGCGAAGACGCCGGCCTCGGCGAGGAGGGCCGGATGGTCGAGGAGCTGGCTGCCAGAGCGCGGACGCGACGGCGGCCGGGCGCACGCTGCCGGCGATCCCGAGCCCGAGCGGGCGGCATCGAGCCGTCGAGCGGGAGGCGCGCTGTGCCGGAGGCCGGCGACGACCGCCGCGAGCAGCACGGCCGCTCGCGGCCTGCGCGGCCCGGCGGACCCGTCCGCGCGCGAGCTGCGCGGCGAGCGGGAGCAGCCCGATCGTCCCGGTCGCGGCGAGCAGCGGGCCCGGTCGCCGCGAGCAGGCCGGCGCGCGCGTCGTTCCACGCGAGCGCGAGCCAGCCGACTGCGAGCACGGCGTAGACGATCGCGAGCCCGAGCGAGATGTTCGCGAGCGGGAAGAACGCGGTCGCGAGCGCGAACGCGATCCCGGCGCGCGGCGACGGCGAAGCCGAGCGCGCCCGCGGCGGCGGCGAGCCCGAGCGGCCACCGCGCGGGGAAGAACGGCAGCGCCGAGGCGGCCCAGCCGGCGGTCAGCGCGCACGTCGCAGCCGGAAGCGCGCGGTACGCGAGCGCCGCGGAACGCGGCCCCGCTCGGGCGCGCGATCGTCGTCGCCTCGCCGCCGCCGGAGCGCTTCGCCGAGAGCGAGCGCAGCTCGCCCGCGAGCGCCGCCGCCGACGGCCGCCGGCCCGGGCCGAGCGGCGAGCGCCGAGGCGACCGCGTCGAGGAGCCGCGGCGGCAGGTCGGGCCGGAGCTCGGCGAGCGGCGGTGCGCCCGACTGGATCCGCTGCGACGTCTCGCGAACGCCTCCCTCGCGGAACGGGTGGACGCCCGCGAGCGCCTCCCACAGCATCACGCCGACCGCCCAGACGTCGGCGCTCTCCGTCGCCGGCCGGCCGAGCAGCCGCTCGGGCGAGATGTACCCGAGCGTGCCGGGGACGTCGCCGATCGCGGTCAGCGTGTCGAACTCGGCCATCTGCGCGAGCCCGAAGTCGAGCAGCCGGACGTCGATCTCGTCGCCGTCGGCGAGGAGCACGTTCGACGGCTTCACGTCGCGGTGGACGATCCCGCGCCCGTGCGCGTGCGCGAGCGCCTCGAGCACCTGGGCCGCGATCTCGACGGCGGCCCGGTCGTCGACCTCGCCGGCCGCGAGCGCCTGACGCATCGTCTTCCCGGGCACGTACTCGTAGGCGATGTAGACGTGCGCCGGGTCGCGCGCGAGCGCGTAGATCCGCTGGCAGCGCGGGTGGCGGAGCGCCGAGGCGGCGCGCGCCTCGCGCTCGGCGCGCGCGGCCGCCTTGCCCTCGCGCGCGACGATCTTCAGCGCCACGTCGAGGCCGGTTTCCTCGTCGCACGCGAGCCAGACCTGGCCCATCCCGCCCGACCCGAGCGGCCGCAGCGGGCGGTAGCGGCCGAGGATCGGCGCGCGCTCTGGGGCCGGCGAGCTCACCCTGCGCAGTACCAGGCGCCGAGGAGAAGTCCTTTTCGCGACGAAGCGGCTACATTCGAGCGGGTATGGAGACGCGCGACGACGACATCGAGTTCGACTTCTTCGACGAGGAGCCGGCGACCGCCGAGACGCAGTCGGTGCCGCGCGGCCGGCTCGGCCGCCGGCCGAGCGGCCCGTCCGGGCCGTCGCGCGGCTTCACGCCGGTCCTGCGCCTCGCCGCGTTCGTCGTGCTCGTGATCGTGGTCGTGCTCGTGTTCGGCCTCCTGCTCCAGTCGTGCGGGAGCTCGTCGCGGCACTCCGCGTACGCGAGCTACATGAAGAAGGTCGACGCGATCGCGGTGTCCTCGACCTCGAACGGCAAGCAGATCTCGACCGCGCTCACGGCGTTGAAGGTGCAGGACATCGTCAACAAGCTCCAGGGCATCGCCGACAACGAGCAGCAGAACGTCCAGGCGGCGGAGGCCCTGAACCCGCCGGGTCGCCTCCGCGACGAGAACCGGTACCTGATCCAGTCGCTCCAGCTCCGCGCGGCCGGGATCGCCGCGCTCGCGAACACGTTCCAGAACACCGCGAGCTCGAAGAACAACTCCGCCGACGCGAACCTGCTCGCCAAGCAGGCCGACCGCCTGCTCGCGAGCGACGTGATCTGGGACGACTACTTCCGCGCGCTGACGGTCCAGCAGCTCAAGCACGACAACGTCAGCGGCGTGATCCCGCCGGAGTCGAGCTCGATCGCGAACACGCTCGTGACGCCGCATGCGATGGCGCTCGTCCTGCAGCGCATCCGCGGCGCGTCGACCGGCGGCACGGTCAGCGGCCTGCACGGGACGAACATCATCTCGGTGAAGGCCAATCCGGGCGGGAAGGAGCTCTCGTCGTCGAGCAGCCTCAACACGATCACGGCCTCGACCGACCTCTCGATCGCCGTCACGGTCCAGGACTCCGGCGACTTCCAGGAGACGCACATCCCGGTCACGCTCACGATCACGGCCGGGACGAAGCAGTCGCCGATCGTGAAGACGCAGGAGATCCAGCTGATCAACCCGGGCGAGCAGGTCACGGTCTCGTTCACCGACCTCGGCGACGTGCCGATCGCGACGCCGGGAACGTTGAAGGTCGACGTGAAGCCGGTGCGCGGCGAGCTGAAGGTCGACAACAACTCGGCGCAGTTCGCGATCATCCTGTCGCTGCCGGGGTAGTGCGCGGGTGCACGTCTCGGCGACCGTAGCTGCGGCGATCGCAATCGTCGGCTGCGTCCTCGCGGCCGCCGGGCTCGCGCTCGCATGGATCGCGTGGGTGCGGGTCCGCAGGCTCCGCGACGCGCAACGCGTGCTCGTCGGCGGCGGCCGGAAGGACCTTGTCGAATTCGCGGTCGCGCTCCAGGGCCGGATCGACGACCTCCACCGCGCCGTCGACGAGGTCGCCGCGTCCCTGGCCCGCGTCGACCGCCGCGTCGACGAGACGCTCGCGAACGCGTCGATCGTCCGCTACGACGCGTACGAGGACACCGGCGGCCACCAGTCGGCGTCGCTCGCACTGCTCGACGCCTCGCGGAGCGGCGTGGTCGTCACCGCGATCCAGGGCCGCGACTACGCCCGGATCTACATGAAGCAGCTCGACCGGGGCACGGCGGCGGTCGCCCTCTCGCCCGAGGAGCAGGAGGCGGTCGACCGCGCCATGGGCCGGTAGCGGCACAGAATTTCGCGCCGGCTTCGCCGGCGCTCGATTCCTTGCCGATTGACTCTTTCTCCAAGAGTCGTTGCGGACGAGGCCGAGCGAGCCCCGCGTCGCGTCGGGTTCTGGAGGCGTTGGCTACATTTGTCCCAGCGTGCAGCAGGTCCTGGTCCTGAACGCCAGTTTCGAGCCGCTCAACGTGTGCTCGGTTCGTCGCGCGCACGTGCTCGTCTTCAAAGGGAAGGCGGAGGTGGTCGAAGAGCTCGACCGACCACTCGCGTCGGCCACGACGACCTATCCGTGGCCGCACGTGATCCGGCTCGTGAACTACGTCCGCGTGCCGCGGACGGTGCAGCGGAAGATCTCGCGGCGGGCGCTCTTCGCGCGTGACGGTTGGCGCTGCGTGTACTGCGGCACGAGCGGCGGGCGGCTCACGCTCGACCACGTGATCCCGCGCTCGCGCGGCGGCGGCTCCGTCTGGGAGAACGTCGTCACCTCGTGCTCGCCGTGCAACCTGCGGAAGGGGAACCGGCTGCCGCACGAGGTGCACATGGAGCTCGCGCACCCGCCGCGGCCCCCCGCGCCCGTGCTCTTCATCCGCCTCGCGACGCCGACGATCCCGAAGCGGTGGGAGCGGTACCTCGCCGCGTACTCGGCGGCGACGGCGACGGCGACGGCCGCCTGAAGCTCAGCCGCGCTCGCGCGGCAGCTCCGGACGCTGCTCCCACTCCGACCACGAGCCGGCGTAGAGGCGTCCCCCGCGCCCGGCGAGATGAAGGCGGTGGAGCGTGACGCAGGCGGTGACGCCCGAACCGCAGTACGCGACGAGCTCGCCGGGCTGCAGCTCGGGAAGCGGCTCGGGCCACGGCGCGTTGACGGCGCCCGGGATGCGGCCGGGCACGCGGTCGACCGGGTTCGGCTCGCCGCGGAAGCGGGCCGGGAGTCTCGCGTCGACGACGACGAGCTCGCGGTGGCGGGCCGAGAGCTCGTCGGCCCCGATCGTGTCGCCGGCGCGCTCGCGCGGCTCGAACGGCAGCGGCTCGGCGCGCTCCTCGCCGGCCGCGAGCGGGCCGTGCCACGCCTCGAGGTCGATCACCGCACAGTCGTCGTGGCCGAGGTGGCGCAGCAGCCACCACAGCCGCTCGGCGCCGCCGACCGAGCCGTACGCGACGACGAAGACGCCGGCCCCGATCCCCGCTGCGCCGGCTGCGCGCGCGAAGTCCGCGGTGTCCGGGAGGGGATGCCGCCCGCCGACGCCCGGCGCCGCGGACAGGTCGCGCTCGACGTCGAGGAACGTCGCGCCCGGCACGTGGCCCTCGAGGTAGCGCGCGCGTCCCCATTCGGGATCGTCGAGCGACCAGCGGCAGTCGACGAACTGGTACCGCACGCGCGGAACCTAGCCGCGCCCGGCGAGAGGCGCCCGACGAGTCCCGGGCGTCGCCGCCGTCCCCCACGGCCGGGTGTGGAGGAAAAGGCACCGAATTGTCACGAGGCCGTGACCGTGTCGTGTGCTTTCGCTCGATAGGCTCGGCTTTGAGGGCGGCGGGTCGTCCCCACCCGGGCGGGGGTCCCGCGCGCGTGGGGGTGGGCGCGCGATCCCGCGTGCGCCACGTGCGGAGAAAGCTCGTCGCCGGGAAGCCCGGACGCGGCTCAGATCGGAGCGCGGCGCTCGAGCAGCAGCACGTCGCGCCAGACGCCGTCGAGCCGGCCGATCCGCTCGCGCACGCCGACGAGCCGGAAGCCGCAGTGCAGGTGGAGGACGAGCGACGAGCTGTTCTCGGCGAAGACGCCCGCCTGCAGCGTCCAGATCCCGGCACGCTCCGCCTCCGCGACGAGGTGCCCGAGGAGTGCGCGGCCGAAGCCGCGCCCGCGGACCGCGGGGTCGACGTAGATGCTGACGTCGGCGACGCCCTCGTAGCAGCAGCGGTCGGAGTACGGGCTCAGCGCGACCCAGCCGACGACGCGGTCGCCGTCGGTCGCGACGAAGCGGTGCTCGGCGAGGTGGGCGGCGTCCCACTCCTCCCAGCTCGGCACCTCGGTCTCGAAGGTCGCGTTGCCGGTCGCGATCCCCGCCCCGTAGATGCGCGCGACCTCCGGCCAGTCATCTGACCGGAGGTCGCGGATTTCGACGCTCGCAGCCGTCGGACTTAGGCGTCGAAGTAGAGGAAGAACTCGGCCGGGTGTGGGCGGAGCCGCACCATGTCGACCTCGTTTTCCCGCTTCCAGTCGATCCACGTCGTGATCAGGTCGTCGCTGAACACGCCGCCCTTCGTGAGGAACGCGTGGTCGCCTTCGAGTGCGTCCAGGGTGGCGTCGAGCGATCCCGGCACCTGCGCGATCTCGCCGTGCGACTCCTCGAAGAGGTCGTAGTCGGCCGGCGCGCCCGGGTCGAGGCCGCGCTCGATCCCGTCGAGGCCTGCCATCAGCATCGCCGCGAACGCGAGGTACGGGTTCGCGGTCGGGTCCGGGCAGCGGAACTCGATCCGCTTCGCCTTCGGCGACTGCGAGTACATGGGGATGCGGATGCACGCCGAGCGGTTCCGCTGCGAGTACACGAGGTTGACGGGCGCCTCGTAGCCCGGCACGAGCCGCCGGTACGAGTTCGTCGTCGGCGCGCAGAACGCGAGCAGCGCCGGCGCGTGGGCGAGGAGGCCGCCGACGTAGTTCCGCGCGGTCTCCGAGAGGCCCGCGTAGCCCGACGGGTCCGCCATCAGCGTCTGCCCCTCCTTCCAGAGCGACTGGTGGCAGTGCATGCCCGACCCGTTGTCGCCGAAGAGCGGCTTCGGCATGAAGGTCGCGGTCTTCCCGTACTTCCGCGCGACGTTCTTGACCACGTACTTGTAGGTCATGACCTGATCGGCCATCCGGGTCAGCGTCCCGAAGCGCATGTCGATCTCGCACTGGCCGCCGGTCGCGACCTCGTGGTGGTGGAACTCGCACGGGATCCCGAGCCGCTCGAGCGTGAGCACCATCTCGGTGCGCATGTCGTGGAGCGAGTCGCTCGGGCCGGGCGGGAAGTAGCCCTCCTTCGGCCGCACCGTGTACCCGAGGCCGGGAATGCCCGAGTTCCAGTGTCCCTCGGCCGAGTCGACCTCGTAGTGCGAGCGGTTGACGGACATGTCGAACGCAACCGAGTCGAAGACGAAGAACTCGCTCTCCGGGCCGAAGTAGATCGTGTCCGCGATCCCGGTCGAGCGGAGGTACGCCTCGGCGGAGCGCGCGACCTTGCGGGGGTCCTTCGCGTACGGCTCGCGCGTGATCGGGTCGATCACCTCGCACAGGATCGAGAGCGTCGGCGCCTCCGTGAACGGATCGAGGATCGCCGTGTCCGCCTGCGGCATCAGCAGCATGTCGCTCTCGGAGATCCCCTGCCAGCCGCGGATCGACGAGCCGTCGAAGCCGAGGCCGTCCTCGAAGGAAGCCTCGTCGAACGCCGACAGAGGCAGCGTCATGTGCTGCCACGAGCCGAGGAGGTCGGTGAACTTGAGATCGACCATCTTCGCCTGCGTGCTCCGCCCCCACTCGATCGCCTCCGCGGGCGCCGGCCCGACCTCGGTGCCGTTCGACAGGTAGTGCTTCTCTTCGGCCATTCCGTTCCTCCCGGACGTTTTGGACCAATGAAAAAGCCCCACGACTCCCCGAGTCGTGAGGCTCCGTTGCCTCCGCAGCCCGTCGAGGGGCTCGCGCGGGCGAAACGTTACCGGCGCGCGACCGCCGGTGCAACGCTCGGTTAGAGTCGGCCCGTCGTCCGAGCGGAAGGGGAGTCCGATGGGCATGATCGAGAGCAGGGCGCGCGCGACGTCCGATCCGGAGGCGCGCCGCGAGGTGCTGGCGAGGATGGAGGAGGCGAAGGTCGAGTACGTCCTCTTCTGGTTCACCGACCTCGAGGGGCACCTGAAGAGCTTCGCGATCACGCTCGCCGAGATGGCCGGCGCGCTCGACGACGGGATGGGCTTCGACGGCTCGTCGATCACCGGCTTCAACGCGATCGAGGAGTCCGACATGGTCGCGATGCCCGACCCCGCGACCTTCCGGATCATGCCTTCGGGGGACGGCGAGCCGGTCGTCGGCCGGCTGATCTGCGACGTCGTCAAGCCGGATGGAGAGCCGTACGAGGGCGACCCGCGCCAGGTCCTGCGCCGCGCGCTCGAGCGGATGAAGCAGATGGGCTTCGACACGTTCAACGTCGGCCCCGAGCTCGAGTACTTCCTCTTCCGCGACAGCAGGGGAACCGAGCGGCTCGACGAGGGCGGCTACTTCGCGATGACCGCGCTCGACGCGGCGACCGACCTCCGCTACGAGACGATCAAGGCGCTCGAGGCGGTCGGGATCCCGATCGAGTACCACCACCACGAGGTCGCCCCGTCGCAGCACGAGATCGACATGCGCTTCGCGCCGGCGCTCGACATGGCCGACTTCACGATGACCTACCGGCTGATCGTGAAGGAGGTCGCCGCGCGCCACGGCGTGTACGCGACCTTCATGCCGAAGCCGCTCTTCGGCGAGAACGGCTCGGGCATGCACACGCACATGTCGCTGTTCAAGGACGGCCGGAACCAGTTCTTCGCCGCGGACGAGTCGTACCACCTCTCCCCGGCAGGCAAGCAGTTCATCGCCGGCCTGCTCCGCCATGCGCGCGAGATGTCGGCCGTGTTCGCACAGTGGGTCAACTCGTACAAGCGGCTCGTGCCCGGGTTCGAGGCGCCGGTGTACTCGGCGTGGTCGCAGCGGAACCGCTCGGCGCTCGTGCGGATCCCGCTCTACAAGCCCGGCTCGGAGCAGGGGACGCGCGCCGAGCTGCGCTGCCCCGACCCGGCGTGCAACCCGTACCTGACGTTCGCGGCGCTCCTCCACGCGGGCCTCGAGGGGATCGCGCGCGGCTACGAGCTCCCGCCGCCGATGGAGACGAACCTGTACCACCTCACCGCCGACGAGCGCCGCGAGCGCGGGATCGTCTCGCTCCCCGAGACGCTCGGCGAGGCGATCGACGAGTTCGAGGCCTCGGAGCTGATGCGCCGCGCGTTCGGGAACCACATCTTCGACAACTACGTGCGGCTCAAGCGGGCCGAATGGGACGACTACCGCGTGCAGCTCACGCAGTGGGAGCTCGACCGCTACCTCGGGGTGCTGTAGGGCCGCGCCGTCACGCGCGGTCCCTCCGGACGGCGGGCGCGGCGCTCCCGTGCCCCATCCCTAACCCCCACCCTCCCAGAGGGGAAAACCGCGGCGAACGCTAGCCGCGAAGAAGAGACGCCGCTGTCACGCCGACGTGCCAATTGCGTGCCTTTTCTCCACAGCCGTCCCCGGACGAGAGCCCGCGGGGCTAGAGGAACGCGTGAATCGCCTCGCGCGAGACGCGGAGCCCGATCACGCGCGTGCCGCCGTCGATCTGCTCGATCGTGTCGGCCGGGACGAGCCGGCGCCGGCGCGCGAGGAAGCCCGAGCGGACGGCGAGCGCGTCCGGGATCTCCGGCGAGCTGCCGTACATCGGGCACTCGACGCGGCCGACGAGCCGGCCGTTCGCGTCGGCGACGAGGTACCCGGCGGTGCGGCGGAGGTCGACGGTCACGGCGCTCAAGCTGGGGACGCTATTCCCGCCCCGCGTCGAAAATCCCGCCTCGCGCGTAAAACCTTTGTAAGTCTCACAGCCCCGGCTTCGCCGACATCACCCACCACGCGACGGCGAGGAGCCCGAGGTAGAACGGCGCGAGCACGGCGATCACGCGGCCCTGCCAGCCCTCGCCTCCGCGCCGCGACCACCAGAACGCGAGGCCCGTCGTGACCAGCAGGACGAGCAGCCCGACGTCGCTGACACCGAAGCCGACGCCGATCCAGTTCGGGTCGTTGTGCCCGTCGTAGCCCTCGCGCGAGTAGATCCACTCGGCCGCGCCGCGCATCACGATCCACGAGGGGACGGCCACCGCGAGCGTCGCCCAGAACGCTCCGCGCGCGAGCGCCGCGCGCTCGGGCCGCCGCAGCCCCGCCCACGCGAGCACCGTCACCGCCGTCATCCCGCCGGCGAGCGCCATCGCGCCGAACACGTGCAGGAAGAGCGGGAGCGCCCACGAGTCGGGACGTGTCGTCGCGAGGATCACGAGCCCGGCTTCCAGATCATCAGCGCGAGCACCACGAGCACCGCGAGCCCGCTACCCCACGAGAGCGCGAGCGTGACCGGGTCGCGCAGCCGCGCGCGCAGCTCGGCGCTCGGCGCGTCGCCCTCGGAGGCCAGCCGCTCGGCGAGCTCACGCGTCTCCCGGTCGCGCGCGCCGCCGCGGCCGCCGAGTGCGGCCGAGACGAACCAGAGCACGATCGACGCGCCGACCCAGGCGGCGCCGAACGAGAAGTGGGCCTCGTGCACGAGCCAGAGCCCGAACACGATCGTGACGAGGAAGCCCACGCCGATCACCACGACCGCGACGCGGGTGAGGCCCATGAAGAGCGCGACCTCGCTCGGGCGCTCGCTCCGCAGGGCGAGCACGTTCAGCGTCGCGGCGAGCACCGAGCCGCCGATCACGAAGAACGCGCCCGTCACGTGCAGCCCGAGCAGCCACTGATAGAGGCTCATCGCGGCCCGAGCGTACCCTTCGCCCCGGATATGGACTCCCGCGACCGCCACGTCCGCCTGCTGACCGACACGATCGAGGCGGTCAACTCGACGCTCGACCTCGAGGAGGTGCTCGCGCTCGTCGCCTCGAACGTCGCCGACGCGCTCCACGCCGACGCGTGCTTCGTCTATCTCTACGACGAGCGCTCCGGCGAGCTCGTGCTCCGCGCGACGCACGGGACGAAGGTCGAGGAGATGACGCACCGCCCGCGGATGCGGCCCGGCGAGGGGATCACCGGCTCGGCGGCCGAGGCGCGCGCGCCCGTGATGCTGCCGCGCCAGGCGCACCTCGACTCGCGCTTCAAGAACTTCCCGAACCTGCCCGAGGACGAGTACGAGTCGATCCTCGCCGTGCCGATCCTCGCGCGCGGCGTGCGGCTCGAGGGCGCGCTCAACGTCCGCACCCGGGAGCCGCGCGAGTTCACCGACGACGAGATCGAGCTGCTGCTCGCGATCGCGGCGCAGTGCGCACAGTCGATCGAGCACGCGATGCTGTACGCCGAGGCGCAGCGGCGCGTGCACGAGCTCGAGGCGCTCGCGCGGATCTCGGAGGCAGTCTCGGAGTCGCTGTACCTCGAGGAGTCGCTCGAGGCGATCGTGAAGACGACGATGGACGCGCTGTCGGCGACCGGCGCCGCGCTCGTGCTCGAGGACGGGAAGATCGCGTGGCCGGAGGGCCGCGCCGACGCGCACGCGCTCCGCCAGCCGCTGCGGTGGCGCGGCCGGCAGATCGGCGAGCTCGTCGCCGACCGCGCGGCGCCGTTCACGCAGCACGACCGCGAGCTGCTCGCGTCGATCGCCCAGCAGGCCGCGGTCGCGCTCGAGCACGGGCGCGCGGTGATGCGCGGCGTGCTCGCCCAGGAGATCCACCACCGGGTCAAGAACAACCTGCAGACGGTCGCGTCGCTGCTGCGCCTGCAGGCGCGCGCGGACGGGCCGGTCGACGCGCGCAAGGCGCTCGAGGACTCGGTCAACCGGATCCTCGCGATCGCGGCCGTCCACGAGCTGCTGACCGAGAAGCGCGACGACGACGTCGACCTCGCCGACCTGTTCGAGCGGCTGCGCGCGATGCTCGTCCAGGGCGTCGGCGCCGGCCGCGAGGTGGACGCGTCGCTCGAGGCCGTCTCGCTCGCCGGGCACCGCGCGACCGCGCTCGCGCTCGTCTTCTCGGAGCTGCTGCAGAACGCGCTCGAGCACGGCGGCCCGCACGTCCACGTCGAGCTCGCGCGCCGGAACGGCGACGTCGTCCTCGCGATCGCGGACGACGGCCCCGGGATCGCGGACGAGCCGACTGCCGGCACCGGCCTCTCGATCGTCCGGGCGCTCGTCCGCGACGAGCTGCGCGGCACGCTCGACCTGAGCTCGGCCGGCGGCACGCGGGCCGAGGTTCGGTTCCCGGCGTAGCCGCGTCTCGGCGGAGGGACGCTACGCGGGGGCGGCCACGGGCTGGTCGCTCACCGGCGTGATCTCGCACGTCGTGATCCCGGCGCCCGGCAGCAGGAACGCCTGGAGGTGAGCGATGTCGTCGGTCTCGACGACGAGGTAGACCGTGTGCTCGGGAAAGGCGAGCCAGAAGCCGTGGACCGTGACGTCCTTCGACTCGCCGTCGAAGAGCGACCGCGCGCCGCCCTTCCCGTACGGGCAGTCCTGCGGTGCGTGCGTCTGCTTGATGTGGAAGAGCAAGGCCTATTCGTCGTCCTGCGACGAGAACACGAAGTGCACGTGGTCGCCGTGGGCGTGCACGTCGAGGACCTGGTCGCCGAGCACCTCGGCCGCGGTCGCGTCGAGGGACACGCGGGCGCCGCCGCTCTCGACGACCTCGTCGCCGTCCTCGGGGCCGTCGACCACGATCGTCTCGATCTCGACGCCCTCGTCCGACTCGTGCGCGACCAATCGGAGTACGCCGCCGTCGGCGAGCTCGCGGATCGCCTCCGCCGCCTCGTCGCTGAGCCGGAGCATCGCGCCAGCCTACGGGAAATACACTCGGACGATGCGGATCCTGATCGCCGAGGACGAGACCATCATCCGGCTCGACCTGCGCGGCCTGCTGGAGCAGGCCGGGCACCAGGTCGTGGGCGAGGCGCGCGACGGCGAGGAGGCGGTCGCGCTCGCGCGAGAGCTCGAGCCGGAGCTGGCCGTGATGGACGTGAAGATGCCGCGGCTCGACGGGATCGAGGCCGCGCGCCGGATCATCGAGGAGCGGCCGATCCCGATCGTGATGCTGACCGCGTTCGGGCAGCAGGAGCTCGTCGCGCGCGCGGTCGAGGTGGGCGTGTTCGGGTACCTCGTGAAGCCGTTCCGCGAGCAGGACGTGGTACCGGCGATCGAGACCGCGCGGGCGCGGTTCGGGGAGCTCGTCGAGCTGCGCGCGGAGGCCGACTCGCTCGCGGAGGCGCTCGCCGCGCGGAAGTCGATCGAGCGCGCGAAGGGGCTGCTGATGGAGAAGGAGAGCCTCACGGAGGCCGACGCGTTCGCCCGTCTGCGGAAAGCGAGCCAGGTGTCGGGCCGGCCGCTCAAGGTGATCGCCGAAGCGGTGATCGCTACCTTTGAGGCCCGATGACGAGCACCCTCACGCCGCCGAGGGAGCGCCTCCGCCGCGGCAGCGGCTCGCGCGCCGGCGACGCGTGGCGCGTGATCGTCCTCAACGACAACCACAACACGTTCGAGGGCGTCGCGTTCGCACTCGCGCAGACGATCCCCGGCGTCGACTACGACCGCGGGATGCGGCTGGCGAACCGGATCCACGACACGGGCCGCGCGGTCGTCTGGTCGGGCGAGCGCGAGGTCGCCGAGCTGTACCACTCGCAGCTCGAGGGGTACGGTCTGACGATGGCGCCGATCGAGCGCTGAGCGCGGTCGACGACATCCGCCGGGTTTTCGACGCGTTCCGCGGTGGCGATCCGCGGGTGCTGTTCGAGGTGATCGCCGAGGACGCGGTGTGGCACGTTCCGGGCGACGTCTCGGTCGCGCGCGAGTACCGAGGCCGCGAGGAGATCTTCGGGCTCTTCCGCGAGACGAGGCGGCTCACGGATGGCACGTACCGGAGCGAGCTGCGGTGGGCGCTCGCCGACGGCGAGCACGCGGTCGCGGTTTATCGGGCGACCGGCCGCCGCCTCGGCCGCGAGATCGACATCGACCAGGCGCTGCTGATCACGCTCCGCGGCGACCGCTGGCAGGAGGTCGTCGCGGTGCCGACCGACCCGGCGGCGTTCGCGGCGTTCTGGGCCTGACCCGATCGGACGCGTCCCGGGCCGCCATGTCCGGCGGCAGCCGTAGCAACAGAAGTGTGACAACTCGTCCACATGGCCCTCGATCCGCGGGGCCGTTCGAACCATGCCCCAGTGCCAAGCACCGTGGCGGAAGCGTCACCAAGCGTCCACAGGCACGGGGCCGTTCCGGACGTGTCCGGCGGCAGCCGCCGTGACGGAAGTGTCACGAGCGCTCCACAGCCCTCACGACTGAGCCTCCTCGAAGAGCGTCTCCCAGCGGGCGAGGAGCGACTCGAGCTGGTCGCGCGCGGCGCGGTGGGCGGTGAGGAGCTCGACGCTGCCCCAGTCCTCGGCGAGGCGCTGCTCGAGCTCGGCGACGCGCTCCTCGCTGCGCTCGATCTCGCGCTCGACGAGCTCGAGCTGCGTCGGCGGCGCGGGCTTCGCCGGGCGCGCCGGCTTCGGCTTCGGGGCCCGCGCGGCCGGGACCGCCGCCACCGCCGGCTCCGGCACCGCGTCGGCCGCGGCGCGCCGCCGCACGTACTCGGCCCAGCCGCCGGGCGACGAGACGAGCTCGCCGTCCTCGATCGCGAGCGTCCGCTCGGCGAACGCGTCGAGGAGCGCGCGGTCGTGCGAGACGAGCAGCGCCGTCCCCGGGAACGCCTCGAGCGCCGCCTCGAGCGCCTCGCGCGACTCGACGTCGAGGTGGTTCGTCGGCTCGTCGAGGACGAGGAAGTTCGCGCCGGAGGCGACCGTCACCGCGAGCGCGAGCCGCCGCCGCTCGCCGCCCGAGAGCACCGCGACCGGCTTCTCGTGCTCCTCCCACCCGGAGAACAGAAACCGCCCGAGCAGCCCCTGTGCCTCCGGCCGCGAGAGCCCCGTCATCGTCGTCACGCACATCAGCACGGAGCCGCGCGTGTCGAGCTCCGTTTCCTGCTGCGAGAAGTACGCCGGCACGACGCCGTGGCCGAGCCGGATCGCGCCGGCCGCCGCCTCGCGCCGGCCGAGCAGCGTCTCGAGGAGCGTCGTCTTGCCCGAGCCGTTCGGGCCGACGAGCGCGACGTGCTCGCCGCGCTCGAGGGCGAACGTCGCGTCGCGGAGGAGCTCGCGCTCGCCGATCCGCAGGGTCAGCCCCTCCACCTCGACGACCGTTCGCCCGCTCCGCGCCGGCTTGAGGAACTCGAAGCCGCTCGTCCGCCGCCGCCGCGAGAGCAGCGCGACCTCGTCGGCCGCCGTCGCCCGCTCCTTCCGCAGCCGCTGGATCTGCGTGAGCTTCGCCTGCGCCTGCTTCGCCTTGGCCTTCTTCGCGCGGAACCGCTCGACGAAGCGCTCGAGCCGCTCGATGTCGTCCTCGACGCGCGCGACCTCCTTCTGCGCGTGCAGCATCCGCGCCGCCTTCTCGCGCCGCCACACGTGCCACGGGCCGGGGAAGTACGTCCCCCGCCCCGCGACGAGCTCGAGCGTCGCGGTCGTGACCGCCTCGAGGAACCAGCGGTCGTGCGCGACGAGGATCACGGCGACGTCGAGGCTCTGCAGCTCGCGCTCGAGCCACTCGAGGCTCGCGACGTCGAGGTGGTTCGTCGGCTCGTCGAGCAGCAGCAGATCGGGGTCGCCGCCGAGCGCCCGCGCGAGCGACGCGCGGGTGAGCTCGCCGCCGGAGAACGTCGCGAGCGGCCGGTCGAGGTGCTCGTCGGCGAAGCCGAGCCCGCGCACGACCGAGGTCGCGCGGTCGCGCCAGCCGTAGCCGCCCGCGTGCTCGAGCCGCGCCTGCGTCGCCGAGTAGCGCGCGAGCGTCGCGGGATCGTGCGCGCCGCCGGTCATCGCCTGCTCGAGCTCGCGCAGCTCGTCCTCGAGGCGGACGAGGTCGCGCGCGCCGGAGAGCACGTACTCCCGCAGCGTCAGCCCGCGCTCGAGCGGCGGGCGCTGGTCGTGGAGCGCGACCCGCGCGCCCTTCTCGAACGCGAGCTCGCCGCTCTCGAACGACGCCTCGCCCGCGAGCATGCGGAGAAGCGTGGTCTTGCCCGCGCCGTTCGGCCCCGCGAGCGCGAGCCGGTCGCGCCGCTCGACCTTGAACGAGACGCCGTCGAAGAGCGGCGAGCCGGAGATCTCCTTCCGGAGCTGTGAGGCGACGAGAACGGCCATGGCGGGTATTGTCGAGGCCCGTGGCGACCCCCGACGTCGAACAGCTCTCGATCGACACGATCCGGACGCTCTCGATGGACGCCGTGCAGCAGGCGAACGCCGGCCATCCGGGCACGGCGATGGCGCTCGCGCCGCTCGCGTACCTGCTCTACGTCGAGGCGATGCGGCACGCGCCGGCCGACCCGCACTGGCCCGACCGCGACCGGTTCGTGCTCAGCGCCGGCCACGCCTGCGTGCTCCAGTACGCCGCGCTCCACCTCACCGGGTACGACCTCCCGCTCGAGCAGCTGAAGCGCTTCCGGCAGTGGGGCTCGGCGACGCCCGGCCACCCCGAGCGCGGTCACACGCCGGGCGTCGAGACGACCACCGGGCCGCTCGGGCAGGGCTTCGCGAACGGCGTCGGGATGGCGATCGCGGAGCGGTTCCTCGGCGACCTCTTCAACCGGCCGGGGCACACGGTCGTCGACCACCGCGTGTACGCGATCTGCTCCGACGGCGACATGATGGAGGGCCTCTCGAACGAGGCCGCGTCGATCGCGGGCCAGCTCGGGCTCGGCAAGCTCGTCTACTTCTACGACGACAACCGGATCACGATCGACGGCACGACCGCGATCTCGTTCACCGCCGAGGACCGCGGCGCGCGGCTCGAGGCGCAGGGCTGGCACGTCCAGCACGTCGACGACGCGAACGACCTCGGCGCGCTCCGCGCCGCGATCGCGGCGGCGCAGGCCGAGACGGCGCGCCCGTCGATGATCGTCGTCCGCTCGCACATCGGCTACCCGGCGCCGCACGCGATCGACACGGCGAAGGCGCACGGCGCGCCGCTCGGCGCCGACGAGGTGCGCGCCGCGAAGGAGGCGCTCGGCTGGGATCCCGACGCGACGTTCGTCGTCCCCGACGAGGTGCGCGACCACTGCAACCGCGTGGCCCGCGGAGCCGAGCTCGAGGAGGACTGGCGGCACCGGTTCGAGAGCTGGTCGGACGCGTTCCCCGTCGAGCGCGAGCGCTGGGACGAGGCGTGGGCCGGCCGCATCGGCGGCGTGGGACCGCCCCGAGTTCGCGGCCGGCGAGGAGGTCGCGACGCGCGACGCCGGCAAGGCGGTGATGCAGGCGTTCAAGCACGCGGCGCCGACGATGGTCGGCGGCGCGGCAGACCTCGTCGAGTCGACGAAGACCGAGTTCGAGGGCGGCGGCCTCTTCGGCGCCGACTGGTCCGGCCGCAACATCGCGTTCGGGATCCGCGAGCACGCGATGGGCTCGATCGTGAACGGGCTCGCCGTCCACGGCGGGATGGTGCAAGCCGTACGGCTCGACGTTCCTGATCTTCAGCGACTACATGCGCCCGGCCGTGCGGCTGTCGGCGCTGATGGAGCTGCCGGTCGTCTGGGTGTGGACGCACGACTCGGTCGGGCTCGGCGAGGACGGGCCGACGCACCAGCCGGTCGAGATCTACGCCGCGCTGCGCGCGATCCCGCACCTCTGGTTCGTCCGCCCGGCCGACGCGAACGAGACCGCGGTCGCCTGGGAGGTCGCGCTCGGCCGCCCGGACGGGCCGGTCGCGCTCTCGCTCTCGCGGCAGAAGGTGCCGACGCTCGACCGCTCCGAGCTCGCGCCGGCGAGCATGCTCGACCACGGCGCGTACACGCTCTGGGAGTCCGGCTGGCCGGACCTGATCCTGATCGCGACCGGCGCCGAGGTCGGCCTCGCGCTCGACGCCGGCCGGCGGATCGCGGCCGAGAACGGGACGAACGTGCGCGTCGTCTCGATGCCGTGCTGGGAGCTCTTCGAGCAGCAGGACGAGGGCTACCGCGACGAGGTGCTCCCGCCCGACGTGCGCGCGCGGCTCTCGATCGAGCCCGGCGTCGCGCTCGGCTGGGCGCGGTGGGTCGGCGACCGCGGCGCCTCGATCTCGATCGAGCGCTTCGGCGCCTCGGCCCCGGGCCCGACCGTCCTCGAGGAGTACGGCTTCGGGATCGACAGCGTCGTCGCCCGCGCGACGGCGCTGCTGGAGCGGGTGGCGTGAAGATCGCCGTCGCCTTCGACCACCGCGGCGTCGCGCTGCGCGCGGCCGTGCTCGAGGCGCTCGCCGGGCACGAGGTGGTCGACCTCGGCACCGACACCGACGCCGTCCGCGATCGACTACCCGGACAAGGCCCGCGAGGTCGGTCTGAAGATCCAGTCGGGCGAGGCCGAGCGCGGGATCCTCGTCTGCGGCTCCGGCGTCGGCGCCTCGGTCGCCGCGTGCAAGCTCGCGGGGATCCGGGCGGCGATCTGCCACGACGTCTACAGCGCCCACCAGGGCGTCGAGCACGACGACATGAACGTCCTCTGCCTCGGCTCGGAGGTGGTCGGCGCGTCCGTCGCGCGCGAGCTCGTGGCCGCGTTCCTCGCGGCCGAGTTCGACGGCGGGGACCGGTACGTCGAGCGGCTCGTGAAGGTCGAGGCGATGGAGAAGGAGATGAAGCACGATGGCCAAGTCCAGACTTCGCAAGCTGGCTGACGCGGGTCAGTCGATCTGGGTCGACAACCTCTCCCGCGAGCTCGTGCACGGCGGCGGGCTGCAGCGGCTCGTCGACGAGGACGCCGTCACCGGCGTGACCTCGAACCCGACCATCTTCCAGAAGGCGATCGCGTCCGGCAGCGCGTACGACGAGCAGCTCGCCGCGGCGATGGGCGAGACCGACGACCCGCGCGAGCTCTTCTTCCGCGTCGCGGTGACGGACGTGCAGGACGCGTGCGACGTGCTCCGGCCGGTGTGGGAGCGGACGGGCGGCGACGACGGATTCATCTCGCTCGAGGTCGACCCCGGGCTCGCGTACGAGACCGTCGAGACGTTCGAGCAGGCGATCGACCTGTACGCGCGCGTCGACCGGCCGAACGTCTTCATCAAGATCCCGGCGACGCGGCTCGGGCTGCCGGCGATCGAGGACTGCATCGCCCGCGGCCGCTCGATCAACGTGACGCTGATCTTCTCGCTCGAGCGCTACGCGGCCGTCGCGGAGGCGTACGTCCGCGGGCTCGAGCGGCTCGTCGCGGGCGGCGGCGACCCGGCGGGCGTGCGCTCCGTCGCGTCGTTCTTCGTCTCGCGGCTCGACACCGAGGCCGACCGGCGGCTCGAGGAGCTCGGCGACACCGAGCTCCAGGGCAAGCTCGGGATCGCGAACGCGCGGCTCGCGTACGAGCACTTCCTCGAGGCGTTCGCCGGCCCGCGCTGGGAGTTCCTCGCGGCGAAGGGCGCGCGCAAGCAGCGGCCGCTCTGGGCCTCGACCTCGACGAAGAACCCCGCCTACCGCGACACGATGTACGTCGAGGAGCTGATCGGGCCGGAGACCGTGAACACGATGCCGCCGGAGACGATCGACGCGTTCCGCGACCACGGCAAGGTGCCCGGCGACACGGTCGCGAAGGGCTTCGGCAAGGCGCGCAGGCTCCTCGCCGCGCTCGCCGAGGCGGGAGTCGACTACGACGACGTGGTCGAGACGCTCGAGGCCGAGGGCGTGCAGAAGTTCGCCGACTCGTTCGACGACCTGCTCGACGGGATCAGGACGAAGCAGGGCGCGCTGGCGGCCGCCTGACGATGCAGCTCGGGATGATCGGTCTCGGCCGGATGGGCGGCAACATGGCCGCGCGTCTCGGGCAGGCGGGCCACGAGGTGAAGACGTACGACCCGCAGGTGCACGCGACCGCCGGCTCGCTCGCCGAGCTCCGCGACCAGCTCGAGCCGCCGCGGGCGTTCTGGTCGATGGTGCCCGCGGGCGAGATCACCGAGCAGACGTTCCAGGAGCTGCTCGGGCTCGCCGACCCGGGCGACACGATCGTGGACGGCGGCAACTCGAACTTCCGCGACTCGCAGCGGCGGCACGCGGCGGCGAAGGAGCGCGGCGTCCACTTCGTCGACGCGGGCGTCTCGGGCGGGATCTGGGGTCTCACGGAGGGCTACTGCCTGATGGTCGGCGGCGACGACGACGCGGTCGCGCGGCTCGAGCCGGTGTTCCTCGCGCTCGCGCCGGAGAACGGCTACGCGCACGTCGGCGCGTCCGGCGCGGGCCACTTCACGAAGATGGTCCACAACGGGATCGAGTACGGGCTGATGGAGGCGTACGCCGAGGGCTTCGAGGTGCTCGAGCGCTCCGAGTTCGAGCTCGACCTGCACGAGATCGCGGGGATCTGGAGGTACGGCTCGGTCGTCCGCTCGTGGCTGCTCGACCTCCTCCACGACGCGTTCGAGCGCGAGGGCCCGCACCTCGAGCGCATCGCCGGCTGGGTCGACGACTCCGGCGAGGGCCGCTGGACGATCGCCGAGGCGATCGCCGAGGACGTGCCCGTGCCGGTGATCACCGCCGCGCTCTTCGCGCGGTTCTCGTCGCGGCAGCCCGAGTCGTTCGCGGCGAAGGTGAACGCGGCGCTCCGGAACGAGTTCGGCGGGCACGCGGTGCGGAGCGGGACGGCGGAGCCGGGCGCATGACGAGCACCGTCACCGGCCCGAACCCGCTGCTCGACGGGCTCCAGCTCCGGCGCCGGCCCGAGCCGTGCATCGTCGTCATCTTCGGCGCGTCCGGCGACCTGACGCAGCGGAAGCTGATGCCGGCGCTGTACTCGCTCGCGTTCCGGCGGCTGCTGCCGGAGCGGTTCGCGATCGTCGGCGCGGCGCGGAGCGAGGCGACCGACGACGAGTTCCGCGAGCGGATGAAGGAGGCCGTCCAGACCCACGCCCGCGACGAGTTCCGGCAGGACGTGTGGGACGAGCTCGCGGCCGGGATGCGGTACACGTCGCTCGAGTTCTCGGACTCCGGCGCCGAGGATCGTCTCAGCGAGATCCTCGTCGACCTCGACCGCGAGCGCGGTACGAACGGGAACCGGCTCTTCTACTTCGCGGTCCCGCCGAGCGCCATCGGCTCGCTCGCCCGTGAGATCGCGGAGCGCCGGCCCTCGAGCGGGTGGTCGCGACTGGTGATCGAGAAGCCGTTCGGCCACGACCTCGCGTCGGCGCGTTCGCTGAACGCGCTGCTCGCGGCGCACTTCAACGAGAACGAGGTCTTCCGCATCGACCACTACCTCGGCAAGGAGACCGTCCAGAACATGCTCGCGCTCCGGTTCGCGAACGGCATCTTCGAGCCGATCTGGAACCGGCAGTTCATCGACCACGTGCAGATCACGGTGGCGGAGTCGATGGGGATCGAGGGCCGCGCCGCGTTCTACGAGCGCGCCGGTGCGGTCCGCGACGTGTTCCAGAACCACCTGCTCCAGCTCGTCGCGATCATGGCGATGGAGCCGCCGATCGACTTCACCGCGGAGTCCGTCCGCAACGAGAAGGTGAAGGTGCTGAAGTCGCTGCACACGCCCGGGCCGAAGTCGGTCGTCCGCGGCCAGTACGGCCGCGGGTTCGTCGAGGGCGAGGAGGTGCCCGGCTATCGCGAGGAGGAGGGCGTCGCGCCCGACTCGACCACCGAGACGTTCGTCGCCGCGAAGCTGTACGTCGACAACTGGCGCTGGGCCGACACGCCGATCTACGTGCGGATGGGGAAGCGGCTCGCGCGCCGCGAGACGACGATCGCGATCCAGTTCAAGCGCGCGCCGCACCCGCCGTTCGAGGAGGTCGCGGCCGAGGAGCTGCGGCCGAACGTGCTCCTCATCCACGTGCAGCCGAACGAGGGCATGTCGCTCGCGGTCGGCGCGAAGGTGCCCGGGCTCGGGATGTCGATCCGCACCGTGCACATGGACTTCCTCTACGGGAGCGCGTTCCGCGAGGGGCTGCCGGAGGCGTACGAGCGGCTGATCCTCGACTGCATGCTCGGCGACGCGACGCTCTTCACGCGCGCGGACGAGATCGAGGAGCAGTGGGCGCTCGTGGACGCGATCACCGCCGCGTGGCAGCGCGACCGGCCCGCGTTCCCGAACTACGCCGCCGGCACGTGGGGTCCGCCGTCGGTCGACGAGCTCGTCCACCGGGACGGGCGGTCCTGGCGACGGCACTGATGGGCGTCATCGCCCAGGAGGAGTGGAGCGGCGAGGGCGCGTCGATCGCGGAGATCGAGCGCGAGCTGGCGCGGCTCCGCGAGGCCTCGTCGCTCACCGAGGTCGGCGGCAACATGCGCACGAGCGTGATGACGCACTGCGCGTGGGTCCCGCCGGAGTGGCTCGACGCGGCCGAGGCGACGCTCGCCGGGCTCCACGAGCGGCACCCGTCGCGGACGATCCTGCTGATCCCCGCGCCCGCCGAGCCGGACGGGCTCGACGCGCAGGTGTCGGTGCGCTGCTTCACGGCCGGGAGCGGCCAGAACGTCTGCAGCGAGGTGGTCGAGCTCCGCCTCCGCGGCAACCGCGTCCGCTCGCCCGGGTCGATCGTGCTGCCGCTGCTGATCTCGGACCTGCCCGTGTTCTGCCGCTGGCGCGGCGAGCCGCGGTTCGACGAGCCCGCGTGGGAGCAGCTCGTCGACATCGCCGACCGCCTCGTCGTCGACTCGTCCGAGTGGGAGGAGCTCCGCTACGAGGAGCTCGCCGCGACGTTCGGCCGCTCGGCGATCTCGGACATCGTCTGGGCGCGGCTGACCGACTGGCGCCTCGAGCTCGCCGACCGCTGGCCGGAGATCCGCGAGCAGGAGATCCGCGTCCGCGGCCCGAGAGCCGAGGCGACGCTTCTCCGCGGCTGGCTCGCGGCGCGGCTGCACCGCGCGGTGCGCCCGCTCGAGGACGGGCCGGAGCTCGGCGTCAAGCTCGGCGGCGAGGAGGTCCGCCCGCCCGCCTCCGGGCCGCTCTCGCCGAGCGACCTGCTCAGCGCCCAGCTCGACCGCTTCTCGCGCGACGCGATCTACGAGGAAGCCGTCCTCGAAGCCGCGCGCGAGACCGCGACCGTTCCGGGGTGATGGCCGCCGCGGTCACGGTCGTCGTCCCGACCCGCGACCGGCCCGAGGCGCTCGGCCGCTGCCTGGCGGCGCTCACGTCGCAGACGTGCCCGGGGGTCGAGGCGGTGGTCGTGGACGACGGCTCCGCGGACGCCGCCGCGGTCGAGCGCGCCGCCGCGGCCGGTGGTGCGCGTCTCGTCCGGCTTCCCGGCCGCGGCGCGGCGGCGGCGCGGAACGCCGGCGTCGACGCGGCGCGCGGCGACGTCGTGTGCTTCACCGACGACGACTGCGAGCCCGCGCCGGAATGGGCCGCGCGGCTTGTCGCGCGCATTCGCGCAGGCGCCGGCGCGGCGGCCGGCCGGACGGTCGCGGCCGACCCGCACGACCGGCTCGCGGCGGCGGCCGAGACGATTGCCGGCCACCTCGCCGAGCACGCCCGCGCCGCCGACGGCACGACCTCGTTCTCGGCGACGAACAATGTCGCGTGCCGCCTCGACGTGGCGCAGGCCGTCCGCTTCGACGAGAGCTTCCCGGCCGCGGGCGGCGAGGACCGCGACTGGTGCGCGCGGCTCGTCGCGGCCGGCCACCGGATCGAATGGACGCCGGACGCGCTCGTCGCGCACCGGCCGGCGCTGACGCTCGCCGGGTTCTGGCGGCAGCAGGCCGCCTACGGCGCCGGCTCGTCGCGCTTCCGCCGCGGGAGCGGCGCGCCGGCGGTCGAGCGGCTCCCGTTCTACGCGGGGCTCTTGCGCCGCGGGTTCGAGCAGGGCGCCGCGGTCGGGACGCTCGTCGTCGCGTCGCAGCTCGCGGCCGCGACGGGCGTCGCGCGCGACCGGGTCAGCGCGCGCGGGCGAGCCGGGCGTAGCAGCGCCGCACCGCCGCTACGTGCTCGCTGAACGCGAACCGGCTGCGGAGCATCGCGACCCGATCGTCGTCGAGCCGGTGGCCGGGAAGCGAGTCGCCGTCGACGATCGAACGGAGCGCGGCGGCGAGCGCGCCGACGTCGCCGTTCGGGACGAGGAGGCCGTCGACGCCCGGCGTGACCGTCTCGGCGAAGCCGCCGGTCGCGGTCGCGACGACGGGGACGCCGCGCACGAGCGCCTCCGGCGCGACGAGCCCGAGCGGCTCGGCCCACGTCGAGGGCACGACGAGCGCCCAGGCTCGCGCGTACTCCTCGTCGAGGCGCTGCGCGCCGAGCGCGCCGAGGAACCGGACCCGGCCGCCGAGCCCGAGCGCCGCCGCGAGCGCCTCGAGCCGCGGCCGCTCCGGGCCGTCGCCCGCGATCCGCAGCCCGGCCTCCGGGACGGACGCGAGCGCGCGCAGGAGCACGTCCGCTCCCTTCTCGCGGCTCAGCCGGCCGACGAACAGGAACGACGGCGCCGCCGCCGGCGCGCGGGCGTACGCGGGAGCGACCGGCGGCACGCCGAGCCGGCACGCCTCGGCCTCGATCCCGTACGCGCGCAGCGCGCGGGACATCCGGTCGCCGACGGTGAGGACGCGGTCGGCGCGCCGGACCGCGCGGCCGATCAGCGCGTAGCGGGGCACCTCCCGCAGCGCGTGCAGCGAGCCGACGCAGCCGGAGCGCGCGCAGACGAGGCCGCGCGGCATCGTGCACAGCGAGCCGTCGGGCAGGAGCTTGTGCGCCGTCGGGCACACGACCTTGTAGTCCGCGATCGTGAGCACGGTCGGGATCCCGCGGAAGGCCGCGAACACCGCCGGCGACAGGAACATCTCGAACGCGCAGACGTGCACGACGTCGGGCCGGAGCCGCCGGACCGTCCCTCGCGCGGTCGAGATCGCGGCCGGGTTCGCGAGCTGGAGCACGACCTGTCCGGCGCGGCGCCTCGTAGCCGGGGCGACGACTTCCGCCGTCCCGCCGGCGGCCGAGCCGGCCGAGCTCGTCAGGAGCCAGGCCTCGTCGCCCGCCTCGCGGAGCGCGTCGCGCAGCCGCTCGACGTAGCGCTCGACACCTCCCTCGACCGGGGCCCAGTCGGTGACGAGCAGGACGCGCATCAGCGCGCGGCGGCGATCCCGCGCTCGGCCGCGACGACGGCTTCGACAGCGCGTACGATGGATCGACCGCGGGCTGCACGACCCGGCGGAGCCGCCACGCGGTACCGCCGGACCCGCCCGGCACGCGCCGAGCCACGCCGCGTTCGAGCCGCACGGGCGGCCTCGCGCGAGAACACGCTCTCGACCTCGACGCCGGACGACATCGACGTTCGGACGAACACGGTCGCGCTGCCGCCGCGCGCCTCGACGCTCTCGATCTCGGCACCGAGGAGCCAGCGGGCGAGGTCGAAGTGGTGCGAGCCGAGGTCGGCGACCGGACCGCCGCCGGCCTCATCGTCCCGCCGCCACGCCGGCCCGCCGGCCGCGGCCGGCTCGGCGAAGATCGTCTCCACGGCGAGGACGTCGCCGACGAGCCGGGCCTGCACGGCCGCGCGCGCGGCCCGGAAGAGCGGATGGCGCCGGCGGTTGAAGCCGACCGCCGCGATCACGCCGGCGTCCCGAACCGCGTCGCGGACACGCTCGCCGTCGGCGAGCGTCGTCGCGAGGGGCTTCTCGACGTAGAGGTGCTTCCCCGCCTTCGCGGCTGCGACGGCGAGCTCCGCGTGGACGGCGCTCGGCGCGCAGATCACGACAGCGTCGACGTCGGCGCGTCCGAGCAGCTCGCCGGCGTCCGCGACGGCGGGCGCGAACCGCTCCGCCCGCTCGCGCCCGGCCGGGTCCGGATCCGCCACGGCGACGAGCTCGGCGCACCTCGCGCGGTCCAGGATTCGCAGATGGACGGCCGAGGCGATCGACCCGCAGCCGAAGAGCGCGACGCGCGGCAGGTCAGTCACGTGCTGCGTAGTCGAGCCGGTGGATCTCGTACTCGTCGATTCGCCGGATCACGGCGGGGGCCGGCGGCGCGCCCGCGTACGAGACGACCTCGCCTGCGACCGAGACGACGCTGCCGAGCAGCATCGCGGGCAGCGTCAGCCGCGGCAGCTCGCGGTACCGGCGCAGCCCGCTCTCGCGCACGACGGTCCTGAGCTGCGAGAGCGGCAGGAGCGGCGACGCAGCGATGTACCCGGCGCGCCGCGCCGTCGACCAGCCGCGCGCGCGGTCGGCGCCGAACACCCGCCCGACCACGTACCGCTCGTCGAACCAGGCGCGCAGGGACGAGACGTTCAGGTGCCTCATCCGCGCGTCCGGCGACCGGAAGATCCGCTGCCCGCTCCGCCGGGGCACGTCGACGAACCCCTGTCCTCCGTCGACGAAGTGCCCGGCGACGAGCTCGCGCCGCATGCTCGCGTTGTACGTGGGCGACGCGCCGAGCTCGCGCGCCCGCGCCGGCGCCCAGCTGCGCGCGTACGCGAGCAGGAACACGGCCCAGCTCATGGCTCCGCGCGGGTTCGCGTTCGTGAGCACGGGCACGACCGTGTCCCAGCCCTCGGCGTGCGCGGCGAGGATCGCGCGCGCCCAGCCCGGCTCCGGGAAGCAGTGCGTCTCGCCGATGAAGACGTACGGCGCGCTTGTCGCGTCGGCGGCGAGCGCGCGGCCCTGGGCCAGAAGCGCCGGGCCGATCTCGACGACACGGAAGGGGAGGCCCTCGACGGCGCTCTCGTCGAGGTCGAACCCGGCCGCCGACGGCGTTCCGATCACGAGCTCGATCCGGTCGGGCTCCGACTGTCCGCGCAGCGCCTCGACGAGCTCGCGGATGTACCTGAACCGATCGGTGACGACGACGAACGAGAGCTCGGGAGCGGCCATCTCGGCTCAGGACGCGGCGACGAGCGGCGTCTCGGGCGCCTCGGTCTGCGCGAGGACGAGCGAGCCGCCCGCGCCGCCGGACCGCGGTCGGGTGACGTGGAGCGCGAGGGCGGCCGGCACGGCCGCGACCGCGGTCAGGTGGTGGACGGCGTGGAGCGCGACCCCGGCCGCCGCGCCGCGCGGGCCGAGCCGCCGGAGGAGCAGGCCGTAGAAGCCGCCGTTCAGCGCGAGCAGCACGCCGCCGGAGGCGACCGCGGCGCGCGGCCGCCGGGCGGCCAGCGCGGCCGCGAGCCCGACCGAGGCGCCGGCGCTGACCCGGTGGCGCCAGCCGAGGTTCAGCGTGTGCGAGAGCCGGCGCTCGCGCAGCAGCAGCTCGGTCCACGGCACGGCCCGGCGGCCGAAGTCCGTCGAGACCATCTCGACGAGCCCCCACCGCTTGAGGTGTGTGCCCTGGAGCCGCGGGTCGAGCGCGATCCTCCGGCCGGAGGCGCTGAGCCGCATCCCGAGCTCGACGTCCTCGAGCCAGCGCTGCGACCCGTCGAAGCCGCCGGCGGCGAGGAAGCTCTCGCGGCGGACCGCGCCGATCCCGGTCCAGAAGCTCGCGGCCGGGCCGGCCGAGGACTGGTGCACGTGGTGGTGGAGGAGGTTCCGGAACTGCGACACGGTCCCGGCCGCGGCGGGCCGGTCGTCGTACGAGCCGAAGACGGCGTGGAGGCCCGGGTCGAGGAACGCGCGCCGGATCCGCGCGAACGCGTCGGGGTGCACCTCGACGTCCGCGTCGACGAACACGAGCACCGAGCCGCGCGCCCGCAGCGCGCCGAGGTTGCGCGCCTGCGCCGGCGTCCGGCACGACGTGTCCTGGACCACGATCGTCTCCTCGGGCGGCTCGTCGGCACGCGCGAGTGCGGCGAGGCAGGCGTCCAGGGAAGCCGGCCGATCGGTTGCGGGCACGATCGCCGAGAGCACGGAACGGGCTTCATACCAGCTACGACCCGCGGCCGGAATCGGGCCGCGAGGCGTTCTCCGGGCAACGAGCGGCTTTTCTCGACGTGTCAGCTTCGGCCGAGCAGGGCGACGGCGGCGTCGTGCAGGGGGCCGTTCGTGGAGAGGAACGACGCGTCCGGCTGCGGCTCGCCGCCGGCGAACGTCGTGCACCGCCCGCCGGCCTCCTCGACCAGCAGCCGGACGGCCGCGTAGTCCCAGAGCGAGAGCACCTCGTCGGTCGCGACGTCGAGCGCGCCCTCGGCGACGAGGCAGTGCTGCCAGAAGTCGCCGAACGCGCGCGGCGTCCACGCGCGGCGCTCGAGCTCGCGCCAGCCCGGAGGCATCGCGGCCGCCGAGGTGGTCGAGACGGCGGCGTCCTCGAGCCGGGCCACGTCGGAGACGCGGCAGCGGCGGCCATCATCGGTCCACGCGCCGCCGTCGCGCGTCGCCCACCAGCGACGGCCGAGCGCGGGCGCGGAGACGAGCGCGACGTCGACCCGCCCGTCGCGCTCGAGCGCGAGCAGCGTCGCCCAGACCGGGACGCCGCGGACGTAGTTCCGGGTGCCGTCGATCGGGTCGACGATCCAGCGCGTTTCGGCGCCGTCGTCGCCGAGCTCCTCGCCGAGGACGCCCTCGCCGTCGCGCTCTCGCGCGACGAGGTCGCGGATCGCCGCCTCGGCGCCGCGGTCGGCCTCGGAGACGGGCGTCAGGTCGGGCTTCGTCTCGACGTGGAGGTCGAGCGAGCGGAATCGCGGCAGCGTGACCGCGTCGGCCGCGTCGGCGAGCGCGTGCGCGAAGCGGAGGTCGGCGTCGCGGCTCACCCGTGCGCGCCTCTTCCAGGGTCTGACACGTGTCTGAGACCGGAGGTCACGGACCGCCTCCGGCGCCCGAGACGAAGTGCCTGCTTCCGGGTGTTCTTTCGAGCCCGGGTGTCCGAGACGTGTCCGGGACACCGGCTCCCAGCGCGCGCTCGAGCGCGCGCCCGGCGGCGAGCACGAGCGCGTCGCCGCCGCGGCGGCCGACGAGCTGCGCCGACGCCGGGAGGCCGAGCTCCGCGGCGCCGCAGGGCAGCGCGAGCGCCGGCCAGCCGAGCGCGTTGAACGGGTACGTGAAGCGGACGATCGACTCGCGCGTCGCGATCTCGTCGACGTCCGCGGCCGGCGGGACGAACGCGAGCGTCGGGGTCAGCAACAGGTCGAAGCCGTCGAGCGCGGCCGACGCGTTCCGCTCGTACCGCGCGCGCACGGCGGCGGCGGCGGAGGCCTCGAACTCGGTCACCTCGAGGCAGCGCTCGATCTTCGGGCGGATGTTCTCGCCGTACAGCTCGGCCTGCTCGGCGTAGAGCTCGCGGTGGACGTCGGCGATCTCCCGCATGAACGCGGGCATCGTGCCGACCGGCTCCGGGAAGTCGAGCCTCGCCGAGCGCGGGAAGAGCTCGGCCGCCGCCTCGACCCGCGCGCGGACGAGCGGGTCGGCGTGCTCGCACCACGCGACGCCGACGCGCACGTCGCCGAGGTCGACCTGGCGCTGCTCGAGCTCCGGCGCGAGCACGGCCATCAGCGTCGCGCACCCCGCGACGTCGCGGGCCATCGGCCCGGCGTGGTCGAAGCTCGGCGCGAGCGGGAAGACGCCGTCGATCGGCACGAGCCCGAAGCTCGGCTTGAACCCGGCGACCGCGCAGCATGCCGCCGGGAGCCGGATCGAGCCGCCCGAGTCCGTGCCGAGCGCGGCGTCGGCGAGCCCGGCGGCGAGCGCGGCGGCCGACCCGCCGCTCGACCCGCTGGCCGTCCGCCCGGGCGCGGCCGGGTTCGGCACGGTGCCGTAGTGGAGGTTCTGCGAGGTGACTCCGTACGCGAACTCGTGCAGATTCGTCTTCCCGACGCTCGCATAGCCGGCCGCCTCGAGCCGCAGCACCGCCTCGGCGCTGCGGTCGGGAACGTGCTCGGCGAAGATCGCCGACCCGTACGTCGTCCGCACACCGGCCGTGTCGAACAGGTCCTTCACGGCCAGGCGGATCCCGTCGCCGGGCTCGAGCTCGGTGATGAAGATCCCCTCCACGCCAGGATCCTAGGATGGAGCGGTGCGCTTCGAGGCGGAGATCGCGGATCTCGCACCCGCGCTCGGGTTCGACGTGCCGTTCGACCCGAAGGCCGAGCTCGGCAAGGTCCGGGCGCCGGTCCGCGTCACGATCAACGGCCACACGTTCCGGACGACGATCGCGAGGATGGGCGGCCGCACGTTCGTCGGCCTGAACCGCGAGGCGCGCGACGGCACGGGCGTCGCGGCGGGCGACCGCGTCACGGTCGAGCTCGAGCCCGACGACGAGCCGCGCATCGTCGAGCTCCCGCCGGACCTCGCCGCCGCGCTCGACGCCGACCTGCGCGCGTTCTTCGACTCGCTCTCGTACACGCACCGCAAGGAGTACGTCCGCTGGATCGAGGGGGCGAAGCGCGCCGAGACGCGCGGCGCGCGCATCGAGAAGGCGGTCGCGATGCTGCGCGCGAAGGTGCGGACGCCGGGGTAGCGGCCGGCGCGTCGGCCGCCTACTTGAGCTTCAGGGTCGTGGAGCCCTTCGAGCCGCCGCACGCGATCGAGTTGATCGAGACGAAGGCCGTCGTCGGGGTCACGAAGTGCCCCGCCAGCTTCCAGTCCTTCAGCTTGCTCGTGTACGAGAAGTGCCCCGTGCTGTCGATCGGGAGGTTGTAGACGCTCGTCGGCGGGCGGCCCGTGCCGCAGAGGTACGTGAAGTGCGCGGCGGTCCCCTTCGAGCTCACACCCAGGTTGACGTGCATCGCGAACGGCGAGCTCTTGATGTCTCCGATGAGGGTCGCCCCCTTCTGGGGCAGAGCACCGTACGCGCCGACGACACAGGTCAGGAACAGGGCGGCCGTGCCGGCGCAAAGGAATGCTCGCTGCATCATCGAGATCGGTCCTCCTGGGTTCGCGGGTGCCGAAGGATAGAGGTCGGCACCGGTGGAGGAACACGACGCGTAGGTGCGCGCCTCCGAACTAGATCGAGACGTCGAGCGCCATCGCGACGAAGAGCAGCGCCAGGTACAGCATCGAGTAGTGGAACAGCCGCACCGCGCGCGGGCGGGTCGTGTCGCGCCACAGCTCGACCGACCACCAGAGGAGCAGGGCGCCGAGGACGGCCGCGCTGAGGCCGTACGCCAGGCCGAAGATCCCGAAGGCGACCGGGACGAGAGTGCCGACGACGAGGACGGCCGAGTACAGGACGATCTGCCGGGCCGTCTCGCGGTCGCCGCGGACGACCGGGAGCATCGGAACGCGCGCGTTCGCGTAGTGCTCCTTGATCATCAGCGCGAGCGCCCAGAAGTGGGGCGGCGTCCACAGGAAGACGACCCCGAACATGACGAGCGCGGCCCAGCCGAGGTGGCCCGTCGCGCTCGCGTAGCCGACGAGCGGCGGGACCGCGCCGGCCGCGCCGCCGATGACGATGTTCTGCGGGGTCGAGCGCTTCAGCAGGCGCGTGTAGACGAAGACGTAGAAGAGGCCGCCGGCGAGCGCGAGCGCCGCGGTCGGGAAGTTCACGAGCGAGTCGAGGAGGACGAACGACGCGGCCGTCAGGGCGATCCCGAACTCGAGCGCGCGCTCGGCCGGGACGCGGCCGGAGGCGACGGGCCGGGTCGCCGTCCGCGAGCCCATCAGCTTGTCGATGTCGCGGTCGAGGTAGTGGTTGAGCGCGCTCGCGCCGCCGCAGGCGAGCGCGAGGCCGACCATCGTCGCGACGAAGATCCCCGCCGCGGGCACGCCCGAAGCGCCGACGAACGCGCCGGCGGCGCCGGTCAGGAGCAGCAGCGACATCACGCGCGGCTTCGTCAGCGTCAGGTAGTCGCGGGCGACCGCGGACGGGCTCCCGGGTTCCCGTGCCGGGGCGTCCGCGCGCAACGGTCGAAAGTCGGAGAAGACGCGCCAGCCGAGCAGCGCGGTCGCCGCGAACGCGGCCGAGGCCACCGCGAGGTGCACGGTCTCGCCGGTCAGCGCGGCCGCGAGCCCGAAGAGCGCGAGCGCCGCGATCGCCGTCGCGAAGAGCCGGCGCGCCGCGATCCACGTCAGCACCGCGAGCGCCGTCAGCGGCGGCAGCGCGAGCCCCGCGAGGAGGCGATGGGCAGTGCCCCAGCCGGCGGCGCCGGAGACGACCGCGAGGCCGGTCCCGACCACTGCGCCGACCGCGAGCAGCTTCGCCCACGGCCCGAGTTCGTAAGGCGTCGTCCGCATACGCAGACTGGCATCGTATAAGCGTGGAGCAGGGCACACAGATCGAGCTGCCGCCGCACGTCTCGCCGCCGTTCGAGGTGTTCGTGAACGGCATCCCGCAGCGCGAGGGCGAGGACTACGACGTCGTCGGCGCGATGCTCGTCTTCGACCGCACGCTCGCCCGCGAGGGGAAGCTCGGCTTCTGGCGCTGGATCTCGATGTTCCTCGGCGTCGCCGGCACGTACCGGAAGAACGACTCGGTCGACGTCACGTACACGCTGAACGGCCGCCGCATGGTCTCGACGCTGCAGGCCTCGCTCCCGCCCGCCGACCCGGGCGACTGAGGAACACGGCGCCGGACGCGGTATCGTCGTCCCCCGTGACGGCGGCCACCGATCGCGTCCGCGGGCTCGCCGGCCTGGACGTCGCGGCACTGCCGGCCTGGGCGACGGCGGTCGTGCTCGCCGCGATGACGGCGTTCTCGCTCTGGATCCGGACGCGGGTGCTCGGCGCCGGCTTCTGGATCGACGAGGGGCTCTCGGTCGGGATCGCCCACCACCCGCTGTGGTCGATCCCGCACCTGCTCCGGCAGGACGGCTCGCCGCCGCTCTACTACATGCTGCTCCACGTCTGGATCGGCTGGTTCGGCGACGGCGAGCGGGCGACCCACGCGCTCTCGCTGATCTTCGCGCTCGCGTGCATCCCGCTCGCGTACTGGGTCGGGCGCTCGATCTTCGGTGCGCTCGCCGGGCTCGTCTGCGCCGGCCTCGTCGCGGTCGACCCGTTCCTGACCTACTACGCGCAGGAGACGCGGATGTACTCGCTCGTCGCGATGCTGTCGTTCGTCGCGGCCGGCGCGTACGTCCACGGCGTCCTCAACGGGCGGCGGTGGTACCTGCCGCTGCTCGGGGTCGCGCTCGTCCTGATCATGTACACGCACAACTGGGGGCTCTTCCTCGCCGTCGGGTACGGCGCCGCGACGCTGATCTTCGCGCGCGACCGCTGGAAGGAGGCCGCGATCGCCGCCGGGGTGATGCTCGTGCTCTACCTCCCGTGGCTGCCGACGCTGCTGTACCAGAGCAGGCACACGGCGGCGCCGTGGGCGATCACACCGAGCTTCCACTCGCTGCTGCTCGCGCCGGGCGCCGTGCTCTCGGGGGACGCGCCCTTCATGGCGATCGTGCTCGCCGGCGGCGCCGGGATCGCGACCGTCGTGCGCCGGCGCGGCGACCCGGCCCGCCGCCCGGTGCTCGCGCTCGCTGCCGTCGTCGGCCTGACCGTGCTCGTCGCGTGGGTCGCCTCGCAGGTCTCGCCGGCGTGGACGACCCGGTACTTCGCGGTCGTCGTCGGCCCGCTGCTCGTGATCTCCGCGGCCGGGCTCGTGCGCGCCGGCCGGCTCGGGCTCGTCGCGCTCGCGCTCGTCTGCCTGCTCTGGTCGAACTACGTGCTGCAGGACAACAAGGAGAACGCGCGCGAGGTCGTCCACCAGGTTGCGCCGTACCTGCACCCCGGCGACCTCGTCCTCTCGACCCACCCCGAGCAGGTGCCGGTGCTGCGCTACTACCTCGGGCCCGGCTACCGGTACGCGACCACGCTCGGCCCGGTGAAGGACCCGCGGATCATGGACTGGGAGGACGCGCTCGCGCGGCTGCGCGCGGTCACGCCCGCAGCAGAGCTCGAGCCGGTGCTCGCCAGCGTGAAGCCGGGCCAGCACCTCGTCGTCGTCTCGCCGGTCTTCCGCGACTACCGCGCCTGGCAGTCGCGCTGGACGCGGGCGCGTGTACCTCACGTCGCAGGTCTGGACGAGGGACGTCGCCCGCGACCCCCGGTTCCGCCGGGTCGCGTTCGTGCAGACTGACGAGATCCTGCGGGAGATCAACTACTTCAAGCCGCTTCAGGCCGTCGTCTACGTGCGCAGGGGATAGCATCCCGCGGCCCCCGCGGTTGTCGAGAGGAAACGTGACGAACCACAGCAACGGACATGGGACGGTGCTCGTGCTCGGCGGTGGCCCGGCGGGGCTCACGGCCGGGTACCTGCTCGCGAAGGTCGGCCGGCCGGTCACGGTGCTCGAGGCCGAGGATCAGGTCGGCGGGCTCGCGAAGACGGTCGAGATCGACGGCTACCGGTTCGACCTCGGCGGCCACCGCTTCTTCACGAAGTCGATCGAGGTCGACACGCTCTGGCACGAGATCCTCGGCGAGGAGTTCCTGCTCCGCCCGCGCCTCTCGCGCATCTTCTGGAACGGGCGCTTCCTCGACTACCCGCTGCGCGGCTCCGACGTGATCCGCAAGCTCGGCCCGGTCGAGCTCACGCGCTGCATGGCCTCGTACGCGCGCGCCGCGACGCGCCGCAACAAGGTCGACGACTCCTTCGAGGACTGGGTCACGAACCGGTTCGGGAAGCGCCTCTTCGAGCTCTTCTTCAAGAGCTACACCGAGAAGCTGTGGGGCGTCCCGACGACGGAGATCCGCGCCGAGTGGGCGGCGCAGCGGATCAGGGGCCTCTCGTTCGCGTCCGCCGCGAGGGCCGCGTTCTTCGGCAACAAGGGCAACAAGGTGAAGAGCCTGATCTCGGAGTTCAACTACCCGCGCTTCGGGCCCGGCCAGATGTGGGACGCGATGACGGCGGCGATCGAGGGCGAGGGCGGCGCGGTCAACCTCTCGACGCCGGTGAGCCGGATCGAGCTCGCCGGCGGCCGCGTGGTCGAGGTCGCGGCCGGCGACGACCTGTACGAGCTCCCGTCCTCGGTGATCTCGTCGCTGCCGCTCCGCGAGCTCGTGCGGATGGCCTCGCCCCGCGCGCCCGACGAGGTGCGCGACGCCGCGACCGGGCTCCGGTACCGCGACTTCCTCACCGTCGCGCTCGTCGTCGACGGGGCCGACCTCTTCCCGGACAACTGGATCTACATCCACGAGCCCGACGTCCGCGTCGGCCGCATCCAGAACTACCGCTCGTGGTCGCCGTGGATGGTCCCCGACCCGTCGAAGGCCTGCGTCGGGCTCGAGTACTTCTGCTTCGCGGGCGACGACCTCTGGACGATGAGCGACGACGACCTCGTCGAGCTCGCGGCGACCGAGCTCGAGAAGCTCGGGCTCGCGAAGCGCTCGGCCGGTCGAGCGCGGGTTCGCGATCCGCGTCCCGAAGGCGTACCCGATCTACGACGTCGAGTACGCCGAGCGCGTCCGGATCGATGCGCGGCTGGCTCGACGGGATCGAGAACCTCCAGCAGGTCGGCCGCAACGGCCTCCACCGCTACAACAACTCGGACCACTCGATGCTGACCGCGATGCGCGCGGTCGACAACCTGCTCGCGGGCGCGCATCACGACATCTGGGAAGTGAACGCCGAGAGCGTCTACCACGAGACCGACGTACCGGACGAGCAGCCCTACCGCGCGGCGCCGCAGACGCCCGAGCTCCAGCAGGTGCTCGAGGACGAGGCCGCCGCGCGCCGTATCGCAGTCCCGTAGTGCTGCTCGGCGTCGCGGTCGGCCACGAGCTCCGGCAGGCGCTCGAGCTGAGCTTCGGGATGGCGTGGGAGATCCTGTGGGCGCTCGTCCTCGGGTTCCTGCTCTCGGCGATCGTGCAGGCGCTCGTCTCGCGGCGCTCGGTCGAGCGGGCGCTGCTCGGACGACTCGCCGCGATCGCTCCTGAACGCGGCCGCGTTCGGCGCGGCGTCGTCCTCGTGCTCGTACGCGGCGGTCGCGCTCGCGCGCTCGCTCTTCCGGAAGGGCGCCGACTTCACCGCGGCGATCGCGTTCCAGATCGCCTCGACGAACCTCGTGATCGAGCTCGGGATCGCGATCGCGCTGATCCTCGGCTGGCAGTTCACGCTCGGCGAGTTCGTCGGCGGGCCGATCATGATCGTCGCTGCTCGCGCTCCTCTTCCGGCGCTTCCTCTCGCAGCGGCGGGTCGCGGAGGCGCGGGAGCAGGCGGAGCTCGGCCGGCCCGGCTCGATGGAGGGCCACGCCGCGATGGACATGTCCGTCGAGGCCGGCGGCTCGGTCTGGAGCCGGCTGCGCTCGCCCGCCGGGTTCACGGCGACGTCGCACGTGTACGTGATGGAGTGGGCGGCGATCCTCCGCGACGTCGTGATCGGCCTGCTGATCGCCGGCGCGCTCGCGGCGTGGGTGCCGGACTCGTGGTGGCAGGGCGCTCTTCCTCGATTCGCACCCGCACCTCGCGAAGCTGTGGGGACCGCTCGTCGGGCCGCTCGTCGCGATCGCGAGCTTCGTCTGCTCGATCGGGAACGTCCCGCTCGCCGCCGTGCTGTGGAACGGCGGGATCAGCTTCGGCGGCGTGATCGCGTTCATCTTCGCCGACCTGATCATCCTTCCGATCCTCGACATCTACCGCCGCTACTACGGGCGGCGGATGGCCGGGTTCCTGCTCTGGACGCTGTACACGACCGCGGCGACGGCCGGGCTCGCGGTCGGGTACCTCTTCGACGCAGTCGGGCTGACGCCGACGGAGCGCAACGCGAAGGTCGAGACGGGCGGCGCCGCCGTCGGCTGGAACGTGACGACCGTGCTCGACGTCGTTGCGCTCGCGCTCTCGGCCGTGCTCGTGTGGCGGTTCTTCGCGACCGGCGGCGGCCCGATGCTGCGGATGATGGGCGGGCCGGCCGCGGGCGCCCACGACCGCGGCGCGCACGACCATCACGCGCACTCCCACTGATCGGGACCAAAAAGAAAGGGAGTCCCGAGCGGCGAACCGTCGGGACTCCCTGAAAGCTCAGAAGCTGCGAGTCCGGGCTAGCGGTGATACCGGTAGCAGGTGACCTCGGACGAGAGCTCCATGATCTCGAACGACGGGGTGATCCACTTCATGGGAGAGCCTCCTCAAGAGACGGTCGGAAACTTGCTTGGGCTGACTATAGGGTCATCGGCAGCGGAATGCAAGAGTTATACGAAATCCGTAGATTTTCGAAGAACCGCCGGGCGGGTCGCCCTCGAACGGCCGGGGCTAAACTGGGCGCGTGACGCAGCGGCGCTTCCGGCGCATCGTGAGCGGGCGCGGCTTCCTCCTCGTCCCGGCCGCGGCGTTCGTCGTCCACCAGCTTCGCTACCGGATCGCGTACGGCTCGCACGCGAGCCAGGTGCTCGCGGCGCAGGGGCACTCGTACCTGAACTCGTTCGCGCCGTGGCTCGTGCTCTTCCTCTCGCTCGGGCTCGGCGCGCTCGTGCTTCGGGTCGCGCACGCCGCGGCCGGCCGCCCCGACGACGATCCGCGGCGCTCGTTCGCCGGGCTGTGGGCGCTCTCGGCCGCGAGTCTCGTCGCGATCTACGTCGTCCAGGAGCTGCTCGAGGGGTTCTTCGCGGTCGGCCACCCGAGCGGGCTCGCCGGGGTCTTCGGCCACGGCGGCTGGTGGGCGATCCCGCTCGCCGCCGTCGCGGGAGCCGCGATCGCCGCGCTCCTCCGCGCGGGCTGCGCGCTCGTCTCGGCCGCGCGCCGCGCTGCCGCGCCGCTCGCGATCCGCCTCTCGGCGCCGCTCGCGCGGCGTCCCCGCGCCGTCGCGCTCGCGCCTTGGCCTGCGCTCGCCGGCGCCGCCGCCGGTCGCGCGCCGCCCGCCGCCTGAGCGGCCCGGCAGCGAGACCGACTGGAAAGGAGCGACGGGCCCGACGACTCGACGGCGGGCCGAGCGAGACCATGCCCACGCAGGTACACCCGACGAAGATGCTCGTGCGACCCCTCGTCGTCGCGGGCCTCGCCGCGCTCCTCCTTCCGGCGACGGCGGCGGCGCACGGTCGCTCACCGACCGTCGCGCTCGACTTCCGACTCCGGCTCGCGGTCGACGAGCGCGCGGCGCCGGGCGTCCACGTGCGCGTACTCGACGGCGACCGCTCGCTGCAGCTCTCGGTCGCCGGCGACCGGCGCGTCGTCGTCGACGGATACCTGCGGGAGCCGCTGCTCCGCATCGATCCCGGCGGCGTGTGGGTGAACGCTGCGTCGCCGACCGCCGCGGCCGACCGGCTCGTGAGCGGTCAGCGCGCCGGCTGGATCCGGATCGGGGGCGGGCACACGATCGCCTGGCACGACCATCGCCTCGCGCCGCCGCCCGTGTCGAGGCCCGGCCCGGCCGGGCGCTTCGCGATCCCGATCAGCGTCGACGGCCGCGGTTCGACGATCACAGGGACGTTCTGGCGCGTCGGGCGGCCGTCGGTGTGGCCGTGGCTCGGCGCGGCGATCGGGCTCGTCGCCGCCGTGCTCGCGGCGACGCGCCTCCTCCCCGCCGCGCGCGCGCACCTGACGGTCGGCCTCGGCGTCGTCGCCGGGCTCGGCGCGCTCGTCGCCGTGACGACGTTCGCGGCCCGCGATGCGCCGACCGGCCGGGTCGCGTGGCTCCAGATCGCGGCGGGGCTCGCGATCGGCGCCGTCCTCGCCGGGCTCCTCGCCACGCTCCGGGGCCGTCGCCGCGTCCACGCGGCCGGGATCGTGGGCGGGATCGCGGCAGCCGCGAGCATCGGCTCGTTGCCGGTGTTCTGGCACGGCGTCGTGATCTCGGCGCTGCCCGCGACGCCGGCCCGGCTCGCGTGCGGGCTCGCGCTCGTGTGCGGCGTCGCGGCCGCCGCGCTCAGCTTCCTCCCGGACTTCGACGAGGAGCGGGCGGTGCGCCGGTGATCCCGCTCCTCGCCGCGTTCGCGCTCGGGATCGGCGGCGACCCGTCGATCCGGCCGTGGCCGATCGGGCCCGGCCCGGCGTACCGGCCCGTCGCCGCCGCGCTCGACGGCCGCCCGGTCGCCGGCCGCGCGTGCGTCTCCGGCGGTCGCCGCTTCCAGGTCCACCTCGAGCTGTACGCGAACCGCCGCGTCGTGATCGTCCCGCCCGGGATCGGCGTCGCGGCCGGCTGCTCGTACCCGGCGCGGACGCGGACGCCGACCGGCGTCGTCGAGGTCACGCGCGGCTCGCGCCTCGACCTCGGCGACCTCTTCCGTCTCTGGGGCCAGCCGCTCGGCGCGCACCGGCTCGCGTCGTTCCGGTCGACCGCGCCCGTGCGCGCGTACGTCGGCGGTCGCCGCGTCCGCGGGCCGGTCGCGGGCATTCGCCTCGAACCGGGCGCCGAGATCGTGCTCGAGCTCGGCGGGTACGTCCCGCCGCACCGCTTCTTCCTCTTCCCGAAAGGATCCACGTGAGCCGCCTCCTGCTTCTCCCGGCCGCGCTCGGCGTGCTCGTGCTCGCCGGCTGCGGCGGCTCGTCCTCCTCGACCACCGGCGGGTTCCCGACGATCGAGGCCGCGAAGGTCTACTCGCTGCAGCACTTCCGGCCGGCGGCGCCGCCGAAGCCCGGCAAGCCGACGAAGGTCTCGTTCGTGATCCGGCAGCCGGACGGGACGCCGCTCACGCGCTTCAAGACCGGCCCCGGACCGCACACGGGGGTCCACCTGATCATGGTCCGGGACGACCTCGCGTACATGATCCACCGGCACCCGCCGATCGGGAAGGACGGGACCGCGAGCGTCTCGGTCATCTTCCCCGCGCCGGGCAAGTACCGGGTCGTCGTCGACGCGTACCCGGCGAGCGGGGCGCAGCCGAACTTCCAGCTCTTCCGCACGCTCCGCGTCGCCGGCCCGTACCGCCCGAAGGCGATTCCGCCGCCGGCGAGCGCCGTGAACGTCGGCGGGTACCACTTCACGCTCGATGGCGCCTCGAAGCTGAAGGCCGTCCAGGCGCAGGACGTCGTCGTCCACGTCACCGACCCGGACGGGAAGCCGGCGAAGTTCTCGCCGTGGTACGGGGCGCTCGCGCACGCGATCTTCTTCCGGCACGGCTCGCTCGACTACTTCCACACGCACGTCTGCGCGCCGGGCGCGACCGGCTGCACGAGCATCCTCGGCGGCGCGAAGGTGACCGGCACCTCGACGACGCCCGGCAAGCTGACGGTCGGCGTGCTCGTCCCGGCCCCAGGCACCTGGCGACTCTTCCTCCAGACCCGCGTCGACGGCCGCGTGCTGACGGCGCCGTTCACGTTGAAGGTGACCTGATGCGCGCCGGCATCGTCACCGTGCTCGCGGCGATCGTCGCGCTCGCGCTCGTCCCGGCCGCGCTCGCCGACGGCGACCCGGCGAGCGACTACCTGATCACGCAGCCGGCGTTCCTGCCGTTCGACGCGAAGGTCGACAAGGCGCGCGCGGCCGAGCTGTCGGCGCTCCTTGCGGACGCGAACAGGAAGGGCTTCCCGATCCGGGTCGCCGTGATCTCGTCGAAGATCGACCTCGGCGCGGTGCCGGTCCTCTACCGCAAGCCTCAGACCTACGCGAAGTTCCTCGGCCAGGAGCTCTTCTACTTCTACAAGCACTCGCTGCTCGTCGTGATGCCGAACGGGTACGGCGTCTACGCGCACGGGCCCGCGCCGAAGGGCGACGTCGCCGCGGTCGCGAAGCTGCCGCCGGCCGGCTCGACCGACGGGAACACGCTCGTCGCGGCCGCCGACCGCGCCGTGCGCACGCTCGCGCGGCGGCGCGGGATCGAGCTCTCGGCGACGCCGGTCGCCGCATCGTCGAGCGCTTCGTCGAACAACCACGACCGGCTCCTGCTCGGGGGCGGGCTGCTCGCGCTCGCCGGGTTCGTCACCGCCTCGGTGCTGATCGTCCGCACCTGGAGGCGGCCGTGAGGCGCGCGGTCGCGCTGGCGGCGCTCGTCGTCTGCTGCGCCGGCTGCGGCGGCGGGAAGACGGCGGCGCCGGCGTTCCGCGGGACCGACCTCTCGCCCGCGCAGGCCGCGCCCGGGTTCACGCTCACCGACCAGGCCGGCCGGCGGGTGAGCCTCGCCTCCCAGCGCGGCCACTACGTCGTCGTCACGTTCCTCTACACGCACTGCCCCGACGTGTGCCCCGTGATCGCCGGCAACCTCAACCGCCTGCTCGGGACGGCGACCGCCCATCGCGGCGGGCTCCGGGTGCTCGCGGTCAGCGTCGACCCGGCCGGCGACACGCCCGCGGCTGTTCACCGCTTCGTCCGCGAGCACGGGCTCGTGCCGGCGTTCCGCTATCTGACGGGAAGCCGCGCGCAGCTCGCGCCGGTCTGGCACGGGTACCACATCGCCGCGACGCCCCTGCAGAACGGGACGGTTGCGCACTCGACGTTCGAGATCCTCGTCGACCCGCAGGGGAAGGAGCGCGTGATCTACGACGCGCAGGCGACGCCGGCCGACTTCGTCCACGACCTCGTGCTGCTGGAGCGGAGTGCCTGAGGCGGCGCCGGCGCCGGTACCGCTCGTCCGGCGCCACCGCGGGCTCTTCGTCGCCGGGCTCGCCGCGGCGATCGGCGTCGCGGTCGTGATCGGCGTCGTCGCGATCGCGTTCTCGCCGACAAGGCCCCCGCGGCAGGTGCCCATCCCGCTCGCCGACCGGAACGCGTCGCCCGCGCTGTTGCGCGCCGCCCAGGCGGTCGGCTTCCTCCCGGCGAGGAAGGGCGACGGCGTCGAGAACGGGCCCGCCGGCGACGCGCCGCCGATCCCGTCGGGGCTGCTCCCGGTCGGCTCGGTCGCGCCCGCGTTCACGCTCCGCACGCCGTCGGGGACGCCGGTCAGCCTCCGCAGCCTGCGCGGGAAGGCGGTGCTGCTCGAGTTCTTCGCGACGTGGTGCCCCCACTGCGCCGCCGAGGCGCCGCACCTCCGCCGGCTCGCGCGCTCGCTGCCGGCGAAGGACTTCGCGGTCGCGGCTGTGAACGGCGACAGCGAGGACGCGGCGAGCATCCTCGCCTACCACGTCTACTTCGGGCTGCCGTTCCCCGCGCTCGTCGACCACGGCTCGCGTTCGGTCACGTGGCCCGTGCACGGCCCGATCGGCCCCGTCTCGTCGCGCTACCGGGTCGGCCAGTACCCGACGTTCTACGTCCTCGCCCGCAACGGCCGGATCGCGTGGCGGTCGCAGGGCGAGCAACCCGACTCGCTGCTGCGCCAGGAGCTCGAGCGGGCTGCCGCAAAGTAGGCGCTACCGTTCTCCGCCATGGGAATGATGTTCCGCGAGGGCGGTGGCGGCGGCGGGCCGTGGGGTCGGCGCGAGCGCCCCGAGCGGCCTGCCGACAAGGCCGTCCGGAGCGCGAACGGCCGCCGGATCAGGCGGCTCTTCCGGCCGTACTCCCCGAAGCTCTCGTTCGTCTTCGCGCTGATCATCGTCTCGTCGGCGCTCGGGGTGGTCTCGCCCTTCCTGCTCCGCGCGATCCTCGACACGGCGATCCAGCCGCAGTACAGCCCGCCGCACGTCGACATGCACCTGCTGACGCTGCTCGTGCTCGGGATGATCCTGATCGCGATCGTCACCGGCGCATTCGGCGTCGTGCAGTCGTACATCTCGACGCAGGTCGGTCAGAGCGTGATGCACGACCTGCGCACGTCGGTGTACCGGCACCTGCAGAAGCTGTCGCTCGCGTTCTTCACGCGCACGCGCACGGGCGAGGTGCAGAGCCGGATCGCGAACGACATCGGCGGCGTCGACAACGTCCTCACGTCGACCGCGACCTCGGTCGTCTCGACCGTCACGACGGTGATCGCGGTCGTGATCGCGATGTTCCTCCTCGACTGGCGGCTCGCGCTCTTCGCGCTCGGGCTGATGCCGATCTTCATCTGGATGACCCGCAAGGTCGGCGCGCAGCGGCGCAAGATCGCGACCCTGCGGCAGGAGTCGATGGCCGACGTCTCCTCGCTCGTCCAGGAGTCGCTCTCGGTCTCGGGGATCCTGCTCGGCAAGACGATGGGCCGCTCGCAGGAGCTCGCCGAGAGGTTCGAAGGCGAGTCGCAGCGGCTCGCCGGGCTCGAGGTGCGGAGCCGGATGACCGGCCGCTGGATGATGGCCTCGATCCAGATGGTCTTCGCGTTCATGCCCGCGGCGGTGTACTGGGCTGCAGGCTTCGCACTCTCGAAGGGGTCGACCGCGATCACGATCGGGACGATCGTCGCGTTCACGACGCTGCAGGCGCGCCTGTTCGCGCCGATCGGGAGCCTGCTCTCGATCTCGATCGACGTGCAGAGCTCGCTCGCGCTCTTCGACCGCATCTTCGAGTACCTCGACCTCCGCGTCGACATCGAGGAGGGCTCGCGCGAGGCCGTGACCCGGCGCGGCGAGGTCCGGTTCGACCACGTCTGGTTCCGCTACGAGGGCCACGAGTGGGCGCTCCAGGGCGTCGACTTCGAGGTGCCCGCCGGGACGAAGACCGCGATCGTCGGCGAGACGGGCGCCGGCAAGACGACGCTCGGGTACCTCGTCGCGCGCCTGTACGACGTGACGAGCGGCGCCGTTCTGATCGACGGCGTCGACGTCCGCGAGCTGACGTTCCCGTCGCTCGCCGCGTCGGTCGGCGTCGTCTCGCAGGAGACGTACCTCTTCAACGCGAGCGTCCGCGACAACCTCCGCTTCGCGAAGCCGGACGCGACCGACGACGAGATCGAGGAGGCCGCGCGCGCCGCGCAGATCCACGGGCTGATCTCGTCGCTCTCCGAGGGCTACGACACCGTCGTCGGCGAGCGCGGCTACCGCTTCTCGGGCGGCGAGAAGCAGCGGCTCGCGATCGCGCGCGCGATCCTCCGCAACCCGCCGATCCTCGTCCTCGACGAGGCGACCTCGGCGCTCGACACGCAGACCGAGCGGCTCGTGCAGGAGGCGCTCGACCGCCTCGTCGAGGGCCGCACCACGATCGCGATCGCCCACCGGCTCTCGACCGTCCGCGACGCCGACCAGATCGTCGTCCTCGACGGCGGCCGTGCGGTCGAGCTCGGGACGCACGACGAGCTGATCGCCCTCGGCGGCCGCTACGCCGCGCTCGCGTCCCGGGACTCGGACGTGATCGACCAGCCCGCCGTCGCCGAGCTCGGCGCGTGACGCGCTTGTGTCGGCGGTCACGATCGTCTAAGACGTACGCGTGAGCGCCGTTCCGACGTACGAGGGCCCGTTCGGCGAGGAGCAGGCCGAGCGCCTCCTCTGGCGCGCCGGCTTCGGCGCCCGCGTCGGCGAGGCGCAGGCGCTCACGCGCAAGGGGCTCGTCCACGCCGTCCACTCGCTGACGCGCCCGCCGGCGTACCAGCTGATCGGGCCCGAGCCGCGCGACGAGAAGGGGCGGGCGCTCGCGCCGTACGACGCGGTCGGCCACGACCACCTCGTCTGGCTCGACCGGATGGTGCGGACGACCGCGCCGATGGTCGAGCGGATGGCGCTCGTCTGGCACGACTGGTTCGCGACCTCGAACCTCGGCGTCGCGTCGCAGCGGCTGATGCTGAACCAGAACGAGCTCTTCCGCGACAACGCGCTCGGCTCGTTCGCGGATCTGCTCACGGGTGTGACGCAGGACCCGGCCATGCTCGTATGGCTCAACGGGAACCAGAACGTGAAGCAGAAGCCCAACGAGAACTACGGCCGCGAGATGATGGAGCTGTTCACGCTCGGGGCCAACCGCGGCGCGTACACCGAGACCGACGTCCGCGAGCAGGCCCGCGCGCTCACCGGCTGGAAGGGCTCGGTCGCGAACAAGCAGCCGACGGCGTTCGTCTTCGACGCGACCCGGCACGACACCGGCTCGAAGACGATCTTCGGCCAGACGGGCAACTGGGCCTGGCAGGACTCGTGCGCGCTCTGCCTCGGCAACCCGCAGCACCCGTCGTACTTCGTCACGAAGCTCTGGAGCTACTTCGTCCCGACGCCGCCCGACGCGGCCACGAGCTCGGGGCTGCAGGCGCTGTACGCGAAGCGGCTCGTCCGGCCGGTCGTCGAGGCGATCCTGCTCCACCCGGACTTCTACGAGGGGCCGCGGATGGCGAAGCCGCCGGTCGTCTACAACGCGGGTCTGCTGCGTGCGATCGACCGGCCGATCGACACGTCGATCTGGTGGTCGCTCGGCCAGCAGGCCGGCCAGCAGCTCTTCTACCCGCCGGACGTCGGCGGCTGGGACGACACGCGCTGGCTCGACACCGCGACGTTCCGCGCGCGCTGGTTCATCGCCGCGCTCGTCCAGGGCGCCGGCCAGCCGAGCGGGTCGCCGAACGACCCCGCGCAGCTCGTGCAGCGCGCGGCCGACTTCTGGGGCGGCCCGACGCTCACGCCGCAGACGACGACGCTCCTGACCGAGTTCGCGAAGGCGCAGCTCACCGCAACGCCTCGACCACCGACGTCGAGACCGGCCTGCGCCGGCTCGTCGCCTCGGCCCCGGATCTTCAGACCGCATGAGCTGTTACGACTGCAACCGCACCGAGCTCCTCCGCCGCGCGGTCGCGGAGGCGGGGCGCGGCCTGCCGGAGATCGAGCCGGGGATGCCGCTGCCGGCCGGGACCGGGCTGACGCGGCGCCAGTTCGTCTCGCGCACGGCGGGGCTCGCGCTCGCGGTCTACGGCGGCAAGGCGCTCTCCAGCTTCGCGTTCGACGACGGGATCGCAGCGGCTGCGGCGAACGCACCCGCGACGCAGAAGGTGCTCGTCACGATCTTCATGAACGGCGGCATCGACGCGCTCTCGGTGCTCTTCCCGGCCGGCGATCCTGCGTACTACTCGCTCCGGCCGAACCTCGCGCTCGCGCAGACGGCGGGCCAGCCGTTCGCCGAGGACCCGCGGCTGCGGTGGCACCCGTCGGCCGGCGGGCTCGCGACGCTGCACGGCGAGGGGAAGGTCTCGGTGCTGCCGGCGATCGGCTACGACAACGCGAACCAGTCGCACTTCACCTCGCGCCACTACTGGGAGGTCGGCGGCGATCGACGCGAACGCTGCGGACCGGCTGGCTCGGCCGGTACCTCGACACGGTCGGGGCGAGCGACAACCCGCTGCAGGGCCTGACCCTCGACGTCGCGCTCCATCCGTCGATCGCGACCGCGAAGGTGCCGGTCGCGACGCTCTCGGCCGCCGACCAGTACCTGTTCGCGCCGCCCGGGCTCCAGCCGCACCCGCTCGAGGCGTCGATGCTCCAGGAGGCGGCGAACATCGGCGCAGCGCACGCGAAGTCGAACGACGCGGGCCTGAAGCAGGCCGGTCAGACGGCGCTACGACGCGCACCACCTCTACCACCAGCTCGGCTCGTTCAAGTACGGCTTCTCGAGCCCCGTCGCGTACCCGAGCTCGTCGCGACCCGTTCCCGCACCGGCTCGCCGGCCTCGCGGCGATGATCGCCGGGGGGATGCCGGTCCGGGTCGTCGGGATGACGATGGGCCACTTCGACACGCACGCGACGCAGGCGACGTCGCTCTCGCGCGACCTCCAGCTCACTCTCCGATTCGCTGCTCGCGTTCCAGCGCGACCTCGAGGCGCGCGGCATCGCCGACCGCGTGCTCGACCCACGTCTGGTCGGAGTTCGGGCGCCGGCCGGCCGAGAACGCCTCGGCGGGCACCGACCACGGCGCGGCGGGTGTCGGCTTCCTGATCGGGACGAAGGTCGACGGTCAGCAGGTCGGCGCGCTTCCCCGGCGTCACGGGCGGCGGGCTCGACAAGCTCGGGAACCTCCGCCCGACCTCCGATTTCCGCGCCGTCTATGCGGCGAATGCTCGAGCAGTGGCTCGACACCGACGCGAACCCGCTGCTCCCGGGCGCAGCGCCCTTCCAGCGGCCGACGCTGTTCAGATGAAGCTCGTCGCCGCAGCGCTCGCCGCCCTCGCGCTCGCGGCGGGCACGGCCTCTGCGCGCCCGCCGGGGCCGGGCCCCGCGCGCGTCCAGGTCTCGGCGAAGGAGTTCTTCCTCGCGCTCTCGCGGAACAAGCTCCGCTCGGGCCCGGCGATCGTCGAGCTCGTGAACCTCGGCGAGGACGCGCACGACCTCCGCCTCCAGCGCATCGGCGGGAAGCGCGTGTACCGCACGCCGGTCGTCCAGGCCGGCGACTACTACGACCTCGCCGTGACCCTCGTCCCGGGCCGTTACCGGCTCTGGTGCGGGGTCGCGAACCACCGCGAACTCGGCATGAGCGCCGTGCTCACCGTGTTTGCCGCAATGGGCCAGTAGCGCCGGCGCATGTGTACACATGGGCCGGCCCATGTGTACACATGCACAGTCCGTTTTCGGACCAGGCCGTTTCAGGCGATGAACGGCTTGACGGCCGCCGTCGCCTGCGCGGCGGTGAGCACCTTCGGCAGGTTCGGGGCGACGGTGATCATGTTCTCGCCGATGTTCGTGAGCACGCTCAGGTGCCGCGACTCGCACGCGCCGATCTCGGCCGCGACGCCCTTCAGCTCGTTGCTCTGAAACGCCGTGACTGCGCCCATGTAGGCGCCGACGAACGCGGTCTCGAGCGCCTCGCCGAGCTTGCCGATGCTCTTCCGCGAGGCGAACGAGCCGGCCGGGTACTTGAACGAGAGACCCGACGGCGTCGCCGACTTGAGCACGCCCTTCAGCGCCGCGTAGTGGGCCTGCTCGTTGCCGAGCGCGCCGCCGAGGTACGCGAGCTCGTCGCCCTTGAGCTGCTTCGACGCGATCGCCTGCTTGTAGAAGTCGATCGCGAGCAGCTCCGCGGTCGCGGCGAGCTTCGCGATGTCGGCGTCGGTCGTCGCCGCGCCGAAGGCGGTCCCCTCGGCGAGGCCGAGGATGCTGCCGCCGGCGACGAGGGCGAGCCCGCCCTTGCCGGCGCGGCGAAGGAACTGCGCGCGACTGGTACCCGTCATCTCGTCGACCCCCTCTGTTCGATACGCCCGCGGAGGCGAGCCGTCGCTCATTCGGCCGCGGGGGCGGGCCGGTTCGGTCCCGCGTCGTGAACCGGTTTGTGCCCGCAGGCGAACGAGCAGGACGATGGCCAAGCCGCGCCGCCTGTTAGGTTCCCGATCCGACGCGGTGACGACTCGGCGCGATCTCGCACACCTGTCGGACGAAGCCGTCGTGGCGCTCGCCGCCCGCTCGGACGATGTCGCGTTCGCCGAGCTGTACGACCGGTACGGGAGCATCGCTTACGGGCTCGCGCTGCGGGTGCTGCGCGACGAGGCGCTCGCGCAGGACGCGGTGCAGGACGCGTTCCTCGCGATCTGGCGCGGCGCCGCGCGCTTCCTCCCCGAGCGCGGCAAGGCGAGCACGTGGATCCTCACGCTCGTCCACCGGCGCGCGGTCGACCTCGTGCGGCGCGAGAACCGCCGCCGCACCGACCCGCTCGAGGACCGCGAGCCGACCGCGGGTGGGGCGTCGGTCGAGGACATCGCGTGGCTCCGGCTCGAGCGCGAGCGCGTCCAGGTCGCGCTCCGCAAGCTGCCGGACCCGCAGCGCGAGGCGATCGAGCTCGCGTACTACGGCGGCTTCACGCAGTCGGAGCTCGCGGAAAGGCTCGGATTACCGCTCGGTACCATCAAGAGCAGGATGTTTGCCGGCCTCACGAGGCTCGGCGAGCTGTTGGAGACAGGGGCGAAAGAAGAGGGATGGAAGCCGACACCGTTCACGGGCTGACCGCCGCGTACGCCCTCGACGCGCTCGACGAGAGCGAGCAGCGGGCCTACGAGCAGCACCTCGCGCGCTGCGAGCGGTGCCAGGAGGAGCTCGCCGCGTTCTCGGTCACCGCGGGCGCGCTGGCGTTCGCGGTCGAGCCGGCCGAGCCTCCGCCCGCGCTCCGGCTGCGGATCCTCGACACCGCGCGCGCCGAACGGCCGAACGTCGTCCCGCTCCGGCCGCGCGGGCGCCTCGACGCGGGTCGTCGCGATCGTGGCCGCGGTCGCGAGCGTCGCCGCGATCGGCCTCCTCGCGTGGAACGTCGTGCTCCACGGCCGGCTCGACCGCGCGCACGCCCAGCAGACGGCGCTGGCGCTGAAGGGCGCGGCGGGCTCGGTGCTCGTCGGCGCGAACGGGCAGGGCACGCTCGTCGTCACGGGGCTCCACCCCGCGGAGCCCGGCAAGACGTACGAGGCCTGGGTGATCCGCGACGGCAAGGCCACGCCGGCGGGGCTCTTCCGCGGCGGGCAGACGTCGGTCGTGCACCTGACGAAGCGGGTGCCGCACGGGGCGCTGATCGGGATCACGGTCGAGCCGGCGGGCGGCTCGCAGCAGCCGACGACCAGCCCGATCGTCACCTCCGGCGTCGTCTGACCCCGCGCGGATTCTCAAGCCCGGTTAAGACGGGCTCGGGTAGAACGAACGGCATGAACCGTCTCACGCTCTCCGCCGTCGTGCTCGCCGCCGTCGTCCTCGTCGCGGTGACGGGCTTCACCACCCACCACTCGAGCCAGTCCGCGATCGCGCCCGCGCCATCGGCGCTCGCCGCTCCAGAAGACCTTCGTCTCCGTCTACCGCAACGTCTCGCCGTCGGTCGTCCAGATCCGCACCTCGAACGGGCTCGGCTCCGGGATCGTCTTCGACGGCGCGGGCCACATCGTCACGAACGACCACGTGGTGAACGGCTCGACCTCGTTCACGGTCACGACGGCGAGCGGCAAGCAGCTGGCAGCGAAACTCGTGGGCGAGTTCCCCGCCGACGACCTCGCCGTGATCGAGGTGCGCGGCGCGAAGCTGCGGCCGGCGAGCTTCGCCGACTCCTCGAAGCTCGAGGTCGGCGACATCGCGATCGCGATCGGGAACCCGCTCGGGCTCGCGTCGAGCGTCACCCAGGGGATCGTCAGCGGGCTCAACCGCCAGGAGCCCGAGGGCAACGGCGTCACGCTCCGGAACACGATCCAGACGAGCGCCGCGATCAACCCGGGCAACTCCGGCGGCGCGCTCGTCGACATCTCCGGCCGCGTGATCGGGATCCCGACGCTCGCGGCGACCGACCCCGAGCTCGGCAGCACCGCGTCCGGGATCGGGTTCGCGATCCCGAGCAACGTCGTCACGGACATCGCCGGCCAGATCGTCGCGCACGGCCACGTCGTCAACTCGCACCGCGCGTACCTCGGCGTCACGATCGGCGACACCGGCACCGGCGTCTACGTGAACGGTGTCTCGGCCGGCGGCCCGGCGGCGAAGGCCGGGCTCCAGGTCGGCGACGTGATCGTCGCGGCCGACGGCAGGGCGACGCTGACCTCCGACGCGCTCGGAACCGTGCTCGCGGGGCTCAAGCCGGGCCAGACGATCAAGCTCACGGTCCAGCGGCAGAGCGGCGCGCGGGTCGCGATCGGCCTGAAGCTCGGCGAGCTGCCCGGGACCGCGTAGCGCGAAGGGGCGGCTACTCGGAGGCTCTGGCCGAACGCCGGAAGACCCGGCCGCGGCCAAGCCCCACCGGAGGCCAGCGCTGCAGTCGCGAGCCCGACGACGTTCGTCGTGACGCACGTCCGGCACGCATTGCAACAGACGGCCGCGGCCGGCGCGTTCTCGGCGTACTTTCCGGCAGCCTGACCGACGCGGCCCGTCCAGATGTCCTTCACGCCGAAAGTGTACGGGGTGGCTAGTTCGGGCCCTGGCCGGGCTCGTCGTACGGGTGGAGCGGGATCCCCTCCGGGCCCTTGCCGCGGTAGGCGTCCCGGAACGTCTGGAACGCCTTCTGGTCGAACTTCGAGCAGATCGCGATGTGGCCGATCCCGTAGTAGCCGTTGCGGTAGTACTTGGCCGGGTCGCCCGTCCACGAGGTCAGCGCGATCTTGTTCCCGAGGCCCGCGATCGGCGTGCCGAACATGCCGACCGGGCTGTTCTCGTAGAACGCTTGCAGCTTCGAGATGGTCGACTTCGGGACCTTCGGGCCCCACCACATCACGACGGCCCCGTGCTCCTCGTTGTGGACGACCTGCCGCGGGTTCACCGGCGTCGTGTAGAAGCCCCAGACGGCCCACAGCGGGTAGTGGCCTCCGGCCGACGGCGGGAACGTCGCCCACTTCACCTTCGTCGTGAGCGTCGGCGAGTCGGCGTGGTAGCTCGTCTTGTCCTTCGGCGGGAGCGGCTTCACGTCGCGGTACGTGCAGTTGGCGGCGAGCATCGTCGCCTTCACGTCGGCGGACGCGGTGTTGCTGCTGCCGCCCGCGAACGCGAACACGGCGCCGATCACGATCGCGATGAGGACGGCGCCGCCGACCGCGTACACCCAGCGCGGGACGCCGGAGAAGAACGACGGGCCCGACTTCGGGCCCTTGCCGTCACGGCGTTTCGGGGCCTGAACGGGCCGCGGCGGCTTCGGTGTCGAGGACTTCTTCGGCACGCGCTCATCGTAGCCGGGTCTCGGGCCGGACGGCTTTGTGCGGCGAGTCACGACGGTGGGCGGCCTGGGATGGCGCTTCTTCCCGATGGCTGAGCAGTTCGCTCGTGCACGGAGCCACGAGTGCGGGTCCGGAGCGGGCGCCGAATGTGGGTCCGCCGCACAAGGTTCGTGGCGATCGGAACGCGGGATCGGCGGCCTCTTGCTCCGTCCGCAACGTTATTGACAGGGCAACTATTTTGGGATCGGAAGCTTCCAACCCCGAACAAGGAGCCAAGGAACCGTGAGCACCGCCGTCATCCCCGCCGAGGCCGCAGTCGAGTATGCGACGCCGCTTCAGCTCGTGAACTCGACCGTCTCCGAAGACAAGCGCGAGGAGAACCGCTGGATGCTCGCCTTCGGCCTTCCGTGCCTCGCCGCCGGGCTCTTCGTCGCGGGCGCGATCGGCAGCGGCCACGCCTGGCTCCTCGGGTTCGCGCTCGCCTCGCTCCTGACCGCGATCTGCGCCCTCACGTGGCTCGCGATCAGCTCCGACACGAACGCCTGACCCTCTCCGAGCGCGACGCGACGTAGCTAGCGTGCCCGCGTGGCGCGCCGGCTGCTCGGGGCGATGATCGTCTGCGCGGCCGCGGCGTCGGCCGCCGTCGGCGGTCGTGCCGAGGGCGCGGCGCCGCCCGCGTGTCCGGCGGCCGGGCCGTCGGCCGCGTATGCGAGCCGGGTCGATCGGGCGCTGACCGCCCGCACCGACCTGTGGGGCGACGAGCTCCTCGCGCGGCCGGGCGGGCCGAGCTACGCCTCGGCGTCGCGGTACCTCGCGCCGCTCCTCTTCGCCCGCGCCGCGGGGCGGACGGCGCTCACCGCCTCGGGCGCGTACTACGTCCCGTTCGGCGTCCCGGCGGGCGCCCGCGGCGCGACGTCGGTGGCGCTCCACGTCGCCGACGGGAGCCAGATCGTCTCGCGCCGCGTCGGCGGCGCCGTCGCTCACGGTGTCGGTCGGCCCGTCCGGCCGCGAGCGATACGGCTCGTGCCTCGCGCGGCTGCGCCCGGCGAGTCTCGCCGACGGCTGGCTCCCGATCCTCGACACCGGCTACACGGACGCCGCCGGCGCGCGCTACCGGCAGGAGTCGTTCGCGGCGTACGCGCCGGGGACGGGCGCGCTCGTGAGCTTCGTCCGCATCGCGGTCGACGCGCGGCGCGCCCGCTCCGGCGTGACCGTTCGGCTGACCGCGTCGCCCGGCGCCGCCGCGCAGCTCCGCTTCGGGGCGGGCGGTCGGCGCGCCGGCGCCTCGGTCGCGTTTCGCGTCGCGCGCGGCGCGACGGGGACGTTCTACGCCGCGTGGCTCGTCCGGCCGGCGCAGGCGGCCGGGCTCGCTCTCGACCCCGCGGCGTACGCGGCCGCGCGCGCGTCCGTCGGCACGTACTGGCGGAGCCGGCTCGCCGAGGGCATGACGATCGAGGTCCCGGAGCGACGGGTCGCGGACGCCGATCGCGCGCTCCTCGTCCAGAGCCTGCTGCTCACGTGGCGCTACAGCCTCGGCAACGCGTACGAGCAGTTCTCGTTCCCGGAGGGCACCGACGTCGCGCAGGTCCTCGCCGAGCAGGGCTTCCCCGACGTCGCGCGCCAGATCCTCCGCGTCTCGTTCACGCGGAAGACGACGCCGTACCCGAACTGGAAGATGGGCGAGAAGCTGCTCGCCTCGGCCGCCGAGGTACGGCTCGCGGGCGACCGCGCCTTCCTCGCCGAGGCGACGCCGACGCTCCGCGGGTACGTGGCGGCGCTCGGCCGCCAGATCGAGCGCGACCCGCGCGGGCTGCTCGCCCCGGAGCGGTACTCGTCGGACATCCCCGACCGCGTGCTCGGGCTCCACTCGCAGGCGACGGTCTGGGCCGGGCTCGAGGCGATGGGGCGCGTGTGGGCGCAGGCCGGGCAGGCCGCGCTCGCCGCAACGTGCCGCCGGCTCGCGGCGCGGCTCGGGACGGGTCTGCGCGCCGCCGTCCGCGCGTCGGAGCGTCGGCTTCCCGACGGGTCGCTCTTCGTCCCGGCGAGCCTTCTCGACGACGAGGCGCCGTACGGCTCGCTGACCGAGGCGCGGCTCGGGAGCTACTGGAACCTCGTGATGCCGTACGCGTTCTCGTCTGGCCTGTTCGCGCCGGGCGGGGAGCAGGCACGCGGGATCCTCCGCTACCTCGGGCTGCACGGCTCGCGGCTGCTCGGCCTGGTCCGCGCCGGCGCGTATGCGCTCTACGGCGAGCACGACTTCCCGGTCGGCGGGACGGATCAGGTGTACGGGATCAACCAGGCCAGGTTCCTGGCCGACAACCATCAGGATGACCAGCTCGTGCTCTCGCTCTACGGGATGCTCGCCGCGGCGTTCACGCCCGGGACGTTCGTCGCCGGCGAGGCCGCGTCCGTCGCGCCGCTACCGGGCGGGAGCGACCGCGCGATGTACCTGCCGCCGAACGGCGCCGCCGACGGCGCTTTCCTCGAGACGCTCCGGCTGATGCTCGTCGACGAGACGCGCGACGCCGACGGCCGGCCGGTCGGGCTGCGGCTCGCGGAGGCGACGCCGCGCGCGTGGCTGCGGCCGGGCCGGCGGATCGCGGTGACGAACGCGCCGACGAGCTTCGGGCCGGTCTCGTTCTCGATCGACTCGGGCGCGCGCCGCGCCGACGTCACGGTCGATCTCCCCGGCAGGAGCGCTCCGCACGCGGCCAGCCTGACGCTGCGCCTCCCGGCGGGGCTTCGGATCGGGAGCGTCTCGGTCGGCGGCCGGCCGTACCGGCGCTTCGACGCCGCCACCGGCGCGATCGACCTCTCGGGCCGGCGCGGCGAGGTCCGGCTCACGGTTGTCTACCGGCGGGTCCGCGCGTAGGCTGAGGCCCCGGTGCGCGGCAAGCTCGTTGTCCTTCTCGTTCTCGTCGCGCTGGCCGCGCCGCTCACCGCCGGACCAGCCTGGGCCGGCAAGGCCCCGGCGGCGAAGCACCCGGCGCACGCGAAGCACGTCGCGAAGCGGCGCCCGAAGCCCGAGGACCGCGGGCTCGTGACGCTGTGGCCGATCACGTACCGCGACCACGCCGGCAAGGCGCGGCGCGCCTTCGTCTCGCTCCCGGCCTGGTACGGCCCGGCCAACAATCCGCCGCTCCCGCTCGTGATCTCGCCGCACGGCCGCGGCGTGAGCGCGCACGCGAACGCCGCGCTCTGGGGCAGCCTCCCGGAGCAGGGCGGGTTCGCGGTGATCAGTCCCGACGGCGCCGGCCGGAAGCTCGACAACTACTCGTGGGGCTCGATCGGCCAGATCGACGACCTCTCGCGGATGCCGCAGATCGCGCGGCTGACGCTGCCGTGGCTGCGGATCGACGCGCACAAGGTCTACGCGATCGGCGGCAGCATGGGCGGGCAGGAGACGCTGCTCCTCCTTGCGCGGCACCCGAAGCTGCTCGCCGGCGCGGCCGCGTTCGACTCGGTCACCGACCTCGCGCGGCAGTACCGCAGCTTCCCGCGCATCCCGTGCAAGCACGGCTGCCGCACCTGGGACGGGAACCTCGGCCGCGAGCTCCAGTCGCTCGCGCGCGAGGAGATCGGCGGGACGCCGAAGACGCGCCCGCTCGCGTACGCCGTCCGGAGCCCGATCACGTACGCGCGCTCGATCGCCGCCTCGTGCGTCCCGCTGCAGCTCTGGTGGAGCCTCTCCGACCGGATCGTGGCCGACCAGCCGCAGCAGTCCGGCGCGCTCTTCCGCAAGATCCGGGAGCTGAACCCGAACGACCCGGTCGAGGCGTACGTCGGCTACTGGGCGCACTCGGCGGAGATGCAGGCGGACCGCCGCCTCCCGCTGGCGCTCGCGCAGCTCGGGCTGCTCATCCCGGCCGAGGCCAAGCTGACCTGGGGCCTCCACTACGTGCCGGGGCCCGATCCCGCGAAGGCCTGCCGGCGGTGAGCGCGTCCGTCGCGGCCGGGGCCGCCCCGTGGTGGCAGCGCACGTACGGCTCGGAGCACGGGCTCCTCGTCGCGTACGTGAGCATGGAGTTCGCGATCGAGGAGGCGCTCCCGATCTACTCCGGCGGGCTCGGCGTCCTCGCCGGCGACCACCTCAAGGCCGCGGCCGAGCTCGGCGTGCCGATCGTCGGCGTCGGGCTGCTGTACCGCGGGGGCTACTTCACGCAGGGCGTCGACGAGACCGGGCGCCAGACGGAGGAGTACCACCCGGTCGACCCGGTCGCGGCCGGCCTCGTCCGCGAGCCGGTGACCGTCTCGGTCGACCTCGCCGGCGAGACCGTCGTCGCGGCCGTCTGGCGCAAGGACGTCGGCTCCGTGCCGCTGTACCTGCTCGAGGTCGACTGGCTCACCGACGCGTTGTACGGCGGCGACCGCGAGCACCGGATCCGCCAGGAGCTGCTGCTCGGCGTCGGCGGCGTCCGCGCGCTCGAAGCGCTGGGCGTCGGGGCGACCGTGTTCCACCTCAACGAGGGCCACTCGGCCTTCCTCGTGCTCGAGCGCGTGCGCGCGCTCGTCGAGCGGGGGGTGCCGGTCGCCGAGGCGCTCGAGCAGGTCCGGGCGACGACGGTCTTCACGACCCACACGCCGGTCCCGGCCGGCAACGAGGTGTTCGCCGAGGAGCTCGTCGAGCGCTACGCCGGCGAGCTCGCCGAGGCGGCGGGCATCGGCGTCGAGACGCTGCTCGAGCTCGGGAGCGCGGGCCGGCCAGGAGCAGGGCTTCGGCCTGACGCCGTTCGCGCTCCGCACGGCCGGCCACGCGAACGCGGTCTCGGCCGCGCACGAGCACGTCGCGCGCGAGCTGTGGGCGCCGCTGTGGGTCGAGTTCGACGGCACGCGGCCGCCGATCGGCCACGTCACGAACGGCGTCCATCTCGGCACGTGGCTCGACCCGGCGCTCGACGCGCTCCTCCGCGAGGCGGGCGTCCGGCCGGAGCTGCCGCCCGACGAGGCCGGATGGGAGGCCGTCGACGGGATCGAACCGGGGGCGCTCTGGGAGGTGCACGCGGCGGCGAGGGCGCGGCTCGCCGGGCGCGCGGGCCTCGATCCGGAGCTGCTGACGATCGGGTTCGCGCGCCGTTTCGCGACCTACAAGCGCGCCGGGCTCGTGCTCACCGACGTCGAACGGCTGCTCGCGCTGCCGGTGCAGATCGTGTTCGCCGGGAAGGCCCACCCGCAGGACGTGGCCGGCAAGGACGTGATGCAGCAGATCGTCGAGCTCGCCGCCTCGGGCGACGCCGCGGGCCGCGTCGTCTTCCTCGAGGACTACGACCTCGCGCTCGCCGCCGTTCTGATCCCGGGCTGCGACGTCTGGCTCAACAACCCGCGACCGCCGCTCGAGGCGTCGGGGACGAGCGGGATGAAGGCGGCGGTGAACGGCGTCCTCAACCTCTCGGTGCTCGACGGCTGGTGGGCCGAGGCGTACGAGCCCGGCGTCGGCTGGGCGATCGAGGGCGTCTCGGACGAGGCCGACGCGGAGGAGCTCTACCGGCTCCTCGAGCAGGAGGTCGTTCCGATCTTCCGCGACGACCGCGCCCGCTGGCTCGAGCTGATGACCGCGTCGATACGACGGCTCGGGCCGCGCTTCTCGATGCAGCGCGCGGTGATCGAGTACGCCGAGCGGTACTACCTGCCGGCGCACGCCGCGCAGACCGACTGACGCCGGCCCCGGCCGGGGCTACCATCGGGCGGTGCCTCCGCGACCGCTCTCGAGCCGGGCACGCTTCGTGCTCGCCGCGGTGATCGCGACGCTGCCGCTGGTCGCGCTCGTCGCGTACGCGGCGGTCGACCGCTACAACGCCGACCGCGCGCGGGCGGATCAGCGCGCCATGACCCGGTCGCAGCTCTACTCGACGCTGCTCGCGGGCACGGGCGGAACCGCGTCGGAGGCGACGCTGCGGCGGCTGATCCGGCTCGCGCCGATGATCTCCGGCGGCGTGCTCGACCTCCTCGACGACTCCGGCCGCGTCGTCGCGAGCTCGGGAACCTCGCGCGAGCTCCCGCCCGCGAGCGACCCCCGCGTCGCGGCCGCGCTCGCGAGCCCGGTGGGCACGTTCGACATCCGCGGCGCCGACGGCGTGATGCGGGTCTGGGGCTTCGCGCCGGTCGTCTCGGCGGGCGCGACCGTCGCGTACGGCGTGGACGGGAACGTCGTGTACGGCGGCTCGCGGCACGCGCTCGAGCGCGACCTCGGGCTCGCCGCCGTGGCGGCGCTCGCGGCGGTCGGGGCCGCGTTCTTCCTGGCCGGGCGCGCGACCGCGCCGATCCGCCGCCTCGCGGCGCAGGCCGGCGGGGACGCCGGGGCGGAGGGCGACATCGCCGCGATCGAGCACGGGATCCAGCGGCGAGACGCGACGATCGAGGAGAGCACGGCCGAGCTCGGGCGCAGGGCGGCGCGGCTCGAGGAGCTGAACGTCGAGCTGCGCCGGCGCGAGCGGGCGGCCGCACAGCTCGCGGCGATCGTCGAGTCGTCCGCCGACGCGATCCTCGGCGCCGCGCTCGACGGCACGATCGTGAGCTGGAACGCCGGCGCCGAGGCGCTGTACGGGTACGCCGCGAGCGAGGTCGTCGGCGCGAGCGTCACCGTCCTCGTCCCGCCCGAGCGGCTCGAGGAGGTGCCGGTGATGCTCGGCGAGATCGCGCACGGGAAGGGGTTCGAGCGCCTCGAGACCGAGCGGATCAGGAAGGACGGCAACCGCCTGTACGTCTCGCTCGCCGTCTCCCCGATCCGCGGGGCCGACGGCCTCGTCGTCGGCGCCTCGGAGATCTCCCGCGACGTGACCGAGCGCCGCGAGGCCGAGGAGCAGGTCCGGCGGCTGAACGAGGAGCTCGAGGCGCGCGTCCGGCTCCGCACCGCGCAGCTCGAGGACGCGAACCGGGAGCTCGAGGCGTTCAGCTACTCGGTCTCGCACGACCTGCGCGCGCCGCTGCGGGCGATCGACGGGTTCTCGCGGGAGGTGCTCGACGGGCACGCGGCCGGGCTCGATCCCGAGGGGCGCCGCTACCTCGAGCTCGTCGGCCGGAACACGCGCGAGATGGGCCTCCTGATCGACGGCCTGCTCGCGTTCTCGCGGCTCGGCCAGCAGCCGCTCGACAAGCGGCGCGTCGACGTCGCGGCGCTCGTCCGCGACGTCGTGGCCTCGCTCGCGGTCGAGCACGACGGCCGCGCGTCGCAGGTCGCGGTCGGCGAGCTGCCGGGCACGTTCGCCGACCGCACGCTCCTGCGGCAGGTGTTCGCGAACCTGCTCGGGAACGCGATCAAGTTCACCCGCGACGTGCCGGAGCCGCGGATCGAGGTCGGCGCGTCCGCCGACGGCGGAGGCCAGCCGGTGTACGTCGTGCGCGACAACGGCGTCGGCTTCGACATGCGTCACGCCGACCGGCTCTTCACCGCGTTCCAGCGGCTGCACCGCGCGGACACGTTCGAGGGCACCGGGATCGGGCTCGCGCTCGTGGCCCGGATCGTCACCCGCCACGGCGGACGGATCTGGGCGGAGTCGGCGCCGGGCGAGGGCGCGGCCTTCCATTTCACGCTCGAGAACGGCCTGGACTGACTCGCAGTTCTTGCAGGCCCCGCGGGCGGACGGTAGAAACAGGGCAGCGTGGGCGGCACGCTCAACCTGCTGCTCGTCGAGGACTCGGAGTCGGATCACGAGCTCGTCGTCCTCGAGCTGCGCCGGTACGGGTTCGACGTCGCCGTCGAGCGGGTCGACTCGGAGCCCGGCCTCCGGGGCGCGCTCGACGCCCGCTGCTGGGACATCGTCGTCTGCGACCACGGTCTGCCGGGCTTCGACTCGCACGAGGCGCTGTACGTCGTCCAGACCGTGCGCGACGACCTGCCGTTCGTCGTCCTCTCTGGCTCGATCGGCGAGGAGGCGGCCGTCGACGCGCTGCGCTCGGGCGCGCGCGACGTCGTGCTGAAGTCGAACCTCGCGCGGCTCGGGCCGGTCGTCGACCGCGAGCTCGTGGAGTCGCGGAACCGCCGCCGGCAGCGCGAGGCCGAGGAGGCGCTCCAGGTCAGCGAGGCGCGCAAGAGCGCGATCCTCGACTCGGCGCTCGACGCGGTGATCGCGATCGACCACGACGGCGTCGTGATCGACTTCAACCCGGCGGCCGAGCGGATGTTCGGCTACGCGCGCGCCGACGTCGTCGGCCGGGACATGGCCGACCTGATCGTGCCGCCGCCGCTCCGGGCGCGTCACCTGCGCGGGCTCGCGCGGCTCGGCGCGGGCGAGGAGAGCGCGATCCTCGGCCGCCGCGTCGAGCTGACCGGGATGCGCTCCGACGGCGTCGAGTTTCCGGTCGAGCTCTCGATCACGCGCGGCGAGCTCTACGGCCGCCCGTTCTTCACCGGCTACGTCCGCGACCTCACCGAGCGCCGCCGCGCCGAGGAGGAGCGCGCGAGCCTCGAGGCGCAGCTCCGCCAGGCCCAGAAGATGGACGCGATCGGCAGCCTCGCCGGCAGCATCGCGCACGACTTCAACAACATCCTCGCGGTCGATCAACGGCTACAGCGAGCTCGTGCTCCGCCGGCTCGGCCCGGACGACCCGCTCCGCCCGCAGATCGAGGAGATCGCGCGCGCGGGCGAGCAGCGCCGCCGCCCTCACGCGGCAGCTGCTCGCGTTCAGCCGCCGGCAGGTGCTCGAGCCGCGGGTGCTCGACCTCAACGAGGTCGTCGCAGACCTCGAGCCGCTGCTCCGGCGCATGGTCGGCGAGGACGTCGACGCTCGTCACGCGGCTCGGGCCGGAGGTCGAGCCCGTGCGGGCCGATCGCGAGCCAGCTCGAGCAGGTGATCATGAACCTCGCCGTCAACGCCCGCGACGCGATGCCCGACGGCGGCACGCTCACGATCGAGACGAGCTTCGTCACGGACGGGCCGGAGCTCTGCGTCGGCCGCGCGGTCGTCGCGCCGGAGGGGCCGTGCGCGCTCCTCTCGGTCTCGGACACCGGCGTCGGCATCGAGCCCGGGCTCGAGCAGCGGATCTTCGAGCCGTTCTTCACCACCAAGGCGGTCGGCAGCGGCACCGGGCTCGGCCTCTCGACCGTGTACGGGATCGTCGAGCAGAGCGGCGGCTGCGTCTGGGTCGACTCGGCCCGCCGGGCGCGGCGCGATCTTCAACGTCTGCCTGCCGCTCGCCGGGCTTCCGGTGGCCGACCCGACGCTGTCGCACGTCGATCCGACGCCGGAGCGCATCACCGGCACGATCCTCCTCGTCGAGGACGACGAGGGCCTGCTCCGGCTCGTCCGCGAGCTGCTCGAGCACGACGGCTTCGCGGTCCGGGCCGCGAGCGGCGCCGAGGAGGCGCTCGAGCTCTTCGAGCACGACGGCGACTCGATCGGGATCGTGATCACCGACGTGGTCATGCCCGGGATGGGCGGCCTCGACCTCGGCCGCGAGCTCCGGGAGCTGCGGCCCGGGCTCAAGGTGCTCTTCATGTCCGGCTACAGCGAGGAGCGGCTCGACGAGTCGGGCCCGGCCGGCGCCGGGACGGCGTTCATCCAGAAGCCGTTCACGCCGGCGTCGCTCGACGCGAAGCTGCGCGAGCTGCTCGAGACCTGAGCGGCATACTGAGGCGGTGCGCGTCCTCGCCGCCATCGTCCTCGTTCTGGTCCTCGCGAGCGCGACCACGGCCGCCGCCGACACCGGCGCGACGCGCGTCGCCGTCCGCGGCGCGCCGCTCATCAGCATGATCCCGACCCCGGCGTCCGGCAGCCCGCCGCTCGAGGTCGCCTTCGCGCTCTCGACGACCGCCCAGGGTGTCACGAGCTGGGGCGTCGACTTCGGCGACGGCAGGAAGCGCACCGGCGTCGGGAGGCCGCCGGCGACCGTGCACCACACCTACAAGAAGGCGGGGACGTACCTGACCCAGCTTTCCGTCACGCCGGGGCAGCTCTCGCTGGTCTATACGGTCGCGCAGGTCACGGTCGGCGGCGGGAGGCCGCCCGCGCTCAGGCTGACCGCGAGGCCGACCTCGGGCAAGCCCCCGCTCCAGGTGAGGTTCACCCTCGCGACGTCGATCCAGGCCCAGCTCGTCTCGTGGCAGTTGATCTTCGGCGACGGCTGGACGGCGTCCGGCCACGGCCCGCCGCCCGCCACGATCGCGCACACGTATGCGAAGGCCGGCACGTACGCGGCGTTCCTCGTCGTCACCCAGCAGCACCGGTACGGCGGCGTCCGGTACACGGCACCGCGCGGCGGGCTCGCGATCGTCATCGGCTGACGGCGGCCCGTACGATGCGGGCATGAGCGACACCGTCTTCGGCCCGTACGCGGGCGTCGTCGACCTCGTCCACGACGGCGACACGGTGAACGTGAAGCTCGACGTCGGCTTCGACCTGACCGTGTACGCGCGCGTCCGCATCTTCGGGATCAACGCGCCCGAGCTCTCGACCGACGCCGGCAAGGTCGCCCGCGACTTCGCGCGGACGCTGCTCGCGACCGGCGCCGACGTCAGCGTCGTCAGCCACGGCTGGGACAAGTACGGCGGCCGCATCGACGGCTCGATCGCGTTCCAGCTCGACGGCGAGACGAAGGACTTCGCGACGGCGATGATCGACGCGGGCCACGCCCTCCCGTGGGGCGGCCAGGGCCCGAAGCCCGTCTAGAGCTCCGCCGCCACGCGGTGCACCGTGTCGGTCGCGCCGCTCGTGATCGGGTCGCCGTGGCCGACGCCGACGAGCTCCGGCTCGAGCGCCGCCATCCGCGCCAGCGAGACGCGGTGCTGGGTCACGTTCAGGTTGAACGAGCGCCAGCCGGGACAGAGGTTCGGCCACGTCGCGACCGCGTCGCCGGCGACGAGGAAGCTCCGCTCCGGCCAGTGGAACGCGAGATGGCCCGGCGAGTGGCCCGGCGCGTGCAGGACCTGCAGCGGGCCGAAGGCGTCGCCGTCGTCGAGCAGCTCGTCGACCGGGCACGGCGCGTGCTTCGGGCGGCCGAGCCAGAGGCCCATCTGGAACGGCCAGATCTTCAGCGACTGCCGCGGCACGATCGAGACCGCCTGCGCGCGCCGGTCGCCCGAGACGATGTCGGCCTCCCACTCGTGGGCGTACACGGTCGCGCCGGTCGCGCGCTTCAGTGCCGCGACGCCTCCGACGTGCGAGCGGTGCCCGTGCGTGATCGCGATCCGCTTCAGGTCGGACGGGCTGCGTCCGAGCGCCCGGATCGCGTCGAGGACGAGGTGCCCGTCTCCCTCGAACAGCGTGTCGACGAGCGAGAGCTCGCCGCCGGCGTCGATCAGGAACGCGTGGACGTGGCCGCCCTTGCCCTCTCCGAGACCGTGGATCCCGGGCGCGAGCTCGGTCACGCGCCCGTCCGCCGCCAGGGCGCGAACGGGTTCGCGACGCCCTCGAGCGCCGGTGCGAGGTCCGGGAAGTGCCGGAGGAGCAGCGATCGCATCGAGTTGTCCTCGACCCAGTCGATCCCCTCCTGCGTGTAGACCTCGGGCCGGTAGTCGCGCGTGAAGAAGCGGTCGGCGCCGAGCCGGCGCGAGGCCATGAGGATGAAGATGCGGAACGCCGTGTCGCTGAAGCCGAAGCCCTTCGGCTTGCGCTCGACGTACATGCCGATCATCGAGTCGACGCGCTCGACGTCGCCGTAGATCGCCTTCAGCTCCTCGGCGTGCACCGGCGACTCGCACATCTCCTCGAACGTGTCGAACGCGTTCAGGTGGAGCTGCCGGCGGAACTCGTTGTACCGCGGCACGCCGCGCTCGCGGACGCGGATGATGTCGATCGACGCGAGGTCGATCAGCTCGCCGTCGGCGCGGTCGAAGTGCTGGAGGTACTTCGGGAAGTTGTGGAGCGTGATCGCGCCCGGGTGCGACGTCCCGAACGAGTAGAAGAGGTCGGACATCGGCACCTCGCTCAGCCGGTCGCGGACCTGGAGGACGCCGAGCTCCGGGAGCGTGCGCTCCTGCAGGAGCTTGTCGCCCGCGAGCGCGCGGAAGCTGTAGTCGTCCGGGATCAGCGGGTGCATCCGGTACACGCACACGAACTCCTCGGTGAGCGAGTACGGGACGCCGCTGAAGTTCGTCGGCGAGCCGGGGATCCCGCGGATCACCTCGTTCTTCGTCAGCCGGCCGAAGCGCTTGTCGAGCTTCTCGCCCTCGAGGCCCCACCAGTTCGTGTGCAGCGCGAGCACCGTCGTCGGGTGCGCGATGATCGCCGGCGTCCAGTCGACGGTGTGGATCTTCGCCATCAGCGCCGCGACGACGAGCCGCGCCTTGTCGTACAGCTCGTCGTCGGAGAGCTCCGGGTGGGCTGCGTGCAGGTGGTCGCAGACCGCGTTGTGCTCGCGCATGAACAGCGAGTGGAGGAGGGCCAGCCCGACCCAGAAGTTGCCGGCGACGCCGGTGAGGTCGAGGTGAGCCTGCGTGTCGACCGGCGGCAGCCCGAGCTCGTCGATCCGGAGCTTCCCGTTCTCGCCCGAGCGGAGGCTGTCGGCGAACGCCCGGTCGCGGCCGTACACCTGCGAGCCGTCCCACCAGTGGGTGTCGTCGGTGACGAACGTGGGCGGCCCGTCCGGGTCGGCGCTCGGGTCCTTCCGCGTGCGCTGGATCTCCATCGGGTGCTGCGGCCACGGGTCGTCGTCGGCGAGCGGGACGACCCACGGGCTCTCGGCCTCGTTCTTGCCGTGGCTGAACCAGTCGTGGACCTCGAACTGGATCCACGCGCCGGCGAGCAGGTTGAGCGTCGTCGCGGGGATGAACTCGTCGCGCGTGAGGAGCTCGCGGCTGATCGTGCGCGCGTTCGGCTCGAGCAGGCGGTCCTCGGGTTCCCGGACCGTCAGCTCGAGCGGGACGTTGCGGCCGAAGCGGCTCCCGAGCGCGCCCATCAGCGGCTCGTCGAGGTCGTTGAACGTGCCGTCGAGCGTCCGCGCGGTCAGGTAGCGCGGGTGGTCGTTCACGTCCGGCTTGTCGAGCGGGCCGCGGCCGGTGTCGTAGAGGTTCTTCTCGCGCAGCCGATTCCGCAGGCCGATCAGCACCGGGACGGCGGCGAAGGTGGGCAGGCGGTCCCAGCCCCAGCGCCGGTCGACGGCCTCGGCCGCATCGTTGAACCACGAGACGGGCCACCGGGACATGCGGTCTCCTCTCAGCTCGGCTCTCGACCCCCGCGCGCGATGTTAACCACTCGCCGCACGACGAAGCCGAGGCCGCGCTATCGTCGTCGCGTCGTGGCTCGCACCCCGCTGTTGCGCTCGATCCGGCGCCTCGCTCGCGAGCACGACGCGGCGGAGCGGCTCGAGGGTCGCGCCGGCCGAGCTGCGCGAGCTGCGCGCCGAGGGCGCGTACTCGCGGCGCGAGCTTCTCCGCCTCGGAGGCGTGCTCGGCGCGGCCGTTGCGGTCGGCGGGCCGGCCGCGCTCGCGCGAGGCCCGCGTTCGCGGGGCGCGGCTCGTCGCCGCGGATCGCGATCGTCGGCGCCGGGATCGCGGGCCTGAACGCGGGGCTCACGCTGCAGGACAAGGGGCTCGGGGCGACCGTGTACGAGGCGGGCGACCGGGTCGGGGGGCGGATGCACTCCGACCGCAGCGGCTACTGGGACGACGGCCAGGTGAGCGAGTTCTGCGGCGAGCTGATCGACTCCGGCCACGAGACGATCCTCGGCCTCGCGACGCGCTTCGGCCTCACCGTCGACGACCTCCTCGCGGCCGAGCCGCCGGACGCGACCGAGACGTACTGGTTCCTCGGCCGGCGCTATCCGGCCGACCAGGCCGACGCCGACTTCAAGCCGGTGCGCATGGCGGCGAAGCAGGATCTGAAGGCGGCGGGCTACCCGACGACGTGGGACAGCTACACGCCGGCCGGCTACGCGCTCGACCAGCTGAGCGTCCACGACTGGATCGAGACGCGCGTGCCCGGCGGCCACGGCTCGCCGTTCGGGCAGCTCCTCGACGTGGCCTACACGATCGAGTACGGCGCCGAGACCGCGGACCAGTCGTCGCTGAACCTCGCTGTACCTGCTCGGGTTCCAGCCCGAGCCGAAGGGGTTCGCGATTTTCGGCGAGTCCGACGAGCGGTACCACATCGCCGGGGGCAACCAGCAGCTCCCCGAGGCGATCGCGGCGACGCTGCCCGACGTCCGCCTCGGCTGGCGGCTGACCGCGGTGGCGGCGAACCGCGACGGGAGCTCGACGCTCAGGTTCACGACCCCGTCCGGCCACGTCCCGGTCGTCGCCGACCACGTGATCCTCGCGCTGCCGTTCTCCGTCCTCCGCGGGCTCGACACCTCGCGCGCCGGCTTCGACTCGCGGAAGCAGACGGCGATCTCGGAGCTCGGCGCCGGCCGCAACGCGAAGCTCCAGCTCCAGTTCTCGAGCCGGTACTGGACGACGCAGGGGCCGTGGGGCGTCTCGAACGGCGACTCGTACGCCGACCTCGGCTACCAGGCCACGTGGGAGGTCTCGCGCGCCCAGCCCGGGACGGCCGGGATCGTCGTCGACTACACGGGCGGCGACACGGCCGGCGCGCTCTCGCCGCCGGATCCGTACTCGAACGCCGACGAGAGCCCGCATCTCGCCGGGTACGCGCGCTCGTTCCTGCGCGGGTTCGAGACGGTGTTCCCCGGGATCACGCGCCGCTGGAACGGCAAGGCGACGCTCTCGGTCCCGGCGCTCGACCCGAACCTGCTGCTCGCGTACTCGTACTGGAAGGTCGGGCAGTACACGTCGTTCGGCGGCTACGAGGGCGTGCCGCAGGGCTCGATCCACTTCGCCGGCGAGCACACCTCGCAGGACTTCCAGGGCTTCATGGAAGGCGGGGCCGCGGAGGGAGCCCGCGCGGCGCACGAGGTCGTCCAGGCCGTCCGAGGGCGATAATCCCCCGGTGTCCGTGCAGGAGCAGTCGATGGCGGCGTCGGTGCTCGAGGAGCGGCGGCGGTACGTCGCTCGCGGGGTGGCGACGCCCCGGCTCGTCGTCGCGGCCGCGCACGGCGCGTGGATCGAGGACGTCGACGGCCGCCGCTTCCTCGACTTCGCCGGCGGGATCGCGTGCCAGAACCTCGGCCACGGGTTTGCGCCCGTCGTCGCCGCGATCCACGAGCAGGTCGACCGCTACCTGCACCAGTGCTTCATGGTCGGGAGCTACGAGCCGTACGTCGAGGTCTGCAAGCGGCTCGCGCAGCTCTCGCCGTGCGCGGGCGACGAGCAGCGCTCGCTGCTCGTGAACTCCGGCGCCGAGGCGGTCGAGAACGCGGTCAAGATCGCGCGCGCCGCGACCGGCCGGCCCGCCGTCGTCGTGTTCGACCAGGCCTTTCACGGGCGCACGCTGCTGACGATGGCGATGACCGCGAACGTGAAGTACAAGCACGGCTTCGGCCCGTTCGCGGCCGAGGTGTACCGGGCGCCGGCGCCCTACCCGTACCGCGGGGTCTCGACCGCCGACGCGCTCGACGGGCTCGCGCGGCTCTTCCGGAGCGAGGTCGCGCCGGACGAGGTCGCGTGCGTCGTGCTCGAGCCGGTGCAGGGCGAGGGCGGCTTCGTCCCGATCGAGCCCGACTTCGTCTCGGCGTTGCGCGAGCTCTGCTCCGAGCACGGAATCGTCCTCGTCGCCGACGAGGTGCAGTCGGGCGTCGGGCGCACCGGGAGCGTGTGGGCGATCGAGCGGCTCGGCGTCCGGCCGGACCTGCTCGTGGCCGGGAAGTCGCTCGGCGGCGGGCTGCCGCTCGCGAGCGTGACCGGCCGCGCCGAGCTGATGGACGCGCCCGGGCCCGGCGGGCTCGGCGGCACGTTCGGCGGCAACCCGGTCGCGTGCGCCGCGGCGTGCGTCGTGCTCGACGCGGTCGCGACGCCCGAGTTCCGCGAGCGGGCCGACGCGCTCGGGTCGGTGCTCGCCGGGCGGCTCGACCGGATCGCCGCGCGCCGGCCCGAGATCGGCGAGCATCGCGGCCTCGGCCCGATGCGCGCGCTCGAGCTCGTCGAGCCGGACCCGGCGCTCGCGGCCGCGATCTGCGCGGCGGCGTTCGACCGCGGCCTCCTCGTGCTCGCGTGCGGGACGTACGGCAACGTGCTCAGGCTGCTGCCGCCGCTGACGATCGGCGACGACGAGCTCGAGCAGGGCCTCGAGCTGCTGGAGGCGGCGTTTGACGACGCACGCGGCTGAGGCCGCGGCGCCGCCCGCGGTCGAGCTCGACGTCCGCTGCGTCGGCCTGCGCAAGACCTACGGCGAGGTGGTCGCGGTCGACCACGTCGACCTCGAGGTCGGCCGCGGCGAGTTCTTCACGCTGCTCGGCCCGTCGGGCTCGGGGAAGACGACGACGCTCCGGCTGATCGCCGGCTTCGAGCGGCCGGACGCCGGGCGGATCGAGCTGCGCGGCGTCGACGTCGCCTCGCGCCCGCCGTACGAGCGGCCGGTGAACACCGTCTTCCAGGATTACGCGCTCTTTCCGCACATGACGGTGGGCGAGAACGTCGAGTACGGCCTGCGCGTCCGCCGCGTCGCGCGGGCCGAGCGCCGCCGTCGCGCCGACGAGGCGCTCGAGCTCGTCCGCCTCGCCGGCCTGGGCGCGCGCAAGCCGGCGCAGCTCTCGGGCGGCCAGCGCCAGCGGATCGCGCTCGCGCGCGCGATCGTGAACCGGCCGGAGGTGTTGCTCCTCGACGAGCCGCTCGGCGCGCTCGACTTCAAGCTCCGCCAGGAGATGCAGGTCGAGCTGAAGCGGATCCAGGGCGAGGTCGGGATCACCTTCATCTACGTCACGCACGACCAGGAGGAGGCGCTGACGATGAGCGACCGGATCGCGGTGTTCGACCGCGGCCGGATCGAGCAGGTCGGCGCGCCCGCCGAGGTGTACGAGCGGCCCGCGACCGAGTTCGTCGCCGGCTTCGTCGGCGTCTCGAACCTGCTCGAGCGCGGCGGCCGCCGCTTCACCGTCCGCCCGGAGAAGATCCGGCTCCTCGACGGCGACGCGGCGGCCGGCGAGCCCGGCACGGTCCGCGACGCGCTCTACGCCGGGATGATCACGCGCTACACCGTCGAGCTCGACGCGGGCGGCGAGCTCCAGGTCGTCGAGCAGAACCTCGACACCTCGCACGCGGACGTGTCGGCGATGCGCGGCCGGCGCGTCCGCCTCGAGTGGAGCGCCGACAACGTCTTCGAGATTCCAACGCAACCGAAGGAGGAGCAGTGAAACGACTGATCGTCGCGGTGGCCGTCCTTGCGGCCCTCGCGGCCCAGGCGGCGACCGCCGGCAGGGAGGACGGCGTGCCGACGTCGATCGGCAAGGGGGAGGGAAAGCTGACGATGGTCGCGTGGGAGGGCTACCTCCAGCAGCAGTGGGTCGGGCCGTTCGAGAAGCAGACCGGCTGCCAGATCCAGGCGAAGTACGCGGGCTCGTCGGACGAGATGGTGACCCTGATGCGGCAGGGCGGCGGCGGCCAGTACGACATGGTCTCCGCATCCGGGGACGCGAGCCTGCGGCTGATCTACGGCGGCGACATCGCCCCGGTGAACGTCGCGCTCGTGAAGCCGTGGAAGCAGTTCTTCCCGGCGTTCCAGTCGCCGCCGAACAACACGGTCAAGGGCGTGCACTACGGGATCTCGCTCCAGTTCGGCCCGAACGTCCTGCTCTACGACACGAGGGCCGTCAAGAAGGCCCCGACGAGCTGGGCGGCGCTCTACTCGCCCGCGTACAAGGGCAAGGTCACCGTCCCGGACAACCCGATCCAGATCGCGGACGCGGCGCTGTACCTGTCGAAGACGCAGCCGTCGCTCGGGATCACCGACCCGTACGAGCTGAACAAGACGCAGTTCGACGCGACCGTCTCGCTGCTGAAGAAGCAGCGGCCGCTCGTGAAGAAGTACTGGGTCTACGCCTCCGACGAGGAGCAGCTCTTCAAGGGCGGCGACGCGGTGATCGGCGCGGCGTGGCCGCAGGCCGAGAGCGACCTGCTCGCGGCGAAGGTGCCGGTCGCGAGCGTGATCCCGAAGGAGGGCGCGACGAGCTGGCTCGACACGTGGATGCTCTCGAAGAAGGCCAAGGACCCGAACTGCGCGTACAAGTGGTTGAACTACATCTCCTCGCCGAAGGTGCAGGCGATGCAGGCCGTCTCGTATCCGGAGACGCCCGTGAACAGGCTCGCCTGCCCGTACATGAACAAGCTGAAGGCCGGCTCGTGCAAGAAGTTCCACGCGAACGAGCCGCTCTCGTTCTACCGCTCGCTGAAGTTCTGGAAGACGCCCGTGTCCGACTGCGGGAACGGCAAGAACGACTGCATGAACTACACGGCGTGGCAGCAGGCCTGGACCGAGATCAAGGGCTGACGCCTCCGTCCCAGCCGCTCGTGGCCGGACGCCGGCGGGTGTCGGCGTTCGGCTGGCGGCGGCCGTGGCTGCGAGGGGCGGCGTTGCTGACGCCGCCCCTCGCGTGGTTCGTCCTCATCTACCTGCTCGCGCTCGTCGCGCTCCTGATCGCCGCCTTCTGGTCGGTCGACCCGTTCACGAGCGAGGTCGTGCACCGCTGGAACCTCGACAACTTCCGGCAGCTCGTCCAGGATCCCGCGCTCCGCACGATCACGCTGCGGACGATCGGCGTCGCCGCGGCCGTGACGATCACCGACGCGATCCTCGCGCTCCCGATCGCGTACTTCATGGCGAGGCTCGCCTCGCGGCGGATGCAGAGCCTGCTCTTCGTGCTGGTGCTCGTGCCGCTGTGGGCGAGCTACCTCGCGCGCGTGTACTCGTGGCGGCTGATCCTCCAGGGCGACGGCGTGCTCAACTGGTCGCTCGCGAAGGTCGGTCTGCCGACGATCGGCGTCGGCTACTCCGTCTGGGCGATGTGGATCGTGTTCTCGTACATCTGGCTGCCGTTCATGATCCTCCCGGTCTTCGCGGCGTTCGAGCGGATCCCCGACTCGGTGCTCGAGGCCTCGGCCGACCTCGGCGCCCGCGGGCCGACGACGGTCCGCCGCGTGCTCCTGCCGCTCGCCCTGCCGGGGATCGTCGCCGGCTCGATCTTCACCTTCTCGCTGACGCTCGGCGACTTCATCACGCCGCAGCTCGTCGGCGGCGGCCAGCAGTTCATCGGCAACGTCGTCTACTCGAGCGTCGGGATCGCGAACAACGTCCCGTTCGCGGCCGCGTACGCGATGGTGCCCGTGCTCGTGATGGCCGCGTACCTCGCGGTCGCGCGCCGGCTCGGCGCGTTCGAGGCGCTCTGATGGACGGCCGCGCCACCCGGATCGTGCTCGGCGTGTGGACGGCGCTCGTGATCCTGTTCCTGTTCTTCCCGATCGTGCTGATCGCGTTCTACGCGTTCAACGACTCGAACGTGCAGAGCTGGCCGATCGAGCACTTCTCGACGCGCTGGTGGTCGACGGCCTGGCACAACACGGAGATCCGCGACGCGCTCTGGCTCTCGATCCGCGCGGGCCTGATCGCGACGACGATCGCCCTCCTGCTCGGCTCGGCCGCGGCGTTCGCGGTGCACCGCTTCCGCTTCTTCGGCCGCGAGTTCGTCTCGCTCGTGATCCTGCTCCCGCTCGCGCTGCCGGGGATCATCACCGGCATGGCGCTGAACTCGTTCTTCCTCGCCGGCGGGATCGCGCTCTCGTTCTGGACGATCGTGATCGGCCACGCGACCTTCTGCATCGTGATCGTCTACAACAACGTGGTCGCGCGTCTCCGCCGCACGTCGGGGTCGCTGACCGAGGCGTCGATGGACCTCGGCGCCGACGGGTGGCAGACGTTCCGCTTCGTCACGCTGCCGGTGATCGCGACCGCCCTCGTCGCCGGCGCGCTGCTCGCGTTCGCGCTCTCGTTCGACGAGGTGATCGTCACGTACTTCACCGCCGGCGCGCAGAACACGCTCCCGCTCTGGATCCTGGGCGCGATCCGCCAGGGAACCGACCTTCCCGAGGTGAACGTCGTCGTCCTCGTCGTGATCCTGCTGACGCTCGTGCCCGTGACGATCGCCGCGCGGCTGATCCGCGACACGGGGAACCTGCGCCGCTAGTAGTAGACGTAGACCGAGCTGCCGTACGGGATCTGCGTGTAGAGGCTCGGCGCGAGCCACATCGGCACCCGGACGCAGCCGTGCGAGGCCGGGTACGCCGGGACGTCCGGGTAGCCGTGGATCGCGAATCCGCGCAGGAAGTAGCTCGGGTACCACAGCACCCAGCTCCAGCCGGGCACCTTGCTGTAGACGTGCCAGAGGCCGATCGGCGTGTTGCCGGTCGCGCCGGTCGAGACGTGCGTGACGAGGGTGACCTGCCCGCCGCGGACGACGAAGAGGACCTGGCGCGTCTTGTCCACCTCGATGTGGTCGCCGCGGTAGCGCGCGGGCGGCGTCGAGGCCTGCGCGAGCCTCGCCCACAGCGCCGGCGTCACCTCGCCGGTCGGCGTGAGCCGGTTCACGTCCTGGAACGCGACGACGGCCTGCCAGAGGTCGTCGTCGAAGACGCCGTTCTCGTCGTGGACCGCGTAGTTCAGCTCGCGCAGCCGCTGCTCGAGCGCGACCACGGCCGGGCCGCGGGCGCCGAGCGCGAGGCTCGGCGCGTCGATGTGCGCGAGGACGACGCGCGAGGTCGCGGCCCAGTTCACGGCCGGGTCGCTCGAGACAACGATCCGCGCCGCGTGGACGCTCGCGGTGTCGACAAGGTCGGTCGGGACGCCGTCGACCTGCACCTGCACCGTCCCGGCGTGCGCCGGCCGCAGCACCGCGACCACCTTCAGCGGGGCGCCGAGCGTGCGGTCGCCCTCGAGCCGGACGTCGAGGATCGGGCGGACGCGGATCGTCGCGCGCGCGGCGACGCCGTCCGCGACCGCGGTCACGTGCGGGTCGGCGACCTGGATCGTGAGCTTCCCGTTCCGGAACCGCTGCCCGGCGACGGTCACCGGCAGCTTCGGGACTACCGTCGCCCGGAGCGTCACCCGCTCGGCGTACCGCGCGCTCGGCGGCGCGACGAGCCGGAGCGCGATCGAGGTCACCGGCGCGACCTTCTGCGCGCCGCGGTCCGTCCGCAGCACGGGCGCGAACCGCCCGCCGCGGAAGGTGTGCCGCACGGTCCGGCCGGTGGCGGTCGTGCCGTCGCCGAAGCGCCAGGTGTACGCCTTCGACACGCAGCCGGCGTGGAAGGTGACGCGGAGCGGCGCCGCACCGTGATCGCGCGAGACCGCGACCGGGCAGGCGGCGTGCGCGGCAGGCGCGAGCGCGAGCGTGGCAAGGACGACGACGACCCCCCTCATTGCCACGCGAGCTTACTGATCGGCCTCCTCCGCCGCGCGCTTCTCCTCCTCCTTGGCGAGCTTCTTCTCGGCGCGCTTCTGCCGCTGGGCCTCCTTCGTCTCGGCGGTCTTCGCCTTCGCGTCGACGTACGACTGACCGACGAGCTGCTTGCCGCCCGTCCAGCCGAAGACGACCAGCACCAGGACGATCGCGACGATCTGGTTCCACGCGGTCGTGACGAGCTGCTGGGCGGTGGAGTAGTCGATCGCGACGCTGTTCGGCACGTGGCAGCAGGTCTTCAGCGCGAGCGCGTTCGTGGCCTGGGTGACACCGACCGCGCCCGGCGTGAACGAGGCGACGTTCGCGAGCGAGCCCGAGCCGACGACCCACATGATCGACTCGAACGTGACCGGGATCGCGAACGCGGCGAGGAAGATCCCGATCACGGCCAGCTTGCACGCCCACGAGAGGAACGACGGGAGGAACGCGCGGCGAAGGTAGCGCTTCGGCTCGGCCAGGATCGCGCCGCCCTCCTTCGCCTGCGCCCACAGCTTCTTCACCTGGCGCCAGAAGATCCGGGCGAGGATCACGATCAGCACCGCGGCCCCCGCGACGACGATCAGCGTCAGGCCGGGGTGCGACGTCTCGTTGCCGAAGCTGATGTCGAACGCGCCCGGGACGCTGAGGAACATGTAGAGGTAGACGAACGTCCCCGCGATCGTGAAGAAGATCTTCTGCACCAGGTAGGCCGCGATCGCGCCGCCGAAGGTGCAGCCCGGGATGATCGCGACGAACATGAGGAGCGTCACGAACGTGCCGATGTTCGCGGGCAGGAAGCCATTCATCGCCACACCGACCGCGTACGCGGCGACGATCGGCCAGAGCTCGACCTCGCCCGGGTACGCGGCGCTGAGGATCCCGTAGTACGAGAGCCCCGCGAAGAACGTCTGGCCGGCCTGGAACGCGAGCGCCGCGACGAGGTAGCCGGCCGGGATCGCCTTGATCTGGTCCCAGAGGTCCGAGATCCAGCCGCTCACGTTGACGCCGAGCAGCTCCAGCACGAGCCAGAAGAGGCCCACGCCGACGATCCACGCCAGCACCTTCATCATCCGCCGCCACCGCGGCGGGCGGATCTCGATCGTCGGCTCGGTCGCGAGCCCGGTCACGACTCGACCGGGACCGGGACGACCGCATCGCGCGGGCGCTCGGCGCGCTCGCGCCCGCCCGCGACCGAGATCGCGACCGCGCCGGCGAGCCCGAGCGCGAGCCCGCCGAAGGCGACGACGACGTGCCACGCCGGCCGGCTCAGCCGCTCCTGGAGCAGGATCACGCCGAGGAGGATGCTCACGACGGGGTTCGCGACCGAGACCGTCGCGACCGACGGCGCGAGGCGGCCCGTGCCGAGCGAGACCTGCTGGAGCACGAACCCGGGCACGCCGGCGAAGGCGAGCGCGTACAGCTCCCAGTGCGAGAGGACGGCCGAGACGCCCTCGTGCAGTAGCTCGACCGTCGGCTTCGTGAGCGCGGCCGACAGGCCGAAGAGGATCCCGGCGACGGCGCCGTAGACGGCGGCCCTCGCTCCCGGTCCCTCGCGGCGGCCACCGACGAGGAGCAGCGCGCCCGACAGTGCCGCGATCACGACGATCGCGAGCGCCCACTGCCAGTTCGGCGCCGTGTCCCGGCCGCCGGCGGGGTCGCCGAACAGAGTGAAGAGCGCGAGCCCGACGATGATCACGCACGCGCCGAGCCACTCGCGCCGGCCGACGTGCTGCGCGGTCAGGAGCACGCCGAGCGGCAGCGCGAACACGATCGTCGTGACGAGCAGCGGCTGCACCACGTCGAGTCGGCCGCGGTCGAGCGCGGCGGCCTGGACGACGTACCCGCAGAGGAGCACGACCGTCCCGACGAGCCACACCGTCTGGCCGGCGAGGCGCACGAGCGACTTCGGGTCGCCGAGCGAGACGTACGGGAGCCCGAGTGCTCCCCTCTGCTGGAGCGTCGCGGCCAGCGCGAACAGGAAGGCCGCGACCAGTGCGAGCGCGGAGGCCATCGCGGGCGATGATATGACGCTGGCGGGACGGTCGTGGCCGGGCCGCCTCGCTAGTACGATCCCGCGCATGGCGACGACCTTCGCGCGGCAGCGGAACCTCGTCGGCGGCGAGTGGGTGGACGCCGTCGAGGGCGGGACGATGGAGGTGCTGAATCCCGCGACCGGGCAGGCGATCGCCGAGGTGCCCCGCGGGACGCAGGCGGACGTCGACCGCGCCGTCGCGGCGGCGAAGGCCGCGCTCCCGGCGTGGCTCGAGACGACGCCCGCCGAGCGCGCCGAGGTGCTGCTCGCGCTCGCCGCCGTGATCGACGCGAACGCCGAGGAGCTCGCGGCGCTCGAGTCGCGGAACGTCGGCAAGCCGCTCCCGGTCGCGCGCGAGGAGATGCCCGTCTGCGCCGACAACCTCCGCTTCTTCGCCGGCGCGGCGCGCGTGCTCGAGGGCCGCTCGGCCGGCGAGTACATGCGCGGCTACACCTCGATGCTCCGCCGCGAGCCGATCGGGGTCGTCGGCGGGATCGCGCCGTGGAACTACCCGCTGATGATGGCGATCTGGAAGCTCGCGCCCGCGCTCGCGGCCGGGAACGTCCAGGTGCTGAAGCCGTCCGAGCAGACGCCGCTCTCGACGCTCCGCTTCGCCGAGCTCGCCGCCGGGATCGTCCCGGCCGGCGTGCTCAACGTGATCACCGGCGACGGCGAGCCGGTCGGCGCCGGGATCGTCCGGCACCCCGACGTGCGGCTCGTCTCGCTCACCGGCGACGTCGCGACCGGGATGGAGATCGCGCGTGCCGCCGCCGACTCGTTGAAGCGCGTCCACCTCGAGCTCGGCGGGAAGGCGCCCGTCGTCGTCTTCGACGACGCCGACCCGAGGGCCGTGGCCGACGGGATCAGGCTCGCCGGCTACTGGAACTCCGGCCAGGACTGCACCGCCGCCTCGCGCGTCATGGCCGGGCCGCACATCTACGACCGGCTGCTCGAGGAGCTCGTCCCGGCCGTCCAGTCGCTGAAGGTCGGCGATCCGGCCGAGGGCGACGAGATCGAGATGGGGCCGGTGATCTCGCGGAGCCAGCAGGAGCGCATCCTCGGCTTCCTCGACCGCGCGAGCGGCGCGACGGTGCTCACCGCCGGCGGCGCGAACGGTGGCGCCGGCTTCTTCGTCCCGCCGACCGTCGTGACCGACGTCGGCCAGGACGCCGAGATCGTCCAGCGCGAGGTGTTCGGCCCGGTCGTGACCGTCCAGCGGTTCGCCGACGACGACGAGGCGATCCGGTTCGCGAACGGCGTCGACTACGGGCTCGCCGCGTCGGTCTGGACGCGCGACGTCGGTCGCGCGCTCCGCGCGGCGCGCGCGCTCGAGTTCGGGACGGTCTGGATCAACGACCACATCCCGCTCGTCTCGGAGATGCCCCACGGCGGCTTCAAGCGCTCCGGCTACGGGAAGGACCTCTCGGTCTACGGACTCGAGGACTACACGCAGCTCAAGCACGTGATGGCGAAGCTCGACTGACGCGTCCTCCGGGCGCCGCATCCACGACGAAGGGAGCACGCGATGGCGAACACAACCTCCGACCCGACGGCGACCCACCTGCCGCCGCTCGGCGCGCACGTCCGCGAGGAGGTCGGCGGCGAGCTGCAGGCGACGCTCGTCGAGCTGCTCGACCTGGCGCTCGTCGGCAAGCAGCTCCACTGGAGCCTCGTCGGCCCGCTCTTCCAGCCGCTGCACGAGCGGCTCGACGTGATGGTCGACGCGTGGCGCGAGCTGTACGACACGGTCGCCGAGCGCGCGGTCACGATCGGGTACTTCCCCGACGGGCAGGCCGAGGCGATCGCCGCCGGCAGCGACCTTCCGCGCGTCGAGCGCGGGCCGATCGCCGACCACGCGGCGGTGCGCGACATCACGGGCCGGCTGGCCGACGTCGTCGAGCGCGTCCGCGCGCGGATGGACCGGATGGGCGAGCTCGACGCCGCGTCGCAGGACGTGCTGATCGAGGTGCTCCGCAAGCTCGAGGAGCAGCTCTGGATGAGCCGGGTCCAGCTCGAAGGAGCCTGAGTGGCGCCGATCTCGCGCGGGTTCCACGGGCGCCGGACCGAGGCGGACCCGGCGCGGGTGCCGCCGGGCCAGTACGTCACGACCGACTTCCCGGTGCTCTCGGCCGGGCCGACCGCGCACACGCCGCTCGACGAGTGGAGCTTCGAGATCCGCGGCTCGGTCGACGAGCCGCGTCTCGTGGACGTGGGACGAGCTGAGCGAGCTGGCCGCCGAGACGTTCACGGTCGACATCCACTGCGTCACGAAGTGGACGAAGCTCGACACGACCTGGACCGGCGTCTCGCTCGACACGCTGCTCGACGGCGTCGAGACGACGGCCGAGTACGTGGTCGCCTTCAGCGACGGCGGCTACACGACGAACCTCCCGCTCGAAGACCTCACCGGCGGCCGGGCCTGGGTCGCGACCGGCTACGACGGCGAGCCGCTCGAGCCCGAGCACGGCGGCCCGGCGCGGCTGCTCGTCCCGCACCTCTACTTCTGGAAGAGCGCGAAGTGGGTGCGCGGGCTCGAGCTCCGCGAGGACGACGAGCCCGGCTTCTGGGAGGGCTACGGCTACCACAACTACGGCGACCCGTGGCGAGAGCAGCGCTACGCGGGCGACTGAGCTGGCAGCTCGCGACGGTCGTCGAGCTCCACGACGAGACGGCGCGCGCGCGCAGCATCGTGCTCGACCCGGCCGACTGGCCCGGCCACCTCGCGGGCCAGCACGTCGACGTGCGGCTGACCGCCGAGGACGGCTACCAGGCGCAGCGCAGCTACTCGATCGCGTCGGCGCCCGAGGACGAGCACCTCGCGCTCACGGTCGAGCGGATCGACGACGGCGAGGTCTCGCCGTACCTCGCGGGCGAGCTGCGGTCCGGCGACGAGCTCGAGCTGCGCGGCCCGATCGGCGGCTACTTCGTCTGGGAGGCGTCGCTGGGCGGGCCGCTGCTGCTTCTCGCCGGCGGGTCCGGGATCGTGCCGCTCAGGGCGATGCTGCGCCACCGCGCCGCGGTCGGGAGCGACGCGCCGGCTCGGCTCCTGTACTCGGCCCGGACGCTCGACGAGGTGATCTACCGCGACGAGCTCGCCGCGCTCGCGGACGTCGACGTCCGTACGACGCTCACGCGCGAACAGCCGCCCGGCTGGGCCGGCTACCGCGGCCGGCTCGACGCCGCGCTCCTCGCCGAGGTCGCGTGGCCCGCGGCGGAGCGGCCGCTCGCGTACGTGTGCGGTCCGACCGGCTTCGTCGAGGCCGCCGCGTCCGGGCTCGAGGCGCTGGGCTACGAGCGGGACAGGATCCTGACCGAGCGATTCGGGCCGTCGGGAGGTCGACCGTGACCGCGCTCGACGGGAACGCGATCGCGGGCCTGCTCGTCGAGGTCTTCGGCGCCGAGCTCACGACCGCGACGTGCGTCTGCGGGACGTGCGGTGCGAGCGGCCCCGTCGCCGGGCTCGCGGTATACCTCCGCGCGCCGGGAGCGGTCGTCCGCTGCCGGAGCTGCGGCAACGTGCTGATGGTGCTCGCGACCGTGCGAGGCCGAACCTGCGTCGACCTGCGCGGCCTGGCCGCGCTGGAGCCGGCGCCCACCCGAGGAGGCTGAGATGGACGACGCGACCACCCACGAGACGATCGAGCAGCTCGTCGCCGAAGAGCACGAGCTCTGGCAGCGCGAGTCCGACGGCGTCGCGACCGACGGCGACCGCGAGCGGCTGAAGACGCTGAAGGTCTCGCTCGACCAGTGCTGGGACCTGCTGCGGCAGCGGCGCGCGCGGCGAGGCGCCGGGTTCGACGCGGACGAGGCCGAGATCCGGCCGGCCGACGTCGTGGAGGGGTACGAGCAGTGACCGAGGCGTGACCGCGGCAGACGCCGGTACGACCCCGTTCGCGGGCCGGACGGCCTGGGCGCGGAACCTCGAGACGCCGCTCCGCGAGTACCTCCGCACCGAGACGGGCGGCGCCGCGGTGCTGCTCGGCTTCGCGCTCGCGGCGCTCGTGTGGACGAACGTCGACGCCGACTCGTACAACCGGGTCTGGTCGACCGTGCTCTCGATCGACCTCGGCGGGCACGCGATCGCGCTCGACCTGCGCGGCTGGGTGAACAGCGGGCTGATGACGTTCTTCTTCCTCGTCGTCGGGCTCGAGGCGCGGCGGGAGTTCGACCTCGGCGAGCTGCGCGAGCGGCGCCGCTTCGCGCTCCCGCTCGCGGCCGGGCTCGGCGGGATGGTCGTCGCGATCGCGATCTACCTCGCCTTCAACGCGGGCGGCCCGTCCGCGCACGGCTGGGGGATCGCGATGTCGACCGACACCGCCTTCGCGCTCGGGATGCTCGCGCTCGTCGGGCCGCGGTTCCCCGGCCGGCTGCGCGCCTTCATGCTCACGGTCGTCGTCGTCGACGACGTGCTCGCGCTCGGCGTGATCGGCGACCGCGTACAGCTCCGGACGTCGCGGTCGCGTGGCTGCTCGTTGCGCTCGGCCTCTTCGCCGTCGTCTTCGTCTTCCGGGCTCTGCCACCTGCGCGGGGCCTTCATCTGCTGGCCGCTCGCGGCGGCGATCTGGGTGGCGCTGCTCGAGTCGGGCGTCGATCCGGTCGTCGTCGGGCTCGCGATGGGGCTCACGACGTACGCGTACCCGGCGGCGCGCGCCGACCTCGAGCGCGCGACGCAGCGGTTCCGCGAGTTCCGCGAGCAGCCGACGCCCGAGCTCGCCCGCTCGGTCGACGAGGGAGTGCGTGCGGCGATCTCGCCGAACGAGCGGCTCCAGCACCGGCTCCACCCGTGGACGAGCTACGCGATCGTGCCGCTGTTCGCGCTCGCGAACGCGGGAATCGAGCTCGACGGCGGCGTGCTGCGGCGCGCGGTCACCTCGCCGATCACGCTCGGCGTCTTCTTCGGGTACGTCGTCGGCAAGCCGCTCGGCATCCTCGGCGGCTCGTGGCTCGTCACGCGCGGGAGCGGCGGCCGGCTGCGGCCCCCGGTCGGCTGGGCGTCGGTCGCGGGCGCCGGCACGATCGCCGGGATCGGGTTCACCGTCTCGCTGCTGATCGCGACGCTCGCCTTCAGCGGGGACGAGCTCGACGAGGCGAAGCTCGGCATCCTCGGCGCCGCGATCGGCGCCTCGGTCGTCACGTGGCTGCTCTTCCGCGCGACCGCCCTGCTCCCGAAGGGGCTGAAGGTGCGCGCGCTCCTCGGTGCGACCGAGCCGCTCGTCGACCTCGCCGTCGAGGTCACCGACGAGCGCGACCATCTCCGCGGATCGCTCGACGCGCCGGTCACGGTGGTCGAGTACGGCGACTTCGAGTGCCCGTACTGCGGCCAGGCCGAGCCGGTCGTGCGCGAGCTGCTGCGCGACTACGGCGACGTCCGGTACGTCTGGCGGCACCTGCCGCTGAACGACGTCCACCCGCACGCCCAGCTCGCGGCCGAGGCCGCGGAGGCGGCCGACGAGCAGGGCGCGTTCTGGGAGATGCACGACCTGCTCCTCGACCACCAGGGCGACCTCACGCCGCGCGCGATCGCCGGGTACGCCGCCGAGCTCGGGCTCGACACCGAGCGCTTCATGGGCTCGCTGCGCGAGCACACCGGCGCCGCGCGGGTCGCCGACGACGTCGACAGCGCCGACCTGAGCGGCGTCACGGGGACGCCGACATTCTTCGTCAACGGGCGCCGCCATTACGGCGCCTACGACATCGAGAGCCTCGCCGCCGCCGTCCGCGCGGCCGGCGCGCGCGCCGCCGTCGCGGCGACCTGAGCTACGAGCCGCGGGGCGGCCGACCCTCCCAGATGTCCTCGGCGCGCTCGGCCTCGTGCTCGAGGTACGCGTCCGCCTCGCCGGCCGCCCCGCCGCGCGCGCCGGCCTCGATCTCCTCGCGCTCGGCGTCGGTCATCGTCGTGTACTCCTCGTCGAGCCGCTTCTGCTTCGCCGCCCGGCGCCTCGCGAGGTACGCCCTCAGCCCGGTCATCTCGCCTCCTGGTCGATCCCGGAACTCTGGACTACAATCGCGCCGTCGGGCAAGGGGGACGCGATGAAGGTCAGAGGGTTCGCGACCGTCGCCGCCGTCCTGCCGCTCGCCTTCCTCGGCGGCGCGGCGGGTGCGGCCCACGAGCCGTCGCAGCCGTCGCCGTGGGACGCGTCGCGCGGGCTGCTCATCAGTGGCGCGACCGTCGTGACGATGGACGACCGGCACGACGTGATCCCGGACGGGGACGTGCTCGTCCGCGACGGGCGGATCGCCGCGGTGTGGGACGGTCCGAAGGCGCCGAAGGGCGTGTCGGTCGGCGACGCGAGCGTGATCGACGCCGGCCCGCAGGAGCTGCTCTTTCCCGGGCTGATCGACCTCCACGACCATCCGTCGTTCGACGTCCTTCCGACATGGCTGCCGCCGTCGTCGGACGCGCAGCCGTCGGTCGGCAAGGCCGGCATCGCCCCGTACGACAACCGCTACGAGTGGGGCGCCGACAACTCGCGGACCGCATCGCCGGAGGAGCTGCGGCTGATCGTGAACCCGTCGAACGTGCTGAACGAGAGCATCGGGCTCGGGCTCGCGCGCGAGGTGAACCGCTACGCGCAGACGGCCGCGCTGCTCGGCGGCGAGACCACGCTCGAGGGCGGCGACGGCGACGTGATCCGCAGCGTCGAGCACAGCGGCCTCCCGGGCCCGAGCCGGATCGCGCCGTCGTACGTCGGGCCGATCGCGGCGCTCGGCGGCAACGACCTCACGAGTCTCCTCGCGGCGATGCAGGGCGGGGAGGTCGACGCGTGGATCCTCCACCTCGGCGAGGGCGTCCGCGACGGCGACCGCCGGCCGGGCGACCCGTTCTCGTCGCGCGCCGAGCTCGCGACGCTGAAGGCGAAGGGGCTCCTCACCGACGAGACGGTGATCGTCCACGGCACGGCGCTCGAGCGCTCCGACTTCGCGGAGATGCGCGCTGCGCCGTCCCCGCGGACGGACGGCACCGGTGACGGCCTCGGCGCGAAGCTCGTCTGGTCGCCGCTCTCGAACCTGCTGCTGTACGGGAAGACGACGAACGTCTACGACGCGCTCGCCGAGGGCGTGCTCGTCTCGCTCGGGACCGACTGGTCGCCGAGCGGCTCGCGGACGCTGCTCGACGAGCTGAAGGTCGCCGACGTCGCGCTCCGCGACGACCGGATCCTCGGCGGCAGTCGCGACGAGGTACCGGCGTTCTCGCTCGCCGGCAAGCACGGCGTCGCGCGCCGGCAGGCCGACGAGGCCCTCGACCGCGAGCTCGTCGACATGGTCACGCGGAACCCGGCGATCACGCTGCGGTGGTACGACCGGCTCGGCTCGATCGAGGTCGGCAAGGTCGCCGACCTGCTCCTGGTCCACAGCCCGCAGCGGGCGCGGCCGCACGGCGCGGTGCCGAGCGTGTATCGCGACCTGATCGACGCGACCGCCCGCGACGTCGAGCTCGTCACCGTCGGCGGAGAGCCGAAGGCCGGCGATGTCAACCTGATGGCGGCGCTCGAGCCGGGCGACGAGGAGACGGTCGCCTCCGCCGCCGGCGGCTTCTCGAAAGCGGTCGACGTGACGAGCTCCGCGGCATTGCCGGCGTCCGCCGAGACGCTCGCACAGACGGAGTCGGAGCTGCAGGCGGGGCTCACCGCGCTCGGAGGCGACGACCCGCCCACGGGCGGCGGCCCCGGCCCGCCGACGAACACGTACTCGTACCTCGAGGCGCACGTCGCGGGCGGCGCGTTCGCCGGCCTCCCGCCGGCGGCCTTCCGCGGCCTGCTCGCGTCCGAGGTCGGCACGCTCCCGGACGGCTCGGTCAACCTCGAGGCGATCCGGCTCGAGCCGCTGTTCGAGGCCGACGACGACGTGCTCGTCCACCTCCTCCACGACGACGTCGACCCGGCGACGGGCCTGCTCGCCGACCCGTCGCCGCCATACAGGCTCTACCCGGCGAACGTCAACTTCGTCGGGCCGGCCGGGAACCCGCTCGCGGGCCTGCCGTAGCCGTCAGCCCCAGGACGACTCGGTCATGGGGCGGAGCGCCGCCTCGAGGATGCGCAGGTGGCGCGGGCGCTCGAGGACGAACACGACCACCTCGGCCACGTCGTCGGCGGTCATCATCCCGGGCAGTACGTCGTGCGTCCGGCCGCGGCCCTCGTCGAGGGCGAAGTCCGTCGCGACGCCGCCGGGGCACACGTTCGTGCAGCGGATGCCCTGCTCGCGCAGCTCGTGGTCGAGCGCGCGCGTGAAGCCGACCTGGCCGAACTTCGAGGCGCAGTACACGGCCTCGAGCGGCAGTCCGCGCCGGCCGGCCTCGGACGCGAGCGTGACGACGTCGCCGTCGCGGCCGAGCATGTGCGGCAGTGCGGCGCGGATCGCGTAGATCGTCCCCTTCAGGTTCACGTCGATCATCTCGTCGAGGTGCTCCTCCGAGAGGTCGAGGAACGAGCCGTACGCGCCGACGCCCGCGTTCGCGACGAGGACGTCGATCCCGCCGAAGCGGGCGGCGGTCTCGTCGCAGAGCGCACGCAGCGCCGCGGCGTCGCGGACGTCGGTGGGCCGCGCGACGACGCCGTCGAGGCCGAGGTCGTCGCCGCTGCGCGACGCGAGGCCGAGGTTGACGCCGCGCTCGTGCAGCAGCCGCGCGACCGCCGCGCCGATCCCGCGGCTCGCGCCGGTGATCACGGCCGTCTTTCCGTCCAGGGTCATGTGCCCTCCAGGGGTCGAAGTGCCGGGTACAGGGAGCGGAAGCGACCGTATCCGTCCGCGTACGCCTCGACCCACGCCGGGTCGGGCTCGACGCGCTCGGCGACGCGCACGCAGCGCGCGACCGCGTCGGCGGCGTCGGCGAAGACGCCGGCTCGGACGCCCGCGAGGAGCGCGGCGCCGAACGCGGCGCCCGCCTCGGACTCGGTGCGCTCGAGCGGCAGGTCGAGCACGGAGGCGACGATCCGCGTCCACAGCTCGCTGCGCGCGCCGCCGCCCGAGATCCGGCCGAGCTCGGGTCGCACGCCGAGGTCGCGCAGCAGCTCGAGCGAGTCGCGGAGGCCGTACGCGACGCCCTCGAGCGTCGCGCGCGCGAGCGCGCCGCGGTCGTGCCGCAGCGAGAGCCCGACGAACGCGCCGCGCGCGTCCGGGTCGGCGTGCGGCGTCCGCTCGCCCTGCAGGTACGGCGCGAACAGCAGCCCCTCCGCGCCCGGCGGCCAGCGCCCGGCCTCGGCGTCGAGCACGCCGTACTCGCCGCCGACGACGCCGCGAAGCCACGCGAGCGACCCCGCGGCGGAGAGCATCACGCCCATCGCGTGCCACGTGTCCGGGACGGCGTGGCAGAAGACGTGCACGCGGCCCTCCGGGTCCGGCGCGTACCCGGGGAGCACCGCGAACACGACGCCCGACGTCCCGAGCACGACCGACACCGGCCCGGGCCGGTCGATCCCGACGCCGAGCGCGCCGGCGGCCTGGTCGCCCGCGCCCGCGACCTCGGTCGACTCGGCGGCCGGCGGCAGCCACTCGCCCGGGATCCCGAGCGCGCCGCAGACCTCGTCCGACCACCGCCGCCGCGCGACGTCGAAGAGGAGCGTCCCCGACGCGTCGGCCGCGTCGATCGCGCGCTCGCCCGTCAGCCGAAAACGAACGTAGTCCTTCGGCAGCAGGACGTGTCGGATGCGCGCGTACGTCTCCGGCTCGTGCCGCCGGAGCCAGAGGAGCTTCGGCGCGGTGAAGCCGGGCAGCGCGCGGTTGCCCGTCAGCGCGAGCAGCCGGTCGAGGCCGAGCAGCCGCTCGATCTCGGCGCACTCGGCGCCGGTGCGCTGGTCGTTCCAGAGGATCGCCGGACGCAGGACGCGGTCGGCGTCGTCGAGGACGACGAGGCCGTGCATCTGCCCCGACAGCCCGATCGGCCCCTCGGGCAGCCGCGCGAGCGCGGCCTGCGCGGCGCGCCACCAGTCCTCGGGGTCCTGCTCGGCCCAGCCCGGTCGCGGCGTCGAGAGCGGGTACGGCTCCTCCGCGGTTGCGAGCAGCTCGCCGTCGGGCGAGATCGCGACGGCCTTGACGCCGCTCGTGCCGACGTCGAGGCCGACGAGCGCGGCGGTCACGGCTCGACCGGCTGCCCGCTCTGTGCCGAGCGGTGGAGCGCCCCGAGCGCACGCGCCTGCGCGACCGCGTCGGCCCGGCCGAGGAGCAGCTCGGCCTCGCCGCGGATCGCGTCGCTCACGTTCTCGAGCTCGAGCCGGTACGAGTCCGCGAGCTCGGTCTCGATGCGCTCGACGACGCCGTCGCGCCGGATCTCGATCACGGGCGTCCGCGCGTGCCACGGGTCGTCGAGGAAGAGCGAGCCCTCGCTCCCGACCGCCTCGAGCTCGTCTCGGTCGGTCATCGCCGTGCCGCAGTCGAACGACGCGAGCACGCCGCCCGGGTGGCGCATCGTCGCGGCGAAGACCCAGTCGGTGCCGGAGTCGCCGACGAGCGCCTGGCCGAACACGAGCTCCGGCTCGCCCGCGAGCAGTCGCGAGCCGCTGACGCAGTAGCAGCCGACGTCCATCAGCGAGCCGCCCTCGGCGTCCGGCCGGAGGCGGATGTTCTCCGCGTCGTACAGCGAGTACGAGAACGACGTGCGGACGAGCCGCAGCTCGCCGATCGCGCCGTCGGCGACGAGCTCCGCGAGCTTGGCGCTCTGCGGGCTGTGGCGCCACATGAACGCCTCGGAGAGCAGCCGCCCGGCTCGGTCGGCGGCGTCGAACGCGGCCTCGACGTCGGCCGCGCTGCGCGAGAGCGGCTTCTCGCAGAGCACGTGCTTGCCGGCCTCGAGCGCGCGGATCGACCACTCGACGTGCAGGTGGTTCGGGAGCGAGACGTACAGCGCCTCGATCGCCGGGTCGGCGAGCAGCTCCTCGTACGAGCCGTACGCGCGCGGGATCTCCCACTCGCGCGCGTAGCTCTCGGCGCGGGCGAGGTCGCGGCTCGCGACGGCCGCGAGCTCGACCTTCGGCGACGCGTGTGCGCCCGGGATCACGAGCCGGTTGATGTGCGCCGTCGAAAGAATCCCCCAGGTGACCGCGTCCGCCATGCCGCGAAGTATCGACGGTCAGCCTGGGTCGATGGACGCCATCGTCGTCGGCTCGGGGCCGAACGGCCTCGCCGCGGCGATCGCCCTCGCACGCGCGGGCGTCTCGGTGCGCGTGCTCGAGCGCGCGGAGACGGTCGGCGGCGGCGTGCGCTCGGCCGAGCTGACGCTGCCCGGCTTCGTCCACGACGTGTGCTCGGCGATCCACCCGCTCGCGGTCGCCTCGCCGTTCCTCCGCGCGCTGCCGCTCGAGGAGCATGGGCTCGAGTGGGTTCGCGCGCCGGCGGCGGCGGCGCACCCGTTCGACGACGGGCCCGCGGCCGTGCTCGAGCGCTCGATCGCGGCGACCGGCGAGACGCTCGGCGGCGACGCGAGCCGATGGGCGGGCCTGCTCGCGCCGCTCGTGCGGGACGCGGACGCGCTGATGGGCGACCTGCTCCGGCCGCTTCGCCTGCCGCGCCATCCGCTCGCCTTCGCGCGCTTCGCGGCCCCGGCGGCGCTCCCGACGACCGCGCTCGCCCGGGCGTTCCGCGGCGAGCGGGCGCGCGGCCTCCTCGCCGGGCTCGCGGCGCACTCGACGCTGCCGCTCGGGCGGACGCCGAGCGCGGCGTACGGACTCGTGCTCGGTCTCCTGGGCCACGCGAACGGCTGGCCGTTCCCTCGCGGCGGTGCGCAGCGGCTCGCCGACGCGATGGCGTCGTACCTGCGCTCGCTCGGCGGCACGATCGAGACCGGGGTCGAGGTGACGTCGCTCGCCGAGCTCGACGGCGCGCGCTTGGTGCTCCTCGACGTCACGCCGAGCCAGCTCGTCGCGCTCGCGGGCGACCGGCTCCCGCGCGGCCGGCTCCACCGCTTCCGCCACGGCCCGGGAGCGTTCAAGCTCGACTGGGCCCTCGACGGCCCGATCCCGTGGCGCGATCCGGCGTGCACGCGCGCCGCGACCGTCCACCTCGGCGGGACGCTCGCGGAGATCGCGGCGGCCGAGCGCGAGCCGTGGCGAGGCCGGCACGCCGAGCGGCCGTTCGTGCTGCTCGCGCAGCACAGCCTCTTCGACCCGTCGCGCGCGCCGGCCGGCCGGCACACGGCGTGGGCGTACTGCCACGTCCCGAACGGCTCGACCGTCGACATGACCGCCCGGATCGAGTCGCAGGTCGAGCGCTTCGCGCCCGGCTTCCGCGAGCGGATCCTCGCGCGCTCGGCCCTCGACCCGGCGGCGCTCGAGCGGCACGACCCGAACTACGTCGGCGGCGACGTGAACGGCGGCGCGGCCGGCCTCCACCGCCTCTTCGCCGGGTACGCGACGCCGCTCGACGGCGTGTTCCTCTGCTCGTCGTCGACCCCGCCCGGCGGAGGCGTCCACGGGATGTGCGGCTACAACGCGGCCTGTGCGGCGCTCCGTCGGCTCTAGACTCCCGGGCCGCGGACGTCGAGCCGATACGGCTGGAACGCCCGTTCGAGTGCGCGAGCTGCGGCGCGCTCGTCGACGAGCTCGCCGACGGCTGGCATGGGATGCGCACGGAAGACCCTGACGCCGAGGGGCCGCCGGAGCTCGCGTTCCTCTGCGCGGACTGCGAGCTTCCGGGCTAGACGAACGCGACGGTCAGCGTCCTCGGAGCGATGCCCCGGGCGGTGACGCGGATCGTGTCGTGGCCGCGGCGGCGCGCGTTCGCCGGGAGCACGAGGACGTAGGCGTTCCGTCCGGCGGCGGCGTGCCTCGTCCAGCCCGCGAGCCTGCGACTCCTCGCGTCGAGGAGGGTGACCGCGAGCGCCGTCGGCCTCGAGACCCGGACGGTCAGCTTCAGCGCCGGCTTCCTCGCCGCGAGCGAGATCGTCTTCGGGGCCGAGACCGCGAGGGTCGTGGCCGCGGCGGCGGTCGTCCTCGGCGGGCTCGACGCCGGCGGTTCGAACGGTGCGGGCGAGGCGGCGGCGACGTCGGTCGGCGCGGGGCCGCCGGCGCCTCCGACTCCGCCGCCCGACGGCGTGACCGCGGCGGAGGGCGCCGACGCCGGTCCCGTCCCGGCGGCGGCCGGCGCGCCCGGGAGATCGACGCACTGCACCGTTGTCGTCGCGGTCGGCAAGGTCCGCGCGCCGTCGCTCGCGCTCCACGCGATCGTGCGGCTCCCGGCCGAGCCGCCGGTCGACGCGAACGTGATGGAGCGGAGGAAGGCCTCGTAGCGCGCGAGCGTGTCCGTCCCGGTCAGGGTCAGCGTCCCCGCGGCGTACGACGCCGTGACGTTCGTGCCCGTCGTGGTCGCGGCCAGCGTGTCGCCGGCGGCGAGACCGGCCGAGACGGTCACGGTCGCCGAGGCGAGCGTCGCACTCGCCGTGTCCGAGACCGTGAGGGCGGGAGCGACCGCGACCGGCGGCGCGCCGAGCGTGTACACGACCGTGTTCCCGGCGCCGCCGAGCGCGGGCGGGTCGACCGTGAACGGCGTCGCGCTCGTCGCCGTCCCGGACGGGCCGGCGACCGTGACCGGGCCGCTCGTCGCGCCGGCGGGACGGTCGCGAGGATCGTGCCCGGCGACGTCGCCGCGAACGTCGCGGCGAGGCCGTTGAACCTCACGCTCGACACGTCGAGGAAGCCGTCGCCGGAGATCGTTACGCTCGCGCCCGCCGTCCCGGCCGCCGGCGCGAAGCCGGAGATGCTCGGGGTCGGCGCGAGGCTCGTCGCGCTGACGGCGCTCCCGCCCGGGCCTGCGACGACGAACGGCCCGGACTCCGCGCCCGCCGGCATCGTCAGCGCGAGCTGCGAGTCGGAGACGACGGCGAAGGTCGCCCCGGCGCCGCCGGCCAGGCGGACGTCGGTCGCGCCGGTGAAGTGGCTGCCCGTGACCGTCACGGTCGCTCGCGCCGCGGCCCTCGCCGGCGCGAACCCGGCGATCGCCGGCCGCGGCGCCGCGGGCGCGAAGCCCTGCGCGCACGAGCCCGAGACGTTGCTCGACTCCTCCTGCAGGAGGTAGTGGTGCCCGTTCAGCACCTGGTTGTAGCGGGCGGCGCCCGAGCCGGCGGTCGTGCCGAAGGTCATGCACTTGTCGGCGATCTCGCCCAGGTCGGGCCCGGCCGAGTCGTACCAGGCCGTGAGCAGCGGATCGGTGATCGCCTCGCTGCTCTCGTGGCTGACGAGGTTCGCGGCGGCGTCGCCGAAGCCGACTCCGTTCGGCCCCGCGCCCGGCCCGCAGCTCGGGCCGCCGATCGCGGAGGCGTCCGGGTACGGCACGAACGCGAACACGACCGGGTTCGACCGGCCGTCGCGGAAGTACGCGTGGTACGCGCAGAAGCCGTCGTACGCGCACGTGTCCGGCGTCGTGCCGTAGCAGCTGCCGACGTTCCGCGGCGTGAACACGAGGTACACGGCGCCGAGATCCGCGGGCCAGCCGTTGGCCGCGATCGCCCGCATGACCTCCGCGCGGAGATCGGCGAACGTGAGGCACCCGGCCGGCGCGATCGTCGAGCCGGCGTAGGAGGCCGAGCAGTCGTCGGGGATCGGCGTCTGCGTGTCGACCCACGAGCCGCCGACCGTCGAGCCGTACGCGATCGGCCCGCCGCCGTCCGCGTACTGGGTCGCGACCGAGTAGACGTTGTCGGTCGCTCCGGCGGCGGCGGCGACGTCGCCGAGGTACTGGTTCACCACCGACCGGTACGAGGCGTCGAAGGCCGCGCCCGGCGGGGGCACCGAGATCGCGTACAGCGCGGCGGAGTGCACGACCGGGCCGCCGTGGTAGAGGACGTTCGCCGCGGATGTCTCGCCGCCGTCCTCGCCCTCCGCATCCGGAACGAGAACGAGCCCGGCGACCCGCGCCGCGGTCGCGTCGGCATCTGCGGTCTGCGCCGCGGGCGCCGCTCCGAGGGCGAGCGCGATCGCGATCAGCGAGAGGGCTGCGGCGCCTCTCGTGCAGCGCCGCAGGGCTGTCACGAGCGGGTCTCCGATCGTCGGGGGCGCCTAACCTAACCCACGCGGCCGGGCCCCGGGCGCGTCGGCTGGCTAGCCCGCGACGGGTATCTGGTCGAACGCCGCCCGCACCGCGGCGAGCTCGTCTTCGGCCCGCGCCGCGTGGAGGCCGCGAACGAACGCGCCGAATCCGCGGCTCGGCGTGTGGACGTCGAGGAAGCGGGCCGGGCCGCCCGACGCGATCGCGAACGTGTGCGGCACGCCCGGCGGCACCTGCACCCACGACCCGGCGCCGGCCCGCAGCTCGCGTCCGTCGGCCGTGAACGTCAGCTCGCCCTCGAGGACGTAGAACGACTCGGCGTGACGCTCGTGCACGTGCGGCGGCGGCGCGGCGCCGCCGGGCTCGCTCCACGTCTCGGCGATCCCGATCTCGTCGACGTCGGCGAGCAGCGCGACGCGCAGCCCGTCCCGGTCGGCCACGAGCTCCTCGCCGCCGACGACCGCGTCCGCCGTCGACCGACCTCCGTTCGCGGGCGGGAGGTGCTGGTCGTACGCGAACGAGCGCCCGTCCCGCATCGCGCGGAGGTAGTCGGCGAACCGTCGCCCCGGCGCGTGGAAGTTGAGGTACCGGAGCTCGCCTTCGCCGTCGTTCCGGAACCCGTGGACGACGAGCGGCGGCACGCGCGCGAGCGTCCCCGCCGGCACCGCGGCCTGCTCGCCCTCGACGCCGAGGCGGAGCGTGAGCTTGCCGGCGAGGACGAAGAAGAGGTCGGTGTGCTCGCGGTGGACGTGCAGGTCGGCCCCGTCGCGATGCGGCCCGAAGCGCGTCCACGTCGCGTTCAGCGTCTCGTGGTCGGAGAGGATCTCGACCCGCCGCTCCGGCGAGTCCCCGACGATCTCCCCGCCGCCGGGCGGGACGACAACGGCGCCGCTCACGGGCCCGAGTATGCCGGGCGCGAGTGAAGACGCGCCGGGCGGGTAGTGCCCGCCGATGCGCCGCCTCCGCCCGCGTCCGTCGCCGCCCGGCTGGGAGGACGTGAAGAGCGGCCGCTCGAGCCGCGTCTTCGCGCGGGTCGTCGGCGCGTCGCGCTTCGTCGTCGTCCCGCTGCTGATCCTCGCGGCGCTCGCGTCCTGGCGGTATCTGCCCGGCGTCTCGTCCCTGCCCGACTCGGGCGTCCGCGCCCTGCTGCCGGAGAACACCGCCGCGGCCCGCTCGGAGGCCACGGCCGCGCGCCTCTTCGGGTCGTCGCTGCTCGCGCGGACCGCCGTCGTCCAGCGCGACCCGCGCGGCCTGTCGCGGTCCGAGCAGCGGCGCCTCGTCCGGTTCGCGGTTCGGCTCGACCAGGACCGGCTCGCCCGTTTCCCGCGAGGGTCGCGGGCGCTGCCGTACCTCGACGTACACGGGGTGCCCGGCGCGCGCGGGTCGTCGACGACCGCGATCACGTACCTCGGATTCCCGGCGTCGCTCTCCGCGTCGGACCAGCGGAAGTTCGCTGACCGCTACGCGGGCGCCCTCTCGCGGCCGGGCGCACCGGCGGAGGCGACCGGGTTCATCCCCGGCTCGGTCGCACAGTCGGTGGCGATCTCCGACAGCCTGTTCCGGGTCGAGCTCGCGAGCGTGCTCCTCGTCGCGCTCATCCTCGGCCTCTACCTGCGCTCGGTGCTCGCGCCGCTCGTGACGCTCGCGGCCGCCGGGATCGCGTACGTCACCTCGACCGGGGTCGTGTCGTACCTCGCCCAGGCGGAGGGCCTCCGGGTCGAGAAGGAGATCGAGCCGATCGTCGTCGTGCTGCTCCTCGGCGTCGTGACCGACTACTCCGTGTTCTTCCTGTCCGGGATGCGCGGCCGCCTGATCGCGGGTGAGGAGCCGGCCGACGCCGCGATGCGGGCAACGGCGGAGGTGGTGCCGATCGTGATCACGGCGGGGCTGATCGTCGCGGCCGGGCTCGCGACGCTCCGGCTCGCGAGCATCGGCTTCGTCCAGACGCTCGGGCCCGCGATGGCCGTGGTGGTGCTCGTGAGCCTCGGCGTCTCGATCATGTTCGTGCCCGCGGCCATGCGCATCTTCGGGCGCGCGCTCTTCTGGCCCGGGCTGCCCGGCGAGCGGGAGGCCGAGCCGCTGCTCGCGAGGCTCGGAGCCGCGTCGCGACGCGCACTCGCGTGGGGGACGAGCCGTCGGCTGCTCGCGACGCCGGCGGCGATCGCGGTGCTCGTGGGGCTCGCGCTCGCCGCGTCGGGGCTCGCGAAGACGCGGCTGGCACTGACGCCGATCCGCGCGCTCGGCGCAGGCACGCCGCCCGCGCGCGGCGCGGCCGAGGCGGCGCACGGCTTCACCGCCGGGATCGTCGCGCCGACCGAGATCGTCCTGCAGGCGCCGGGCGTCGCCTCCGACAGGCGGCGCCTGCGCCGGCTCGGGCGCGAGCTCGCGGCGCGGCCGGAGATCGGCGCGGTCATCGGCGCGGGCACGGTGACGCTTCCGCCGCGATACGCGCCCGTCTTCCGCACGCGCTCCGGGAGCGCCGTCCGCTACTTCGTCGCCTTCCGCGACCACCCGTACAGCGCCGCCGGCGTCGCCGACCTCGGCCGCCTCGAGCACGCGATGCCCGGCCTGCTCGCGGCCGCCGGGCTGTCGCGGAGCCACGTCCTGTACGCGGGGGACACGGCACTAGCCCGCGAGACGATCGCGCGTGTCAACCGCGACCTGATCCGCGTCGGAATCGCCGCGGCTCTCGTCAACCTCGTCCTGCTCGCGCTCTTCCTGCGCTCGCTTGTCGCGCCGATCCTGCTCGTCGGGAGCAGCGCGCTCGCGATCGCCGCGACCTTCGGCGCCACGACGCTGATCTTCCGGGACGCGTTCGGCGACCCGGACCTGACGTACTTCGTCCCGCTCGCGGTGGGCGTCCTCCTGCTCTCGTTCGGGACCGACTACAACCTGTTCGTCGTCGGCCGCATCTGGCAGGAGGCCGACGGCACCCACATCGCGGAGGCGGTGCGCCGGGCCGTACCGCGCGCGAGCCGCGCGATCTCCGTCGCCGGCGTCGCGCTGGCGGGCTCCTTCGCGATGCTCGCGCTCGTCCCCCTCGCGCCGTTCCGCGAGTTCGCCGTCGCGATCGGAATCGGGGTCGTGATCGACACGTTCGTCGTCCGGACGCTGCTGATCCCGGCCCTGCTCGCGACCGCCGGCGACCGCAGCTGGTGGCCGAGCGGCCGCGGCCGCCGCCGCACGGTTGTTTCCGCCCCGGCCGTTCGGGGACTCCGTCGCAGGAGCCGCGTTCGACCCGATCGCGAGGTCCGTGGCTGAGTCTCGAAAAGCTCGAAACGGAGGTGCGTTCGCATGCTGCTCTGGATCGTCGTTCTCCTGTTGCTGCTCCTCGCCATCGGCGGCGGGCTGGTGATCTCCAAGTTCCTGTTCCTGATCCTCGTCGTAGTCCTGATCGTCGTGGCGGTGGGAGCGCTCAACGGCCGATCGGCGTGAGGCGCCGCGAGGACGCTCGAGGAGATGCCCCCGGCAAGAATCGAACTTGCGCACGCGGTTTAGGAAGGCCGTCGTGGTCGCCAAAAACAAGGCGCTTTGCAGGCATTTGTTGGATCCGTTGAGTCCGCGCGACAGTCGGTGCGACAGTGGCTTTGTGTCTCGGCAGAAAACATCGTGAACGCCTTTTCGTATCCGCTCCTGTCCGGCTGCGACCGCTGTGATTCGTTAGCGGCTCGCCCTGCAGACGCGGTCCGGTCTCAGGCGTCCGATCGTTCCGTCGACAATGGGCCGCGTGAATCGGGCAGGAAGAGCTCGCGGGAACGACCTGGCGGTGATCGGCGGTGGCCTGATCGGGCTCGCCACGGCTCGCGCCTACCTGCTGCATCGCCCGGACGCGCGCATCGTGGTTCTCGAGAAGGAGCCGGAGCTGGCACGACATCAGAGCGGGCGAAACTCGGGTGTGGTGCACGCAGGTCTCTACTATCCCGCCGGCTCGCTGAAGGCAACGCTGTGCCGGCAGGGCCGGGTTGCCCTGCTTCGGTTCGCGGACGAGCACTCGATCCCATACGAGATCAGCGGCAAGCTCGTCGTCGCCCTCGGCGAAGACGAGCTTCCTCGGCTGGCGGAGCTCGGCCGCCGTGGCCGGGCGAATGGGCTCGAGGGCCTACGAGAGCTGGGCGCGGCTGAGCTGCGTGAGGTCGAGCCGCACGTTGCCGGGATCCGGGCGCTCCACGTACCCGAGACCGCAGTGATCGACTTTCGGCTCGTGGCGAAGGCGATCGCCGACGACATCGAGCGGGCGGGCGGAGCCGTTCTCCTCGGCCGCGAGGTGACACGGATCGAGGAGCGTGGGCCGCGACGAGTGCTGCATACGCGAAGTGGCGACGAGGTGGACGCGGCTCTTGTCGTAGCCTGCGCCGGCCTTCAGGCGGACCGGGTCGCCTCGCTGACCAGAACGTCGTCCCGGGATTATCGGATCGCGCCGTTTCGGGGAGGCTTCTACACACTTGCGCCTGAAGCGCGGATACTCGTGAAGGGCCTGATCTATCCCGTCCCGGATCCCTCGTTTCCGTTCCTCGGGGTGCACTTCACGCGGCGGATCGACGGCGAGGTCTGGGCTGGCCCCAACGCCGTTCCAGCACTTGCGCGTGAGGGCTATGAGCGGAGGAGCGTCGATCTCCGGGACGCGCGTGACTTGCTCGGATACGGGGGAATGTGGCGGCTTGCGCTTCGATACTCCAGGACCGGCGCGGGCGAGATCTGGCGCGACGCGGTGAAGGCCGCGGCCGTGAGGCAGATGCGCCGCTACGTACCGGAGCTCGAAGGTCGCCACGTGTCGCACGGGCGGGCCGGAATCCGCGCGCAGGTCGTGACGAAGGAGGGGTCGCTCGTCGACGACTTCTTGATCGAGCGCGACGGTGCGGTGGCGCATGTCGTGAACGCGCCATCGCCTGCGGCGACGGCGTCGCTCGCGATCGGCGCGTGGATTGTCCGGGACATGGTTGCCGAATGACGAGTGCTGAGCGCCTGGGACTACAGATATCCCAAAGCGTCTTGTTAGCTGCAAACGAGGAGCTCAGCGGTTCTTCCTCATAGGTTCCGTCACGGTTGTTGAAGGGGTCCGCTGGCGACGGATCGCCACCGACTCTGCACCTCGTCACCCTCGAAGGCGCCACTGGCGCCGTCCAGCAGCCCACGCGGCCGAGCGACACCCGATGCGCGATCCTCAGTGCGCTCGAAGTCGAGCCGCCGCCTCGGATCGCCGCGCTCGAAGCAGTCTGACCCATGTCGTACCGGCCGCTCCCTGTCGGCACACACGGCTGCCACGCCGGAATCGAAGACACGACCCGGGTTGCACGTGCCGGTTGATGCCGGCCGGTCTGCAGAGGGACACCGGCGGCCGTTCGAGATCACCGAGTGAGACCTTCAGGGAACTGGTCGTCGCCCTTCGCGTACGTGCGCCTCCAGGGACAAGGCGCGTAGTCGCTCGCCGGCGACTCGCGACCGCTTGAGGGTGAGTCCGGAGGCCTCCAAATCGGAGGCTTCCACCGTGGCGCTCACTCGACCTCATAGTCGTGCCTTTCGAGGGAGACTGCGGAGCCGCAGAGACTCTTCGAGCCACTCCTAGACCGCTCGAAGCTGCGTGGCCTTCGTCACCCACTACCAATTCGGGTGGACCTTCCGTCCATACGTATCCCCGTTCTTGACGTGGGCCATGGATCCATGAAATGTGTTCCCACAAACAACGTTCTGTTCGTCTTGCGGCGAAGGAAGGATCGGCTTTGCGGACCGGTCGGGTCAGGTCTCTGGTGGCACATCGCCTTGGCGCGACGTCGGCTGACGCCCGACGCGGGCTCGACGACAGCGCGGGCAACGAGCTCACTCGCGCGCGGCGCTACAACCGCCGGGTCGCCGTCCTCGTCGCCACGTTGGACGGCAACCATCCCGGCGTCGACCATCTCGCGAACGAGCTTCGCGACGCGTTGCGCGTGAGTGACATCGTCGGCCGCTCGCGAGGGCACTGCGTGATCGCGGTACTGCCCGAGACGACGGCCGACGGAGCGCGCGCGTTCCTGCGCCGTCTGGCTGCCGGCATGGACGCGGACCGCGCAGAGGCGGTGTTCGTCGGAGTCGCGTCGTTTCCCGACGACGGCGTCACCTGGGTGGGGCTCCAGCTCGCGGCGCGCGGAGCTCAGGCGCCGCTGTCCGATTCGCTGGACGTGGTCGAGATCGCCGAGGCCGAGGTCGACAAGAGCCAAGTTGCTCGGAACGGCCATCTCGCGCCGAGCCCGGTGATCGCTACGGACATCGCGGTCGTCGCTGGCGAATCAACTGAGCCGACCTGGTTGTGAGCGCGCAGTTCGTGACCCTCTCGCGGCCTCGCAGATGGGCGCCTGGACCCGGCGTGCCGTCGACGTCGCGGTCGTCATCGCGCTGGCTCCGGCCGTGCTGCTATTCGTCGTGGCGATCGCCATCGCGACGAAGCTCGACACGCGGGGCCCCGTCTTCTTCCGAGACCAGAGGCTCGGCCACGGTGAGCGCCCGATGCGGGTCGTGAAGTTCAGGACGATGGTCGTCAACGCGGAAGAGCTCAAGCCTTCGCTCCAGCATCTGAGCATCCTGCCGTGGCCCGACTTCAAGATTCCGAACGATCCCCGGATCACACGGGTCGGGCGCTGGCTGCGCCACACCTCGCTGGACGAGCTGCCGCAGCTCTGGAACGTCCTCGTGGGCGACCTCACGCTCGTGGGACCGCGCCCCTCGCGCATCCCGATCGACCAGTACGAGCTCTGGCAGACCGAGCGGCTCGAGGCGCGTCCCGGGATCTTCGGGAAGTGGCAGTGCGAAGGCCGAGCCCGGGTGAACTTCGACGACCGCTGTCGGATGGACATCCGGCAGGTCCGGGAGCGGTCGGTTCGCAGTCAGATCGGCTTCGCGTGGCGCACGCTCGGAGCCGTGCTGCTTGGCAAGGGAGCGGCGTGATCCCGGCCCGCGGCAACGATGCACACGAAATCGTTCTCGTGGATGGAGAGAGCAACGGAACGCCGATCGGGGACGCGGCGACCCCGCGTCACCAAGCGATCGAGGGGCGCGCGGTTCTGATGACCCGCGGGCAGGTCATCCGCAGGGCGCTGTTGCTCGTCGGGCTCGCCGTCCTCGCTGGAGCCGCTGCCTTTTACGCCTCTTCGCGTGCGACCCCGGTCTACGAGCGGACCGTCTCGCTGATCGTCGTCCCCGACGTACATAACGGCCCGACAGACGTCAGCTCCGAGATTGTGACCACGATCGCCGGCGGCCTCGGCAGCAGGCGGTTCCTCGTCCAGTCGGCCGAGGCGGCACTCGGACACCAGACTGGCCCGAGCTATTCGCTTCAGGCGTTCGTCCGTCCTGGGAGCGATATTATCGACGCGAGGCTGCGGGGGCCCAGTCTGTCGATCCTGAGCGCTCTCGCGAACGAGTACATCAAGGATTCTCGTACTTGGACCGCTAACCACTACGCGGCCTACGACCTGACGTTCCTCGAATCGATTGCCGTTCCAGGGCCCGTGTCGCCGCATCCTCACCGGATGGCGGCGGTCGGATTCGTGCTCGGCGGCCTCTTCGGAGTCGTCGTCCTGCTCATCGAGGTGCTCATCGAGAGACGCATGCGATCGCGTCGCATCGAGGGATACATGCGATCGCGTCGCGGCTACGGCCAGGCCATCTGGCAAACGTCGGAAAGCCCACCGGTCGAGGACGCCGTTGCGCTGCGCGCCAACGAACCGAATCCTTACCGATCCACCCGCGGTTGAGCCCCGGTCCGGACAGAACCGTGGCTCCGGTCTCAGTGCCGGCGATCGAGGCGCGCTCATGGCGTGAACCGGCCGGCACGCTGGCGCTGTGGCTCCCAGCCGCGATCGTCGCTGCCGCGACCGGATTCCTGATCCCGTCTGCGCCGCTTCTCGTTCTGGTCGCGTTCATGCTCTCGGCCGCGGCCGCCTGCTGTCTGCTTGCGTTCGTTAGGCCTCGCGCCGTCTTCGTCGTGGTCCTCTTCCTCGTCGAGGGCTACGTCCCCGATGTCGCGAGCATCTACCACGCGCACGGACTGCCGCTGACGGGCGCGATCCTCGCGGGCATGATCCTGCCGCTCACGGCACGCTACGCGCTCGGGATGGAGCGCCTCGACCTGCCCGTGGTCGACCTCACACTGATCCTCGCCCTCGCGTTGACGATGGCCGTCTCCACGGCGATCTCAACGGACCCCTCCCAAGGTGTCCACCGGATCGTCTTCTTCTGCAAGGACGCCCCGTTCATGGTCCTCATGTTGCTGCTGCTCGACCGCGCCGAGTGGCTCCGTCGAGCCGCGTGGGCCGCTTCGTTCGCGCTCGGCGGATTGGGCGCCCTCGCCGTCCTGCAGCAGGTGACGAAGACGTACGACCGAATCTACCTGGGCTTCGCGACTGTCCAGTGGGACAACGGGCTGATTCGCAGCGCGGGTCCCCTTACGAGCGACTGGTTCGGCTGGGAACTCGTGCCGGGCGCGGTGCTCTCCCTGTATCTGGCGCTCTCGGCGCGCTCGCACAGGGCTCGGCTGCTCGCGCTGGGCCTGTTCGTCGGCTCGCTGCTCGGTGTTGTGTACAGCTTCGCGCGGGCGTCGCTGATCGCCATGTGCGCCGCACTCCTCCTCGCCGGAATCCTTCGCCGGATCAACCCCGTGGCCTACGTGGCGACGGTCGCGACCGCCGTCGCCCTGCTTTTCGTGTTCCTGCCGTCGACGGCGCGGTCGCGCCTGGTCGAGGCCTCGGCTCCGCTGACCGGCAGTGTCGCGACGGCGTCGGACGCGTCGGTACGCAACCGCGCGGGCGAGAACCTGGCGGCGCTCGAGATGTTCCTCGACCATCCGTATCTGGGCGTCGGGCCGGGGAACTATCCCGTTCTGTACACGAAGTACTCCGAGACGATCGGGCTTGACCCGCGGAACGAGGGAAGGCACCCGCACAACCTCTACCTGGAGGCGTTCGCCGAGACCGGGCTCGTCGGCGGCCTGCTGCTGCTCGCGCTTTTCGCTCGCGCCTTGCTCGGGGCATGGAGGGCGAGGTCCGTCCTCGGCAGGCGAGACGCCCTGCTCGCCGAGGGCGTCTTCGTCGCGACCGTCGGCTACCTCGTCAACGGCTTCTTCCTGCACCCTTCCGCCTACTCGAGGTATCTCTGGTTGACGATCGGATTCGGCCTCGTGTGCGGCCGGCTCGCACGACACGGGCGGGCGGTGGGATCGTGAAGCCCGGAAGCTCCGTCCTCTACTTGGTCTCGCGCTTCCCGAACGTCCCGGAGACGTTCGTGGTGAACGAGTGGTGGACCATGACTGGGAGCTTCCAGATGGAGCTGGCGTCGCTCGTGAAGATGAACGAGCAGACCCTCCACGCCCAGACCGCACGGATCCTTCCGAAGGTGCTCTTCGCCCCGCTCCTCGCCGGCTCGACGGTCGCCGCGAACCTTAGACAGTTCCGCCGCGGGCCCCGCCGCTACCTACGGACGCTCGGCCGGGTCCTTGCCGGCAGCTTCCGCCGGCCGAACGGCGGAGTTGCGAAGGGCGCAGTGTCCTTCTGGAAGGCTTCGCGGTTCGCGGAAATCGTCGACGAGCGCGGCATCGCGCACGTTCACGCGCACTTCGTTAGCCATTCGGCGACGGCAGCTTGGGTCATCCACGAGCTCACCGGCGTCCCGTTCAGCATTACTGCCCACGCAAACGATCTCTACGTCCGTCCGGCCCTGCTCGAAGAGAAGCTCGCGGACGCTGAATTCGTCGTCACCATCTCCGAGTTCAACCGGGAGTTCATCCGGACCCAGTACCGAATGTCTCGCCAGGTCGAGCTCGTCCACTGCGGCGTGGACACGGAGCTCTTCTCGTTCCGGCAGCGGAGTAGTCAGCGCCGACTCGTCTGCGTTGCGCGCCTCGAGGCAACGAAGGGGCAGGCCGACCTCCTGCGCGCGTTCGCGATTGCCCGCCGCGAGTTGCCGGGCCTGACGCTCGATCTGATCGGCGACGGCGCGGACCGAGCGCGGCTTGAGCGTCTCACGAGCGAGCTCGGCCTCGACGCGACGGTGCGATTCGTTGGCGCTCTCCCCACCGAGGATGTCCGGAGGGCGCTCGATGAGAAGGATGTCTTCGTGCTCCCGTCTCTCCGGCACCGCTCGGGCCGGATGGACGGGATCCCGGTCGCGTTGATGGAGGCGATGGCGAGCGGGCTCCCGGTTGTCGCGACGCGTCTGTCCGGTATCCCCGAGCTCGTCGTGGACGAGGAGACCGGCCTGCTGGTTGCGCCCGAGTCGCCCGACGAGCTCGCCGCGGCGATCTGCCGCCTCGCCCGGGATCCGGAGCTCGCCCACCGGCTCGCCGCGAACGCGCGCGAGCGCGTGACCCGGCAGTTCGATCTTGCGGTCGAGGGCTCGCGCCTGGCGTCGCTGTTCGCGGCGTCCATCGCGACGCGCGGCGACGGCCCCCGGGAGCTCGCCGCATGATCGCCCTCGTTGTGTTCGGGATCTCGGTCGCGGCGACAGCGTTCGTCTACCTGGGGTATCCCGTCGGGTTGGCGATCCTCGTCGCGCTGAGGCCAAGGCCGCGGCGGCGCTCCCAGCTCACGCTCCCCGTGACGGTCATCGTGCCGGCCCACAACGAGGAGGCGGTGATAGAGCGGAAGGTCGCGAACGTCCTGGCGGGCTCGTACCCCCGCGAACTCGTCGAGCTTATCGTCGCGTCGGACGGATCCTCCGACCGCACCGTCGAGCTCGCCCGCCGTGCCGGCGCGACCGCCGTTCTCGACCTGCCCCGCCAGGGCAAGCTCGCCGCGCTGACCGCGGCTGCGGCCCGGGCGAGCGGGGACGTCCTCGTGTTCACGGACGCCGACTGCTTCTTCGAGCCGCGGACGCTGTCCGAGTTGATCGCCAACTTCGCGGATCCGGCGGTCGGAGGCGTGACGGGGAACGAGATACGGCCCTCCGCGCGAGAACGAGGCGTCGCGAGGGGAGAGGGTCTGTACTGGCGATACGAGCAGTGGCTCAAGCGGCTTGAAGACCGGGCCGGGAGCACGATTTCGGCATGCGGGAGCCTCTACGCGCTCCGCCGGCCGCTGTTCCGCGCCCCGACCGTCGCGGCCGGCAACGACGACGTGCTCATCTCGACGGAGGTCGTGCGGGCCGGCCGACGGCTCGCGTTCGACGAGCACGCGACCGTCCTCGTCGACTCAGCGAGGACTGGCGGAGACGAGTTCCGGCGCAAGGTCAGGGTGATCAACGGCGGGCTCCGCACGTGGCTCGCCCTCAGCGAGATGCTGGACCCGCGGAAGTACGGGCTCTACGCGATCCAGGTGCTCGTCCGCAAGGTCCTGCGCCGGCTGCTGCCCTTCTTCCTCCTTGCCATGTTCCTCTCGACGGCGTGGCTTGCACGCTCCGGTACCTGGTGGCGCGTTCTTCTTGCCTTCGAGCTCGCCGTCGCGCTGCTGAGCCTGCTTGGCTGGGCGATGCGCGGTCGACCGCTTGGCCGAAACAAGATCCTCGCGATCCCGTACTACTTCGCCCTCACGAACGTCGCGGCAGGCGTCGCAGTGCTCTCGATCTTCACCGGGAAGCGTTTCGAGACCTGGAGCCCGGACGAGCGTGGGGAGATCGGTGTTACCGTCGAGACCGGGTAGACCGGGCGAATCGCCGGAGTCGGACGGAGAGCCTCGGCCGCTCGCGCCGGAGCCGAACGACCTCGGCGTACACGTCCTCGATCCGCCGCATCCACTCGCCCGCGTCAAAGCGAGCGGCAATCTCGGCACGCGCCTCCTCGGCCAGGCGGCGCCGCCTTCCGGAATCGCCGAGGAGCTCGATCAGGGCGCCGGAGAGCGCGTCCGGATTCTCCGCCTCGACGAGGATTCCGGTGCGCCCGTTCTCGACGAGCTCGACGATCCCGGAGACCTTGCTCGCCACCACTGGCGTTCCCACCGCCATCGCCTCGGCGAGCGCAAGCCCGAACCCCTCGTAGAGCGCCGGATGGCAGAAGACGTCGCTGGCGGCGATCGCCTCGACCGCGTCCAGGCGGATGCCGGTGAAGATCACGCTCCGCTCGACTCCGAGCTCGCGCGCGGTCGACTCGAGCGCCTCCCTCAGCGAGCCGCCGCCGATGACGAGGACGATCAGGTCGGGCCACGCCTCGAGCACCCTTGGGAGCGCGCGCAGCAACGTGCGGTGGTCCTTCGGCAGGTCGAGCCGGCCGGCGGTCGTCACGACCGGCGACTCGCCGAGACCGAGCTCCATCCGCTTTCGTTCCCGGTCGAAGTGCTCGTCGAGCAAGAGCGCGGCGGCCGGGATGTTCGGGATGACGACGATCCGCCCGCTCGGGATGCCGAGCTCCTCGACGTGGCTGTCCTTGACAGCGCAGCTGACCGCGACGATCCGGTCGGCGAGGTGACGCGTCGCGAGGTTCGCGAGCAATCGTCGCGCGCGGCCGTACGTTCGCCGGTCGCGGACGACGCTGTGCAGCACGGACACGCACGGGCGCCCGGTGAGCCTCGCCGCCAGGCCGCCCTGAAAATCGGCGCCCGCAAGATGCGTCTGCACGACCTCGATCCGCTGCGCGCGAATGATCGAGATGAGCGCCGCCACGGTTCGCGGATCCCAGAGCCCGCGTGCCTCGAGCAGGAAGAGGTCGCGGCTGACGGCGCGGACGCGTTCGGCGAGCCGCGGGTCGTTGGGCCCCACCGACGCGACGAACATCGGAAGGCGGGCCTCGTCCGCCAGCTCGAGGAGCCCGAGGAGAACGTTCTCCGCGCCTCCGACGCGCAGGCCGTCGATTACCTGAAGGACGCGCGTCGTCATGCGGGCCACGGCTGGGTCGGGCCGTGACGACGAAGGCGCCGACCAAGCACGCAGAGGAGCTGCGCGGCAAGGCGTTCGCCGGCTTCTTCTGGAGCTACGGAGCCACGATCAGCGGCCGCGTCGTGTTCTTCGTGGCCACGCTCGGGCTTGCGCGTCTGCTGGCCCCGTCCGAGTTCGGCCTGGTTGCGTTCGCCGTCGCAATCCTGTCCTTGGTCGACAATCTCAGCGATCTCGGCGTCGGCCAGGCGCTCGTCTACAGCGAGGATGGAGCGACCCAGGAGGTCGCCTCGACCGCGTTCTGGATCACCGTCGCGGGCGCCTTCGGGACGGTCGCGCTGGTGTGGAGCCTCGCGCCGCTTCTCACACCTCACACGGTGAACCGCGAGGCGCTGACAGTCGTCCTCGTGCTCTGTCTCCAATTCCCGCTCAGGGCGCTCGGTCGCGTTCACTGGTATCAGGCGATTCACGCGCTCGAGTTCCGCAAGCTCACGTTCGCGGCGTTCCTGAGCGACCTCGTGAAGGCTCTCGTCGCGGTGGGACTCGCCGTGCTCGGCCTCGGCGTCTGGAGCCTGGTGATAGGGCAACTTGCGAGCACGCTGATCTGGTCGCTGACGCTGTGGTTCGCGACCGGCTGGCGGCCGAGCCTCGTCATCGGGCGGAGCGTCGCCAGGCGGCTCGTCCGTTTCGGGCTTCCGATGGGATTCATCGGCATCGTCGGCTACGCAAGCCAGAACACGGATTATGTGATCGTCGGCGCACGGCTGGGCGCGGAGCAGCTGGGCTTCTACTCGCTCGCGTTCCGGATCCCCGAGGTCGCGATCCTCGAGATCTTCGTGGTGCTGCAGACGATTCTCTTCCCGTATTTCTCGCGGCTCAAGGATGCGCCGTCCGACGAGGGGTCCTCGGAGGCGGACGCGGAAGGGCTCAAAGCCAGCTACCGCCAGGCGCTCCGGACGGGGTCGATCTTCGCCTTCCCGCTCGGCTTCGGAATGGCCGCGCTCGCGCTTCCGCTGGTCCTCGTCGTCTACGGCCGAGAATGGGAGCCGTCGATCGTTCCCCTCGCGCTGATCTCGATCTGGTGTGCGTTCGCCGCGATCGCGGGAATGGCCGGGACGATGTTCAAGGCGCTCGGGCGAGGCGGGGTCCTGACGACAATGGCCACGGTCGAGATCGGCCTGACCATCCCGACGGTCTGGTTCGTCGCCCCGTTTGGGATCTCGGCCGTCGCGGCGGCGCTCATCTGCGTGAAGGTCGTCTACATGTCGATCCAGTCCGTCGCGGTGAGGAAGGCGGTCGGCGTCCCCTGCTTCACCCAGTTCACCAGCATCCTCCGCGGCTTCGTCGGCGCGATCCTTATGGCCGCAGTCGTCTATCCGATCAGCAAGGCGGCCTCTCCCCTCGTCGCCCTGGCCGTGGGCGTGCCGGTCGGCGCAGTCGTGTACGTCGGGATTCTCCGCGCGTTCTTCCCGGAGGACCTCCGCTACGTCCTCCAACTCGTCCCGATCCGCCTCCGCCGCTGGCGCCGGCGTCCACCGATCGCGGCAAACGGCACGCTCGAGGGCGGCGACGCGGGCTGACTCGATCATCACCTAGGCCAGAGCCGCTCCGGAAGTCCGCCCGCCGGGCGCATCGAGAACGCCCGGAGCCGAGTGAACAGCCGGTCGGGGAGCACCGCGCGCAGCAGCAGGACGACCTTTGCGCGGCCGAGCGTGATCGGGTCGAGCGACAGCGCGACGAGCAGCATCCGGACCGCCCGCCACCGACTGTGACCCAGCCCCTGCGCCGCCGCGTAGTACAGGGCCGTCGAGTGGAGCCGCTGCCGGAGCACGGACCTCATCCACGGCGGCTGCGCATGGACGAGGTGCGTCTCACCGATCGCGCGGTAGCTCGCCAGCAGCCGATCGCCGATCTCGAACGAGAGCGCGCCGGCATGGGTGCGGCGCTTGAACAGCGGCTCCTGGACGAAACCGATCGGGAAGCGCCTCGCGATCCGGAGCCACAGGTCCCAGTCCTCGCCGTGGCGGTGGTCGTTGAACCCGCCGACCTCGACGAGGCAGCGCTTCCGCACCATCACCCCCGACGGGACGATGAAGTTCCGGACGAGGAGACGCTCGAACGACATCGCGGCGACGATCGACGGGGTCTTGCGAAGGCCGGTCGGACGGTTCCACGAATCGCAGTCGAACCCCCAGCTCCCGACGAGCCCGAGTTCGGGATGGGCGCGGAAGCGCGCGATCTGCGCGGAGATCTTGCCGGGAAGCCAAGCATCGTCGGCGTCGAGGAAGGCGATCAGCTCGCCCCGGGCCATCTCGGTGCCCCGGTTGCGGGCGGAGCCAGGGCCGCGGCTCTCTTGGTAAGAGTAGACGACCCTCGGCTCGCGAAGCGACTCTACGATCGCGGGCGTGTCGTCGGTGGAGCCGTCATCGATCACGATGATCTCGAGCCGAGAGTAGTCCTGGGAGAGGACGCTCTCGATCGCCTCGGTCAGGTACGGCGCGTAGTTGTGCGTCGGGACGACGACGCTGACCAGCGGGTCGTTCACTGAGCCGGTCGGGCGCGGAGGCGCCTGCGGAGGCTCTTCGCGTGCTTCGCCACGTATTTCGTCGTTCGCCGTCCAAACGCGAACGACGTGATCGCGTTCGCCAAGTCGAGGACTTCAAGGCAGGCCGTTCCGGCCCGCCCGGGCCGGAGCCAGAGCGGCACCTCCGAGGGCGACGCGGCAACGGCGACGTCGTCGGAGAAGAGCAGCCGCCGGAAGAGGCGGACGTAGGCATCGTTTCGCACGCGCCACCACGTCCGTTGCTGCCACGGCTTGCGGCTTCCGTCGGCGTGCAGGAGCTTCGTCGCGTGGCCGTCGATGCGGCACCGGAGGGTCTTCGGATCGAGGACCTCGACGCGCGTGTTCCGCCAGACGGGCCGCTCGTCGTTTGGCAGCGGGAAGAGAGCGTCCGCCGGCACCTCCGTCATCAAGACGGCGTTGAGGGCGTCCTGATCGCCCTGCGCCAACGCCCCGGCGCTAGTCGCGCCGTGCGCGAGGGTCGCGCCGATCGGAATGCGCTCGCACGCGTCCCGCCAGCTGCCGAGGAGCGACGGCCAGTGCTCGGTCGACCAGGACACGAAGCCCGAGGAGACGTACTCCTGGTCGCGCGGGGGCCGCGAGAGCGCGAAGATCTCCTCCCACTCCGCGAACCGCCGACCGGGCTCGGGGTCGACGTAGGCGCAGATCCTCCCGGCCGCGGACAAGGCGAGGACGTCGCTCAGGTCCCCAGTCGCGATCATGTCGCTGTCGATGATCGCGACCACGCCGTCGAACTCGAGCGAGTGGGCGAACGACTTGAGGAGCACCGGATCGCGGTCCGGTCCGGCCGGAATCTCCACGACCCGGCCGTGCGGGGCGAGACGGGCGCGCTGATCGGGCGTTAGCCCGCAATCGCCCAACACCATCTCCTGATCGTGGCCGGTGAGACGGAGCGAATTGAGCAGCGCGAGCGTGGCGGGAAAATACCCCGCATTCGTGACCGCGAAGAACACGGCCTCGCCGTCGAGTCGGTCCCGCGCGTTGGCGTTCGAGGCGACATTCGAGGCGGCGCCGCGCTCTGGAGAGTCGGGTCCCGGCTGCGCCTCCTCCACTGCGACAAACGATAACTCGCCCAGAAATAGCCCGCACCGCCCCATTTGGGCGGGCTTTTCGAAGCGGAGCCGGGGTCGGACGCTCGGATCGTCGTCGTGGCCACACCCGCTCACTGAGGGCAGCGGATGTGGCCTGACGCCCGAAGCGAGTCCCCGATGCTCTACCTGACGGTTCGGGTGGGTTGCGAAGTCGCACTCGCCGAACCGGACGCGTCTGTGGCGGTGACCCTCAACCGGAGCACAGACCCTCTGGTTGAGGAGCTCGGCACATAGTTCTGCGAAGTAGCCCATTGGATGGTCGTGCAACTGCCATTCGAAGCGCTGCACCGGAGCCACTGGTAGGCCAACCCCGTCACACCGTCGGTCCAGAGGCCCAGGCTTCCCCGGAGCATCGAGCCGACCCTGGCCCTCCCGCTGATCGTCGGGAGGCTGGTGTTGACCGGGCCGGGCGACTTGCAGTCCGCGGTTGTGGCGCTGATGGTGGAGGTGGGGCCGTTGCCGCTGCTGTTGTAGGCCTGGACTGCGAACGAGTATGTGGTTCCGCAGGTGAGGTCGGTTGTCTCCCATTGCAGTGCTGTGGTCGTGCCGGACGCCGCCCCGTTGAGCGAGAGCTGGTATCCGTCGACGGTGCCGGAGGCGGCGTCCCAGGCGATCGAGACGCTTGTCTGGGTGGTGCTCGTGGCGCGTTCGTTGGGGACCGCCCCAGGCGCCGCAGGCGGCGGCGGGCAGTCCGCGGTTGTGGCGCTGATGGTGGAGGTGGGGCCGTTGCCGCTGCTGTTGTAGGCCTGGACTGCGAACGAGTATGTGGTTCCGCAGGTGAGGTCGGTTGTCTCCCATTGCAGTGCTGTGGTCGTGCCGGACGCCGCCCCGTTGAGCGAGAGCTGGTATCCGTCGACGGTGCCGGAGGCGGCGTCCCAGGCGATCGAGACGCTTGTCTGGGTGGTGCTCGTGGCGCGTTCGTTGGGGACCGCCCCAGGCGCCGCAGGCGGCGGCGGGCAGTCCGCGGTTGTGGCGCTGATGGTGGAGGTGGGGCCGTTGCCGCTGCTGTTGTAGGCCTGGACTGCGAACGAGTATGTGGTTCCGCAGGTGAGGTCGGTTGTCTCCCATTGCAGTGCTGTGGTCGTGCCGGACGCCGCCCCGTTGAGCGAGAGCTGGTATCCGTCGACGGTGCCGGAGGCGGCGTCCCAGGCGATCGAGACGCTTGTCTGGGTGGTGCTCGTGGCGCGTTCGTTGGGGACCGCCCCAGGCGCCGCAGGCGGCGGCGGGGGCTGCGAGCCGCTTGCGAGCGCGAGCGCGAGGCCGTGGTTAGGCGCGAGCGTCACACTCGTCGCCGTCCCGCCTCCTGGCAGCGCGTAGCTGGCGCCTAGGCTCACCGTCTGCGAGGTCGTGGCGGAGAGGTTGACCACGGCTGTTCCGGCGCTGAAGTCGCGGCGCCACACCGACGATCCAACCCGGTACCGGGGCCCGTTCGGCGTTCCGAGCGCGAGCTTGAACTCGGGGTAGTCCCAGAATGCGCGGTAGTCGCCGGCGTTCTGGAACCGGTACGAGACGTTCGGTCCGGCCACCATCAGGTAGACCACGTGCGAGAACCGCATGCGCTCCGTATCGCCTTGGCTTCCCTGCCCGACCAGGATCGCGTTCTTGCCGGCGGCAATGGCCGCGTCGATGTCGGTCCAGCGCTGCTCGACCTCGGACTGCGGCATGAAGCCGGTGCCCCACGAGGCGCCCATGTTCTCGACCATAAACCCGTCGACCGGAGCGACCAGGTCGGTCGTGCTGTCCGAGTTGATCCAGACCGGCTGCGAGCCCGCGCCGGTCTTCACCGCCTTTAGCATGCCGATCTGCGCCTGCAGCCACTGAGCGTCCGTCCCGCACTCTAGGCAGGTGCCGTCGGAGTCGTCCTCGCGATTGCGTGGATCGTTCGCGGTCGCCCAGACATCGTCCAGGAAGACGCCGTCCATGTGGTAGTCGCTCGGCAGCGAGGCGGTCTTCGCCTGCACGTACGCGCGCCAGCCGGCCACCCCAGGATTCATCAGGTAGAAGTACGAGCCGCCGCCGGCGTCCCTGTAGATGCGCTGCCCGGCGCCGTTGTGCAGGAACCAGCTCTCGTTCGGGTTGACCATCTGGCAAAACTCGTTGTCTCCGGACGTCCAGGTGGTCGAGTAGCCGGCGTAGCCGGAGGGGCAGCTGCCTGTCATCGCTGAAGACGGCCCCATCGCGAAGGCCTCGTCGACGTACTCGAGGATCGGCCTGGTCCACCCGCTGCTTCGCACCTGCTGGAGGAAGCCGACCTCGTAGTCGCTCCCGGAGAGGATCATCGTCTGGTGCCTCTGGACGAGGGTCAACGGCGTCGTGCCGTCGGTCGGGCGGTTGTAGAACCAGGCGAGCTGGGTCGTCGGCGTCGATGCAGGCGCCTGCTGCCCGGGGTCCTGCGCTCCCGAGACCTGCAACGTGGCGAAGAAAGACCAGTGGCCGACCGAGGACGAGCTGGCACCGCCTGTGACCGTGGTCGGGAGCGAGCCGTAGGTGACCTGGTAATCCCTGTACGCCCCCGTCTGCTCGATCCTGAAGGACAGGCCGTTGCTGCTCGGAAGATAAGCCAGCCAGTAGTACCCGGCTTTCAAGGTCGGTTGCGACGTGGCTGGAGCGGTGTTCCAACCGGCGGCCGGCGTGATTTCCGCGGTCTCCGCGACGAGCGAGCCGGGACCGCCGCCGACGCCCGACGAGTCGTAGACGCCCAGCCGGAGCTTTCCGGTCGCGTTGACGACGTAGAAGGACAGGCTCTGCAGCGTCCCGTCGTGGGGAAGCACGGCCTGCTGCGCCAGGAGGATATTGCCGTTTCCGCTGTCGGTGCCGGAGAGGACATTCGTCTCGCCCATCGTCTCGGTCGACGCCGCGGAGGCAAGACTCTCCGACGGCGCGCCGCCTATAGAAGCCAGACAGACGAGGATGAGGAGGCAGGGAAGGACGCTCTTCGACAGACCTCTGGAGCGCTTCGTCAACGTGACTCCTTTCGAATGCGGCACGGGAGCTTTTTTTGTTCGCGATGCCGTTATCGGCCCGAGAAGACAGCGCGGGGGTCCGTGGAAGTTCAGGAACGGCTGCATGCGTCGTTATCGGCTGCATGCGACCTTACTGGATCCCGTGCGAGGGATGTGGCCGTTGACCCCCCGCCGCCGAGTCCTCCCCGACCGGCAACCAAGCCCTCAGGCTGTCAACACGCTACCAGGATCCCCGGCCACGAAACTACCCAAAAACTAAACCCTAGCCGGACGAAACCTAGGTTACGGTGAGAGCCTCGGATGGGAAAGGTGCTTGAAACGGCGGTAGCCGGCCGGCTGGCCTTGCTTGCGTTCACGGTGCTCGTCCTGCTGGTCCGTTCGGGCGCCGCATCGCAAAGCGCCCCAGCGGCGGTCTCCTGCCCCGCGGGCAGCAGCGTCTACACGGTTGCCCACGAGGACGACTCGATCCTGTTCGAAAGCCCCGCTCTCTTTCAGGACATCGCCAGCGGCCGTTGCGTCGAGACGATTTTCGTGACGGCAGGCGACAACGGCTTCGGGGAGTCCTTCTGGTCGTCGCGCCAAGAGGGCGCTGAAGCCGCATACGCCGAGATAGCTGGAGTCCCCGATACATGGTCCGTGAGCGATGCCGGCATCAGCGGTCATCCGATGCCGCGGTACACCCTCACGGGCCTACCGACCGTCTCCCTGGTCTTCATGCATGTTCCCGACGGGGACACCAACGGCCTCGGCTTCGCCGCTTACGGGATGCAGAGCCTGCAGAAGCTCTGGCAAGGAACCATCCCGACGATCAATACGGTGGACGGAAGCTCGAGCTATACCCGCGAGGATCTGATCGACACGATCAGCACCCTGATCCAGAACGTGGGAGCGGACGCCGTCTCGACCCAAGACTTCGTCGGCACCTACGGCGACGGCGACCACAGCGACCACCACTCAGTCGCTTACATGACCGAGGCAGCCGGTCAGGAAGACCCGACACCGCACTCGATGACGAGCTACTACGACTACACGATCAGCGGCCTGCCCTCGAACCTTTCCGCCGCTGACACTCAGGCGAAGGAAAATGCCTGGTTCGCCAACGCGCCGTACGACGACCAGGTGTGTCAGACGGTGAACGCGTGTGTGGGCGACGGAACTGCCGACTGGTGGTCGCGCGAGTACGTCGCCGCAACGCTGGCGCAACCTGCCCCCGGAACGAGCGCGACCGCACTTTCCCCGACGAGCGGTCCGACCGGCGCGGCGGCGTCGATCACGGCGGCGGGCTTCGCGGCGTCGCATGCCTTGACTGTCACGGTTGGCGGTCAGTCGGCGTCGATCAGTTCGGGCGGGACGACCAACAGCGCGGGTAACGCGAGCGTTTCGTTCACGGTTCCCGCTGGCCTCTCCGCGGGCGCCCAGACCGTCGTCGTGTCGGACGGGACTAGCAGCGCCACCAGCCCGACCGACTTCACGGTCACGGCGGGCGGCCAGAACGTGGCCCCGCTCGCCACGGTCACCGCCTCCAGCCAGGACACCTCGACCGGCCAAACCGCCGACAAGGCGGTGGACGGCTCTACCGACGGTTACCCGGGCGACTACAGCCACGAGTGGGCGACCGTGGGCGGCAAGGCAGGCGCCTGGCTCAACCTCGCCTGGTCAAGTCCGCAGACTCTCACCTCGATCACGCTCTACGACCGCCCTAACAGCGCCGACCAGATCACCGGCGGCACGATCACCTTTAGCGACGGCACGACCCTCACCGTTCCCGCCCTTCCCAACAGCGGCCCCGCGCTCACCCTCACCTTCGCCGCCGAAACCACCACCAGCGTTCGCCTCACGATCACCGCCGTCAGCGCCACCACCTTCAACGTCGGCCTCGCCGAAATCCGAGTCTTCACCGGCGCCGGCGGCGCCCCGAGCGCCTCGGTCTCGGGGCTCGCGCCCACCAGCGGTCCGACCGGCGCGGCGGCGTCGATCACGGCGGCGGGCTTCGCGGCGTCGCATGCCTTGACTGTCACGGTTGGCGGTCAGTCGGCGTCGATCAGTTCGGGCGGGACGACCAACAGCGCGGGTAACGCGAGCGTTTCGTTCACGGTTCCCGCTGGCCTCTCCGCGGGCGCCCAGACCGTCGTCGTGTCGGACGGGACTAGCAGCGCCACCAGCCCGACCGACTTCACGGTCACGGCGGGCGGCCAGAACGTGGCCCCGCTCGCCACGGTCACCGCCTCCAGCCAGGACACCTCGACCGGCCAAACCGCCGACAAGGCGGTGGACGGCTCTACCGACGGTTACCCGGGCGACTACAGCCACGAGTGGGCGACCGTGGGCGGCAAGGCAGGCGCCTGGCTCAACCTCGCCTGGTCAAGTCCGCAGACTCTCACCTCGATCACGCTCTACGACCGCCCTAACAACAACGACCAGATCACCGGCGGCACGATCACCTTTAGCGACGGCACGACCCTCACCGTTCCCGCCCTTCCCAACAGCGGCACCGCGCTCACCCTCACCTTCGCCGCCGAAACCACCACCAGCGTTCGCCTCACGATCACCGCCGTCAGCGCCACCACCTTCAACGTCGGCCTCGCCGAAATCCGAGTCTTCACCGGCGCCGGCGGCGCCCCGAGCGCCTCGGTCTCGGGGCTCGCGCCCACCAGCGGTCCGACCGGCGCGGCGGCGTCGATCACGGCGGCGGGCTTCGCGGCGTCGCATGCCTTGACTGTCACGGTTGGCGGTCAGTCGGCGTCGATCAGTTCGGGCGGGACGACCAACAGCGCGGGTAACGCGAGCGTTTCGTTCACGGTTCCCGCTGGCCTCTCCGCGGGCGCCCAGACCGTCGTCGTGTCGGACGGGACTAGCAGCGCCACCAGCCCGACCGACTTCACGGTCACGGCGGGCGGCCAGAACGTGGCCCCGCTCGCCACGGTCACCGCCTCCAGCCAGGACACCTCGACCGGCCAAACCGCCGACAAGGCGGTGGACGGCTCTACCGACGGTTACCCGGGCGACTACAGCCACGAGTGGGCGACCGTGGGCGGCAAGGCAGGCGCCTGGCTCAACCTCGCCTGGTCAAGTCCGCAGACTCTCACCTCGATCACGCTCTACGACCGCCCTAACAACAACGACCAGATCACCGGCGGCACGATCACCTTTAGCGACGGCACGACCCTCACCGTTCCCGCCCTTCCCAACAGCGGCACCGCGCTCACCCTCACCTTCGCCGCCGAAACCACCACCAGCGTTCGCCTCACGATCACCGCCGTCAGCGCCACCACCTTCAACGTCGGCCTCGCCGAAATCCAAGCCTTCACGGCGGCAGGCCCATAGTCAAACCGCAGCATGCGCGGGTGCCCCGACCGCTTCGCGTCCAGAGGCGACGGTCTGGCGCTGGCTGGCGGAAAGACGCCATCCGGCCTTGAACCAACGCTCGTGGATCTTCCCGCGCGAACTTCCGCGCCAAGGCAGCGGGTGTCAGAACGTACTCCAGCCCAACGACTTCGGCGACCTCGCCGCCGTCGAGCAGCGGTTGTTTGCCCTCGGGTGACCCACGACGGTCGCCCGGCCGTTCGAATAGAGGTTCACCGCGGCCACCTCGACCGCCTACTCGAACGATTCGACCTTCTCAACCACTCGGCCGCGCTCGGCGCGCGACAGAACTTCCGAACGGACCACTAAAGGTGACAAAAATCGAACAACGGCCTGGTCGGTCCAGACTCGCGGGTGGGTTCGAGTATTCGGTTCGCGCAGTAGGATCGTTCGAATGGCGGTTCAACGGATTCTCTCGACGCATGCGTACACGCTCAGCCCTGCGTGGCTCGAGCGCGTCGACGCGATAGACCGGCGGTCGACGAGTGCGATCGGCCTCGTCTTCCGGATCGTCCGCAGCGCGTCCGGCTACGACGCGGTCGTCCTCGACGGGTCGGTTGGCTGGCGGTCGGGCTACGGCGATCTCGTTGCGGCGGCGATCATCTCCCACCTACCCAACGGTCCGGCGGTCGTGATCACGGATTGCAGCTGGAAGCTGGGCGACCGGAGCTTTGATCGCTTTCTCTGCCGGCTCGGCGTACGACTGCTCAACTCGCAGCGAGTGACCTTCTGCGTGCGCTCCACCGAGGAGGTCGAGGTTCTGCCGGTTACGTGGGGGCTCGATCCGTCGAGGGTCGCCCTGACGCCGTACGGCCACACCGTCACAGCCAAGGAGATGGCGCTCCCGGAGCCCGTTCGCTCTGGGATCTTCGCGGGGGGCAACGCACTGCGCGACTACGACACGTTGCTGGAGGCCGTCCGCGGGCTGCCGATGGAGCTCACGATCGTGACCTCGCTGGCGCTGCGCGACGGCGCGCGGGGCAACGCCAACGTTGTTCCGGTGAAGCCACACAGCCGCTTTATCGACTTGATGCGGAGCGCACACGTCGTGGTGGTGCCGTTCCGGGCCGGGATCCGGCGTGCGACCGGGATGGACACGTATCTCAGCGCGATGGCACTCGGCCAGGTCGTGATCGTCACCGAGTGCCCCGGGACATCCGACTACATCGAGCAGGGCCGGACCGGGATCCTCGTACCGGCGGGCGACGCGGCGGCGCTTCGCGAGGCGATCGAATGGTGTTACGACCCGGCGAACGAGGTCGAGCTGCATGAGATGCGCGAACGCGCCCGACAGGTCGCACGCGAGCGGTTCAGCTTCGCGCAGCACGCAGAGCTCCTGCTAGATGTCGTCGGCGACGCAATCCGGGCCAACAACAGCCGGCGCGGAATGCCCCGCGACATCTCGAGCCCCGGGACACCGTGATCTCGCTCCGCTCCAGACCGACCGGCCGCGATAGCGCAAGAGTCTGCATGGTGATCCAGTCGTTCCGGCCGACGATCGGCGGCGGCGAGCTGCAGCTCGAACGGCTCCTCCCCCACCTGGTCGGGCGCGGGCTCGGGGTCTCCGTGCTGACGCGCGGCTACCCCGGCGAGCCGCGGACCGAGGTCGTGGACGGTGCGCTCGTCCGGCGCACCGCGCTCGCGGGGCGGTCCGCGACGGCCTCGATCGCGTTCGTGGGCGAGGGTATGGCGCGCCTCCTTCCGACCGCGGCGCGACGGAACGCTGTCGTGCACGCGCACGGCGCGCTCTCCGAGGGCACGATCGCTCTCGCCGCGGCCGCTCTCGGGGTTCCGGCGGTCGTCACGGTGTTCGGGACAGGTTGGATGGGCGACTTCGAACGGCTCGCGGCCAAGCCCGGCGGCGCGGTGCGGCGGCGCCTGCTGTTGCGGAAGGCCTGGTTCATCGCGCTGAGCGCTGAGAGCAAGGAGGAGCTCGAACAGCTCGGCGCTCCTCCCGAGCGCATCTTCGAGATCCCGAACGGCGTCGACTGCACCGTCTATCGCTCACGCGGGCCCGAGCATCGCGCGCGCCTGCGGGACGAGCTCGGCCTCCTCCCCGGCGTCACCGGCGTCTACGTCGGACGGCTTGAGCACATCAAGGGAGCCGACACGTTGATCCGTGCGCTCGCGCACGTCGACGGGTTTCGGCTCGTAGTCGTCGGCGACGGTTCGGAGCGAGGCGCGCTCGAGCGGCTCGCCGTCGAGCAGCACGTCGCCGACCGGGTGCGGTTCGTCGGGTTCAGCGACCGAGTGGACAAGTATCTCGGCGCCGCGGACGTGTTCCTGCTCGCCTCGCGCGGGGAGGGAATGTCGAACGCGCTCCTGGAGGCCATGGCCTCGGGCATGACGTGCATCGCCAGCTCCACGTCGGGTGTGCGGCAGCTCCTCGGCGTCGACCGGGGGACGGTGGTCGGCGCCGACGACGTCGGCGCCTGGTCCGATGCGATCGGGCGTGCGGCCGCCGACCCGGAGCTTCGAGAACGGCAGGGACGGGCGGCGTCGGATTTCGTGCACGCGAACTACTCCCTCGAGACGAGCGCTGACCGGCTGGTCGCCGCCTACGCCACCATGCTGGGGCGAGTGTTCTCTTGACGGCGATGAACCAGATGTCGTGTGCGCTGGCCATGTGGCCGTCTCGCGCCCCTTTTTTTCGGCTCGGACGTCTCCGATGAAGGTGCTCGTCACCGGCCATCACGGTTACATCGGATCGGTCACTGTTCCGGCCCTGCTGGAGTCTGGCCACGACGTGACCGGGCTCGACACCTTCTTCTACGAGGGTTGTGATCTCTCGCCGGGAGTGGAGATCGTCAACCGGCGGATCGACGTCCGAGACGTACGACCGGACGACCTCGACCGGTTCGACGCGGTCGTCCATCTCGCGGCCCTGTCGAACGACCCCCTCGGTGACATGCGGCCTGAGTTGACCGGCGAGATCAACTTCAGGGCCACGGTGAAGCTCGCCATGGCAGCGAAAGCGGCCGGTGTCGAGCGGTTCGTCTTCGCCTCGTCGTGCAGCATGTACGGGGCTACCGTCCACGACGAGCCGGTCGACGAGGAGGGCGAGATTCGCCCGCTAACGGCGTACGCGGAGTCGAAGGTGCGCTCCGAGGTGGCGCTGTCGCAACTGGCCGACGACGCCTTCTCCCCGGTGTACATGCGCAACGCGACGGCCTACGGCGCTTCTCCACGGCTTCGCCTCGACGTCGTGCTCAACAACCTCGCGGGCTGGGCGTTTACGACCGGGCGTATCCGCATCCTGAGCGACGGCACGCCGTGGCGTCCGCTCGTGCACGTGCAGGACATCGCCCGGACGACGGTCGCACTGCTCGAGGCGCCCCGGGAGCTCGTGCACGATGAGGCGTTCAACGTGGGGGTCGACAGCGCGAACTACCAGGTGAGCGAGCTCGCCGCCATCGTCCGCGACGCGACCGACGACTGCGAGATCGAGTACGCGGGCAGCGGCGACCCGGATCCCCGCAGCTACCGCGTCGGGTTCGGGAAGATCGCCCGTGCCCTGCCCGACCTCGAGCTCAGGTGGGACGCCACCGCGGGCGCGCACGAGCTGCTCGACGCGTATCGCGCCGTAGGGCTGACGCTCGAGAGCCTCGAGGGGTCGAAGTACACGCGCGTCCGGCGGCTCAAGGAGTTGCTTGCGGGCGGAGCGCTCGACAACGACCTGCGCTGGATCGAGGGGTTGCCGGCGGGTGCGGTCGCGTGAAGACGACCGAGTACTCCGGCATCACGCCCAACCGGACGAGCAGCTCCCGGCCGACAACTTCCAGCCGACGTGCGGTTCCGCGGCTCTCGACTGCGCCACAACGTCGTCGACCTCGGCATGTCGCCGTTCTGCGAGAGCTTCCTCGGACGGAGCGGGCTCGAGGCGGGCGAGACCTTCTATCTGTTGCACGAGCGGGTCTGCGACCAGTGCTTTCTCGTCCAGCTCCCGAGTTCGTCTCGCCGAGCAGACGGAAAGAGCAACGTCAGCACGCGACAACGATCCGACGCCGCGACGGCGGTGCGATGGTCACCTCGATAGTTGCCGCTTGGAACCCCGATAGGACATCCGCCAGAGCGGAGCTGAAATAGCCGAATGGCTTGCATCGAGACCACCGGAATGGTTGGTTGCGCGACCGACGATCTCGCGTACCGTGGCGGCGTGATCCCGGGCGCGACCCATTGCCGCTTCTGCGCGGCGCCACTCGAGCTGACCGTGATCGACCTCGGCAAGTCGCCGCTGTGCGAGAGCTTCCTCGCAGCCGACCGGCTCGAGACGATGGAGCCCTTCTATCCGCTGCACGTACGGACGTGCTCGCGCTGCTGGCTCGCCCAGCTGCCGGCGTTCGTCGCGCCCGCGGAGATCTTCGACGGAGTACGCGTACTTCTCGGCGTTCTCGGACTCGTGGGTCGACCACGCCCGCCGCTATGTCGAGATGATCAGCGAGCGGCTCGGCGCTGACGGCCGACAGCCTCGTCGTCGAGCTCGCCTCGAACGACGGTTACCTGCTCCAGCACTTCCTGCCCAGGGGCATTCCGGTGCTGGGGATCGATCCGGCCGCCAACGTCGCCCGTGCGGCGGAGGAGCGCGGCGTGCCGACGCTCGTCGAGTTCTTCGGCGTCCGACCTCGCCCGGCGGCTCGGCGGCTGAGGGCCGGCGGGCCGACCTCGTGCTCGGAAACAACGTGCTCGCGCAGGTTCCGGACCTGAACGACTTCGTGGAGGGCGTCCGCATCTTGCTCGCGCCCGGCGGCACCGCCACGTTCGAGTTCCCGCACCTCGCGCGCCTGATCGAGGGCCTCCAGTACGACACGATCTACCACGAGCACTTCTCGTACTTCTCGCTCTTCACGGTGCGCGAGGTGTTCGCGGCGCACGGGCTCGCGGTCGTCGACGTCGAGGAGCTGCCGACGCACGGCGGGTCGCTGCGCGTCTACGCCGCGCACGAGCGGCGATCCGAGACGGCCAACCGCGGCGGTCGAGGAGCTGCTCGCCCGCGAGGCGTCGGAGGGGCTACGGGATCCGGATTGCTACCGGCGCTTCGCCGAGCGGGTCAAGGAGTCGAAGCGGATGCTGCTGAACTGCTGATCGAGCTGCGGCGGCGAGGGCAAGCAGGTCGTCGGCTACGGGGCGCCGGGCAAGGGCAACACGCTGCTCAACTACTGCGGCATCCGCACGGACTTCCTCGACTACACGGTCGATCGCAACCCGTACAAGCACGGGCGCTTCACGCCCGGCACGCACATCCCGATCCCGCACCCGAGAGGATCGCGGAGACGCGACCCGACGCGATCGTGATCCTGCCCTGGAACCTCGCCCCGGAGATCTCGGCGCAGCTCGCCTACACGGCCGAGTGGGGCGCGGTGCTGATCGTCCCGATACCCGTCGCCCAGGTGATTCGAGCCGGGATCGCTCGCACACGGTTGACGCGCCCGCTGTTGTCTAGTTCAGTTTCTCATCGTGCGGCCGACTGAAGGTCTCCTGATGATCGTTCACCGGGCAAGCGCGTGAAGGTCGTCATCTTCTGCGGCGGACTCGGTGTCCGCATGGGCGAGGCGACCCAGCGGATGCCGAAGCCGATGATCCCGATCGGTGGCCGGCCGATCCTGTGGCACATCATGCGCTACTACGCCGAGTGGGGATACAACGATTTCGTTCTCTGCCTCGGTTACAAGGGCGAGGTCATCAAGGAGTACTTCCTCAACTACAACGAGGCGCTGTTCAACGACTTCGTCCTCGAGCGGAACGGCGGCTCGATGAAGCTCGAGATCCTCTCCCGCGACCTCGGCGAATGGCGCGTGACGTTCGTGGACACCGGCGCCGAGGCGACGATCGCGGAGCGGCTCAAGACTGTCGAGCGCCGTCTCGGCGACGACGAGGCGTTCCTTGCCACGTATGGGGACGGGCTCACGGACGCACCCTTGCCGGAGGTCGTCAAGGCGTTCCACGAGCGCGGCAAGACGGCGATGTTCCTCTCGGTGCGACCGGAGTTCAACGCACACCTCGTGACCTCCGACAGCGACGGCACCGTGCTGACGATCGAGGACATGAGCCGCTCCGACATCCGCATCAATGGCGGCTTTTTCGTGTTCAGGCGCGAGATCCTCGACCTGATCGAGCCGGGCCACGAGCTGGTGGTGGAGACGTTCGCGAAGCTGATCTCGCGCAACGAGCTGGTCGCCTATCCGTACGACGGATTCTTCGGCCCCATGGACACGATCAAGGACAGGCAGCGCCTCGAGGCGCTCCACGAGTCGGGTCACGCACCCTGGCTCAAAGTCGGCCTGCCGGCGCGCGCCACGGGCGTTCACGGCTGATGCACTCGGTGAGCCTGTCGGCTTTCGAGCCGCTCCGCAGCGTGCTCGCGATCGGCTGTCACGCCGACGACATCGAGATCGGCTGCGGCGGGACGATGCTCGAGCTGACCCGGATGCATCCGCAGTGTGAGGTGGACTGGGTCGTGCTCGCGGCTCCGGGTGAACGTGAGGAGGAAGCGCGTGCCAGCGCCGAGGCGTTCCTCGCGGCCGCCGCGGTCAGCCGGGTCGAAGTGCACCCCTACCGGGACGGCTTCCTGCCCTACAGCGGCGGCGAGGTAAAGCAGGTCTTCGAGGATCTGAAGCGGCGTGTCGAGCCGCAACTCGTCCTGACGCACACGCGCAGCGACCTGCACCAGGATCACCGGCTCGCATGCGAGCTTACCTGGAACACCTTTCGCAACCATCTGATCTTCGAATACGAGATCCCAAAGTTCGACGGCGACCTCGGCACGCCCAACGTGTTCATGGCGCTGAGCGCGGAGATCGTCGAGGAGAAGCTCGCACTCCTCGAACGGCACTTCCCGAGCCAATCGCAGAAGCATTGGTTCGATCGCGACACGTTCTCCGGGCTCATGCGGTTGAGAGGGATGGAGTCGGTCGCGCCGGAGCGGTTCGCCGAGGCGTTCACCTGCCGGAAGCTCGTCCTTGCTCAGTGACAGTGCCGCGGCGACCTCCACGACCGTGACCCGCTCGTGAAGTTCGTCCCCGTAGGGCTCGCGGACGCCTATCTGGTCGAACTCGAGCCCCGTCACGACGAGCGCGGCTCTTTCGCCCGCACTTGGTGCCGGGACGAGTTCTCCGAGCACGGCCTCAACCCAGCTCTGGCGCAGTGCAGCACGTCGCGGAACCGGCGCATGGGGACGCTACGCGGAATGCACTTCCAGCGTCCGCCGCACGCGGAGGCGAAGCTCGTCCGCTGCACCCGCGGCTCGATCTTCGACGTCATCGTCGATCTCCGGCGTGGCTCGGCGACCCACGCCGCCTGGTTCGGAGCCGAGCTGTCGGAGGAGCGCGGCAACGCTATGTACGTTCCCGACGGGTTCGCCCACGGCTTTCAGACGCTGACCGACGACGCCGAGGTCCTCTACATGATCTCGACGCAGTACGCGCCCGAATTCGCCGGCGGGGTGCGCTGGGACGATCTGGCGTTCGGGATCGAGTGGCCCGAGTCCCCGCAGAGGACGATCAGCGACCGCGACCGCTCCTGGCCCGAATACGGCGACGCGGTCATCTTCTGACGCCCGGTGGCCGGTCGGTCAGCTGACCGGCGGGAGGCGACGGAGCCGCGGCGCGTGGAGCTCGTCCCTCCGGATCTCGTCGATCCTCAGTAGGAGCTCCTCGCGGTCGTCGAGCGAGTGGATGAACCGGCCGTTCAGCGCGTCGCCCGCGCCGCTGGCGAGCCAGGCCACGAGCCTGGCCGAGCTCTCGGCGTCGACGACGCGGTCCTTGCCGACGTCGGGCAGCCAGCGCCTGCCGACGTCCGACTCGACCAGGTGGCGGGTCATCTCCGTCTGCGTGAAGCCCGGCGAGACCGAGAACGCCTTGATACCGCTCGGTTCGAGAGACGCCGCCAGAGCCTCGGTCAGGCTCGCGACCGCCGCCTTGCCCGCCGCGTAACCCGTCTCGTATGGCGCCGGACGGACGGCCGCGTAGCTCACGAGGTTGACGATCCGTCCCTCTCCGCGCCGGAGCATCCGCGGCACAACTTCCCGGCAGCAGGCGAAGGCGCCGCCGAGGCTCGTACGCACGTCGAGCCACCAGTCGTCGGGATCGACCTCCCAGAGGGGCCCGATCGCACGCAGCGATCCGGCGTTGTTCACGAGGACCGTGATCCGATCGCGGGCCGCGCGTTCGATTGCGGCGACCGCGTCGTGGACGGCCTCCGGGTCCGTCACGTCGGCGACGGCGGCGACCGCCGTCGCTCCACGCTCGACGAGCCACCGACACGTCAGATCGAGCTCCTCCTGCCCCCGCGCCACGAGGCCAAGGGCGAAGCCGTCGTCCGCGAGCGCGGCGGAGATCGCGCGTCCGATTCCCCGGCTCGCACCGGTGACGACCGCGACGCCCTTCTCGTTCACGGCGACCTCTCGAGGAGGTCGTGCTGCACGAGTGTGGTGGCGGCCTCGCGGATCGCGCGATACGCAAGACCTGACCGTTCCGCGATACCGAGCAAGTCGTGCGAGCCGTCGGAGAGGTTCAGCACCCACAGCAGCGGCGCCTCGGGGTACGTCCCGTCGGGGACCCTCTGGTAGAGCCCGCGCTTGCCGAGTTGCGGCTCGCCGTACGGCGAGCGGTTGACGTAGAAGCCGTTCGTCTCGACCGCATCGACGATCTCGAGCGCGACGCGGTACGACTCGCCGAGCGACGCCGCCGTCACGAGCTCCAGGTCGTCCGCCGAGGAATGGTACTCAGGAAAGAGGCCGTGAGGCGTGCGCGAGAAGGCGCCGACGGGGAGGTCGAAACCGGGCGAGCAGAACTGCCGCTCGTCGCCGCCCAGCGGGACCCAGTCGCCGACGAGGCTCCCCGGGACGTCGCGCAGGACGATCGCCGCCGCCCGGTCGATTGTCGCCTCGCCGCGCCGGCTGCGCTTGTATCGGAGCGGCCCCGGGTCGCCGACGCACGAGATCGCGAGACCGTGATGCACCCGCTTGAGCGCCTCGCGGTTGCGCGCGAGCCAGCACAGCGGTCCGAGCGTGCCCGGGCTCCAGAGTAGCCGGAAGGTCGCCGTCAGGTCCTGCTGCGCCAGCGTCCGCGCGAGTGCCCAGAGGAGGACGACGCCCGAGAGGTTGTCGTTCGCGACCGCCGGGTGGCAGACGTAGGTGCTGAGCAGGAACTCATCCTTGGTCGTTCCGGGAAGCCGCGCCTCGCCGTAGGTGAGCGAGCCGTCGGCAAGTGTCGCGTCGACGACGGCCCGGTACCGACCCTCCTCGAGCCCGTCGAGTGCGGTGCGGCTCACGCAGAACCCCCACTGCTCGTGCCAGTACGACGTCCGGTACGGAACGAGGTCGACACCGTCCGGATGCGTGAAGACATGGTCGCGCAGCTCGTCCAGCTCGAGCATCGTGTCGACGGGCGTGCTGTAGCCGAGGACGTGCAGCGTCGAGTCGGCGAAGTCGACGACGCGCCGCCCGTCCGGGGCCTCGATCCAGCCGCCACGGATCGTCCATTCGCGGGGCACGACCCAGTCGAAGACGCGTTCGCCCGACGGCACCTCGACGATCTCCAGCGGGACGTCGCGACCCAGCACTGCGAGAGTGCGACGGACGCCGTCGCCGGTCAGGCTGCGCGGGAGCGGCCAGAGCTCGCGCATGAGCTCCATGAGCTCCTCGCCCACGGCGTCGCTGTCAGGTGTCTTGTCCCAATTGATCGGCATGCTGGAGGAGACTCAGGGCCAGAGGTTAGTCGGGACCTTGGTCCCCCCGTCCCGGTGATCTATCCCGGTTTTCGTGGAGTCGAGTTGCCGGAATCGGTCGGCGTTGGCGGGGTTGATGTTCATCACCCAGCGTAAGCGTGTTGGGCTTCGGCCTCGGCTGGAGCGGTCGAGGAGAGGTCGAGGCGGGGCCATCCGGCCTCGCGGGGTCCCAGGCGCGCTCCTGCTGCGCCTGATCGCCGGTGCGGATATCACCAAGGCGCTTCGTTGTCGCAAGTTCGCCCTCGCGGACGACTCGAGGGCTGCTCATCCGAGGTCCCACGGGAAGAGGGACGGATCAGCGATGTACCTGTCGAGAGCAGCGGACTCAAGCCAGACCTTGCTTCCGCACGAACACACGAGCCAGTAGCCGCCCTCGGCGTCGCGCTTCTCGACGGTCATCGTGTGGCCGCCGTGCGGGGAGGGCGGAACGACGAATTCGTGTCCGATCCTGGGATCGGCAGATTCGGTGCTGCTCATCTAGACTCCGTTCGTGTTGGAGCCGCGGGCTGCGATTCAGAATCCGCAGGTTCGCATTCTTTGCACCAACCACTGATTGTCGCTTTACTGGTCCGCCGGCCCCGGTTCGCCGGACACTTTGGTGGACAAGGCTGATCATGCCGCGGCGGGCGCCTGGGCGCGTAGGTGTTCGCGGGCTTCGGTCGGTGTGCGGTAGTCGTGGCGTTCGATCAGCCAGTGCTGGTTGTAGGTCCGTCCGAACTCGCGGACCGCGGTTCGGAGCCCGTCGAGCTTGTCGAAGCGCTCGATCCAGAGCAGCTGCTCCTTGAGCGTCTGGATCGCCTTCTCGGCGCAGCCGTTGGTCTCGGGTTCGTAGTGGAACGCGGGTGAGCGGGCGATGCCGAGGTGGTCGATCTCGGTCTGGTAGTGGTCGGATCGGAAGCAGGAGTCGCCGTCGTAGCGGAGCGCGAGCCCGGCGGCGACGGCTCGTTGGACCCACCCGAACCGTTCGCTGCAGATCTCGCGGAGCAGGTCGGCGGCGGCGAAGCTGTCCATCCGGCGGGCCGCGTCGTACCAGACCTCGTTGGAGGCGTGGTCGATGATCACGAAGACCGCGCAGCGGCCCTCGTGGTCGCGCGTCCACGCCTCGGTCGCGTCGGTCGCCGAGAGCGTGTCAGCGGCTCCACGAGGGCACGATCACCGTGCAGGTGCCCGACACCCGCTCCGTGCGGCAGACTCCCGCCCGTCGTTTCGAGTGGCCCTGGCGGCGGGCACGTTGCGTTGCAGGGCCGGCATCGACAGAGTTGCGAGAGTCTCCTCCGGCGCGGCTTCTGCGGTGACCTGAACACCCTGGGGCTCATTCGCTGACATAGCTCCGGGTGCTCTCCGGGTTTCCCTTGGTCGCGTCGTGGCCCCGCCCGGCCGTCTCCCCGACTCGAGGCGGCCGGGCCGGACAATCAGCCGTCGCCGACAGGCTCAGGCCCCGCAATAAGCGCGGCGGACGTGGTCGCACCTACCGCGGGGCCTGATGGTGCGGCGGCCGCCGCAAAGGGCCGCCGTCCTCTACTACGAGCGCGACGGGGCGAAAACGGTTCGCGAAAATTCGGCCGGGCGCCCGGTGACGGCCGCGACGCGGGTTGGGTCGCCGTTCCAGCGTCGCTCGAGCTACGAAAAGTCCGCTTCGACGCTGTCGACATGTCAGTCTGCGCGGCTCACAACGCGTAGCCGACGACTTGCGCGAGCTTTCGCCGTGAGAAAGCCGCCCGGCGGGGTCCGAGAACCACTTTTTCCTCCCATTGGTGGACGAGCAGCCCGCCGGCATGCTCCGCCGAACCGGTATAACCCGGGCCGCGCTGGAGTGGCCCCTTCGATATAGGGTCAATCCACCGGAAGCGGGGGGGTGCTATTGAGCGCTAGCCGCTCCGTCGCGAGCCGAACATCAGCAGAGCCACGCGACCGCGGGCAGCACACCGGGCGGGATGGGTTACCGCAAGTCACCGCGGTGGCCCCGTACGCGTACGGGTGCCTCGGCTCTGGTCGCCTCGCTGGCCTCCAACGTAGTGCCGCCTCAGCGCTGCGGCCCTTTTAGGGGCACTCCTGTTGTTTCCGTGGGTGATGTAGGCGAGCGGTAGGAGGCGCACGCCGCTCTGCTTTCCCTAGGGTTCCGGCTTCTTGAGGGCTGGAATCGGAAGGAGCGGATGCGACGTGCGCGGGACAAGGGTATGGGTGCGGCTGCTTGGTTTGCAGCGGGCGGTAGTTGAGGACGTGTGGATCGGCGGCGAGGGAGAGGTTGTGGTCGCCGCGCGGCCGGTCTGGCGGGAGCGGGATCGTTGCGGTATCTGTCGTCGTCGGAGTCCGGGGTTCGACCTGGGTGAGGGGCGCCGCCGCTGGCGGGCGCTTGATCTGGGGACGACGTTTGCGTTCGTGGAGGCTGAGTCGCCGCGGGTGCGCTGTGCCCGCCACGGGGTGGTGGTGTGCGCAGTGCCGTGGGCGCGGCACAGGGCACGGTTCACTCGGGCCTTCGAGGATCAGGTGGCCTGGTTGGCGGTGAACTGCTCGAAGAGCGCGGTCGCGGAGTTGATGCGGATCTCGTGGCGGACCGTCGGCGGGATCTGCGAGCGGGTCGCCGCGGAGGCCGAGGGTAAGCTCGACCTGCTCGCCGGGCTGAGGCGGATCGGGATCGACGAGATCTCGCATCGCGTCGGTCAGCGCTACCTGACCGTCGTCGTCGACCACGACAGCGGGCGGCTGGTCTGGGCCGCGGCCGGGCGGGATCGCAAGACGGTCGAGGCGTTCCTCGACCAGCTCGGCGAAGAGCGCTGCAAACAGGTCGAATTGGTCTCCTGCGACATGGCCGGCTGGATCGCCGGCCCGATCGCGGAGCGCTGCCCGAACGCGATCCGCTGCGTCGACCCGTTCCACGTGATCAAGCTGGCCACCGACGCGCTCGACCTGGTTCGCCGCGAGGTCTGGAACGAGGCCCGCCGCGCCGGCCAGACCGAGGTCGCCCGCGACCTCAAAGGCGCCCGGTTCGCGCTCTGGAAGAACCCAGAGCGGCTCACCGCGCGCCAGCAGGCAAAACTCTCAGACATCGAACAGACCAACCGGCCGCTCTTCCGCGCCTACCTCTTGAAAGAACAGCTCCGCCAGATCTACCGGCTCCCCGCCAAAGCCGCAATCGCACTCCTCGACGGCTGGATCAAATGGGCTCGGCGATGCCGGCTGAAACCATTCATCAAGCTCGCCCGCACGATCACCGAGCAACGCAACGGAATCATCGCCGCGATCAACCACGGCCTCTCCAACGCCCGCGTCGAAGCGATCAACACCCAGATCAGACTGATCACCCGCCGCGCCTTCGGCTTCCACACCCCCGAAGCCCTGATCGCACTCGCCAAGCTCACCCTCGCCGGCCTCTGCCCACCACTACCCCGATGACACGACCCACGGAAACGTCAGGAGCTCCCTTTTAGGGATCTCCTAACGGATCCGTGGGTTCGGGTGTCGGCCGGGGAGTGACGGTCGGAGGCCGCCGAGGGTGAGCATCGCGAGTGCGATCAGGGCGTCGGCGGAGTGGAAGCCGTAGGCGCGGCGGGAGATCAGCCGCAGGGTGGTGTTGATCGCTTCGATCCGTGCGTTCGAGAGCCGGTGGGTGAGCGTCGCGACGATTCCCTGGTAGTGCTGCTTGATCGTTTTGGCGAGCGTGACGAAGCTCGCGATCCGGCAGCGGCGCGCCCATGAGAGCCAGGCGTCGAGCAGCGCGATCGCTGCTGCCGGGTCGGGCTCCTGGAAGACGACCCGCAGTTGTTCCTTCAGGAGGTAGGCGCGGTAGAGGCGGCGGTTGACGTGCTCGATCGTCTGCAGCTTCGCTCGTTGCCGCTCGCTGAGTCGCTCCGGCCGTTTCCAGAGCGCCCAGCGGGCGCCCTTCAGCCAGCGCGCGCCCGTCGTGTCGCCGGAGCGGCGGGCCTCGTTCCAGACCTCACGGCGCACGTCGTCGAGCGCTGTGGTGGCGAGCGCGACGACGTGGAAGGGGTCGAGGCAGAGCGTCGCCTGCGGGCTGCGCTTCATCGACGACGCGTGTGATCCACTCGCCGAGGTCGCTGGAGACGAGCTCGAGCTTGGCGCAGCGCTCCGGGCCGAGCGCATCGAAGAAGCGCTCGGCGGTCTGCTTGTCACGCCCGTCCGCGGCCCAGACGAGCCGGCCGGAGTCGTGGTCGACGACGACAGTGATGTAGCGCTGGCCCTTGCGGTATGAGAGCTCGTCGATCCCGATCCGGCGCAGCCCGACGAGCGGGTCGCCGCGTCGGCCGGCCTGCTCGGCCACCACCCGCTCGATGATCCGGCCGACCGTCAGCCAGGAGATCCGCATCAGCTCGCAGACCGCGCTCTTCGAGCAGTGCGTCGCCAGCCAGGCGACCTGCTCCTCGAACTCGCGCGTGAACCAGGAGCCATGCCGCGCCCACGGGATGCGCGCGACCACGACGCCGTGCCGGCGGCACTCGACCCGCGGCGCGGCCGCCTCGACGAACGCCTTCGTCACGCCCAGGTCGAGCGCGCGCCAGCGCCGCCGACCCTCGCCGCGGTCGTAGCCCGGCGCGCGCCGGCCACAGACGCCACATCGCGCTACCTCCCGTCGCCGCGGCCGCGCCCGCACCATCAGCCCCTGCTCGTCGACCCTCACGCTCTCGACCACCGCCCGGCCGAGCCCGAGCAGCCGAGCGAATACGCTCACTCCGCGAGGCTGCGACGTGGACGTAAGGCACGGCGGCCGTACAGTGCCGACGTCGAGTTCGTTCAGGTGAACGGGCAGCTGCGGAAGCAGCTGAGTGACGTCGTTCACCGGTCGGTCAACGCGCACGGCTTGCGGACCAGAGACCGCGTGGTGCTGACTCTCGAGTTCGGCCTGGTGCCTTGCCCTCCTATCGACGCGGCTCGCTCGCGGCCTCTGCCGCGCGCAGCTCGCGGGTCTCGAACGCCTCGAGGCGCATGTGGAGCGCCCGCTCGCGGGCAAGGAGGTCTTGCTCGCGCTGCTCGAGCTCGGCGATGCGCTCGTCGCGGGCCTCGAGCTCGGCCACGAGCCGCGCCTCTTCCCGGCGGCGCGTGTTCTCGGAGTCCCACGCGTCGCGCACGCTTCCCTCGAGCGTCTGCTGGCGCAGGCCGAGCGCGCGCTCGCGGCGGAGCAGCTCGCGCTCGCGCCGATCGAGCTCGGCTGTGCGCTCGTTGCCCGCGGCCTGCGCAGCCTCGTGGATCGCGTGCTCGCGCTCGTCAAGGAGGCGCATGCGCGCCGCGCGGTCGAGCAGGCCCTCCTCCTCGGCGGCGATGGCCTCCGCGCGCTTGCGGAGCGCAGACTCGCGCTCCTCGAGTTCGGCCATCCGCGACAGCCCCTCGCCGGAGGGCGGCCCGTAGTCTGCGCGCCGCCGCGACGATTCGAACGCCGTCTCGGCCTCCGCGAGCGCGCGGGAGCGCAACTCGAGCGCCTCGGCCCGCGCGTCCAGCGCCTCACGGTGCTCGTCGACGGACTGCCGGTCCGCCGCGACGGCAGCCTCCAGCTCGCTGAGCTCCTGCCTGCGCCAGTCGAACGACGCCTCGGTCTCCGAGGCGGCCTGCCGGCGCTCCTCAAGTTCGGTCTCCGCGTCCGCGAGCGCCTGGCGGCGCGAGTCGACCGCCGGCTCGGCCATGGTGAGCGTCTCCGGCCTGGCCTCGCTCGCGGCTTCGGTCTCCGCGAGCACGCGCCGGCGCGACTCGAGGGCGGCCTCGGCCGCGGCGAGGGCCTGCTGCCGCCCTTCGAGCGCAGCTTCCGCGTCGGTGACGGCGCGCCGGCGCCCGTTGAGGTCGGCTGTCGCATGTTCGAGCGCCTCGCGCTCAGAGCGCATGGACAACTCCGCGTCGGCGAGCGCCTGCCGATCCGAGTCCAGGCCAGCTTCGATCTCGGCCAGGGCGTGCTGTCGCGTGACCAGGGCCACCTCAGCCTCGCCGAGAGCGTGGCGCCGGCCGTCCAGCTCGGCTTGGTTCTCGGCGAGCGCCTGCGTGCGCATGTTCAGGGCCTCCTCGGCTTGCGCGAGCGCGTGTTCGCGCAAGCCCGCCGCGGCAACGGCGGCGGCCAGCGTCTCGCGCTCCGGCACGAGACGAGCTTCTGCCTCGACGAGCTTGTGTCGGTGCGACTCGACGGCCGCCTCGGCCTCGGCGAGCGCCTCCTGGCGCTGGTCCAGTGAGCGCGAAACCCTTGCAGGCTCCTCCCCGGCAGACGCGCGACGCGGGACAGGCGACGGCGGACGAGCGACCTTCGGAGACGCGTCGAAGATAAGCGGCTCCACCTCGACGAGCGACGCATCCGGATGCTCAACCTTCTGCGGGCTGATGCCAGTCAACGGCTCTACCCTCTCCCGGCGCCGGAATCGCTGCTGGTACCAGACCGCGCCGACGCCCGCCGGCTTCCATCCCAGTTGGAGGAGCTGTTCGACAAGCTGTTGATGTGCCGCCGCGATTCGTCCATCGGGCCGCAGCGAACTCTTCCCCAGCGACCAGAAGCTTCGCGACTCTAGGACACCATCGTCCGGCTCGAGCGGCTCGAGGAGCACGAAGAAGTTGCTCCTCACGTAACCCCGCCACAACCCAATCATGCATTCATCGACTCGTTGCGCTGAGGACATCACACCATCCTCCCTTCATCAACCGGGCCTGGGCACAACCACGGCGCTACAACTCGTTGGGATGATCGCACAGCGTCTGCGCCAACGCAGCGGCGTCCCGCTTTATGCTCTGGACCAGTCTTACAACGCGATCGGGTTGCTCGGGTGCTGCTCGACCGCGGAACTCGAGACGCTGCTCGACGCGCTCAAGCGCGGCGAGGTGCTCGCCGACGGAACGACTCGCCTCGACGACGACACGGCCCGTGCCGTCGGGCTGGTGTTCGAGCGGGCGCGGCGGCGGCGCGCGCTCGGAGTCGGCGTGTCGTCGCGGTGGGTCGCGCGGAGTCGCCGCCACGTCTCCGGGGCGAGGTGTCGCCGTGACGCGGACGGCTGCTCGTGCCTCGACGCCGCGCTCGACCTGGGCGTGGAGGAACTGGCGCGGCCCCGTGTGGGTGCGGTCGCTCGTCGCTGGCATGTGCGGCTGCGCCGCAAGCGGGCCACGCGTGCGTTGCGGTGGCGGCGGGCGCGGGAGCGGAGCGCGCTCGCCGTGCCGGCGGCGGTGCCGGTCGTCGGCCGTGTGGTCGAGGTGGTCGAGGTCGTCGGTGAGCCGGCGAGCGAGGCCATGGGGGGCGTCCGTGCGGCGGCGCCCGTCTCGGCTCCGCGGCGTCGCGCGTTTGTTCCTCGCCTCGTCGAGGTGGAGGCCGCTCTCTGACTCCGCAGCGGAGGCCCTCACACTCCGGTTCGGCTGGCCGGCACCCGGCCCGAGGATGGATCGCTGGAGCGGCGTGGCCGCTGATCGACGACTATGCGGCCGGCTCCGGCGGAACCCGCCTCGATGGAACAGCAGAAGAGCCCCCGCTCCAAGACTTTGTGCAACAGCCTTCTAAAGCGGGGGTTTAGTGAGTGGGCGGTACTGGGCTCGAACCCGTAACCCCCCACGCGTCCTCGAATCGCCAGCACCTGACCGGACGGGACTGTTTGGCTTGAACACAGCGCTCCGCGACCTGCATGCGGTTCAGCCGGTGCCATCGCAGGGCAGCGCGAAACAGCCCGTTTGGCACGCGATTCGTACGCTGGCCGCGTCACTGGCGCCCTGCCTCCGGGCCTTCGTGACCGCGTTCGAGCGCTCGTAGTCGCGTACGCGCGCCGATGTCGAGCGCGTCAAGCGCGGCGCGCGTTTCGCCGTCGCGCACATACCGTAGTGGCGCAGGAGAGTCGCTCCGCCATCGGTATGCCTTTCCTCCCGCCGGGACGGCGGCGGTCGTCGTGAGCGTGACCGTCCCCGCAGCCGAACCTGCGGCGGGGGGTGTTGTGGCCGAGGTCGGTTGGCGTGGAAACCGCCATCTACGGCTTCCTCAGCGTTACCCCCGTGTCTGGGGCGAGTGTGACCGACGTGACCGTTGCGCCGGCGGGGTTGAGGTAGCTGCCGCCGAGGTCGACGGTGACTGTCGCGCCGGGCGAGATGTTCGCGAGCGCGACGCCGTTCGCGAAGTCGCGGCGAAGCACCGACCCGCTGACGACCGTGCGCGTTCCTGAGGCCGCGCCGAGCGCGAACCCGTACTCGGGGTAGTCCCAGAACGCGCGGTAGTCGCCGGCGTTCTGGAACCGGTAGCTGACGTGCTGGCCGGCGACCATCAGGTAGAGCGCGTAGGAGAACTGCATTCGTGCGGTCTCGGTCTTGTTGCCCTGCCCGACGAGCAGCACGTCCTTACCGGCAGCCAGGGCCACGTCCACGTCGGAGAGTCGCTGCAGGATCTCGGACTGGCTCATGAACGTCTCGCTCCACGACGCACCGAAATTCTCGATCATGAACCCGTTCACGTAGCCGGGCAGCGTCGCGGTGTCGTCGCTGTTGATCCACACCGGGTTCGTGCCGACCGCCTGCTTGATCGCCTGAAGGATGAGCGCCTGCGACGCGAACCACTGCGCGTCCGTGCCGCAGTCCGAGCAGGTGCCGTCGCTGTTGTCCTCCTTGTTCCTGGGGGTCGTCGCGGTCGCCCAGACGTCGTCGAGGAACAAACCGTTCATGTGGTACGTCGCGGCGAGCGTCGCAGCCTTAGCGGCGACGAACGCGCGCCAGCCGGACGAGTTCGGGTTCATGTCGTAGTAGTAACTTCCGCCCCCGGCGTCCCGGAAGATCCGCTTCCCCGCGCCGTTGTGGAGGAACCACGACTCGTTCTGGTTGACCTGCGTGCAGAACTCGGTGCCGCTCGTCCACGTCGTCGTGAGACCCGAGTAGCCCGCGGGACACGCGCCGCCGGTCTCGGCCGTCGATGGCCCCATCGCGAACTCCAGGTCGACGTATTCGAGGATCGGGGCCACCCATCCCGCCGTGATGATCTGTTGACGGTAGCCGACCTCGTTGTCCGAGCCGGACAGGACCAGCACCTGGTGCCGCGCGACGATGGTGGGGGGCGTCGTGCCGTCAGTCGGCCGCGTGTAGAACCATGCGAGCCTCACGTTCCCCGACCCGATGCTGGTGGGCGGAGGGCCGGGCGGCGCGTTCGTGAGCAGGGTCGCGTAGAGAGACCAGTGCGCCGGCCCGGACGTGGGCGAAGTGCTGAACGATGTCGGCAGCGGCCCGTAGGCGAGGCTCATCCAATCAGCAGTGCCGTTGCCGAGGACGCGGTAGCCGAGCGCGTTACTCGAGGGCGTGTAGGCGATCCAGTACGTGCCCGCGGCGAGCGTCGGGGTCGTGGTCATGTTCACGGTGTTCCAGCCTACGACGGGCGTGATCTCGGCGGTCTGCGCAACGAGCGCGCCGGGGCCGCCGTCGGGGCCGGTCGAGTCGTAGACGCCGAGGCCGAGCTGCCCGGCTGCGGCATCGACGTACATGGAGATCGACTGAATCTGACCATCAGACGCGAGCGTGGCTTGCTGCGCGTAGACATGGCTCGCGTTGCCGCTGTCGTGGGCGGCGAGCACGGCGGTTTCGCCCAGCGTCTCCTGCGTCTGCTGCGGCGTCGTGGTCGTCGTCGGCTGGGTCGTGGTCGTCGGCTGTGTCGTCGTGGCTGGGGTGGTGACCGTGACGGTCGTCGTCGGCCCCGGCACAGTCGTCGTGACAGCCGGAAGCGTTGTCGTGACCGTCGTCGTCGGACCGGGCACCGTCGTCGTGGACACGACCGTCGAAGTCACCGGCGGCGACGTGACAGTCGGAACCGTGTACGTCGTCGTCGCGCACTTCTGCGTCGTCACCGCCGCCACGTTCCCGATAGGCACGCCGTTCGCGCTGATCGTTTGCACCGGCGTCGATGCCGTCGCGCAAACCGACACCGTCCCGGTCGTCGCTGATGCCGCAAGGCCAGCGACCACCCCGACGCACGCGAGCAGACCCACAGCCACGACCACAGCGGCGCGCCTCACCGACCGCCGCATCTCAGTGACCGCTCCACAGGCTTGCCGCGAACGCGGCGATGGCGCCCACCGCGAACACGACGATCAGGACGACATAGAACATCGCTCCCAACATTGCCTCCCGAATATCGACCGGGCCGGCAAAACCTTGAGGATCCGTTTCGCGCCAGAGTCCCATGCGATGTCGCCGCCTTCGGCACGAACCACACCCCCGTCGCCGTGTCGATCACACCGCACCGACCAGGCTCCTGGTGAGGAGGAGACGACGCATGTTCAGGAACCGGCGGTGAACCTCAGTTCGTATGTGGCCTGGAGCGAGTCGCCGGCCGTGGAGTCGAGGCTGACCGCAGAGAACTTCGTCCGGTCGAGCAGCACCCCGGAGGAGCTCGCGGAGAAGACGCCGTGCTCGGTGACGGCGATCGTGCCGCCCGAGTCAGGCACGACGGTGCGGTAGATGGCGGTGCGCGCGCAGTTCGCGCTCAAGCGCGGGCAGCATCGGCACGATCGCCGTCGACGCAGCGGTCTTCGTCTCGAGCGTCGCGCGCGGCTAACGCGTGTGGCCGAGATGGGTTAGGCGGCCGGCGAGCTGACTCGGAACCGTGGGTAATGGGCGGCGCCCGTGCTCACTAGCCGCCTACGGCGGGCCGCCGCGATCCACCTGTTGAGGCTCACGTTGTGCCTCAAGCGGTCTCGTCGCCGAGGGTGCGACATCGGCGCGAAGGGGCACTCGCGAACACTCCTGCGTCCCCGCGCGGCCGCGCGGGGACACCCTGACCGGTAGGCCTCCGCGCCACCCGCACCCTGCGTCACAACACGGCGGGTGGGCCTCTGCGCTGTGGGGCCTAGCCAAGCGCTTTGAAGCAAATGCTGTGCCACACGTCGGCGAGGTTGGCGCTGAGGAACATGTTCCCGCCGTCGGCGATGCGCAGTCAGGGGTGAGCGTCTGATTCCACGACGCCACATCGGCGTCTTGCGCGATGTCGTTGCACGTCCAGAAGAACAGCGTCGGCCCGGGGTAGCCGAAGATCGAACCGGACGGATCGGTTGAGAACATCCCTCCGACCGAGCTGCAATCGAACTGCGACTTGTTCTTCGGCGTCAGCGTCCGACCGTTGGCGGCGTACGACACGCAAGCATCTTGGTTGGCGAACGCTGAACCATCTGCCTGAACGTACAGCTGCCGACCGCCCTTCTGACACAGCTCCGCGTTCGCCGAGTTCCCGCCCGCCCACGCGACCGAAGCAACCAGCAGCGCGAACGCAGCAACCGCCGCAGAAATAGCAACGAAGCGCTCGGCCCGGCTCCACGAGGGCACGATCACCGTCGAGGCGCCGGACACGCTCTGGGCGACCGACGCGACTGAGGGCTGGACACGCGAGGGCCGCTGCGCGGTGTTCGTGCTCGTCGACTTCGTCAATCAGAGTCCGTGGGAGTGGGAGCCGGTGCGGGCGCGGTTGGCGCGGAGGCTGAGCGCGGCGGTCGTGCCGGAGGCGTGGATCGTCGACGACAGTGGCGCCCGCATAATCCCCTCGGTTGCCGCGGATCGCGCCCTGTACGCGAAGAACCCGGCCGGGCCGCCGGGTCAGGAGTTCGGCGGCCCGGCTGGGTCTTGGGCGCGCGGGCCCGGGAGGTTGCGGCCAACCGCTGCGTGCCGCGGCCATGCGACGCGCTCTGGTTGGGTCGCCGCAGGAGAGCTTTCCCCGGGGCTGCGCGAGAGCGACTCTCTCACTGGCGAGTCCGCCGTGTCTACTGGCCGGACGGCTAGATGAGTAGTTCCACGGGTTCAGGCTATGTAGTCGGCGAGTGCTTGTGGTGGCTGGCCGAGGCGGTAGTTGAGGCTGATCGCGGCGGCGGGAGCGAGGATGCGGATTTTGATTGGGGTGCCGAGTCCGTGGAGTGTGGGGGCGCCGCGGGGTTCGAGGGTGAGGAAGTCTTTGCAGATCTGGAAGATCGATTCGATTCGTTGGCGGATCGGTGCGAGGTGTGGCCCCTTGCCGGGTTCGTCGTTGCGGCAGGGCCGGATGATCGTGACGTCGAGGTCGGCCATTGCTTGTTCGAACTCGCGGCCGGCGTACCCTTTGTCGCCGACGACGAAGAGGTGGCCGCGTCGGCGGCGGCGTTGGAGCATCGTCAGGCAGATCTCTCGCTCGGCTGTTTGGGCGAGGTCAGGATCAGCGCGCGCGGGGTGCCGTCGAGCGCGAACAGGCCGTGCAGCCGGAAGCTCCAGAAGTAGCGGAGGTGGCTTGCGCAGCAGCCGTAGTCAGCGGCGTCGGCGAGTTGGCTGCGCCTGGTCGTCTCGACGCGGCGGGCGCACTCGACCGGGGTCGGGTCGACCAGCACCAGGTCGTCATCGAAGCCGGGGCAGTCGGCTGCGAACATGCTGATCAGCCCCTCGATCGTCTCGCTGAGCCGCTGCCGCCGTTTCACATACCCAGGCCGGTCGGGCAGCAGGGGAATGCCGGTGCCGCGCGGCGTTTTCCAAAGGTCGAGTGGCTCGCGTAAAGGCGGCTCCCAGTTCACGGGTGAGCCAAGCGCTGAAGGACCCTGGACTTCTTGGAGGCTCCGACGCCAGTCTCTGTCCTGGGGGAAGGAGATGCTCCAGTCATGGCAGCCCCGATGAAGTACTCCGATGAGCTGCGTGAGCGTGTCGTCCGTCTCGTGTTCGAGAGCGGCCGGCCGATTGCACACGTGGCCCGCGATCTCGGCATCCACAAGGAGGCGCTGCGCCACTGGGTGCGACAGGCCGAGGCCGACACGGGCCGTCGCGGCGATCTGCTGACGACGGACGAGCGCGATGAGTTGAAGGGTCTCCGCAAGGAGGTCGCCGAGCTGAAGCGCGCGAACGCGATCTTGAAGGACGCCTCCGTCTATTTCGCGACGGAGCTCGACCCGACCCGGCGAAGGTGACCCGCTACGTGGATGAGCGGCGGGATGCCTTCGGGGGTCGAGCCGATCTGCCGTGTGCTCGGCATGCCGGTGAGCACGCACTACGCGCGCAGGTCCCGGAAGCCGTCCCGCCGCGAGCTCGCCGACCAGGAGCTGCTCGTCGAGATCGAGGCTGCCCGCAATGGCTACCGGCGCGCCTACGTCGCCCGCAAGACCTGGAAGGAGTTTGCGCCGGCGTGGCGTCAACGCGGGCCGAGACCAGGTCGCGCGCGTGATGGGCCAGCACGGGATCGAAGGCAAGCTGCGTGGCCGCGAGAAGCGGACGACGATCCCGGACGAGGCCGCGATCGAGTGGGCCTGCGACCCGCTGCAGCGCGACTTCGCCGCCTCGGCGCGGAACGACAAGTGGGTATGCGACCTGACCTACATCCGCACCTGGCACGGGTTCGTCTACCTCGCCTTCGTGCTCGACTGCTTCAGCCGCATGATCGTCGGCTGGCAGCTCGCGACGCACATGCGTACCGAGCTCGTGCTCGACGCGCTCGAGATGGCCAACGGCCTGCGGCGACCGGGCGAGGGGCTGATCGCACATTCGGACAGCGGCTCGCAGCCAGTAAAACGAGCATCCGCTACACCGACGGCTCGACGAGATCGGCGCAGCCCCCTCAGTCGGCTCGAGAGGCGACGCGCACGACAATGCGATGGCAGAGGCCTGGGTCGCGACCTTCAAGACGGAGCTTGTCGACGGGCGCCGCCTCCCCTCGTTCGAGCACCCGAGCACGAGGCCCTGCACTGGATCAGCTTCTAGAACCGAGAGAGACTCCACGAAGCGCTCGACGACCTGCCGCCGGCAGAATACGAGGCCGAGCACCCATTGAATTAAAAGAGAGACAACACCCCAATACTGTCCGCCACCTAACAACGCCTCCAACGGACCCAGGGTGGATCACGCATCCGGAGTCGCGACGCAGCAGTGAAGGCAACCCGCACGGCCGGCGCCTCTTAGAGCGCCTTTCACAATGAGGTGGTCCTGAGTCGGCGGTAGCAGACGAGGCAGCAGCCGATGGCGAGGAAGGCTTCGTGGATGTCCGCCCGACGCTCGTAGCGGACGAGCAGCCGTTTGAATTGGTGCAGCCAGGCGAAGGTGCGCTCGACGACCCAGCGGTAGCGGCCGAGCCCGGAGCCGTGCTCGGTGTTGCGTCGTGCGATCTCCGGTCTGATGCCGCGCTCGCGGAGCTCGCGGCGGCGGCTCGAGTCACTTGCAAGCGAAAAAAGGGGCGCGAAAACGGGTCCCAGCCCGGTCGATCGCGGCCGGCGGGGCAGCAAGCATCATCTCCTCGTAGACGGTGGCGGTGTCCCGCTCGCCTGGACGCTCACGGGCGGCAACCGCAACGACGTCACCCAACTGATCGAGCTGCTCGACCGCGTCCCACCCGTCCGCGGACGCGTCGGTCGACCAAGACAACGACCCACGACGCTGCTCGCCGACCGCGGCTACGACCACGACAAGTACCGCCGCCTCGTCTGGAAGGGGGGAAGCCGATCATCGCTCGCCGCCAGACCGAGCACGGCACCGGCCTCGGCGCACGTGGGTCGCGGCACATTCGCCTGGCTCCACAACCGCCGCCGACTCCTGATCCGCACCGACCGCCGCGACGACATCCACGAAGGCTTCCTCGCCCTCGCCTGCTGCCTCATCTGCTGGCGACGGCTGGAGAGCTCATTGAGTTAGCAACGGTCGCCGCGGCCACGCGCGGGCGGGTTGAAATGGGCGAGTATTGGTGGGTCGCCCGATTGACGCCGTATGCCCTTGGTGCCCGTGAGCCCGCGGTTAGCATGGCGCCGGAGCCTCCCCGGTACGCCGGACTGTTGCCGTAGAGCACGCCGATCAGACTCGTCTGTCTTTGAGGCCCCGCGGGCGACGATCTTGTTGTCGTCGTTCGAGAGGAGGCTGTCGTGGAGACGATCGTCAAGCGCGCTGCCGGCCTGGACGTGCACAAGGCGCAGGTGACCGCCTGTGTCCGCGTTCCCGGCCGTGGCCGTGTGCGCGCGCAGGAGGTCGCGGAGTTCGTGACGACCGTCGCGGGGTTGCTGGCGTTGCGCGACTGGTTGACGGCGCACCGGGTGACACAGGTGGCGATGGAGGCGACCGGGGTCTACTGGAAGCCGGTCTGGGCGATCCTCGAAGACGAGTTCGACTGTCTGCTCGTCAACGCGCGCCACGTCAAGCAGGTGCCGGGCCGGAAGACCGACGTTTCCGACGCGGCCTGGCTCTGTCAGCTGCTGGAGGCGGGGCTGTTGGCGCGCAGCTTCGTACCGCCGAAGCCGATCCGGGCGCTCAGGAACCTGACTCGGTATCGCAAGGCGCAGATCGGGGAGCGGCAGCGGGAGGCGAACCGGCTGCACAAGATCCTCGAGGACACCGGGATCAAGCTCGACTGCGTCGCCACCGACATCCTCGGTGTCTCCGGGCGGGCGATGCTGGACGCGCTCGTTGCCGGAACGACCGACCCGGAGATCCTCGCCGAGCTTGCGAAAGGGAAGCTGCGCAAGAAGATCCCGGCGCTGAAGGAGGCGCTCGTCGGCCGCTTCGACCGCCAGCACGCGCTGATCGTGTCGGCGATCCTCGCTCACCTCGACTTCCTCGACGAGCAGATCCAGCTGCTCTCCGACGAGATCGAGTCGCAGCTTCGCCCTTTCGCAGCCGCGGTTGAGTTGCTCTGCACGATCCCCGGCGTCCAGCAGCGCACCGCCGAGGCCGTCATCGCCGAGATCGGTACCGACATGAGCCGCTTCCCGAGCGAGCGCCACCTCGCCAGCTGGGCCGGGCAGTGCCCCGGCAACGACCGCTCCGCCGGCAAGCGCCGCTCCGGCACAAGCCGACACGGCTCGAAGTGGCTCGACACCGCCCTCACCGAGGCCGCGCTCGCCGCCACCCGCACCGACAACGTCTACCTCGGCGCCCAGTACCAGCGGCTACGGCCGCGGCGCGGCCACGGCCGCGCGCTCGGCGCAGTCAAACACTCAATCATCTGCGCCTGCTGGCACATGCTCAAGACCGGCGAGCTCTACCGCGAACCCGGCGGGGACTACTTCACCCGAACAGACCCGCAACGCGCCACCCGCCGACTCGTCGCCCAGCTCGAACGGCTCCGACACAACGTCACCCTCCAACCGGCCGCCACCTGACCCAGCGGCTCATTTCCGATCAGGACCTCTTAGACTCGCGGCCGCTTCGCTGGCTTGTCTAGACCGGCCCGCCCAGCGGAGCCTCGGTCGAGCCGGTGACGCGGAACCTCATCGCCGCCTCGCCGGCTCGCCCACTCAGCACCGCCGGAAAGGGCGCTGCAATCAGGTCCGAGCGGGACGGGCAGAAAGAAGGTGCCCTGTGCCGATCAGCGGACGGTTTCTGAGACAGGTGCCGGGTTGCACGTTCGCGTGCCTGTTCTAGTGGCGAGCAACCTTCCGGTGAGCAGAGTCGCGATCATGAGTTGCGCTGGGGTGGACAGGCGGCCTGAACGGTGCCAGCCGCGTCTTCCGTGAAACAGCTTCGAGCCACCAGGTCGAGGCAAACGGATGAGATGCTCGATGTCGGGAACACAGGCGGCAAGAGCGCCAACTGTTGCCGAGTCCGTGATTCCGCGACGAGCGGCCAGTAGGACAACAATGGCCACCCCGCTCGCGACCTCGAAGCGGCGACTCCGTATATCCCGATGCGGCACGCGATCGCCTGCGAGATGTACCGGAACGCCAAGAAGCGCAGCAATGACCGGGGAACGGACGGCTGCCCCCATCGTCGCGCCCGTCGCTGCATGCATCGAAGCGATCACTCATCTTTGGTAGCACTCCACAGCCTATCCGCCGCCGACCGGATCTTCGCGAACCGTCTTCTTCCCGTCGCGCTCGTCGTAGAGACGGCGGCCGGTTACGATCGGCCGCCGTCCCATCAGGCCCCGCGGTAGGCGCGAACACGTCCGCCGCGCTTATCGCGGTGGCTGATTTAGAGTCGTCGTCCAGTGAGGCTCGCCCTGGCCATCGGCGTCATCGCGATCACGCTCGCGGCGGCCGTCTACGTTCACCAGCGGCACGTGACCGGCGTCTACACCGCGTGCATCCCAAATCATCCGAGCAGCACTGTGTATAGGTGTCACTACACGACTGGGATCACCGCGAAAGTTCATCCGTCCTGGGAAGATCCAGTCGCCGTCCTGCTCGCCCTCGGCGGGATCGCCGTCGCAGCCGGCGCCCTCAAGCCGGAAGGCCGGACTCGCGCACAGTGGGGTAGAAAAGCTCGGTAGAAGAACGGCCCGGGCCCCTTAGTTCAGCCGTCTCGCGAGAAGCGCTGCAGCTCAAGAGCCTACTCGCCGCTCGCGCACCGATGCACGCACGAGCTCGTCCGCCAGGCCGTGTACGAGCGGCTCGCCGGCATGCGCCGCGCTCAGCGGGGACGCCGATGTACCGGGCCACGCAGGCGCCGCCGAGGGGTGGGCAGCGGTGACGGGTCTCGAGTTCGAGGTTGCGGCCGCGCCGACGTCGGGGCCGTGCCAATGCGTGGCCTGCGGTCGCGGCTCGCCGCCGGATGCGCCGTTCGTTCGGTTGCCGTCCTCGAACGTGCGCGGCGATTCTTGGCTTTGCTCCCACTGTTAGGAGGTCGCGCTCGCGTCGAATCGCCTGATGAGCCTCCGGCTCTACGAGGCGCGAGTTTCGAGTCTGCGGGGCCCGTGGACCGTGAGGTCGCGGCGCTGGAGGTCGAGAAGGCCCGTCTTCTGGACGTGGAGCGTCGCGAGGGTGAAGCGTCGCGGCGGGCAGCCGAGGCTGAGTCACGCGCCGAGTTGGCGCAGGGGAGCTCGAGGGGCTGCGGTCGACGGTCGCGAATCTCGAGCGGTCGGTGGTGGAAGCGAACGAGCGTGCAGCGGCGGCGGAGCGCGGCTCGTTCGTGGTGAAGACGCTCAAGGAGCTCTGCCGATGGGCGAGACGGTGGTCGTTGGATTCGACGGCCAGGAACGCTCGGACCGAGCGCTCGAGCGCGCTATCGAGATCGTCAAAGCGGCCGGCGGGAAGCTGATCGTGGTCGTCGCAGAGGAGCTTCCGCCGCCGCAGTACGCATCGTCCGCGGGTCTCGGGCCGTCCGATTCCGGCCTGTTCGGGCCGCCGTTTCCGGATCTCGAGCATCCGCTTCCCGGCGCACAGGAGATCATCGACCGGGCACCCAAGCGCCTGGACGAGGCGGGCGTCTCTGGCGAGTGCGTGTCGGGGATAAGGCGTCTTGCCGAGGTGATCGTCGACGCCGCGAGGGAGCACAACGCGTCGAGGATCATGATTGGCGCCCACCATCACCGGTTCTTCGAGCGGCTCTTTGCCGAGGAGGTCGACGCTGAGGTGCCGCGCGCCGCACCGTGCGAGGTGGTTCTCGTCGACTAGCGCTTCGTCCCCTCCGGACGCTGCCCCCGCCTTTCTCCCTTTCGCGCCTAGGTTAACGGGTCGAACTCCCGCTCGGCGCAGTCCGGGCAGAAGAACACGACGGGCGGCACGTCCTCGAGGTCGTCGTGCCTCGTACTCGGCTGGGAGCTCGGAACGGTGTGCCTGCCAGCCGCGGGCATCACCGGTCGCGACCCTGCCGCACTGGGCGCACCGCACCGTGCGACTTTACGATGAACGAAGTTCGCGGCGACAGGACAACCGACGCCCCTCGGAGGCCATCGGTTCCTTCTTCGCGATTCGCAGTCCGAAGAGTCGGACGAACCCGGTCTAGCCTGGCGCTGTCATGCGCAGCCGCGGGTTCTCGATCAGACCGTGCTCGTGCGCCTGCCGGATGGCGTCCGTCCGGCTTCCGACCCCGAGCTTGCGGTAGATGTTGCTGAGGTGGAACTTGACCGTCTGCTCGGAGACCCAGAACTGGCAGGCGATCTGCTTGTTTGACAGGCCATCGGCGAGCGCCTTGAACATGTCGATCTGGCGCTGGGTAAGACCGAGATCGACATCCTCGGTGACAACCGCGCGCCCCCTGAGTGGGTGGTACACGTTCCCGTCCGCGACCTGGCGGATCACTGCGGCAAGGTCGGCCGGATCGATCCGCTTCACAATGAAGCCGACCGCGCCGCGTCGGAAGGACGCCTCGATCACGTCCGGCTCCTCACAGCCTGAGAGAACTACCGTTTTCACGTTCGGGTGACGCTCGCGAAGCGCCTCGAGACAGCGAAGCCCGTCCATCCCGGGCATCCGCAGATCGAGGAGAACAACGTCGGGCGAGGTCTGCCGCACCAGCGGCAGCACCTGGGAGCCCGAGGACGCCAATCCCACGACCTCGATGTCAGGCGAGTCCGCCAGCGCTAGACGGATCCCCTCAAGCATCAGCTCGTGGTCATCCACGATGAGAAGCTTCAGCCGCATTGAAACCTCCGTCCACTATTTCGGATGGCCCTACCGCAGGAGCACCAACCTACACCGCTCGTCCCGGACTTACTAGTACACGCGTCCGAAAGTTCGTTGGGTTTTGGGGAAGGGTCCTGGTCGGGGGCGGCGAATGAGTGCGTGTGCGTACGAGTCGGTATGTGATCGAGTTGACGACTGGGGAGCGTGCTGAGCTCGAGCGGCGGGCGCGGGAGGTGACGGCGGCGTGGCGTGAGGTGCAGCGGGCGCGGATGATCCTGTACGCGGCCAAGGGGTTTCCCGATAGAGAGATTGCCGCCCGGCTTGACTGTCACCCGGAGATCGTCAGCCGCTGGCGGCGTAGATTCTGCGGGTTGCGGATCGAGGGGTTGCAGGACAAGCCGCGGACGGGCCGCCCGCGTCGTTTTCCCCCCGGAGCAGGTGGCCGAGGTGAAGGCGCTCGCGTGCGGGTTGCCGGCGACTCTCGGGCTGCCACTCGGTCGCTTCTCGCGTACTGAGCTGCACCGGCTCGTGCTCGAGCGTGGACTGACGGAGGCGTCGGCCTCGACGATCTGGCGCTGGTTGCACGACGACGCGTTGAAGCCGTGGCAGCAGCGCTCCTGGATCTTCGTTCGCGACCCCGCCTTCGCCGAGAAGGCCGGCCGGGTGCTCGACCTCTACCAGCGCCGCTTCGAAGGCTGCCGGCTGCGCCCAGACGAGTACGTGATCTGCGCCGACGAGAAGACGCAACTGCAGGCGCTCGGCCGCCGCCCCGACGCTGCCGCCCGCGCCGGGCCGGCCGGGCCGGTTCGAGTTCGACTACCTGCGCAACGGCACCCTCGCCTACCTCGCCGGCTGGGATGTCCACCACGCCAAAGCTGTTCGACCGCGTCGAACCCAAGACCGGCATCGAGCCATTCGGCCGCCTGGTCGAGCAAGTGATGACCGTTGAGCCGTACGCCTCCGCGCACACCGTCTTCTGGATCGTCGACAACGGCTCAAGTCACGCCCGACAGGCCAGCATCGACCGGCTCGAAGGCGCCTACCCGAACGTGCGCCTGATCCACCTGCCGATCCACGCCTCCTGGCTCAACCAGATCGAGCTCTACTTCTCGATCGTCCAGCGAAAAGCACTCACTCCCAACGACTTCGACTCGCTCGACGCACTTTCCGAGCGGCTGCTCCGCTTCGGCGACCACTACCGCCAAATCGCCCAGCCATTCAACTGGACCTTCACGCGCCCCGACCTCGACCGCCTGCTCGCCAGGATCGACGCCGACGAACCCCGGCTCGCGCTGGCCGCATGACCACCGAACTTCCGGACGCCTGTACTAGACGCGCGCCGACACGTTTCGGGCTCGTTGCGATCCGCTGAAAGAGCGCGAGAAGAATCCAGGGACGTACGGGTGGACAGTCGGTGAGCGTGTCGGGCGGGGTTTGGCGAGCAATCGGCCGCGTCCGTCGCGGCCCCCTCCTGGCCGCGGATCGGCGTGTAGCGCACCCGGCGGCGACCGGGGATCAGAAGCCCGCCCAGCGCCTCTGCCTAGCCGTTTGGGCGGTAGCGCGGGCGCGTCCGCAGCGTGAGAGTTCAGGGTAACGGGCGAACCGTGCGGTAACAGGCGGGGCGTCTGCGTAAAGGCGGCCCAACGGGCGCGGAGATGCGGCAACGCTGTTTCAGGCGGAAGCGCCGCGCCCGATGGGGCCTCGCGACCATCTATCCGTTGCCGACCTCGAGCTCTGCGCAGGTCGGGCAGAAGACGACGACCTCAGGCGGCTCGCCGTCTTCTTCGAGGAACGCGATGTAGGCGCGCCAGCCGCTTGAGTCGCCGTGGCTGAGCAGACCGCATTCGGTGCAGCGAAGCGGGGGCGTGGTTGTTGTATGCGAGTCCATGAGGGCTGGCAGCATCGCACCCGCCCACACGTGTCGCATGGGCCGAACCGCCTATTTTCGCCTCCGCGTCTACGGATCTTTCGAACGCGGCTCGAGTGCCGTACGGTCGTGGTCTCGGAGCCACACGGAGACGCTATGACGGCTCAGGTGAACCTTCTATGGCAAGAGTGGCCGTTGCGTTAGCTCGCGAACATGCTGCATCGCGGGCGTCAGCGGAGGGTCTTTGGCCTCGATGATGTTGAGGACGCGCAACAGAGCCGCGCGGAGGTCGTACAGAGAGTCGTCGGTCAACGGGATGATTGCTCGGTCTGATTCCTGGTTGAGCGCGTCCTTGATCCTGCGGTCAAGCGCCTGCTCGTCCGGCCCCTCCGTAACCCGACGTCCCCGGACTCGCTGGAGACGCAGGTCGACTGGGTCGGGTCTGGCAGAAGTAGGGCCCGGGCGTGGGTCCCGGTGTCGAGGAGCCGGCTTACGGCGTGAAGCTGAACTTCCTCGACACCGGGCTCGCGACGTTGCCGACGTTGTCGGTCGCGCGAACGAGGATCGTGTAGTTGGCCTTCGTCGCGAGGCTCGATGCGGGGAACGCGAAGCTCCAGTTGGTCGTCCCGGACGCCGAGAGGAAGACCTCGGTGGCGCTCGAGAACGAGGTGCCGTTCCAATAGTTGCCTGTGCCGCGCCGGATCGAGATCTCGACGAGCTGGGTGCCCGACCCGCCGTCGGTCGTCGTACCGCAGATCCCCGGTGACGGGCAGCCGGCGTTCCACGTCGCCGTTGTATACGAGCCGGACGCGGCGGGGAACGTGACGGTGATCTTCGGAGCGGTCACGTCGTAGACGAAGGTCGTCGACGTCGGTATCGACACGTTGCCGGCGTTGTCGGTCGCACGGACGCGGAGGGTGTAGCTTCCCTCGGCGGGGAAGCTCGTGCCGGCGAACGCGTAACTCCACGACGACGTGCCCGTCCCCGCGAGCCAGACCTCGCTCGCGCTGCCGAAGCTGGTCCCGTTGAAGTAGTTGCCGGTTCCGCGCCGGATCGAGAGCTCCACTTTCTTGAGGCCCGAGCCGGTGTCCGAGGCGGTGCCGCAGAACCCGGCGGAGACGCACCCGGCCACCCACGTTGTGGCGTTGTAGGCGCCGGACGCGGTGGGGAAGGTGTTGCTCGCGGCCGGCAGCGACGTGTCGATTGTGAACGTCCTCGACGACGCGGACTCGACGTTGCCGGCGTTGTCGGTTGCGCGCACCCGGATCGTGTACGTCCCGTCGGAGGCGAAGCTCGCCGCCGGGAACGGGTAGCTCCACGACGACGTCCCCGTCGCCATCAGGAACGTCTCCGTCGCGCTGCCGAACGACGTGCCGTTCCAGTAGTTTCCGTTGCCCTGCTGGATCGAGAGCTCGACCTTCTTCACGCCCGAGACGGCGTCGGTGGCGGTGCCGCAGAAGCCGGCGGTGGCGCAGCCGGCGTTCCAGCCCGCGACGTTGTACGTACCGGAGGCCGCCGGGAAGGTCACGGTCGAGGCCGGCGGTGCGTTGTCGGCCGTGCTCGTCGTGAAGACGACGTCGACCCAGTAGTTGCTCTGCTGGGAGCCGGCGTTGGGGAAGCCGGGCTTCTGGTGGTAAACGCCGTTGGGGGCCCCGGCCACGTCGGCCAGCGCGTGCAGCGGCGGGTTGTCGTGCGAGGTGGTGAAGTAGGGCCGGTCGAGGGCGAAGTGCCCGGCTGGATCGGTGTAGGAAGCGACGTAGGGCGTGTTCGCCTGGATCGCGACCGGGCTCGCGAGGTTCACCTGCTGCCAGCCGGTCGCGCTCTCGTTCGTGAAGGTGGCCGCAGCGAGCTGCGTCCCCGAAGCCGTCCACAGGTGGCCGATGTGGGTGCCGGTGTTGCCCGCGCCCTTGTAGAAGCGGATCCCGGTGATGTAGCCGGCGACCTCCGACTGGAACCGCACCCCGAGCTCGTACGAGCTGCCGTCGGTCGTGGCCGCCGTCGCCGGCGTCGCGGTCGACGGCCAGATCGAGCAGGGACACGTCGTCCCCACCTGCGCGAACGTGGCGTTGTACGTCGTGGCGGGGGCCGGCGCGGTGATGTTGTGCGTGGCCGCGCCCCCGTCGGACCAGCTCGAGAATACGTACGAGGTCCCCGACAGCGTCTGCGGCGTCGACGCCGCGAGCGCGTTCTGCGAGTTGACGATCACCGTTTTCGTGAACGGCGTCGTCGCCGACGCGCCGTCGACCGTCAGCGTCAGCCCGCTTGGCTGCGAGGTAAACGACAGATTGACAGTCTTCGGCTGCAACGTCACGCTGGTCGTGCTCTGCGCGCCCGCGCTGTCTGTGGCGGTCAGCTGCAGCTGCAGAGACGACGGGTAGGCGGAATCGGGCGCGTTGAACGTCCCGCTCGAGACGCCGGTCCGCGTCTGGGCGTTCTGCGTGTCACAGGTCATGGGTGTTTTGCAGGTCACGAGCGTCCAGGACAGACCCGACGCCTGCAGCGGGCCGTCCTCGGGATCGGCGGCATGCCCGCTGAACGAGATCGCGTCACCGACGGCATACGTCAGCGTCGACGCTGGCGTGTCGATCACCGGCGTGGGAGGCGTGTTCGGCGCCGCCGGCGCGAACGTCGCGTTGTACGTCGTAGCCGTAGCCGTCGCCGGCGCGGTGATGTTGTGCGTGGCCGCGCCGCCGTCGGACCAGCTCGAGAACACGTACGAGCTCCCCGACAGCGACTGCGGCGTCAACGCGGCGAGCGAGTTGAGCGAGTTGACGATCACCGTCTTCGTGAACGGCGTCGTCGCCGACGTGCTGCCGACCGTGAGCGAGAGGCCGCTCGGCTGCGAAGTGAACGTCAGGTCGACCGTCTTCGGCTGCAGGTTCACGCTCGTCGTAGCCGAGATGCCGCTGCTGTCGGTCGCCCTCAGCTGCAGCTCGAGGTAGGACGGATAGTCGTGGTCGGGCGCGTTGAACGTCCCGCTCGAGACGCCGGTCCACGTCTGCACGTTGTGGGTGTGACACGTTGTGGGAGTCGTGCAGTGATGGATGATCTCGGTCCACGACAAGGCCGACGCCGGCAGCGTGTTGCCTCCGGAATCGGTCGCGTGGCCCGAGAACGAGATCGGGTCACCGACGGCGTACGTCAGCGTCGATGTCGGCGTGTCGATGACCGGCGTGGGCGGCGGGTTCGACGTCGCCGTCTGCCAGCTCATCTTCGCGGTCGCGCCGTCCGCGTCCTCGTAGTACTCGACCTTCACGGTGTGCGTGCCCGCGCTGACGTTTGTCGTCGCCGTGTACGTCGTCGGCGGCTGGTCTTTCCACCCGTCGATCAGGAGATTCCCGTCGAGCCAGACGCGCATGCCGTCGTCGGTCGTCGCGGTGAACGTCGCGCTTCCGCCCGCGAACGTGAACTGCCCCGTCCACCGCGCCGAGAACCCGTCGACCGGGATGCTCGGATCGGGACTGCCCGTCCCCCAGTCGTAGTTGATCGGCGCCGTCTCGCACCGCTCCAGTGTTGGTGAGAGCCCCGCCTGAAGCGAGTACAGGTCGGAGAAGTACTGCGCGTCGTACTGCCCCGGCGGGCAGCTCAGCGGCGAGTTCCCGTAGGTGATCCGGTGGATCGCGCCGCCGTCGAAGTCGACGTAGAAGAGGTCGCCGTTCGGGCCCGCCTCGATGTCGACCGGATTGCCCGCGCCGCCCGCGATCAGCTGGATGTTCGACGGGTCGGGCAGACCGTTCGCACCCGGCATCATCGCCCAGATGCAGTTGCGCGAGTGGTCGCCGAAGAAGAGCGCGCCCTTGTACTGCGCCGGATAGCTGTCGCCGTTGTAGAACGAGATCGCGCTGATCACCGAGCCGTTCGCTCCGGAGCAGCCGTCGCCGGCGACGACGTTCGCCGAATGGTTGTACGTGTAGTACGGCGGCACGGCGGTGCCAGCCGCGTAGAGCGCCGTGCAGATGTTCAGGTTCGTCCGCGTTGTACGGCGACTGACGCCACACCCTCGTAGCAGGGCCACCCGAAGTTCGTCGGCACGTTCGGGTCGGTCGGGTTGACGAGCCGGTTGACCTCCTCCCACGTGTCCCAGCCGACGTCCCCGATCCAGATCTCGTTCGTTCCCGGCCGGAACGTGAAGCGGAACGGGTTGCGCAGCCCGTACGCGACGATGCGCCGCGCGTTCGCGTTCGAGCTCGACGCGAGCGGGTTGCCCGGCGCGCCCGCGCCCGTCGCCGGATCGATCCGGAGCACGACGCCGTTGAGCAGCACGGGCTCGCCGGCGTGCACGTCCGAGGCTCTGGGAGCGCAGCGCGCCGCCCTCGGCGGTCGGTGACGCCTCCACCCCGCCGACGGCCGCCGGCGGGTCGCCGCACGGGTTCGCCGCCGTCGGCGAGCGGGCGCTGCCGCCGCCCTGCCCGTAGTCGGCGAACGTGAAGCTCGCGCCGTCGCCGCCCGAGACGTAGAGATCGCCGTCGGAGCCGAAGTTGAGGTCGCCGATCGAGTGGCTCGGGTACTGCTGGCACCACTCGGCGTTGATCAGCGTCGTACTGCTGGCGACGGTGTTGCCGGAGAGCTGAAGCCGGACGAGCTTCCCGGTAACGAGGCAGCCGTCGGTCGTCGGGCCCGGCGGCGTCGGGCACCCGTCGTTCCAGACGGGCGCGGTCTGGCCGGGGCCGGCGTCGAGGGTATAGAGCAGGTACACGTACGGCGTCGTCGGGAAGTTCGGGTCGAGCGCGAGCCCGAGCAGGCCGCGGTCCCAGTAGTCGTCGACCTGCCACGGAGATCCGCGACGACGGTCGGCGTCGAGTCGGTGAGGCTGTTGAAGACCTTGAGGATCCCGCTCTTCTCCGCGACGAAGACGCGCCCGTCGGGCGAGAACCGCACCGCCGTCGGGAACGTGAGGCCATGGAGCGTGATCATGTCGGAGAACCCGGCTGGCAGCGTCGACGCCTCCACCGCGGTGGCCTGCGCGCCGCCGAGGACGGGCTTGTTCGAGTGCGGGCTCGCGTTCGAGGCCGCGCCGACACCTGCCGCGTGCATCACTGCGGGCGCGAGCAACACAAAAACCAAGCACCCGAGCCGCCGCCGCGCAATTAGCACGAAGCCGACTACACCGATCCAAGCTCGGGCTCGCCGCATCTCCCCCGAAACCATCCTGGCGCGAGTTATCGCACGGGCGTCCGCACAATACAACCGCCCGGTCTGCAGTAGGCCCCTCCGTTGCCCCGCGGATCGAAGACGATCCTGATCCCGGTCGCAGAGCTCGAGCGGTGGGTGGAGAAGAGCGCGGCACGCTGTCGGGACTGACCCCCGCGATCTGCCGACGGCTCAAAGGTGGCAGAGAGTGGCGGCCCGTCGTCCGTCCGCTTCGATCTCGTCTGCTCTGATTGGCCTGGATCCGCTGGAGTCCGACGTAGTCATCACTCGACGCTGGAAAACGTGCGCTCGGCGTGGCCGGCGACGTCCTGAGGAGGTTCATCGTGCACAGATGGTGGGGCGCACGCTAACTCGCAGCTCTCGCTCGACCGAGCGGCGGTCGACGTTTCTCCTGTTGATACCGCCCCGATCGCTCAGCGAGACTCGACGCGCTCAAGCGCGGCGGCCAGGTCGGCGACGTCCCGTTGCAGGCGCTCCACGACTCTCCGGGTGTCGTCGCCGCCATCGACACCCTCGACGGCGCCGACACCCTCCCGGCGTAGCGCGCGATCGACCGCGCGGCGGATCCACGCGCTGACGGTCAGGCCGTCGGCCTCCGCGACCCTCCTGATCTCCTCGATCGTCTCGGCCGCAAAGCGGACGGGGACATGCCGCCTCAGGGTTCGATCGGCACGGCGGCGCGGGGCGCCGGGCCCCGGCTCTCGGTTCGCCGGATCGTCGTAGTGCTCGAATGCGTCTGCGTCGCTCACCGTGACGAGTCCTCCTCGTAACGTCGGGTGAGCGCTTGGCTCGGCTCGTAGATGCCGATCGGGCGGCACCGCCTTGGGTCGCCGCTGCGCGAAGGCGCGAGCGGGCCGAGGACGACGGTTCCGGGGATGCGGGCGAGCATCAGCCAGTCCGCCGGTCCGTCCTCGGCCGCTGCATGGAAAAAGGGACCGGCCGTATGTCCAGGCGTCGAGCGCGTCGTCGGCGGTGAACGGCGCGTGCTTGGCGAGGTGTGGGATGTTGCCATCGTCGAGCTCGAACGGATCGTCCGGATCGAGCGCATCGAAATCGAAGCGCCCTCTCCACGTGAGTGTGTTCCAATGTAACACAGGACTCAGTCGCTGAGCTGATCGAGCCGGGAGCGCGTATCTGCTCGAGCGAGGTAGGCGTCGACGAGCGCAGCCGACTCGGCTTCGGAGCCAGGTATGAGCTTCCCGTAGAGGTCGTACGTCGTCTGGATCGAGGCGTGGCCCATGTACGTCGTGATCGCCTTCGCGTTCACGCCGGCGGCGATCAGCGTCGACGCGAAGGTGTGGCGGGCCTCGTGGAGGCCGATCGGGTTCAGGCCAGCTCGACGCCACGCCACCTGGGCTCGGCGCCAGAGGTTCGAGGTCACGAACGGGGTCTCCTCGGTCGCGCCGAAGACAAGGCCGGAGTCGCGGCCCTCGCGTGACTTGTGGGCGAGCAGCTCGTCCCGGAGTGTGCCGATGATCGGGATCGTCCTTCGGCCGGCTCGGCTCTTGGGCTCGATGTGCACGCGGCCCTTCTCGTCGTAGGCTCGCTCGACGTGGATCAGGCACTTTGCAAGGTCGACGTCCTCCCACCGGAGCGCCATCAGCTCGCCTCGGCGCAGACCTGCGTAGAGAGCTGTCGCCCAGACCGCGCGGTCGCGCTCCGACAGCGCGGCGAGGAGAAGCTGCGCCTCCTCCGGTGAGGCGATTCGCTCACGTCGACCTCTGACCGCCGGCAGCCGGAGGTGTCCGGTCGGATTGACCGCCAGGTCGCCGTCCTCGATCGCTCGCCGGAAGATCACACGGAGTGGCATTAGGACGTTCCGCACCGTCGACGGGTCGAGGCCTTCGCCGAGGAGCTCGTCGGCGAAGTGCTGGACGTCGCGGCGCGACACGTCGCCGAGTCGCTTCGCACCGAGCGCGGGGAGCACTCGATCCCGGAGCGCGCGCTCGTAGCTCCGGACCGCGCTCGGCTTGTAGACGTCGCCCGACTTCGTTCGCACCTTGCCCGACTGCATGCCCTTGATGAGATCCTCGCCGGCTTGGGCGAGCGTCGTCGACGTGGGCGCGCGGAGCTTGCCGCGATGGATCGCACTCTGCGCTTCGGCTCGCCAGACGCGCGCCGCCGCGAGCGTCGGGAAGGTCTTCCGCAGGCGCTTCTCGTCGCGGGCGCTCCACGCGCTCGCCTGGTAGGTCGGGCGACAGTTGCACTTTCGGCCCTCGCGCGACGCACAGGCCTTCGCGTGCCTGACCTCGATGCCCGTGAGCTGACCCACGACCCGAAAATACCTGCCGCGCGACAGTCCGCGCGACAGTGCGCGACAGTCGAGAGCGGATCTCAGCGGATCAGGCCGGACAACACGATTTCGGAGAGCCTCCAAGAAATGCCTGTAAATCTCACTATTCTGAGACGACTTCGAGAATGCCCCCGGCAAGAATCGAACTTGCGCACGCGGTTTAGGAAACCGCTGCTCTATCCACTGAGCTACGGGGGCGCGCGCACGAGTGTAGAGCCCGGCCGGCACGGCGAGAAAGCCTGGAGAGGGAGCGGCGAGCTCCCTCTCCAGGCGTCTCGGTGGCGGCTCGCCGCTACTGGATCTGCGACGGGCCGGTCACGATGTTCCCGGTCGCGTGCACCGGGCCGCTGTCGGGCGGCGGGACGCTGCCCGTGTTCCCGTTGATCCGGACAGGACCGGTGACACGGTTCGAGTTGAACTCGACGCCGCCGGTGTTGCCGCTGATGGTCACGGGGCCGGTGATGGTGTTGCCGGCGCACGGGCCCGTTGCCGCGTCACCGCCGACCAGCACGAGGCTGGTGCTCTCGGAGATCGACAGCGGGCCGGTGAGCGCGCTCCCGCAGATCCGGACGACGGTCGCGCCCGACGCGCGGACCGGGCCGGAGACGGTCGCGCCGGTGAGGTCGATCGCGCCGCCGGCATCGATGGTGAGCGGCCCGGTCAGCTTGACGCCGGGCATCGTGCAGATCGCCTGGCCCGCCTTGACCGTCAGCGGCCCGGTGTGCGTGCCGGACAGGCACGGTCCCGTCGAGGTGACGCTCAGCGTGCCGGGCACGAACGGCCCGAAGCTGTAGTTCGCCGCCGCGAGCGTGCCCTGGGTGCAGGTGATCCCGTACGCGCCGGTCGGCGAGAACGGCATCGCGTTCGTCGTGCAGGACGCCTGGCCGGTGACGCCGGACGTGGCCAGGTTCTGGCCCAACACGAAGCCGGACAGCGTGGCCGTCAGCGGCGGGTTGTTCTGGCCGAACAGCCGCGACTTGTTGTCGGCCGTCACCGTCAGCGGCGCCTTGGTCACCGCGTAGCTCGAGTTCGCGGTGTCGTAGACGATGTTGAACCCGTCGTCCGCGAGCCCGCTGCAGCTCGCGATCGGGTACGAGCCGACCGGGCTCGACGGAGTCACGGTCGAGGTGCACGTGAGCGTGCCGGTCACGTTGCCGGCCTCGCCCGTCGGCGAGTACGAGAGCGCCGCGTCCGACGGCGAGAACGACAGATTCGGCGTCGAGCCGTAGACCGAGCTCCCGTGGATCGTCACCGTGACGAGCGGCGTCCCGAGGATGTCGCCCTGCGCGCCGAGCCCGATCAGGCAGCGGCCCGCGTTGCAGCCGGCGCCGTTCAGCGCGATGTTCGTCGCGTTGATCGCGGTCGTCGGCCCGCTGAGCGGGTTGCCCTGCTGGCCCCACGTGGAGCCGTCCGAGGTCACGACCGTCGTGCCGACCGCGCCGTCGGCGACGCAGAAGGCGTCGGTCACGCACGCGACGCCGCTGAGCGACTGCGTCGTGTTGCTCGTCTGCGGCGAGGGGCCGCTGGCGACGTTCGGGAACTTGAGCACCGTGCCGCCGGCCCCGACCGCGTAGCAGGCGTTGGACGACGGACAGGAGACCGCGTTCAGCGCGTTCGTCGTGCCGGTCGGGGTCGGGCTCCACGACGAACCGCCACTGCTGGAGGAGATCGCCGTGCCGGCCGCGCCGACGGCGAGACACCGCCCGCCGGACAGGCACGAGACGCCGTTCAGCGCCTGCGAGCCGGTGTTCCCGGCGGCGTTCCAGTTGGTGCCGTCGTTCGTGAAGCGGACGACAGCCGCGCCGCCGGCGGCCGCGCCGACCGCGGCGCACCCGTTCGCCTGGAAGCACGAGATGGCGCTGAGGTTGGTCGTGGTCCCGCTCGTCGCGGTCGTCCACGCCTGGCCGCCGTTCGTGGTCTTGAGGATCGTGCCGGCGTTGCCGGCCGCGAAGCACGCGGTGTCACTCGTGCAGGAGATGCCGTTCATCTGCTGCGTGGTGCCGCCGCCGGCCTGCACCGTCCACGACGTGCCGCCGTTGGTCGTCATGATCGTGACGCCCTGCTTGCCGGTCGCGTAGCAGACGAGGTTCGAGCTGCAGTCGACGTCGGCGAGCGTGCCGGTGCCGCCGTTGCCGGTGGTCGCCGTCCACGTCGCGCCGTTGAACACGTCGACGGTGCCGGTCTGGCCGACCGCGATGCAGAACGACGTACTCAGGCAGAGCACGCTGTTCAGGTAGCTCGTCGTGTTCGACGTCGCGGCCGTCCACGTCGTGAGGTTCGTCGTGGTGACGATCTTGCCGCCGCGGCCGACCGCAGTGCACGTCGTCGTTCCGGGCAGGCAGGAGACGGCCTGCAGGAAGTTCCCGGTGCCGGTACCGCTCACCTGGCGCGTCCAGGTCGCTCCGCCGTCGGTCGTCGTGACGATCGGGGGATCCGGGATCGGGTTCGTCTGTCCGGTGACGGTGGCGTAGATGCCGACCCCGACGCACGTCGTGACGGAGGGGCACGAGATACCCGTCATCCCGCCCCACGGGTTCGGGCCGCCGGTCTCGGCGACGACGGGTGCGTACGGCGTGGTGATCGGCGTCTGCTGCCACTCCCATGTCGCGCCGCCGTCAGTGGTCTTGATGACGTGCGCGTAGATGTCGGTCGCATAGCAGGTCGAGGTATCCGGGCAGGACAGACCGTAGATCGGGTTGCCGTCCGTGCTCGAGAGCCACGACCACGTCTGGCCGCCGTCCGTCGACTTCATCACGTTGCCGCGATCTCCGGCCGCGTAGCAGATCGAGCTCGACGGGCACGCGATCTGCGTGAGCGGCTTGTTGTTCCCGGGCGCCGTCGGCACGTCGGTCCACGTGACGCCGCCGTCGGTCGTCTGCCGCTCACGGCCGCCCGCTCCGACCGTCGTGCACGTCGTACCGCTCGTGCAGGCGATCGAGAACATGTCGCTGTTCGACGGGAACCACGTGGCGCCGCCGTCGGTCGACTTGAAGAACGTGTTGACCGCGCCCCACGCGCCGCTCGGGAGGAACTTCCCGTACCACGGCGTCCCGCCGGACGGGGATCCGACCGCGTAGCAGGTGCTCGACGGGCACGAAATCGCGCGCTCCGTCGAGTTGCTCGGCGTCTGTGCGCAGCGCCACGAGAAGTGCTGCGAGAGTGAGGCCGGCTGGCTCAGGTTGGTCGCCCCCAACGCGATCGCGTACCCCGTCGCGAAGTTGAACCAGTCGGGCTCGCCCCATCCGGTCGCCGGGTCCCAGCCACTGGTCGCGGCGTCGCCGTCGGGACCGCTTGTCGGGTTCGCGGTGTTGCCGCACTGGATGTCCCGGAAGTAGCTCTGGTAGTTCGGGCTGTTGCCGAGCTGGTAGAGCATCGGGGAGACGAAGCCCATCTTCGGCTTCGTGCCCGGGTAGCTCTGCGCGGCGATGAAGCTCTGCGTGTCGGCCTGGAGGCCGTTCATCACCGGAGCCGCGAGGCTCGTGCCGCCGACCGAACCGCTCTGCGTGCCGCCCGTCAGGCTCGTGCTGTTCGTGAACCGGACGCCCGTGCTCGGGTCGGCGACCGCCGAGACGTCCGGCGAGACGCGGCCCGGGCACGAGGCGTTGGCGAGTCCCGGTCCCGTCTGCCAGGACGGGCGGGCGATGATGTTCGAGCACCAGCTCCCGCTGCCGCTCCACGTCGTGCTCGTGCTCCACGTGCCCGGAGAGCTCGTCGAGTACGTGCTCGTCCCGCCGACGGACACCACGTAGGGGCTGTCCGTCGGATAGCCGGACTGGTAGGTGCCGGCGTCGCCGGTCGAGAAGTAGAAGCTCGTCCCGGCCGCCGCGGCGAACTGGAGGATGTTCGACGTCGTCACCACGAACGGGTCGGTGAGGCCCCACTCGGCCTCGCCGCCGTAGCCCCAGCTGTTCGAGACGCTGTGCAGGGTCGGATCGTTGGCGGCGTCCTCCATCGCCATCTCCATGCCCACGTCCGTGCCGTTGCAGTTGGCGTTCGCGAGACCGGTGTTCGGTGGCGGGTTGGTGGCGCACTCGGAGGCGTAGTACTTCATCGCGACACCGGTCGCGACGCCGTGGGCGGCCTCGATGTCGAGCGCGGTCTCGACGTTCGAGCCGAAGTTGTTGGTCGTGTCCGAGTTCCCGTTCTCGAGGATGAAGAGCAGATGGTCCGGCGCCACCACCTTCGCCGAGCACGAGCTCGGGGAGGTGGGCGAGTTGCCCGTCGCGACGCAGCTGGGATCGACCGTGATCAGCGTGTCGCCGGTGTCGGTGGCGAACTTGGTCATCGCGGCCTGCCGCTCGGGCACGGTCCACAGCGTGAAGCCGATCGTCTGGCCGGTGCCGTCGTAGCCGTGGCCCGCGACGTCGTAGAGGCCGCGCAGGTCGGTCGGGAAGTAGCCGCCGCCGCGCACGTCCACGCAGAGCGGGTTGATCACTCCGCCCCCGTCGCCGTTGTCGTCGCCGCTGTCGTCGCCGTCGTCGCTCTGGCCGCAGTCGATCGGCTGGTTGCCGGCCGCCTTCGCGAGCTGCACGTTCGTGAAGAAGCGGTCGACGTCGCTGAGGCCCGCGATCGTCTGCAGCCCGAAACGGGCCGGCACCTTCGGATCGTTCGTGTTCGCGTAGAAGGTGTACGGGGCGACCTTGAGCTTCCGGAAGGTGGAGCCCGGCCGGATGTAGTCGTTGATCTTCACGCCGAGCGTCTTCTCGACGTTCGCGGTCGTCGCGGTCGCGGCGAGGGCGAGCCGGTCGCGGCCGACGTGCGTGATCCTGAAGCCGTTGCTCTGCAGCCAGTCGCCGAGCGCGTCGAGCTGGGCCTTCGGCGGGGAGAAGCGCTTGTAGAGCTGCGCCCGGCTGAGGTAACGGTGCGTGCCCGCCTCGTACGCGATCAGCTTGTCGAGCGTCGACCGGTTCACGATCGGGAGCCCGAAGCTGAGGGTCAGCTCGGCGTTCGCCGAGTGGTGCCCGACGAGCGACGCCTTGCGGTTCGCGACGACGAGGGGAACCTCTCCCTTGATCGCGACCGTGCCGACGCGGTGCTGCGTGGCCCAGAGCGTCGGCTTCGCCGCGCTCCCGGTCGCGCTCCGCACGCTCGGGAGCGAGTGCGTGACCCCGAGGACGATGAGCGCCCCGAGAAACAAAAGAGACGCGGCCAGCGCGCCCGTACGCCGTAGACCCATGTTGAGACTCTCCTCGTGTTGGCCGGCAGATTCTCGGCCGCCCGCCATCCCTCGCGGCGCACGACCCCGGACGATTCTGTTCACATGGTGATGGAAAAATCAACGCGGAACCGCCCGCGCGACCGGCGGCTGTAACGTGTCTGCGGGCAGGCGGACCAGGCAGGAGGATGAGCTCCACCGACGACGACCAGCGGCCCTACGGACGTCGAGCGTTTCTCGCCCTTCTCGCGGGCGGGATCTCGTCGCTCGCGTGGGCGTCCTGGGCCGGTGGCGTGGCCTCGCCGGTCACCTCCGCGTTCTCGCAGCTCGTCGGAAACCTCTTCCCGGTCGGCGGCTGGCGGATCTACACGATCTCCGGCTCGATGCCGGAGTTCGACCCGAAGAGCTGGCGGCTCGAGATCGACGGGCTCGTGAAGCGGCCGCAGAGCCTCACCTACGACGATCTGCTCGCGCTTCCTCGCGCGCGGCAGACCTCGACCTTCCACTGCGTCACCGGCTGGACGGTCAACGACGTGCGCTGGGCGGGCGTCCGGTTCAAGCACCTGCTCGACCTCGCGGAGCCGCTGCCGAGCGCGACCGCGATCCGGTTCGTCTCGCTCGAGGTTCCGTACGACGACTCGCTCACGCTCGAGCAGGCGCTGCTGCCGAACGCGATGCTCGCGTACGAGCTCGACGGCGCGCCGCTCTCGCGCCCGCACGGCTCGCCGGCGCGGGTCGTGATCCCGGAGATGTACGGCTACAAGGGCGTGAAGTGGCTCACGCGGATGGAGCTCGTCGCGACCGCAGCCGGTCGGCTACTGGGAAGGGCTCGGCTACGACCAGAACGCGTGGGTCGGGCGTTCGAATGGCTACGGCGACTAGCGGCCGCGCCGGCTCGCGCGGTTCACGCGCACGGAGCGCGCCGTGCACTGGGTCCACGCGGCCGCGTTCCTCGTCCTGCTCGGCTCGGGCCTCTGCCTCTACCTGCCGAGCCTGGCCGAGGCGGTCGGCCGCCGGCCGCTGCTGAAGTCGATCCACATCTACACCGCGGTCGCGTGGGCGATCGCGCTCGTGCTCGTCGTTCGTCGTCGGCGACCGCGCGTCGCTCCGCCGGACGGCGCACGAGATCGACCTCTTCGACGCCGACGACCGCGCGCTGGCTCCGCGGCCGCGGAGCGCGCTCGGGCCGCCTCAACGCCGGCCAGAAGCTGAACGCGATCTTCACCGCCGCGTTCGCGATCCTCTTCGCGATCACCGGCTTCTTCCTCTGGTACGGCGAGCGCGACACGCGCTTCCGGCTTCCGGCCGCGCTGCTCGTCCACGACTGGCTGATGTACGCGTCGCTCGTCCTCTTCCTCGGCCACCTCTACCTCGCGCTCCTGCACCGACGACGCGCCACGCGCTGAGCGGGATCACGCGCGGCTGGGTGCGCGAGGACTGGGCGCGGCGGCACCACGCAAGTGGGCCGAGGCGGTCGAGGCCGACGGCGAGCGCGGTTAGGCCGAGCGCGGCTGCCAGCGGAAGCCGCGGATCGCGAACACGAGGCCGATCACGCCCCAGAACGCGACGACCGAGATCGAGCCCCAGTCCGACCAGAGGTGGTGGTTCCGCACCATCACGTCGCGCGTGATCTTCGTGTAGTGGGTGAGCGGCAGGACCTCGGCGATCGACTGGAGGAAGCCCGGGTACGACTTCGGGCTGAAGAACGTGCCGGCGATGATCGCCATCGGGAGGTAGATCGCGTTGATCACCGCCGACGAGCCCTCGGCGGTGCGGACGAGGCTCGTGACGCCGAGCCCGAGCGCCGCGAACGCGGTCGCGCCGAGCAGGAGCAGCCCGACCAGCGAGAACCACCGCTCCGGAAACGCGACCGAGAACAGGAGCCGCCCGGTCACGACGATCAGCAGCGCCTCGATCAGGAAGACGAGGAACGTCGAGGTCAGGATCGCGATCAGGTACGTCGGCCCCGGCAGCGGCGTCGCGCGGATGCGCTTCAGCACGCCGGACTCGCGGCGGACGACCATCGTGATCCCGAGCCCGGCGAAGCACGTCGCGGCGACGCCGTACCCGATCATCCCGGCCTCGAGGAACGCGGCGCCGCGGATGTGCTCCTTCGTGATCGTGTCGTTCCCGTACACCGACCCGAAGATCAGGAAGAAGACGACCGGCAGCAGGAAGGTGAAGATCGCGGACTCGCGGTTGCGCCAGAAGAGGGTCTGCGCGGCGCGGAGCTCGTGGAGGAAGAGCCTCATTCGGCCGTCAGCTCCAGGTAGATCTCCTCGAGCGTCGGGCGGCGCACCTCGAGCCCGTCGAGCACCTCGCCGCGCGCGAGCGCCTCGCCGGTCAGCTCGTTCAGGCGCCGGGTCGGGTCGCTCGTGCGCTCGACGACCTCGTGGCCGTTCTGGCGGTAGCGGATCTCGGTCTCGGCGCTGCCGGCGCCGGTCAGCTCGGCCGGCGAGCCCTCGCGGACGATCTCGCCGTCGCGGAGCACCGCGACCCGGTCGGCGAGCTGCTCGGCCTCGTCGAGGTAGTGGGTCGTGAGCAGGATCGTCGTCCCGAGCGAGCGGAGGTTGCGGATCGTCTCCCACGCCGCGCGGCGGGCGCCGGGGTCGAAGCCGGTCGTCGGCTCGTCGAGGAAGATCAGCTCCGGGTTGCCGACGAGCGCGAGCCCGAGGTCGAGCCGGCGCTTCTGCCCGCCCGAGAGCGTGCGGACGCGGGCGTCGGCCTTCTCGGTCAGGCCGACGATCTCGACCACCTCGTCCACGTCGCGCGGCCTGCTCGTAGTAGCCGGCGAAGAGGGCGAGGTGCTCGCGCGCGGTCAGGAGCGGGTACAGCGACGAGGACTGGAGCACGACGCCGACGCGCTGCCGCCAGCGGCTGTCCGCGCGCTGCGGATCCTGGCCGAGCACCTCGACCTCGCCGGCGTCGCGCTCGCGGTAGCCCTCGAGGATCTCGACGGTGGTCGTCTTGCCGGCGCCGTTCGGGCCGAGCAGGCCGAAGACCTCGCCCGCGCCGATCTCGAAGTCGATCCCGCGTACGGCCGCCCGCCCGTCGTAGCTCTTGCTCAGGCCGCGGACCTGGACGGCGCTCACGGCCACGCGGGCCATGTCTCGGCGGGCCCTGTCCCCGTGCCAGGCACCGTGACGGAAGCGCAACGAACGTTCCACAGGGGGCCGGTCACAGCTCGACCTCGAAGGTGCCGCCCGGCGCGAAGCGGACGGCGCTGCCGGTGAGCTCGAGGACGACGTCCGGCAGGTCGGGGACGTGGCCGACCGCGACGACGGTCTCGCCGCGGCCGGCGACCGCCGCGCGGACGTCGGCGAGCGTCGCGCCGGGCGCGAGCCGCGCGTCGGTCTCCGGCGCGACGCCGGCCGCCTCGGCGATCGCCGACGCCGTCGCCCGCGCCCGGACGAGCGGGCTCAGAGCACCGCGTCCGGCCGCTCGCCCGCGAGCCGCTCGCCGAGCTCGCGTGCCGCGTCGCGGCCGGCCTGCGTGAGCGGGCGCAGCTCGTCCGGCTCCCCGGGCGCAGCCTCCGCATGGCGAACGAGGATCAGACGCACGGCCACAGCCTAGTGCGGCTCGATCTAAGCTCGGCCGGTGCGCCGCTTCCGCTACGTCGTCGCCGACGTCTTCACCGACACGCCGCTCGCGGGCAACCAGCTCGCCGTCTTCACCGACGCGCGCGACCTCGACACGCTGACGATGCAGGCGCTCGCGAAGGAGATGGCGTTCTCCGAGACGGTGTTCGTGCTGCCGCCGCAGGCCGCCGACGCGGACGTGCGGATCCGGATCTTCACGCCGGCGAGCGAGCTCCGCTTCGCCGGCCACCCGATCCTCGGCGCGGCGTTCGTGCTCGGCGGGCCGCTGCAGAAGATCGTGCTCCGGCTCGAGACCGGCTCCGGCGTCGTCCCCGTCGAGCTCGAGCGCGAGGGCGCGAGGATCGTCTTCGGCTGGATGACGCAGCCGCTCCCGTCGTCGCGGCCGCTCGGCCGCGACGACGAGCTGTTCGCCGCGCTCGGGGTCGAGGGCTCCGGGCTGCCGGTCGAGGTCTACGACAACGGGGTCGAGCACACGTACGTCGAGCTCGGCTCGGCCGCCGAGGTGACCGCGGTCGCGCCCGATCTCGCCGCGCTCGCGCGGCTGGGCGAGATGGGCGTGAGCTGCTTCGCCGCGCACCGACGGCGGCTGGAAGACGCGCATGTTCGCGCCGGCGCTCGGCGTCGCCGAGGACCCGGCGACGGGCTCGGCGGTCGGGCCGCTCGCGGTCCACCTCGCGCGCCACGGCCGGACGGCGTTCGGCGAGGAGATCGAGGTCGACCAGGGCGTCGAGCTCGGCCGGCCCGCGAAGCTGTTCGCGCGCGTCGAGGGCTCGGCGGAGCGGCTCGAGGGCGTGCTCGTCGGCGGCTCGGCCGTGCTCGTCGCGCGCGGCGAGTTCAGCCTTCCGTGACGAGCGCGACCGCGTCGATCTCCGGCAGCTCGAGCGGGAGCGACTCCCAGAAGAGGCCGCCGTTGCGGGAGACGTAGAGGCGGTTCCGCGCCGCGTAGAGGATCGTGTCGGGGTCGCTCGCCGCGACCGCGATCGCGCGCGCGGGCGGGAGGCCGCGGCCGGACTCGCGCCACGTCGAGCCGGCGTCGTGCGAGACGAGGATCGGCGGGCGGGCGTCGACGGCCGCCGCGACGGTCGAGCCGGCGGCGGCCGCCGCGACGACGCGCGGCAGGTTGAGCACGGGCGCGGCGGGCGGGACGAACGGCTCGGCCGGGTCGACGTCGAGCGTCTCGAGGTCGACCGCGAACGTGCCCGCCGCGGTGGAGGCGAGCGCGATCACCGCGAGCCCAGGAGCGCCGCGACGAGCGCCGCCGCTTGCTGTGCCGCGCCGACCGGGGGCGTGCCCGAGGAGCGCGCGACGGCGTACGCGACGGAGAACGCGTCGCCCGGCGCCGGTCGGGTTCGCCGTCGCAACCGGCGCGCGTCGCGGATCTCCGTCTCGCGCCCGCCCGCGATCAGCGTGACGCCGCGCGAGCCGTGCGTGAGCAGCACCTCGCGCACCGGAAGCTCCTTCGGGTCGCCGAGCACGACGGCCTCCTCCTCCGAGAGCTTCAGCGCCCAGACGTGGCGCAGCACCTCGGGGTCGTACTCGGCGTCGAGCTCGAGCGGGCCGAGCTTCGGCGCGCGCACGAGACCCTGCCCGTCGAGGAGCACGCGCCGGCGCTTCGCGATCGCGGCGATCGTCTCGGTCGGGAAGTCCGAGCGCGACGAGCGGCGCGACGTGGACCCAGCCGCACGTCGTCGGGGAGCGACGGCGAACGTCCTCCGGGCGTCCACGGAGTCGCCGATCGCGGCGAGCCCCATCAGCGCGACGGTCGCCGTCGTACGAGATCTCGAACGAGGCCGTCGCGGTGCCCGGGACGAACCGCGCGGACGAGCCGAGGCCGCACGACCGGGTCGAACAGCTCGCGCCGGTCCTCCACCGCGCAGCGCGCGTACGATCAGGCCCGGCGCGTGCAGCCGGCGCAGCGCCCGGGCCGCGTGGTACGGCGCCCCGCCCGACCGCGGCGGCTCGCCCGGGAGCGAGGTCGCGCGAGAGGTTGCCGAGCAGCGCGATCACCGCGGCCGTCCGCCGATCAGTTCTGGCGCGAGAGGGCGAGCGCGCCCGTGCGGCGCGCGCCGAGGGAGACGAGCGCGCCGAGCGCGAGCGAGACGGCGAAGCTCGGCAGCGAGGCGCCGATCTGCACGTGCGGCGGATGCAGCCGCGCGACGAAGTCCGACCAGAACCCGAGCCCGGGCGTCTGCGCGAGCCACTCGTAGAGCGGCGAATCCGACGAGCCACGACGCGATCATCCCCGGCCGGAAGGCCGGACCGCCGAAGATGTCGTCGGCGTCGTAGTGCATCCCGCTCAGGAGCCAGTCGGCGAGGAGCACGCCGAACAGCGGCACGAAGAACGCGCCGAGCAGGAGCAGGAACTGCTGGTAGTTGCGTCAGGTCGAACGGCGAGCGCGCCCGCGGTCGCGATCGCCGCGGCGCCGACGATGAGCGCCCGCTGCGGCACCTCGGTGAGCGACGTTCTGGCTCGAGACGGCCGCCGAGTAGACGTTCGCGAACGCCTCGTCGGTCTCGTCGACCGTGAGCGCGAGCAGCGCGAGGAAGCTGCCGATCCCGCCGGCGGCGACGGTCGTCAGCACGGCGACCGGCCCGCTGATCGCCGGGTGCGAGAGCACGAGGATCGCGCCGAAGCCGAACTGGAACAGCGTCGGCAGCAGGTAGCCGAGCCCGACGCCCCAGAACGCGGCGCGCCGCGTCGTCGAGAAGCGCGTGTAGTCGGCGACGAGCGGGATCCACGAGACCGAGAGCGCGATCACGAGGTCGACCGCGAGCCAGAACGAGCCGCCCTGGCCGCCGCGGTGCCACAGGACGCTGCACGTGGCCGTGGGCGAGGATCCAGTACGCGAGGTACAGGATCGACGCGCCGACCGCCCAGATCCCGATCTTGCGGACGAACTGCCGCACGAACCCGACCGGGCCGAGCAGCGCGAGCACCGTGCGCGAGCCCGCCGAAGATCAGCTTCCACAGCCACGTGGCGTGGAAGCCGAACGCGCGGTCCGCGAGCGCCGACGCCGCGGTCGCGATCACGATCAGCTCGAAGATCGACCAGCCGAGGCACTGGAGCACGTTGAGCCCGGTCGCGAGGTACGAGCCGCGCCGCCCGAGCGGCGCCCGCTGGAGCACCATCGACGGCACGCGCGCGTCGGCGCCGATCAGCCCGGCGACCGCGAGCATCGCGCAGCCCGCGAACCCGCCGACGAACGTCGCGAGCAGCGCCTGCTTCAGCGAGAGGTCGAAGTAGCTCGCCGCGACGAGCACGAGCAGCGAGATCCCGAGGTTCAGCCAGAGCAGGAACGTGTCGAGCAGGCCGAGCACGCGAAGCCGTTCCGGCACCGGCTCGATTCCCCAGTTCGGCGCTCCGCTCACGCTGCGATCCTCCCTTCGCCGGCATGACCCGGATCAGGTTCGACGGGTGTGTTCTCAGCCGCCGACGCGGCACCCCGGTGACCGGCTCAGGTTAGCGGTGCGCCGGTCTGGACACGACCGAACGAGCCTCTTGCGGCTCGCTGCGCGCGGCATCGTCTCGTCAGTGGACGACCGGCGGCGAGCCGACGCGAGCGGCGCAGCGCGCGGCGCTAGTCGAGCAGCCGGCGCGCCACGAACGGGAGGATCCCGCCGTGGCGGAAGTACTCGCGCTCGCGCGGGGTGTCGAGCCGGACGATCGCGCGGAGCTCGCGGTCGTCGGCGCGGACCGTCACGTCGCGCGCCTCGCCGTTCTCGACGCCGACGATCGAGAACTCCTCGCGGCCAGTCAGCCCGAGCGTCGTCGGCGTCTCGCCCGGCGCGAACTGGAGCGGGAGGATGCCCATCATCAGCAGGTTCGAGCGGTGGATCCGCTCGTAGCTCTCGGCGATCACCGCGCGGACGCCGAGGAGCGCCGGCCCCTTCGCCGCCCAGTCGCGCGACGAGCCCGAGCCGTACTCCTTCCCGGCGATCACGACGAGCGGCGTTCCCTCCGCGATGTACCGCTCGGCGACGTCGAAGATCGTGCCCTCCTCGCCCGACGGGACGTGCACCGTCCAGCTCCCCTCCGAGCCGGGCACGAGCAGGTTCCGCAGCCGCACGTTCGCGAACGTGCCGCGCACCATCACCTCGTGGTTGCCGCGCCGGGCCCCGTACGAGTTGAAGTCGCGCGGCTCGACGCCGCGCTCGACGAGGTAGCGCCCGGCCGGCGAGTCCGGGCGGATCGACCCCGCCGGCGAGATGTGGTCGGTCGTGACCGAGTCGCCGAGGACGACGAGGCAGCGCGCGCCGGCGACGTCGGTCGGCTCGCCGTGCTCGCGTGAGATCCCCTCGAGGTACGTCGGTCGCCGCACGTACGTCGAGGGCTCCTCCCACGCGAAGAGGTCGCCGTCCGGGACGGGCAGCCCGCGCCACGTCTCGTCGCCGGTGAAGACGTCGGCGTACGAGCGCGCGAAGAGGTCGCCGCCGACCGCGCGCGCGATGGTCTCCTGGATCTCCGCCGAGCTCGGCCACAGGTCGCGCAGGTACACGCCGTCCTGCAGCGGCTCGGTCGCGACGTCGATGTCCATCCGGCCGGCGAGCGCGTACGCGACGACGAGCGGCGGCGAGGCGATGTAGTTCGCCTTCACCTCCGGGTGGATCCGCGCCTCGAAGTTGCGGTTGCCGGAGAGCACCGCGCACGCGACCAGGTCGCCGTCGGCGATCGCGTCCGAGATCTCGTCGCGCAGCGGGCCCGAGTTGCCGATGCACGTCGTGCACCCGTACCCGACCGTGTTGAAGCCGAGCGCGTCGAGGTACTCCTGCAGGCCTGCGCGCTCGTAGTAGTCGGTGACGACGCGCGAGCCGGGCGCGAGCGACGACTTCACCCAGGGCCGGCGGCGGAGGCCGAGCTCGATCGCCTTCTTCGCGAGAAGGCCGGCTCCGACCATCACCTGCGGGTTCGACGTGTTCGTGCAGGACGTGATCGCGGCGATCACGACGGCGCCGTCGCCGAGCTCGAACTCCTCGCCGTCGAGCGCGACGCGGACGCCGCGGTGCGGGGGGCGCGGCGCCGCGGACGGGGACGGTGTCCGGCTCGGGCTCCGGCTCGCCGCCGGGCGCCTGCTCGGCGGTCGGATCGCTCGCAGGGAACGTGTCGGCGACCGCGGCGTCGTGCGAGCCGTTCGTGAGCGGGACGCCGAACGTGCCGAGCGCCTCCTCGAACGACGGCTTCGCGCGCGAGAGGGGCACGCGGTCCTGCGGCCGGCGCGGGCCTGCGAGCGACGGCTCGACGTCGCCGAGGTCGAGCCCGACGATCTGCGAGTACTCGGGCCGGTGCGACGGCTCGTGCCAGAGCAGGTTCTCCTTGCAGTACGCCTCGACGAGCGCGACCCGCTCGGCGCTCCGGCCGGTGAGCCGGAGGTAGTCGAGCGTCGCGTCGTCGACCGGGAAGAAGCCGCACGTCGCGCCGTACTCGGGCGACATGTTCCCGAGCGTCGCGCGGTCGGCGACCGTGAGGCCGGCGATCCCGCGGCCGAAGTACTCGACGAGCTTGCCGACGACGCCGGTCGCGCGGAGGAGCTCGGTCACGGTCAGCACGAGGTCGGTCGCCGTCGCGCCCTCGGGCAGCTCGCCGGTCAGCTCGAAGCCGACGACCTGCGGCACGAGCATCGAGAGCGGCTCGCCGAGCATCGCCGCCTCGGCTTCGATCCCGCCGACGCCCCAGCCGAGCACGCCGAGCCCGTTGACCATCGTCGTGTGCGAGTCGGTGCCGACGAGCGTGTCCGGGAACGCGACGCCGTCGCGCTCCTCGACGACGCGCGCGAGGTACTCGAGGTTGACCTGGTGGCAGATGCCGGTGCCGGGCGGCACCACCTTGAAGTCGCGGAACGCGCCCTGGCCCCAGCGGAGGAAGGCGTACCGCTCGAGGTTGCGCTCGAACTCGAGCTCGACGTTCCGCGCGAACGCGAGCCGCGAGGCGAACTCGTCGACCTGGACGGAGTGGTCGATCACGAGCTCGGCCGGGATCAGCGGGTTCACGCGCGCCGGATCGCCGCCGAGCTCGGCGATCGCGTTCCGCATCGCCGCGAGGTCGACGACGGCCGGGACGCCGGTGAAGTCCTGGAGCAGCACGCGCCCCGGCGCGAACGAGATCTCGCGCGACGGCTCGGCGTGCGGATCCCAGCTCGCGACCGGGTCGGCGTCGCCGCCGTTCCTCAGCACGTTCTCGAGCAGCACCCGCAGCGTGTACGGCAGCCGCTCGACCCCGGCGACGCCGTCGATCCGCTGGATCGCGTACGAGCGGCCGCCAACGTCGAGCGTCGTCATGGATCGAAGTGAATCAGAGCGGCCGCTACCCTTCGCCCGATGGAGCGCGGCGAGCTGCTGTTCGAGGAGACGCTGCTCGAGGAAGAGGAGCTCTGGCGCGGGGACGACGAGGGCGACCACGAAGGCTGGTGGTGCGTCCGCACCGACCCGTTCCCGTGTCCGGCCTCGGGCTGCACGTTCATCGCCGAGTTCATGACGGCGGCCCACCTCGTGCTGGTCTGGCAGGAGCAGGACGATCCGAACCTGCTCAAGCAGGCGGCGCGGGCGCGCGACGTCGGGCGGAATCCGCGCATCGTCGGCTACCGCGCCGAGTTCGGGCCGAGCGCGTCGTACTACGCGTGGATCGCGGCCGGCCGGCCGGTGCACGGCGTCCGCGCGCGGTGACGACCGTCAGCGAGACGATCCGGGTGAGCGGCATCCGCTGCGAGCGCTGCGTGCTGCGGCTCGGGAAGGTGCTCGAGGGCCACGAGGGCCTCGAGCAGGCGAGCGCGACGCTGATGGGCGAGGTCACGCTCGTCTACGACGACGACCGCACGACGCGGGCGGCGCTTCTCGGCGACATGGCCCGCGGCGGGTTCCGCGAGCAGCCCGCCTTCTGAGCCGCGCCGCGGGAATCGGATCCGCGCCGGAGGCGTTGAACCCCGTTGCTAGGGTGGCCGCCGGATGAGCGAAAGCGCACCGACGTCCGCCGAAACCCGTCGCCTGGCCGAGGTTGCCCGTGACCGCGTTCGGTTCGAAGAGGAAGCGCTCGAGCTCAGCGACCAGGTCTACCGTGTCGCGCGGCGCCTCGTCGGCTCCCGCGAGGAGGCGGAGGATCTGATGCAGGAGACCTACGCCCGCGCTTTCCGGTCGTGGCAGCAGTACCGGCCGGGGACGAACCTCCGCGCGTGGCTGCTCCGCATCCTCACGAACCTGAACATCGACCGCGGCCGCCGCGTCCAGCGGACGCCGGACGTGCAGCCGCTCGAGGAAGGCGACTACTACCTCTACAACCGCCTCGAGTCGTCGCTCGCCGACGAGAACCCGGACGAGGAGCGCGTGCTCCAGCGGCTCTCGCAGAACTCGGTCGTGGACGCGCTCGCCGACGTCCCGCACGACTTCCGCGACGTCGTCGTCCTCGTCGACATCGGCGACTTCTCGTACGCCGACGCGGCGCAGATCCTCGACATCCCGCTCGGGACGGTCATGTCGCGCCTCCATCGCGGCCGCCGCGCGCTGAAGCAGAACCTCGCCGAGCAGGCGGTGCCCGCATGACCCCGTGCGGCTGCGGCGACTGCGAGCAGATGATGCAGCCGTACCTCGACGGCCAGCTCTCCGACGAGCAGGTCGAAGAGGCGAAGGCGCACCTCGACGACTGCCCGGGCTGCGACAAGCGCTACCGCTTCGAGGTCGAGCTCCGCCGCTACGTGCGGGTCGCGGCCTCGGAGGAGATGTCGCCGGAGCTGAAGGCGAAGCTCGCCGGGCTCCGCACCGAGACCGTCTAGACGCTGTAGTCGACGTCGCCGGGCGGCTCGAGGTCGTCGCACGCGACGAGCCGCGCCGGGATCGCGCGCATCCCCTCGTCGGGAACCCACGCCCACACCGGGCGGGCGAGCCAGACCGGGTGGCCGCGCACGCCGCCGTAGCCGGCCGCGAGGACGTCGGCCTCGTGCCGGTGGGCGAGCACGCGCTCGATCGCCCGCGGGTCGAGGCCCGGCCCGTCGGCGAGCACGACGAGCGCGCCCTCCGCCTCCCCGCTCGAGCGCCGCGAGTCCGCAACGAAGGCTCGCGCCCGGGCCGCGCCGCCACTCGGGGCAGCGCACCACCTCGGCCGGCGCCGACACGACGTCGGCGAGCGGGTGTGCGCCCTCGACGACCACGACCCGGTCGACGGGCGCGCGGCCGAGGCGCTCGAGCACGGCCGGCAGGAGCAGCCGCTGCTTCGGCGAGCCGAACCGCGACGATGCTCCCGCCGCGAGCACGACCGCCGGGATCACCCGGAGACGTGGACCCGGGCCCGCTCGATCTCGACCGTCTCGGTCGGTACCTCGTTCGAGTCGCCGAGCTTCCCGATCCGGTCGACGACGGCGAGCCCGCGGACGACCTTGCCGACGATCGCGTAGTCCGGCGTGAGCTGCGCGTCGGGCGCGGTGACGACGAAGAACTGGCTCCCGGCCGTGCCGGGCCGCTCGGTCGCCGTCTTGGCCATCGCGACGATCGCCGTGCGTGTACTTCGCGGTCGTCGGCGGCTTGTCGACGGTCCGGTAGCCGGGGCCGCCGGTGCCGGTCCCGGTCGGGTCGCCGCCCTGGATCACGAACCCCGGCACGATCCGGTGGAAGACCGTGCTGTCGAAGAAGCCGCGCTTCGCGAGCCCGACGAACGACGCGGTCGCGTTCGGCGACTGCTTCTGGTCCATCCGGATCGTGAAGTTGCCGCAGTTCGTCACGAGCGTGACGTCGTAGGTCTTGGCGGGGTCGAGACCGACCTTCGGCTTCGTCGCCGTGCGCGGCGTCTGCAGCACGTTGCCGACCGGAACGCAGCCGTTCGCGTCGGGCTTCGAGGCGCTCGGCTTGCTCGAGCCGCCGCAGCCTGCGAGCAGGAAGCCGGTCGCTGCGAGCAGGGCGAGCTTCCTCATCGGCGGCGATCGTAACCGTCAGGCGACCGCGGCGAGCGCGCGGGCGACGAGCGCGCGGGCGAGCTCGAGCTTGAAGGCGGTCCCGGGGAGCGGGGTCGCCGCGTCGAGCGTGCCGTCGAGGAGCCACGGGATCGGCGCGACGCCCGCGAGCGCGACCCTCGTGCCGGCGGCCGAGCGCACAGCGGCCACGCCGACGAGCGGGAACGCGAAGCGCTTCCGGTCGGTCGCCTTGAGGTACGTCGACGCCTCCGGCGCCGGCACGTCGAGCTCGAGGATCGCCTCGCCCGGCTCGAGCGTCGTCGTCCGCCGGTCGTCCTCTGTCGGAACGCGGTACAGCTCCGCGAGCGGAAGCTCGCGCGCGGTCGTCCGCACCGTCGCGCCGAGCGCGAGCAGCGCCGCCGCCGGGTCGGACGGGTGCGCCGAGGCGCAGAACTCGTTCGCGAAGATCGCGTGCTCGCGGTGCTCGCCGTCCCGCGCGTGGCAGCGGTCGCCGCCGTGGAGCCGGCACGGGAAGCCGAGCCGCCAGTACCAGCAGCGCGTCGACTGGAGCAGGTTGCCGCCGATCGTCGCCATGTTCCGGAGCTGCGGCGAGGCGGCGAGGCGGCACGCCTCGCGGAGCGCGTCGGGCACGCCCGCGTCGGCCTCGAGCTCGGCGAGCGTCGTCCCGGCGCCGATCCGCGTGCCGTCGACGCCGCGCGGCACGAGCGCCGCGATGTCGACGAGCGCGTCCGCCTCGACGAGCCCGTCCCTGAGGAGCGGCACGAGCTCCGTCCCCCCTGCGAGCAACAACCTGTTGCTCCCAGGCTCGAGCGCGTCGAGGCTAGACGGCCGCAGGAGCTCCACGCCGCGCCTCCCCGCTCTCGCGCTCGCGGGCCTCGGCGAGCGCGCGCAGCAGCTCGTCGCGCGTGATCGGGAGCGAGCGGACGTCGGCGCCCGTCGCGTCGCGGATCGCGTTCGCGATCGCGGCGGCGACCGGGACGATCGGCGGCTCGCCGAGCCCCTTCGACCCGAGGCTCGTGAGCTGCGCGTCCGGCACGTCGAGCAGCTCGGTGACGATCTCCGGGACGTCGGCGATCGTCGGCATCCGGTACGCGTCGAGCGTGCGCGTGAGCACGCGGCCGGTCACCGGGTCGAGCAGCCGCTGCTCCGAGAGCGTGTGGCCGATCCCCTGGACGATCCCGCCCTCGACCTGGCTCGAGGCGCCGAGCGGGTTGATCACGCGGCCGACGTCGTGGATCGCCGCGATCCGCTCGACGGTGATCTCGCCGGTCTCGACGTCCACCGCGACCTCGGCGACGTGGACGCCGAACGTGCGCACCGCCATCCCCGCCGGGTTCGGGCCGCGCGCGCCGGTGCCGACGACCTGCCCGTCGCCGAGCACGCCGAGCAGCTCCTCCAGCGGCCGCCGCCGGCCGCCGCCGCCGAAGACGAGCTCGCCGCCCTCGATCCGCAGCGTCGCGGCGTCCTCGTCGTAGCGCTGGGCGGCGAGGTCGAGGATCTGGCGCTTCGCGTCCGCGGCCGCGGCGCGCACCGCCGGCCCGAGCGACGGCGTCGTCGACGAGCCGGCCGAGAGCGTCGAGTACGGCCCGCGCGCGGTGTCGCCGAGGACGAGGGTGATGCGGTCGAGCGGAAGGCCGAGCTCCTCCGCTGCGATCTGCGCGAGCGCGGTCTTCGTGCCGGTGCCGATGTCCTGCGTGGCCGTGATCACGCTCGCCTCCGCGTCCGCGCCGACGCGCACCCACGCGTAGCTCGGCGGGCCGCCGCCGCCGAACCAGATCTGCGAGGCCATGCCGACGCCGCGCTTCACGGTCGCGGTCGAGCGCGCACGCACCTCGTCGCGGCGCGCCCAGTGCGGTTCGGCGCGCCGGTAGCACTCGAGGAGCTCCTTGCCGGAGTAGCGGCTGCCGTCGCCCGGGTCGACCTCGGTGTGGTTGCGGCGACGGAGCTCGAGCGGGTCGAGCTCGAGCTTCTCCGCGAGCTCGTCGAGGAGGCACTCGAGCCCGAACGTGCCCTCGACGAACCCGGGCGCGCGGAACGCCTTCATCGGCGGGAGGTTGAGCTTCGCGGCGTGCGTCGTCGTCCGCACGTTCGGGCACGCGTAGAGCATCTGCATCGGCCCCTCGGTCATCGAGCTCCAGCCGCCGAAGCCGGTCGCGTTCACGAACTCGCCGCCGAGCGCGGTCAGCGTCCCGTCGGCGCGAGCGCCGACGACGAGGCGCTGGATCGTCGCGTTGCGGTTGCCCGCGGCGAGGTGCTCCTCGCGCCGCGTGAGCGCGCACCGGACCGGCCGGCCCGTGCGCCGCGCGAGCTCGGCCGCGATGATCGTGTAGTCGCCCGGGTCGGTCTTCGAGCCGAAGCCGCCGCCGACGTACTCGGAGACGACGCGCACCTTCTCCGGCGAGAGCCCGAGCGCCGCCGCGGCCCGCGCGCGGACGCCCCAGACGTACTGCGTCGAGGTGTAGATCTCGAGCGTGTCGCCGACCCAGCGGCACGCGGACTGGTGCGTCTCCATGCAGTTGTGGAGCACGACCTGCGTCCGGTACGTCGCCTCGACCACGACGTCCGCCTCGGCGAGGCCGCGCTCGAGGTCGCCGCGCTCGTTCGAGCGCGTGCCGAGGAGCGCGCCGCGAGCGACCGCCTCGTCCGCGTCGAGCAGCGGCTCGAGCTCGTCCCACTCGACCTCGACCAGCGCGAGCGCGCGCTGCGCGTCGGCGAACGTGTCCGCGCAGACGGCCGCGACCGCCGCGCCCTCGTATCCGCACTCGCGCGAGAGATCGGCGGCGTCGCCCGGCCCGATCGCGGCGCGGACGCCGGGCGCCGCGAGCGCAGGCGCGAGGTCGATCCGCCGCACGTGCGCGTGCGCGAACGGCGAGCGCAGCACCGCCGTGTGGAGCATCCCGGGGAGCCGGAGGTCTCCGGTGAACAACGCCTCGCCGCGCGCCCGCGCGTGCCCGTCGATCCGCGCCGCCGGCCGTCCGACGACGTCGCGCGGCCCCGCGGGCCACTGCTCGAGGTCGTCCTCCTCGACGAGGAGCCACACGTCCTCGAACTGCCCCTCGACCTCCTTCTCGGTGCGGATCAGACGTGCCACGTGCGAATCGCCTCCTCGATCTTCGTGTACGCGCCGCAGCGGCACAGGTTGCCGGCCATCCCGTGCCGGATCTCCTCGGCGGTCGGCCGCGGGCTCGCGGCGACGAGCGCGACCGCGCTGACGATCTGGCCCGGCGTGCAGTAGCCGCACTGGAGCGCGTCGGCGCGGACGAACGCGTCGACCATCGGATGCTCGCGCAGCCCCTCGATCGTCGTCACCTCGCGGCCGGCGACGCGGTGGGCGAGCGTGATGCACGAGAGCACGGCGACGCCGTCGACGAGGACGGTGCACGCGCCGCAGTGCCCCTCGTTGCACGCGAGCTTCGTGCCGGTGAGCCCGATCCGCTCGCGCAGCGCGTCGGCGAGCGAGGTCTCCACGGGCAGGTCGAGCTCGTGCCGCTCGCCGTTGACGAGGAGCTCAGGCAGCCGCGGTCACCGCCTCGATGTCGGCGAGGTGGATGAGCCGGAAGCTGAGCCGGACGATCTGCAGCCGCTCGGCCTCGTGGTCGTGGTCGGGCGCGCTCGCCCAGAGGTCGCGTGCGGCGACGAGCAGGTCGCGGATCCGGTCGGCGGCCTCGGCGTAGCCGTTCCGCTCGGCGCAGGCGTTGATCGCGAGCCCGAGCACGCCGATCGTGTCGGGCTGCCGCGTCCAGAGGAGCGGCGTCGCCATCGAGAGGTACTGGTGGATCCGCGCGAACTGCATCGGCTGGGCGAGCGTCGCGGCGCCCTTCGGCTCGGTCGGCTCCGGGAGCTCGCGCCCGTCCGCGAGCGCGGCCGCGTTCCCGCCGAGCAGCCCGCGGAGCTGGTCGTCGTCGTAGCCCGCGAGCCGCGCGGTCTGCAGCGCGACGAGGAGCGACGAGGGCTGCTGGCCGTACGGGAAGTCGGAGGCGTACACGACCTGCTCGGGCGGTACCTGCCGGTAGAAGTCGAGCAGGTCGACCGGGCTCCACGTCGAGGTGTCGAAGAAGACGCCGCGCCGGCCGGCCATCGCGTGCGGCGAGGTGCGCCATGTCGGCGATCCCGGCGTGGGCGATGATCAGCGTCGCCTCGGGGTTGCGCTCGACGAGCGCGCGCAGGCCGTCCGCGATCGGCGGCAGCCCGCGGCCGCCGTGGATCAGGATCGGCACGCGGCGCTCGGCCGCGAGCGCGAACACCGGCGCGAGCCGCTCGTCGTTGGCGGTGAAGCCCTGCGCGCGCGGATGGAGCTTGATCCCGCGGGCGCCGGCGTCGAGGCAGCGCACCGCCTCCTCGATCGGCGACTCGTTCAGGTCGAGCCGGACGAACGGGACGAGCCGGCCCTCCGAGCGCGCCGCGAACGCGAGCGTGCGGTCGTTCGCGGCGCGTGAACGCCGGGTGCCGGTCGGGCTCGTCGAGGCAGAACATGAATGCGCGCGCGACGCCGTACCGGTCCATGGTCGCGAGGAGCTGGTCGTAGTCGCCGACCATCCCGTCGATGTCGTTGCCGAGATGGAGGTGCGCGTCGAAGATCTCGGCGCCGGCCGGCAGCTCGCGGGCCAGCACCTCCGTCGTACAGGGCGACGAGCTCCAGCGCGCGTGCCATCGGGTCGCCCACCCTTGAAAGCTAACGGAGGCGCGATCGCCGACGGCGGGCGTTAGAGTGCGCCCGTGCCGGACGTCGTGATCTACGCCGACACGCTGCGCTCGCCGGAGCTCCGCCACGAGGTTCCGCTCGGCGTCGCCGACCCGTTCCTCTACGTCGAGCGCGACGGCGTGCGCCACGTGGTGGTCGAGCGCGATCGAGATCCCGCTGCTCGAGGCCTCGGCGACTACGAGCTGCACCCGTTCGAGGAGTTCGGGCTCGACGAGCTGCGGCGCAGCGGCCTCGGCTCGCACGCGATGTTCGACGAGATCGTCGTGCGCGCCGTGCGCGGGCTCGGGGTCGAGCAGGCGGTCGTGCCCGGCAGCTTCCCGCTGATCGTCGCCGACCGGCTCCGCGACGCCGGCGTCGAGCTGACGCCGGACCGCGAGCTGTTCGATCTCCGCCGCCGCGTGAAGACGGCGGCCGAGCTCGCGGGGATCCGCCGCGCGCAGGCCGCGGCCGAGGCGGGGATGGCGGCGGCGCGCGAGCTCCTCCGCGAGGCGGCGCCGAACGGCGACGGCGGCCTCGGTCGCGGACGGCGAGCCGCTGACGAGCGAGCGCGTGAAGGCCGCGATCTCGCAGGCCTTCCTCGAGCACGGGGCGAGCGCGGACGAGTTCATCGTCTCGCACGGCCCGCAGTCCGCGATCGGCCACCACATGGGCGAGGGGCAGATCCGCGCCGGCGAGACGATCGTGATCGACCTCTGGCCGCGCGACAACGAGTCGGCGTGCTCCGCCGACATGACCCGCACGTTCGTCGTCGGCGAGATCGGCGACGAGGTCGCCGAGTGGCACCGCCTCTGTCTCGAGGCGCTCGAGCGCGCGGTCGCCGACATCCGCCCGGGCGTCCTCGGCAAGGCGGTCTTCGACGGCACGTGCGACATCTTCGAGGCGGCCGGGTACGCGACCCAGCGGACGAAGGCGCCGGGCGAGGCCGCTGAGCGACGGCTTCTTCCACTCGCTCGGCCACGGCGTCGGCCTCGAGGTCCACGAGCAGCCGACGCTCGGCTTCGTCGGCCACGACCCGCTCGTCGCGGGCGACGTCGTCGCCGTCGAGCCGGGCCTGTACCGAGCCGGCTTCGGCGGCCTGCGCCTCGAGGACCTCGTGCTCGTCACCGACGACGGCGCCGAGACGCTCACGAGCTTCCCGTACGACCTGACGCCGTAGCTCGGGGCTCGGCGAATGCGCGAAGATCACACCGCGAGCGACCGAAGGAGCGTGCCAGCGTGAGCGCGGAGGCCGGGCATCAGGCGATCGAGACCTTCTTCTCGGAGGACCGGCGCTTCCCGCCGGCGCCCGAGTTCGCGGCGCAGGCGAACGCGCAGCCGGGCATCTACGACGAGCCGTTCGAGGCGTTCTGGGAGCGGGAGGGCCGCGAGCGGGTCACGTGGTTCGAGCCGTTCACGACGCTGCTCGAATGGGAGCTGCCGTACGCGAAGTGGTACGGCGGCGGCACGCTCAACGTCGCGTACAACTGCGTCGACCGCCACGTCGAGGCCGGGCTCGGCGACCGGGTCGCGTTCTACTGGGAGGGCGAGCCCGAGGGCGACCGGCGCGAGCTCACGTACGCCGACCTCCAGCGCGAGGTCGTCAAGTGCGCGAACGCGCTGAAGGCGCTCGGCGTGCGCAAGGGCACCGCGGTCGGGATCTACCTCGGGATGGTCCCCGAGTCGGCGGTCGCGATGCTGGCGTGCGCGCGGCTCGGCGCGCCGCACACCGTCGTCTTCGGCGGCTTCTCCGCGGAGTCGCTCGGCGGCCGGCTCCACGACATGGGCTGCGAGGTGCTGATCACGCAGGACGAGGCCTTCCGCCGCGGTGGCACCGTCCCGCTGAAGCGCACCGCGGACGACGCGGTCGCGGCCGCGCCCACCGTGCGCAGCATGCTCGTCCTCCGGCGGACGGGCGGCGACGTGCCGATGACCGACGGCCGCGACCACTGGTGGCACGAGCTCGCGACCGACGAGAGCGACTGCCCGTGCGAGCCGATGGACGCCGAGGATCTGCTGTACCTCCTGTACAGCTCGGGCACGACCGCGAAGCCGAAGGGGATCGTCCACACGACCGCCGGCTACCTCGTCGGCGTCTCGACGACCCACCACTACGTCTTCGACCTGAAGCCGGAGCGCGACGTGTACTGGTGCTCGGCCGACGTCGGCTGGGTGACCGGGCACAGCTACATCGTCTACGGGCCGCTCTGCAACGCGGCCACGAGCGTGATGTACGAGGGCACGCCGGACTTCCCGGACCGCGACCGCTGGTGGTCGATCGTCGAGCGCTACGGCGTCACGATCCTGTACACGGCGCCGACGGCGATCCGGACGCACATGAAGTGGGGGCCCGAGTTCGCCGAGCGGCACGACCTCACCTCGCTCCGCCTGCTCGGGTCGGTCGGCGAGCCGATCAACCCCGAGGCGTGGGCCTGGTACCGCGAGCACGTCGGCGGCGAGCGCTGCCCGATCGTCGACACGTGGTGGCAGACCGAGACCGGGATGATCCTGATCACGCCGCTGCCGGGGCTCACGACCACCAAGCCCGGCTCCGCGAGCAAGCCGTTCCCGGGCGTCGACGCCGCCGTGTACGACGAGGCCGGCAACGAGGTCGGGCCCGGGGAGGGCGGCTACCTCGTCCTCCGGCGTCCGTGGCCGGCGATGCTGCGCGGGCTCTTCAACGACGACGAGCGCTACCGCGAGACGTACTGGTCGCGGTTCCCCGGCGTCTACTTCGCGGGCGACGGCGCACACCTCGACGAGGACAACGACTTCTGGCTGCTCGGCCGCGTCGACGACGTGATGAACGTCTCCGGGCACCGCATCTCGACGATCGAGGTCGAGTCGGCTCTCGTCGACCACCACGAGGTCGCCGAGGCCGCGGTCGCCGCGCGCAACGACCCGGTCACCGGCCAGGCGATCGTCGCGTTCGTCACGCTGAAGGGCGGCGCCGAGGGCTCGCTCGAGAAGCTCGAGGAGCTGCGAAACCACGTCGCGCAGAAGATCGGCCCGATCGCGAAGCCGGCGAGCATCGTCTTCACGCCCGAGCTCCCGAAGACGCGCAGCGGCAAGATCATGCGCCGCCTCCTCCGCGACGTCGCCGAGAACCGGCCGCTCGGCGACACGACCACCCTCGCCGACCCGACCGTCGTCGAGGAGATCCGGCACCGCGCGGACGAGGAGAGCTCGACCGAGGGCTGATCGGGTCGGCGCCGGCGCTACGCGAGCGTGAACGTGCGCTTGCCGTCGGCGAGGCCGCTTGCCACCGTCTTGCCGCGCCGGGTCAGCACGACGCCGCCCGCCGGCCGCGTCGCGCGGATCAGCTTGCGCGTGAGGAGCGGCTCGAGCGCCTGGTCGATCTGCTTCTTCGACGTGTAGCCCGGCAGGCTCTCGAGCCGGGCCTCCCCGCCGGGCCGGCCCGCGAGGAACGCGAGCACGTCGCGCGCCCGATGGCCGGGCTGGTAGCGCTGCGCGGCCGGCTCCGCCGCCTGCGCCGGCGCGGGCGTTGACTTCGCCTTCGCGCGCGGGCGGGGCGCCTTCGCCGCGAACCGCCGCTTCTTCGCCGCGCGCTCGCCGGTGAGCAGCTGCCCGAACTCGGCCTCGTCCTCGAACGGCCCGATCACGGCGAGGTGGAGCGCCTCCTTCGAGATCAGGTCCTGCGCGACGCGGTGGACGTCCTCGACGGTGACGGCGTCGAGGGAGGCGAGCACCGCCTCGGGCTCGAGCGCGCGGCCCTCGAGCACCTCGCGCCGCAGGCCGAACATGACGATCCCCTGCGGGCTCTCGGTCTGGAGCACGAACCGGCCCTTCGCGAACGAGCGCGCCTTCTCGAGCTCGTCGGCGGGCACCGGCTCGTCCGCCATCCGCTGGAACTGCTCGGCGACGACGGTGATCGCCTCGTCGATCCGCGTGATGTCGACGCCGGCCTGCGAGACGAGCGTGCCCGTGTCGGTGTACGCGTGCGCGCCGCCGTGCACGTAGTACGCGAGGCCGCGGCGCTCGCGCACCTCGAGGAAGAGGCGCGACGACATCCCGCCGCCGAGCACGGTGCCGAGCAGTTGCAGCGCATACCGGTCGGGGTGGTCGATCGGGTAGCTCGGGACGCCGAGGCAGATGTGCGCCTGGTCGGCGTCCTTGTGCTGGAGCCGGACGTGCGGGCCCGGCGTGCGGTCGAGCTCGACCGGCGGGAGCGACGCGGCGCCGTTCGGCTTCATGTCGCCGAGCATCTCCTCGAGCATCGGGACGAGGCGCTTGCCGACCATCCCGCTGACGCCGACGACCATCCGGTCCGGCGTGTACCAGCGGTCGACGTACTCCATGAACGTCTCGCGCGTGGCGCCGCGAACCGTCTTCTTCGTCCCGAGCGTCTCCCAGCCGAGCGGGTTGTTGCCGAAGATCAGCTCCTCGTAGACGGCGCCGACGTGGTCGCGCGGCGTGTCGTTGTACATGTTCATCTCCTCGAGGATCACGCCCTTCTCGCGCTCGATCTCCTCGGGATCGAACTTCGAGTGGCGCAGCATGTCGAGGAGCACGTCGAAGGCGGTGTCGCGGTTCTCGCCCGCGCAGCGGACGAAGTAGCCGGTGTACTCCTTGCCGGTGAAGGCGTTGAACTCGCCGCCGATGCCGTCGACCGTCGAGGTCAGGTCGCGCGAGCTCGGCCGGCGCTTCGTGCCCTTGAAGAACATGTGCTCGGCGAAGTGCGCGATCCCGCGGTTGCCGGCCTGCTCGTAGCGCGAGCCGGCGGCCAGCATGACCACGCACGACACGGACTTCGCGTGGTCGAGCGGCGCGGTCAGGACCCGGAGCCCGTTGGAGAGCCGTTGACGCTTGAAGACAGCCACGGCCCACGATGCTATAGAGACGCGTTGTGGCGGGCGAGACGAGACGTGCAGTCCTCGCGCAGCCCGAGTGGCTCCGCGCCGTACCGACCGGGCGGCGGCTGCCGGACGGCGCGCGCGTCGTCTTCACCGGCTGCGGCACGTCGTTCCACGCCGCGCAGACCGGCGGGCGCGCGGTGCAGGCGCTCGAGGCGGTGCTCGCGCCGCCGACCGACGCGGACCTGCTCGTCTGCGTCTCGCACGAGGGCTCGACCCCGCTCACGCTCGAGGCCGCGCGCGCCTTCCGCGGGCCGGTGTGGCTCGTGACCGGGCGGGCCGACTCGCCGCTCGCCGAGGTCGCCGACGAGGTGGTCGTCTGCACGCCGGAGCTCGAGCGGTCGTGGTGCCACACCGCGAGCTACACGTGCGCGGTCGCCGCGATCGCGGCGCTGCGCGGCGAGGACGTGTCGTGGCTCCCGGCGGCGGTCGAGGAGGCGCTCGGACGCGTCGAGCCGGCGCCGGAGCAGCCGAAGATCCTCGTCGCGGGCGCCGGCCGCGACTGGCCGACGGCGCAGGAGGCGGTGCTGAAGCTCCGCGAGGGCGCATGGGTCTCGGCCGGGGCGCACCACACCGAGCAGCTCCTCCACGGCCATCTCGCCGCGGTCGACGAGACGGTGCGCGCCTACGTGCTCGCGGGCGAGGGACGCGCCGCCGGGCGCGCGCTCGACGCCGTCGCCGCGCTGCACGAGCTCGGCTGCGAGACGACGCTCGTGCCGACGCGCCACCCCGTCGCTCGACATCGTGCGCTTCCAGCTCCTCACGCTCGCGATCGCGGACGCGCGCGGGATCGACCCGGACCGGATCCACCGCGACGACCCGCGCTGGGCGCGGGCGCGCGCGACGTACCTCTGACGGCGCGCCGCGGCGCCGCCGGCGGGTCGCGCATGTTTTTCCGAAGTTGGCACGGTTCCGTGACGGACCCGTATCGGGTTTCTCGATAGCGTCGGCCTCGAGGGCGGCGGGTCGGTCCCCACCCGGGCGGGGGTGACGCGCGCGCGGCAACCAGATACCCACCGTTCCGCCCTACCGGTCGGCGAGGCGGAACACGAACCGCAGCGCCTGCCAGTCGCCGTCGATCGCGCAGCTCTTGTTGTCGACGAGCCCGGCGGCGAGGCCCGCCGCCTGGACGGCGGCGAAGTCGAGGTCGGTCTCGAGCCTCGACGCCTTCTTCGGCCACGCGATCCACAGGCCGTCGGCCGGCTCGAGCGTCGCCTTCAGGCCGGGCAGCCGGCGCTCGAGCTCGGCGCGCCGCGTCGTGAAGAAGACGACGACCTCCGCGCCCGGCTTCGCTCCGAGCTTCCGCGCGAGCGGCGTCGACGAGTAGTCGGTGCGCGCCACGCGCCGATCGTAGACAGCCGCCTGCCGGGAGGTGTGATACGGATTCGGCCGCGGTGGGGCGGGGCGTGATCGGGATCTGTGCGACGCTCGGCGCCGTGATCGGCGGCTATGTCCCGGTGCTGTGGGGAGACTCGGGGATCTCGTACGTGTCGCTGTTCACGGGTGCGATCGGCGCGATCGTGGGCGTGCTCGTCGGCGCCCGGCTGATGGATCTCTAGCCGGCGAGCGCCGCCAGCAGCCGCTCGACCTCGTCCTCGGTGTTCGTGTGGACGATCCCGACCCGCACCGCGCCGTCCGGGAGACCGAGCGCGCCCATCACCTCGCGGGCGAAGTAGTCGCCGTGCCAGACCGCGAAGCCGGCTTCGCCGAGCCTGCGCGCGGCGGCGGCCGGCGACTCGGCCGCGCTCGTGATCGCGAACGTCGAGACGCGGGCCTCCATCGTCGGCGGGCCGTGCAGCGTCCAGCCGTCCGGGAGCCCGTCGAGGAACCGCTGCCCGAGCGCGCCTTCGTGGCCGGCGACGAAGTCCCAGCCGACGGACTCGAGGTACTCGACCGTCGCGACGAAGCCGGCGAGCAGCTCGTGGGCGAGCGTGCCCGTCTCGTGTCGGCGGCCCGCGGGTGCGTCCGGCACCGGCCGGACCTTGTACGGTCGCCACCGCTCGAGCAGCTCGCGCCGCCCGTACGCGAGCCCGAGGTGCGGGCCGAAGAACTTGTACGGCGAGCAGAGCAGGACGTCCGCGCCGGCGGCCGCGACGTCGATCGGGCGATGCGGCGCGTAGTGCACCGCGTCCACCCACGCGAGCGCACCCGCGTCGTGCGCGAGCGCGGCGACCTCGGCGACGGGCGTCACCGTCCCGACCGCGTTCGAGGCCCACGGGAACGCGACGACCCGCGTCCGCTCCGAGAGGAGCGAGCGCAGGTGGTCGAGGTCGAGCCGGCACTCGCCGTCGAGCTCGCAGAACCGCACCGTCAGGTCGCGGTCGTGCGCGAGCTCGAGCCACGGCGCCACGTTCGCGTCGTGGTCGAGCCTCGTCACGACCACCTCGTCGCCGGCGCGCCACTCCCGCGCGGCCGTCCGCGAGAGCGCGAAGTTGAGCGTCGTCATGTTCGCGCCGAAGAGGACCTCGCCCTCGTCGGCGCCGAGGAACTGCGCCGCCGTTTCGTGCGCCGCGTCGACCACGGCGTCGCTCGCCCGCGAGGTCGCGAACTCGCCGCCGGGGTTCGCGTTCGCGGTCAGCAGGTAGCCGGCGATCGCCTCGACCACCGAGTCGGGCACCTGCGTCCCGGCCGGTCCGTCGAAGAACGCGAGCGGCGCGCTGCAGCGCAGTGAAGCGCTCGCGCACGGACTCGACCGTCGTCGCCGTCGCCACGCGCGCACCGTACCGGCGACCGCGGCGGGTCCGTCCGGTCGCGGTCCTAGAGTGCCGCGGCAGTGAGGCTCAGGCCGCTGACAGAGGCCGAGTGCTACGCCCGGTGCTACGGCGACGTTCGGACCGACCAGGTCGTCGTGCTGCGCCCGGCGCCGGCCGCCGACGACCCGCCGCCGCGCCCGCGGGCCCGCTCGACGAGCCGTCGGCCGCGCGGCGCGAGGAGGCCGCGTGACGCGCGCCTGCACGAGCTGGACGTCCCGCCGCCGCAGCGGCGCCCGCCCGCTCGGCCGCCCGGCGCCGCCGCTCTCGAGCGTCTGGGTGTGCACGGCGACGTGGCACTCGCGTCTGCCACGCTGTCGCCCGCGTGGCCGCTCCCGCACCCGCCTCTGACGTCCCGGACGTCCTCGCGCCCGGCCTCCGCTGCGTCTTCTGCGGGATCAACCCGGGGCGCGTGTCGGCCGCCGCGGCCGCGCACTTCGCGAATCCGCGGAACGACTTCTGGCGGCTGCTCCACGACGCCGGCTTCACGCCGCGGCTGTACGCGCCCGACGAGCAGTTCGAGCTGCTCGCCGCTCGGCTACGGCGTGACGAACGCCGCGTACCGGACGACGCCCGGGTCGGGCGACCTGCGCCGCGGCGACTTCGACCCGGCGCGGCTCGAGCGCCTCGCGCGCGAGCTCGATCCGCGCGCGCTCGCGTTCGTCGGCAAGGAGGCCTACCGCGGCGCGTTCGGCGAGCGGCCGGAGCTCGGGCCGCAGCCGCGCACGCTCGGCGACACGGCGCTCTTCGTCCTGCCCGTCGACGTCGCCGGCGAACGCGGCCGTCCCCTACGCCGAGCGGCTCCGCTGGTTCTCGGCGCTGCGCGAGTGGCTCGAGCCGCTTCCGCGCGAGGCCGTGCGGGCCGTCGTCGTCGACGCGCGCGGGCGCGTGCTCCTGCTCCGCTGGCGAGCAGCCGTCACGGGCGAGTCTGGTGGATCACTCCCGGCGGCGGCACCGCCGCGGGCGAGAGCGACGAGCAGAGCCTCCGTCGCGAGCTGCGCGAGGAGATCGGCCTCCACGAGTTCGAGCTCGGGCCGCGCGTCTTCGAGCGCACGCACGTGATCCCGTGGAACGAGCGGCTCGTCGGCCAGCACGAGAGCTTCTACGTCGTCCGCGTCGAACGGCACGACGTCGCGCCGACGGTCGACCTCGCGGCCGAGAACGTCGTCGAGCACCGCTGGTGGACGCTCGCCGAGCTCGAGGCGACGGGCGAGCGGATCGCGCCGGACGAGCTGCCCGCGCTCGTCCGCTCGCTCTAGCCTTCGGCGCGATGGAGGAAGCCCTCGTGATCGTGCACCTGCTCGCCGCGATGGTCTGGGTCGGCGGCTCGGTCGCGCTCGTGTTCGCCGGCGTGCCGGCGATCCGCGTCCTCGAGGGCGAGCCGCGCGGCCGCGCGATGCGCGAGCTCGGCATGCGCTGGCGCCCGCTCGGCTACGGCGCGCTCCTCGTCGCGGTGCTCACGGGCGTCGAGCTCGCGCGCCACGACTGGGACGAGGGCCGCTCGCCGTTCCAGACCGTCCTGTGGGTCAAGATCGGTCTGACCGCTGGCCTGATCCTCGCCTCGTACCTCCACAACTTCGTGTTCGGCCCGCGCCTCCAGGCCGAGATCCGCGAGGGCCGGCCGCAGCGCACGCGCCCGACGCTCGTCGCGGTCGGCTGGACGAGCCTGAGCCTGACGATCACGGTCCCGATCCTCGGCGCGATCCTCGCGCACCTCGCGTCGTAGTCCGGCCGCCGAGGGCTGCGTAGGATGCGCGCGTGAGCTCGCCCGCAGCCGTCCTGGAGACACCGCTCGACCGCGACGGCGCGCGCACTCTCTTCGGGCAGACGATGGGCCTCGTCGCGGTCACCGCGGCGCTCTTCGCGGTCGGCGCGTACCTCGGTCGCGACATGTCGCAGCGCGCCGGCTGGGTCTGGTACATCGCCGCCTTCGCCGCGCTCTTCGGGCTCCAGTTCGCGGCTGCGCGGCTCGCAGCAGCTCGCGATCGGGCTGCTGTTCGGCTTCGGGGCGCTGATCGGCCTCGGCACGGCGCCTGTGATCGCGTACTACGCCGAGACGAATCCCCAGTCGGTCTGGCAGGCCGGCGGCGCGACGGCGCTCTTCATCGCCGGGTTCGGCACGGCGGGCTACGCGACCCGCCGCGATCTCTCCGGGCTCGCCCGCCTGTGCTTCTGGGCGCTGCTCGCGCTGATCGTGTTCGGGATCGTCTCGATCTTCGTCCGCATCCCGAACGGCTCGCTGATCTACGCGGTCCTCGGCCTCGTCGTCTTCGCCGGGATCACGATGGTCGACTTCCAGCGCCTCCGCCGCTCGCGCGACATCCGCTCGGCCCCGCTGCTCGCCGCGTCCATCTTCCTCGACGTCCTCAACGTCTTCCTCTTCTTCCTCTCGATCTTCAACCGTCGGTAGCGGCGTCAACCCGGACGGCCCGCTCGGACGTGAGGGACGCCCGCCGGGCCACGGCGCCGGCGCCTCTACGTTCGGGTGGCGGCTGTCGTCAGCTGCTCCAGTAGATCCCTTCGCGGGACAGGCGCACCAGGAACGAGGTGAACGAAGGTGCGACGCAATCACCGCGATCCGATGCCTCGTAGCACCGCCCGCGGCCGTCGGGCGAGAGATCGATCGCAACCTGCTCTCCCTCGCGGTCGTACCTCTCGGCCAGGAGGTACCGACTTCCCGGGCCCAGGCGAACCAGACGGCCCGGCTCGACCACGCGCATCCCTGTCCTCTGCAGCGTGAGACCGCCGCAGCCCCGGTAGAACGCCCGCAGGTCGGCCGGCAGCACGTCGCCCTCCCGCAGCTTCGGCAGCCCCCCGGGCCCTTCCAGGACGCCGTCCTCCTTGCGGCCGAACTCGGTGATGGCGTGGCGGGCGGTCACACCCTAAGAGTGCCTCCGCGGAGAGGTACCGCTCGGCCCGTCGCATCCTCCGTGTCCGCGAGTCGGATCGTGTCGGAGAGGGCCCCCGCGCTACGTCCAGCGGTTCGTGATCGGGGTCCGGCGGTCCCGGCCGAACGCCTTCGGATGGAGCTTCACGCCGGGCGGGGCCTGGCGGCGCTTGTACTCGGCGCGGTCGATCATCGAGAGGGCGCGCTCGACCACGTCCGGGTCGAAGCCGTCCTCGGAGAGCTCCTCGCGCGAGCGGTCGAGCTCGACGTATGCCTTGAGCACCCCGTCGAGCTGCGCGTACGGCGGCAGCGAGTCCTCGTCGAGCTGGTCGGCGCGCAGCTCGGCGCTCGGCGCTCGCTCGATGATCGAGGTCGGGATCAGCTCGCGCCCGGCCGTCTCGTTCAGGCGCCGCGCCAGCCGGAACACGTCCGTCTTGTACACGTCCTTCAGCAGCGCGAAGCCGCCGGCGAGGTCGCCGTACAGGGTCGAGTAGCCGACCGACAGCTCCGACTTGTTCCCGGTCGCGACCACGAGCCAGCCGAACTTGTTCGAGAGCGCCATCAGCAGCGTGCCGCGGACGCGGGCCTGGAGGTTCTCCTCCGTCAGGTCGGGCGCGCGGCCCGCGAACGTCGGCGCGAGCGCGGCGCCGAACGCCTCGACGACCGGCTCGATCGGCAGCTCGCGGAAGTCGATCCCGAGCGACTCGGCGAGCCGGCGCGCGTCGCCCTGCGTGCCCTCGGACGAGTACCGCGACGGCATCGAGACGCCGTGGACGCGATCGGCGCCGAGCGCCTCCACCGCGAGCGCCGCGGTCAGCGCCGAGTCGATCCCGCCCGAGAGCCCGACGACGATGTCGCCGAACCCGTTCTTTCCGACGTAGTCGTGTAGGCCGAGCACGAGCGCCGAGCGCATCTGCTCGAGGTCGTCGAGGAGCGGCGCGCGCGACGGCTCGGCCGGGCGCGGCTGCACGCGCGGCGCGGCGAGCTCGAGCTCCGTCACGGCCGGCGGCTCGCGCCGGTCGCGAGCGAGCGCCCGGCGGCGCACGTCCCGCAGCCGACGCCCGACCACCGCGAGCGGGTCGACGTCCACGACGAGCAGCGCCTCCTCGAACCCCGGGGCCCTCGCGACGAGCTCGCCCTCGTCGTCGATCACGACCGAGTGCCCGTCGAACACGAGCTCGTCCTGCGCGCCGACCGCGTTGCAGAGCGCGACGAAGCACGCGTTGTCGCGCGCCCGGACGCGGAGCATCTCCTCGCGCTCGCGGTCCTTGCCGACGTGGAACGGCGACGCCGAGATGTTCGCGACGAGCTGCGCGCCCGCGAGCGCGAGGTCGGTCGCCGGCGGGCCGGGCTGCCACACGTCCTCGCAGATCGTCGGCCCGACGACGACGTCGCCGAACCGGAGCAGCAGCAGGTCGTCTCCCGGAGCGAAGTACCGGTCCTCGTCGAAGACGCCGTAGTTCGGGAGGAAGCGCTTGCGGTACACGCCGCGCACCTCGCCGTCCGCGAGCACGAAGCACGCGTTGTAGAGGTCGGCGTCGAGGTGCGGGGCGCCGACGAGCGCGACGATCCCGCGCGTCGAGCGGGCGAGCTCCTCGACCGTCCGGCGCGCGGCGCGCACGAAGCCGGGGCGGAGGAGCAGGTCCTCCGGCGGGTAGCCCGTGACGACGAGCTCCGGCAGGAGCACGAGGTCGGCGCCGGCGGCGCGGGCCTCGTCGATCCGCGCGGCGATCCGGTCGCGGTTGCCGTCGAGGTCGCCGACGACGCTGTTCATCTGGGCGAGCGCGAGTCTCATCGGAGTTCTCGCCCGACAGTCTAAAACTTCGCGCCGCTACGCGCCGACCGCGGCCGCGATCGCGTCGAGCGACTCCGGGTTCTCGAGCGAGGAAAGGTCGCCCGGGTCGGCGCCGAGCGCGGTCGCGCGGATCGCGCGGCGGACGATCTTCGCCGACCGGGTCCGCGGCAGCGCCTCGACGAAGAGGACGCGCCCGGGGGCGAACGCCTTTCCGAGCTGCGCCGCGACGGCCGCCTTCACCTCGGCGGCGAGTGCCGCCGACGGCTCGAATCCCGGCAGGAGGCAGCAGAAGATCCACGCCGTCTCCCCCTTCACCTCGTGCGGCACGCCGATCGCGGCCGCCTCGCGGACCGCGGGATGTGCGACCGCCGCGGACTCGAGCTCGGCGGGGCCGACGCGCTTGCCCGCGACGTTGAGCGTGTCGTCGGAGCGGCCGTGGAGGAACCACGAGCCGTCGGCGTCGACCGTCGCCCAGTCGCCGTGCACCCACACGCCGGGAAGCCGCCGCCAGTACGCGTCGAGGTACCGCTCCGGGTCGCGCCAGAACCCGCGCGTCATGCCCGGCGACGGCTGCCGGCAGACGAGCTCGCCGACCTCGCCCGTGCCGACCAGCGAGCGGCCGTCCGCGTCCACGACGTCCACGTCCATCCCGACTGCCGGACCGCCGAGCGAACACTCCGCGATCGGCACCGACGGCACCGGCGAGAGGAAGCACGCGCCGACCTCGGTCCCGCCCGAGCAGTTGATCACCGGCGCGCGGCCGCCGCCGACCGTCTCGAAGAGCCAGCGGTACGGCTCCGGGTTCCACGGCTCGCCGGTCGTCACGAAGGTGCGGAGCGACGAGAGGTCGTGCACCGGGTCGCCGTGCGGGAGGAGCGCCCGGACGAGCGTGGGCGAGAGGCCGAGGCACGTCACGCGCTCCTCCTCGACCGTCCGCCACAGCCGGTCGGGCGGCCAGTCCGGCGCGCCCTCGGCGAACACGATCGTCGCGCCGAGCGCGCCCGCGCCGACGAGCGTCCACGGGCCCATGATCCAGCCCATGTCGGTCGAGAAGTGGACGACGTCGCCGGCGCGGACGTCGGCCTGGTAGCAGACCTCGCGCGCGATCGAGACGAGGAAGCCGCCCTGCACGTGGACCGCGCCCTTCGGCTCGCCGGTCGTCCCGGAGGTGTACGCGAGGAGGTACGGCGTCTCCGACTCGACCTCGAGCGCCGGCAGCTCGCCGGGGCACCCGGCGACGAGCTCGTCCCACGGGCGCGACGACGACGTGCTCGAGAGACGGCGCGTCTCGCCGTGCCTCCTCGAGGATCGCGAGCATCGGCACCTCCCGGCCGCGGCGGGACGACACGCGCGCCGTGATCGCGACCGTCGCCTCGCTCGCGCGCAGCCGCTGCGCGACGGCCGGCGCCGCGAACCCGGAGAAGATCGGCACCTGGATCGCTCCCACGTGCGCACACGCGTGCGAGGCGATCGCGACCTCCGGCGACATCGGCAGGAACAGCGCGACCCGGTCGCCCGGCCGGACGCCGAGCCCGACGAGCGCCTCGGCGAGGCGGGTCACCTCCCGCGAGAGCTCGGCGAACGTGAGCGTCCGGCGCGAGCCGTCCTCGCCGAGCCCGACCGCCGCGACCGCGTCGGGCGTCCGCCCGGCCCAGCGGTGGACGCAGTTGCGCGCGATCGAGATCTCGCCGCCCGGGAACCACGTCGTCCACTCGGGGCCGCGCGAGCGGTCGCTCACCTGCATCCACGGGTGCGAGAACTCGATCCCGACGTCCTCGACCGCGAGCGGCCAGAACCAGTCCGGGTCGGCGGCCGCGCGGCGGACGAGCTCCCACCAGTCGCCGCAGCCGGCGCGGCGCTGCAGGCGGGTCGCGTTCGCGCGCTCGACGACCTCCGGGGGCGGCCGCCAGATCACGTCGGCAAGGCTACTCGCGCACACTGTTAGTGTCTGCTAACCTAGCGCGGACTAACTTGCAGACGGAAGGGGCAGAGGTATGAAGGCGAGGCTTTTCGCGGAGGAGAACAGGAAGTGGTGGACGCTCGCGGCGGTGTCGTTCGGGCTGTTCATGATCATGCTCGACAACACGATCGTGAACGTGGCGCTGCCCACGTTGCAGAGCTCTCTGCACCTGCAGATCTCGGAGCTCGAGTGGGTCGTCACGGGATACGCGCTCACGTTCGGGGCGTTCATGCTCACCGGCGGCAAGCTCGCAGACCTCTTCGGGCGGCGGCTGATCTTCGTCGTCGGCCTCGTGGTCTTCACGGCCGCGTCGCTCGCGTGCGGCCTCGCCGGAAGCGCGAGCGTCCTCATCGGCGCGCGCGTGATCCAGGGCCTCGGCGCCGCGATGATGAACCCGGCGACGCTCTCGATCATCACGGTCACGTTCCCGCCGCGCCAGCGCGGGACGGCGATCGGGATCTGGGCCGGGGTCTCGGCGCTCGCGCTCGCGATCGGCCCGCTCGTCGGCGGCCTCATCACCGAGCACATCAACTGGAACTGGATCTTCTTCATCAACGTCCCGGTCGGCCTCGCCGGCATCGTGGCCGCGTTCCTGTTCATCCCGGAGTCGCGCGACACGTCGAAGGAGCAGCGGCCGGACGTGCCCGGCCTCGTCACCTCGGCGGTCGGCCTCTTCGCGCTCAGCTACGGACTGATCGAGGCGAACTCGTACGGCTGGACGTCGACGCGGATCCTGGCGTCGTTCGCGATCGCGGTCGTCGCGCTCGGCGGCTTCGTGCTGCTCGAGGCGCACCAGCGGCTGCCGATGCTCGACCTCTCGCTCTTCCGCAACAAGACGTTCTCCGGCGCGAACGCGGTGATGCTGCTCGTGGGGCTCGCGATGTTCGGAGTCTTCTTCTACGTCTCGCTGTACGTCCAGGAGGTGCTCGGCTACTCGCCGACGCAGGCCGGGGCCAGCTTCCTGCCGTGGACGGTCCTGATCATCCTGCTCGCGCCGCAGGCCGGCCGGCTCTCCGACCGGATCGGGCCGCGGCCGCTCGTCACCGGCGGGATGATCTGCCTGACCGGATCGCTCATCCTGTTCTCGCGGATGGGCGCGAGCGAGAGCTTCTGGGCGCTCCTGCCGGCGATGCTCCTCGGCGGGGTCGGCATGTCCGCCGCGATGGCGCCGGTGACGGCGGCGGCGATGAGCGCCGTCCGCCCCGACAAGGCGGGCGTCGGCTCGGCCGTGCTGAACAGCATGCGCCAGGTCGGCGGCTCCCTCGGGATCGCGATCATGGGCGCGATCGTCGCGGCGAGCGCGACGGTGGGCGCCGGCGGCCACCCGAATCCGGCCTCGTTCCTCGACGGGTTCCACCACGCGCTCGAGGTGGCGGCGGTGATCTCGATCGTCGGCGCGGTGCTCGCGGCGCTGACGCTGGGCCGTCCCGCCAAGCGCGAGCCGCAGCAGAGCGCCGTCGTCGAGCTGGCATAGCGATGACGGCGACGCGGCCACGGCTCTCGGCGCCCGAACGGAGGCAGGCGGTGCTCGACACCGCCTGCCTCGTCTTCTCGCGGTCGAGCTACCGCGGCGCGACGACCGCGGAGATCGCCCGCGAGGCGGGGATCACCGAGCCGATCCTGTACCGCCACTTCGGCTCGAAGCGCGACCTCTACCTCGCGTGCCTCGACGAGGCGTGGCGCACTCTCCGCGAGCTCGCCGAGGAGGCGGTGCGCGAGAACCCGCAGGGCTGCCTCGGCGCCGTCGCCGACATGTACATGGCCAAGCGCGCGCGGATCCGGCTCGTCGACCTGTGGATCCAGGCGCTCACGGAGGCGTCGGTCGACGAGGGGATCGCGAAGGCCGTGCGCCAGCAGATCCGCGAGGTGCATGCGTTCTTCGCCCGTCTGATCGAGCTCGGCCAGGCGGAGGGCGTCGTCCACGCCGACCGCGACCCGGTCGCGGAGGCGTGGATCTTCGTCGGCGGCGGCCTCCTCGCCACGATCGACGACCGGCTCGGCGGCCTCCTCGGCGACGACCTGCAGCGCGTCCGCAGCGCCCGGCGCGCGTGGATGCTCGCCGACCCGGACGCCTGAAACCGTCCCGGAACGAGAAGAGCCCCGGCTGCGGCACCCGGGGCTCTCCCTGGTCAGGCGGGGCGCCGTTTTGAGGCGACCCCGGAGGCGTTGGCTCTGCGGCCCAGCCATCGCTTCCGGTTCACGCGCCTCGGGCGCTCCCCCCGCTGAACGACATGAGGCCGCTCAGCAGGGTGCGCTCACTGTACGAATTGAAGTGCTGCCTGTCAAGAGACTCGGTCAAGTGATTCGTGCCCGACTGCTTCACCGAGAATCGACGGAGTGATGCGGGTTTGCGCGAGTTGACCCGCTTGGGGGATTGAAGTTTCGAATCGGGTTGTGCACACTGGGCCCTGTCCATGGCGCCCCAGGCCGACGTCACTCCCGCCGTTCCGCGCGGCTCCCGGCTCGGGGAGCGGCTCCGCCAGCTCCGCGTCTCCGCGGGGCTCACGCAGAGCGATCTCGCGGGTGAGCGCTTCTCGAAGGAGTACATCTCGCAGATCGAGCGCGGCAAGACCCGCCCGACCTCCGAGACGGTCGAGTGGCTCGCGCTGCGGCTCGGCGTCGACTCGACCTTCCTCGCGACCGGCGTCTCCACCGACGAGCGCGCGCGTGCCGAGGCGATCCTCGCGCGTGCCGAGGCGCTGACCGAGCGGCGCGACTTCGGCGCCGCGATCGACGAGTTCACCGGCGCGCTCGAGGCGGTCGTCGCGAGCGGCGCCGTCGAGCTGCAGGTGCGCGTGCTCTCCGGCGAGGCGTGGGCCCGCGCTCACAGCGGCGACGTGAAGACAGCGCTCGGGCTGCTCGGTCAGGCGCGCGGTCTCGTCGAGGGCCCCCAGTTCTCCGATCTCGACCGCGGCGAGATCCTCTTCCGCCTCGCCGTCTGCCGCTACCTCCTTTCGAGCATCGCCACCGCGGTCGCGCTCTTCAACGAGGCGCTCGCGCTGATCGAGCGCTCGCCGCTCCCGTCCGACCTGCTCCGCTCGAACATCTTCACGTGGCGCTCGCGCTGCTACCGGCGCCAGCGCGACTTCGAGGCTGCGCGCGAGGACGTCGAGCGCGCACTCGAGCTGGCGGAGGGCCTGCAGGACACGCGGGCGCTCGGCGAGGCGTACTTCCAGGCGTCGCTCGTCGCCGAACGCGACGGGCAGTGGGTGCTCGCGCGCATGTACGCCGAACGGGCGAAGTCCGAGTACGAGGAGCTGACCGACCGCACGAACATCGGCCGGCTGCTGAACAACCTCGGCGTCTTCGAGTTCCTGCTCGGCAAGCCCGACGAGGCCGTCGTCCGCTTCAAGGAGGCCTTCGCGGTCGCGCTCGAGGTCGGCGACGACAACGAGGCGGCGACGGCGATCTCGTCGCTCGCGCAGACCCACCTCCGCACCGGCGACCCGGTCGCCGCCGAGGAGCACGCGCGCCACGCGCTGCGGCTGCTCGGCGAGCGCGACGATCGCCTCGACGAGATCGGCAACGCGCGCCTCGTGCTCGGCCGCGCGCTGCTCGAGCAGGGACGACTTCAGGAAGCAGAGGCCACGCTCGACGAAGCGGAAGACGCATTCGCCCGAATGTCATCGGGCTCGCATCGAGCTGCTGCCTGGGTCGCGCAGGGCGACCTCGCGCAGCGCCGCGGCGACGACCGCGGCGCAGCCACTCTCTATCGGCGCGCTGCCGAGACGCTGCAGGACTTCAGGTTCTAAGGCCCTGAGAGGAGGTGATCAAGGTGGCTTTGAAGCTTGCCAAGCTTGTCGGCATCCGTGGCGTCGTTTTGGTGGTCGCCGTCGTGGCGGCATCCGCGTTCGGTCTGCACATCCCGTTCTTCCATAGCGACGGTCTCTGGGACGGTCACTGAGGACAGCGACTCGTGACGGCTGCGACTCCGGGTGAGAGCGCCGCCGCCGATTCGTCGAGAGAATTGCAGGACGCAGGCTTTCCGAGGGCCTGCGACCTGCGCGGTTTTTCCGCTCTCCGTGCCCGTCCGGCCCGCTCGGCGACGCCGCTACAGTGCGGCCGATGGAGACCTCGCTACCGCGCGTGCGCGGGCTCGCGGTCTCGCCGCGCACGTTCCGCGGGATCGCGGTCGCGAACGCCGTGATGCTGGTCGTGATCGTCGCGACGGGCGCGACGGTCCGGCTGACGGCGTCCGGCCTCGGCTGCCGGCACTGGCCGGGCTGCCAGCCCGGCGACCCGCTGCCCGAGAAGGGCTTCCACTCGTACATCGAGTTCTCGAACCGGATGGTCGCGGCGCTGACGATCGCGGTCACGCTCGCGACATTCCTCGCCGCGCGGCTCACGCCGGGGCTCTCGAAGACGGTGCGGCGGCTCGCGCTCGCGACGTTCCTCGGCACGCTCGCGCAGGCGCCGCTCGGCGCGATCACCGTCTACTACGACCTCAACCCGTGGCTCGTGCTCTCGCACTTCCTGCTCTCGCTCGGGATCATCCTGCTCGGCGTCCTCGTCGTGATCCTCGCCTTCGACGTCCGCGGCGAGTCGCTGCCGCGCGGGCTCCGGGTGCTCGGGGTCGTCGTCGGTCTGGCGTGCGCGGTCCTCGTCGTCACCGGCACGCTCGCGACCGCGGGCGGGCCGCACCCCGGGAGCATCGACGTCCGCCGGCTCGCCACGTTCGGCTCGTTCGGCAAGGCGGTGTACTGGCACGTGCGCGCGACGGCCGTGTTCGGGATCTCGCTCGCGGTCCTCCTCGTCTGGCTCGCGAGCCGGCGGAGCAGCCTGCTGCGCTTCGGGCTGCCCGTCCTCGGCGTGCTCGCGGTGCAGATGGCGGTCGGCGAGATCCAGTACCGGACCGAGCTGCCGTGGTGGCTCGTGCTCGGCCACGTCACCCTCGCCGCGGTCCTCTGGGGGGTGACCGCGGCGTTCGTGGTCTCGCTCTGGCGGCCCAGTAGGATTGCCTGATGTCCGAGGAGCTTCGCCTCGACCGGCGCCCGAGCCTGAGGCGTCCGGCGCTCGTGTGTGCGTTCCGCGGCTGGAACGACGGCGGCCAGGGCGCCTCGCTCGCCGGCACGTTCCTCGTGCGCGCCTGGGGCGCGCAGCGGTTCGCCGAGATCGACCCGGAGCTCTTCTTCGACTTCCAGGCGACCCGGCCGCACATCTCGTTCACCGAGGGTCAGTCCCGGCGGATCGACTGGCCCGAGAACGGCTTCTTCGCGGCCGAGCTGCCGGCGTCGCAGCGCGACGTCGTCGTCATGCTCGGCACCGAGCCGAACCTCCGCTGGCGCACGTTCTGCGGGCTCGTCACCGGGCTCGCGACGCGAGCTCGGCGTCGAGCTCGTCGTCACGCTCGGCTCGCTCCTCGCGGACGTCCCGCACACCCGGCCTGCGCCCGTGACCGGCAACGCCACCGACCCGGCGCTGATCGCCGAGCTCGGGCTCCAGTACTCGCGCTACGAGGGCCCGACCGGGATCGTCGGCTCGCTCCACGACGCCTGCCGGATCGCCGAGCTCCCGTCGGCGTCGCTGTGGGCGGCGGTCCCCCACTACGTCTCGATGACGCCGTCGCCGCGCGCGGCCAAGGCGCTGTGCGACCGCCTCGCCGACCTGCTCGACGTCACGCTCGACACGGGCGAGCTCGACCGGGCGAGCGACGCGTACGTGGAGCAGGTGAGCGAGGCCGTCGCGTCCGACGCGGAGACCGCCGCGTACGTCGACGAGCTCGAGCACCGGATCGACGAGATCGTCGAGGAGAGCGACCTCCCCTCAGGCGACTCGCTCGCCGCCGAGCTGACCCGCTTCCTCCGCGAGCGCGAGGAAGACGGCAACGGCGACGGCGGCCCCGAGCACTGAGCGCTCAGCCGAACGTGAAGGCGTACGCCTGCACGCCGGGCGTGAAGCGGAGCTCCATCGTCGCGTCCTCGGTCGCGGCCGCGTTCCGCAGCGTGTAGAGCCGGTAGCTGTCGACGGGAACCGTCGCCGTCGGCTTGCCGTTGACGAGCACGCGCACCTTCCCGTGGCCGCCGAGGACGAGGTACACGTGCTGGGCGACGTAGTGGAGCCGCAGGCGCGCGGCCGGGCCGGCGACGATCCGCTGCTTCTCGACGCGCCACTCGCCCGCGTAGGCGATGTCGTTCTGGTCGAGCGACTTCGGGAACGCTGTACGTCGCCTCCGCGTCGGGCTTGACGTTCGAGCCGACGAACCGGAGGCGGTCGAGCCGCCCGAAGCCGAGATACGACTCGGGCGTCGTGAGCCCGGTCGGCGTCAGGTCGGGGAGCGCCTTCGCCTTCGCGCCGTCGTCGCCGAGCAGCTCGCGGATCAGGCTCTCGGTCTCGCCGTACGACGACTCGCCGAAGTGCGTGTGCCGGATGTGGCCGGTGCGGTCGATCAGGTACTCGGCCGGCCAGTACTCGTTCGAGTACGCGTCCCACGTGCCGTAGTCGTTGTCCTGCACGACCGGATAGGTGACCCCGAGCCGCTTGACCGCCGCGCCGACGTTCGAGGTCACGTGCTCGAAGGCGAACTCGGGCGTGTGGACGCCGAGGACGACGAGGCCGGCGTCCTTGTACGTCTTGTACCAGGACTCGAGGTGCGGAAGCGTGCGCAGGCAGTTGATGCACGAGTACGTCCAGAAGTCGAGCAGCACGACCTTGCCGCGGAGCTTCTTCAGCGTGAGCGGCGGCGAGTTGAACCAGTGGCCGGTCTTCGCGAGCGCGGGCGCCAGGCCGTAGTCGGGCAGGTCCGGCGTCGACGTCTGCTTCTTCACCGCGATCGGCTTCGCGGTGCCGCCGCGGACCTTCGCGAGCTGGCGCTTGGCGGTCGGCGTGTCCTCGATGTGCTTCTGCAGCGCCGCTGTGTAGCCCGGCAGCGCGGTCTGGAAGCGCGTGTCCTGGTTGAACGCGAGCGCGAGCGCGACGACGCCGATCAGGATCCCGGACGCGAGGCGGAGCGACGCCGCGTGCGTGCGCAGCCGGCCGGCGAGCCCACGGCCGCCGTACGCGACCGCGAGCATCGGGATCGCGGCGCCGATCGCGTAGGCGAGCGTGAGCAGGATCGCGCGCCAGCCGACGTTGTTGTTCGCGGCGACGACCGAGATCGCGGCGAGCACGGGCCCGGCGCACGGGACGAACACGAGCCCGAGCGACGCGCCGAGCAGGAAGCCGCCGCCGCCGGCGCGGAAGCGCGTGAGGCGCGCGAACGGCCGCTCGAGCCAGCGCGCGAACTGCGGCACGATCAGCGTCGCGGCGACGAGGAAGAGGAGCGCGATCGCGAGGTTCCGGAGGAAGTCCTGCGGCAGGCCGAGCTTGCCGAGGAGCCACGAGGCGAAGAGCGTGAAGACGGTGAAGCTCGCGACGAGCCCGGCGATGATCCGCAGCGGCTTGCGCCCGGAGGCGCCGCCGGCGAGCAGGACCGGCAGCACGGGCAGCACGCACGGCGAGAGCGCGGTGACCATGCCCGCGAGGACGCCGATGCCGAGAAGGACGATCACCCTGTCAGGGTAGTCCCCGTCGCCGACCGTTCGTTACGCGGCGTCTTCGGAGGCGCCGTTCGCGGCCGCGTCGGGCTGCGCGCCGCCGTTCGCCTGCGGCGACCGGCGCCTGCGGCGCCGCCTCGGCCGCGGGGTCGGGGCGTCGGGCTGCGGCTGCGGCTGCTCGCCGTTCGCCGCCTCGGGCTGCTCGGCGGCCGCCGCGCCGTTCGTGGGCCCGGCGACCTGCTGCTTCTTCTTCCGGCGGCGCCGGCGCGAGCGGGACGGGCCGGACTTCGGGGCCGGCAGGTCGTCGGCGAGCGCGGCCGCGATCTCCTCGATCGGCCCGAGCTCCTCGCGGGCCGCGGTCGAGAAGCTGCGCCGGCGCGCGGCGTGTACGCGTCGGCCGAGGCGACGAGCGCGGCGCCGACCGCGACGCGGCATCTCGAGCGCGGCCGTGACGAGCTTCGCGGCGTTCTCCTCGTGCCGGTGCCCGCGCGAGTTCGCGAGCGCGCCGAGCAGCCGCTTCGCGTCCGGGTACTCCTGCGAGGCCTTGCGGTCGAGCGTCTTGCGGACCGCGCGCGCGAGGCGCCACGTCCAGCGCGCGAGGATCTGCTCGGGCGCGTCCGGCTTGCCGTCGGCGATCGCGCGGAGCAGGATCCGCACGCCGGCGGCGCGGTCCTTCTCCCACGGCGGCGCCTGCGTCACGAGCGTGACGAGGTCGTCGAAGTCGGCGCGCTCGACGCGCATCGAGACGCGGTCGGCGAGCGCGATCATCCGCAGCCGCCGGTTCGGGTTCTCCGCCGCGCAGGTCGAGAGGAACGTCTCGAGCGCGCGCTTCGTCGAGCCCTGCTCGGTGAACTTCTGCACGAAGACCTGCCGCTCGTCGAAGCGCATCTGGCGGCCGGCGATCGTCGCCCAGAACCGCTGCTCGTCGTCGTCGAGGTACTTCGGGTCGACGCGCTGCCACTCGCGCTGGATCACCGCGAGCCGGCGGCCGACGTCGGGCGTCACCGGGACGAGCCACGAGGCCGGCGTCAGCTTCCGCCGCGCGCGGCGCTGCATGCGCCGCCGCGGCGCCGGCGTGACGCGCGCGCCCTCGCGGTAGAAGTCGGCGTCGAGCAGCGAGTGGAGCGAGACGACGCGCTCGTGGTGGGTCGCGCCCTTCGGGACGAAGTCGACGACGATCCCGGCCTCCTTGCGCGGGTGGATCCGCATGATCCGGCCGATCCGCTGCTGGTACACGCGCTTCGACGCGGTCGGCGCGAGGTGCATGACGACCGTCGCGCGCGGCGAGTTCCAGCCCTCGGCGAGCAGCATCGCGTTGACGAGCACGTCGATCTCGGCGCGCTCGTACGAGGCGAGGATCGCCGCGAGCTTCACCGGCGGCGTGCGGCCCGAGACGGCCTCGGCCTTCACGCCCGCGGCGCGGAACGCGATCGCGAGGTTGTACGCGTGGTCGACGCCGGCGGCGTAGACGATCCCGGGCGAGTCGCCGAAGCGCTCGCGGTACAGCGTCGCCGCCGCCATGTTCAGCGCCTCGTGGTCGAGCGCGGCCGCGAGGGCGCGCTCCTCGAAGTCGCCGCCGACGATCGGCACCGAGTTGATCGCCGCGACCGGCGGCACGCGCAGGCAGCGCAGCGGCGCGATCAGCCCGCGGCGCGCGGCGTCGGCGAGCGGGAGGTCGTCGACCGAGGCGGGGAAGACGTCCGAGACCTGCTTCGCGATCAGCTCCTCGGTCGCGGTCATGCCGATGTAGATCGGCTCGTCGAAGCGCCGGATCGCGGCCGAGGTCTTCTCGCCGAGCGCGGTGTGCGCCTCGTCGCAGATCACGAGCTGGTACGCGGTCCGCGAGATCTCGTCGACGTGCCGGGCGAACCACGCGTACGTCTGGATCGTGATCGGGTTCGAGAGCAGCGGCCGGACGCCGTCGAGGATCACGTCGGTGAGCCGCTCGCCGTAGCCGTGCTCGGTGAGCTCGCGGCGGAACTGGTCGACGAGCAGGCGGCGGTGGGTGAGGATCAGCACGCCCTCGGTGCGCGCGGCCTCGACGAACCCGGCGGCGGCGATCGTCTTTCCCGACGCGGTCGGGTGGCGGAAGCGGAAGCGGCGCACCGCGCCGGGATCGGCGGCGGGCCGGACCTCGAGCTCGGCGTCCTCGTCGGCGTCGTCCTCGACGAGCTCGTCCTCCTCCTCGTCCTCGACCGCCTCGTCGGCGGCGAGGCCGTGCCCGTTCTCGGCCGCGCTTCTGGTGCACGGCGATCAGCTCGGTGAGCATCCCGGCGAGCGCGTCGACCTGGTGGCGGCGGAGCTCCGTTCCGGAGGCGAGGTGCGGCGGCTTCTCGCGAGAGCACGCGCTCGAGCCCGAGCATCAGCGCGTACTGCACGCGCCACTCCGGCGACGGCTCCCGCCGGCCCGCGGCCATCTCGGCGAGCGCGTCGTCGAGCGCGCGCCGCGCGGCCGTGCCGGGCGCGAGCGCGACCTCCGGGTCGTCGTCGGGCTCGAGGAAGGGCTCGCCGGCCCACGCTGAGGCCCGGAGGGCCGCGGCCGCGATGCCGTCGGGCGCCTCCTCGAAGAACGGAGAGTGCGTGACTGTCTCTGCCATGCGCAGCGACACGCGAGAGGTGCCGCCTGAGAAGGGTGCGTCCGCGGGAATCCCAGCGGCGCGCCGGCACAGGATAGCCTGCCCGGCCGGACGTCGCTACCGGTTAGAGCGGGGTGCCCGCGCTGCCGAGGCCGCCGAACACTGCGAACGGATTGCCGGGCGCGACCTCCCAGACGAGCTCGCCGCCGGGCTCGGCCTCTCCGTGCACCCGCCGCGCGAGCTCGCGCGCCTCGTCCTCGGTGTTCGTCCCGGCGATCACGTAGCTCCACCGCCGCACGACCCCGTAGCCCTCGCCCTCGAGCTGATCGGCGAGCTCGCGCGCCTCGTCATGCGAGGCGCACTCGACGCGCACCTCCCACGGCGCGTAGCCCGCGGCGATCGCCTCGCCCTCGACGGTCGGCGGCGCCGGCTCGTCGTCCCAGCGGTCCTCGTCGGCGAGCCAGTGCTCGGGCACGATCGCGACCCGCTCGAGCTTCAGCTCCGCCAGCTCGGCGTCGATCACCTTGCGCGCCTGCTCGACCTCGTCCGCGGAGCTCGCGTACACGAAGATCGTGTCGCCGTCGCGCGTCACGGCGAGCCGCGCGTGCTCGAGCTCGCGGGCCAGCTCGCGCGCGTCGGAGCCGAGTCGTCCGAGCCGTCCGAGCACGCCGCCCGCCGCGTCCTCGTCGACCTCGATCCGGAGTCGCCAGTCGTCGCTCGCCACCGCGTAACCGTACCGCCGGGTCAGGCGGCGCGGCGCGCGGCGGCGATCGTCTCGAGCTCGACGCGCGAGGCAGTCGTCGCAGATCCCGTGCGACGCACTCTCGGCGACGCGCGCGGCGCCGGCCCGGCGAATCGCCTCGGCGCGCGGCAGCCAGCGTCCGAGCCAGACGCTGTCGCACCACGCGCACGTCCGGGTCGCCTCCGGAACGCCTCTCGATCGACGGGAGCGCATCGGCCTCCATACGCCGGCGAAGTGGCGCTTCCTGCGCGCGGGAGAACAGGACCACTCGATCGGGGGATTCAGCCCGTGACACACGCGCTGAGGCCCTCAACTGGGGATGGCCGACCCAAGGCGGCGAGTTGAATCGGTCGCGGGCAATGGCGTGCTGCGGCGCTGCCGGTGGCTGGCTTCCCGTGGGCGCGGCTACTCTCCGGGGACTCCGACCCCGACCGAGCAGGCGGGCCGATGCCGAGCGAGACGTTGACATCTGAGCTCGAACCGCGCCGCACGGCTGCGCGCTGGGCGCGCATGCCCGACCGTCGCGTCCGGCTGAGCGCCGTCGTCGCGGTGGCGGTCGCGCTCCGCTTCGTGCTGTGGCTCGTGCTCGGCAACTCGGGCTCGAAGCATGCCGTGCAGCAGGGCGACGGCACGCCGGTGGCGATCCCCGTCGCGGTCTCCTCACGCTGGCCGAGGCGGTGCCGAGCGTGATGTGCTGGCTCGGCCCGATGGGAGGTGTGACGTACGAGCTCCCGCACACGTCGAGCAACCGCGTCTTCGTCCGCTATCTGCCGTCCGGCGTCACCGCCGGCGTCGACAAGCCGTACCTGACTGTCGCGACCTATCCGTGTGCGGCGACCGAGCAGGCCTCACGCCAGCCGGGCGCCGTCGCCGTCGAGGCGGGCGAGGTTGTGTTCTATCCGTGCGCGGGCGCTCGAAGGGTCGAAGACCTCGACCTGGTAGGCGGAGCCGTGTCCGTCAAGGGAGATGCTCTGCGGTCGAGAGCGGTTGTTCGCGCGCTCGCCGCCGGGGTCGGCCACCCGATCCACTGGCTCGGCGCCGCGATCGGGGCCTCGGCGCCATACCTGACCGTCGCGACGGACCCGTTTCCGAGCGCGTACGCGGTGTTGCGGGGCGTCGCGAGGAAGGACGGCGGCCAGCCGTTCCGGCTCGCGGGCGGCAGCCTCGCGGTGGTCGACGTGCAGTACCTGAAGAGCATCCGCTTCGCTTACCCGAACTCGGCGTACCAGATCGAGGTCTTCGACCCGTCGCCGGCCGAGGCCTGTGCGGTCGTCGCGTCCGGACAGGTGGACGCGCTCCGATGAGCACGGCGCCCCCAACGGGCCGGCCCTTCCGGCTCGGAGCCGTGGTCGCGATCGCGATCGCGGCCGGGTTCGTCGTCTGGCTGGTGCTGCGGAACGGCAGCGACAACAACAGCTCGACGGCGACCGCGACGGCGACGAAGACCCAACGGGCGGCCGCCCAGGCAGTCACGCGGAAAGGGCTCCGGAGCCTCGCGGCCTCGGTTGAGCACCCCGTCTTCTGGCTCGGTCCGAAGTCGGGCTACAGGTACGAGCTGACGCGGACGACGAACGGCAAGATCTACGTCCGCTACCTTCCGCGCGGCGTCGCGGTCGGAGCAGACAAGCCATACCTCACGGTCGCGACCTATCCGTTCCCCGGCGCATTCGCAGCGATCAAGAAGCAGGCCGCGGCGAAGGGGGCGGCAACGGTGAAGCTCGCGCACGGCGGGATCGCCGTCCTCGACCAGGCGTACCCCAAGAGCGTCCACCTCGCGTACCCGGGCGTGAACTACCAGGTCGAGGTGTACGACCCGATGCCCGCGCGGGCGATGCAGCTCGTCTCCGCCGGGCAGGTGGCGAACGTCGGCGGCCTCGCGCTCGTGCCGGTGATCGCGGGCGCACCGCCCGCCGCCGCGACGGTGGCGCAGCTCGGGGCGCTCGCAACGAGCCTCGGCCATCCGATCTACTGGGCGGGACCGAAGGCGGGTTACACGTACGAGCTGACCGAGACGTCGACCGGGAAGGTCTACATCCGCTACCTGCCGAAGGGCGTGCCGGTCGGCGACCCGAGGGCACGCTATCTGACCGTCGCGACGTATCCGTTCCCGGGCGCATTCGCGGCGGTGAAGAAGACGGCCGGCGGTGCGGCCACGATCAAGCTCGCGCGCGGCGGGATCGGCGTCGTCGACGGGGCGTACCCGAAGAGCATCCATGTCGCCTTCCCCGGCTTGAGCTATCAGGTCGAGGTCTTCGACCCGTCGCCGAGTAGCGGTCGCAGGCTCGTCGCCTCCGGCGTGATCGCGCCGGTCCCGTAGCTCGGGTCCGACCGGGAGCCGACGCTGTTCCTGGCCTGGATCGTCTTCCCGCTCGTGCTCGCTGTGCTGGCGATCGGCTGCGGGTGCCTGCTCGAGCGGCTTGCCGGCCGCAGCCTCCCGGGCACGCTCGTGGCGCCGGCGGGCTTCGCCGTGATGATCGTGGCCGCGAGCTTCGCGACCCTCGCGAGTGCGACCGCGACACTCGCGGTCCCGCTCGTCGTGGCGCTCGCCGTCGGCGGCCTGGCCGCCGGAACACCGTGGCGCGGACGCCGTCTCGACGGTTGGGCGCTCGGAGCGGCGCTCGCCGTCTTCGCCGTGTACGCGGCGCCGGTCGTCCTCTCCGGGCAGGCGACGTTCGCCGGGTACCTCACGCTGGACGACACCGCGACGTGGCTCGGCCTGACCGACCAGCTCCTCACGCACGGACGCGACCTCGGCTCGCTCGCACCGTCGTCGTACGAGGCGATGCTCGACGAGTACGTCAAGCAGAGCGGCTATCCAGTCGGGTCGTTCCTGCCGCTCGGGATCGGCGGGAGGCTCGTAGGCACGGACCTCGCGTGGGTCTTTCAGCCGTACATCTCCTTCGCCGCCGCGATGCTGGCGCTCGGTCTCTACGAGCTCACCCGGCGGCTCGTCCGGTCTCGGGTTCTGCGCGCGCTCGTGACGTTCGTCGCCGCCCAGCCGGCGCTGCTCTACGCGTACTCGCAGTGGAGCGGGGTGAAGGAGGTCGTCTCCGCGTCGATGATCGCGCTCTTCGCGGGCCTCCTCGCGCTGACCCTGCCGCCGACGGATGCCGACGGCAAGCCGCGCGGGCTCCTTCCGCTCGGCACGGCGATCGCGGCCGAACTCGCGGCGCTCAGCGTCGGCGGCGGCGTCTGGCTCGTCGCGGCCCTGCTCGTCGCGGCGGTCGTGCTCGGGCTCGCCGACGCCGGCCTGTTCGCGCGGCGGGCGGTCGCGCTCGTCGGGATCGTCCTCGCGCTCTCGATCCCGGCCCTCGCGATCGCCGGGACGTTCTTCCGCAAGGCGAGCGCGAGCTCCGTGCTGACGAGCAGCAGCGAGCTCGGGAACCTGATCCGGCCGCTGAACCACCTCCAGTTCTTCGGGATCTGGCCGTCCAGCGACTTCCGCCTGCCGCCGGCGCACCTCGGCCCGACCTACGTGCTGATCGCAGTGCTCGTCGCCGCCGCGTGCGCCGGGCTGTGGTTCGCCTGGCGGAGCCGCGCTTGGGGCGTGCTGCTCTACGTCTCCACGCTCACCGTCGGCTGCGCCCTGCTCGTGAGCAAGGGTTCGCCCTGGGTCGACGGGAAGGCGATGGGAACCGCGTCGACGGCGTTCCTCCTCGCCGCGCTGGCGGGCTGCGCGGTGTTCTTCGAGCAGGGCCGGCGGGTCGAGGCGGGCGTCGCCGCGGTGGCGATCGCGGCCGGCGTCCTCTGGTCGAACACGCTCACCTACCACGACGTCTGGCTCGCGCCGAAGCCCGCGCTTGCGGAGCTCGCCACGATCGGGACCCGGTTCGCCGGGGACGGGCCGGCACTGATGACCGAGTACCAGCCGTACGGGGTGCGCCACTTCCTGAGGCACCTCGACCCCGAGTCGGCCGGCGAGCTCCGGCGGCGACTGATCCCGCTCTTGAGCGGCGAGGGCGTGGCCAAGGGCGGCTACGCCGATCTCGACCAGTTCCAGACCGACGGGATCCTCGTCTACAAGACGCATCGTGCTGCGGCGCTCGCCGGCGGAGAGCCGCCCGCCCTCGAACTACCGGCTCGTCCTGCGCGGCCGCTTCTACGACGTCTGGCAGCGGCCGGACGGCAACGCGGGCATCCTCCGGCACCTCCCGCTCGGCGACGCGTTCCAGCCGGGGGGGACGGCGCCGTGCGCGCAGGTGGCCCGGCTCGCGACGCTCGCCGGGCCGTCCGGTCGGCTCGCGTCTGTCGCGCGGAAGCCCGTGATCGCGGTGAGCCTCGGGCAACTGCCGCTGCCTGCCGGCTGGCAGGCGGACTCGGCCGGCGAGGTGGTCCCCGACGCGAGCGGCGGCACGCTCGACACTGGTGTCGTCGCTCGCGTGGCGGGCCGGTACAGCTTCTGGCTGGGCGGGTCGTTCCGCGACCGGATGCGGTTGCTGATCGACGGAAAGGTCGTCGCGGACATGCGCCACTGGCTCAGCGAGGCGGGCGAGTACACGCCGTTCGGGAGCGCCGTCCTCACGCGCGGACCGCATCGCGTCACGCTCGAATACCAGGGCTCCGACCTGCACCCGGGAAGCGGCGGTGCGCAGTTCGGGTTCGGGCCGCTGCTGCTCGGGCGCGGCGGCGACGACCCGCCCGTGGCGATCGTCCCCTCGGCGGACGCCCGGAGACTCTGCGGCCGCAACCTCGACTGGATCGAGGCGCTGGGGCCGGCGTGATCTCGATCGTGATCCCGGTCCGCAACGGCGGCGCCGACCTCGTCCGCTGCCTCGACGCGATCGCCTGCCAGCACGTCGACGGCGAAGTCGAGGTCGTCGTCGTCGACTCCGGCTCGATCGACGGAAGCGCCGAGCTCGCCCGGAGCCGGGGGGCCCGCGTGGAGGTGATCGCGCAGAGCGAGTTCGGTCACGGCTCGGCGCGGAACCTCGGAGCGGAGCTCGCCGGCGGGGAGACGCTTGTCTTCACGAGCCAGGACGCCCATGCCATCGACGACGCGTGGCTCGCCGCGCTCTGCCGTCCGCTGGCCGACGACCCCGGCCTCGCGGCCGTGTACGGGCGGCAGCTCCCGCACGACGGCGCACGGCCGCCCGAGCGCTACTTCCTCGACTTCCTCTACGGCGGCGCGGCGCGAACGCAGACGGCGCGGACAGTATCCGACCTCTCGATGGAGACGACGCTCTTCTCGAACGTCAACTCGGCGATCCGCCGGTCGGTGTGGGAGGAGTTCCGTTTCGCCGACGACATCATCATGAGCGAGGACCAGGAGTGGTCAGCGCGCGTCCTGCTTGCCGGCTGGTCGGTGAGGTACGAGCCGCGCGCCGCGGTGCGGCACTCCCACGTCTACTCGGTCCGCTCCGCCTTCAGCCGCTTCTTCGACTCAGGCGTCTCCGCCGAGCGCGCATATCTCGCGGGCGCCCGGCCGTCGTCGCGCGTGCTGCGCCGCGCGGCGCTCCGCTACGGCGTCGGGGAGGTCGAGTGGCTCTGGCGGTCGGGGCGGCGGCGGTGGATCCCGTACGCCGCCGTGTACGAGACCTCGAAGTTCGCCGGCCTCCAGCTCGGGATGCGCCACCGGCGGCTGCCGCGGTGGCTCAAGCCGCGCCTGAGCGCTTACCCGCGATACTGGCGAGGCGGTTCCGCTGACGAGTAGACGTTCGGAGGTTGTCCTCCCCACATCTCCGTGCTTTCCTTGGGTCGGACGATGGAGCTTCGGCGTCTCGGGGGAAAGGGATCCGGCGGCATGACCGAGCTCGCCGCGCCCACGGACGCCGCGGTCAAGGTCTCGGTGGTCATCCCGTGCCTGAACGAGGAGATGAACATCGTCGAGTGCGTCGCGAGAGCACGTCGACGTCCTCGACGAGCACGGCATCGCTGGCGAGGTGATCGTCGCCGACAACGACTCGGCCGATCGCAGCGCCGAGCTCGCCGCCGCCGCCGGCGCCACCGTCGTCCACGAGCCTCGCCGCGGCTATGGGAGCGCGTACCTCGCCGGCTTCGCGGCGGCCCGCGGGCGAGTACATCGTCATGATCGACGCCGACCTCACGTACGACTTCGAGGAGATCCCGAACTTCGTTCGTCAGCTCGACGATGGCGCCGAGCTCGTGATGGGGAACCGGATGCAGAACATCGAGCCCGGCGCGATGTCGTTGACGAGCCGCATCGGGAACCCGATCCTCTCCGGCTTCCTCAACGTCGTCTACCGGACGCCGATCGGCGACGCCCACTGCGGGCTGCGCGCGATCCGGCGCGACGCGCTCACGCGGCTCGATCTCCACTCGACCGGGATGGAGTTCGCGTCGGAGATGGTGATCCGCGCCGTCCGGGAGGACCTCGACATCCGCGAACAGCCGATCGCCCTGCGGGTGCGCGGGGGCGAGTCGAAGCTCTCACCGCTCCGCGACGGCTGGCGGCACCTCCGACTGATGCTCGTCTACAGCCCCGGCTTCCTCTTCCTCGTCCCAGGCGCGGCGATGGTCGGGTTCGGGGTGCTGCTGATCCTCGCGGTGCTTTCGAAGGTCGAGGTCTTCGGCCGGCAGCTCTACATCCATTCGCAGATCGCAGGCTCGATGCTCCTGATCGTCGGCGTCGAAGTGATCGTGCTCGGCCTGATCGCGCGGACGTACGGCTTCTACTTCATGGGCGCGCGCGACCCGTTCCTCGAGCGCATGCACCGATACGTCAAGCTCGAGCACGGTCTGATCGCGGGCGGCGCGGTCGTGCTCGTCGGGCTGGTGGGCGGCCTCGTGGTCGTCGCGAGACTGGATCGCGACGGGGGCGGGCGCGCTCGGTCAGGGCGAGGGCGCGCTGCTCGCGGCGACGATCGTGGTCGTCGGTGTCCAGATCTTCTTCGCCTCGTTCGTGCTCGCGATCCTCGGCCTGCGCCGTCCTCGTTGAGCCCGCGCCGCCCGAGGATCGAGGCAGAGCGCGCGTCGAGCTCGAGCCGCCTGCCGCCGTGGACGAAGCACGAGCATCTCGCCCGGTATCAGTTCGCCGCGACGTACGCGGAGGACCGCGACGTGGTGGATTGCGCCTGCGGTGACGGGACGTGCGCCGAACTGATCGCCGCGGCGGGCGCCCGGCGCGTCCAGGGGTTCGACCTCTCCGTGACGGCGGTCGCGGAGGCGGCCGACGCAAGCCGGTCCGCGAACGTCGAGTTCGCGGTCGCCGACGCTACTTCGCTGCCGGTGCCGAACGGCTCCGCCGACCTGTTCGTCTCCCTCGAGACGATCGAGCACCTCGACGACGAGCGGCGTTTCCTCGACGAGGTCGTGCGGGTGCTGCGTCCGACGGGGACGTTCATCTGTTCGACGCCCGACCGCGACGTGTACAGCCCGGGCCACGACTTGGGCAGCCGCCCGTGGAACACGTTTCACGTCCGCGAGCACTCCGAGGCCGACTTCGCCGACCTCCTCGGCTCGTACTTCGGGGACGTGATCCTTTTCGGGCAGAACGCGAAGTCCGCCGGAATGACCGAGCTCCAGTGCCTGCTCGGACGGCGCCTCCCGGCCGACCTGATGGTGAGGGCGAACCAGGTTGCCAAGCTGCGGCGCTTCCTCTACGACCGGCTCGAGCGCCACGTCGTCGAGCCGCTTCGGAGCGGGAGCCGGTACGAGTTCGTCGTCGCGGTTTGCACCGGGCCGCACCCCGTCACTCGGTAGCAACGGGCGCACGCGACGCGCGCCGCTGCACGAGCGCGACCCCGCCGGCGAGGCTCGCGATCGCGAAGCTGATCCCGGCGAGGAGCGAAAGCAGCGTCGCGTCGGTCGCGTCCACGCCGACGTGGCGGAGGAGCACGACGTACGCGCCCTCGCGCACGCCGTACCCGGCGACCGAGATTGGAAGGGCGGCGACGAGCAGTACCGGCGGCAGCGTGACTGCGGTGACTGCGTAGGCAAGGTCAAGGGCGATCGCGCGGGCGAGGAGCCACACTGAGAGGACGACGAGCGCCTGGAACGTGGCGCCGAGCGCGATTGTCCGCAGCAGCACCGGCGTGCGGACGCACGCGCGCACGGTCTCGCGCACGTCCCCCGCGGCGCCGCGGAGGCGCGCGGGCAGGAGGTGGCCGAGCCCCGTTCGGCCGCTGAGGACGACGGCCGCGAGGAGGCCGACGAGCACGAGAGCGCCGGTCGCCGCGCCGAGCGCCGCGACGAGCGCACCGGGGACGGCGCCCGGGTCGAGTGCGTACGCGACCCACGCGGTGACGACGAGGCAGCCGATCGCCGTCGCGCGGTCGATCACGACGGTCGTGGCCACCTGCGCCCGCGTCCCCGCGCCCCCGACGAGGAACACGCGCGCGACGTCACCCCCGATCTGGCTCGGCAGGAAGTTGTTCGCGAAGGTGCCGATTAGGTACGCGCGAACCGTCTCGAACGGCGCGGCCTCGACCTCCGCAGCGTCGAGGAAGAGCTGCCAGCGGAGCGCCGCGACGACGAACGAGGCGAAGAGGACGGCGATCGCGGCCGCGAACCAGCCCCAGCTCCCGCCGGTGATCCGGCCGCCGAGGGCGTGGAAGTCGATCTGTGTCGCGACGACCGCGAGGAGCGCCGCGCTGACGAGGAGCCGGATCCAGAAGGAGCGGGCGAGTCGATGGAGGATCGCCAAGACTTCGCGCCACGTTAATCCGCCAGCCGGAGCCCGGCCGCCGCGTCGCCTAGACCCAATCGACCGACGGCGGCCCCCGAGCGCGTGTTCGACACCGGCACACGGGTCGCGCCGCGCATCGACGACCGGCGCTCGCGCGAGATCCTCCACTCGACCTCGGCCAGCCGGCGATGAGCATCATGCTCTCCGCCGCCGATCGCGGGATCGGGGGCGGCCACGCGGTCGTCGAGGACGAGCGGCTCGCCGGAGAGCTGCTCGGGTATCCGAGGATCGCCTCTGCGCCCACCTGATCCCGCTCGGCTGCCCGGCCGGGCGGCCGCTGTTCCCGCTCCGCCGGCCGATCGGGAGGCCGAACGTCTGGCGGCGGCGTTCGCCGCGACGGAGAGCGGACTCCGTAGACTCGGGGCCGTGACCGCCGACGCCGATCGCGCCCGCACCGCGCTCGTGACGGGCGCCAACCGCGGGCTCGGCTTCGAGGCGTCGCGGCAGCTCGGGCGGCTCGGGTACCGCGTCGTCGTGAGCGCACGCGACCTCGCCGCCGCCGAGCGCGCGGCCGAGACGCTCCGCGGCGAGGGGCTCGACGCCGTCGCGTTCGAGCTCGACGTCTCGAGCGACGAGAGCTGCGCGCGGCTCGCCGAGCTCGGCCCGGTCGACGCGCTCGTCAACAACGCCGGGATCGTTCCCGACAGCAGCGAGCCGAGCCGGAGCGCGCTCGTCGTCGCGACCGACCGGCTCCGCGAGGCGTTCGAGACGAACACGCTCGGCTCGTACCGCGTCACGCAGGCGCTCGCGCCCGGGATGCGCGACCGCGGCTACGGCCGGATCGTCAACGTCACCTCCGGGATGGGACAGCTCTCGGACATGAACGGCGGCAACCCCGCCTACCGCGTCTCGAAGACCGGCCTGAACGCGCTCACGCGGATCTTCGCGAGCGAGCTCGCCGGCACCGGCGTGCTCGTGAACTCGGTCTGCCCCGGCTGGGTCCGGACCGACATGGGCGGCCCGAGCGCGCGGCTCAGCCCGGAGGAGGGCGTCGAGACGATCGTGTGGGCGGCGACGCTCCCCGACGACGGCCCGACCGGCGGGTTCTTCCGCTACAAGCAGCCGATTCCCTGGTAGCCGCACGCTTGTTCCGCGCCGCCGTGGTTTTCCGGGCGCCCGCGACCTGACCGACGTGCGAGACCGTCGCGGAGCGGCCGCCGGTCGGGGCCGCCGCGACGTGCGCGGCGGCCCCGAGGCGAGGGTCGTCAGTGGCCGTGGACGGCCGCGACGAGATCCGGGACGAGGTTCGCCGCGTTCGGCGTCCCGAGCCCGGTCACCGGGTCCCAGCCGCGCGTGGCCGGGTAGCCCTGGATGTCCGGGTCGGCCTGGTTGTTGCCGGTCGTCACGTCGTAGAAGTCGTTCGCGTACCTCACCGGGTCCGCGCCGATCTTGTAGAGACCCGGGTTGATCAACCCGAGCCCGCCGCCGTTGACCTGGTCGGCGAGCGCCACGATCCCGGCCCACTGCGGGCACGAGAGCGACGTGCCGCCGATGTCGTACCAGCCGGTGCTGCACGGGGCGCTGCCGCAGATCAGGCCGCTGTTCCCGTCCGGCGGGAGCGTGAGGTACACCAGCGCGCCCGTCCGGGAGCTGGCCTGCAGCCCGACGTCCGGGACGCCCCGCTGCGAAAACGGGATCGCCGTGCTGCCCGCCGGCAGCGTGCCCTGGAAGTCGGGCCGGGCGAACACGTGGCTGAAGCCGCCGCCCGCGTCGATCCAGGCGATCTCCCGGTTGGACTGGTTCTGGCAGTTCGCCGGCGGGCTCGTGTTGTCGACGCCGAGCCCGTTGTTCGCGTTGGTGCAGAGGTACGTACCGCCGACGCCGGTCACGAGCGGGTCGGAGGCCGGCCACTCGACGGTCGGGAACGGGACGATGTCGTTGTTCGGGTTCTTGCCGACGAGGCTCTGCTTGGTGCCGTTGGCGGTGCCGCCGTCGCCCGAGGAGCCGAGGACGGTGACGCCGTTCGCGAACGCGTCCTGGAACGCCCCGCGGAGGTTCATGAGCGACTTCGAGCTTCCGAATGCCTCCTCGGTGGAGGCGAAGCTCTGCGAGATCACCTGGGCCAGGTGGTGCGTGACCACGTAGTCCTCGGCGTTCATCATCTGCGGGAACCCCTGCTGGCCGAGCGTCTCGGCGGTCGGGGTGGTGACGAGCAGGATGTTCGCGGCGGGCGCGATCGAGTGCGCCGTCTCGACGTCGAGGGAGACCTCGAGCGCCCAGGCGGCCTTGTCCTCGAGGCCGTTGCCCTTGCTCGTCGGCGGCGGTGCCTTCGTCGCCGGCGAGCCCTGGACGGCGAGCTGGCTGAAGGTCGGCATGCCCGGAGCGCAGGTCACCACGCCCTCCTCGCCGCACATCGCCGGCAGGCCCATCTGCGTGTCGTAGACGTGCAGGTCGTGGGCGATCGTGTCGCTCCCGTAGGAGTCGACGATCGCGATCGTGACGCCGCGGCCGTCGATGCCGGCGGCGTACAGCGAGTTGAGGTTGTAGGACGCGCGTGTCGACTGCGGCGTGAAGCAGCGGCGGCCGACCGAGTTGCACTGCAGCTGCGTCGGCGGTGTCTCCGACGACGTCAGCTGCACGTAGTCGGCGACCGTCGGCTTCGGTGTCGGCAGTGCTGCCGACACGGACGAGCCCCGGCCTCCCACGAGCGCCGCGAGCACTGCTACGGCGAGCGCGAGCGCGACCGCGGTCGAGACGACAATTCGTTTCACCTCGGAACCTCCTGTTATTCCTGAGCGAACGGCGGGCGACGTGCCGGCGGAGGTGCCTCTTCGCACGTGGTGTGGAGCCCGGCGAGCGGCGGGAGTGGAGTCGTCACCGTCGCCGTCGGTTTGCGAACAAGGACCCGCTGCACGTCACCGCTCCCGATCCGTGGACCCCCCTCGCCGCGGAAACTACATCGGACCGTGAACGAACTCAAGCCGTGCGGGAGGCGCGCGCAGGCGCGCCCGCCTCCCGCACGCGAGGTCAGGTGACGACGACGCCGGTCGGCGCGGCGCCGGCCGGGCCGAACGTCGGCGAGGAGCCGATCTCACCGAGCGTTCCGCCGCTGACGTTGAAGCCGCTGATCGCGTTCGAGGCCGTGTCGACGACCCACAGGGTCGAGCCGTCCGGCGAGAGCCGGGCGTCCTCGGGACCGTGCGCGGCCGCGTCCATCGTCGTGTTGCCGAGCAGCGTCAGCGCGCCGCTCGCCGCGATCGAGTAGCTCGAGATCGTCGAGACGGCGGTGTTGACGGCGAAGAGGAACTGGCCGTCGTGAGTGATCTCGACCCAGCACGGCGCGGTCTGATGGTTCGCGAACGGCGAGGCGCCGATCGAGGTCAGCGTCCCGTCGACCGCGTCGGCGAACGCGGAGACGCTGCCGTTGTTGGTCCCGCCGTGCGCGTTCGAGACGAAGAGCTGCGCCGGGTTCGTCGGGCTGAACTCGCTCCCGAACGGACCGAGGCCCTGCGCGGGGAACGGAGAGCCGGGCGCGGCGGCGAGCCGGCCGGTCGCGCCGACCGTGAAGCTGTCGATCAGCGAGGTGTTCACGCGCGTGCCGACGAGCTTCGTCCCGTTGCCGTTGAACAGGATGTCGCCCGGCTGCGACCCGTCCGGAAGCGTCACCGTCGAGCCGTCGATCGCGCGGAGGTGGCCGCCCGCGTTGAGCTTGAAGCCGGTGTAGTTCGGGGCGATCGCGGATGCGTTCGCGACGAAGACCAGGCCGTTGTGCACGGCGATGCTGACCGGGTTCCCGCCGTTCGAGGGGACGACGTCGGCGACCTGGAGCTCGCCGTGCGACTTGATCCGCAGCACCGAGATCTCGTTGCTGCCCGCGTCGACGGCGAGCAGGTACCTGCCGTCCTCGGTCTGCTGGATCGAGCCCTGCGAGGCGACGCCGTGGCCCGTGCCTGCACCGCCGACGGCGAACGGCGAGCCGGAGATCGGGGTGAGCGACCCGTCGACGTGACGGTCGAAGCCGGCGACGGTGTTCACGCCGGCCGTGTTGTCGTTGACGTAGAGCTGGCCGACCACGTCGGACGGTCGGCTCGCGCCCGCCCCCGAGGCGACGGCGAGGCTCGCGAACGCGAGGACGACCAGGGCGACGACGCCGCGAATGCGGGTCGGGCGAATGCCGGTTCCGTGCATACCGCACCTCCGTGAACTTCGGCCCGCGGCGGATCCGCGAGCTCCTGGCGTCCGTCCCACCGCGCGGGCGATTCGTTACAGCGCGACACTTCCCGGGTGCTCGTGCGTGCGCTCCTCGGCGCGGCTCTGCTCGCGCTCTCCGGCTCGGGACCGAGCGCGGCGCCGATCGTCGGCGGCTGCCCGGTCTTCCCGGCCTCGAGCGTGTGGAACCAGCGCGTCGACCGGCTCCCGGTCGCGCCCGGCTCGGCAAGGCTCGTCCGCTCGATCGGGCTCGACGCGCCGGTGCACGCCGACTTCGGCTCGGGCCTCTACGACGGGCAGCGGATCGGGATCCCGTTCGTCGTCGTCTCCGGCGAACGGACCCCGAAGGTGCGGCCGCGGTTCGACTACGCGGACGAGTCCGACCGGGGGCCGTACCCGATCCCGCGCGGCGTCCCGATCGAGGGCGACCCGCGTCCCGGGGACGGCGACCGCCACGCGATCGTCGTCGACCGCGACACGTGCACGCTCTACGAGCTGTACGCGCTGCGCCGGCTCGGCGCCGGCTGGGCGGCGGGCTCGGGCGCGATCTGGAGCCTCCGCTCGAACGCGCTCCGTACGCCCGGCTGGACGTCCGCCGACGCCGCCGGGCTGCCGATCCTGCCCGGCCTCGCCCGGTACGACGAGGTCGCCGCGGGCGCCATCGACCACGCGCTGCGGTTCACCGCGCCGGAGACGCGGCGGGCGTTCGTGTACCCGGCGCGCCACTTCGCGAGCGACTCGACCGACCCGGCGCTGCCGCCGATGGGGCTCCGCGTCCGGCTGAAGTCGAGCGTCGACACGAGCCCCTTCCCGCCGCAGGCGCGCGTCGTCCTCGAGGCGCTGAAGAGGTACGGGATGATCCTCGCCGACAACGGCTCGCCCTGGTACGTCAGCGGCGCGCCCGACCCGCGCTGGTCGAACGACGACCTGCACTCGCTCGGCCGCCTCACGGGCGCCGACTTCGAGGTCGTCGACACGTCGCGGCTCCGGCCGTGAGGCTGGCGCCCCGCCGCGACCGCGCACCCGGCTCCGTCATCGCCTTGTCGGACACGTCTCGAAGGGACGTGTCCGCATCGTGCTGTGGCACGAGCCTTGATCCCGGTGGCCCGCGTCCGCGAGGATGGCGGGCGACCGACGAGGGGGGCCGAGGTGGGACGGGCGAAGGACGTGGTCGACCGGGGGTGGGAAGCGACGGGAACGCCGCGGGGCACGATCCCGGCGACCGACGACGTGAAGGTCCGCAAGGGGCGGATCGCCTCCTGGCACGTGGGCCTCGGCGTCGCGACGCTCGCGGCCGCGTTCGCTCTCGGCTGCGCCGCCGCCGCGCTCGCCTTGCCGCGGTTCACGACCGCGCCGAAGTCCGCGCCCGCCTCCGGCCCGGCGCAGGCGGAGGTGTTCGCGCTTGCCATCGGGTGCCATCCGACGTTCGACCGCCTCGTGCTCAGCGCACGGCCCGGCACGCCGGGGTACGACGTGCGCTACGTGGCTCGGGTCGTCGCCGACCCGTCGGGGCTGCCGGTGCCGCTGCTCGGGACCGCGCGCATTCTCGTCGTGCTGCGACCGGCGCGCGCACACTCGATCGGCGGCGCCGCGCTCCTGCCGGCCGCGGTCACGCCGCTCTGCCCGAACCTCCGTCAGGTGAAGCGGGCCGGCGACTTCGAGGGCGTCGTCTCGGTCGGGCTCGGCCTGAAGCGCAAGACCGGCTTCCGCGTCTTCCGGCTCACGGCGCCGACCCGGATCGTGATCGACGTCGCGCACTGACGCGCTTGACACGACCTACCCCGGTCGAGAGGCTCCGCGGGCCGTCTGGGCAGACTCGACACGGAGGAGCGACATGGCTGAAGGCTTGATCCTGGAGTTCGAGGGCGTCGGCCGCGGGCTGTACGACGCGGTGAACGAGAAGCTCGGCGTCGACACGACGAACCCGACGGCCGACTGGCCCGCGGGCCTGCTCTTCCACGCCGCCGGGGAGACCGACGGCGGGCTGGCCGTGTTCGAGGTGTGGGAGTCGAAGGACGCGCAGGAGCGGTTCATGAACGATCGGCTCGGGCCCGCGCTGGGGGCGAGCGACGCGCCGCGTCCGGCGCGCATGGAGTGGATCTCGCTCATCGCGCACACGAGCGTGGCCTAGTTCCGGCCCGCCCCGACAGCCCCGAAGGTCCCGGGACGACCCGCGCCGCACGGGTCGTCCCGGGTACTTCGCGCCGCAGCGCGACTTCGAGCCCGAGCTCGGGCGTTACCGCTTCGGCCCGTGGCCGTGGCTCTTCACCACGTGGGCGTGCGCGGCGGCGCCGTGGCCCTTGCCGTGGCCGCTCCCGCCGTGGTGCTTCGTCGCCTTGATGCACTGGCCCTGGTTCTTGAACGGCGGGTTGAACGTCTTCCAGCCGCCGTGCTTGCAGGCGTTCTTGCCGGTCGGCGCCGTCACGTTCGAGGACGCGTACGCGACGTTGTCGACCAGGAAGCCGTTGCCGCTCGTGGCCGGCGCGGCCGTGCCGCCCTCGCGGAACAGGAGCGTCCGCGTGACCGGGACGACGTTTCCGCCGCCCGCCTGCTCCGGGTCGTAGCGGTAGTAGTTCTCCCACGTCGTTCCCGTCGCCTTCAGCGCGCCGTCGAGGTAGATCCTGACCACGTCGTTGCCGGCTCCCGGCACGAAGTCGATCGAGAATCTGACCGTGTGGGCGGTGCCGCGGGCGAGCGTCGCGATGTCGTGCTCGTTGAACGTCGCGGCCGTGCCGAGCGGGCCCGGGTCGGTCACGTCGTCGAAGAACACGTGGACGCCGTCGGCCTGATCCTCGAAGCGCAGGTAGCTCATCCGCCCGCCGCTGCCGTCGTCCGGGCTCACCGAGAGGGCGAGGCCGGGCTGCTGCGTCGCGAGCGCGGTGCCGATGCTGAAGCTCGCCTCGAAGTGATTGGAGCCGGTGGACTCGCCGGCCGGGTTCGCGAGCGGCGGCGCGAACGTCTGGTCCCCGAAGGAGCCGCTCGTGACCGCGTTGGACAGGCGCAGCGCCTGCGTGCCGAAGCCGTAGCCGGACGCGGCCGCGAACGAGGAGAGCGGTGCGACGGCGACGTCGTACGGCCCCGTCTTCATCCAGCCGCTCTGTCCGCTGATGGTCCCGACCGCGTATGCGGGCGGCTCGAACGTGATCGGGCCGACCGAGTCGGCGGCCGCGCCGGTGGCGCCCGCGAGCGCGAGCGCGGTGACGATCGAGAGTAGTACCGCAGGTCTCCTCATAGTGATTCCTCCCTGTTTCGGTCCGGAGCGCAGTTGTTGCGCACCGTCCCGGGCTACCCGACCCGCGGAGAAGCTAACGGGCCGCGACGGATCGGTTGCCGCTACGGCCTGCCGCCGCGTCGCAGGCGATCGACCTCGTCGGCGAGCGCGCGGTCGTCCGGCCTCCTCCCCGCGGAGCGAGGCGGCGCGGGCCCGGGCGGCGGCGACCGCCGGGCGCAGCGCGCGGCGCGTCCACGAGATCGGAGGCGCGAGAAACCTCGCCGCCGCCGACGTCGCCGCGGGGTCCGCCGCGAGCGGCTGCGCCCGGCCGGACGCGGATCGAGCGGCGAGCCTCGCCGCGAGCGAGTCGCCGAGGTTCCCGACGAGGCTCTCGACCATCGTCTGCAGCGTCTCCCGGCGGATCGGGAGGGTGAGCTCCACGATCGCCTCGACGGTCGTGAGCGCGGCGGCGGTCGCCTGCCCCGCGCGCCGCTCGGATCGCGTCGCGGCGGCCTCCCGCGCTCGCGCGGCGCGCTGCTGTGCGTTCAGCTCGGCTCTGCTCGTCGGCGCGGGATCGACGAGCCGCAGCTCGTCGGGCGGCCGGAGCCGGCTGAGGTCGGGCTCCGGCTGCAGGGGCGCGCCGCTTCTCTCGCCGAGCAGCTCGAGCTCGTAGGCCTCGACCACGACGTCGGGCCGCGCGCGCGGGTCCGGGTCGAGCGCCGACACGACCGCGAGCAGCCGGGGCCGCCCGGCCGGCGGGAGCGTCTGCGCCGCTTGCCGGACCGAGCGCGCCGCGATCGTGTCCGCGTCGGCGCGCCATTCGCGCTCGAGGGCCGCGCGCCACTCGTTCGCCGCCCGGGTGTGAGCCCGGTCGACCTGCGTCTGCAGCGGGGCCTGCGCGTAGACGGCGAAGCTGCAGAGCACGAGTAGCAGCGTCTGCGTGAAGCCGAGGGCGCGCTTCGCCTGCTTGACGCGGCCGACCGCGTCGAGCTCGCTCGCGAGCACTGCGAGCAGCAGGAGGCCGGTGCCGAGGACGAGGATCCACCACAGCGACAGGTGCGTCCACGCCGCGATCGAGAGCCGGACGCGGGCGAGGCTCGTCCTCGACCGAGCGGACGCGAGCGGGCGGGATCGCCGCGCCGAAGAGGTTCAGCGCGGCGAGCGCGGCCGAGACGATCGTGAGGCCGATCGCGATCGGCGCCGCGAGCTCCCGCGCCGTTCGTGCGAGCGCGCCCTCGCGGCCGGCCGCGAGCCACCACCCGACCGCCGTGCCGAGCAGGAACGGCACCAGCGTGCGGGCCCAGGCGAGGGTGACGACGAGATCGAAGAGGAAGAGCCAGAGGACGAGGGTCGCGAGTGCCCGCCCGCGCGGGCGGAGCCGCTGCTCGAGCGTCCCGAGCGCCCGGTCGAGAACCTCCGCGACCGCGGAGTCCGGACGCGGTCTCGTCGACTTCGACGCCATCCCGCTCCCGTTTCGCGCTGCCGCGATTGTGGCGCGCGGTCAGCCGTCGCGCAAAGCGGCGCGGCCGGGGCGGGTCAGACGCGCTCGACCGAGAGGAGCCGCGCCGGGTCGACGAGCGCCTCGTTCCGGCCGTCGCCGGTGAAGTGCCCGAGCACGTCGTGCGCCGCGACCGTGGCGCGGAAGAGGTTCCGGCCCTTCTGCGCCGCGGCCGTCGCCTCGGCCTCGTCGAGCGTCCAGCGGACGCCGTGGTGGTCGTCGGCGGCGCGGTAGATCGTGAGCGTTCCGACGAGGTACGTCTCGACGTCGCGCACGGGGCTGATCCAGTGGAGCATCGTGCGGAGCTCGATCGAGCGGTCGTCGATGTTGTCGCGGCCGTCCGGCCACGCGTAGACGAAGAGCTCGCGGAAGTCTTCGCCTGTGAGCGTCCCGACCTGTGCGGTGTACGCGGCGACGAGCACGTCGAGCCGTTCCTCGGGCGCGCGGGCCGAGAGGTCGTCCTTCGCTTCCTGGAGGTACCGCCAGTGCTCCATCGCGCAAGTATCGCATCCCTCGCGCCGGCTACCCCCAGACCTCGAACTGCCGCGCCATCTCCGCCGACGGATCGCGGGCGCCCGGCGTACGGAGGCGGGCGCGGCGCGGCTCGGTGGGATGGGCGGCCCCGGGGTTCAGCGGCTGCCCCACCCGGCCGAACATCCACGACTGTGCGCCGCCCTCGCGGGCGGCGCCGTCCGGCGTGGCGGCGCAGATCGAGTCGTTCCGCTGCGTCTGCTTGGCGCGAACGAGCCTCCAGGGTCTCATGGTCTCTCTCCCTTCGAATCACCGATCGCCCGATGCGGTCGCGATGCCCGAAGAAAACGCGGCGGGGGTAAGCGCCGGCCGGGAGGGTCGGTGAAGGCCGGGTAAACGGCGCGGACGACGCGGCGACGCAGGGCGCCGCTGTCGGGCCCTCCGGCGTCCGCGGCTCCGCCTGTCGGTGCGCGCTGTCGCTACGCGTTGCGACCGTGCGTCGCCACGTAGCTGATGCAGTCGCCCTGGTTCTTGAAGGCCGGCGAGGTGAAGTTCGACCAGGCGCCGTTCACGCGGCGAGGGTGGCTGCCGTGAACGTGTACGGCGAGCCGCTCTGGCGCGATCGCCAGGCGACCCCACGGCAAATCTGCCCCGGCCGTAGCCCGCGGGCCCGAGGCGCGGTCAGTCGCTCGTCGAGTCCGCGAGGAGCTCGCGGGCGGCGTCGAGATCCGACGCGTGCACGAGGACCTCGCGAGGGCCGTCCGCCGTGAACTCCTCGAGCGACGTCTCGATCGTGTCCGTGTCGCGGTAGCCGCACTCGATCCCGGACGACCGGAGCAGCCCGCAGACGATGTCGGCCTCCGGTGCGCCGGACACCACCGTCAACACGACGCTGTCGTCGGGCTCCATTCCGCGGAGGCTACTCGCAAACGCCTCGACCGGTGTCGGAGCCTGCAAAGGAGAGGGCCCCGTCGCCGGGGCCCTCTCCGTTCCTTCGTGGTACGCGCCCCCGCGCTATCCCTTCACGAGCAGCACCGAGGCGCCGGTGCCGCCGGCGAGCGAGGTCGTGAAGTTGTAGGTGATGTTCGCCGGCACGGGCGCCGTGGTGCCCGCGATCGACTTGGTCGAGTACTTGATGCTGATGACATACGTCCCGGGCGTCGTGATCGTGAACGACGCGCCCGCGCCGCCGTTGAGCGACGTGCCGCCCGTGAACGAGCTGCAGTCGCCCTTGTAGAGCCGGATTTGGTCGCTCTGTGCGTGAACAGCGCCGCGTTGTTCGTGCTCGTGTTCGTCTGCGACACCGTCACGACCTGGCTCGGCGGTCGTGGTCGTGATCTTCGAGTAGAAGAAGAACACGCCGGGGTTGATGCCCTGGCTGATCTTGTTGCTGCCGCCGACCGAGTAGTTGATCTGGCCGAGGGTGTCCCGCCGTGCCGTTGCTTGTAGGTCTGGCACGTCTCCTGCGTCGGTGCGATCTTGCCCGTCGCGGGCGGCGGCACCGTGAACGGCTCGCACCCCGCGTTCCGGGGCCGGGTAGTTCGCGTCCCCGTTGTAGTGCGCGAGGTACGAGAACGTCCCGCCTGCGGCCGGCGTCGTGAACGTGGCCGACGTCGCGAGCTCCGCCGGCGCCCAGCGGCTTGTTCGGGTCGGTCGCGACGACGGTGCCGGTGCAGGTGAGGCGTGCTGAACAGGGTGAAGGTGACCGTCCCGGTCGGGTTGGGCACCGCCGCGGCAGTGGCGGCCGTCCTGGTCACCGTGGCCTCGTCGTGCACGACCGTGCCCGGCGCGATCGTGGTGCTGTTCGTGACGTCGTTGTTCGCCGCGTCGCGGACGTGCGTGATGACCGTGGTGTCGGCCCAGGTCTTGCTCGCGTTGCCGCAGTTCGCGGTGCAGCCGGCGGTCGTGTTGCCGGTCGAGCCGGTGGTGCGGGTCACCGAGCCGACGGCGTTGGTGAACCCGATGCTCGACGTCGCCTGCACCTGGGTCAGGCCCGAGACGGTCGAGGTGATCGTGACGGTGCAGGTCGCCGTCGCCGCGCCACCCGTGTAGTTGCAGGCGGGGGAGCCGACGAAGCTGCCGGTCGTGCTGGGCGGCGTGATGATGCTCGCCGTCGCCGTCCCGGCCGCGAGGATCCCGCCGCCGGTCGCGGTGACCGTGATCGTCAACACGTGGTTGGTGCCCGCCGGGTTGTTCGCGTTCTGAGGCGTGATCTGGATGAACGCGTCTCTCCAGGCCTTGGCCGCGTTGCCGCAGTTCGCCGCACAGCCGGCGGTGACGTTGTCGGCCGTCCCGGTCGTGCGGGAGACGGTGCCGACCGCGTTGCCGAACCCGATCGTCGAGGTTGCCTGCACGCTCGTGGTGCCGGCGACCGCCGAGGTGATCGTGACCGTGCACGTCGCCGTCGCCGCCCCGCCCGCGTAGTTGCAGGTGGGGGAGCCGACGAAGCTGCCGGTCGTGCTCGCCGGCGTGAGGATGCTCGCCGTCGCGGTGCCGGCCGCGAGCACGCCGCCGTTGGTCGCGGTCGACGGTGATCGTGAGCACGTGGTTCGTGCCCGGCCGCGTTCGCGGCGTTCTGCGGCGTGATCTGGATGAACGCATCCACCCAGCTCTTGGCCGCATTGCCGCAGTTCGCCGTGCACCCGGCGGTGATGTTGTCGGCCGTGCCGGTCGTGCGGGAGACGGTCCGACCGCGTTGGCGAACCCGATCGTCGAGGTTGCCTGCACGCTCGTCGTGCCGGCGACCGCCGAGGTGATCGTGACCGTGCAGCGTCGCCGTCGCCGCCCCGCCCGCGTAGTTGCAGGACGGGGAGCCGACGAAGCTGCCGGTCGTGCTCGGCGGCGTGAGGATGCTCGCCGTCGCGGTGCCTGCGGCGAGGACGCCGCCGTTGGTGGCGGTGACCGTGATCGTGAGCACGTGGTTCGTCCCGGCCGCGTTCGCGGCGTTCTGCGGCGTGATCTGGATGAATGCGTCCACCCAGCTCTTCGCCGCGTTCCCGCAGTTCGCCGTGCAGCCGGCGGTGACGTTCGTCGGCCGTCCCGGTCGTGCGGGTCACGGTCCCGACCGCGTTGGCGAACCCGATCGTCGAGGTCGCCTGCACGCTCGTGGTGCCGGCGACCGCCGAGGTGATCGTGACCGTGCAGGTCGCCGTCGCCGCGCCGCCCGCGTAGTTACAGGTGGGGGAGCCGACGAAGCTGCCGGTCGTGCTCGGCGGCGAGGATGCTCGCCGTCGCGGTGCCGGCGGCGAGCACGCCGCCGTTGGTCGCGGTGACCGTGATCGTGAGCACGTGGTTCGTGCCGGCCGCGTTCGTGGCGTTCTGCGGCGTGATCTGGATGAACGCATCGACCCAGTTCTTGGCCGCGTTGCCGCAGTTCGCCGTGCAGCCGGCGGTCACGTTGTCGGCGGTGCCGGTCGTGCGGGTGACGGTCCCGGCCGCGTTCGTGAAGCCGATCGTCGACGTCGCCTGCACCTCGTCGGGCCGGCGACCGCCGAGGTGATCGTGACCGTGCAGCGTCGCCGTCGCCGCCCCGCCCGCGTAGTTGCAGGTGGGCGAGCCGACGAAGCTGCCGGTCGTGCTCGGCGGCGTGAGGATGCTCGCCGTCGCCGTCCCGGCCGCGAGCACGCCGCCGTGGTCGCGTTGACCGTGATCGTGAGCACGTGGATGCGTGCCCGCCGCGTTGGTCGCGTTCTGCGGCGTGATCTGGATGAACGTCAGCTCCACCCAGATCTTGTTCGCGTTCCCGCAGTTCGCCGTGCAGCCGGCGGTCACGTTGTCGGCCGTCCCGGTCGTGCGGGACACGGTCCCGACCGCGTTGGTGAACCCGATGTTCGAGGTCGCCTGCACGGTGCGTGCTGCCGGCGACGGCCGAGGTGATCGTGACCGTGCAGGTCGCCGTCGCCGCCCCGCCCGCGTAGTTACAGGACGGGGAGCCGACGAAGCTGCCGGTCGTGCTCGGCGGCGTGAGGATGCTCGCCGTCGCCGTCCCGGCCGCGAGCACGCCGCCGCTGGTCGCGGTGACCGTGATCGTCAGCACATGAGTGGTGCCGATCGGGTTGGTCGCGTTCTGCGGCGTGATCTGGATGAACGCATCCACCCAGTTCTTGTTCGCGTTCCGCAGTTCGCGGTGCAGCCCGCGGTCATGTTGTCGGCCGTGCCGGTCGTGCGGGTCACGGTCCCGGCCGCGTTGGTGAAGCCGACGGTCGAGGTCGCCTGCACCTGGGTCAGACCGCCGACCGCGGAGGTGATCGTGACCGTGCAGCTCGCCGTCGCCGCCCCGCCCGCGTAGTTGCAGGACGGGGAGCCGACGAAGCTGCCGGTCGTGCTCGGCGGCTTGAGGATGCTCGCCGTCGCGGTGCCGGCGGCGAGCACGCCGCCGTTGGTCGCGTTGACCGTGATCGTGAGCACGTGGTCGTGCCGACCGCGTTCGAGGCGTTCTGCGGCGTGATCTGGATGAACGCATCGACCCAGCTCTTGTTGGCGTTGCCGCAGTTCGCCGTGCAGCCGGCGGTGACGTTGTCGGCCGACGCGGTCTGCGGGAGACGGTCCCGACCGCGTTGCTGAAGCCGATCGTCGAGGTCGCCTGCACCTGCGTCGGTGCCGGCGACCGCGGAGGTGATCGTGACCGTGCAGCTCGCCGTCGCCGCGCCGCCCGCGTAGTTGCAGGTGGGCGAGCCGACGAAGCTGCCGGTCGTGCTCGGCGGCGTGAGGATGCTCGCCGTCGCCGTTCCGGCCGCGAGGACGCCGCCGCCGGTCGCGTTGACCGTGATCGTCAGCACGTGGTTGCTGCCCGACCGCGTTGGTCGCGTTCTGCGGCGTGATCTGGATGAACGCGTCGACCCAGTTCTTGGCCGCGTTGCCGCAGTCGCTCGAACAGCCGGCGGTCACGTTGTCGGCGGTCCCGGTGGTGCGGGACACGGTGCCGACCGCGTTGCCGAACCCGATCGTCGAGGTCGCCTGAACGGTCGTCGTCCCGGCGACCGCCGAGGTGATCGTGACCGTGCAGGTCGCAGTCGCCGCGCCGCCCGTGTAGTTACAGCGTCGGGGAGCCGACGAAGCTGCCGGTCGTGCTCGGCGGGTTGAGGATGCTCGCCGTCGCCGTGCCGCCGCGAGCACGCCGCCACCGATCGCGTTGACGGTGATCGTGAGCACGTGATTGGTGCCGACCGCGTTCGCGGCGTTCTGCGGTGTGATCTGGATGAACGCGTCCACCCAGTTCTTGTTCGCGTTGCCGCAGTTCGCAGTACAGCCCGCGGTCATGTTGTCGGCCGTGCCGGTCGTGCGGGACACGGTTCCGAGCGCGTTGGTGAAGCCGACGGTCGAGGTGGCCTGCACCTGCGTCAGTCCGCTCGCGGCCGGAGGTGATCGTGACGGTGCAGCTCGCCGTCGCCGCTCCGCCGGCGTAGTTGCATGACGGGGAGCCGACGAAGGCGCCGGTCGTGCTCGGCGGCATGAGGATGCTCGCCGTCGCTGTGCCGGCCGCGAGCACGCCGCCGCCGGTCGCGTTCACGGTGATCGTGAGCACGTGGTCGTTGCCGGCGCCGTTGGCGGCGTTCTGCGGTGTGATCTGGATGAACGCGTCCACCCAGCTCTTGTTGGCGTTGCCGCAGTCGCTCGAACAGCCGGCGGTGACGTTGTCGGCCGAGCCGGTGCTGCGGGAGACGGTCCCGACCGCGTTGCCGAACCCGATCGTCGAGGTGGCCTGCACCGTGGTGGTGCCCGCGACCGCCGAGGTGATCGTGACGGTGCAGCTCGCCGTCGCCGACCCGCCCGCGTAGTTGCAGGTCGGCGAGCCGACGAAGCTGCCGGTCGTGCTCGGCGGGTGAGGATGCTCGCCGTCGCCGTTCCGGCCGCGAGGACGCCGCCGCCCGTGGCGTTGACGGTGATCGTGAGGACGTGGTTCGTGCCCGCCGCGTTGGTCGCGTTCTGCGGCGTGATCTGGATGAACGCGTCGACCCAGCTCTTCGCCGCGTTGCCGCAGTTCAACGTGCAGCCGGCGGTCACGTTGTCGGCGGTCCCGGTGGTGCGGGACACGGTGCCGACCGCGTTGCCGAACCCGATCGTCGAGGTCGCCCGAACGGTCGTCGTCCCGGCGACCGCCGAGGTGATCGTGACCGTGCAGGTCGCAGTCGCCGAACCGCCCGCGTAGTTACACGAGGGGGAACCGACGAAGCTGCCGGTGGTGCTCGGCGGGTTGAGGATGCTCGCCGTCGCCGTGCCACTTGCGAGCACGCCGCCGCCGACCGCGTTCACGGTGATCGTGAGCACGTGATTGGTGCCCACGGCGTTCGCGGCGTTCTGCGGTGTGATCTGGATGAACGCGTCAACCCAGTTCTTGTCCGCGTTCCCGCAGTTGACCGTGCAGCCCGCGGTCACGTTGTCGGCCGTCCCGGTCGTGCGGGAGACCGTCCCGAGCGCGTTGGCGAAGCCGACGGTCGAGGTGGCCCGCACCTGGGTCAGCCCGCACGCCGCCGAGGTGATTGTGACGGTGCAGCTCGCCGTCGCCGCGCCGCCCGCGTAGTTGCAGGAGGGGAGCCGACGAAGGTGCCGGTCGTGCTCGGCGGCATGAGGATGCTCGCCGTCGCCGTGCCGGCCGCGAGCACGCCGCCGCCGGTCGCGTTCACGGTGATCGTGAGCACGTGGTCGTTGCCGGCTCCGTTGGCGGCGTTCTGCGGGGTGATCTGGATGAAGGCGTCCACCCAGTTCTTGTTGGCGTTACCGCAATTCGCGGAACAGCCCGCGGTGACGTTGTCGGCCGTCCCGGTGGTGCGGGACACCGTGCCGACGGCGTTGGCGAAGCCGACGGTCGAGGTCGCCTGCACCTGAGTCAGGCCGCTCACCGAAGAGGTGATCGTGACGGTGCAGCTCGCCGTCGCCGCGCCGCCCGCGTAGTTGCAGGTCGGCGAGCCGACGAAGCTGCCGGTCGTGCTCGGCGGGATGACGATGCTCGCCGTCGCCGTGCCGGCCGCGAGCACGCCGCCGCCCGTGGCGTTGACGGTGATCGTGAGGACGTGGTTGCTGCCCGCCGCGTTGGTCGCGTTCTGCGGCGTGATCTGGACGAACGCGTCGACCCAGCTCTTCGCCGCGTTGCCGCAGTTCAACGTGCAGCCGGCGGTCACGTTGTCGGCGGTCCCGGTCGTGCGGGACACGGTGCCGACCGCGTTGCCGAACCCGATCGTCGAGGTCGCCCGAACGGTCGTCGTCCCGGCGACCGCCGAGGTGATCGTGACCGTGCAGCTCGCCGTCGCCGAACCGCCCGCGTAGTTACACGAGGGGGAACCGACGAAGCTGCCGGTGGTGCTCGGCGGGTTGAGGATGCTCGCCGTCGCCGTGCCACTTGCGAGCACGCCGCCACCGACCGCGTTCACGGTGATCGTGAGCACGTGGTTGGTGCCGACGGCGTTCGCGGCGTTCTGCGGCGTGATCTGGATGAACGCGTCCGCCCAGTTCTTGGCCGCGTTCCCGCAGTTGACCGTGCAGCCGGCGGTCGTGTTGTCGGCCGACCCGGTCGTCCGGGAGACCGTCCCGGCCGCGTTCCCGAACCCGATCGTCGAGGTCGCCTGCACCTGGGTCAGCCCGCTCACCGCGGAGGTGATCGTGACCGTGCAGCTCGCCGTCGCCGCGCCGCCCGCGTAGTTGCAGGAGGGGGAGCCGACGAAGCTGCCGGTCGTGCTCGGCGGGTTGAGGATGCTCGCCGTCGCCGTGCCGGCCGCGAGGACGCCGCCGTTGGTCGCGTTGACCGTGATCGTGAGCACGTGGTTCGTGCCGACCGCGTTGGTCGCGTTCTGCGGCGTGATCTGGATGAAGGCGTCGACGACCGTCAGCGGCTCGCAGGGCCCCTGCGAGGGCGCGAACTGGCTGGGCGTGTTGCCGTCGCCGAGGTAGTTGGCCTGGAAGGAGTAGTGCCCCGCGGCCAGACGGCCCCTGCGGGAAGTCGGTCGCATCGACGGTCGAGAAGCCGCCGCCCGGGTTCGGGACGAGCGTCTCGACCTTGTCGGAGGTGAAGGGCTGGGTGCAGCCGCCGTCGGTGAACCACTGCACGTCGACCGTGCCGGCCGGGCCGGGCTGGCCGGGAACGCCGGTCACCGTGACGAAGTCGTGCACCGTCGTGCCGGCCGCGACCGAGGTAACGGTGCCGCCGCCCGCGTTGTTGTGGATCGCCGTCGCGGTCGACGTCGGAACCGGATTCACGTCCGTCGCAGCGCCCGCGCCCGTGAAGTTGATTGCCGTGCTGCAGGGGAACCCGGAAACCGGCTTGTCGCAGACCTGCCGGTACCTGAAATTGGCGATGTCACTCAGGGTCGGGTCGTCGTTTGGTGGGTCGTTGCTCCCGACGTCCTGGAGCTGCGTGGTGTAGTGCGACAGATCGACCTCGATCTCGTCGCCGAAGGGCAACGTGCACTTCGTCGCGTCGCAGCTCGGTGCGTTCGCGCCCCCCATGGGCGGGTTGTCGACGAGGTGAACCGGCCCGGCGGGAAAGACGGTGCTGGCCCTGATCAGGATCGTCACCGTCTGGGCCAGCGTGCCGTTGGGATGGAAGACCTGGTCGGTGACCTGATCGGTTGTCACCGTTCCCTGTGAGCTCGAATTCGTGTTGCCGATCTGCGCGCTGCACACGTATGCATCGCCGACGTTCAGCGGGCCGGCGCACGATTTCCCGCTCGCGATCCCGTAGGCCGGCGCCGCTGCCGCCTGACCGATGAACACCAGCGACGCCACCAGCACCGCCAGCGCGCCGAGCCAACCAACGCGCGCACTCACTGCGAAACGCGCAGCCCTCATCCTGACCACTCCTCCCTGAAGGTGGCGTCGCCAAAGCAGGCGTCGCCACACCTGACCGCAGAATCAACCGCCACAGAGTCGGTTCCGCGAACCGACCACCGCCACCGCATAAAACGAAACCCTCCGCAGTATCAGGCGAGGGCGCCTAACAGATTCCACCCCCGCTGTGGGCGACTGTAGTCCTCTGGCGGCGGAAGGTCAAGACGATGGCTCAGATCGAGTGAGTCGGCGCGGACCGCGCCTTTTTCGTTCGCGCGCACTCGTAGAGGTGAATGCGAGTTACCAAGGAGGTCTCCAATGGTCAGACGAGCAGTCCTTCTCGCGGTGGTCGCGGGCGCCGCTGTGTTCTGCGTGCAAGCCGCGTCGGCGGATCCGTCGAACGCCAAGAACAGCACGCTGATCACGGCGGTGTGCGGTTCCCAGCAGCTGCAGCTGTCCGTGAACGGAAACGGCGAGTTCACGCCGGCCCACGTCGTCGGCGGCACCGCGGTGTTCGTGCCCACGGCGTTCGATCTCACGTTCTCGTTCACGCCGCCGGGCGGTCCGACTCACAGCGACATCGACACGTCGGCAAAGCACAACGTGGGGAAGAACGCCGTCACGTGCACGCTGCCGCTGGCTCTGAACACGTTCGCGACGCCCGACGGCACGTTCTCGATCTCGGGCACGGTCACCGGCTCCTTCACGCCGAAGAACGGTTGACGCGCTCCGCGACCCGGGGGGCCCGAGCGGCCTCCCGGGTCGACGGGCCACCCGATGCGCCGATCGGCGCTACCAGGTCAGGAGGTGCTCGAACCGCTCGTCGGGGATCCGGCCGAGAGTCCAGGTCACCGCGGCGAGGAAGAGCAGGCCGCCGCCGGTGACGCACACGTCGGCGAGATTGAAGTGCAGGATCCCGCCGGCGACGTGGACGGCGAGCGGGTCCGGCACCGCTCCCCACACGTCGAGCGAGATGACGTTCGCGGCGACGCCGGCGACGACGAGGAGCGCGCCGGGGAGGCAGAGCCGCGGTAGCAGGAGCGCAGAGGCGAGCGCCGCGATGCCGACGACGAGCGTCAGCGACGGTTTCACCGCCGACGACGGCGTGTCGAGCGCGGCGGCGCCGCGACCCGCGGCGAGCGCGGCCGCCTTCCACTCGAGGTCGACGCCGCTCACGACGGCGACAGCGGCGACGACGAGCGGCAGCCGCGACCAGTGCACACGGCGAGACCGGGAAGCGAGACGGGGACGCGGATGCGCGTAGGCGACCACCTCGCGACCATCGGCAGCCCGCGTCCGAGGCTGAAGGGAACTCCGCCCGCCCGGTCAACGGGGGAGCAGCGTGAGCTAGCGTGCCGAGATGCCGCTCGCGACCCTCGTCGCTGTGGGGGTGGTGTTCGGGACCGTGACGATCGGTCCGCTGACGCCGGTCTGCCGAGTCGGGACGCCGTGCACGGGGCCGGCGAAGAACGTGATCGTGACGTTCACGCGCGCGGGCCGATCGGTCTCGACCAAGACCGACCCGCAGGGTCGTTACAGCGTGCGGCTGCGCGTCGGGACGTGGGACGTCCGGGCGCGCGTCGGAATGCGATCCACGCCCGCGACCGTGGTCGTTCGTCCCGGATCACACCGCGCGAACCTCAGCATCGACACCGGCATCCGTTAGGAACGGAGACAAAACGAGAGGGGCCCCCGATCGGGGGCCCCTCCGGATCCTGCGTACCGCGGTGCGGCTACTTGCTGGTCGCGAAGAAGCTGACGCAGTCGCCCTGGTTCTTGAACGGCCCGGGGCTGCCGCCCGCGCCGGTGAAGCTCAGGTAGCCGCCGTTCTTGCAGTTCTCCTTGGTCGGCGCGGGCTCGTAGGTGACCGTCGTGTCGTTGATCTGGCTGTTGTCGAACTGCGCCGTCTGGTTCGGGCCGTCGACGACGAGCGAGATCCCGGTCACGGTGTAGCTCGCATACCGCGCCTGCGCCGCAGCGTAGGTGTCGTAGAACGTGCCGCCGGGCAGCTGCGACGAGTCGACCAGGTTGGCCGGGCTCGCGAGGTTGCCGCTGGCCGTCCACACGCCGGGCGGGCAGGAGTTGTAGTTCGGCGGCGTGCCGAGGTAGAAGAACAGGCTGCCGGTCGCGGAGCCGTTCGTGACGTCGACGGCGAAGCGCGGCGAGCCGAGCCCGCACGTGCCGACGCTGAACTTGTAGTCGGTCGCCAGGTTCGAGAGCGCGCCGACCGTCAGGCCCGCCGGAACGGTGAAGTTGACGCCGCCGAAGCCGGGAGCGTCGATCGAGCTCGCCTGTGCGGCGGTCGCCGAGCCGTTCCCCGGCGAAACGGCCTGGCCGTTGCCGAAGAACGCGTAGCCGGTCGCTGCCGACGCGACCGCGATCGTGATCGCCGCAACGGTCGCGAGCAGCGCAAAGCTGATTCCGAGCTTCTTCATGTGTCGTAACCCCCAGGTTGATGGTTCAGGGCAGAATCGGTCCGATTCCCTGTGGTCTGGCCGCAGACCCCGAAGCACGAGGGTACCCGAGGCCGCCTCCCTGCCGGAAAACGCCCGGGTCCACGGGGCAGGTCACTCCTTGCTGCATCACACCGGGAGACGCCAGGCGCACTAGCGACCGGGCAGGTACGTGGCGCCCTCGAGGTTGTAGCCCGTCGTCGGGAGGGTGGTCGGCAGGAGCCGCGTCTGGAAGCCGTTGCCGTGGGGGCGGACGAACCAGAGCTGGGCCTTGAGCTCGGTGCCGACGATCAGGTCGCCGACGTAGCCGGCGAACTGGCTCGCGGGCGCGAAGAAGACCTTGTGGGAGGCGGTGTCCGTCAGGTACAGCCCCGGCGGAGGTGTTCCGGGCGCGACGGCCGAGCGGGTGACGACGACGATCGGGTTCGGTCCGTCGGGGAGCCTCGCGATCGTGCGGACGTTTCCGTGTGCGTCGATCGCGAGCAGATCGCCTGTCGAGCCGGCGTCGATCGTCAGGAACGCCGAGCCCCCCGCGGTGCCGAACCCCGCCGGCGCGACCACGACCTCGTCGGCGCCGCCGGCTGCCGAATAGCTCGCGATCGTTCGGACTTGACCGTTCGGGTCGATCGCGTAGAGGGTGCCGCCGGCCGGCGTCTCGGCGCCGGAGCGGCCGGTCGCCGCGAGCAGCGCGTACCCGAACCGGCCGACGGTGTCGAACGCGAGCGCGCCGTCCGAGGTCGCGGTCTCGGGGAGATGCGCGAACACGCTCACACTCGACCCGTCCGCGCTCACCCGGTAGATCGTGTTGTCCGGCGCGTGGCAGTAGAGGTCCGCGGCCGCGAAGCCGTGCTTGCCGGGCGACAGCCGGCAGCGTGTCTCCTCGGTCATGCTCGGCATCGACGCGAACTTCTGCGGCGACGTTCCGGTCAGGCCTGCGGCCCAGATCGTGTTCGCCGTGTTCTCGACGTAGAGGAACTGCCGTCCGGTCCAGAGCACGTCGGCGAGCGAGATGCCGGTGTCCGCGAACGGCCGGACCTCGACCGGTGCCGGCCGAGCGGCCGAAGCACCCGCCGCGAACCCCGCGACCAACGCCGCCAGCGCCAGCTGAACCGGCACAGACCTCACGACCGAGGTCTCACCGGCGCTGCTGCCGGCGAAACGCGCGGGCCTGAGCTAGCTGCAAGCGAGACGGTGGGCGGGATGGGCTTAGGCGACCACCTCGCGACCATCAGCAGTCGGCGGCCGCGGCTGAAACGAACTCCGCCGCCGCGGCGCTTCTGCCCGGCGTGCGGCCGCGGAATCGACGAGACCGTCTCGGCTTGTTGCGGGAGCTAGAAGTTTGAACTCGTGCCAGTGAACGGCCCCACCATCATGGGTTCTCGTCCGTGTCTTGGATGCTCGTGGTCGCCGAATAGGACGGTACGGAGGCGGCGATTCCCGTGGCTTGCGTACCGCTCGCCGTCCCGAGCGTGATCGTCAATGTGGCTGCTCCGGCGTTCCACGTGAGAGTCGAGTTCGTGAATGTCAGGTTCGTCGTCGCGTAGTTCGCGTTCAGCGCGATCGAGCCGCCCTGCCAGGTGCCGCACGTGCCGCCGGCGCTCACGGTGAGCAACTGGATGGTGGACGAGATCGTCACCGTCGCGTTGGTGGTCGACTGATTGCCGCTCTGGCAGAGGTCGGCGCGGGCGGACTGGTAGCCGGCGCAGCCGCCCCTCGGCGCGCTCGTGCCCGGTGATGGGGCGCTCCGCCGACGGTCGCTCGGTACGATCGCCGGGGTGCACTCCGTCCGTGCGTGCCGGACCGCGGGGATCGCTGCTGCGGCGGCCGTGATCTCGCTCGCCGCGATCGCGGGGTCGGTTTCGGCACAAGGGCTCGCTGCGACGAGCGTCTACTTCCGCGGGCCCGGCGGCAATGTCGTCTGCGGCTACTTCGCCGGCACCGGGGTTCCGGCGTCCCTGGAGTGCGGGGTGAGGGCTGCGCTCGACCCGCCGCCGCCCAAGCCGAGCGCGAAGGCGTGTGGCGGACTCGACTTCGCCGCCAATCGCGTCCGCCTCGCGGCGACCGGCGGCGTGATCGGGTTCTGCTCGGGCGACGTCGGCGTGCTGGCGCGGATCGGCAACGCCCCGGCGCTCGCGTACGGCACGAGCTGGCACGAGGGGCCGTTCACGTGTACGTCGTCCGTCGCGTGGATCACGTGCAGGAACACGAGCGCACGCGGCTTCGCGCTGAGCCGCCTGCGCTGGCACTCCGTCTAGCCCTCCGCCGGAGTCAGGTGTCGAGGGCGAGGGTGAACGTCGGCTTCGGTGACGTCTCGGGCAGCCGGTGCTCGTCCGCGAGGCGGCGGATCGAGGTGCCGGTCGCGAGGAACTCGGTGGCGTGCTCTCCCCAGACGTGGTTGTAGACGAGGAGGTTGACGCCCACGATCCCGGAGGCCCGGGCGGCGGTGGCCTCGGCCTGCATCCGGGAGAGGGCGAGCTCGCGAGCCTCGTAGATGCCCTGGGTGAAGAGCGTCATCTCCTGGTTCTGGCCCGCCTGCCGCAGCGACTGCATCACCGACTGATGGGCGATGTGGTAGACGCACGTGCCGAGGACGAAGGACACGGGCACGGCGCCGGCCGCGAGCAGGCGGAAGAAGTCCTGTGCGGAGAGGTCCGACGTGAAGGCGCGACCGTCCGGGGCGCGGTGCGCGCCGCCGGCGCCGAGCGCCTTCACCGCGGTTCCGGTGACCAGGAACTCGAGGACGTCCTGCCCCCAGGCGTACGCCTGCATCCGCAGCTCGACTCCGACGATGCCGTCGGCTCCGAGGTGGTCGGCCTCCGCCTGCATCCTCGACACGGCGAGCTCGCGGGCGTTGTACATCGCCTGGGTGAGCGACTCGATCTCCTGGTTCTGACCCCAGCGGGTCACCTGGATCCCGATGTGGTAGATCGACGACCCGACGACGAAGCCCAGCGGCTCGAATCCCGCCTCGCCGAGGAGGACGTACTCCGACACCGACAGGTCGGAGGTGAACACTCCCGTCGGATCGGCGCCCGCGGTTTTCGCCAGGCGGCCGTCCGCCGCCTGTGGCTCCCAGCTCGACGTGGGGTTGGCCTGGTCCCTTCCGAACAGCGGCATCGAACCCTCCTCTGCGGCGGGACGCACGACTCGCAGCGCCGCGAAGGCGGACCCTACTGGAGGAGCCGCTGCAGCGCCTCGCGCCCGCGTTCGCTCTTCTCGGCCTCCGTCACCAGCGAGCGCGACAGGAGGTCGAGCCAGTCGTCGAGCTCGAGCTGCTCGGTCCTGAGCGCGATCCCGCGAACCATCGCGCTGCGGCGGCAGACGACCCGCCCGTCGTCGTGGTCGAGCTCGAAGCGATCGTCGGCGAGCGGAAGCACGATCCTGCGCACGCGCTTGCCGCCCCGCAGCCGGCTGCCGTGCCGCTCGACGAGGACGTGGCCGGGGAACGCCTCCAGCAGCTTCGTCGCGAGCGCCTCGACGAACGCTCTGATGTCGCCGGCATCCGCGCGCAGCGAGGCCGCCAGCAGATCGAGGTCGGAGACTCCCACGACCGAAGCGTAGGCCAGCGGGGCGTCTCCAAGGTCGGGGCCGGCCGAGGGGGCGATCGCCGCCGCTGACATCCTGCGAGGCAGATGAGGAAGGACGTGCGCGAGTTCATCCGGCGGCTCGAGGCCGCCGGGCTCACGGTCGAGTCGACGCCCGCCACTACCACGTCCTCCGGGACGGCAAGCCGCTCCGGAAGGCGAACGGGATGCCGTTCACGCTCCCGTTCTCGCCCGACACCACGGTGTCCGTCAGGTACAGCCCCGGCGGAGGTGTTCGGGGCGCGATGGTTCGGTCCGTCGGGGAGCCTCGCGAGCAGATCGCCTGTCGAGCCGGCGTCGATCGTCAAGAACGCCGAGCCCCCCGCGCTGCCGAACCCCGCCGGCGCGACCACGACCTCGTCGGCGCCGCCGGCTGCCGGGCAGCTCGCGATCGTACGGACTTGACCGTTCGGGTCGATCGCGTAGAGGGTGCCGCCGGCCGGCGTCTCGGCGCCGGAGCGGCCGGTCGCCGCGAGCAGCGCGTACCCGAATCGGCCGACGGTGCCGCGAACCCCGCGACCAACGCCGCCAGCGCCAGCTGAACCAGCACAGACCTCACGACCGAGGTCCACCGGCGCTGCTGCCGGCGAAACGCGCGGGCCTGAGCAATCCCGCCCGACGGCCGTTGCATCCTCGTGAAGCTCGAGTAACTCGGGGACGTCGGGCCGGACGAAGATGTGACGGCTGCCGGCTCGTCCGCTTCAACTCGAAGCGAACGCTTCCAGCCTGCGCATGTCCGCGAACGAGACGTTGGCGAGATCACCGCGAGCGAGTCGCCTGAGGAGCGCCGGCGGATCCACGCCGCCGGCGTGCCGGTGGCTGGGCGCGTCACGCAAGACGTCGCTTTCGGCCCGATCAGGCCGCTCTCGGCCCGGCTGGGCCTGTAGCCCCGTCGCCGGCGCCGAACGCGAGCGACGCCGGGCCCGCCGCACCGAGGGTCACGGCTCCGCGCCCTTGCGTCGTCGACGGAGGCTCCACCGGCGAGGACCCCTCGGACGCGGCCCGCCGCCGCGGACGCCGACGTTGCGCTGCGCGGAGTGCGGGATTGAGGCGACCGGCCGCGCTCGGCTTCCGGGCGGACGTTTCCGCGGGGCGGCGACCTGCCGGATCGACCGCGGAGCCGGCGTCAGAAGTTCTGGACGCTTCCGGTGCTTGCGGTGCCGGTGGCGGTAGGCGACCCGCCCGATGCCGCGATGGTCGCGGTGGGCGTGTAGGTGTAGGTCGACGATGCGACGGTTCCGGGCGGCTGGTTGTCGGGGGTGCCGAGCGTGATCACCAGTTGGTTCGTCGTCGCATTCCACGTCACGGTCGAGTTCTTGAAGTTCGGGCTCGTGTTGTTCGGCTCGTAGTCCCGCTCGCAGTTGTGGCCATTGCGCCGATCTTGATCCCGCCGCTGCAGGCAGTCGCGCCGACAGTGCCGCTGCTGAAGGTGAGGTTGTTCGTCGCCAGCCGTTCCCTCGGTTCATCGTCAACGTCACACCGGTGACGGTCTGCGAGTCGCTCGACCAGCTCGAACAGACCGAGCTGAGCTGGATCGCGCGGTTCCAGGTGATCGTGATCACGTCTCCAGCCTCTGCCTTGCCGGCCGTGCCGCCGGTCCCGTTCGTGATCGTGACGGCCGTCGGCGTGAGCACGTTCTGGTACGTGACGGTGTTGTCGGTGCTCGTGGACGCGGTGTTGGCGTTTCCGGCGGCGTCGTGCGCGACGCCGGCCCCGAGGGTGGCGATGACGGTGCCGTTGGTTGTCATGCCGGTGACGGCGACGTTGTAGGTCGTGCCGCTCCCTGTGACCGTGGCGGTGGTCGCGCCCGCCGTACCGGCGAGTGTGACGTCGCCGGTCGCGAAGTCGGTCGTGCTCTCGGTGAACACGACGGTGAAGTTGATCGGCGAGGCGCCGGTCGGGTCGGCCTGGCCCGCGGCCTGATTGATCGTCACGGTCGGCGCGGTGGTGTCGTAGTTGTAGGTCTGGTCGCCGTTGTGGGTGCCGGTGAGTCCGTTGCCGGCCTGGTCGGCGATCGTGCCGGAGCTGGTCTGGTCGAGCCGGACGGAGCCGTTGTTGGCGCCGATGGCGCCGGTCGCGTTGACGTTGACGGTGTAGCTCGTCGCGAATCCGCCGGAGGGGCTGACCGGGGTGATCGTGCCGACCGTCGGGGCCGTGCCCGTGACACCGCTCGTCGTCACGGCGAACCGGGCGGCGACGACCGCGGCCGTGTTGACCGGTTCGCTGAAGGTGACCGTGAACGGGAGCGTCGTGGCGTTGGTCGGCGAGGTGCCGGCGATGTTGATCGTCGAGACCGTCGGCGCGGTGGTGTCGTAGTTGTACGACTGGTCGCCGTTGTGCGGCGTCCCGGCGAGGCCGTTAGTCGCCTGGTCCTGGATCGTGCCCGCGGTCGTGAGGTCGAGCCGCACGGAACCACTGTTGGCGCCGATGGCGCCGGTCGCGTTGACGTTGACGGTGTAGCTCGTCGCGAATCCGCCGGAGGGGCTGACCGGGGTGATCGTGCCGACCGTCGGGGCCGTGCCCGTGACACCGCTCGTCGTCACGGCGAACCGGGCGGCGACGACCGCGGCCGTATTCACCGGTTCGCTGAAGGTGACCGTGAACGGCAGCGTCGCCGCCTTGGTCGGCGAGGTCCCCGCGATGTTGATCGTCGAGACGGTCGGCGCGGTGGTGTCGTAGTTGTAGGACTGGTCGCCGTTGTGGACGGCGGTGAGTGCGTTTGTGGCCTGGTCCTGGATCGTGCCGACGCTGGTGAGGTCGAGCCGCACCGAGCCGTTGTTCGCGCCGACGGCACCGGTCGCGTTGACGTTGACCGTGTAGCTCGTCGCGAATCCACCGGAGGGGCTGACCGGCGTGATCGCGCCGACCGTCGGCGCCGTGCCGGTGACGTTGGCCGTGGTGACGGCGAACCGGGCGGCGACGACACCGGCCGTATTCACTGGCTCGCTGAAGGTGACCGTGAACGGCAGCGTCGTCGCGTTCGTCGGAGAGGTACCGGCGATGTTGATCGTCGAGACCGTCGGCGCAGTCGTGTCGTAGTTGTACGACTGGTCGCCGTTGTGGGTGCCGCTCAGTCCGTTGCCGGCCTGGTCGGCGATCGTGCCCGAGCTCGCCTGGTCGAGCCGGACGGAGCCGTTGTCGGCGCCGACCGCTCCGGTCGTGGTCACGTTGACGGTGTAGATGCTCGCGAATCCGCCGGAGGGGCTGATCGGCGTGATCGTGCCCACTGTCGGCGCCGTGCCGGTGACGTTGGCCGTGGTGACGGCGAACCGGGCGCCGACGACGGCGGCGGTGTTGACGGGCTCGCTGAAGGTGACCGTGAACGCCAGCGGGCCGGTGTTCGTCGGGTTCGTCGAGCCGGCTGCACGGTTGATCGTGCTCACCGTCGGCGCGGTCGTGTCGAACGTGAACGACTGATCGCCGTTGTGTGGCGTCCCGGCGAGGCCGTTCGTGGCCTGGTCCTGGATCGTCCCGCCGGTCGTGAGGTCGAGGCGCACCGAGCCGTTGTCGGCGCCGACCGCTCCGGTCGTGGTCACGTTGACGGTGTAGATGCTCGCGAATCCGCCGGAGGGGCTGATCGGCGTGATCGTGCCGACCGTCGGCGCCGTGCCGGTGACGTTGGCCGTGGTGACGGCGAACCGGGCGCCGACGACGGCGGCGGTGTTGACGGGCTCGCTGAAGGTGACCGTGAACGCCAGCGGGCCGGTGTTCGTCGGGTTCGTCGAGCCGGCTGCACGGTTGATCGTGCTCACCGTCGGCGCGGTCTTGTCGATCGTGTAGACCTGGCCGGTGAAGCTGCCGTCGCCCGCGCCGCTCGTGCCGGTGCCGCCGAGCGGGTTGCCGGCGCCGTCGACGATGGAGTCGTCGTCGACGAGGTTGAGGCCGAGCGTGCCGTCGCCAGAGCCGGTCGTCGCGGTGACCGTGTACGGGCCGGTTCCGGTCACGGTCGTGATCGAGCCGCCGGTGACGCCGCTCCGCACCAGCGCAAAGTCGGTCGCGTCGACGCCGGTGACAGGCTCGCTGAAGGTGACCGTCCAGTGCACGGTGCCGGCGTTCGTCGGGCTCGCATCGGCGCGGTTGATCGACGACACGGTGGGGGCGGTCTTGTCGATCGCGTAGACCTGGCCGGTGAAGCTGCCGTCGCCCGCGCCGCCGCTGCGGTGCCGAGCGGAGTTGCCGAGCCATCGGCGATGGAGTCGTCGTCGACGAGGTTGAGGCCGAGCGTGCCGTCGCCCGAGCCGGTCGAGGCGGTGACCGTAGCGCGTTGCGCCGGAACCGGTCACCGTCGTGATCGAAGCTCCGGAGACGCCAGTGCGACGAGCGCGAAGTCGCTCGCGTCGACGCCTGTGACGTTCTCGCTGAAGATGACCGTCCAGTGCACGCGCCGCTGTTCGTCGGGCTCGGGTCGCTCGCGGTTGATCGAGAGCACGTATGGAGGCGTCGTGTCGGTGGCGACGTGGACCGAGGTCGCGCTCTGCGCGCTCGTGGCCGTCCACGAGTTGAAGACGGCGGTTGCCCGGTAGAAGTAGTCGCCGTCGACGCTGACCGTGTCGTCGCAGCTCGTGCCGCTCACGAGCGAGCTCGGGCTCGAGCTGCACGCAGCCGTCCAGCCGGAGCCGCCGTTCCGCTCGACGTAGTACCCGGTCGGCGTGGCGAAGCCGGCGCCTGTGACCGATGCCGTCCACGTGACGTGGACGGTGCCGCTGCTCGTCGCGGGCACGGTCACGTTCGTGGGCGCGTTCAGCGAGCCGGCGTTCGCGGAGCCGGTGCCGGAGCCGGTCGAGCTGAAGTACGCGCCGGCGAGCATCGCGGCCGCGAGGAACACGACGACGATCCCGGCGACGGTCAGGCGCTTGCGCGAAGCGACGGTGCGGACGAGGCGCGTCATGAGTGGGCGCTCCCGTCATAGGTGAGGCTGAACGTCTGGTTGGCGCAAGCCGGTGTCTGGTCGGTGCCGTTGTCGAGCAGCCGGATCGTCGGCGCGGCGACGCCCTGCGCGGGCAGCGTGACCGAGCCGTTCGCCGGGATGACGATCGCGTTCGGCGAGCTGGTCGCCGTCGTGAGGTCCGCCTGCGTGAGCACGAGGTCGTTGTGGCTGCAGCCGTGCGGCGTGTCGGTCGTGGCCGTCACGGTCAGCGCGGTGACGTAGATCGGGATGTTGTTCGGGTTGTGGAGCGTGACCGCGATCGCCTGCGGCGCGCCGCCCGGGTAGATCAGGCCGACGGCGTTGCCGTCGATCGTGAAGTCCTGGATCGAGCCGGCGGCGACCTTCCAGCTGTAGGAGATCGACCCGGAGACGTTGCCGGCGGCGTCGACCGCGCGCACCGCGAACTGGTGCTGGCCGTTGTTGGTCGTCGCGACCACGTAGGTCAGCGGCGGCGAGCACGGCTGGGCGGGTCCGCCGACCGACGGGACGGTGGTGCTGAACGGGCCGTTTTCGACGCTGCACTCGTAGTGGTCGACGTCGGCGTTCGGGAGGTGCGGCGTCCAGTCGAAGTTCGAGGTCGAGACCGAGTTCGGGTCGGGCGGGGTCAGCGTGAACACCGGCGTGGGCGGGTTGATCGTGTCGACCTGCCACTGGCGGCTCGCGATCGGGCCGAGGTTGCCGGCCGCGTCGCGCGCCTCGACGCGGAACGTGTTCAGGCCCTGCGCGACGCCGGAGTACGACTTCGCGCTCGTGCAGGGCGTGAAGTCGGCCTGGTTGGTGCTGTTGATCGAGCAGAGGAAGGTGGCGCCCGCGTCGCCGGTGAACGAGAAGCACGCGTTCGTCGTCGTCGTCCAGCTCGGGAGCTGCGGCGGGCCGGCGGTGATCGTCGGCGCCGCCGGCGGCGTCGTGTCGAACGTGTAGGCCTGGCCGGCGATCGGCGGCGTGCCGCCGAGCGCGTTCCCGGCCACGTCGGCGATCGGGCTCTTGGCCGTGAGGTTGAGCTGGATCGAGCCGCCGTTGGTGCCGGTCGTGCTGGCGGTGGAGACGGTCACGGTCCAGGTCGCGGACGGCGCGCCGCCGACCGCGACCGCATTCGCGATCGTCGGCGCGCTCCCCCCGAGTCCGCTTGTCACGAGGCCGAAGTTCCCGACGGCGACGCCGCTGACGGGCTCGCTGAACGTGACCGTCCAGTGGAGCGGGCCGGCGTTGGTCGGGTTCGGGTCGGCGCGGTTGAGCGAGACGACCGTCGGCGCGGTCAGGTCGATCGTCCACGTGGACGCGGCCGGCGAGCCGGTGTTGCCGACGCTATCCCTCGCTTCGACGCGGAACGTGTGGCTGCCGGCCGCGAGGCCCGAGTAGCTCTTCGGGCTGCTGCACGTGGAGAACGCGGAGCCGTCGAGCGAGCAGAGGAACGTCGCGCCCGCCTCGCCGGTGAACTGGAAGCTCGCGGTGGTCTGGTTGGTCGGGTTCGCCGGGCTCGAGGTGATCGTCGGCGCCGCCGGCGGGGTCGTGTCGACCGTCCAGGTGAAGCTCGTCGGCGTGCTGAGGTTGCCGGCGGCGTCCTTCGCCTGGACCGTGAACGTGTGCGATCCGTCGGTGAGGGCGGCGTAGGTCTTCGGGCTCGTGCACGGGCCGGCGACGCCGACGTCGAGCTGGCAGACGAAGGTGACGCCGGACTCGGTGTCGGTGAACGAGAAGCTCGCGCTCGTCGAGGCGGTCGGGTTCGCCGGCGTCGCGGTGATCGACGGCGCCGGCGGCGCGGTCAGGTCGATCGTCCAGTGGTACTCGACCTGGTTGGAGACGTTCCCGGCCGCGTCGACGGCCTCGACGTGGAGGGTGTGGTTGCCGGCGGCGAGGCCCGGGAAGCTGGCCGGGTTCGAGCACGGCGTGTAGCTCGCGGCCGGGTCGAGCTTGCAGATGTAGGTGACGCCGGCTTCGGTGTCGCTGAACGTGAAGACCGCGGTCGTGTGGTTGTCCGGGCTCGGCGGGCCGGCGATCGTCGGCGCCGGCGGCGGCGTCGTGTCGATCGTCCACGTGTACGAGGTCGCGGTGCTGACGTTGCCGACCGCGTCGATCGCCTGCACCGAGAAGGTGTGCGAGCCCGGCGCTGAGGCCGCTGTAGCTCTTCGGGCTCGTGCAGGCCGCGTACGCGGCGCCGTCGAGCTTGCACTGGAACGTGACCGGCGACTCGGTGTCGGTGAACGAGAAGCTCGCCGTCGGCTGGTTCGTCGGGTTCGCCGGGAACGCGGTGATCGACGGCGCCGGCGGCGGCGTCAGGTCGACCGTCCACGCGAAGCTCGTGCCCGAGCCGACGTTCCCGGCCGCGTCCTTCGCCTCCACCGTGAACGTGTGCGAGCCGCCGGAGAGCCCGGCGTAGCTCGTCGGGCTCGTGCACGGCGTGAACGCGCCGACGTCGAGCTGGCAGAGGAACGTCGCGCCCGCCTCGCCCGTGAACGAGAAGCTCGCGCTCGTCGCGCCGGTCGGGTTCGCCGGGTGCGCGGTGATCGTCGGCGCCGCCGGCGGCGTCAGGTCGATCGTCCACGTGAAGGTCGCCTCGGTCGAGAGGTTCCCGACCGCGTCCTTCGCCTGCACCTTGAACGTGTGCGAGCCGGCGGCGAGGCCCGAGTACGGCTGCGGGCTCGAGCACGGCGCGTACGCCGCGGCGTCGAGCTTGCACTGGAACGTGACGGGCGACTCCGTGTCCGTGAACGAGAAGCTCGCGCTCGTCGCGTTGGTCGGGTTCGCCGGGCGACGCGGTGATCGACGGCGCGGGCGGCGGCGTCAGGTCGACCGTCCAGGTGAAGCTCGTCGGCGAGCTGACGTTGCCGGCCGCGTCCTTCGCCTCGACCTGGAAGGTGTGCGAGCCGCTCGCGAGCGACGAGTACGCCTGCGGGCTCGTGCACGCCGCGAACGCGGCCGGCGTCGAGCTTGCACAGGAACGTGACGCCGGCCTCGGTGTCGCTGAACGAGAAGCTCGCCGCGGTGGCGTTGGTCGGGTTCGCCGGGTTCGCGGTGATCGACGGCGGCGGCGGCGGCGTCGAGTCGATCGTGAACGACGCGCTCGCCTGCGACCCGGCCGACGTCGTGTTCCCGGCGTTGTCGGTCGCGCGCGCGTGAACGACGTACGAGCCGCTCGGCGGCGCCGGCAGCGGGACGAAGCCGGTGAAGGTCGTGCCCGAGCCGCCGGTCGCGGTCGCCGGGTTGAACACCTCGGTCGCCGAGCTGAAGCTCGACCCGTTCCAGTACTTGCCGGTCGAGACCTGCAGGATCGAGGCCGTCGCCGGAAGCGACGCCGCTCGCGTCGGTGCGCGGTGCCGCAGACCCCGACGTTCGGCGCGCAGCCCGCGTTCCAGGTGGCCGCGTTGTAGGCGCCGCCGTTGGCCGGGAACGTGATCGTCACCGGCCGGCGCGGTCAGGTCGACCGTCCAGGTGAACGAGGTCGGCGAGCTCGTCTTGCCGCCCGCGACCGCCTGCACCTGGAAGGTGTGGGTCCCGGCCGCGAGCCCCGAGTAGCTCGCCGGGCTCGTGCAGTTCGCGAACGCGGCCGCGTCGAGCTTGCACTGGAACGTCGCGCCCGCCGTCGTGTCCGTGAACGTGAAGCTCGCGGTCGACGACCCCGACGGATTCGCCGGCTGCCCCGTGATATTGGGCGGCGGCGGAGCCGGAGCCGCAAACGCCCCCGACGCGAACAGCAACACCCCAACGACCGTCGACGCGAGGACACCGAGCAGCACCAGGCGGCGAGTCCTGGTGCTCCTAGCTGTCCTCTTGAACATCCCTGCCATCAGATTCGGTCTCTTTCTCTCTCTCGGTGTCGATTTGGTTGGAGTGGGAGTTGAAGGAAGTGGAGGGGCGGCGAACCGCCCCTCCACCGAGGGTGTTTCGACTACGCGGCGTGGATCAGCAGCGGAACCGTCGCGCCCTTGCAGGCGTCCTGGTTCGCGCCGCTCTCGACCATCTGGATCGTGATGCTGCCGTCCTGGAAGTTCGCCGGCGAATCCGACACCGACTTCAGGTTCACGTTCCACGTGTCGGTGACGGTGTTGCCCGTCGTCGCCGACCCGTTGAGCGAGAAGTCAGCCGCGGTGCAGGCCGGGTTACCGCCCGTTCCGGGGATGTTGAACGCCGGATCCACCTTGACCGTGACGGTGTGGAGGAACTGGTTGCCCTCCTGCTCGTTCTTGACCTCGTACCCGACCGTGTCGACGACCTGGTTCAGGTCACCGACAGCCGTCGGGACGAGCGCGTCGCCGACAGCCGGTGAGGAGTTGACAACGAAGGGCGACGACGTGCCGACAGTCGCCGAACCCGTGCCGTCACCGGACGTTGTGAAGTACGCGTAAGCGCCGAACGCCATCGCGGCCACCGCCACGACCGCGATGAGCCCGATGATGCTGCGCTTCCTGGTGAAGAACCTCATGTGATGTCTCCTTTTCCCTTACCGATTCGAGTGCTTGAAGTCGTCCGAGCGAGGTGCTGTGAGCCCCACCTCGTCGCCCTCCGTCCCGCCTTTCGACGGCGGGCGGCGAGGCCGGGTAGCAGGCTTTCGATCGAGTCGCGACGCACCGACTCCGACCATTAGGTCAGCCACCGTCCTGTCCGATCCCCCCTTCCTTGGTCGTTGCCGCAAGACCCCCGAGAGCAGGCGGCGAGGCCGACGGAGACGCAGGACGTCGAGTGATGCAGAGGGACGCTCTACTTGCCGCAGGCCTCGGGTCTGTGTCCCGAGGGGTCAACTACCGGGTTGAACGTAGACGGCAAAGCCGCGCCGTTCAATAGGTCAGCGGCTAGGTCCACCCATAGGTGCCGTCGATCTGGACCGTCCGCGTCACGACCTCGATCCCCCGAACGGGGGATTGCGGATGCGGCTCGTTGTCGGCGGCACGGCAGTTCGAACCTCGAGGCCACTGTTTGCCGACGTGCGAACTACGTGGAGATCGCGCGCGGCGCGCTCCAGGCGAGCCATCCCGCTACGACGCTCCCGGACGTTGATGTCTCGATCGCGCACCTCACCGTGGAGTCCGCACTCGCGATCGCTCGACGTCTACGCGCACCTGTTCGCCCGCGCCGAGCATCCGCAAAGCGCCAGGGATGCGCTGGAGGCGAGTTACGCGGCGCTCGGTGAGGCGATCGACTGAGCTGCGGACGCTGGACGGTCAGGTGGGTAGCTCCCGGAGCGACCCTCGCGACGTCCGGCGTGGCCTCGGTGAACGGAGTGGTCTCGAGCTCGGGTCGAGCCTTCCGAGGCTCGCTGTGGTCTCCGTCGTTCACGCGCAAGAGTCGCTTTCTCGGGCACGTGTCAGAGACAGTGCGCGCAGCGGCCCCGGCCGGATAGAACAGTCTCTGTGGGACTGGCCGGCTCTCCTCGAGCGCGAACGATCGCGGTACGCCGACGGCGAGGCGCGGCTCGACGCGGAGCAGCTCGTGCGGATGGGCAACGCGGCGTACGGCGCCGGGCTCGCGCTGCTCATGCTCGGGCGCGAGGCGGAGGCCGGCGAGTGGCTCGCGCGCGCGGCCGGGCGCTGGCGCGAGAGCTGGGCGCACGCGACGCCGACGTCGTGGGGCCGGCCGATCGGGACGGTGAAGGCGTGGCTCCTCGCCGGCCGCGACGACGAGGCGGCGGACGCCGCGCACTGGACGCTCGAGCTCGGGGCCGATCGGGCCGAGTCGGCGATCGGGCGGTACGCGGCGAGCCTCGCGCTGCTCGCGCTCGCGCGCTGGGGCGAGGCGGCCTGCGCGGCCGCGACCCTCCGCGACCGCGACGACTTCCCGCCCGCGGTCGCCGATGCGCTCGCCGCGGTGGCGGCCGGCGACCTCGTCGCATACGCGGACGCGGTCGAGGCGGTGGTCGTCTCGTTCGAGACGCGCGACGACTACCTCGAGGACGCGGCCGTCGCCGACACGGCGCTCGTCCTGCAGGCGCTCGCGCGCCGGCGCAGGCTCGCGGTCGAGCTGCGAGCGTCGGTCGTTCTCCCCGGCTGGCTCAGTTGCGCGCCGACCCGGATCGAGATCCAGTCTTGCGCCAGCGGGCCGGCGTCCGTACCGTTCGCTCGGCTCACAGGAAGAAGCCGGGGCGGGGGAATCGTGAAGGTCATGCAGGGGGGAAGACGGGTTGGTCTGCTGGCCGGGGTCGTGGGCCTGATGCTGCTCGCGCTGTCGGGTCCCGGCGTCGCCGCGTCCGCACCCCGGCCAGTCGCTGATCACGTACACCGCCTGCATCGAACTGACGGGGAACCCGCAGACGTTCCGCGACCTCAGACTCCGGCAGAGCCCGTGCGCGAAGAACGAGCGGAGGATCACGTGGCCGCCGAACGCGGCGTTCGCGCCTCCGACGGCGCCCGGCCCGGCCGGCCCGGCGGGCCCCGTCGGGGCCACCGGCGCTGCGGGACCGGTCGGCCCGACAGGCGCGGCCGGCCCGGCCGGCGCCGCAGGAGCCGCCGGCAGCGCGGGCCCCGCCGGACCCGCCGGCGCGGCAGGCGCCACCGGGGGGACGGGTCCTACCGGCGCCGCGGGGGCGACTGGAGCGACCGGGGCGACGGGGGCGACTGGAGCGACGGGGGCAACGGGGGCGACTGGAGCAGTCGGGGCGACCGGACCCACCGGCGCAACGGGCGCGACCGGCGCCACGGGAGCCACAGGAGCGACAGGCGCGACAGGAGCGACAGGCGCGACAGGAGCGACAGGCGCGACAGGAGCGACAGGAGCGACGGGCGCGACCGGCGCGACGGGCAACAAGGGCGCCACCGGTGACAAGGGCGCGACGGGGGATCAGGGTCCGACCGGGTTGAGCGGGCCGATCGGTGACAAGGGCGCGACCGGGGATCAGGGTCCAGACCGGGCTGAGCGGGCCGACCGGTGACAAGGGCGCGACCGGGGATCAGGGTCCAGACCGGATTGAGCGGGCCGGTCGGTAACAAGGGCGCGACGGGGGATCAGGGTCCGGATCGGAGCGACCGGCAACAAGGGGGTGACCGGTGACAAGGGCGCGACGGGGGATCAGGGACCGATCGGAGCGACCGGCGACAAGGGTGCGACCGGTGACAAGGGCGCGACGGGGGATCAGGGTCCGAGCGGACTGAGCGGGCCGACCGGTGACAAGGGCGCGACCAGGGGATGAGGGTCCGACCGGCGCGACAGGAGCAACAGGAGCAACGGGACCGACGGGGCCCGGCGGCTCGACGGTCACGGTCGTCGTGGCCTCGGCGAGTGCCGTACGGGTCACAGTGGACTGCGGCGCCGGCAATCACGCGGACGGGGGTGGCGGCGCCAGCACGTTCTTCACCGGCTCCGGCGGCAATGCGTCCACGAACCTCGCCGGCACGTTCCCCTCGAACTCGGCAGGTACAGGGGTTTCGAACGGCTCGACCAACCCCGAGTTCTGGACGGCGGTCTTCTTCGCCGCCGACCCGAGCAACACGGTGTTCGCGCTCTGCCGGCCCGACTAGCCGGAGACTCACGTGCAGCGCGGCCGGGGCGGAGGAACCAGAAGCCCGCCGAGTCGGAGCGGCCCGGCCACGGCGCGAATGATCGCCTGGCAGTCTTTGCGCTCCAGCATGTCCCGGGTGAAGCTCCGATCGATCTTGATCTTGTCGAACGGGAAATTCCGCAAGTAGCGAGCGACGAATAGCCGGTGCCGAAATCGTCCATCGAGATGCGCACGCCGATTTCGCGGAGCTGGTGCAGCAGGCCGAGCACGTGCGTCTCGTCCTGCAGCAGCACGGATTCGGTGATTTCCAGATCGAGCCGTCCGGCCGGCAAGCCCGACGACGCCAGCGCGTTCAGCACGAGCTGCACGATGATTGCGGCCCTTGAACTGCATGGCCGACAGGTTGACCGCGACCGGGACTTGCTGCGGCCAACGGGCCGCCTGCATGCAGGCGGTGCGCAGCACCCACTCGCCGAGCGGCAGGATCAGGCCGGTTTCCTCGGCGAGCGGAATGAAGTCGGCCGGCGACACCATGCCGCGCTCGGGATGGTTCCAGCGCACCAGCGCCTCGAAGCCGGAGACCTTGCCGGTCTGCAGGTAGAGGATCGGCTGGTAGTAGACCTCGAACTCGCCGTTGGCGATCGCCTTGCGGAAATCGAGCTCGAGCGCGCGGCGGGTCTGCAGCCGCTTGTCCATCTCGCGCTCGAAGAAGCGGTGCGTGCCACGGCCATCGCCCTTGGCGAGGTAGAGCGCCATGTCGGCGTTCTTCAGCAGCAGGTCCGGGTTGGCGCCGTCGTTCGGCGCGATGGCGATGCCGATGCTGGTGCCGATCACGATATGCCGGCCGTCGATGTCGTACGGCCGGCTGACCAGCTCGACAATCCGCGACGCGAGCTGGGCGCATTGCTCGGGCCGGCTGACGTCGGTCTGCACCACCGCGAATTCGTCGCCGCCGATGCGCGCCATGAAGTTGGTGGACGGCACGGCGTCGATCAGACGCGCCGCCACCAGCTTGAGAAGCTCGTCGCCGATCGGATGGCCGAGCGTGTCGTTGACAGTCTTGAAATGATCGAGGTCGAGGCAATGCACGGCAAAGCCGCGCCCCGGCTGGACGCGCTCGAAGGCGTTTTCCAGATGCTCGCGGAACAGCACGCGGTTCGGCAGGTTGGTCAGCATGTCGTGCCGCGCCAGATGCGCAATCTTGGCCTCGGCGCGCCGGCGCTCGGTGATGTCCTCGTGGACTGCGACCGAGCCGCCGTCCTGCATCGGACGCTGCGACACTGCGACGACGCGGCCGTCCATCAGCTCCTGGGTGAACGCGGACGCCTCGTTGGCATGGATGGCGCTCGCAGCCGCCACCTGCTCCGGATTGGCGATAGCGCTGTTGCCGATCGAGGCGCGATAATTCTCGATGGCCTGAAGCAGCGTGCCGGGCTTGGCGAGCTCGGGCGTCAGCGCGTACATCTGCACATAAGTCTTGTTGCAGACGATCAGCTTCTGCTCCGCGTCGAACATGCAGAGGCCGTGGGTCATGTTGTTGAGCGCGATATCGATGCGGCGGTTGAGCTGCTTGAGCTCGACTTCGCGCGCGATGAGCTGGATCGCGTTGTCCTTGAACACCGACACCGCGCGCGCCATGGCGCCGACCTCGTCGCGGTCGGCGCATAAGGGGATCACGGTCGTGGTGTCGTGGCGTGCGAGGCGGGTCATCGCCTGGGTGATGCGTCTGAGCCGCGACAGCACCCGGTGCATGGTGGCAAGACCGATCGGGCCGATCAGGACGATCGCCACGAACGCGCACAGCAGCACCCACACCGCAAGCGACGTCGCGGTCGAGCTGACGAAGGCGATGTTCTGCTGCGCCTCCTTCAGCCGCAGGTCGCGGTAGTTCTTGATCAGACGCTCGATGCCGTTGGCGATATGGGCGTAGTCGTTGGCCTGCTCGACCGCCTTGTCCTGGGCGAATTCGTTGGCATAGAACGCGACCTGATCGGAGGCGTCGAACAGCGGCGGCAGCGCCTCGGCGATGCGGTTTTCCAGGGCGCCCGCGTCGGTCGGCTGTTTCGACAGGATTTCATCGATCAGCCCCGACAACCGGGTCTTGATCTGGCTGAGCTCGTCGCGCTCCGCCTGTAGGCGATCGCGATCCACCTCGGGCGGCATGCTCTCGACGATGCGGCGATGATTGGCAAGCAGTAGCTCGAGGCGGGTCGAGCTCAACACGCCGAGGAAGCTGTCGCCGTAGAGATGCCGGGCGGCATTTTCGGTGGCGCGGGAGAAATAGATCGAGGCGGCCGACAACGAGGCGACCGCAAGCAGCGTCAGGAAGGCGAAGCAATAGAGCTTGACCGCGATGCTCGCGCCGAATTGCCCGACGACGAATCCGCGCAAAGAAGGCTTGGTATGAGGCTGTCCGCCGTCCATCGAACTCACATGGTCTTGTCGACGACGGAGCGGGCTGCGTCGATGACCGATTTCATGGCCGGCGTCGGCTCACCCAGCGTGATCAGGCCGAGCGTCTGCTCGACCGGCCGCTCGGTGACGATTTCCGGCAATCCCTTTTGCCGCGCCAGCGAAAGCTGGGCGATGCCCAGCGCGTTCGGTTCTTGCTCGAGGACGCCGATCAACTGCAGTGCCGTTTTGACGTAAATGATATTGGGACTGTGCACCGCCTGGTTATCGAGCAGTTCGGATTCGACGGTGGTGACAACGCCACCGCCGCCGCCCACGATGACGAGGCGAAGCGGGGCGTTGTTGCCGCCCAGCGCGCTCCAGTTCGTGATGCCGCCGGTCAGGACCTTTTTGATCTGCTCGAGCGACGCCTTGCGGACCGCATTGGCCGGGTTGACGACGAATGCGACCCGCGTGCTGGCGATCTCGTGCATCTTGAGCCGGTCGTAGTCGAGCCCCGGCATCGCCTTCCGCAGCTTGCCGACTTCGCCATCGAGCGAGGCCGACGTCATCGCCATGTGGGCTCGGCCCTCCATCAGGGCGATGATGCCGAGCATGGTGCGGTTCGGGATGACGGTGATGTCCTGTTTGGATTTCGCCTCGATCTCGGCCTCGTGCGGCTCCATGACCCGGCGGTTGAAGGTGGTCGATCCTTGCAGGATCAGCGGATCGGCAACGGCCTGCGACAACGCCACTGATGTGAGCGCGAGCGCCAGTGCCGCCGGCAGCAGCTTTCGAATTGCTGGAACTACGTCACTCATTGTGGCGATCCCCTCGGAGGTCCCGGGTCTCGGGACAGGGTGAAAAATTCGTCCATTCGACCCAAAAGTTAGAGGGTGCGCCGTTACTTCCGCCCTAAGGGGGCCCGCGCCGGGGTGATGGTTCCGATCATGGTTAACGGCGCGTAAAAGATCGCATTTTAGCGTCCGGTGTTATCGAACCGTCATATCGGTGCGGTACCGATAGGCCATGATGGACATGGCCTTTTATCTGACGCGTTCGGGCTTGCCGAACATCGTGGCGATCCTGGCGCTGGCGATGCTGCCCTTCACGGCACTGACCCTGTGACAAAAAGGCGCCGCCCGAAGGCGGCGCCAAGGTCTCAAGTGCCAAGTCGTCTTCTTCCGGGGTGGGCTTCAGCCCCGGTTATGCAGCCGCACGGTCGGCTGCCATCTCCTCCACACGTTCAATCCGGCCATCCTGATTGAGCTGGATCCGGTCGCCATCGGCGATGCGGCCGATGCCTTCGGTGCCGACAATCATGGCCACATCGTATTCCCGCGCCAGGATCGCCGGATGGCTGAGCCAGCCGCCGACCTCGCTGACAAAGCCGCCGGCCCGCGAGAAGTAGGGCAGCCAAGCCGGGTTGATCATCGGCGCGACGATGATGTCGCCGTCGCGGAAGTCTTCCATCCCGGTGCCGAGTTCCGCGTTTTCCTCCGAGATGACGCGGGCGCGCGCCTGCACCACACGGCTGCCGGACACCCGGGTGCCGCGGATCACATCGGAGCCCGATGCGCTGCCGGCCTGGTCGCCGGCCGAGACCGCCTCGAGGTCGTGCGCCAGCAGCACCGATGGCAGCGACGGACAGGACCGCAGCCGCTGCGCCGTGTCCTGCCGCAGCCGCGCCTGTTCGCGCAGCATCGCAGCGTTCTGGCCATTCAACGACAGCACCTCGTCGAACGACAGCCAGAACACCCGACCTTCGAGGCCGAAGCGGCGATCCAGCGCCAACAGCGCGCGACGCAGCACCGCCATCATGCCGAGAGAATGGTGCTTGGCGTCCTCCTTCAAGGTCTGGAAGCGCCGCGCAACATCGACCACCTTGGCCTGTGAGCGCGTCAGCGCCATCGTGCTCTGGTAGGCCGGCCGCACGCCGTGGGAGCGTCCCGTGATCATGCGGTTCAGCGTGTTGAGGTCTTCGGCATAGCGCGGCTCGGCAAGCTCGTAGTCGAGCACGGCGCGATGGCCGAAGTTCTTCAGCAGCAGCCAGCGGCGGCTCTTGGTCGACGCGTTGCTGATTTCCCCGATGGCCTTCGCCTCGTGGGTTTCTGGGATGTGGCCGAGCAGGCTCGACGGATCGATCGCGTCGGCGGAGAGCACCCGCCGCGCACGGTCGAGGTAGAAGCCCGCCGCGATGTTGACCACGTCCACCGTCACGTGCGTTTGGAAAACGAAGCGGTCGTGCAGGCGTTTAATCTCCGCGACCAGTTCGGCCGCCGGTAGCTGATCGAAATCCGCCACATTGAGAAGCCGCAACTCGTCGGCAAGCTCCGGCAGGAACCGCTCGCGAATGTCGCCCTCGATGCGGGCGGCATCGCGCAACAGCCGCCGCGATGCCGTGGCACTGATGACGAGCGCGCGCGACTGCTCCTCCCGCTTGTTGACGTATAGCCGGCCGAAGATGGTGGCGAGATAGGGCGCGCCTTCGCCGACCTGGTAGCGCAAGCCAAGCTCAGCCGCGGCGAGATCGACGCTGCCGCCCGCCGACCACAGCTCCTCCATCAATGACAGCGACAGCGGAGTCGGCCGCGGCAGCATCTCCGACAGCTCGTTCTTGGCGAACACCACCTCGTCGGGCTTGACGCGCACGTCGCCAACCTTGGCGAGATCGATGGCGCGCGCCAGGTCGCTCTGCATCGCCACCGCATCCACATCGCCGGCGACCGGCCGGGTGATGTCGCGACTCTGCACCAGATGGAATTTGCCGTCGCGATAGGCCCATTCCATGTCCTGCGGCCCGCCGAACAGGCGCTCGGCGATGTCGCCCAGTTCCAGCAGTGGCGCGAGGTCCATCGGCGTCTCGGTCTTGCCGAACGGCATCTTGCTGATGCGGCCGAACCGGAAGCTTTGCGGCCGCACCGTGCCGGACACCAGGTCCTCCGCGGTGCCCTGAACCATCTCGACCATCATCAGCCCACCGGCCGCCGGATCGCGGGTGAACAGAACGCCCGCATATTCGGCATCGACCATGCGTTGGATCAGAATGTTGCCGGCGCCGGCGTTGAAGCCGTAACTCGACACCCGCGCCGCCTCGAACGAGGCCTGAACCCGCGCGATTGCGGCTTCGAGCCCGGCGTGGTCGACGTCGATCACCGACTCGAACACACCGGCGAAGCTGTGGTTGGCCCCGTCCTCGCCGGAGCCGGAGCTCCGCACCGCGAGCTTGACGTTGCCGAGCCGCCGCCAGATCCAGCCAAGCTCGTGATGACGGGTCGCCGCGGAGACCTTGGCGATCCGTGCCATGAAGGCCGGCGTCAGCACGATGCCATCGGGCACCGGCATGCCGGCCGCGCGCATCCGCGCCAGCCGGTAGGCCTTGTTGCCGCAGTTTTCGAGCTTCGCCACCTCGTCGAGCGCAAGGATGCCCGCGGGCGTCCGGCCGCGCCGGAGGCTATGCCAGAGTCGTGTGGCAATGCCGCTGACGCAGAGCCGCTGGATCACCAGCAGGGTGGCGCTGGTGATCAGATAGATGTCGGCGCTCGCTGCGAGCACCGCACCGGTCGCGGTCAGCGCCGGCAAGCCGATCAACCAGATCGCGATACGCTTTTTGGCGGAGGTTGCGAAGGCGAGATCGAGATATGCCGTGATCAGCACGCCGAACGCCAAAGGCAGGATCAGCCAAGGATCGCGGCCGGCAAGGCTGTCGATCCAGGGCAGGCTGCCGTGAACGCTGGCGGCGAGATCCTGCACCGCCAAGAGCGCCACCGCCATGATCGGCAGGAAGCCCATGGCGATCAGGTTGCGGCCCGGTGTCATGCCGTGACGCTGATAGAACGCGCGGATGGCCCGCGACTTGCCGACCGGGTTGTCTTTGAAGCGCGCCTTGATGTCGTCCATCTCGGCCGACGCTTCGCGCGCCTTGATCTGGTCGCGCTCAGCCTTGACCGCGAACGGCAGGATGAACAGCCGAGACAGGCCAGCGAGCAGAACGATGGTCAGCAGCAGGCCGATGCCGGCCGCGACCGGCGTCAGCACGCCGGCCAGCCATTCGGCGGCCATCTTGAAGTAGCCCTTGTGAGCCTCGGCGAGCCACTGCTTGATGTAGGGCCGCGTCTCGCCCGGGGTGTAGAACTCCCACGGCGTGGTGTAGCGGCCGCGATAGTCATAGCCGGCGCGGTCGAGTTCGAGCCCCAGCACTTCGCCGAAGAAGCAGGAGCGGCGGTCGTAGCACGGCACCACGATCGGCTGCTTCGGCAGCGCGGCGATCTTCGCCTTCAGCTCCGCCGTCGGTGTCGGCCGGATCGGCAGGTTGATGGCGTTGGGAAGGTGGCCGCTGGCGAACTCCCCGGGATAGCGGGTGTCGACAAATACTGCGTTCTCCTTGTCGAGCAGGCTATGCACCTGGGTGGTGTCGAGCAAAACGGTCTGATTGCGATGCTTCGGCACCGCGCGCAGATCGGCCAGCGAGCGGACGTTCAGTCCGGTCAGGGGCCGCTGCTCGACGATCCATTTCTCGAGTCCGCCAATCAGATAGCGGCAGTCGATCCCCATCGCCGCCAGCGCGGCGCATGTCTCGAAGCCGCGGTTGCCGTTGTGACAGAATACGACCGCGGTCTTGCCGGCAAAGTCGATGCCTGAGTTCTTCACGTCCGGAAAGCGCACCACCTTGGCGCCGGGCAAGGTGCCCATCTCGGTTTCCGCGTTTTCGCGGATGTCGAGCAGGAAGGTGTTGGGCTGTTCGCCGCGCGCCTTGGCCTTCAGAAGCTTCTCCAGATCGCCGGTCGAAATGCCGCGCGGATTGCGCTGCTGCTCGGCGTAGCTCACCTCCTTCAGCAGCGGGTCGAGCGCCGCGCCGCCCGACTTCGGCATCGGCCGCGTCAGGGTCGCTTCAAGCCGCGCCTGATGGGCATTCGAGTCGGTGACGTACTGCCAGATGTTGAAGCCGATCGACACGCACATCACGACGAACAGGCCGCCCGCCGTATAGAGCAGCCCGCGCGACATCTGCGCCGAGGCGCCGCGCTTCTTCGCCCGCATCGTGGCGTAGGCGGCGCCGCCGCCGAGCACGGCGGACGCCAGCGCGAACAGTTGCGACAGGCTGACGAAGGAGCCGACCACCAGTTCCGGAGATGGAATGGCGAAAGCGTCCTCCGTTCCGAGGACGCACAGGGCCAGAGCCCCGATCATGGTCATGACAATGATGGCGGCCGCACCGGCGACGCGCCGGGCGAATTCACGGGTACGCATTTACAGACTTCCTCGGGCTGGAGTGGCCGACAATCCGGGTGAGGCAGCCGCCGTGAGCCCTTTGGGGGCCTGCGATGATCCGCAGGCCAAACCGCGCGAAATGTGCCGCATCTCGCGCCGAAATCAGTCCCCGACGAGGCTCTCGCCAGTCCCTCGGAGATGAAATTAACGAATCATTAGTATTCGTTAAAGTGCATTTACCTTTTGGGGTTAATGAGACCTTACGAAGTATGGTTAACGCAAGGTTCCACGCGATGGAACCTTGGCGCTGGAGGTGCCCGCAAAGGTTAAATTAACCATGTTTGCCGCTGTCGCTGCTCAATTGCGCGGCAGCCCGGCTTTCCGCCATGCTGCGCCCGACTGCCGCGTCAGGCGGTGGAACTCAACGGAGGGAACTCGGCGTGAAGGTTCTGATCACCGGCGGCATGGGCGTGATCGGCGCCGAAACCAGCCGCAAGTTCGTCAAGGAGGGCCACCGCCCTGTCATCTTCGCCCGCCACCGCGACGACAGCCTGATCGGCGACATCCTCGACAAGTTCGACTTCGAGCAGGGCGACGTGCTCGACATGCCGCGCATCCTGCAGGCGATCAAGAAGCACAAGGTCACCCACGTGGTGCACGCCGCGGCGTTCGTCGGCGCGGTGTCGGCGGGCAACCCGGCGCTGAGCATCCAGGTCAACGTGATGGGCCTGGTCAACATCCTGGAAGCGGCCCGCGCGCTCTCGGTGCAGCGCGTCGTCTTCACCAGCGCCAAGGGCGTCTACGGGCCGGTCCTCGGCGAATACGGCTCGCCAACCTGGAAGCCGATGTCCGAAGACCTGCCGGCCAAGCCGAAGCGCATCTACGACTCGGCGAAGTTCATGGGCGAGAATGTCTGCGCCTACTACAACGACAACATGGGCATCGAGACGGTGTCGCTGCGGTTTGCCTCGACCTACGGCCCGGGCAAGACCGCGCGGCACGGACCGATGGCGGTGATGAGCCGCATCGTCGAGAATCCGGCGGCCGGACTGCCGTTCGAACTCAAGCAAGGCGGCGATGACAAGGACGACTTCGTCTACAACAAGGATTCCGCGCTCGGCATCTATCTCGCCATCACCGCCGACAAGATCAAAAGCCGCGTCTACAACATCGGCACCGGCGTGGGCGTGACGCTCCGCGACTTCGAGCGCATCATCAAAACGCACATCCCGAACGCAAAGATGGAGATCGGCGGCGGGCTCAACTTCTACGGCTTCCCCTACCCCGCCACTGGCGTCTACGACATCTCGCGCGCCCGCGACGAACTCGGCTACAAGCCGGAATACGATCTGGAAAAGGGCATCGCCGATTATCTGGCGGCGCTGAAGATGATGAAATCAGCCTGACAAGGAATTGAAATGCGCCCGACACTCGAACTTCCCCGTCTCTCACTGAAGGAGCGCGACCGCCGCTGGGCCGCCGTGCGCGCGGAGATGGCCAAGCGCAATCTCGACGCCATCGTGCTGTGGGGCTGGCCGACGATGTGGGACTTCTACACCGCCAACGCCCGCTATCTCAGCCCGATCGGCGGCAACGCCGAGTTCAACATTTTGATATTCCCGGCGAGCGGTGAGCCGACCTCGATCGTGCAGATGCCGACCTTCCTCGAAGGCTGGCGCGCCGCGCAGGACTGGGTCAGCGATGTCCGTCCGCGCAGCAAGACCTGGGCTGACTCCGTTGCCAACCGGCTGAAGGAATTGAAGCTCGACGGCGGCCGCATCGGCATGGACGGCTATGCCGGCCCGCTCGACCCCGACGGCTGGGTGCCGCACGACGTGCACGTTCGCATGACCGAGCTGATGCCGAAGGCGGAGATCGTCCGGCTCGACGACATGCTGGAGAAAATCCGCTCGATCAAAAGCGCCGAAGAGCTCGGCGCGCTGCGCGACGCGGCGAAGCTCGGCGACCTGATGCTGAACGCATGCCGCGATATCGCGCGGCCCGGGGTCAAGGAATGCGAGGTCTATGCCGGCATGGTGCAGGCGATGATTGCCAACGGCGGCGAGGAGCCGACCTTGTTCCTGTGGGCCTGCGACCGCTATCCGTATCCGCATCCGTTCCGGGTGCCGACCACGCGGCGCATGGAGAAGGGCGACTTGATCATCTGCGAGATGCACCCGAAGATGGGCGGCTACTTCACCCACGTCGAGCGCACCTTCTGCCTCGGCGAGCCGGAGCAAAAACAGCTCGAAATCTACGACGGCTGCTTCGCGGCTTACAACAAAGGCATGGAGGGCTTCGGCCCCGGCAAGACCATCTCAACCGCGCTGGAGGCCGTGAAGGACGAGATCGTGTCGCGCGGGCTCGCCATCTGCGAGGCCGGCATCCACGGACACGGCCTCGCCTCGCTGGAGTATCCGCGCTACCGCCACCACGCCATCGCCGCCGACCGCGAGGCGATCAAGGTGGTCGGCGACCGTTTCGAGCCCGGCATGGTGTTCGCGTTCAACATCGACCTGTTCGATCCGAAGTGGAAGGACGGCAAGACCGGCTGCGTGTTCGCCGAGACGGTGGAAATCACCGCGAGCGGCGCGCGGCGGATGCATTCGTTCTCGACCGATTTCCAGAAATTGCCGGTGTAAGAGGAAGCACGATGAACACAATGCCTGAAGGCGCGCCGAAGCTCGAAGAGCTATTGGTCGACACCGCGAAAATGCCGTGGCGAGAGAAATCGCTGAAGGGCATTTCCGAGAAGATGCTGTGGCGGGACGAGGCAACCGGCGCCTCGATCGCGATGATCCGGTTCGCCAAGGGCGCCGGGATTCCGCAGCCGCACTTTCACGCCTCGAACCAGTTCATGATCTGCCTGTCGGGCAAGTACGAATACACCGCGACCGGCGTGGTGCTGACGGCGGGGAGCTTCTACTGCAATCCGAAGGGCAACGTGCATGGCCCCGCCATCGCCCACGAGGACACCGTGGTGATCGAGGTCTATGACGGCCCGCACTATCCGGAAAAGCCGTCGTGGTACGCGGATGAACGCGACGCGCACTAACGGTTACTTCTCCGGCACATCGCGCGGCGGCGGGCCGGTGTAATTCCAGATCAGGTGGCGCGGGATCGGGCCCTTGGTGCGCTCGCCGGACTGCATCTCCTCGTAGGCGTGGGCGAGCGCGCCGACCGAACGCGACAGCACGAACAGGCCGCGGCACAGCGGCGGCGCAAAGCCAAGCTCGGCATAGACCACGCCGGTCGCGCCATCGATGTTCATCGGCACCGCGTGGCCGGCCTTCTTCTCCAGCGCCGCCTCGATGGCGCGACCGATCGCGGCGAATTTCCCCGTGACCGCGCCGGCCTTCGCCGCAGCGTCAACCAGCTCCAGCAACCGCGGCGCGCGGGGATCGAGCGGATGGAAGCGGTGGCCGTAGCCCGGCACGTGGCGGATGCCCTGCTCGGCGAGCGCGGCGATCTCGGTCGCGATCGCCGCGTCCAGATCGCCCCCGCGCGCCGCCACCGCGTTGAAGAACGTCACCGCCTGCTCGCCGGCACCGCCATGCACGTCGCCCAGCATGTTGATCGCCGACGCCATGGCGTTGTTGATGTCGACGCCGCAACTCACCGCCATTCGGGCGGCGGCAATCGAGGGGGCCTGCGGGCCGTGGTCGACCGCCGCGACCAGGGCGGCCTCCAACAATTTCGCAGCTTCCGGATGCGGCAGCTCACCGCGCGTCATCAGATAGACCATGTCGGCGAAGCTCGCGCGGCCGATCAGGTCCTCGATGGCGTAGCCCCGCAGACGGATCATGCCGGGCTTCATGTCGATGATCGAGGTCGACCACCAGTCTTCCGGCGTTTTCGGCGGATCGGATTTTGCCATGTGGTTTCCTAGATCGCTTTGTCGCGCGACAGCGTTTCGATGTCCGTTGGCGAATAGCCGAGCTCGGCAAGCAGGCTCGCGGTGTCGGCGCCGAGCGCGGGCGGCGGCGAGGCCGGATGCGGATCGCCGCTCTTCAGCCGGAAGCCCGAGCGCACCACGCTGATCGGCTTGTCGACACCCGGCACGCTGTCGAAGCTCTGCAACAAAGCGCGCTCGACGATTTGCGGATGCTCCAGCACCGACGGCACGTCGAGCACCTCGCCGGCCGGCACGCCGGCGTCATTCATCAACACGGCCCATTCTTTGGCCGAGCGCGACTTGAGCGCCGCCCCGATTTCCTCGCTGAGCGCAGCGCGATGCTTCTTGCGGTCCTCGCGGCCGGCAAACCGTGGATCGGTGGCAAGCGCCGCCCGCCCGATCAGGCGGCACAGCGTCTCGAACTGCTGCTGCTGGTTCGCGGCGATGTTGAGCAGGCCATCGCCGGTGCGGAATGTGCCGGACGGGCTCGCCGTCATGTTCTCGTTGCCCAACGGCTGCGGCCGGACGCCGGCGATCAGCCAGTTCGACACCTGCCAGCCCATCGCGACCAGCGTCGACTCCAGCATCGACACGTCGATCAGCTCGCCCTCGCCGGTGCGCTCGCGCCGAAACAGCGCCGCCGTGATCGCATAGGCCGCGGTAATGCCGCCCATGGTGTCGGCCACGGGGTAGCCGACGCGGAGCGGCGCCGACTGCGCGTCGCCGGTCACGCTCATCACGCCGGACAAGCCCTGCACGATCTGGTCGTAGGCTGGGTTGAGGCGCAGCGGGCCATCCTGGCCGAAGCCCGAGATCGCGCAATAGACGAGGTTCGGCTTGATCGCCTTCAGCGCGTCGTAGCCCAGGCCCAGCCGATCCATCACGCCGGGCCGGAAATTCTCCACCACCACGTCGGCGGTTTTCAGAAGCCGCGTGAACGCCTCGCGGCCTTTGGCGTGCTTCAGGTTCAGCGTGATCGAGCGTTTGCCGGCGTTCTGCGCCAGGAACGACGCGCCCATCAGCTTGCGATTGAGCTCGGGATCGGCGCCGAGCTGGCGCGCGAGGTCGCCGGTGCCCGGCGTCTCGACCTTGATGACCTCGGCGCCGAGCTGCGCCAGTTGATAGCAGCAGAACGGGCCGGCCAGCACATTGGTGAGATCGAGAACCCGCAGGCCCGCGAGCAGCCCGGCCATTTGCCTTCCCCCGGTTCGGGGAAAAGCTAGCACAAGTCCGGCGCGTCAGCCGACCTTCAGGTAGGCGAAGCCCTTGCTCTGGAGCGCCGCCACGGTGGCGACGCCGGACGGCACGAACTTCAGGAAGGAGTCCTTCTTGGCCTTGCCGAGGTCGATGTTATTCTTCTTGAACGTGATCTCGCAGAGATACGCCTCGACGCCGAACTTGGAGAGCCCGGTGAAGCGCTTGTAGAGCTCGGGGTCGATCTTGTCGTTGGCCCACGGCGTGCCGGCGAGATCGTCGATGAAGAACTTGACGCCGGCGCCATGCGTAACGATGACGAGCTTCACCTTCATGTCGTCGAACTCGTAGACGCTGAGGTGATTATTCATGTTGGTCAGCATCTGACCGAAGCGCGCCGGATCGCCAAAATCGCAATGATAGAGACAGGCGATCTCGGTGTCTTTCTTCAAATCGGCAAAGCCGAGCTTGATCGGCTCGGCGGCGACCCGCGACGCCGCAAGCGTCGCGCCGGAAACGGCAAGCGCGCCCAAGAATTTACGTCGGCTGGTGTCGGACATGATCGTCTCCTTACTTGTTCACCGGACTGTCGGGGCTCATGACCAGCGCCACCAGATCCTTGATCTGGTCGATGGCCAGCACGTGGTTGGTGCCGAACCGCGGCATGTTCGAGCAGGCATAGCTCGCCTGCGCGTTATAAATCTTCTCGTACGCCGCCTTGGTGTCGGCCTCGCTGAACTTTCGGATTTTTCCGTAATCGAGCAGGCTCGGACCGACGGTGCCGTAGCTCACCTCGGCCTTGGTCAACTGGTGGCAGGCATAGCAGTTGCCGCCGATCGGCTGCCGCGCCGGAATATCGGTGAAGCGCAAGCCATAGCCTGATTGCGCGATCTTCTCGCCGGACTTCCAGTCGCCGAGCAGCTTACCGTCGGCGGGATATTCGATCTTGGCTTTCTCGCGCTTTGTAATCTCGGCGGCGACTTCCTGCTTCGGCGCATTTCGGCTCGCGGAGCATTGCTTCATCGTGTCGTCCTGGTCGAACCGCGACTTCCAGTCCGCCGGAGGATTCGGGAACGCCGCAACAATGGCGGCATCGACTTTGGCGTTGTCGGCCGCGGGTGACGCGGTGACACCGGCAAGAATGACGGCAGCGGCAAGGACCACGGTTTTCATCAGCGCTTCAACCCCGGCGAGGCGATCTCGCCGCCCTCGGCGTTCTTGGTGAGGTACGAAATCAACGCCACGCTGACGTCCGAGCCGATCTGCAATTCCGGCATCCGCATCTGCCAATAGCAATCGTACAGCCGGTGCTGCATCGTCATCACCTGCGTGGTCGAGACGCGATAGGCCGGCCACTGCCCGACCACCTCCTTGGCCTCTTTCGGATCGGACAGATGCGGCAGGCCCTGCAGCCGGATGCGCTTGCCGGCCTCGTTGTGGCAGGTGGCGCAGGCGAAATCGTGCGGTCCCTGCCGCCGGAAGAAGATGGCGTGTCCGAGCTCCACCGCCGCCTGCTCTTGCGGCTGGTCGAGCTTCGCCGCGTATTTCATGCCGCTCGACTTGCTCGCGACATAGGTCGCGATGGCGCCGAGGTCCTTCACCGGCTGGCCGCCGGCTGGATAAGGCTTCTTCACTAGGTCGGCGTGCTGAGCGCCCTGCAACTTCTCCATGCACCACATCAGCCGCGTCTCGAGGTCCATGACGCGGCCGGCGTCGGCGAAGTATTTCGGTAGCTCGGCGAAGGCGCCGTCGACCACGCCGGCTCCCTTGCCGAGGTCGCACTTTTCCAGCGACACTTTGTTCGGCCCGGCCGGCGTCTGCCAGAGCGCCTCGCCGCGGTCGGCGTCGAGAAGCCCCGGATTGCTCCACGGGTCCTCCTTCAACATCCGGCGATACTGTTCGATCCCCTTCTCGGTTTCGTCCTCGCTTTGAGCGCGAGCCGGCGCACCCAGTGTCACGAGACCCAAGCATGCCGCCGCGATCATCAGCCTGATTTGCACGGAAATTCGTCCTGTTCCGCCGCCAATGTGTTGGCCGCGCGGTCGAAGTCAAGCTTGGACGATGCCGCAGCCGATCCGTGCCAAGGCCGCCCCGGTTTGTGGCACAGATGCATTGCCGCTTGGCGTTTCGGCGAAACACCAACCCTGCGGACAGGCCGCATTTGCAAACCTCAGCCCGATCTCCTATTTGCAGAGCGAAACACGCATGGGTTTGGGGTCGTCAACGATGCTCTTCAACCGCCGCAAAGTCCTGGCGCTCGGCGCCGGCGCCATGGGCACAGCCCTGATCGGGACGCCCGCGCCGGCGAAGAATGACTCCGACGACGTCATCAAGGAGTTCACCGGCGGCAAGAAGCCGGTCGAAGGCAAGGTCAAGCTCGACCTTCCCGAGATCGCCGAGAACGGCAACACCGTCCCGATGACTGTGACGGTCGACAGCCCGATGACCGAGCAATCCCACGTCACCGATGTGATCATCGTGGCGCCCGAGAACCCGCGCGCCAAGGTGGTGACGTTTCACTTTTCGCCGGCGAGCGGCGTCGCCGAGGCCAACACCCGCATCCGCCTCGCGGCAACGCAGGACGTGATCGCGATCGCCAAGATGAACGATGGGTCGCTGTTCATGGCGAGCAAGCCGGTCAAGGTGACCGTCGGCGGCTGCGGCGGCTGAGGCATCGAGGGACAACAACCATGGCCGTCGCAAAACCCCGCATCAAGCTCGACAAGAAGGAAGCCAAGAAGGGCGACTTGGTCGAGGTCAAGGCGCTGGTCTCTCACGTGATGGAGACGGGGCTTCGCAAGGACGCCGACGGCAACGTCATTCCGCGCAAGATACTCAACAAGTTCATCTGCATGGTGGCGGGCAAGCAGGTGTTCGCCGCCGATTTCGAGACCTCCATCTCGGCGAACCCGTACATCCAGTTCAAGTTCCGGGCCGAGGAGAGCGGCAGCGTGGTGCTGACCTGGGTCGATGACGACGGCTCGACGATTGTCGGCCAGGAATCGATTACGGTGACGTAGTCATTCCGGGGCGCGCCGAAGGCGCGAACCCGGAATCCAGACGCATGTCTCGACCCCGACCCGTTACTGGATTCCGGGTTCGCTCGCTTTGCGAGCGCCCCGGAATGACCGCTGAGATGCTACAAGCCAATCCATGATCTCCAGGCGCGAATTCCTCCAGGTCGCGGCAGCGACATCGGCGCTGGTGCCGGCCGGCTGGACGCGCGCGTTTGCGCAACAGCGGATGACGCAGGATGATCTGCTACGTCTGCCGGGCCCAGTCGGCAACGTCACCCTCATTCATCTCGCCGACCTTCACGCCCAGCTCAAGCCGGTGTGGTTTCGCGAGTCCTCCGTCAACATCGGCGTCGGCGAAGCGCGCGGGCAACTGCCGCATCTGACCGGGCAAGCCTTCCTCGACCGCTTCAAGATCGAGCGCGGCTCGCCGCTGGCCTATGCGTTTACCGCGGAAGATTTCGCCGCGCTGGCCCGGAGCTACGGCCGGCTCGGCGGACTCGACCGCATCGCCACGGTGCTGAAAGCTATCCGCGCGGCGCGGCCGGACCGCACGCTGTTCCTCGATGGCGGCGACACCTGGCAAGGCAGCTACACGTCGCTCGTGAGCAAAGGCCAGGACATGGTCGACTGCATGGCGTTGCTGAAGCCCGACGCCATGACCGGCCATTGGGAGTTCACCTACGGCACCGAGCGCGTCAAGGCGATCACCGAAAAGCTCGGCTTTCCGTTTCTCGGCCAGAACATCCGCGACACCGAATGGAACGAGGCTGCGTTTGAGCCGACCGCGACGTTCGAGCGCGGCGGCGTCAAGGTCGCGGTGATCGGCCAGGCGTTTCCCTACACGCCGATCGCCAACCCGCGCTGGCTCATTCCGAATTGGTCGTTCGGCATCCGCGAGGAGGACCTGCAGCGCAATGTCGACAAGGCGCGGGCGGATGGCGCGGGCTTGGTGGTGCTTCTCTCGCACAACGGCTTCGACGTTGACCGGAAGCTCGCCGCCCGCGTGCGCGGCATCGACGTGATCCTCACCAGCCACACCCACGACGCGCTGCCGGCGCCGGTCGTTGTCGGCAAGACTTTGCTGATCGCGTCGGGCAGCCACGGCAAGTTCGTCACCGTGCTCGACCTCGACGTCGGGCCGGATGGCGTGAAGGAGCATAGCTTTCGCATCATCCCGGTGTTCGCCGATGTGATCGCGGCGGACGGCGAGATGGCGGCGAAGATCGCGGCGGTCCGCGCGCCGCACGAAAAGATGCTGGGCGAAGTGGTCGGCCGCACCGAGACGCTGCTGTACCGCCGCGGCAACTTCAACGGTACGCTCGATGACGTGATCTGCGACGCGCTGCTGGCCGAGCGCGACGCCGAGATCGCACTGTCGCCCGGCGTGCGCTGGGGCGCGTCGCTCTTGCCCGGCCAGGACATCACCCGCGAGGACATTTATAACGAAACCGCCATCACCTACCCGGCGGCCTATCGCACCACCATGACCGGCGGCCGCCTGAAAGAGGTGATGGAGGATGTCGCCGACAACCTGTTCAACCCAGACCCGTACTACCAGCAGGGCGGCGACATGGTGCGGGTCGGCGGCATCGGCTACAGCATCAACCCCGATCAGAGCATCGGGCATCGCATCGGCGATCTGACGCTGCTGCGCACCGGGACGCCGCTCGATCCGGCCAAGGAGTATGTCGTGTCGGGCTGGGCCAGCGTGAACGAGGGCACCGAAGGCCCGCCGATCTGGGACGTGGTGACGTCGCATATCCGCGGCAAGCGCACCGTCGCCCCGAGCGAAAACAGCCGCATCCGCGTTGTCGGGCCATAACAGCCGTGACATACATCGGCGCATGAACAACGCCGATCTGATCGTCGCCACCCTGAAGGCCGCCGGCATCGACCGCGGCTTCGGCATCCCGAGCGGCAATGTGCTGCCGCTGATGGAGGCGATGCGCGCGGGCGGCATCGACTTCGTGCTGACCGCGCACGAGGGCTCGGCGGGCTTTGCCGCCGACGTCACCGGCCGCATGACCGGCAAGCCCGGCCTCTGCATCGCCACGCTCGGCCCCGGCGCCACCAACCTCACCACCGGCGTCGGCAACGCCTGGCTCGACCGCTCGCCGTTGATCGCCATCACCTGCAACCTCAACACCGACCAGCTCGGCCGCCGCATCCAGATGTGGATCGACCATCACGCGCTGTTCGCGCCGATCACCAAGGCGTCGTTTCGGCTGGAAAAAGGAAAAATCGCCGAGACCGTGAAGGAAGCCATCCGCATTGCGATGAGCGAGCCGCGCGGGCCCGGTGCATCTCGACCTGCCGGAGGACGTGGCGCTGGCACCGGTGAAGAACGACACCGCGGCGATGAAGGCTCTCTCGAAGCTGCTGCCGCCGCCCGACGCGGCCGTCGCGGAGGCCGGCGCGCTGATCGCCAAGGCGAAGCGGCCGATCGCCGTGATCGGCTCGTCGGCGATGCGGATGGCCAACCCGGAGCTGCTCCGTCAGGTCATCGAGCGCCACAACATGCCGTTCGCCACCACCACGATGGCGAAGGGCATGATCGACGAGGATCATCCGTTGTCGGTCGGCGTGATCGAACGCTCGTGCCGGCAAATCCAGCGCAAGCTCCTTCGCTCGGCCGATCTGATCGTCGGCCTCGGCTACGACACCATCGAGGTCGAATACGAAGCCTGGATCGACAACGTGCCGCTGCTGCAAATCGACATCGAGAAGGTCGATGTGGCGCCGTCGGTCAAGGTCGCCCACGAAGTGACCGGCGATCTCGATGCGGCATTGACCAAGCTGGCCGCCCTGCCCGCCAGCACCAACGCATGGACGCACGAGGCGCTGGCCGCGCACCGCAAGACGTTCCACACCGCGCTTCGCCCGCCGACCAACACCTTCACCGCCCATGCCGCGATCGATGCGGTGCGCCGCGCGCTGCCGCGCGAGGGGCTGCTGTCGTTCGACGTCGGCGCCCACACCCATCAGATCGCCAGCCAATGGACCGCACACGGGCCGAAGACCTTCCACATCACCAACGGCTGGTCGTCGATGGGCTTCGGCCTGCCCGGCGCGATCGCGGCGAAGCTCGCGCGGCCGGACCTGCCCGTCGTCTGCATGCTGGGCGACGGCTGCTTCCAGATGACCTGCGGCGAGGTTGCGGTCGCCAAGCGCATGGGGATCGCGCTGCCGGTCGTCGTGCTGGACGACAAATGGCTGGCGCTGATCAAGGTCAAGCAGATCCGCCGCCAGTTTCCGCTGTACGGCACCGCGCTGCAGGCCGAGGACTACACCGAGCCGCCGGCGCACTATTTCGGCGTGCCTGCGGTCGGCGTCCGCAGCGCCGCGGCACTGGAGGCCGCCGTGACCAAGGCGCTGGCGGCCAAGGGCCCGACGGTGATCGAGGCGGTGGTCGATTCCGATCATTACCTCGACACGGTTTACGACTGACGATTGCGCGGGCGGATGTTCGCCGCATCATGGGGCGACCCACGAAAGGACCGATCATGACCAGCAAGCTCCGCCATATCGCCGTTATCGTCGAAGACCCCGAGGCCTCGGCGAAATTCTTCGAAGAGGCCTTCGACATGAAGCGCGCCGGCACCGCGCGCCGCGGCATCTACATGTCGGACGGCATCTTCAACGTCGCGCTGCTGAAGAAAGAGGGCGACGAGAAGCTCGGCCTCTATCACTTCGGCATGTGGGTCGACGATCTCGACCAGGCCGAAAAGAAGGTGGTCGACGCCGGCGGAAAGTATCTGGCGGGCCGCCCGACCTCGCCGAATTCGTTCTATGAGGCGAAATACAAGTCGCCGACCGGCCTGGTGTTCGACCTGACCCACAAGGGCTGGGCCGGCGCCGTGAAGGATGTCATGCCGGTCAAGGAGCCCGCCGCGGCGAAGTAGGCGATGGCGAAGCCCGATCCCGTCGTCGTGGTGGGCGCAGGCCCGGTCGGCCTGTGCCTGGCGCTGGCGCTGGCGCAGCAGGACGTGCCGGTCGTCCTGATCGAGGCGTTGTCGGACGACGAACTTCCTCGATCAGGTGCCGCGCGCCGGCTCCAATCACCCGACCACGCTCGAGTTCTTCGACCGCATCGGGCTCTACGCGAAGATGGAGCCGCGCGGCTTCGTCGCGCCCAAATTCCAGTACTGGGACCGGCAGGACAACGCTCTGATCGCCGAGTTCGACCATGCACTGCTGAAGGACGACACGCGCTTCCCGTTCGTCCTGCAATGCGAGCGCATCAAGATCATCGAGGAGGCGCTCAAGATGGCCAAGGCGCATCCGCTGATCGAGGTGCGGATGGCGACCGAGTTCTCTCGGCTTCGCCCAGGACAGCGACCGCGTGCTGGCGCAGGTGCAGAACGCCGCGGGCGGGACAGAGACCATCCGCGGCAGCTATCTGGTGAGCTGCGAGGGCGCGCGCAGCATCGCGCGCAAGGACCTCGGCCTCGAATTCGAGGGCTTCACCTATCCCGAGCGCACCATCAACATCGAGGTCGCCTACGACTTCACCCAGCACGGCTACACCGAGCGCAATTACATCTCCGACCCGGTCGAATACTCCAACCTGTTCCACTGGAAGGGCCCGCCGGACCGCTGGCGCATCCACTTCCCGACCGACATCGAGGACGACGAGAACGAGCTGAAGCGTCCCGAGGCGCTGCAGACAGCGCCTGCGGCAATTTCTCGGCATCGACCGCGAGTTCGAGATCTGCGGCTGCAATCTCTACACTGTGCATCAGCGCGTCGCGGCGAAATTCCGCCACGGCCGCGTGGTGCTCGCGGGCGACTCCGCCCACGTCAACAGCCCGATCGGCGGCATGGGGCTGAACAGCGGCGTGCACGACGCCTTCAACCTTGCCGACAAGCTAGTCCGCATCGTGCATGGCAAAGCCGACGAGCGCGGAGCTCGACCGCTACGAGCGGCAGCGGCGGCACGTGGCGGTCAAGCACACCCAGGCGCAGACCATCCGCAACAAGCGGCTGCTGGAGGAGCGCGATCCGGCAGCTGCGCAAGCGCAACCATGACGAACTGCGGCGGCAGGCCGAGGACCCGGAGCTAGCGCGGAAGTTCCTGCTGCGGACCGCACTGTTCGAAAGCCTGCGCGAGGCCGAGGCAGATCGCGTGACAAGAGGGGCCGATATGCGTTCAGTCATTCTGCTGGCCGCGCTCGCGCTCGCGAGCACCGGCGTGTCCGGCGCCCGCGCCGAATGGCCCGACCGCCCGATCAAGCTGGTGGTGCCGTTCACCGCGGGCTCCAGCTCCGACACCATCGCCCGCGTCGTCGCTGATCAAGATGGGCGAGCGCCTCGGCCAGCAGGTGGTGGTGGAGAACCGCGTCGGCGGCTCGACCATCATCGGCACCGACTCGGTCGCGAAATCGGCGCCGGACGGCTACACGCTCGAGCTTGCCAACACCACGACGCATGCCGCGAGCGCAGCGCTGAACGCCAGCCTGCCGTTCGATCCGGTCAAGGATTTCGCGCCGGTCGCGATGATCGGCGTCTCGCCGTTCGTGCTGATCGGCGCGACCGCAAGTGGCAGGCCAAGACGCTGCAAGGATTTCGTCGCGCTAGCCAAGGCGAAGCCCGGCACGCTGAGCTACGCCTCGGCCGGCACCGGCACGCTCGCCCATCTCGCCGGCGAACTGTTCAAGCGCAAGGCCGGCGTCGAGGTCACCCATGTGCCCTACCGCGGCAGCGCCCAATCGATGATCGATCTGATGCAGGGCCGCATCGATCTTTCGGTCAGCACCATCCCGCCGACGCTGCAGCACATCCGCGAAGGCAAGCTTCGCGCGCTCGCGGTCATGAGCGAGAAGCGCAACGCCTCGCTGCCGGACGTGCCCGACGGTGGCCGAGGCCGGCGTGCCGGGCTGCGAGGCCGCGCTATGGACCGCGGTCGTGGTGCCGGCCGGCGTTCCGGCCGGCATCATCGAGCGGCTCAATGCCGCGGTGCTGGCCGCGGTCGCCGCGCCGGAGATCGAGCGGGCGCTGACGATCCAGGGCGTCGATCCGGAGCCCGGCCCGCCCAGGCGGTCGGCCGCGCGCATCAAGGCCGACATCGTCAAGTGGAGGGACGTCGTCGTCGCCGCCGGAATCACGGGCACGAAATGAGGCTGCTCGGATGAGAAAGCTTTCCATCATCGGGATCGGCGCGGGAAACCCCGATCACATCACGGTGCAGGCGACCAAGGCGCTGGCACCGTCGAGTGGTGTTCCTGATCGGCAAGGGCGACGACAAGGCCGACCTCGCGAAGCTTCGCAAGGAAATCTGCGCGCGCTACATCACGAAGCCATATCGTTTCGTCGAGGCGCAGGACCCCGCGCGCGACCGCGCGCCGGCCGACTACGGCGCGGCGGTGGCCGGCTGGCACGCACAGCGCGCGGCGATCTACGAGCGCATGATCCGCGAGGAGCTTGGCGACAGCCAGCACGGCGCGTTTCTGGTGTGGGGCGATCCTTCGCTTTACGACAGCACGCTCCGCATCATCGATCAGGTCACAGCGATGGGGACGGTCGCCTTCGAGCTCGACGTCATCCCGGGCATCACCAGCGTTCAAGCGCTGGCGGCGGCGCACAAGATCGCGCTCAACCGGATCGGCGGGCCGGTCCACATCACCACCGGGCGGCAACTCGCCGAACGGAATGCCGGGCGACGACGTCGTGGTGATGCTCGACGGCGGTTGCGCGTTCAACACCATCCAGGCCGACGGCGTCGACATCTACTGGGGCGCCTATGTCGGCACCTCCGACCAAATCCTGGTCTCCGGGCCGCTGCGCCAGCGCGGTCCCGAGATCGAGAAGCTCCGCGCCGAGGCGCGCGCGCGTCACGGCTGGATCATGGACACTTATCTGTTGCGGA
>CAVSMT010000002.1:0-72080 GCA_963729135.1 uncultured Actinomycetes bacterium
CTCGCCTGTTCGGTCAAGCCGTACCCTTCGAAACGCGAATCAACGTACTTCGCACTTGGCCGAAACCGAACCAGACCTTCATCGGTCGCGGGCCTGGGACCTTATGAGCCAGCGAGCGCTGTTTTGAATGGCTCGACGAGGGTTTCGCCCTTTATGATCTGTGCTTCGGGCCGAACGGGAGACTTGTCCGAAAGGTGCTGCATTGACGTCGCGGCAAGCACGCGGTCTGCGGGTTGGATGCCGTTTGGTGTGTGTGACGGCTGTGGGCTTGTGTGTGGTGGGAGTCGCGTCGGGCGCGTTGAAGGATCGGGCGGTAAAAAATTTATGGGGAGGGGTGTGTTAGACCCGTTTGTTGAGCGAGGGCCAAAGTTGGTCGGGACGGGCGAGGTTGGGACTATCGGTAACGGGCAGGGCAAGTTTGGATTCAGTGTCGCGCTGTCGGCGGATGGTAGGACTGCTTTGGTTGGGGGCTATGCGGACGCTGGTGGTCGGGGTGCGGTGTGGGTCTTCACCCGATCTGGCTCGACGTGGAAGCAGGAAGGGGCGAAGCTGACAGTTAGAACCGGGACCGCTTTCAGCGAGTTTGGGTACAGCGTGGCGCTCTCGGCGAACGGCAACACCGCCCTGATCGGCGGACCAAAGACCAGGGGACTAGCGGAGCGGCCTGGGTCTTCACCCGCTCCGGCACGACCTGGACACAGCGAGCCGAGCTTCACGGGAACCCATTCGACAGGGACCCATACACGCTAACGCCAAACGATGACGGTTTCGGTGCAAGCGTGGCGCTGTCTGCGGACGGAACGACCGCCCTCGTTGGCGGCAATACGCATGATGAGACGTAGGTGAGGCGTTTGTGTTCAGGGGCGTCGGTTCGCGTTGGGTACGTGAGGGAAAGCCCTTGACGGGGAGCGGGGGGATCGGAGCTCCCGGATTCGGCACAAGCGTGGCGCTCTCGGGCAACGGGCAGACGGCCGTGGTCGGCGGCTCGAACGACAATCAGGCCGCAGGCGCGGTGTGGGTCTTCGTTCGCTCAGGCACGACGTGGAGAGAAGAAAGCTCGAAACTGACAGCCAGCGGGGAAAGCAAATTCGGGTTTTTCGGCTGCAGCGTGGCGCTTTCATCGGATGGAGACACGCTCCTCGTCGGAGCCTGCTCAAACAGCGCAAACCAAGGAGCGGCCTGGCTTTTCACTCGGACCGGTTCACCTGGAACAAGGGCCGAAACTGACAGCCGAGGGAGGGAGTCAACGAGGACTTTTCGGGCTTAGCGTAGCTCTCTCGAGCAACGGGGCTACCGCTCTTATCGGCGGACCCGGAGCGACCGCGGCGATGGCGGCGCATGGGTGTTTAGCCGATCCACCTCGACCTGGTTGCAACAAGGCAGCAAACTGACCGCGTCTCGCGAGGTCGGCGCCGGAAGCTTCGGCTACAGCGTTGCTCTCTCATCCGACGCCCAAACCGCACTGATCGGCGCACCCGGCGACAACCACAACAAAGGCGGAGCATGGCCGGAGACGCGGCGCCGAATCCGTAGCGCGCGTGTCGGCGAGTGTCACCGGAAAGCGGCCGGAACCGTCAAAGAGCGCAGGTGATGGGTCTCTGCGACGCGATTCCTGATGTACGAACTGGAGCCGGAAAGAGCCGGGCAACCATCCGCCCGGAGCGAGGAGGGTCGGATGCGGGGGCGGGAGCGTGGACGCGGTTTGGTGTGTGTGACGGCTGTGGGCTTGTGTGTGGTGGGAGTCGCGTCGGGCGCGTTGAAGGATCGGGCGGTGCGGATGGGTGCGGCGGCGGGTGTGTTAGACCCGTTTGTTGAGCGAGGGCCAAAGTTGGTCGGGACGGGCGAGGTTGGGACTATCGGTAACGGGCAGGGCAAGTTTGGATTCAGTGTCGCGCTGTCGGCGGATGGTAGGACTGCTTTGGTTGGGGGCTATGCGGACGCTGGTGGTCGGGGTGCGGTGTGGGTCTTCACCCGATCTGGCTCGACGTGGAAGCAGGAAGGGGCAAAGCTGACAGTTAGAACCGGGATCGCTTTCAGCGAGTTTGGGTACAGCGTGGCGCTCTCGGCGGACGGCAACACCGCCCTGATCGGCGGACCAAACAGCAACCTCAGCGTTGCCGGGACGGCCTGGGTCTTCACTCGCTCCGGCGCGACCTGGACACAGCGAGCGCAACTCGTCGGTACCAAACCCCCAAACCCAACGAATAACACGACTGCAGTCAGCGACGGTTTCGGTGCAAGCGTGGCGCTGTCTGCGGACGGAACGACCGCCCTCGTTGGGGCCGGCACAGCGAACCACGACGCCGGTCAGGCGTTTGTGTTCAGGGGCGTCGGTTCGCGTTGGGTACGTGAGGGAAAGCCCTTGACGGGGAGCGGGGGGATCGGAGCTCCCGGATTCGGCACAAGCGTGGCGCTCTCGGGCAACGGGCAGACGGCCGTGGTCGGCGGCTCGAACGACAATCAGGCCGCAGGCGCGGTGTGGGTCTTCGTTCGCTCAGGCACGACGTGGAGAGAAGAAAGCTCGAAACTGACAGCCAGCGGGGAAAGCAAATTCGGGTTTTTCGGCTGCAGCGTGGCGCTTTCATCGGATGGAGACACGCTCCTCGTCGGAGCCTGCTCAAACAGCGCAAACCAAGGAGCGGCCTGGCTTTTCACTCGGACCGGTTCAACCTGGAGACAAGGGCCGAAACTGACAGCCGAGGGAGGGAGTCAACGAGGGCTTTTCGGGCTTAGCGTAGCTCTCTCGAGCAACGGGGCTACCGCTCTTATCGGCGGACCCGGGAGCGACCGCGGCGATGGCGGCGCATGGGTGCTTAGCCGATCCACCTCGACCTGGTTGCAACAAGGCAGCAAACTGACCGCGTCTCGCGAGGTCGGCGCCGGAAGCTTCGGCTACAGCGTTGCTCTCTCATCCGACGCCCAAACCGCACTGATCGGCGCACCCGGCGACAACCACAACAAAGGCGGAGCATGGCTCCAACTCCACCGCCCCTGACAGCTCTAAGGCACGCCGGTACGAGAGGCGAGCAGTAGCTGATGTCAGGACCGCGTAATCCCCGCCTCGGAATGGCGGTCCTCACGGGCGCCGCGGTCATGGGACTTCTCTCAGCTCGTCTACCGGAGGCGAGCCAAGCCGCGGCTCCGACTATCAAAGACCCGAGCGCCCTCAAGTGTCCACCCGCTCCAAACAAGTGGGCTACTCCACGAACCGGGGGCACGATGTTGAAGGATTCGCAAACCACCCCGCGGCTGGGCCCGTCGTATCAGGTGATCTTGCAATGCCGATACGTCGACCGTCACGAAAGGTTCATCCTGATCGAGCTCAGCTACACGATGCCGACCGATCCCAATCCAAACGCTGACTTCGACCTCGGCTGTGACGCGGGCAACACGGCCTGGAATAACAAAGACCGTGTGTTCCGCGTAGCCAGTAGCGATCAGTGGGCAATTGCGTCCTTCTATGACCCAAATCGTGAACTCGACGCTGTCGGAGAGCATAAATTCGAGCAGATCACGCGCACGCTGCTCCAGAGCGCGCAGGGTTATGCTCATGGTTGTTCGCTGAGAGTGGAACCGAGCACAGTTGTGTCGCACTACTCATTCACGTTTCAGGCGGCGGCAGGACGGGTTGCTGGATCATTTTGGATCAAGGGAGTTCCCAACTCGACGACAAATGCGATTCCAATCGTGCGTGTGCAAGCGCCGAAGATCATCTTGTTCGTCCAATCAAAGGCTGTGCGTTACAAGCTCACCTTGAGAATCACTCAAGGTATCGACTATCGCCACGCGAAGCACGGTTTCGGAGAAAGCACACGGTTCGGTCTCAAGGTGATCAGCTCGAAGCTGCCCGCGTGCCAGCCCGGCGCAAATGGCGTTCTGACGGTATCAACCAAACCGGCGCTCTCGCTCGACGTTTGCGGACGGACGTTCCTTCGCGGGCACGCCAGAACCACGATTTCTTACCTCGGCTAAATATGACCGCGAGGTGGGAATGGCCTGACGTGTCGGGCGACTTCAGCCGCGGACAGCATGCTCCGAGACCTTTGTTCTCAGCGTGTCGCAGGCCGCCAAGCAAACCGAAGCTCGCTCCCGGTCGGCGCACCGCGCACGTCAGGGCGCACCCATGTTTCGTTGGGACCGAGCCTGATGCCGACCGGACGCGCTCGTTCGATGGCTTCGGCACTGGGCATCCATCCCTGGGGGAGTAGCCGTCGATGCATACTCCGCGAGTGCAAACGCAGTGTTCCCGAGAGACTTCAGGTGAGTCGGCCAACCGTCTATGAAGTGGGCCTGCCGTCTCGGCAGCCGCCGTGCCTGAACCGCTCCGTGGGCCGCCGCGCCTTGAGAAGCGGGCGACCTGCCGCCGGATCCTCTCATGCACGGCTGCCGTTCGACGTGCCGCGGCAAGAGATCCCATGTCGTCAGGTCCGCGTAACCGCGTAGCGGATTCGACCAGACGAGCAGCGCATGTCCGGATCGTCGTGGAACTTTGGCGGCGATCCTGGGTTGACGGTCAGACAGTAACGGGCTCGCGTGTCTCCTGACGGTCGAGGTTGTTCGGGAGGACGCGGATTTCTTGGATCGTCGCAGGCCGGCCTAGATGGCGCGGTATGTCCAGCGGCGCGTGACCAGCTCGCGATGCCAGCGAAGACCAGTCGCGGGCGTCTCGAACAACGATCGCTTCCACGTCGTCGCGGCGTCTAATCGGATGAGGACACAGAATGAACACGACTTCCACATCCGACGTCCGTGAGCTCGACCATCGCAGCAGCGACGGCCTCGAGATCAGAGATACTCTGCAATCTTGAGCTCGTGCTCAAGCGCGCGACTTCAAAGAAAGGCACGTCAACTAGTCGCTATCTCGTCTGAACGCAGACTACGCGCAGCGCATCTCAGCTCCCTAGTGTGCGTCAGTCAGACAAGGCTCTTGCTCGTCCTCGCCGCGCTGGCCCCTGGGTGGCGGCGGCATACGTTTTGGTCCTTGAATTGCTCGTCGCTTCTCCAAACCGGCGCGCGCGAGCCGAGTTCCGTCTGAAGTCTCCGTCTGCGTCGGTAGCCGCCGCATGGACTCGATGTTGGAGGCCGTCGGGGTCTGCCCCGGGCGATGGGTAGCAAATTGGGTAGCAAATCGTTGTTTCGTTGTCTCATGAAACAACAAAACTAAGCGATTTGCAGGCCTTCCTTAGCTCCCCGGGTTGGACTCGAACCAACAACCCTCCGGTTAACAGCCGGATGCTCTGCCAATTGAGCTACCGGGGATCGCTCGGGCGGCGAGATTGTAGCCGCGTCCCCGCCGCGGCTCAGGGCTCGACGTCGATCGAGACCGTCGTCGCGTGGAGATGGCTCCCGTCCTCGGCGGACGGCTCGTACAGGACGAGGTCGTAGCTGCCCGGCGGCAGGTCGAGGCTCGTCGACCACGTGCCGCGGTACGGGCCTCCGGCCGACGCGGTGATCGTCTCCGTGTGGACGAGCTTCCCGGCCGAGCGGACCTCGAGCGCGAGCGTCGCCTCGAACACGATCGCGGTGCCCGCGACGCGCACCGGGCTCGTCACCGTCGAGTCACGCGTCGGCGTCGCGACGAAGATGAGCGCCGACCGGGTCAGGTCGGCGTAGTCGGCGCGCGTCGAGCGGCTCCGCGCGGCGCCGGCGACGAGCTCGACCACGCGCACCGTCGGGAACCGGGTCAGCGTGTAGACGATCTGCGCGCTTGCGGTGCGCGGCGCGCCGGCGAGCGCGCGCGAGAACGCCGCCGTCGCGGTCCCGCCGGCGACCGCGAGCCGGCGGAGCCGGACACCGCCCGGGATCGCGCTGGAGTATCCGGCCGGCGGTCCGGCGAGGAGCGCGTCGATCGCCGCGGTCGCGACCGCGCGGGTCCGCGGCACGCGCACCGCGACCGGGACGAGCGCGTTCCGCCGGTAGAAGTACGCCGTCACGCGCCATCGACGGCGCTGCCGGCCGAGGTCGGGTGCTTCGGGCCGCCGCCCCGGAGCAGCACGACGGCCACGGCCGCCGCCGCGGCGAGCGCGATCCCGACGAGCGAGCGCCTTCCTCACCCCGGGGCCGAGTGTGCCACGCGTCGGGCCGTCAGTATCCTTCGGACGTGAGCGTGTTCGCCGTCGTGCTGCTGGTCGCCGCCGTCGTGCTGGTCGGCGCCGCGCAGTGGCCCGCGGTCTCCCGGCGATTCGGGATGGAGGCGCGTGGCGAGAGGCGCCGCGCCCGCCGGAAGTCGAAGCTCCGCGTCGTCGAAACGCCCGGCCCCGACGACGACTTCGTCCGCGCGGTCGAGCGCGACCTCGCTGCGCTCCCGACGACGGACGAGCAGGACGCCCGGAACCGCTAGCCGACTCGGACGCGGGCTCTGAGCGTCGCGGTGTTCGGGGTGACCGCGGCGACGTCTTCCATGTTCTTCGCCTCCTGGTAGTCGGAGACGGTCACGACCACGCGGTGCGAGCCCCGCGTAGCGGTCACGACGAAGTGCCCGCCGCTGTAGGTGATCTGCGCCTGGCGGCCGTCGACCGTCGCGGTCCCCGACACCGGATCGACGCCCGCGCCGGCGTCGCTCGCCGAGATCCAGATCGTCCCGGGCGGCGCGCCCGTCGCGATCGCGAGGCGCGGCGGCGTCGTGTCGTTCACCCAGAACCGGAACGAGAACGGGCCCGCCTGGGCGCGCGACCGCGTGTCGAAGACCACGTCGTACGTCCCCGGCACCGGCCGGATCGCGCCCGCGATCGGGCGGTCGAGGCCGAACCGGTCGACGTACGGGTTGATCGACTGCGGCAGGCCCGGGTAGCCGACGAGGTGGTTCTCGTCGCCCGCGTACACGACGTGGGGGACCGCGCGGCCGGAGACGACCGCGACGCCGAAGTTCGCGACGGGCTTCGTCAGCTTCACGCGGTAGACGACCTCGGGCCCCGGGTAGCTCGGGCTGCCGCCCGTCGGGTAGCGGTAACGGGAGACCCTGCTCGCCCCGCCCACGGTCGTGCCCGAGTACAGGCCGTTCTTCGTCAGCGTGAGGTGCCGCTCCTTGCCGAGCTGCGGATGGCTGACCTCGAGCCAGTACGGGATGCGGCGCGTGTCGGCGCCGCGGGTGAGGACGACGAACCCGGTGAGGTCGCCCGAGGACGCGCCCGGCGCCACCTGTGCCGTGACCGCGAGCTGGCCGGGAACGGTGACCGACGACCCGGCGCTGACCGTCACCCCGTTGGCGTGCTGCTGTGCGTCGACCGCGACCGACCACGGGCCGGCGCCGCCGCCGGCGTCCGTGAGCGCGATGCCGCGCGAGCCGCCGTTGACCGGGAACGCGATCGAGGTCGGCGCGGCGAAGAAGAGCGGGTCGTTCGCGTTCAGCAGGTCGATGAGCCCGCCGCCCTCGCGCGTCGCCGGCGCCTCGCCGCCGGTCGGGAGGCTCACCCGATCGGCCGTCTGCACGAGCGCCGACTTGATCTGGGGGACGGTCCAGTCGGGATGCTGCTGGCGCAGGAGCGCGGCGCCGCCCGCGACCTGCGGGGTCGCCATGCTCGTCCCCTCGAGCTCGCCCCACGGGCCGCCCTGGTCGTCGGGCAGCGACGAGACGATCGCGACGCCCGGCGCGCTCACGTCGGGCTTGAACTGGAGCGAGACCGGCGTCGGCCCGGCCGACGAGAAGCCGGCGATCTCGTTCAGGTCGGTCGCGCCGACGGTGATCGCACCGGGCGCGTTGCCGGGCGAGCTGATCGAGCCGTAGCCGTAGTCGCTGAAGTCGTTCCCGGCCGCGACGACGGGCACGACGCCGGCCGCCGCGGCGGCGTCGAGCGCCTGCACGACGATGTCGCGCGACGGCTCGATCTCGGGCTCGCCGAGCGAGAGGTTGATCACGTTCATCCCGTCGGAGACGGCCGCCTCGATCGCGGCGGCGAGCTCGGCCGAGTTGCCGTCGAGCCCGAACTCCGGCGTCGGCACCGTCAGCGCCTTGTAGTTGCCGAGGTACGCGGCGGGCGCGACGCCGGTCAGCGACAGCGACCCGTCCTGCACGCCGTGGTCGCCGGCCGCGATCCCGGCGACGTGCGTGCCGTGGAACGACTCCTTCGCGTCGAACGCGAGCCCGGCGTTCTTGTACGTCGAGCCGGGCGGCGGGAACGCGCGCGCGACGATCACCTTCGGCGTCGTGAACCGGCGCTGGCCCTTCGGGAACCCGGGCGGGTACGTGTAGCCCTCGGGGTCGAAGTACCGGTGCGCGGCGTCGATCCCGTCGTCGATGATCCCGATCTTCATCCCCTGGCCCGAGGTCGCGAGGCCGGCGCCCCAGAGCTTGTCGGCGTTGATCGTGTCCGGGCTCGCGTTCGTCAGCTCGTGGTAGGTGACGCTCGGCCACACCTTCGCGACGCCGTCGACGCGGGCGAGCGCCGGCACGTCCTTCTTCGGCAGCACGACCGAGAAGCCGTCCGCGACGATGCGGTAGCGCCAGCCGATCCGCGCGCCCGGGACCGCCTTCCGCACGTTCCCCATCACGCGGTTCTGGGCGGCGACGAGCTCGCGGCCGTACAGCGTGTGGCGCGCGGAGACGAGGCTGCGCCCGAACGCGGACAGCGACGGCGCCTTCAGCGTGACGACGACCTCCGTCATCGCGGGCTGGGTGCGCGCGAAGCCGTCGCCCGAGAAGACGGTGACGGCCAGCGTCGTGAGGAGGAGCAGCGGGGCGAGTCTCAGAGTGCGGATGAGAGGACTTGAACCTCCACGCCCCAAAGGGCACACGGACCTGAACCGTGCGCGTCTACCAATTCCGCCACATCCGCATGCGGCCGCCAGTGTAGCCCGGCTCCGGCTCGGTACGATCGAGCGGCGATGAGCGCCGAGACCCTACGCAGCCTGCTCGAGCGGAGCTTCCCGGATGCCGCCGAGCTCGACGTCGTCGACCGCACCGGCGGCGGCGACCACTTCCAGGTCACGGTCGCCGCGCCCGCGTTCGACGGGCTCTCGCTCGTGGCCCAGCACCGGCTCGTGTACGACGCGCTCGCGGGGCCGCTCGGCGATGGCACGATCCATGAGCTTCGAATCTCGACGAGGGGGACCGCGTGAGCTACAGCGAGAAGATCGGCGACGTGATCGAGAGCTCGGACGTCGCCCTGTTCATGAAGGGCACGCCGCAGTTCGTGATGTGCGGGAACTCCGACCGCGCGCTGAACGCGCTCCGCCGCGCGGGCGCGTCGGTGACGACGGTCGACGTCCTGACCGACCCGCAGATCCGCCAGGACCTCTCGGCGATCTCGGGCTGGCCGACGATCCCGCAGGTGTTCGTGAAGGGCGAGCTGATCGGCGGCGCCGACATCGTCGAGGAGCTCGAGCGGACCGGCGAGCTCGAGAAGACGCTCACGGAGCGGCTCGGCGAGGGCTACCGCAACGGCGGCACGGAGACGGTCGTCACGCTCTGAGCACTGCGAGGACGTCGTCGGCGTGCGTGGCGGGCTTCACGTTCGGCATCGCCCGCAGGACGGTCCCGTCGGGCCCGACCACGAACGTCGAGCGGACGATCCCCATGTACGTCCGGCCGTAGCGCGACTTCTCGCCCCACGCGCCGTACGCCTCCGCGACGGCGTGGTCCGTGTCGGCGAGGAGCGTGAACGGCAGCGAGTACTTGTCCTTGAACTTCACGTGCGAGTCGACCCCGTCCGGCGACACGCCGAGCACGACGGCGCCGGCCCGCTCGAACTCGCCGTACGCGTCGCGGATGCCGCACGCCTGAGTCGTGCATCCGGACGTGTCGTCCTTGGGATAGAAGTAGAGAACGACCGGCTTTCCACGCAGCGACGAGAGTTTCACGCGCTCGCCGGAGTCGCTCTCGAGCTCGAAATCGGGCGCCGTCTGACCTTCTTCGACCACTGTCGACTCCTCTCGGTAGGGTGACCCGCGATGCTATCGCTGCACCACTGGAACGCGTTTCTCGTCATCGCCGTGTGCCTCGCAGCGTCGGCCGCGGCGTTCGTGGCGCGCCGCCGGCAGCGAGCCGGGCAGACGGTCGCGCACCTGCTCGCGCTCGCGCAGACGCTCGTCGTCGCGCAGGTCGCGCTCGGGCTCCTGCTCCTCTCCGACCACCGGCGGGCGGCCGACAAGCTCCACTACGCGTACGGGACGTTCGCGCTCCTCTGCGTGCTCTCGCCGTGGCTGTACGCGCCGGCCGACCCGCGCGCCCGCCTCCTCTGGTTCGCGGTCGCGACGCTCGTCGCCGCCGCGCTCGCCGTCCGCGCCTACACGACCGCGACGTGAGCCGGATCTCGCCCTTCGTCCGCAACCTGCTGATCATCGCGGCGGTCGCCGCCGCGATCGTCGCGCTGAACCTCGAGACGTCGCTCTCGACCGCCCAGCTCCTCGTCCGCGTCGCGTTCTTCATCGTGATCGCCTTCGTCGCGTACATGCTCTGGCGCGACTTCGGCCGCCGCGAGATCTCGTACTGGCCGGCGCGGGCGCAGTGGGTCTTCTACGGCGCCGTCGGCCTGCTCGTCGTCGACATCGGCTGGTACTTCGTCGCCGGCCTGAGCGGCCTCGACGCGCTCGCCTTCTTCGTGGTCGCGGCAGCGTGCGTGTGGGCCGGGTTCTGGACCTGGCGCACGCAGCACCGGTACAGCTAGCCAGGCTTTCCGCCCGCGGCTGAGGCATCTTCCTGGGCCATGACGTAGGCACGCCAATCCGGCGGCATCGGATAGAGCTCGGTAAACGGCGTCGACGGCATCTCGACGCTCGCGCGGAGCAGCTCGTAGAGCGAGCGCTGCGGCTCCGACATGAGCCCCTCAAGTCGCCGACCTTCACGATTTCGTCGCAGCGCGGGCTCGGAGACCGCGGCCATTCCGGCGACCGTCGACTCGGCGGTCCGCGTGCCCGAATGCTCGTCGAGAAACGCCGCGAGCCGGCGGGCCTGATCGGATGGAGCGTCGATCACCGCCTCGTATTCGACGAAGAGCTTGGCTGCGTCTGCGTCCAGTGCGCGCAGCACCAGGAGCGTCATCTGCTGCCAGCGCAGCAGGTTGCACCGCAGCGACGTCTCGCCGGCGCCTCCGGCCTTGCGGAACTGGTTCCAGGAGACGGCGACGTCGACGGGGTGACGAACGGTCGTCACGAAGATCGGCTCGTCCCAGAACGGCTTCCAGAAGCCGAGAAAGTGGCAGAGCGCCGGGTCCTTCCACATCCAGGGCCTGCCGGCCGCCTCCATCCGCCTCACGAGCGAGCGGGCGGGCGTGGCAAATCGATCGTCCTCGGCCCTGGCCGTCACCTCCCGTTGAAAGGACTCCCGCCACCAGCTCCCACGAGACGCGAACTCGCCGACTGCGGCCAGCAGCTCCCAGAGCGGCAGGTATTCCCAGCGGCCTCGGGCATTCAGACCGTCGGGCGGAGCGAGCTCGTCCGGCTCGCCGGCATACGCGCCCCAGACGTGCACCATCTCGGCGCAGACCGAGGTGCCGCTTCGTTCGGCCCCGAGCACGATGATCGGCCGCAACCGCGCGCGAGCGAGGAGGGGTTGCCCCCGCGCGGTCAGGCCTCGACGCGGGAGCCGACCCCGTCGAGTCGATCCAGCGCCGCGCGGATCTCCATCAGCTGGCCGACGAAGATCGGGGTGTCGCGCTCCGTGTACCTCGACGCCTCCGACTCGCGGAGCGTCAGCATCAGGTGCATGAAGTCGGCGGGCTCGTCGCACTCGAACGCGGTCATGAACTCCTGGTCGTCGATCCCGAACGAGTACGTCGTGTGGTTGTGGATCGACGGGTGCTCGCCGCCGATGCGGATGTGCTCGTCCATCGCCCGCTGGCGGTCGGCCTCGGGCAGCGCGTACCACGGGCGGATCTTCACGAACGGGTAGAGGACGAGGTACGGCGACTGCCGCGGCGTGATCTTCCTCGCCCGGCGGGCGCTCGTGTACTGCGAGGCCTTCGTCGTCGCGAGGTACGAGTACGGCGTCTCGAGCCAGCCCGCGAGCGGCGTCGCGTTGAGCGCCGCGCCGAGCTCGCCGAGGTCCTCGTAGCGCGAGGTGATCTTCCAGAGGAAGAAGTCGACCTCGGGCCGCACGCCCGTCGTCGAGTAGACGTTGAGCGTGTCGAACCGGGGCGCGAACTCGTCCAGCACCTCGGCGAACGCGTCCTTCCCGGCCTCGCGCTCCTCGACGGGCAGGCGCCGCCATTCCGGCTGCGCCCGGTACAGGGTGTAGGCGAGGTACTGACCTTCCACGAGGCCAATGCTAGCCGCGCCGCGTCGCGCTCAGCCCGCGCAGGCGATCGTGCCGGCGCTCGCCGCGTCGGCCGCCGCCGCGACCGGGCCGAGGCTCGCCTTCGGCGTGTCGTCGGCGTAGTAGACGCCGCTCTGGAGGCCGGCCAGCGCCGCCTCGTCGACGACGTGGAAGAAGAGCAGCATCCGCACCCGCGGCTGGCAGGCGGCGAGCCGGATCGCCTGCACGTACCGCCGGCCCTGCACGCACGGCCGGGATCGGCTTCACCGCCGCCGGCTCCACGCCCGTGTACGCGGAGCGCTCGCCCGGCGGCACCGTCGTCTCGAGGCCGTACTCGCCGTAGACGACCGGCAGCTGCTCGCCCGGGAACGCGGCGTCGAGCAGCCGGACGAGCTTTCCGTAGTCGGCGATCCCGATCGTGGTCGTCCGCGGGTGCCTGAACGTCGGCGGGATGCTCGAGTTCTCCGGGTACGGGTGCAGCGAGAACATGTCCATCACCGGCTTGTCGCGGCCGCTCGCGCGGTACGCGGCGCCGAGGTCGCGGATGAACGCGGTCGGCGACTGCGTCTGCCGCAAGCCGAACGGCCGGTCGCCGCCGCGCGCCGCGAGGCCGCCGCCGATCACGTTCACGTGCGAGCTGACGTCCTTCAGCGCGTCGTACGTCTCCGCGAGGAGCGCGAGGTACGCGGGTGCGGCGACGTCCTTCCCGGCGGCCGAGAACTGCGGCTTCCAGAACAGCGGCTGGTTCGGCTCGTTGCCGACGATCACGTCGCGAACGTCCGGCAGCTCGCGCGGGATCGAGGCCGCGTACGCGGCGAACTGCGACCGCGCCGCCGGCGTCAGCGGTGTGTCGCCGCTGAACTGGTAGACGGCGACGATCGGCCGGATCCCGGCCTGCGCGGCCGCCCCGACGGCGCCGCGGAGCGCGGTCAGCTCGAGCTCGGTCGGCGCCGTCCGCGGCGGCTTCCAGACCGAGCTGAAGACGAGCGCGCGATAGCCCGCGCCGCTCGTGAGCGCCATCTGCGGCCCCGGGTCGGTCCACTTCGCGGCGTCCTCGACCGCGCCGACGACGAGCCTCGGCTGCCCGCCGCCGCCGCAGCCGGCCAGCGTGGATGCGGCGAGCGCCGCGACGAGAAGGGCGAGCCCCGGCCGCATCGGGCTATTCAAGCCTCCGGGCTAGGCTCCGACAAGTGGCGACCGAGCGCGTCGAGACCCAGCTCAGGCGGCTGCCGGCGAGCCCGGGCGTCTACCTCTTCCGCGACGCGCGCGGCGACGTCCTCTACGTCGGCAAGGCGAAGTCGCTCCGTCCGCGCGTGCGGCAGTACTTCCAGGCCGGCCGCAGCGACAACCGCGCCGGGATCGACCAGCTCGTCGACCGCGTCGCCGAGGTGGAGACGATCGTCACCGGCACCGAGGTCGAGGCGCTCCACCTCGAGCAGAATCTCGTCAAGCGCCACCGGCCGCCGTTCAACGTCCGCCTCCGCGACGACAAGTCGTTCCCGTACATCGCCGTCACGGTCGAGGACGAGTTCCCGCGGGTGATGTTCACGCGCGAGCGGCACCGCCGCGGCGTCGTCTACTTCGGGCCGTACGCGAACGCGAAGAAGGTGCGCGAGACGCTCGACGTCCTCAACCGCGCCTTCCGCTACCGGCCGTGCGAGGGGCCGCAGCCCGGGCGGCGCAGCGGCATCCCGTGCCTCGACTTCCACATCGAGCGCTGCCTCGCACCGTGCGTCGGGTACGTCTCGAAGGAGGACTACCGGACGATCGTCGACGGCGTGATCGAGTTCCTCTCCGGCGACGACCGCCCGATCCGCCGCGAGCTCGAGCGGCAGATGCGGGAGGCGGCGGCCGCGGAGCGGTTCGAGGACGCCGCCCGGTACCGCAACCGGCTGCACGCGGTCGAGCGGCTCGCGGAGCGGCAGGCCGTCGAGCACCCGAGCGGGTCGGCGATGGCGGACGTGATCGGCGTCGCGGTCGGGCCTGACCGGGCGGCGGTGCAGGTCTTCCCGCTCCGCGACGGGCGGATGGTCGACCGCTACTCGTTCCACCTCGAGAACGCGGCCGGCGAGGACGTGGGGGAGGTGCTCGAGCAGTTCTGCCTCGAGTACTACGGCACCGCGCCGACCGTGCCGCCGCAGCTCCTCGTCCCGCGCGGCGCCGGCTCGATGGACGCGCTCGAGGCGTACCTCTCGGAGCTGCGCGGCTCGCGCGTCGAGGTGCGCGCGCCCGAACGCGGCGAGAAGCGGCGGCTGCAGGAGCTCGCGCAGCAGAACGCCGAGCTCGCCCTCACGTCGGAGACGTTCGTCGCCGAGACGAAGCGGCTCCGGCGCGTCGAGGCGCTCGAGGAGCTGCGCGAGGAGCTCAACCTCGAGGCGCTGCCGATCCGGATCGAGTGCTTCGACGTCTCGAACATCCAGGGCACCGAGATCGTCGGCTCGATGGTCGTGCTCGAGGACGGCGTCGCGAAGAAGGCGCACTACCGCAAGTTCGCGGTGCGCGGGCAGGAGGGCCAGGACGACTTCGCGGCGATGGGCGAGGTGGTCGCGCGGCGCTTCGCGCGGCTCGCGGCCGGCGCCGCGGCGGACGACTGGGACGAGTCCTTCGCGGCCACGCCGAACCTCGTCGTGATCGACGGCGGCAAGGGCCAGCTCGCGGCCGCGCTCGCGGCGATGGAGGAGTTCGACCTGCCGCGCGTGGCGGTGATCGCGCTCGCGAAGCGCGTCGAGGAGGTGTTCCTCCCGGGCCGGCCGCACCCGGTCGTCCTCGCCGCGCACTCGCCGGGGCTGCAGCTCCTCCAGCGCGTCCGCGACGAGGCGCACCGCTTCGCGGTCACGTTCCACCGCTCGCGCCGAGACGCGGCGGCGCGCGAGTCGATGTTCGACCAGATCGAGGGCGTCGGCCCGGTGCGCCGCCGCGCGCTGCTTCGTCACTTCGGCTCGGCCGAGCGCGTGCTCGCCGCGAGCCAGGAGGAGCTCGAGGGCGTCCCCGGCGTGCCCGCGAAGACGGCGCGGCGGATCTACGCGCAGCTCCACAAGGCCGGGCGGGCCTGAACCCGCGCCCCGCCGGGCTCTGTTCATCCCTCCCGCAAGGCGCTATACAGAGCCGGTGAGCAGCAGACGCAAACGGAGCAAGCAGCAGCGGGCGAGCTCCCCCGGTCAGGCCGACGGCCGCCAGTCCGCAGGCCGCGCGCACCTGCCCGTCCGGCCAAGCCCTCCGCGCCGGTCAGGCGCTCCGCGGCGAAGGAGCCCAGGGCGCCGCGCCAGCCCGGCCGTGCGGCCGCCGTCGCCACGTCCGAGGCGCCGCTGGACCGCGTGTCGCTCGTGGCCGCCGGTCTCGTCGGCCTGCTCGCGCTCGTCGTCTACCTCCTGACCGTCGATCCCTCCGTTCCCACGGGCGACAGCGGCGAGCTGATCACGTCCGCGTACGTGCTCGGCGTCGCCCACCCGCCCGGCTATCCGCTCTTCACGATGCTGGGCCACCTCGCCTCGCTGCTCCCGTTCGGATCGCCCGCCCTCCGGATCAACCTGCTCTCGTGCCTCTTCGACGCGGCGGCGGTCTCCGTCGTCTTCCTCGCGGTCTACCGCCTGATCGGGAGCGGCCGCGCCGGGATCGCGCCGGACCGGCAGCGGCGGGGCGCGTTCGTGGCGAGCGCCGTCGGCGCTCTGCTGCTCGCCTTCTCGACGACCTTCTGGGCGTACTCGGTCGTCGCCGAGGTGTTCGCGCTCAACAACCTCCTCGCCGCGCTGCTCCTCTGGCTCGGCCTCGAGTGGTGCCGCCGCCCCGACCGGACCAGGCTCCTCTGGGCGTTCGCGTTCCTCCTCGGGCTGGCGCTGACGAACCAGCAGACGATCGTGCTCCTCGTCCCGGCCTTCGCCGTCCTCGGCTGGGCGGGCTGGTCGGCACTCCGGCGAACGCGGGACGGCCGCAGCCTTCGCCCGCGCGACCTCGCGATCGCGGCCGGCCTCTTCGTCGCGGGCCTGCTGCCGTACCTCTATCTCCCGCTCGCCGCCGGGAGCGACCCGGTCGTGAACTGGGGCAACCCGACCACCCTCGGTCGCTTCCTCAGCGTCGTCACGCGCGCGAGCTACGGGTCGACGTCGCTCACGGCCGGCGGTGGGCACGGGACGATCGGCGGGCAGCTCAGGCTCCTCTCGACCGGGCTCGGCGGCGCGTTCGTCGTGGTCGGGATCGTCCTGGCGCTGCTCGGCCTCTGGTGGACGTGGCGCCACCGCCGGCCGGAAGGAGTCGCGCTGCTCGTCGCGTTCCTCGTCGCCGGGCCGATCTTCGTCGCGTACGCGAACCCCGCGTACCCGGATCGAGCTCATCAAGGGCGCGGTCGCGCGCTTCTACATCCTCCCGAGCATCCCGATCGCGATGCTCGCCGGGCTCGGCGCGTGGTGGATCCTGGTCAGGGCGGAAGCGGTCCGCCTGCCGCGGCGGCGGCCCGGCCTCGTCGCCGCGATCGCGGGCGTGGCGCTGCTCGCGGCGCCGGCGGCGGCGGCCGTCGTCCACTACCGCGCCGCGGACCACAGCGGCGACGCCGTCGCCCTTCACTACGCGCAGGACGTCCTCGGCGGGCTCGCGCCGAACGCGCTGCTCCTGATGCGGGGCGACGAGAACTACACGTCGGTCTCGTACGCCCAGTACGTCGCCCACTTCCGACCGGACGTCGTCGCGCTCGACACCGAGCTGCTGAAGCTGCCGAACTACGTCGCGCAGAAGCGGCGCGAGCACCCCGGCGTCGTGATCCCGTTCGCGTCCTACGACGGCGGCGCCACGACGTCCCTCGACGACCTCGTCCGCGACAACCTCGCGCGGCGGCCCGTCTACTTCGTCGGCGCCCCCGACAGCAAGAAGTTCGGCACGCCCTTCGACGAGCTGAACGAGGGCCTCGCGAAGCGCCTGCTGCCGAAGAGCACGGCTCCCGAGACGGCCGAGCTGCTCCTTCGTCAGGCGGCCCGGTTCGAGAAGCTGCGCGTGCCGACACGCTCGTACCCGGGCACCTCGTGGGAGGCGGCGATCGCCGACGACTACGGCTCCGCCGCGTTCGGCCTGGCCTTCGCGCTGCAGGGCACCGGAGACAAGTCGGCCGTCGAGCCCGCGGAGCGGCTGTACCGGACGGCGATCCGGCTCTCGCCCGAGATCGCGGCCTCGTACAAGAACCTCGGCCTGCTGCTGCACGACAACGGCGGCGACCCGAAGGAGATCGTCGAGGTCTGGACGCGCTACCTGCAGCTCGAGCCGAACGACCCGCAGGCGCCGGCGATCAGGTCCGTGCTCGACTCGCTCGCGGGCGGCAAGTAGCGCGACGGCTCGACGCCGGCGCGATCTGAGAGCCTGAGGCGATGCGCGCTCCACCGACCCTTCGCGGCGGGCTCCGCCTGCGGCTCGTCATGCTGACCGGCGGGCTCGTCCTGTTCTCGGCCGGGATCGTCGCGCTGCTCGAGTCGCGGCTCGGACTGCCGCCGTGGGACGTGCTGCACCAGGGGATCGCGCGCCACACGCGGCTCTCGTTCGGCGCGGCGAGCATCGTCGTCTCGATCGTGGTCGTCGTGCTCGCGTGGCGGCTCGGCGCGCGGATCGGCGTCGGAACGCTCGCGAACGCGCTCGGCGTCGGCGGGCTGATCGTCCTGCTGACCTCGCTCGGGCCTGTCGACGCGCTCGCCGGCGACGCTCTCGGCGTGCGGATAGCGCTGCTCGCCGCCGGGCTCGCGCTGATGGGCGTCGGCTCCGGGCTGTACCTCGGCGCCGCGCTCGGCGCGGGCCCGCGCGACTCGCTGATGGTCGTCGGCGCCGCGCGCACGCCGTTCCGGATCGGCCTCGTCCGCGGCGCGATCGAGCTGTGCGCGCTCGCGCTCGGGATCCTCCTCGGCGGCACCGTCGGGGTCGGCACGGTCGCCTTCGTGATCCTGATCGGGCCGTCGATCGAGAGCTCGTTCTGGCTGCTCGAGCGCTCGCCGCTGGCGCGGCCGAGGGCGGCTACCCTCGAGGAGTGACCCGGATCGTCCTCGCCGCCGCGATCGTGCTCGCCGTCGCCGTGCCCGCCGCAGCGTCGGCCGCCCGCTACTCGTTCGGCCGGCAGGGCGGCAACATCGCCCCGTACACGGTCTCGATCGCGGCCGACGGCGGCGTGTTCGCGACCGGCCCGGTGAAGGTCGGCCGAACGACGCTCACCGCGGCGCAGCTCGCGACCCTCGCGAAGACCGTCGCCGCCGCGAGCTTCTCGACGCTGCCGGCGACGACGTTCTGTCTCGGGACGCTGCCGGACTTCGCGTCGAGCTGGATCTCCGTCGGGTCGCGGAAGGTCAGCGTCCGCGGCTCGTGCTCGCCGCGGTTCTCGCGCGTCTGGACGGCGCTCGCAGGCGCTGCCCGCCTCTCGAACGGCTAGTCGCTCTCCCCGGCCATGAACGGGTAGCGGTAGTCGCGCGGCGGGACGAACGTCTCCTTGATCGAGCGTGGCGTCGCCCACCGGATCAGGTTCCACATCGAGCCTGCCTTGTCGTTCGTGCCCGACGCGCGCGAGCCGCCGAACGGCTGCTGGCCGACGACCGCGCCCGTCGGCTTGTCGTTGACGTAGAAGTTGCCGGCCGCGTACCGCAGCCGCTCGGACGCCTCCTGCACCGCGGCGCGGTCCTCCGAGAAGACGGCGCCGGTGAGCCCGTACGGCGCGGTCGAGTCGATCAGATCGAGCGTCTCGCCCCAGCGCGCCTCGTCGTACACGTACGTCGTCACGACCGGGCCGAAGAGCTCGTCGCGCAGGAGCCGGAAGCCCGGGTCGCGCGTCTCGACGACGGTCGGCTCGACGAACCAGCCGACGGTGTCGTCGGTGCCGCCGCCGACCACGATCTCGGTGTCGGCGTGGCCGCGAGCCTCGTCGATCGCGGCGCGCTGCGTCTCGAACGACGCGCCGTCGATCACGGCGCCCATGAAGGTCGAGAAGTCGGCGACGTCGCCGACCGGCGATCGTCGCGACCTCGTCGGCGAGCCGCTCCCGCAGCGCCGGCCACAGGTTCGACGGCGCGTAGACGCGTGACGCCGCCGAGCACTTCTGCCCCTGGTACTCGAACGAGCCGCGGACGATCGCGGCCGCGACCGCGTCGAGGTCGGCGGAGGGGTGGACGACGATGAAGTCCTTTCCGCCCGTCTCGCCGACGATCCGCGGGTAGTTCCGGTACCGGCCGACGTTCGAGCCGACCGTCCCCCACATCCCGTTGAAGACGGCGGTCGAGCCGGTGAAGTGGATGCCGGCGAGGTCGGGGCTCGCGAGCGCGGCGTCGCCGATCTCGGCGCCGGAGCCGTAGACGAGGTTGATCACGCCGTCCGGGAGCCCGGCCTCCTGGAAGACGCGCATGAGGTAGAAGGCCGAGAGCATCGCCGTCGACGCCGGCTTCCAGACGACGACGTTCCCGAGCAGCGCCGGCGACGAGGTGAGGTTGCCGGCGATCGCGGTGAAGTTGAACGGCGAGACCGCGAAGACGAAGCCCTCGAGCGGCCGGTACTCGAGCCGGTTCCACACGCCGGGCGCGGAGACCGGCTGCTCCTCGTAGATCCGCGCCATGAACTCGACGTTGAAGCGGAGGAAGTCGATCGTCTCGCAGGCCGCGTCGATCTCGGCCTGGTGCGCGGTCTTCGACTGGCCGAGCATCGTCGCCGCGAGCAGCGTCTCGCGCCACGGGCCGGCGAGCAGCTCGGCCGCGCGGAGGAACACCGACGCGCGCTCCTCCCACGGCCAGCGCGACCAGTCGCGCCACGCGGCGCTCGCGGCGCCGATCGCCTGCGCGACGTGCTCGGCGCTTCCCTGGTGGACGTCGGCCAGCACGCGCTCGCGGTCGTGCGGCATCACGGCCGGGCGCGTCTTCACCGTCGTCACGTCGCGGCCGCCGATCACGAGCGGGAGCTCGAGCCGCGTCCGCCGCATCTCCTCGAGCCGGCGGGCGAGGCTCTCGCGCTCCGGGCTCCCGGGCCCGTACTCGCGGACCGGCTCGTTGACCGCCGGCGGCGGGCGGAGGCGTGCGTGCGTGCTCACGCGCCGGAGGATACGGTGAGGGCTCAGTTCCGGCTGAGGAAGCTCGCGGTCACGAGCACCCAGATCATGAAGCCGAGCGACGAGGCCCAGAACGTCGAGCCGACGAACGTCCAGTCGGCCGCGCCCTCGCAGATCCCGAGCAGGAGGACGGCCACGCCGCCGGCGATCCCGAGCCGGCCGACCCACGGCCGCACCTTCCGCGCGCCGAGCGCCGCGAGCGACGAGCCGATGATCACGGTCGCCGCGCAGGCCGCGCTCGGCGCGGCGACGAGCGCCGAGCGGGAGCCGAGCGCCGCCGCCTGCAGCGCGACGAGCGCGGCGCCGCCGAGCACGACGATGCTCGCGAAGAACCCGTCCGGGTCGTAGCGGATGATGCGCGCGTGCAGGCTGCCGAGGAACCACAGGAACGAGAACGCGGCGCCGGTGAACAGGGCGGAGGCCGCCTGCTCGTGGTTCGTGCCGAGCGCGAGGGCGAGCACCCCGAGCGGGACGTAGACGAAGCCGAGGAGGGGTGCGTATCTCGGCACCCGGCCGCGGGGTGGCATCTGCGGGACGCTACAACATCCGCGTGAAGCCGACGCTCGTACGGTACGAGGCGCCCGGCTGGGGCGTCGGCGAGCTGTGGGTGGAGGGCGAGCGCGTCGTCTGGTCCGAGCTCCCGACCCCGAAGGCAAGTGCGGAGGCGGGACAGGCGCACCCGGTCGCGGAGCGCCTGCGCGCGTACTTCGCGGGCGAGCCGGCCGACCTCGGCGCGGTCGAGCTCGAGCTCGACGACGGCTTCTACGGCGACTGCGAGCGAGCGCTGCGGGCGCTGCCGCGCAGCGAGGTCGTCACGTACGGCGAGCTCGCCGCGCTCGCGGGCCGGCCCGGCGCCGCCCGCGCGGCGGGCACGTTCTGCGCCCGGAACCGGCTCGCGCCGTTCGTCCCGTGCCACCGCGTCGTCGCGGCGGGCGGGCTCGGCGGCTACGGGTCGCTCGGGCTCGAGTACAAGCGGCGCCTGCTCGCGCTCGACGATGTCGCTCTCTGAGGAGCTGCGCGACGAGCTCGCCTCGATCCCGCCGCTGCGGCGGTGCTGCCGGCTCGCCGAGCTCTCGGCGCTCTTCCACTCGGCGGGCGCGTGGCACCTCCACGGCCACGGCGAGCAGGCCGTGCACCTCGACCTCGCGACCGCCGGCGGCCGCGCGGCGCGCGTTCTCGATCCTGCTCGACCTCGGCGTCCGCTCGGAGATCCGGACGTACCGGCGCCGCGCGTTCGACCAGGCGACGCGGTACCAGCTCCACGTCGAGGTCGACCCGGCGAGCCGCGCGCTCCTCCGCGAGGCGGGCGTCCTCTCGCCGTCGGGCGCACCCGTGGAGCGCCCGCCGAAGCGCGTCGTCGGCCGCACGTGCTGCCGCGGCGCGTACCTCCGCGGCGCGCTCCTCGGCGGCGGCTCGCTGTCGGGCCCGCGCGCGCCGCACCTCGAGCTGCGCACGACGGGACGCGAGGGCGCGGAGTTCGTCGCGGGCATCGCCGCCCGCGAGGGGATCGCGCTCCAGGTCCGCGAGCGCCGCGGCCACGCGATCGCGTACGCGAAGGGCGGCGAGACGATCGCCGACCTGCTCGCGTTCGCCGGCGCCGGCGAGACCGCGCTCCGTCTCGACGAGCATGCGGTCGTCGCGGCGACGAGAGCCGAGGCGAACCGCCTCGCGAACGCCGACGAGGCGAACCTCGTCCGCACGACACGGGCGGCGCACGAGCAGCTCCAGGCGATCCGCGCTCTCGAGGGCGAGAGGTTGCCGCCGAAGCTGGAGGAGATCGCCGACCTGAGAGTGAGGCACCCGTGGCTCACCCTCGAAGAGCTCGGGGCGAAGTGCCATCCGCCGATCACGAAGGCGGGAGCCCAGCACCGGATGGAAGCGATCAAGGCCCGCGCGGCCGGCACCTCGTCGCGATGAGGGCGGGCCCGGAGGGGAAGCTCCGAGGACGACCTTCCCCTCCGGTTGAACCACGCTCCGGACCGTTGGCGACGGACGGGGTCTGAATCCATCGCCGGACGAGCATGGAGACCCGCCGGTGCGAGTATCTCGCACGGGTCCGGCCGTGTTCCAGGTCAGTTGCAACCCATACGCATCTGGTTTGCGGCCGGGGCGGCGGCCGGCCGGCGGTGCGGTAGCGTTCCGGCGTGGCCGACGCGTTCGAGCAGCTCCGCACGCTCCTCGCCGCGGTGACCGACCTGGAGCGGGTGGCGGAGGTCCTCCGCTGGGACCAGCACGTGGTCATGCCGCCGGGCGGCTCGGCCGTCCGCGCCGAGCAGCTCGTCACGCTCGGCCGCGTCGCGCACGAGCGGCTGGTCGCGCCTGAGGTCGGCCGGCTGCTCGAGGAGCTCGAGCCGTTCGAGGCCGAGCACGAGCCCGGCTCGTTCGAGGCGAGCCTGATCCGCGTCGCGCGCCGCGACTGGGAGAAGGAGCGCCGCGTCCCGGCCGACCTCCGGGCCGAGCTGACGCGAGCCTCCGCGCTCGGGTACCCGATCTGGGTCGAGGCGCGGGCGACCAACGACTTCGGGATGTTCCTTCCGGTGCTGCGCGAGCAGCTCGAGCTCAAGCGCCGCTACGTCGAGTGCTTCGCCGACGGGTTCGACGAGCCGTACGACGCGCTCCTCGACGACTTCGAGCCGGGGATGAAGACCGCCACGGTGCGGACGATCTTCGAGTACCTCAAGGAGCACCAGGCGCCGCTCGCGCGCGAGATCGCCGCGTCCGCGCCCCCGCCGCCGCCGGCCGGGCGGAGCTTCCCGCTCGACCGCCAGCGCGTCTTCGAGCTCGAGGTGGCGCGGCGGTTCGGGTTCGACGACGAGTCGTGGCGGCTCGACCCGACGGTGCACCCGTTCGCGAGCCGCAGCGGCGTGCGCGACATCCGGCTCACGACGCGGTACTTCGAGGACAACCTCGACGGCCTGTTCGCGACGATGCACGAGTTCGGCCACGGCCTCTACGAGCGGCAGGTCGATCCGGCGCTCGACCGCACGCCGCTCGGCCAGGGCGTCTCGCTCGGGCTGCACGAGTCGCAGAGCCGGCTGTGGGAGAACCTCGTCGGCCGCTCGCTGCCGTTCTGGCGGCACTTCTTCCCGCGGCTCGCCGAGCTCTTCCCGGAGGCGCTCGCCGGGTACGACGTCGAGCGCTGGTACCGCGAGGTGAACGCCGTCCGGCCGTCGCTGATCCGGGTCGAGGCGGACGAGGCGACGTACAACCTGCACGTGATCCTCCGGTTCGAGCTCGAGCAGGAGCTGCTCGCCGGCTCGTTCCCGCTCGAGCGGCTGCCCGAGGAGTGGAACCGCCGCGTGTTCGAGTACCTCGGGATCGAGGTGCCCGACGACGCGCGCGGCGTGCTCCAGGACACGCACTGGTCGATCGGCGCGATCGGGTACTTCTCGACGTACGCACTCGGCAACCTCATCTCCGCGCAGATCTGGGAGCGGGTGCGCGAGGAGCTGCCGGGCCTCGACGGGCAGTTCGAGGCGGGCGAGTTCGGAGCGCTGCGCGAGTGGCTCGGCGACCGGCTGCACCGCCACGGGCGGAAGCTGACGCCGGCGGAGACGCTCGAGCGCGTCGTCGGCACGCAGCGGATCGACCCCGAGCCGTACGTCCGCTACCTGCGGGGCAAGCTCGGCGAGATCCACCGGCTCCCGGTCGGTTCCGGCTGAGCCCGTCCTCCGACTCGGTTTAGAGTCCCGCCATGGCTAAGACACGGGTGGGCATCAACGGCTTCGGCCGCATCGGCCGCAACTTCTTCCGCGCGGGCCTCGGCCGCGCCGACTACGAGATCGTCGCCGCGAACGACCTGGGCGACGCGGAGACGATGGCGCATCTCCTGCGCTACGACTCGACGCTCGGCCCGTTCCCGGGCGACGTCGTGCTCGAGGGCGGCGTGCTCAGCGCCGGCGGTCACGAGATCAAGCTGCTCGCCGAGCGCGACCCGGGCGCGATGCCCTGGGGCGACCTCGGCGTCGACGTCGTGATCGAGTCGACCGGGTTCTTCACGAAGCGCGAGGGCGCGCAGAAGCACCTCGACGCGGGCGCGAAGAAGGTCGTGATCTCCGCCCCCGCGACCGACCCGGACATCACGGTCGCGCTCGGCGTCAACGACGACAAGTACGACCCGGAAACGCACCACATCATCTCGAACGCGTCGTGCACGACGAACTGCATCGCGCCGATGGCGAAGGTGCTGAACGACGCGTTCACGATCGAGCGCGGGCTGATGACGACGATCCACGCGTACACCGCCGACCAGCGGCTCCAGGACATGCCGCACGAGGACCTCCGCCGCGCACGGGCGGCCGCGATCAACCTGATCCCGACCTCGACGGGCGCGGCGAAGGCGCTCGGGCTCGTCCTGCCGGAGCTCGCGGGCAAGCTCGACGGCGTCGCGGTGCGCGCGCCGGTCCCGACCGGCTCGGTCACCGATCTCGTCGCGGTCGTCGCGACGAGGTGACGGTCGACGAGCGTCAACGCGGCGTTCGAGGCGGCGGCGGCGGGCGGCTCGCTGAAGGGATACCTCCAGTACTCGACGGCCCCGCTCGTCTCGACGGACATCAACCAGTCGCCGTACTCGTGCATCTTCGACAGCAAGCTGACGATGGCGAACGGCAACCTGGTCAAGATCTTCGGCTGGTACGACAACGAGTGGGGGTACTCGAACCGGCTCGTCGATCTCGTGAACAAGCTCGCGGCCTGAGATGGGGCTGCCGCGCTCGGTCCGCGACGCCGAGGTCGGCGGCAAGACGGTGCTCGTCCGGGCGGACCTCAACGTCCCGCTCGAGGACGGCCGGGTCGCGGACGACGCGCGCATCCGCGCCTCGCTGCCGACGCTCGAGCTGCTGCTCGAGCGCGGGGCCAGCGAGGTGCGCGTGTGCTCGCACCTCGGGCGTCCGAAGACCGAGGAGGACCGCGCGCGCTTCTCGATGGAGCCGGTGCGGGCGCGGGTCGCCGAGCTCGTCGGCGACGACCGCGTGACCGTGCTCGAGAACACGCGCTTCGATCCCGGCGAGACGATCCAACGACGAGGGCTTCGCGGCCGAGCTGGCCGACGGCTGCGACCTGTACGTGAACGACGCGTTCGGCTCGGCGCACCGCGCGCACTCGTCGACCGAGGCCGTCGCGCACCTGCTTCCGGCGTACGCGGGGCTGCTGCTGCTCGCGGAGCTCGAGCACCTCGGCCGGCTCCTCGGCGAGGTCGAGCGGCCGTTCGTGATCGTCTCCGGCGGGGCGAAGGTCGACGACAAGATCGCCGTGCTGCAGAACCTCGGCTCGCGCGCCGACCGCGTGCTGATCGGCGGGAAGATGGCCGAGGACGTGCGCGTCGAGAACCCGTTCACGTTCGACGTGGTGCTCCCGCGCGACGTCGTCGCGGCCGCGTCGTTCGCGGCCGACGCCGAGACGCGCGTGACGCCGTACGACGACCCGCCGCCCGGCTGGCTCGGCCTCGACGTCGGCCCGGAGACGCGGGAGGAGTTCGCGTCCGCGATCGCGGACGCGAAGACCGTCTTCTGGAACGGCCCGATGGGCGTGTTCGAGTGGCCGCGCTTCGCCGAGGGCACGTTCGCCGTCGCGCGCGCGGTCGCCGACTGCGACGGCTTCACGATCGTCGGCGGCGGCGACTCGGTCCGCGCGGTGTACGAGGCAGGCGTCGCCGACCGCATCTCGTGGATCTCGACCGGCGGCGGCGCCTCGCTCGAGCTGCTCGAGGGGAAGGAACTTCCCGGCGTAGCTGCAATTCCGGTCGGCGTAGATGCTGATCGCCGGCAACTGGAAGATGTTCAAGGGCGCGGCCGAGACCGCCGAGTTCTGCCGCGAGCTGCGCGACGCCGACCTCGGCGACGTCGACGTCGTGGTCTGCGCCGCCGTACACGGCGCTCGCGACCGCGGTGCAGCTTCTCGCCGGCACCGACATCGGCGTCTTCGCGCAGAACGTCCACTGGGAGGACGAGGGCGCGTTCACCGGCGAGATCTCCGCGGCGATGCTGCGCGAGCTCGGCGTGTACGGGACGATCGTCGGCCACTCCGAGCGGCGGCAGTTCTTCTGCGAGAGCGACGCGACGGTCGCACGGCGCGTCGAGGGCGCGCTCGCTGCGGGCCTGCAGGTGATCGCGTGCGTCGGCGAGACCGAGTCCGAGCGCGAGGCGGGGGAGACCGAGGCGGTGCTCCGGCGGCAGCTCTCGGTGCTCGAGCCCGACGACAGCCTCGTGATCGCGTACGAGCCGGTATGGGCGATCGGGACGGGCAAGACGGCGACGCCCGCGCTTGCGCAGGAGGCGCACGCGTTCGTGAAGTCGATGCTCGACCTGCCGGTGCTCTACGGCGGCTCCGTGAAGCCCGAGAACGCGGCCGAGCTCCTCGCCCAGCCGGACGTCGACGGCGCCCTCGTCGGCGGCGCGTCGCTCGACGTCGACTCATTCGCCACGATTTGTCGCGCCGGTTCCCCCTCGTAGCGCTCGTGATCCTCGACGGCTGGGGGCTCGCGCCGCCCGGCCCCGGAAACGCGATCTCGCTCGCCGAGACGCCGGTGTTCGACCGCCTCTGGGCCGACTTCCCGCACACGACCCTCGAGGCGTCCGGCGAGGCCGCCGGCCTGCCGGCCGGGCAGATGGGCAACTCCGAGGTCGGCCACCTCACGATCGGCGCCGGCCGGCGGCTGTACCAGGACCTGATGCGCGTGAACAAGGCGATCGAGGACGGGTCGTTCTTCGAGAACCCGGCGCTCCTCGGCGCGTTCGAGCGCGGCGAGCGCGTCCACCTGCTCGGCCTCGTCTCGAACGGCGGCGTCCACTCGCACATCGATCACGTCCGCGCGCTCCTTCGCTTCGCGCCCGAGAAGACGTGGCTGCACGCGTTCACCGACGGGCGCGACGTCTCGCCGCACGCGGCGCTCGCCGACCTCGCGACGCTGCCGCTCGACCGGATCTCGAGCATCTCCGGGCGCTACTACGCGATGGACCGCGACCAGCGGTGGGAGCGGACGCAGCGCGCGGTCGACGCGGTGACCCGGCACATGTGTACACATGCCCATAGCCCGTTGGAAGCCGTGCAAGCGAGCTACGACGCGGGCGTGACCGACGAGTTCGTCGAGCCGATCGCGATCGAGGGCACGCCGGGGCTCGAGCCCGGCGACAGCGCGATCTTCTTCAACTTCCGCCCCGACCGCGGGCGGCAGCTCTCGCGCGTCCTCCTCGACGCGGGGTTCGACCTCGACGACGATGACGAGGTACAGCGACGAGCTCGACTGCCCGGTCGTGTTCGAGGAGCAGGTCGTGCGCGACACGCTCGCCGACGTGCTCGCGGCGAACGGGCTCCGCGCAGCTCCACGCCGCGGAGACCGAGAAGTACGCGCACGTCACGTACTTCCTGAACGGCGGCGACGAGACGGTGCACGCCGGCGAGACGCGGCTGCTCGTCCCGAGCCCGCGCGACGTGCCGAGCTACGACCGGAAGCCGGCGATGTCGGCGCCCGAGCTCGCCGACCGCTTCTGCGCGGAGGTCGGCGACGGGTACGCCGCCGCCGTGCTCAACTTCGCGAACCCGGACATGGTCGGGCACACCGGCTCGATCCCGGCGGTGATCGAGGCCGTCGAGACCGCCGACCGCTGCCTCGGGCGCGTCGTCGAGCGCGTGGCCGAGCTCGGCGGCGTGTGCCTCATCACGGCCGACCACGGCAACGCCGAGCAGATGTTCGAACCCGACGGCGTCTCGCCGCACACGGCCCACACGACGAACCCGGTGCCGCTCGTCCTCACCTCGCCGGCCGACCGCCTCCGGGTCGGCGGCGAGCTCGCCGATCTGGCGCCGACGATGCTCCGGCTGCTCGGCGTGAATCCGCCTCCCGCGATGAGCGGTAAGGATTTGGTGAACGTCTGATTTGTGATGTTTGAGACAGGATCCACCCGCGCTAAGCTGGGCGCACCCTTGGCGCTCGAGCAACCCGACCCCGCCGTGCTGCGCGACGCCCAGAGGGGGAACGAGCAGGCCTTCTGCGTCATCGTCCGCTCGTACCAGACCCCCGTCTACAACTACGTGCTCCGCCTCACGGGCGACCGCACGCTCGCCGAGGATCTGACGCAGGACGTCTTCCTCCGCGTCTTCCAGGGGCTGCCGCGCTTCTCGCTCCGCTGCAAGTTCACCACTTGGCTCTTCCAGGTGACGAAGAACCGCGTCCTCGACGAGCTGCGCGCGCGCGAGCGCCGGCCGCAGGCGGTCGTCAACCTCGACGACCTGCCGACGCTCGAGGCGCTCGACCCGCCGATCGAGGAGGGCGAGACGATCGACGCGCTCTGGCGCGCCGTCCACGAGCTGAACCCGGACCTGAAGATGGCGCTGCTCCTCCGCGACATCGTCGGGCTCCCGTACAACGAGATCGCCGACTCGCTCGAGATCACGCTCTCGACGGTGAAGTGGCGGATCTTCAAGGCGCGCGAGGAGGTCCAGCTCGCGCTCGCGCGCGAGGGCCTCGTGCTCGTCGGCGAGACCGCCGAGGCCGGCTCGCCCGACCTCCCCGAGTAGCGCCCCGGCGTCCCGACCGCGAGAGTTCGGGCCGTGGGAGCGCAGACGACCCGCGCGAGGCGGCTCGCGATCGGACTCGCGTTCGCGGCCGGCGCCGCGATCTGGCTCGTCGCCGCCGGCTACCTCTGGCGGACGTCCGTGCCGTCGCTCCACCTCTCGGGCCTCGACGTCCACCGCTACCTCTCGGCGCACGAGCTCGCGCGGGCGCGGAGCTTCAGCCGCGGCGAGCGCGTCCTCTGGCTGCTCGCGACGATCGCGCCGCTCGTCGCGCTGTGGATCCTCGCGCGCCGGATGCCGCGCGTCGTGCGGGGCATGGGGCTCGGGCGCGTGAGCAGCGCGATCGTCGTCGGGATGGTCGTGCTCGCGACGCTCTGGTTCGTCTCGCTCCCGTTCAGCATCGCCGAGCTCTGGTGGGAGCACCACTGGGGTCTCGGCCCGTTCCACGTCGGCGCGTGGCTCTCGGCGCAGTGGGCGTCGCTCGGCGCGACGGCGATCTCCGTGATGGCGGCGATCGCGATCGCGGTCGGCCTCGCCGGCCGCCTCGGCCGCAACTGGTGGATCGCCGGCGCGCCCGTCTTCGTGGCGATCTTCGCGTTCTTCGCGTTCGTCGAGGGTTGGGCGGGCGCTGCCGGCGCGCACCCGATCCGCGACCCGGGCCTGCGCGCGCGCATCGCGCGGATCGAGCGCGTCGAGGGCGTGACGCGCGCCCGTGCGCGTGCTGCCTGTCCATCAGGTGACCTCGCAGGCGAACGCTTTCTCGGCCGGCTTCGGCCCGTCGACGCACGTCGTGATCTGGGACACGCTCCTCGACGGTCGGTTCTCGAACCGCGAGGTGGACGTCGTCGTCGCGCACGAGCTCGGTCACGTGAAGAGCCGCCACATCGTGAAGTCGCTCGGCTGGTTCGCGCTGCTCGCGTTCCCGCTCGCCTTCCTCGTCGAGTGGGCGACTCGGCGCAGCGGCGGCGTCGCGAACCCCGCGAACATCCCGCTCGCGCTGCTCGTCCTGACGATCGCCTCGCTCGCGATGACGCCGCTCGTGAACGCGGTCTCACGCCGCTACGAGGCCGAGGCCGACTGGCGGGCCCTCCGCGCGACGAACGACCCGGCGGCCGCCACGCGCCTCTTCCGCGACTTCGCCCGCACGAGCCTCCAGGAGCCGAACCCGCCGCTCCTCGACTACCTCTGGCTCGAGAACCACCCGACGCTCGCCCAACGGATCGCCATGGCGAACGCGTTCCGGCAGCGCGGCGGCTAGCCGCGCTCGCCCGTCTCGGGCAGGTCCTGGATGCCCTTGACGGTCGTGTACTTCGACCACGAGTCGGCGAGCGCGTCGAGCAGCTCCTTCGCGAACTGCTGCGACATGTTGATCCGCGAGACGACGACGCCCGGGACCTCGCCCTCCTCGACCTCGTGGTCGATGCGGGCGAACGTGATCGTGAACTCGTAGTCGGAGAAGCTGACGTTCGCGAAGTTCGCGTACTTGCCGGCGAGGTGCTCGGGGTCGGCCTGGATGTTGATTCGTCGCTCGCGCGGTGTCGTCCATCTCGGGCGCACGATACTAGAGCGACCGTGTGGACACCACCGCCGTCGGCTCGCGATCACCGTCGCCGCGATCGTCGGCGTGTTCGCGGTCGGGACGCTCGGGTTCCACCACCTGATGCACGAGCCGTGGCACGCGGCGTTCTACCGCGCGGTCGTCACGGCGTCGCTCACGGGCCTCGACTCGACGCCCGAGGGCCCCGGCGCCGAGTTCCTCACGATCGGGCTCGCGCTCGCCGGCGTGGCTATCTTTGGCTATCTCGCGGCGCAGGCCCTCGAGGCGATCGCCAGGGAGGTCACCGGCGACGCGCGAAGGGAGAAGCGCCGCGGCCGGATGATCGACGAGCTCAGAGACCACTTCATCATCTGCGGCTACGGCCGCGTCGGGCGCCGCGCCGCCGAGGAGTTCGCCGCGTCCGGGCAGGCGTTCGTCGTGCTCGACTTCAGCCCCACGGCGATCCAGCTCGCCCGGCAGAGCGACGTGCTGTTGCATCGAGGGCCGCGGCTCGGAGGACGAGGCGCTCGACCGCGCCGGGATCGAGCGCGCGAAGGGCCTGCTCGCGTCCGCCGACTCCGACGCGGAGAACCTCTACATCACGCTCTCGGCCCGCGCGCGCCGCGCCCGACCTGACCATCGTCGCGCGCGCGTCCGACCCCGAGGCCGAGCGGAAGCTCACGCTCGCGGGGGCGAGCCGCGTCGTCCAGCCGTACTCGAGCGCCGGCACCGAGATGGCGAAGCTCGCGCTGAAGCCGCAGGTGGCCGCGTTCCTCGAGATGGTCTCGTCGCACGCGGGCCCCGACCTCCGCTTCGAGGAGATCGAGGTGCGCCCGGAGTCCGACCGCGCCGGCAAGCACGATCCGCGACCTGCGCATCCGGAGCACGACCGGCGCCGTCGTCGTCGCGCTGCGCAAGGCCGACGGGACGTTCGACACGACGCCGAGCCCCGACCGCGGCTTCGACGCCGGCGACGTGCTGATCGCGATCGGCACCGAGCCGGAACTGCAGGCGCTCGAGGACATGTTCGCGACCGCGGACGGACATTGGCGCCTGAGGCTCTCGACCGCCTGGCGGCGGCGCTCGGTGAGCTCGTCGGGCGACGCGGTCGAGCTCGAACGGCCGGCCGACCCGAAGCACGGCGACTACGCGACGAACGTCGCGCTCCGGACCGCGCCGAAGCACGGCCGGCCGCCGCGCGAGCTGGCCGAGGAGATCGCCGCGAAGGCGGCGTCGCTCGCCGGGCGTCGCGAGCGCCAGGTCGCCGGGCCGGGCTTCGTCAACCTGAGGGTGACCGACGCGCTTCCTCGTCGAGGTGCTCGCCGAGATCGGCGAGGAGCTCGGCGGCGGGTTCGCCGACCCCGTCGAGCGGATCCAGGTCGAGATGGTCTCCGCGAACCCGACCGGCCCGCTCACCGTCGCGTCGGCGCGGAACGGCGCGTACGGCGACAGCGTCGCGCGGCTGCTCGAGTTCGCGGGCCACACGGTCGAGCGCGAGTACTACTACAACGACGCCGGCGCGCAGATGGACCGGTTCCGCGCCTCGGTCGAGGCGGCGCGGCGCGGGGAGGAGCCACCCGAGGACGGCTACCACGGCGCGTACGTCGCCGAGCTCGCGCGGGAGCCCGGCGACCCGGTGCCGCGGATGCTCGAGGGGATCGAGGCGTCGCTCGAGCGGTTCCGCGTCCACTTCGACTCGTGGGCGAGGCAGAGCGCGCTCGAGGTCGCGCTGCCCGGCCTGCTCGCGCGGCTGCCGACGTACGAGCACGACGGCGCGACTTTCGTCCGGTCGACGGACTTCGGCGACGAGAAGGACCGCGTGCTCGTCCGGTCGGCGGAGAGGGGCGGCCTGCCGACGTACGAGGCGGCCGACGTCGCGTACCTCGAGAACAAGCTCGAGCGCGGGTTCGACCGGGCGATCTACGTCCTCGGCGCCGACCACCACGGCGTCGCGGGCGTGGTACGGGGTCGTGGCGCGGATGCTCGGGTACGACCCGGCGCGCGTCGAGGTGCTGCTGTACCAGCTCGTCCACCTCACGCGCGGCGGCGAGCAGGCGAAGATGTCGAAGCGCCGCGGCGACGTCGTCTTCCTCGACGAGTTCATCGACGAGATCGGCGTCGACGCCGCGCGCTGGTACCTCGTCAACCGCGGCCCCGACCAGACGATCGACATCGACGTCGACCTCGCCGCGGAGAAGAGCCAGAAGAACCCCGTCTACTACGTCCAGTACGCGCACGCCCGGATCGCCGGGATCCTCCGCAACGCGCCGCTGCTCCCGGGCGAGCGCGTGACGCCGACGGCGCCGCTCGAGCTGCCGGAGCGCGAGCTCGTGAAGCGGCTCGCGGAGTTCCCGTCGGTCGTGCGCGAGGCGGCCGCGCGGCGCGGCCCGCAGCTCCTGCCGGTCTACGCGATCAAGGTCGCCGACGACTTCCACCGCTTCTACCACGACGTCCGCGTGCTCGGCACCGACGCCGAGGCGTTCCGGCTCGCGCTGTGCCGCGCGACGCAGCAGCGTGATCGCACGGTGCCTCGACCTCGTCGGGGTGGACGCGCCCGAGAGCATGTGACAAGTGGCCCATGTGTACCCATGTCCAACCGTCGGTTCCGGACGTGTCCCGTTCGGCGGATGACTAGACTCCGCGGCCGATGCGCGTCGGGATGCTCACGGGGGGCGGCGACTGCCCCGGCCTGAATCCGGTGATCCGCGCCGTGTGCCGGCGGCTCTGGGAGGACGGCCACGAGACGTTCGGCGTCCTCAACGGCTGGCGCGGGATGATCGACGGGAACCTGAGGCCGCTCGGCTGGGACGAGATCTCCGGGATCCTCCCGAAGGGCGGCACGATCATCGGCACCTCGCGCACGAACGTCTCAAGAACGAGGGCGGGGTCGAGGGCGTCAAGCGAACCTTCGGTGAGCTCGACGCGCTCGTCGCGATCGGGGGCGAGGACACCCTCGGCGTCGCGGCGCGGCTCTACGCCGAGGAGGGCCTGCCGGTCGTCGGAGTGCCGAAGACGATCGACAACGACCTCAACGGCACCGACTACACGTTCGGCTTCGACACTGCCGTCGCGGTCGCGACCGACGCGGTCGACCGGTGCCACTCGACCGCCGAGTCGCACAACCGGATCATCGTCGTCGAGACGATGGGCCGGCACGCCGGCTGGATCGCGCTCTTCACCGGCATCGCCGGCGGCGCCGACTACATCCTCATCCCCGAGCAGCCGGTCGACTACGACGACGTCGCGGCCGCGGTCGAGCGGCGGCGGACGCGCGGGAAGAACTTCTCGGTGATCGTCGCGAGCGAGGGCGCGGAGCTGCCCGGCATCGCCGACGAGGGCGAGATCGACGAGTTCGGCCACGTCCGCGTCGAGAACCGCGCCGTCGGCGAGACGGTCGCCCAGGAGGTCGAGAAGCGCACCGGAATGCAGACGCGCGCGACCGTCCTCGGCTACATCCAGCGCGGCGGCTCGCCGACCCCGCGCGACCGCATCCTCGGCCTCCGCTTCGGCCTCAAGGCCGCCGACCTCGTCCGCGAGTCGAACTGGGGCCAGATGGCCGCGCTCCACGGCGACGAGGTCGCTCTCGGTGCCGCTGACCGAGGCGACCGCGGAGCTGAAGCTCGTCTCGCCCGAGTGGTACGAGACGGCAAAGACGTTCTTCGGCTGACCGCGGCTAGAATCGCCCCGACCCGCGGGCGTAGCTCAGTTGGTAGAGCATCAGCTTCCCAAGCTGAGGGTCGTGGGTTCGAGCCCCATCGCCCGCTTCCGCCTTACAACCGACAAGCCACCCTCGGCGCGGATGGGCCGAGCACGGCTGGCCTGATCCGCGCGTCGTCGACCCGGAGACTCTGCCGCTCTGCGAGCGGGTCGCCGTGGCGCCCGGAGGGGTTGGAGGATGAGAGCGTTCGCGATGTCGTTCGTCGCCGGCTTCGGTCGGGACGCGGGCCGGCGCAGGCGACCCTGAGCGCGTTTCCCGGAGTCACGTTCAAGGCTGGGACCTGCAGCACCAAGCCCGATGGGAGCGTCGATCTGCGTTCGAACCCGGACATACCGACGCCCGCGGGTGGAGGCGCGGGCGTCGGTAGCGCACATGCCTTGGGGAGGGCTCGAGCGCGCGACTTCGACGCTACCGGGCCCGGGGTTTCTCGCGTGTTTCGGTCCTGTTGCCACCTGCGAACAGGGTTGCCACTCGGACCGCCCATCGGGCCAGTGGCGGCCGCTCGCCCCGGACGGGATAGTGACCCCATGAGCGACGGACGGGGATCGCGGAGTGCGAGCGCGCGGACGATCGTGGCCGCGCTGCTCCTCCGTTCCAGCTAGCGCCCGTGGAGCGCGTTCTGCGCGACCTGCGCGACCTCGTCGACAAGCTCGACGGGATGGTGAGCGACGCGGACGACCTTCCGCTCACGGATCAGATCCACCTGGACAAGAGCGAGCTCGTCGACATCGTCGCGAGGCTGCGCGCGGTGCTCGCGGAGCTTCGCGGCGAGCCGGCGCGGCCGCCGTACGCGAGCGACGCGCCGACGAGCGGGCAGTCGATCTGGGGGAGCCGTCGGTGTGGGACGAGCCCGGCGATCCGCCGAAGGCTGCCGGATAACCGGCCTCCACTCCTTCCCAGCCGAGATTGCCGATGACGCCGATGCGGTACCCGAGCCACGGATACACGGGCTCGCGCGCCGGGTCAGCCGGGTTGTAGCCGAAGGCGGAGATCTCGACCTGGTGGGCCGGCGCGTTCGCGACGCCGCCGTGGTGGTACCGCCAGTCCCGCAGTGGTTTCCCGGCGGCCGGGGCGCGGGAGCTCAGGGGAACCGCTCGTCGCGCGGGTGCTTGTGCTGCTCCTCGCGCCACTCCTCCTCGTAGCGCTCGGCGTCCGCGAACTCCTGCTCGGTCTTCAGCCGCTCGGCGTCGTCCTCGACGTCGAGCTGCTCGCCCTCGACGTTCCGCCGGCGCGCCGCGACGAACGCCAGCACGAGGATCGGGATGGCGACGACCGCGATGATGATGACAGGCAGCACGCGGCCCACCCTAGATGGATCGGGCGCGGCGTGCTCGGGCCGTGGTGGGCCTCGCGGCGCGCGCGGGATAGGTCCGCGCGGGGCGCAAGTTGATCCGGCCGGCCGTTGCCGGAAGGCCGGCCGCCCGCGATCATGCCGTCATGTGCGGCGCCCGGTCCTCCAAGGACGACGGCTGCAGAGACCGGGCGCCGTCTCTTCTTCCGCGGCGGAGGAGCAGCGCCGGCGCCGCGAGCAGCAGGACCGCCGCGACGACCGCGATCAGCTCGGCCGCGAGCCCTGTGGGCGGCGTCACGGCGGTTGCGGCGACCGGGATCGAGGCGACCGCGAGCGCGGCGGCCCCGACGGCGGCGAGCCAGACCGCGCGGCGCTCGGGCTGTTCCTCTCGGCCGCGGGCGAGCTCGCGCGAGGCGTAGGTCAGCTCGGCCGCGAGCAGCAGGCCGGCGCCGTAGAACGGCGCGGCGAGGAGCGGCTCGCTCCGCGCGAGGTCGACGACGACGTATCCCGACGCGAGCAGGCCGAGCGCCCACGGGACGAGCCCCGGCACCCCGGCCAGCGCGACCGCGACGAGGACGAGCCCTGCGAGCCCGAGCGCGGCCACGAGCGGCGCGAGGCTGCCGGCGCGCAGGAGCGGGAACGCCGCCAGCGCGGCCGCGACCGCGAGCGCCGCGAGCCCGGCCGCTACGCGTGGGCCCGCATTGCGTGGCGCCGGAACGACCTCACCTCCTCGAGCGCTGCGGCGAGCGGCTCCCCGTCGCGCCATTCGACGACCGGGACGCCGAGCCGCTCGTAGCGGTAGCGGAGCGCGTCGCGCCACAGGCGCCAGAGCCTGAGCGCGAGCTCGGCCTGCGTGCCGGGAGCGGCCTCGACGAACGAGGCCGGCGAGAGGTCGACGATCGCGAGGTCGAACCCGCGCCCGCGGAGGTCGAGAAGAGCGCCGAGCGTCCGCTCGTCGAGGAGCGGGGTGAGCGCGACCACGAGCGACTGCGGCGGCAGCGACTGCGGCGGCAGCGTGTCGAGCGACTTCGACGCGTACGAGAGGACGATCTCGGTCTCGAGCAGCGCCTCGACGACCCGCTGCCGCTGCCGGAGCCCGCTCGCCGGCGTGAGCCAGCGGACGGCGCCGCCGAAGCCGACGAGGCCGACCCGGTCGCGCCCGGCGAGGTACGCCGCGGCGAGCGCGGCCGCCGCGCGCACGGCGCGGTCGAGCGTCCCGCTCGTCGGCGCGGCGGGCCTCCTCGAAGCTGTCGAGGAAGAGCACGACGTCGGCGTTCCGCTCGGGCAGGCTCTCGTTCACGAACAGCGCCTGCCGCCGGGCGCTCGCCCGCCAGTTGATCCGGCGGACGCGGTCGCCGGGCACGAACGCGCGGACGTCGGCGAACTCGATCCCGTCGCCCTGCGCGCGGGCGACTTGGTTGCCGGCCGTCGGCTGCGTCTCGAGCGGCCGCAGCGTCCGCTCGAGCCGCTCCACGGACGGGTACACGCGGAGGACGAGCGCGGGCTCGATCGTCGTCTCGTCGACCACGAGCCCGAAGCGGTCGAAGGCGCGCGCCTCGAGGCCGCCGAGCGCGGTACGCGCCCCAGCGCCGGCAGCGGAGCGGCACCTCGAGCCGCCGCTCCTCGCCGGCCCGCAGCGCGACCGTCGCCGGCGCCGACCCCGCGAGCTCGAGCCCGTCGCGGAGGGCCGGCCGCAGCTCGAGCCGCTCGACTCCGCGCCGCGGCGGCGCAGCTCGAGCGCGAGCTCGACCTCGTCGCCCTCGACGGCCCGGTCCCGGTCGAGCGAGACCTCGACGGTGAGCGCGGTCCGCGGGAGCCGCGCGAGCCCGACCGCGAGGAAGAGCGCGAACGGCGCCGCGAGCGAGACGAGCTCCGGCGCCCGAGCCCGACCGCGGCCACGAGCGCGACCGCGGCGAAGGCCGCGTATGCGCGCAGCTTCGGGAGCGCCGAGCGCCTCACGTCTCGACCTCCGCCGCTTCAGCCGGCTCGGCCGCGGGCGTCGGCACGGCCTCCAGCACCTCGCGGACGACGTCGGCGCCACGGACCTGCTGCACCCACAGCTCGGGCCGGAGCGTGAGCCGGTGGGCGAGCGCCGCGACCGCGACCGCCTTCACGTCGTCGGGCGTGACGAAGTCGCGGCCCGCGAGCGCGGCGCGGGCGCGCGAGAGCTTCAGCAGCGCGAGCGAGCCGCGCGGGCTCGCGCCGACCTGCACGCGCGGGCTCTCGCGCGTCGCCGCGACGAGGTCGACGACGTACAGCCGGATCGGCTCCGAGACGTGCACGTCCTCGAGCGCCCGCTGCATCTCGACGAACGTCGCGGCGTCGACGACCGGCTCGAGCCTCGACCTCGTCCTCGCCGCGCTCGAGCCGGCGCGCGAGCACGGCCGCCTCGTCCTCGCGGGACGGGTAGCCGACCGACGCGCGCAGGAGGAAGCGGTCGAGCTGCGCCTCCGGCAGCGGGTAGGTGCCCTCGTACTCGACCGGGTTCTGGGTCGCGAGCACGAGGAACGGCGGCGCCAGCGGCCGCGTCTCGCCGTCGACCGTGACCTGGCGCTCCTGCATCGCCTCGAGCAGCGCGGCCTGCGTCTTCGGCGGGGCGCGGTTGATCTCGTCGGCGAGGAGGAGGTTCGTGAAGATCGGGCCCGGCCGGAACTCGAAGTCGCCCGCGCGCTGGTCGTAGATCGCCGAGCCGGTGACGTCGGCCGGCATCAGGTCGGGCGTGAACTGGATCCGCGCGAAGCCGAGCTCGCACGTCTGCGCGAACGAGCGCGCGATCAGCGTCTTCGCCAGGCCGGGGTAGTCCTCGAGCAGGACGTGCCCGTCGGCGAGCAGGCCCGCGAGCACGAGCTCCAGCGCGTCGCGCTTGCCGACGACCGCGCGCTCGACCTCGTCGAGGATCGCGTGCGCGCGCCGGGCGAGGTCGTCGAGCGCGGTCAGATCGCCTCCAGCTCGTCGATCAGCCGCCGGAGCTCGTCCGGCGCGAGGCCGGGCGCGTTTCGCTCGGGCGGCGCGAGCTCCTCGCCGAGGAGTGTCCACAGCGTCGGGCCGAGGAGCTCGCGGGCGCGCTCGGGCTGCCGCTCGAGCACGACGCCGTGCCGCCGCGCGAGCGCCGCCGACGCGATCTGGCCGACGAGCGGCCGGAGCCCCACCCGCAGCTCGAGCGCGGAGTCGCCGGCCAGCGCGAGCCGCCGCTCGAGCCATTCGAGCTGCGCGAGCTTCGGCCGCTTCGGCGCCCGCGCCCGGCGCCGCGGGCGCAGGAGCGGGTCCGCCGCGGGCAGGCCGCGTCGAGCGCGCGCACGAGCGCGACGAGCACGAGCGCGCACACGAGGACGAGGTACGCGGCCGCCGCGAGCCCGCGCTCGTGCGGGCCGAGCCCGAGCGCGGCGACGAGCGCGACCGACGCGACGCCGCCGACGGCGAGCAGCCTCACCGGTCGCTGCTCCAGCTCCGAGCGGACCTCGTCGAGCGCGTCGAGCGCGTCGCGGCGCATCGGCTCGTCGATCTCGTGCCGGCTGAACCGCGCGCGCTCGAAGAGCGCCGTGAGCCGGCCCGCCGGACGACGGCCCGCGCGCACGCGTCCGAGGTACTCGAGCGGCGCCTCGGTCGGCCGGCGCGGAAGGCCGTCCTCGCCGAGGGCGCGCTCCATCCCGGCGTACGCCTTGAGCACGGCGCGCCGCGGATCGGGCTCGAGCTCGGGATCGCCGCCGCCGGCGGCGACCGCCTCCGGGTCCGGCTCCTCGTCGGCCGGCGGCGCACCGCGGCCGCGCGCCACGGCGAGGACGACCAGCCCGGCGAGCGCGAGCCCGGCGACGACGGCGAACACGGTCCAGTGCACCTGCAGGCCCGAGCTCGGTGCGATGTGCTTGACCCGCGCCGCGCCGTGCGGGCCGTTCCCGAGCACGTCCGCCCCTGCCCGCAGCCTCGGGTGGCGATGGCCGAGCAGCCAGACGGCGAGGATCGGCGAGAGGATCGCGGCGAGCAGGACGAGCAGCGCCACGAGCTTGTGCCAGAACGGCGCGGGCGGATGCTCGCGCGGGACCTCGGCCTCGTCGTCGGCGGGCGGCCGCCGGGTCGGCCGGAACAGGATCACGAGCCCGACGAGGACGACGAGCGCGAGCGCGAGCTCGGCCGTCGCGAGGTACGCAGGCGCGGCCGAGAGGCCGTGCACGCCCGGCGGCGAGCCGACGCGCGTCCGCACCCCGACCACCGCGAGCCCGGCGGCGAAGACGCACGCGCAGATCCCGGCCGCGACCCCGGCCGTCCGGGCGACGCCGAGCGGCTCCGGCGCCCCGGCGCGCAGCTCGTGCACGGCGCGCTGCCCGCTCACGCGCCGAGTCTGACAGAGACCGCGCTTACCCGAACTCGCGGTACGCGCAGCTCGGGCAGTAGAACGCGAGCGCCGGCTCCTCGTTCTCGTTCGGATCGTCGATGCGGTAGCCGCGCCACGCCGTCGCCTCCGGGCCGCTGAGGACGCCGCACTCGACGCACTCGAGCCGGCCTTGAGGGCGGCTCACGCTGCTCGCGCTCTCGGTGCCCTTGCCGTCCTCCATCGGAGGCATTCTGCCGCACGCGCGCGCCCGTCGCACCGTCTTTCCCGGCGGTTCCGGCTGGACCTGCGGGCTGCCTCGATCGAGGGATGCCGGGTCTATGATCGGCGAGTGATCGCCCCGACCCGCGCCGCGCTCGCCGCGCTCCTCGCGGTCGCCCTGACCGCCCCGGCCGCCGCGCTCGCGCGGCCCGCGGCGAAGGCGACGCCGGTCACCGTCGTCGCGACCGAGCACGGCTTCAAGCTCTCGCGGAAGAAGGTCCCGGCCGGCCTCGTCGTGTTCCACGTCCGCAATGCGGGAACGCAGCCGCACGACTTCGAGATCGCCGGCGCGAAGACCGCGGCGCTGAAGCCCGGCGGGAAGGCGACGCTCCGCGTCACGCTCGCGAAGCCGGGGCGGATCGCGTTCGCGTCGTCGGTCGGCGGCGCGCTGAAGGGCGTCCTCGTCGTCCAGCGCGTGACGACCGTGGACGTGACCGAGTACGAGTTCGGGTTCAACCTCTCGCGCACGACGGTGCCCGCCGGGAAGGTGCTGTTCGTGATGCGGAACAGCGGCGGGATCGTCCACAACTTCGACCTGATCGACGCGGGCGTCGGCCCGTTCCTCGTCCCGGGGCAGAGCGCGACGATGGCGGTGACGCTGAAGCCGGGGACGTACATCTACGTCTGCAGCGTCAAGTACCACGCGGCCCAGGGGATGCAGGGGACGCTGACCGTCAAGTGACGCGTGCGGCCCGGTGCGCGTCGCTCGCCGCGCTCGCGCTCGCCGTCGCCGCCCGCCGCCCTCGGGGACACGGCCCCGATCGCGGACTCGCCCGACCTCCCCTGGACGAACCCGCAGCACCAGAGCTCGCTCGAGGTGCTCGCGAGCCGGATCGCCTCGACGATCGCGGGACGCACGGTGACCGTCCGCTGCGAGGGCGACACCGACTGGCGCGCGCTCGTCGCGCGCCAGGGCGCCGACCCCAGCGCGGAGCTCGGGTACGTGGGCGTCGGCTTCGCCGCGGGCGGCCAGCTCACGAGCCTCTCCACGGCCGCCGAGCTCGCGGGGCAGAGCGTCTGCCTGCCGCTGAAGGCGTTCGCGGTCGCCGCGACGAAGCCGACGAAGTGCCGCAGCGCCGCGCTCGTGACCGCGACCGTGAAGGTGCCGACCCGCGTGCGCGTGCGCCGGACGCTCGTCGTCGGCGGCCGGCGCCGCACGACCTCGACGTGGGTCACGAGGCTCGTGTCGAAGCGGGTCGTGAAGACCGGGCCGTTCGGCGCGCCGGCGCCGTGCTACCCACCGGCCGGCCGCGTGCAGGCGCTCGAGGCGACGTTCTGGATCGACTACGACGCGTACGCGACGGCGATTCTGACGCTCGCGCACGAGTCGATCCACCTCGGCGGCGTCGTCAACCTCCGGCTCTCGAGCGGGACGATCGTCGGCGACCCGCTCGCGGAGGCGAAGGCGCAGTGCTACGGGATGCAGTGGATGCCGTACGTGGCCGAGCAGCTCGGCGACACGCCCGACGACGCGCAGGCGGTCGCGACGTACTACTGGGACCGCGACTACCCGCGCTACCAGCAGTTCGACCGTGGCGAGTACTGGTCGGCCGAGTGCAAGCCCGGTGGCGCGCTCGACCTGCATCTCGCGGGCGCGACCGCCTGGCCGTGAGGCGTCAGCGGTCGAGCGGCTGGAGCTCGACCGGCTCGGCGCGGGCGTGTCCGACGACGTCGGCGATGATCTCGTCGAGCGAGCGCGTCGGCCCCCAGCCGATCGCGGTGCCGATCTTCTCGATCGCCGGCTCGCGGTGGAGCGTGTCCTCGATCCCGAGCCCGTAGACCTCCTCGTACGGGACGAAGACGACGTCCGACTCGGAGCCCGTCGCGGCGCGGACGCGGTCGGCGAGCTCGAGGATGCTGACCCGCTCGGTCGAGCCGACGTTGAAGATCTGGCCGCCGATCGTGGTCGCGTCCATCAGGCCGGCGAGCGCGCGGATCGTGTCGAGCACGTGGCAGAACGAGCGCGTCTGCGTGCCGTCGCCGTGGATCTCGAGCGCGGCGCCCGCGAGCGCGTTGCGGACGAAGTTCGGGATCACCATCCCGTACCGGCCGCTCTGCCGCGGCCCGACGGTGTTGAACAGCCGGACGATCACGCAGTCGAGGCCGCGCTCCTGGTGATAGGCGAGCGCGAGGAACTCGTCGATCGCCTTCGAGTCCGCGTACAGCCAGCGCTTCTGCGTCGTCGGCCCGTAGATGCGGCGGTCGTCCTCGCTGAGCGGGAGCTCCTGCCGGTGGTCCCCGTAGACCTCCGAGGTCGAGGCGATCAGCACGCGCTTCCCGAAGCGGTGGCAGTACTCGAGCACGGTCTCGGTGCCCTGGATGTTCGTCACCATCGTGTGCACCGGCTGCTCGACGATGAGGCGCACGCCGACCGCCGCCGCCAGGTGGAAGACGACGTCCGCGCGGTGCACGAGCTCGCTGACGACGGCGGGGGAGAGGATCGACTCGACGGTGAGGTGGAAGTCGTCCCGCTCGCTCAGGTGCGCGACGTTGCCGATCCCGCCGGTCGAGAGGTCGTCGAGCGCATACACCTCCCACCCGTTCGCGAGCAGGAGCTCGCAGAGGTGGGAGCCGATGAAGCCGGCTCCGCCGGTGACGAGCGCGGTTCGCTTGTCGGCTGCCATCGAGAGGCCAAGCCTACCCGGGGGCCCCGGGCCACTCCGTGCGGAGCCGCGCGGCCGTCTCGACGAGCGCCTCGGGGATCACCTTCACGTCGGCGAGCACGGGCATGAAGTTCGTGTCGCCGGCCCACCGCGGGACGACGTGGAGGTGGATGTGGTCGACGATCCCGGCGCCGGCGACGCGGCCGAGGTTCCAGCCGAGGTTGTAGCCCTGCGGCCGGTACGCCTGCGAGAGCGCGCCGACCGCGGTCGACGCGAGCCGGTGGATCTCGAGCGCCTCCTCGTCGGAGAGCTCGCCGAGGTCGGAGAGGTGCCGGAACGGCGCGACCATCACGTGGCCGGACGTGTACGGGTACCGGTTCAGGAGCACGAACGCGTGCCGCCCGCGGTGGACGACGAGCTCGTCCTCGGGATCGCAGAAGACGCAGCCGGGCGTCTCGTCGGCCTGCTGGACGTACTCGAGGCGCCACGGCGCCCACAGCGGCTTCGGCATGGCGCGGACGTTAGCGACGGCCGCGGGTCAGGATCGCGCGGCCTCCTCGGCCCGCCCGGTCGCGAGGCGCATCCGCGCGAGCGCGTCGGCGACGTGCCGGTAGCCGAGCGTCTCGTAGCCGACGACGGTCACGACCGGCGCGAGCACGAGCACGGCCAGGCAGACCGCGACGTTCACGCCGAGCGCCGCCATGCCGACCGCGGTGACGAGCACGACGGCGGTCCCGGCGAGCAGCGCGACGTGGAACGGGTCGGCCTCGCGCATGAAGCCGGCGTAGATCGCGTACAGGGCGACGATGTAGATCGTGACCGGGATCGCCGTGGCGAGGACGGTGCCGGTCGGGCCGATCTCCGTCTGGTGCTCGAGGAAGTACGCGGCGACGTGGAGGCCGGCGCCGATCGCGGCGAGCGAGCCGAAGATCACGATGTGGCCGTAGCCCCACAGGAACGACCGCTCGCGGTGAACGGCGAGGACGTCGCCCCAGGGGATCGCGAAGTACGCCCACCAGCACGCGAACGTGATCCCGACGCCGGCGAGCGCGACGACCGCGGCGTCGACCGTCCAGCCCTGCGAGCCGTGCACGACCGCGTTGATCGACGCGACCGTCCCCACGATCCCCTCACCGAGCGTGATGATCACGAGCAGGCCGTACCGCTCGGCGATGTGGTGCGCGTGCCACGGCGTCCCGCCGAACCGGCGCTCGGCGAGGAACGGGCCGAGCATCTCGATCCCGATCAGCACGGCCGCGAACGCGAACGTCTCGCCGATCGGGAGGTTGACGATCGCGAGCGCGACCCAGAAGGCCTGCGCGACCGAGATCGTCCAGATGTAGGTCATCGCCGCCTGCCGTCGCGGCGGATCGTGGCGCGCCGCCCGCGCCCACAGGAAGACCATCGGCACGCGCATCACGACGTACCCGGCGACCATCACGCGGTTGTTCAGCACGTCGCCGCGGTCGATCGACGCGAAGGCCTGCTGGAGCCCGAGCGAGAGCACGAGCACGCCGACCATCTGCACCATCGTCGCGAGGCGCATGACCCAGTCGTCCGTGTCGTACGCCGACGCGAACCACGAGTAGTTCACCCACGCCCACGCGACGGCGAAGCAGGCGAACGAGAAGCCGGCGATCCCCGACCGGACGTGGCCGATCGCGACGTAGTGCGCGAGCTGGCTCGCCGCGACCCCGAACCCGATCACGAACGTCAGGTCGAACAGCAGCTCGAGCGGTGTCGCGGCGCGGTGCTCCTCGCCCGGATCGCGGCCCGCGAGCGGCCGGCGGTGGTGGGCGCGCTCCTCGACGGTCTCGGACGACATGGCGGGGATGCTGCCACGCTCCGTCGGCGGAGCCCGACCGTGCGGCGTCGCCCCGCCGCAAAGAGGGCATGATCCGCCGGTGATCCCGGAGGCCGAGCCGAAGCCGACCGACGCCGGGCTCGTCCGGGGCGACGTGGGCCGGGTCGTCCTCGACGCGCGCGACGCGCGGTACCGCGACGAGCTGCTGCCGTGGTGATCCGCGTCTGCGTCGCCGGCGTCACCGGCTGGGCCGGCAGCGCCGTGGCCGACGCGGTCGAGGCGGCGGGCGACCTCGAGCTCGTCTCCGGCGTCTCCCGCAGCGACCCGGCTCGGTTCTCGTCGGTCGCGGAGGCGCTCGACGCCGTCGCCGCGGACGTGCTCGTCGACTACACGCACGCCGCGGTCGTGAAGGCGAACGTGCTCGCCGCGGTCGAGCGCGGCGTCGGCGGTCGTCGTCGGCTCGAGCGGCCTCTCGGCCGCGGACTACGCCGAGGTCGACGCGGCCGCGCGGGAGCGCGGCGTCGGCGTGATCGCGGCGGGGAACTTCTCGCTCACCGCCGCGCTGCTCCTGCGCTTCGCGGTCGAGGCGGCCGCGGCACCTCGACGCGTGGGAGGTGATCGACTACGCGAGCGCGACGAAGCCGGACGCGCCGAGCGGCACGTCGCGCGAGCTCGCCGAGCGGCTCGACGACGTGCGGCGCGCCGGCGCTCGGCGTCCCGCTCGACGACGTCCTCGGCGCCCGCGAGGCCCGCGGCGCGACGGTCGCCGGGACGCAGGTGCACTCGCTCCGGCTGCCGAGCTTCACCGTCTCGACGGAGGCGGTCTTCGCCGCCGAGGGCGAGCGCCTGTCGATCCGCCACGACGCCGGCGAGAGCGCGGCGCCGTACGTCGCCGGGACGCTGCTCGCGATCCGCGCCGTCCCCGGCCGGGTCGGCCTGACGCGCGGCCTCGACCGGCTGCTCGACTGAACCGCCGCAACGGGCTTCACGCACTCCGACCAACGCGGCCCCGGACTGCGGCCGCGGGTCGAGTGCGGCCGCCCTACAGCCAGCGCTTGAACCGGAAGAACCCGAGCAGCGCGCCGAGCGTGCACGACCATCAGCCCGACGACCGCCCAGAACGCCCACGCGGTGTCGAAGCCGGGGAAGCGCACGTTCATCCCGAAGATGCCCGTGATCAGCGTGAGCGGGAGCATGATCGACGGAGAACACCGTCAGGACGCGGAGGACGTCGTTCTGGCGGTGGGAGATGACCGACTCGTTCGTCTGCTCGAGCGCCTCGATCACCTCCTTGTAGTTGTCGAGGATGTCCCAGATCCGCTCGGTCGCGTCGACGATGTCGTCGAAGTAGAGGTCGAGCTCCTCGGGGAGGAAGCGGCCGACGCGGCCCTCGAGCACGCGCAGCGTCGAGCGCTCCGGCTTGACGATCTTCCGGTAGCTGATGATCTCCTGCTTCGCGTTCGAGAGGTCGCGGACGACGTCGTCGGAGCGGCCCTCGAACACGTCGTCCTCGAGCGCGTCGAGCTTGTGGCCGATCTTGTCGAGGATCGGGAAGCAGTAGTCGAAGAGGTCGTCGAGCACCTCGTACAGGAGGCGACCCGAGCCCTTCGAGAAGAGCTGCTCGCGGAAGTCCTCGTCCTCCTCGCAGCGGCGGAACAGGCGCGTCAGCGGCAGCAGCTCGACCGTCGGGAGCGTGACGAGGTAGTCCGGGCCGATGAACGCGTCGAGCTCGGCGGCGTTGAGACGCTGGATCGAGCGGTCGTAGACCGGGAAGTGGAGGACGGTGAAGAGGTAGCCCTCGTCGGCGTAGTCGTCGACCTTCGGGCGCTGGCGCCTCGACATCACGTCCTCGACGTCGAGCGGGTGCCAGCCGAAGCGGTGCGCGAGCTCGCTCGCGACCTCGGCGTGCGGCGCGTCGAGGTGGATCCAGGTCAGGCCGGCGGCGTTGAGCTCGGCGGGCTCAGGCCGCGGGCGCGCCGTCGCCGCCGCGAGGTCGCGGTCGCGCGTGCGCCGGATGCGAGGCAGGCTCGGCACCGGTACTCAGGGGGTCCTCGACGACGGCGGACACGAGCATCGGACGATTCTACCCCTGTCCCTTCGGTTCCTCCCCGATCGAGCGCGGACGGCGCCCCCGAGTGCGCTCCGAGGGGCCCGGACAAGATCACCTGGAAGGGGGATTATCGGCCGGACACCACGTGTTTAGAGTGCGCCTGCCCGGCTCGTCAGGGGCTCCACGAAGGGAACTGCGGAGGTCTGGATGTTGCACTGGAGAAACCGGATCGCGCTCTTGCTCCTCGCGGCGGCCGCCGTCGCCTCATTGGCTGGCATGGCGGACTTCTCGGCCGGCTTCTACTGGTAGCCCGAGGCGCGGTGCGGGGCGCTCGCGCACTGTCGAAGGCCCGGGGGGGCGAGCACCTCTTCTCGCAGGAGACGGTTCGGCTCTTTCCCGTCTTCCTGCCGGTCACGATCGCGGGCTTCGCCGCGGTCGTCGCCGCGCTCTGGAGCCTCGCGCAGAACCCGCCCGAGGGCGCGTGGCTCGCCGGCGTCGGCGTGCTGCTCGTCTCCGCGATCCTCGCCGAGGCGTTCCCGGTCCCGGTCGACAACCTGCCGGCCGGGCACGTCTCGCTCGCCGCGATCTTCATCCTCGGGACGGCGCTGATCTACGGCTGGCCGGCGGCGATCGTCGTCGGCTTCCTGACCCGGGCGCTGCTCGAGCTGCTGCAGCGGCGGCCGCTCGTCCGGCTGCTGTACAACGGCGCGCTCTACGCGCTCGCCGCCGCCGCGGCCGGCGCCGTCACGACGCTCTTCTCGACGCACGAGTCGGTGCCGAAGCTCGCGCTCGAGGTGCTCGCCGCGGCCGTCGCCTTCTACCTCGTCAACATCCCGCTCGTCGCCGCGATCATGGCGCGCTGGTCGCGCCAGGCGTTCCTGCCGCTCCTGCGGGCGTCGGTGACGTGGACGGCGGGCTCGTTCGCGATCATGGCGTCGGTCAGCCTGGCGCTCAAGGCGCTGTGGACGCAGTCGCCGGCGCTGACGGCCGCGCTCGCGGGCCCGCTCGTCGCCGTCGCGCTCCACCAGCGCTCGACCCACAACGCGCTCCGCGCGATGCGGCTCGCGCTCACCGATCCGCTCACCGGGCTCGGCAACCACCGCGCATTCCAGGACGAGCTCCAGCTCCAGGTCGAGCACGCGGCCGAGGCCGACATGCCGCTGAGCGTGTGCCTGCTCGACATCGACAACTTCAAGCAGGTCAACGACCGCTACGGCCATCCCGCCGGCGACCGCGTGCTCGCCCAGATCGGCGCGCGGCTCCGGACGGCCGGCAACGCATTCCGGCTCGGCGGCGACGAGTTCGCGCTCGTCCTCCCGGCCTACGGCGAGAAGGCGGCGCTCGCGCACGCCGAGCGGCTCGTCCAGGCGCTCGGCGCCGACGAGACCGAGCACGGCGGCACCGTCAGCTTCTCCGCCGGCGTCGCGACGTTCCCTCAGCACGGCCGCGACCGCGGCCGAGCTCGTCCGCGTCGCCGACGTCTCGCTCTACTGGGCGAAGGCCGAGGGCCGAACCGCGTCCGGCTCTACCAGCCCGACCGCCCCGTCGCCCGGCATCTGCAGGAGCTCGCGACCGGCTTCGACCGCGGCGCGCGCCTCAGCGCCGCGAACGCGCTCGCCGGTGCCGTCGACGCGCGCGACGCGTACACCGGCGGTCACTCCGAGCGCGTCGGCGAGCTCGCGGCCGCGTGCGCGGCGCGCTTCCCGCTGCCGCAGGAGCAGATCGAGCTGATCCGCCTCGCCGGCCGGCTCCACGACCTCGGCAAGGTCGCGATCCCCGAGGAGATCCTCCGCAAGCCCGGGCCGCTGACGCAGCGCGAGCGACTCGCGATCGAGCGGCACCCGCGGATCGCGTACGGGATGCTCGAGAGCCTCGGCGTCGAGCCGGTCGCGAGCTGGGTGCTGCACCACCACGAGCGCTGGGACGGGCACGGCTACCCGGAGAACCTCTCCGGCGAGCAGATCCCGATCGGCTCGCGGATCATCCTCGTCGCCGACGCGTACGACGCGATGCTGAGCGATCGGACGTACCGGCCGAGCCTGAGCCCGGAGGCCGCGGTCGACGAGCTCGCGCGGTGCGCCGGGACGCAGTTCGACCCGGTCGTGGTCGAGATCTTCCTCGAGGGGCTCGCGACGAAGGGGATCGTCCCCGTGCCGACCGTCCTCTCGGCCGTTCAGTAACCGCGCCGCCGTAGACTCCGGCGGGTGTCGCAGGTCCGGCCGGGGCTCGTCCTCGTCGCGCTCGTCGGGGTCGCCGCGGTCGCGCGCTCGCTCGCCGCGCTCGCCGTTCCGGGCCCGTGGATCGCGCCCGACGAGATGGTCTACGCGCTGCTCGGGCGCGGGCTCTGGGAGCACGGCCGGCTCGAGATCCTCGGCGACGCGACGCCGTACTACAGCCTTCTGTATCCGGCGCTCGTCGGCCTGCCGCTCCGGCTCGGCGGGCTCGCGACCGGGTACGACGCGCTCCACGTCGTGCAGGCGCTCGTGCTCTCGTCGACCGCGGTCGTCGCGTGGCTCTGGGCGCGCACGATCGCCGGGCCGTGGTGGGCGCTCGCGGCCGCGGCGCCGACGCTCGCGCTGCCCGGGATGGCGTACGCGGGCGAGCTGATGACCGACGTGCTCTTCGTCCCGCTCGCCGCGGTCGCCGCGTGGATGGCCGCACGGGCGCTCGAGCGGCCGACGCGGGGGCGGCAGGCGGCGCTCGTCGCGGCGCTCGCCGCGTGCGCGCTGACGCGGCTCGAGGCGAACGTGCTGCTGGTCGCGCTCGTCGTCGCCGCCGTCGCGGTCCGCCGAGCCCGCGCGCTCGTGCCGACCTGGATCGCGGTCGGAGTCGCGCTCGTGGTGTGGATCGTGGTCCGGGCCGTGTCCGGGTCGAGCGTGCTCGGCGGCTACGACGCGGCCGCGAGCGGATACGACCCGCTGCGCGCCATCGAGTACGTCGCCTACCACGCCGGCGACGCCGCACTCGCGGCCGGGATCGTGCCGCTCTGCGCCGCGGTCGTGCTCGCGCTCGCACGGCCGGCGGACGAGCGCCTCCGCGCGTCGCTCGCGGTCGCGCTCTCGCTCGCCGCCGTGACCGTCGTCGAGGTCGGCGTCTTCGCCTCCGGCCACGCCGGGCGGCTCACCGAGCGGACGCTGATGCTCGTGCTGCCGCCGCTCTTCGTCTGCTTCGCCGGCTGGCTCGCGCTCGGCGCGCCCCGGCCGCGCGGGAAGGCGCTCGCCGTGGCGGCGGGCGCGCTCGCCGTCGTCGCGATCCTGCCGCTCGCGCGGCTCGCGGTCGACGCGGCGATCCAGGACAATCCGACGCTCGTACCGCTGATCCACGTCGGCGGCGGCGCGGCTCGCGCGCTCGGGATCGGCGCCGCGCTCGTCGGCGTGGCGCTCTTCCTGCTCGTCCCGCGCCGCGCGCGCTGGATCCTCCCGGTCGCCGTCACGATCGCGCTCGCCGGCGTCTCGGCGTCGGCGTCCGCGGAGTTCGTGCACCAGGCGAAGAGCTTCCACGCCCAGCTCGTCGGCGCCGACCCGCGCTGGCTCGACCGCGCCGCCGACGGGCCGGTCGCGTTCGTCTACAACGGCGACCCGTACTGGAACCTCGTGTGGGCGCAGGCGTACTGGAACCGGAAGATCGCGGGCGTCGTCGACGCGGCCGGCACGAGCGTCCCCGGACCGCTGCCGCAGCACCCGCTCACGATCGTCCGCGAGAACGGCGCCCTCCGGCTCGTCGGCGGCGGCGTCCCGACCGAGCCCGACGCGGTGAGCTGGAGCTGGGTCACCTTCCGCGGCCGCGAGCTCGCGTCGACCGCGCTCGCGGGCGCCGACGCGCCGCGGATCGTGCTCTGGAGGCTCGACAGCCCGCCGCGCCTCGACACGCTCACCGAGGGCGTGCGGCCGAACGGCGACGTCTACGACGAGGCGAGCGTGACCGCGTACGACTGCGGCCGCGGCCGGCTCGAGCTGAACGCGTTCGCGAAGGCGGACGAGACGGTGACGCTCACCGAGGGCTCGCGCGTGCTCGACACGCGCCGGCTCGCCTCGGGTCAGCCGTGGACGGCGAGCGTGCCGACGCCGCCGGGGCGCGGCCGGGTCTGCCGCTTCTCGATCACGACCGACGGGCTGCTCGCGACCACGAAGTTCGCGTGGACGAGGGGCTGAAAGCTACGCCGCGAGCAGCTCGGAGAGGAACGCCGTGCGCTCCTCGTTCGTCTCCGCGTCCTGGAGGTACACGCGCGGCGAGACGACGCCCATCGGGTCGAACCCGAGCACGACGTACAGGCGGGAGCCGTGCCGGACGAGCTGGCCGCACTCGACGGTCGTCGCGAGCCGCCTCACGGAACCGAAGGTGGGATCGGGGAGCAGGAACATGCGCCCAGTGTCCGACGCCGCCGGGGGTTGACCAATCACCCGAAGGGTGGCTCACCGGCGTGCTTCACCGGGTCGGTCAGGCGGCGGACTTGAACGGCTTGGCGGCGAGCACGATGTTGCGCCCGCCGCACGCGTCGGCGATCGTGGTGAAGCGGAGCGTCCCACCCCTGTACGTCCAGCGGTACTTGCCGGAGGTCGTGCACGCGAGCGACCCGGTCTCCTTCCCGAAGGTGACCGTCCCGCCGGAGACGGCGACCTTGCCGCGCGCGACGACCGCGTTCGCCGGGTGCGAGGTCGTGTACTTCCCGCCCGGGAGGAAGGTGAGCTTCCACGCGCCATTGAGGAAGGCCGGCGACTTGCCCGACAGGCTCTCCGTGTAGCTCCCGTTCGGGAACCCGCCGCCCGCGGCGGCGGAGGCCGCGGCGACCGCGGCGAGAAGAACGGCTGCGAGCACCGTGAGCCTCACGGCCGGTGATCCTACGGCGGCGGGCGACGCGCTGCGTCGCTCAGCGGTCTCACAGCCGTCTCCAAGCGGCCTCGACGCTCGCGGCGGCAGCGTGACGTGAACGAACTCACGAGCCGGCGCGGGGCCGGAGAGGGGATGTGGACGATGGACAGCGAGTTGACGCGGAGGAAGCTGCTCCGAGACGCCGGCGTCGTGGGCGGTGCGCTCGTCCTGGGCGGTTCGCTCGGCGCGGGCCGCGCGCTCGCCGGGCTGACCGGCGCGCTGGGCGTCGCGACAGCCGGAGCGCTCGCGCTGACGCCCGAGGCGGAGGAGGGGCCGTTCTACGGGAAGGTGTACGCGCTCGCTCCGTAGCGTCCGAGACGGTCGCGCGGACGCTCGACCCCGTCGACCGCGTCTACACGCAGCAGGGCGGCAAGCGGACGCTCCTGAAGCTGAGCCGGCTCGGATCGGCCGTCGCCGACGGCTACCTCGGGACGATCGTGCTCGTCGTCGATCCGGCCGGCACGCCGGCGCCGATCGGCGCCACCGGCGGCGGCGGCCGAGCGCGTCAGACGACGATGAAGTCCATCCCCGGGTAGCCGCGGACGCGGGCGCACACCTCGAAGCCCTCGGCGGAGCCGTCGTCGTTCGTGTTCCCCTCGATCGTCTTGAAGGTGTCCGCGTCGGCCTCGACGACGATCCCCGTGTGCGCGTACTTGAACTTGGCCTTCGGAGCCGCGAGCTTGAGGAAGAAGCTGCCCGGCGTGATCCGCGCGCGCTGCGACGGCGGCGGCTGCGGGAGCAGCCGGCTTCCCGCGTGAGCGGCCATGTCGTCGCAGCCGAGCGTCTGCGGGATCGGCATCGGGACGCCGAGCGCGGCGGAGGCCTGCTGCAGGCAGAACGTGGCGAAGCCGGCGCACCACGGGAAGTCGACGCCTTCTCTGCCCTGCGTGTACAGCCGGACCCACGGCCCGGAGTTCTGGCCGCCGACCTCGATCGGGTGCTGGGCGAGGTGCTGCCGCGCGTAGGAGACGACGAGCTGGCCGAGGGAGCGGCCGCCCGCGATCGGCGCCAGCGCGACGACCATCGGGCGGACGAGCGCGGCGTACGTCGCGTCGTCGACGACGCCCGTCACCGGCAGGCCGTTCGCCTGCTGGAACGCGCGGACCTGTTGCGCGGTCGCCTTCCCGAAACCCCCGTCGACCGCGAGCTTGAACCCGTCGATGCAGAGCCAGCCCTGGATCAGCTTCACCTTGACGCCCGTCGCTCCGCGCTTCTTCGGCGCGTCGAGCGTGAGGTCGGGGAAGTCCGGCGGCGGCGCCGGCTCGGGCCCGGGGTCGGGCGGGGCGGCGCCCTCGATCGCGGTCATCGTCTCCTGGCCGACCTGCCCGTCGACGACGAGGCCGTTCCGGCGCTGGAACTCGCGGACCGCCCGGTCGAGCGCCGCTCCGAACGCGGGCCCGCCGGCGACGCCGAACGACGCCCAGACGCCCGGAGCCGCGCGGTCGAACCACGCCTGCAGGGCGCGCTTCAGCGTCGTCACGTCCGGGCCGCGAGAGCCCTGCTCGAGGATCCCGCCGCCGGGCGACGGCTGAGGCTTCGGCCCCGGCGCGGGCTTCGGCACGTGAGCCGATCCGGCGGTCAGCGCGTTCCGCGTGTCGTCGCCGACCTGACCGTCCGACTCGAGCCCGTTCCGGATCTGGAAGTCGCTCACCGCGACGGCGAGAGCCGCGCCGAACACCGGTCCCGGCGCGACGCGGAACGCCTCCCACGCGCCGGGGGCCTGCGTGTCGTACCACGCCTCGAGATCGAGCTTGAGCTGCGCCACCGCCGGGCCGCGCGCGCCCTGGCGGAGGATCGGGCCGGGGGGCGCCCCGCCGCCATTACCGCCCTGGATCGCGGCGAGTCGCGCGACGACGTCGCCTCCATAGTCGCCGCCCGTCGTCCGCGCGTCCGAGTCGCCGCTCCGGAAGCCCGTGAGCGCGCCGCCGGCGCCCGCGTTGTACGCCGAGCAGGCGAACTTGACGAGCACGTCGGCGCCCGACGCCGTTCTTCGTCCCGAACGCGCGGTTGGAGTCGAGCATCGCCGCCGCGAACTCGGCCGCGTCCGCGATCTTCGGCGTCGTCCCGCCCCCGGGCGCCCCGTGCTGCGACAGCCAGTCGCCGTGGAACCTGTCGTCGATCTGGAAGAGCCCGCGCCCGTGCCCGCCGTCGCCGACGATGTCCTGCATGTTCGTCTCGCGCGAGGCGATCGCGAGCAGCACGCCGGCGGGCAGGTTGTGGCGGCTCTCCGCGGCGGAGAGGATCGGCAGCCAGCCGCGTGTCTTCGCGAGCCCGAGCTGCTGCGTGAGCTGGTCGGCGGTGATCTTCATCGGCTCCCCCTCGATCGACGTCGTCGGCGCGCTCGAGCCAAGTTCGCAGACCGGCTCGCGACCGGTCAAGAGGCCTACCGCGATCGACGTCCGGTCTGGTCGGGGCGGGCGTCGCCGCCACTGGTCCGCTCGACGTAGCTCCGCGGAAAGCTGCCCGTCGAGGTCCAGCCGCCGTCGACGTAGAGGATCTGGCCGGTGACGTGCGAGGAGTCGTCGGAGGCGAGGAACACGGCCGGGCCGACCATCTCCTCGGGCTCCGCGACGCGGCCGAGCGGGATCAGCGGCGCCCACGCCTCGAGATACGTCGGGTCCTCGGCGAGGTTCCGCTCGACGTTCGTCGCCCCGGGCGCGAACGCGTTGACGCGGATCCGGTGCGGGGCGAGGTCGATCGCGAGCTGCACGGTCAGGCCGTTGATCCCGCCCTTGCTCGCGGCGTAGGCGGCGGAGTTCGGCATCCCGCGCGCGCCGAGGACGGACGAGACGTTCACGATCGAGCCGCCGCCCGCCGCGCGCATGAGCCGGGCCGCCTCGACCGAGCAGAAGTAGGTGCCCTTCAGGTTCGTGCCGATCACGCGGTCCCACGTCTCCTCGCTCGGATCCGCCGGGTCGAGCCAGCCCGTCACGCCCGCGCAGTTCACGAGCACGTCGAGCCGGTCGAGCCGCGAGAACGTCGCGCGGATCCGCGCGACGTCCGAGACGTCGCACCGCAGCGCGAGACCCCGCGCGGCCGGCGGAAGCGCGGCGAGCACGTCGCCGGGATCGTCCAGGTCGACGAGGTGGACGATCGCTCCCTCGGCCGCGAACCCGAGCGCGAGCGCGCGGCCGATCCCGCGCCCGCCGCCCGTGACGAGCGCGGCCTTCCCCTCGAGCCGTCCGCCGCTCACTCGACCACCGCGCCCTTCGACGCGGACGAGACGGCACGCGCGTACCGCCCGAGTACGCCCCGGCTGACGCGCGGCCCGGGTCGCGTCCAGGCGCTCCGGCGTGTCGCGAGCTCGCCGTCGCCGACCTCGAGCTCGAGCGTGCGTGCGTCGACGTCGATCGCGATCGCGTCTCCGTCGCGGACGAGGGCGATCGGGCCGCCGCGGGCGGCCTCGGGCGAGACGTGGCCGACCATCAACCCGCGCGTGGCGCCGCTGAAGCGCCCGTCGGTGACGAGGACGACCGATTCGCCGAGGCCCCGCCCGACGATCGCGGAGGTGATCGAGAGCATCTCGGGCATGCCGGGCGCTCCGGCCGGGCCCTCGTTGCGGACGACCACGACGTCGCCGGGCTCGACCGCTCCGTCGGCGATCGCGGACTTGCAGGCCTGCTCCGAGTCGAACACGCGCGCCGGCCCGCGGTGCGTCGGGTGCTCGCGGCCCGACAGCTTCACGACGGCGCCCTCGGGCGCGAGGTTGCCGCGGAGCACGCGGAGCGCGCCGCCCGGCTTGAACGGCCTCGTGCCGGCCGCGATCACCTCGCCGTCCGGCTCGGGCGCTCCGGCCGCGTGCTCCGCGAGCGTCCTGCCGTCGACCGTCGGCGCGTCGGCGTGGAGGTGGGGGAGAAGCTGCCTGATCACGGCCGCGCTGCCGCCGGCCCGATGCAGGTCGGCGGCGACGTAGCGCCCGCCGGGGGTGAGGTTCGTGACGACGGGCGTCGACGCGGAGAGCCGGTCGAAGTCGTCGAGCGACAGCTCGACCCCGGCCTCGTTGGCGATCGCGAGCAGGTGGAGGACGCCGTTCGTCGAGCCGCCGGTGCCGGTGACCCCGACGATCGCGTTCTCGAGCGACGCGCGCGTGACGAGCGCCGAGGGTCGAACGTCGCGGGCGACGAGGTCGAGGATCAGCACGCCGGCCGCCTCGGCCGCGGCTCCCTTCGCAGGGTCGGCGGCCGGGACGCTGCCGAGGCCGATCGGCCCGAGCCCGAGAAAGTCGATCGCGACCGCCATCGTGTTCGCCGTGAAGTGCCCGGTGCACGCGCCGAAGCCGGGACAGGCGTCTCGTTCGAGCCCTGCGAGCTCCTCGTCGTCGATCAGCCCGCTCTCGTGCGCGCCGACCGCCTCCCACACGTCCTGGATCGTCACCGGAGCGCCGCGGTGCGACCCCGACGCCATCGCGCCCGAGTACAGGATCAGCCCCGGGACGTCGAGGCGCAGCAGCGCCATCGCGAGCCCGGGCACCGTTTTGTCGCACCCGCCGAGGCAGACGAGCCCGTCGAACGGCTGGCTCAGGCCGACCAGCTCGACCGAGTCCGCGATCACCTCGCGGCTGACGAGCGAGGCGCGCATGCCGGGCGTCCCCTGGGTGAGGTTGTCCGAGATCGCGATCGTGTTGAACTCGAGCGGCGTCCCGCCGGCCGCGCGCACGCCCGCCGCGACGCGGGCGGCGAGCGCCCGCTGGCCGAGATTGCACGGCATCGTCCCCGTCCACGTCGTCGCGATCCCGACGAGCGGCCTGCTCCAGTCGGTCTCGTGGAGCCCCATCGCACGCAGGTGGGCGCGGGCGCCGGCCCGGCCCGGGCTCGCGATCAGGTCGTCGTTGGCGAGCCGGCCCACGGCGTCGGCTAGGCCGCGGTGATCCCGCCGTCGATCACGAGCTCGCTGCCGGTCATGAACGACGCGTCGTCCGAGGCGACGTAGAGCACGGCCTTCGCGATCTCGACGGGGTTCCCGAGACGCCCGAGGGGTTGCCGGGCGACGAGCTCGGCGCGACGGCCGTCCGGATCTGGAGCCGCCGCGAGCAGCCGGCCGACCCACTCGGTCTCGACGGTCCCGGGGCAGACCGAGACGCACCGCACGCCCTGCGCCGCGTACTGCACCGCGACCTGCTTCGTGAAGGCGACGACGGCCCCCTTGCTCGCGCAGTACGCCGCCCGATCCCTCAGCCCGACGAGTGCCGCAACCGAGGCCATGTTCACGATCACGCCGCGCCCGCGCTCGAGCATCGGCGGAAGCGCGAACTTGGTGCCGAGGAAGACGCCCCTGACGTTCACGGCGAAGACCCGGTCCCACTCCTCGGGTGTGCACTCGAGCACGTCGGTCGTCGAGCTGATGCCGGCGATGTTGCACATCACGTCGAGCCGGCCGGTCGTCGCGAGCGCCGTGCCGACGAGCGCCTCGACCGCGCCCGGATCGGAGACGTCGGCCCGTACCGCTATCGCGCCGTCGGGGATCTCGTGGTCGCGGTCCGCGCCGACGACCGTCGCGCCCTCGGCGAGGAACTGACGCGCCGTCTCGCGCCCGATCCCGGAGGCGGCGCCGGTGACGATCACCGTGCGACCGTCGAACCGGCCGCTCATCGCGTGCCGGCCGAGACCGGGTTCGAGAGGATCCCGACTCCCTCCACCTCGACGTCCACGACGTCGCCCGCGCGAAGCGCGATCTTCGGCTCGCGAAAGAACCCTGTCCCCGACGGCGTCCCGGTGAGCACGATGTCGCCCGGGTCGAGCGTGAGGGAGTGCGAGATGTACGACACGAGCGCCGGGACGTCGAAGACGAGCTGGCTCGTACGCGCGTCCTGGATGACCTCGCCGTTGAGCCGCTGCACGACGCGGAGATCGGACGGGTCGAGCTCTCGCGCCGGAACGATCTCGGGCAGCAGCGGGCAGAACGTGTCGAACCCCTTCCCCCGAAACCACTGGCCGTCGGCGAACTGCACGTCCCGGGCGCTGACGTCGTTCGCGACCGTGTACCCGAAGACGTGGTCGAGCGCCTCGTCGCGCCCGACGCGCGAGGCGCGCGCCCCGATCACGGCGACGAGCTCGGCCTCGGCGTCCACGTGCGTCGACTCGGCCGGGAGCACGATCGCCTCGCCGGGCCCGATCAGCGTGTTCGCGAACTTCCCGAACAGGAGAGGCGTCGCCGGGAGCGCCAGCGCGGCCTCGGTCGCGTGGTCGCTGTAGTTGACTCCGACGCAGACGATCTTCCCGGGAGCGTCGCACGCGAAGAGCCGCCGCCAGACCTCGGTGATCGACGCCACGAAGCGAATCTACTGCACGGTGGAGGTCGGCTCCCGCGAGCGGAGCGAGCCGCTGCGCGATCCGGTTCAGGTGCGGCCGGTGCGGCGCGCCGGACGGGTGGCTCGCCGTCTGTACCCGTGGGCGCGCAGACGGGCGGCGTGGGCGTAGGCGTGTGCGCGCTCGGCGGCCTCCTCCATCTGCAGCGCGACGAAGACGCACAGTGCCGCCACGGGCAGCTCCGCGCCGAGGGCCATCACGATCGCGACGACTCGCTCCTGCCCGGGATGCGATCCGAGCACGTCGAACCAGGCGTCGCAGAGAAGGAGCGTGGCGGCTGCGGCGGCGACGGCCTGGACCCACGGCCTTCGTCGAAAGAGGCCGACTCCGGTGGCGGCGAGCGCGGCGGCGAGCGCGAGGTCGAAGCCGCCCCAGGCCACGCTGTAGTACGCCTGCACGTGCCGGGACGGCAGGCTCCAGACGAGGTACACGGTCCACGGCACCAGCACGAGGCCGGCGAGCGCGAACAGCCCGCCGATCCGGGCGTGGTGGCGGAGCACCACGGGCTCGTCCACGGCCGGGTGTCCGGGCCGGTCGCGATCAGCCAGGGTCGGTCGCTCCCTCCGCGTCCTGGGCCGGGAAGAGGAGGTTGGGGACGTCCTCTTCCGCCGGGTCCTTGCCGCGGACGACGACGTCGACGAGCGTCGCGAGCACGGCGGCGATCGGGATCGCGAGGAGGACCGCGAAGCCGCCGAAGAGGATCCCGACCGCGAACACGGAGACGAGCACGAGCAGCGGCGAGAGGCCGACCGCGCGGCCGAGCACGCGCGGGAGGATGAGGTAGTCCTCGAGCAGCCGGACGACGAGCACCGCGATCCCTGCCGCGAGCGCGACGTGCCACGAGGCCGTGATCCCGACGCCGACCGCGATCGCGCCGGCGAGGAGCGGCCCGATCACGGGCACGACCTCGAGGACGCCCGCGAGGATGCCGAGCAGGACCCAGTACGGCTCGCCGATCAGCCAGAAGACGACCGAGAGCAGCGTCGCGACGAACGCGATCAACACGAGCTCGCCGCGCACGAACGCCCCGAGCCTGGCGTCGATCAGATCCCAGGTGTCCCGGACGGTCTTCCGCTTCGGCCGCGGCAGCAGCGACGTGACGAGGTCGACGGTGCGGTCGCGCTCGAAGATCCAGTAGGCGGCGCACGCGAACACGAAGAAGACGCCGAGCATGGCCTCGAACGCCCTGGTCGTGATCGAGAGCGCGGGGTGGAACAGGCCGTTGCCGGAGGGCACGCCTTCCAGCCGCTTCTGGATCCCGACCAGGATCTGGTGCTTCACGCCCGACGAGTGCCTCGCGCTCTGCTGGAGCTCCGCGGTCGAGGTCGGCACGTTGCCGATCGTCGCCTCGACCTGGCTGAGCGCGCGCGGCACCGCGAGCCAGAGGAAGAACGCGACGAGCGCGAGCACGCCGACGTAGTGGATCGAGACCCCGACGCCGCGCGGGATGCCGCGCCGGCGCAGCGCCTCGACTCCCGGGCGCATCGCGCTGGCGACGATCACGGCCAGGAAGAAGAGCGAGATCACGAGCTTGAGCTTCCAGAGCGCGAGCGTCACGACGATCGCCGCGATGGCGACGATCGTCGAGACGAGAGCTCGCCGGGCGGTCGCGCCGAGCTGGACGTCCGATGGACCCCGCTCGGGGCTCGCGTCGAGGCGCGCCGGCGCCGGCCCCGACGACTCCAGTGTCGGCTCGGCTCCCCTCAGCCGGGCGCTAGACGGGCTTTCCGAGCTTCGCATCTCGAACCTCGCGATCGCCGTTCGTCGTCGGGCGGGCGTTGGTCTCGACCGTCGGCAGGCTCTCCGCCTTCGCGGTTCGCGCGGCGGCGTCGGCGGTGGCGCCGAAGCGGAGGAGGCGACCGCCGAAGGCGATCGCGCAGACGGCCACCCAGGCCCATCCGAGCGCGAGGCCCGCGATCACGTCCGAGAGCCAGTGCACGTCGAGGAGCACGCGGCTCGCGGCGACCGCCACGGCGATCCCCGCGGCGAGCGCCGCGAGCACGGCCCGGGTCGGGCGCAGGTGCTGCCGGCCGAGCAGCAGCGCCGCTCCCGCGTAGAACGCGGCCGCGGTCGCCGAATGGCCGCTCGGGAACGACGGCCCGAGCGTCGCGGCGGCCGGGTTGAACGCGGGCCGCACGCGGTCGGCGAGCTGCTTGATCGTGTTGGTGAGGATCTCCTCGCCTCCGACGACGGCGACGAGGAACGGGACGATCCAGATGCTCCTCGTCCGCACGGTCTCGACCACGGCGAGCACGAGGCAGAGCGCCAGCACCGTGGTGATGCTCCCGAGCTGCGTGATCGCGTCGAGGCCGTGGGTCGAGAGCGCCGAGGCGTGAGCGTTCCCCCACTTGGCGACGCTGTTGTCGATCCCGAGCAGGTGGGAGTTCGTCCGCACGAGGTAGGCGAGCACCCCGAGCAGCAGGCCTCCGCCGACGACGAGAGCCAGCGCGAGGGTCAGGGCGAGGCCCGTGACCGCCGCGGGGTCGAGCCGCGCCGCCATCATCCGCCGCAGGAACGGCTGCGCCGCGACCGTCTCGCCCAGCTTGTGGGCGGCGTTCATCGAGGCGGGCGTCCGCGGGTAGCGCCACGTGACGAAGCCGACGGCGCACCCGACCGCGAGGGCGACGAGGAGGAGGGCGAGAAGCGGCACGGAGGTCTCCTCTACGCGGAGCCGACCGGCTCGCTCGACAGGCGTCGGGTGTGGGCGACTCTCGAGCGGGGAGCCGCTGCCGGTCGGCGACGCGCGCCGGATCGTCACGTCCGCCGTCCGCTCGTCGAGCTCGAGCTCGCCGATCGAGTTGTCGTAGGTCGGGCCGGAGACGATCTCCCAAGTCGCGGAGGGCGCGGGAACGCGGCAGGCGCGTGCGAGCGCGGAGAAGACCGCGGCCGCGCGCACGCGAGCCGGTCGGCCTCACGATCCGCCGGTCGCGCGGCGTCAGCGGGTTCCGGAAGGGCGAGCAGACGATCTGGCTGACGCGGCTCCGGCCCGGATCGGCTCCGAGGTCGACCGTCGCGACGTATGCGGTGTGCACGTCGCCGCTGAGGATCGTGATCGTCGCCGGCGGCTCGCCTCCGCCGCCGCGGCTGACCTCGCGCAGCAGGTCGAGGACCTGCTCGAACGAGCGCTGGAACGCCGGCCAGTGCTCGAGGTCGACGGCCCGACGCACCTGCTCTCCGATCCGCGCCGCGCGGGAGCCCCAGCGTCCGTCGCAGACGGCCTCGCTCCACGCCTCGAGGTGGTGGATCCCGTGCTGCATGAACACCGGCAGGCTCGTCGCCAGGATCAGGTGGTCGAACGAGCCGCGCGCGTGCTCGGCGATCCAGTCCCACTCGTCCGCGTCGATCATGTCGCGCCGCCCGTCGCCGAGCACCCTGGCCGCGCGCGAGTCGATCACGAGCAGACGCGAGCGCCCGAAGTCGCGGTGGTACGCCCACCTGCTGGCCGCCGACTCGCGGTCGCAATCAGCGCGAAGGCGCGCAGGCGCGGGCCGGCGTCGTCGTCCTCCTGCACCTCGCGGAAGAGCGACTCCTCGGCGAGCTCCGGCGGCGAGAGGTTGCCGAGGTGCTGGTAGACCCAGTAGGCCATGAAGGCGCCCGTGATCCGCTCCTCCCACCACGGCCGGGCGCGCATCTCCGCGACCCAGGACTCCGAGATGTTCCAGTCGTCGGTCACGTCGTGGTCGTCGAAGATCATCGTCGTCGGCACGGTCGCGAGCAACCAGCGGATATCCGGATCCGACCACGCCTCCCGGTAGAGCCTCGCGTACTCCTCGAAGTCGGCGATCTCGTCCCCGGGCGGCTCGGCGACGTCGCGGCGCGCGCGGATGAAGGCGGCCACCTCGGGCGAGACGTCGTCGGCGTAGACCTGGTCACCGAGGAGGAGCAGCCCGTCCGGCCAGCTCGCGCCGCCGTCCTGCAGCTGGACGGGAGTACGCCCACAGCGCGTCGACGCCGAACCCCTCGGGATGCTCGGCCGGCTCGAAGGTGTACGGAGAACGCTGGGGCGCGCCGACCCGGCACGAGCCGAAGATCAGCCGGGCCTGCCGCTCGCCCTCGCGCGTGCGGATCGCCGGCTCCGGCCGTCCGTCCGGCGGCGGCCAGACGACGTTGCCGTCGAGCCGCACCTCGTACGGGTGGACCGTTCCCGGCCGGAGATCCTCGATCAGCACGAGCGCGTAGTGATGGCCCTCCACGCGGAACGTGCCCGCTCGGTGCCCGAGCACCTCGACCGTGGCGGCGGCATCGGTCTCCACCCAGACCGTCGCCGTCGTCGAGCCGACGTACCGCAGCAGCGGGCCGAGGACGAGGGAGGGCTGCGCGGCGGTGCTCAAGGACGGCTCGCCGGGACGCAGACGCTGATCGCGCCCGCCTCGACCTCGACCTTGAAGGCCTTCACCTTCGTCCGATCGCCGCCGTCGAGCTCGTACAGCACCTTCCGGTTCAGCTTGACCTTCACCGAGTGCGCCTTGGTGGCCTGCACGAACGGCGACTTCGCCGCGTTGCCGAGCGCGGTCCGCGTCATCGTGCGCGCCCACTGGACGACCCCTTCCGCGCTCACGACGCCGATCTCGAGCATCCCGTCGTCGGGGCGGGCGTCGTCGAAGACCTCCACGCCGCCGAACAGGTCGCCGACGTTGCCGAGCAGGATGCAGCTCGCCTTCCCCGCGTACCAGCCGACGCCGTCCACCTTGATCTCGGCGCGAAACGGCTTCATGCGGAGGCTCTGCGACCCCGTCCACACGTACGCGGCCCGGCCGACGCGGTCCTTGAGCCCGTTTCCGGCGGACCGGATCATCGCCGCGTCGAAGCCCGCGCCCGCCATCACCGCGAAGCGCTCGCCGTTGAAGCGGCCCACGTCGAAGCTGCGCCGCTCGCCGCGCAGCCCGACCGCGACGGCCTCGGCGATGTCCTTCGGGATGCCGAGGTTCGAGGCGAAGAGGTTCGCCGTCCCGGCCGGGACGATCGCGAGGCTCGCCTCCGTTCCGGCGAGCACGTCGACGCAGCGCTGCACCATCCCGTCGCCGCCCCAGGCGAAGACGAGCTCGGCGCCCTGCTTCAACAGCCGCTCGACCTGCTCGGGCGCCTTGCGGCTCTTCGGCACCTCGCACCAGAGCGGATCCGTGATCCCCTCCGCCTCGAGGACGCGACGCAGCTCGGCCAGTCCGCCGCCGAGCGTCTTGCCGGAGTGGGCGATCACCGCCACCTTCACGGCGAGCCGGCCTCGCCCGCGGCCTGGAGCTCGCGCTTGCGAGTCGGCGGCCGCCCCGGCCGCCCGGCACGCGAACACGAGCACGACGAGGGCGGCGATCCCGACCAGCGCGCCGCCCGCGACGTCCAGCGGATGGTGCATCCCGCGATACATGCGCGAGCCGGCGACGAAGACGGGTATCGCGACCGCGATCGTCCACGCCAGCGCCCGGAACGACGCGGCTCGTCACGACGCGAGGTGAGCAGGAGGACGAGGCCGCCGTAGACCGCGATCGCGGCCGCCGTGTGACCCGACGGGTAGCTCGCGTTCACCGGCAGCTGCTCGAGGCGCGGGACGCTCGGCCGATCGCGATGCACGACGAGCGTGGTCGCGCGGTACGACGCCGACTCGACGGTGAGCGCGAAGACGACGAAGGCCGCGATCCGCCACTTCCGGAGCACGAGGCAGACGACCACGATCGTCCCGACGAGAGCCGGCAGCACGACGCCGCCGGCCATGATCGAGCCGATCACCGAGGCGTCCGTCCGCCACGGCGCGCGATGGGCGGCGAGCCAGATCTCCGGGCGCTCGTCGGCCGCGCCGAGGCCCCACGCGTGCACCAGCACGCGCGTCACGAGCAAGCCCATGGCCATCGAGAGCCCCGCGATCGCCGCGAATCCGGCGAGAACCGCCGCCAGGAACACGACGACCGGATGGGTCCGCCCGACCGCGCCGGCGAAGCGCTCGGCGGGCCCGCCGGGGCGCGCCTCGAGGACCGGGATCGTCCACCGGTCGCCGTGGAGCTCGCCGTCGAGCCTGAGCGCGCGGCGGAGCCTCCACGTCCAGGGTCTGAACCGAGCCTTCCATCTAGATCCGCCGATACCAGGCGTCGCTCACCGAGTAGAGCGCGAAGGCGATCAAGCCGCACGCCACGACGCCGAGCAGCCAGGGCCCGTACGCGGCGTGGACGATCTTCGCGAGCGCGCCGTCGAGGCCGATCGCGGCCTTCGCGTCGTAGTCGAGCGCGGCCTTGATCAGGAAGGCGCCGATCAGCACGAACACGACCATCCGGGCGAGGTAGCCGAAGACGCCGAGCCGGGTGATCCACGTCCGCATCGCCGGGCTTCATCTCCTCGGTCTTCGAGTCGTCGAGGAAGTCCCTGCTGAGCGCGCGGTAGCCCTGGTACAGACCGACGGCGACCATGATCGCCCCGGCGATGCCGACGAGCCACGTGCCGGCCGGCCAGCCGAACACTCCCGCCGCGGCCGTGTGCGGACTGCCCGAGCTCTTCGTCGCGCTCGTCGATCAGGACCCTGACCGCGATCACGCACAGTCCGGCGTAGACGATCCCGCTCGCGAGCGCGGCCACGCGGTCGAAACCGCTGTCGCTGCCCTCCGGGCCGTGGCCGAGAGCCGCCCGGACGAAGCGCCACGCCGCGTACCCTCCGAGCCCGACCGCGACCAGGATCAGCAGGAGCTTCCCGAACGGCTGGTGCGCGATCGTCTTCAGCGCGCCCTGCTGGTTCGTCGCCTTCCCGCCGGCGCCGACAGCGAGCTCCAGTGCCAGGATCCCGATGATCCCGTAGATCGCGCCGCGGGCGAGGAAGCCCGCGCGCGACAGCCACTCGAACGGCGCGCTGCGCGCGACGTCCTCGCCCGCCGCCTTCGCCTCGCGGATCGGTGCGGAGCTCGAGGTGCCGTGTGAACCGATCATGCGTCCCTTTCTCTGCGTTCGATCTGGGCGTCGCGTCGAACGCGGCCGCTGGATGCGGCCGAACTCGACCGGACATGAACGAGACGACGATCCCCCGGCGCCGACTGCACGGCCGTGCTCCCCGAGGTTCGGATGCGCAAACACGCGGTCGGGCCGGAGCCGCCGCCCCCGGGACGTCAGATCCAGCGTCTCAGCCGGGCGAGACCGAGCGTGACCAGCGCCAATCGCGATGATCACGATGTCGACGGTCCAGAAGAGCGGCGAGTGCGCGAAGGTGCCGGCGCTGAAGTTGACGTTCATCCCCATGATCCCGGCGATCAACGCGCCGGGGAGCAGCAGGATCGACGCGAGCGTGAGCACCTTGACGATCTCGTTCGTCCGATGCTCCGTCCGGACGATGAGGACGTCGAACGAGCTGACGACCGCGTCCTTGGCGTCTCGCGCGGACGCGAGGGCGGCGTCGGCCTGCGCGGCGAGCTTCTCGAACCGTGCGGCGGACTGCTCGGTCGAGATCGGGTCGAGCTCCGAGTGGCCCAGCGCGGCGAAGAGCTCGCGGTGCGGCGCGAGCGCCCTGCGGAGCCTGCCGACGCGGCTGCGCGCCTCGACCAGGACGGAGATCTGCTGCTCCGTCTCGCCCGCGGAGCTGCGCAGGACCGAGACGTCGAACTCCTCGAGCGTCGACTCGATCTCGTCGAACGCCCTCGAGTAGCTCGTGACGACCCATTCGAGCAGCGTCGCGAGAAACGACGGCGCGTCGAGGGCTCCGAGCTCGCCCCCGCCGGTGGCGAGGGCGCGGAAGTCCTCGATCACGGCGACCTCGTCCCCGCGAACGGTCAGGACCCAGTTCGGTCCGATCAGGCAATCGACCACGACGGCCTCGCGAGCAGGGTCCTGCTCGCGGTCGGAGACGGCGACCGCGGTCACCCTGATGTACCGATCGGCCAGCTCGAGCTGCATCGGGCGTCGCACGGCGTGCTGCGTCGTGTTCGATGCCCCCGGCAGGAATCGAACCTGCCTGCAAATAGGCAGTCTTTCTCGGCCGAGGACAGCACCGGGGACAGCACTGTGCGAGCTACTCCGAGTCGAAACGGCATGTTTTCGCACTGACGCAACCGCTGCGCCGAGCAGTTTCAGGCGGTCGCCAGAGATCTCCCGTACTACGTTTTGGGGTACGGTACGGCAATGGCTAGGACGGTCCAGGCTCGACTCGACAAGCGATCCGAGCAAGATCTCGCCCTTCTCCGCAACGAGGGCCACAGCGACTCCGAAGCGATTCGGCTGGCGCTCCACGAGGCAGCAGAGCTGCGGAGACGAAAGAGCGCTCTTCGTCTAGAAGCTGAGGCTGCGGCGGCCGACCCCGACGACGTTGCAGAGGCGCTGCGCGTCCGCGAGGAGATGGACGCGATCACCGCAGCCTGGAACGACGCCGGGTAACGCGTGGTCCGCGGCGAGGTCTTCCGGCTGCGCGTTCCTCGCGACACCCGTGGCTCGGAGCAGCGAGGCGCCCGGTACGCCGTCGTCGTTCAGGCAGACGAGCTGCTCGCGCTCTCGACCGTGCTCGTCTCCCCGACGTCGACGGCGGCGCCGCCCAGGTCGTTTCGGCCGACCATCGACCTCGAGGGCTCACCAACGCGCGTGCTCGTCGAGCAGACGACCGCCGTGAGCCCGGAACGGCTCGGCGAGTCCGTCGGCCGTCTCAACGCGAGCGAGTTGCGCGACCTGGATACGGCTCTCGCGCTCGTACTCGGGCTCTGAGCGGAGAGGTCATCAGGGACTTCGACCAGTTCCGCGTGGTCGAGCTCTGCCTCGTCCCCGATGGGCGCTGCAGCTTCGACCTGCGGACGAGTGATGGCGGCCGCGGTTCAGGGAATCCGCCTCGAGCCCGTTGCGGTCCGCTCAACGGAGGAGCGCGAGCAGCCGCCGGCGGCGCTCTCGTTCCGGGTAAGTTGGCGCGGCGCTGAGCAGGTCATGCGGGGTCGTCGGGCGGCCGCGGGTCGCGGCGAGCGCGAGGACGAGCACGTGCAGCTCCTCGAGGGCGGCGATCCGGGCACGGTCGGCGCTGACCGCGGTGCGGGCGTCCGCGAGCTCGCGCTCGATCTCCTCGACGAGGTCGCGGGGGAGCATCGGCGCGAGGAGCGTGGCGCCCGTGCTTGCGCCGACCTGTCCGGTCGCTGACAGGCCCCGCGCCGCCGTCGGATAATCGTCAGCGTGCCGGCGATCGAGTTCAGGCTCCTCGGCCCGCTCGAGGTCTCGCGCAACGGGCGCCGGCTGCGGCTCGGCGGCGAGCGTCAGCACGCGCTCCTCGCGCTGCTCCTCCTCCGCGCGAACGAGGTCGTGCCGAGCGAGCGGATCCTCGAGGAGCTCTTCCGCGACGCCGCGCGCGACCCAGCGAACGCGCTCCAGGTGGCGATCTCGCGGCTGCGGCGCAGCCTCGCCGACGGCGTCCTCGAGACCCGGCCGCGCGGCTACCTGCTCCACGCGGGGCCGGACGAGCTCGACAGCGCGCGCTTCGAGCGGCTCGCCGACGAAGGCCGCCGGCAGCTCGCGGCGGGCGACGCCGAGGCCGCGGCTGCGACCCTGGCGGCGGCGCTGGGGCTCTGGCGCGGGCCGCCGTTGCAGGAGCTCGCGCTGCTCGAGTTCGCGCAGCCGGAGATCCGGCGGCTCGAGGAGTTGCGGCTCGCCGCGCGGATGGACCGGATCGACGCCGAGCTCGCGCTCGGGCGCGCCGACGAGCTCGTCCCCGAGCTCGAGGCGCTCACCGCCGCCAACCCGCTGCAGGAACGCCTGCGCGGCCAGCTCATGCTCGCGCTCTACCGCGCGGGCCGCCAGGCCGAGCGCTCGAGGCGTACCGGCAGACGCGCGAGCTGCTGCGCGAGGAGCTCGGTCTCGAGCCGAGCCGAGCACTGCAGCGGCTCGAGCGCTCGATCCTGAACCAGGACGACGAGCTCGAGCGGGCCGCCGCGCCGCCGCCGGCGCGCGACACCGGCGTCTGCCCGTTCAAGGGGCTTGCCGCCTACGACGGCGACGACGCCGAGTTCTTCTTCGGGCGCGAACGCGCCGTCGCCGAGCTCGTCGCGAGGCTTGCGGCGGGACCGTTCGTCGCGATCGTGGGTGCGTCGGGGAGCGGCAAGTCGTCGCTGCTCCGCGCCGGGCTCCTGCCGGCGCTCCGCGGCGGTGCACTGCCCGGGAGCGAGGGCTGGCCGCAACAGCTCCTCCGGCCCGGCGAGCCGATCGATCCGGAGGCGCGTGTGGTCGCGGTCGACCAGTTCGAGGAGGTGTTCGCGGGCGAGGCGGCTGGCTTCCTCGACGCGCTCGTCGCCGCGGCCGGCAGTGCCCGCGTCGTCGTCTGCCTCCGCGCCGACTTCTACGGCCGCTGTGCCGAGCACCGCGGGCTCGCCGAGCTCGTGAGTCGGAGCCAGCTGCTGGTCGGGCCGATGGAGCCTGACGAGCTCCGCCGCGCGATCGAGGCGCCGGCCGCGCTAGCCGGGCTCGAGGTCGAGCCGCCGCTCGTCGACGCGCTCGTCGCCGAGGTCGAGGGGCAGCCCGGCGCGCTGCCGCTTCTCTCGACGACGCTGCTCGAGCTGTGGCGGCTCCGTGGCGGCGGGGTGCTCCGGTACGAGACCTACCGCGCGGCGGGCGGCGTCGACGGCGCGGTCGCGCGGCTCGCCGAGCAGACGTACGCGCGGCTCGACGACGGCGAGCGCGAGGCGGCGCGGCGCCTCCTGCTCCGGCTCGCCGACGAGGGCACGGACGCGCCCGTGCGGCGCCGCGTCTCGCTCGCGCAGCTTGGCGACGACGCCGTGCTCGAGGCGCTCGCCGACGCGCGGCTCGTCACCGTCGGCGACGGGTTCGCCGAGGTCGCGCACGAGGCGCTCCTGCGCGACTGGCCGCGGCTGCGCGACTGGCTCGAGGCCGACGCGGAGGGGCGCGCCGTCCACCGCGGGCTGGCCGCGCACGCGGAGGCGTGGGACGCGCGCGGCCGCGACGAGGCCGATCTCTACCGCGGCGTGCGTCTCGCGGCCGCGGCCGAGTGGGCGGACGCGCACCCGGGCGACGCGAACGGGACCGAGCGTGCGTTCCTCGCCGCGTCGCAGCGGGCGGCGCAGCGCGCTGTCCGACGGCTGCGCTGGATCGCGGGCGGGCTCGCCGCGCTGCTCGCGGTCGCGATCGCCGCGGGCGCGGTCGCGCTCGTCCAGCGACAGTCGGCGCGCCGCGACGCGCGCGTGGCGCTCGCCTCGCGGCTCGGCGCGCAGGCGGTCGCCGAGCCGCGGCTCGACCGCGCGCTCCTCCTCGCGCGCGAGGCGGTCCGGCTCGACGACACACCCGCGACCGAGCAGCAGCTGCTCGCAACGCTACTCCGCAGCCCGGCGCTCCTCGCGTCATACGACCTGCCCGACGGGACGCGCCCATACCGCGTCACCGTCTCGCCCGACGGGCGCACCCTGCTCGTCGGCGATAGCGCCGGCGCGCTCCGGCTCTTCGACACGCGCACGCGAGCGGAGACGCGGACACCGCTCGCGCTCCGTCTTCGCGTACGCGCCGGTCGCGTCGACGCCCGACGGGACGAGGCTCGTCGCGGTCGCGAGCCCGCCGCGTGCGCTTGCGCTGCTCGACGCGCGGACGCTGCGCCGGCTCCGGCTGCTGCCGCTCGACCGCCGCTTCGACCCGAACACGGCGGGCGCGGTGACGCCGCTCGAGGTGACGCCGCCGCGCGCGTTCTTCGCATACGACCTCGTCACCGATCCGCAGGGCGACGAGGGCCCGGCGTACCTCGACCGGCTCGACCTCGCCAGCGGCCGGCGCACCACGGTCCGGCTCGGCTCGCCGGACGTCGTCGGCGCGGGCCTCGCCGGCGGCGACCCCGTCACCGTCACGAGCCGGCTGATCGAGAGGTGGGACCCGCGCACGCTACGGCGGCTGCGCGCGGTGCGCATCCCGGTCCGGCTCGGCGGCTACGCGGCCGTCGACCCGTCGGGCCGCTACGCGATCGGGCTCGCGCACTTCGGCGGCACGATCGTGTTCGTCGACCTCCGCACCGGCCACGTGACGCCAGCGGGCGGCCCGGAGGCCGCCGGCGGCGCGCTCGCCGTCGCCTTCTCGCCCAACGGCAGCACTGCCGCCACGGCCGGCTCCGACGGCCGGGTGACGCTGTGGGACCCGGCGACCGGCGCCGCACTCGACACGTTCGCCGGCCACGCGGGAGCAGCGAACGGCGTCGCGTTCTCGCCCGACGGGCGGACGTTGTACGCGTCGAGCCTCGACGGGACCGTGCTCGCGTGGGCCATCGACCGGGCGCGCCGCTTCGGCGTCCGCTTCGACGTGCCTCCTCAGCCGCCGCAGCTGCCGAACGTGCCGCAAACGCCACCGGTCGCGCTCACCCGCGCGGGCGCGGTCGTGCGCGACGGGAACGGGCTCGCCGCCTGCGCGACCGCGTGCCGACCGGTCGCCGGATCGGTGGGGCGGCTCGTCACGGCGCTCGCCTCGACGCCTGGCGCTGCTTGCGGTCGGGCGCGCCGGCGGCGGCGTCGAGCTTTGGGCGGGCGGCCGCCGCGTGCGGCCGCTCCGCGGCCTGCCGACCAACGTGCAGTCGCTCGCGTTCGCCGCCTCGCGTCCGCTCCTCGCCGGCGCCGGCGTGCGGACGCTCGCTATCTGGAACCCGGCGACCGGCGCGCTCCTCAATGGCCGCCGGCTCCCGGCCGCGGCCACCGCGGTCGCCGTCGCGCCCGACGGGAGCCGGATCGCGATCGGCCTCGCCGACGGCCGCGTGCTCGTCGCGGGCGCGGACGGTGCGACGACCACGACGCTCCACCCGCACGGCACGCCGAACGTCTCGCTCGCGTTCCTCCCGGACGGGACGCTTCTCACCGGCTCGTTCGACGGCGCGCTCGAGCGCTGGGACGTCCGCTCCGGCCGGCGCCTCGACGCGGCCCCGACCGCGCCGACCGGCCCTGTCGCCTCGATCGCGGTCGCGCCCGGAGGCGGATCCGTCCTCACCTCGAGCCTGACGAGCGGCACGCTCCGCGAGTGGTCGCCGCGGCTCCAGCCGCTCGCCGAGCTCCCCGGCGACCCGTTCGTCCTCACCGGCGTCGCGGTCACGCCGGACGGCCGCACCGCGCTCGCGATCGAGAACGGCGGCCACGGCATCGCCTGGCCGCTCGGCCTCGGCTCGTGGACCGCGCGCGCCTGCCGCGTCGCGGGCCGCGAGCTCACCGCCGCCGAGTGGGCGCAGTTCCTTCCCGGCCGGGCGCCGCGCACGGTCTGCCCGTAGGCCGCGGCGCCCGACAGGCGACGGTCAGGGCCGGCCCGCACCTTCGGGCCGAGTCCTCCGACCGACCGAAAGGAGCAACGACATGCGCGCACGACTCCTCGCTCTAGCTGCCGCGCTCGCAGCCGTCCTCGCGATCGTCTCGACTGCCGGCGCAGCCGGGACGTGCCCGGCGGCCGCCTGGCGTTCGCGATCAAGGACGAGACGGGCGTCTCGAGCATCTACTCCGTCCGGCCCGACGGCACCGGGCTCGTCCGGCTGACCATGGGCCCGTCGACCGATCTTTGCCCCGACTACTCGCGGGACGGCCGCGAGATTGCGTTCTGCAGCAACCGCGCCGGCGGCTTCCAGATCTGGACGATGAACGCCGACGGCACAGGCCTGCGCCAGGTGACGACCTCGGTCGGCGCGAGCTTCACCTTCCCCGACTTCTCGCCCGACCGTCGCACGCTCGTGTTCGCGGGGACCGCGACGGCTTCGGCGGCCGACGACGACGTGTACACGATCCATGCGGACGGCACGGGCCTCACCCGACTGACGAGCGGCGCCGGCAACAACGACTACCCGTCGTACTCGCCGGACGGCCGGAAGATCGTCTTCATCAGCGACCGCACCGGCGCCGAGCAGATCTGGGTCATGAACGCCGACGGCTCGCACCAGACCCAGCTCACGCACAGCGGCGTGAATGACGACGAGGTGCCCGAGTGGAGCCCGGACGGCCGCCGGATCGCCTACCAGGAGGGCGACCCGCCTAACGGCCGGATCTTGGTGATGAACGCCGACGGCACCGGTAGCCGGCAGCTCACCTCCGGCCCGGGCAGCGACTTCGGCCCCGCATGGTCGCCCGACGGCCGGCAGATCGCGTTCGTTCGCAACCTCGGCGGCGGCGACCGGTCGGTGTGGTTGATGGGCGCGACCGGCTCGGACGTGCACCGCGTGCTCCCGACCCCGCAGACCGCGTACGTCCCGACCTGGGGCATCACGCACTGACGGGCGCTTCGAGCGGCGGCCCGCGGAGGGCGGGCCCGCCGCTCAGGCCGCACGCGAACGTATCTCTTACTCGGTGGATGCTGTGTTGTCCGACTCGGCGGAATCTCGAGGACAGACCGAGGACAGCACCAAGCGAGCATGATTCGCGGCATCTCCTCACACCTGACCAACGGAACCAAGCGGTTACGCGGAGCGCCTACCTGGTACTGCGCCCGGCAGGAACCCTGCGCGGGTTCGATTCCTACGGTGCGGCTCAGACTTCAAGCCGCTCAACTCCGCTCTGATGCGCTGCAAGCCGTCTACCAAGTTGTCGTCCATCGCACGGCTGCCTGATCACGGAAACGAGGCCACTGGCGCGCCGAGTGGCGCGCACGCCATCCACGGACCCGCATGGTTCAGCCAACTTCCGCGA
>CAVSMT010000003.1:0-372980 GCA_963729135.1 uncultured Actinomycetes bacterium
GGCGAGATCAGCGGGCGGCGACGACCAGAAGGGAGTCGGGTGGAGCCGCATGATGATCACCCAGTGCCAGAGGAAGATCCCGTATGAGATCGTCCCGGCTGCGACGAATGCCCTCAACGCGAGCGCTCGCCCAGCGATCGTGCGCTCGTCGCGCATGAGCGTGCTCGCGAAGACGAGGGCGAACGACACCGCCATGAGCCGGGAGAACGCGTAGTTTGTGCTCGCGAACGGGTTCGGGTTGGGTACGTAGTAGAGCAGGTTGGCGAGGAAGGCGAGGAAGAGTGCCGATCGGAGCAGGAGCCAGCTCGTCGGCAAGTCGATCCGGGGCCAGATGTTGATCACGACGGCCAGCAGCATCCCGATCGCGAACTCGTCGATGCACCCGGGGAGACCGGCCGGCCAGAGATTCGCGTACGTTCCGCTCGTCCCGACGACGATGTTGTACAGAGCACCAATCGGGATGGTGAGAGAGAAGCAAAGCGACGCGAACAGCCCGGACGCGCAGGGCGTCGGCGCCTCTCGCCCACCGGTCGGCGACGATCGCCAGCAGCGGCAGTGCTGCGTAGAAGGCGATCTCGACGCACAGCGACCAGGCGGGAGCGATCACGCCGGGCTTACCGGTCTGGAGGAAGACGAGCAGGTAGTTCGTGACGCCGTACGAGAACGCGGAAAGGGTTGGCGGGGCCACGGCAAAACCCTCGGCCCCGACGACCAGAAGCAGGAGGGCGACGATCGCGCTGCGGCGGCTCTGCATGAGCCACGCATAGCCGCCGATCGCCAATGCGCCGGCGAGGGCGGACAGCGTCCAGAGGCGGATCTGGAGCAGGAGGATGGCAACCGTCAGTGCCACCCAGTAGGCCGGGAGGATCCGCAGGACACGAGCCCGCGCGTACCGGGGGAGCGAGGGGCGGGGCGTCCCGAACAGGGTCGCGTGTGCGAATGGCCGGTAAAGCAGGAACCCGCTGATCACGAAAAACAGCGGCACGCCAAGCCAGAACCGGCTCGTCGCGGTCTGGAGCCAAGAGCCCGCATTCCACTGACCGACGTGGTACGCAAGGATCGCGAGCGCCGCGATTCGCGTGCGCCCTCGACCGACCGCAGATAACTCGGCGACTTCACCCGCGGGCAGGCCATGGTCGCGAACGGAGGGCCGGGCCGCGCCGTCCTAATGGGGATACCGCGTACCTGACCCGAGCCGCACGGCGCTCCAAGATCAAAGTTCGATGTCACGCGGACGGGGTCGAGGCCGGCGGCGGATCAGCGGAGTGCCAGCCGCTGCCGAGCGGAGCCAGCCGCGGCCAGGTTCGGAAAGCGCAGACGATCCGGTCTCCGTACCGAGCTGCCTCGGCGCCCGGATCCGCGAACAGGAACTCCCACCCGGCCGTGGACGGAGCGTCGTGCCCCACAGGCGCCGATAGCGTGTCAGGCAGCGGGACCGCGCGGTGAGGCCCTCGGATCGAAGGGTCGATGCCTTGCCCCAGCCGCCGCGCACCACGGCGTACACCTCGAGGTTGTGCGCCGAATTCGCGCAGGGCACGGCCGCGTACAGCTTGGCGCTCGGGTCGGCCGGCGCGATCAGGAGCCCCAGCGCGTGGACGCTCAGGTAGAAGACGCGTCCTCCGGCGGCGGCGGAACCGAGGGTGAACTCGACCAAAGTCGCGGCACCACCGCCAGAGCCAGCGAGCCGGCGACGATGGCTGCAGGACGGCCGTTGTCTGCCGGCGAAGGTCGAACTCGGCCAACGGCGCCTGCGCGCCTCGGAGAGCGTCGCCTATCCAAAGGTGAAAGCGTAGGCTTCCACGCCCTTCGAAAAGCGCAATTCGAGCGTGGCGTTCTCGGGACGTCCAGATTGAGGATCGTATAGAGGCGGTACCCGTCGATTGTCAAGCGTCCGGGACCGCTTGCGATTGACGAGGATAGAGACCTGCCCAGGGCCGCCGAGCACGAGGTAGACCTTTTGCCCGATGAAATGCAGGCGCAGTCGAGCGTCCGCACCCGCGACGATACGCTGGCCCTCGACGTCCCAGTTGCCGGCGTACGCGAGCTGACTCGGAGGAAGCGAGCGCGGGAACTCATACACGGTGTTCACGTTCTTGCGCGGCGGCGGTGAGCCCGCGTAGCGCTCGAGTCGGCTGTAGCCGAGATACGTCTCGGGAGTGTCGATCCCGACGGGCGTCGGGTCCGGGACATCCGTCATCCTTCCGGTCGTTATGCCGAGAAGCAGACGGATCGAACCTTCCGTCTCGTCGTACGACAGACTCTCCGAAGTGCGTGTATCGGATGTGGCCTGTGCGGTCGATCAGGTATTCGCCAGGCCAGTACTGGTTCTGTAGGCGTTCCATGTCGCATAGTCGTTGTCCTGGACGACCGGATAGTGGATGCCGAGGCGCTTGATCGCTGCTCCGACATTCGAGGCGACGTGCTCGAAGGCGAACTCGGGCGTGTGGACGCCGATCACCACGAGGCCTTGATCCCTGTAGGCGGCGTACCAGGCGTCGAGGTGCGGAATCGTCCGAAGACAGTTGACGCACGAGTACGTCCAGAAGTCGAGCAGGACGACCTTGCCGCGAAGCTGGCTCATCGTCAGCGGCGGCGAGTTGGACCAGCGACCGGTCTTCACGAGCGCGGGGGCGAGACCGTAGTCGGGGAGGCCGGTTACCGCAGTTCTCTTCGGGGCGAGCGCCTGTCCTTCGCCTGTCAGCTGGGCAAGGTGGCGCCGAGCGGTCGCCGTGTCCTCGACGCCCTTCTGGATCGCGGCCGTGTAGCCGGGGAGGATGGTCGTGAAGCGCGCGTCCTGATTGAGCGCGAGCCCGAGCGCGACGACGCCGATCAGGATTCCGGACGCAAGCCGCAACTCGGCTGCGTGTGCACGGAGGCGCGAAGCAGCCGCGCGGCCGCCGTAGGCGACGACGAGCATCGGGATTGCCGCCCCGACCGCGTACGCGGTGGTGAGAAGAATCGCGCGCCAGCCGACGCGGTCGTTCGCGGCCACCACCGAGATGGCGGCGAGGACAGGCCCGGCGCATGGGACGAACACGAGTCCGAGTGACGCGCCGAGGAGGAAGCCGCCGCCCGACACGGTCGGCCGCAGTCGGGTGAGGCGCGCCAGCGGCCGCTCGAGCCAGCGTGCGAACGCGGGCACGATGAGCGTCGCCGCGACCAGCATGAGCAGGGCGATCGCGATGTTCCGGAGCAGGTCGAGTGGCAGCCCAAGCGTCCGGAGAAGCCACGCGGCGAACAGCGTGAAGACGACGAAGCTCGAGACGAGCCCCGCGATGATCCAGAGGGGCCGACGCCCTGCCGCGCCGCCGGCGAGAAGCACCGGCAGCACCGGCAGCACGCAAGGCGAGAGAGCGGTGACGAGCCCGGCGACGAGCCCAATGCCGAGGAGAACGATCACCGCTCTCTACGGTACTCGTTCGCCGTCGGCAAGGCTGTCGCGGTCGCGCGCAAGGCGTGGCCGTGGGTTCGCGCGTTCTCGCCCTCGTCTGCGTGACCGCTGGCGGTGCGACCCGGGACCGGGCATCGCCGACGCGTCGCGGCGGAGGGCCGACCCCGCTCTAGGTGACCGTCAGTAGGCCCGCGAAGGGGCTGTCCGAATCGGGGACGCTGGCGATATAGCGACCTGCTCGCTTGAAGGTCACCGTCAGCTTCGCGTTGTGCATGGGCCTGATCCAGCGTGACTGGACGCCGTTGATCGAGAACACGTGCACGTCATTGTCGGTGTTGGTGATCGAGAACGTGATCGTGCCGCGCCTGACCCTCGTCGGAGAGAAACGAATTGAGCCCGGGAGCGCGAGTATGGGGCTCGGGATCAACGTCGTCTTCACGATCGGCCGGACGGGGCTGCTCGCCCCGGGCGAGGGGAAAGCGCCGGCGAGCGAGACGGCGAGCGGCGCCGCGACGAGCAGGAGCCGTCGCGCGGTCACGTCACCTTGACGTACCCGGTCGGGCCGACATCGTTCGCCGTCGGCGCGCACTCGCTCAGGTACCCGCAATCCGGGAGGGTGGCGGTGTAGGTCCCTTTCCGCTTGAAGGTGACGGTGTGCCCGACGACTGTGCGCGGCTGGATCACGGGCCAGCTGACGCCGTTGATCGTGAACTGGTGCGGCTTTCCCGTGCGGTTCTTCACCTTGACCACGACTGTGCCGCGCTTGAAAGTCTGGGCGAGAAGGTGATGACGAGGTTGGGCCAGACCGTGGCTCTGACGACGAGCTGACCCTTCGGTGCCGCGGGGATCGCGACCGAGGTGAAGACGAGCAGCAGAACACCGGCGAGGACGGTTGTCGTGACGAGTTTCAAGCGAACGCGGGCTCCCCTCATCTGCGTTGGAGTGTAGCCGTGCCGCGCGGGCGCGTTGCGTCCGTCCGCGACCTTCGGAGGCCGAGGGCTTGCAGGTTGAGGCGCCAGAGGATGAATGCAAGCGGGACGAACGCAGCGAGCGCGACGAACGGCGCGAGCCTCGTCGTTTTGGTCGTCGTCGTCCGGCCCGACTTCCGGCCGGAGCCGACGTCAGCGCGGAGCGCGCGCGTTGCCGCCCCGAGCTGGGTGTCGTCGAACAGACGGCCATTGGCGGCCTGCACGAGCTGTCCGACGTCCTGAGCCGCGCGCAGATCGGGGCGGTATCCGCCATCCACGCCGCCGCCGCGTCTGTAGATCCGGTCGTGACCGCTTCCGATGCGAACGACGATCAGCTTGACAGGAGCTTGCACCGCCTGGGGCCTCCCGAAGAACGTCTGCGGCGGCCGCGCCGCCGCCAGGCGCTGGCCGACGTTGTCCGGGAAGTACCTGGTCGTTTCGCCGTCGGTGAGAAGGATCGCGACGCGGTGCCTGGTGCCAGGTCCAAAGAAGCCCTGGTCGCGGAGGCTCGCGAGCGGGTCGAACGTGGTGGCGATGATCTGAAAGGCGGGCGGCGGAGGCGTCAACACCCCGATTGCGCCCTTCACCGTGCCGGTGAACGCGCGCTCGTCGGCCGTCGGGAAGAGCTCGGGTAGAAGCTGAGTCGTGATCGACGCCACTCCCGCGCGAACCTCGGGGATGCTCGCTCGCAGCTGCTCGGCGGCACCCTTCGCCCGGTCGAGACGGGTGGGCGCGTGCCTCCCTGGCGAGGCCGCCATCGAGCGGGAAACGTCGAACACGAAGATAGCCTCGGTGCTGTCGAGGAGAGGCCGGCCCGCCGCCGCCCGGATCGCCGGGCCGGCGGCGGCGAGAGCGAGCAGCAGCGGCACGGCCACGAGGGAGGCCACCTCGACGGCACCGAGGCTCGCGGACGGGAGCGCGAGCGCGGCGCGAATCCGTGCCTGGCGTGCCGCGGCGAGCGTCGCGCCCGCGAGGGGCAGTACGACCGCGAGCGCGAGCAGTGCACCGGCCGGGGACAGGAAGACGAGCTGCGCCAGCACGATCAGTAGTCACCGGACGGCGTCTTCAGCGGCGGGATTCCCCTGCCGCGCCCGACCGTCTTCCCCTTCGGACGCGAGCCCTGGTTGTTCGCCTGCTGCTGCTCCGAGCTTCGCCGATCCGCCGCGAACTGGCGCAACAGGAGCTCGAGGTCGGCCTCTGCCTGCTTGTTCGCGGGATCGGCCCGGACAGCATTCTGCATGGCGGTGATCGACGACGAGTACGTCGCCACGTCTTCGGTGAATCCGCCTCTGACATCCTTGAAGAGGACGATGCCGAGGAGCTCGTAAGCCTGAGAGGAGAGCGCGGGATTCGGGTCCTGCGCGGCCTGTGCGAGGCTCGCTTCGGTCTTCTGTAGCAGGGCCTCGTCTGCCGGAGTGGCGCCGTTGCTCGTGTCAAGGGCCTCTGCCAGCGCGAAGAACCGTAGGGCCGAAAGCCATTGACGATCGCGTGCAACGCCCAGAAAGCGAGCAGAGGTCGACGGGGGCAGGTCGGTCGGCGCCGTCCACACGAGCTGGGCCGTCGGCGACACCGAGTAGCGGATCGCGTCGCCTCGGAGCGTGCTTTGCCACGAGCCGACGTCGTGCGCCAGAAGGACGGCTAGCACGGCCCCCGCGGCCGCGAGCCCGACGACTGCGAATCGCACGACCCGGCCTCGTTCGAGCCCACGCGGCACCCTTTCGGCGCTCACGGGGCGCGCTCACCGGCGTGCAGCGCGCGTCCCCACCGGAACGGTGCGAACAGGGCGACGTCGACCGCGAGCAGCGCCGCGAGAACGCAGGCGGCGGCGGCGAGCCACGCCGGAAAAGCGGTCCTCAGCTCGGCCGTCGCTTCACGAGGTGCCGTCGGCTGCAGGAGCGATCCCTGCCTGCCGGCGGAGTCGAGGAAGAACTGGAGGTCGCCGACCGTGGGCGCGAGCCCGACGACTCGAAGTGGAAGATGGAGCCGCCGGTACGCCTGGCCTTCGTTCTTCACGCGCGCGAGATCGTTGGCGTCGTCGAGGAGATCGCTGATGAGCACGACGCTCGGCTGCTCGAGATGGTGTTCGGTCACGATCGCGCGGGCGAGCGAGAGACCGCTCGCGAGCTCCGTTCCCGCACTGAAGCCCGAGACCCAGGGGTTCGGCGGCAGCGAGGGCGTTCGACGGCCGAGCGGCCCGAGCGCGACGCCACTGGCGTGGAACAACTTGGCGATCGGCAGGAGTGCGTTCGCGGGAGATCCCGGCGGAAGCGCTTCATAGGCGTAGCTCGAGACGATCACGAGCCCCACGTGCGCGTTCGAGTGACCGAGGAACGACAGTGTGCTGTACGCGAGTCGCAACTTGTTCAGCTCGACGCTCTGAGAGACGTCGAGCACGACGATCGTGTTCGAGTGTGCGGGAACGAATGGCCCTGCCGTCGGATGCGGGCCGCGAGCGAGCAAGACGACGACGACGGCCGCGATGACGAGCGCGGCGGCGGCGGCAACGCGGAGGAGGGCCGTCCGCCGGAGGTGCGCCGAGAGCGACGGCGCGTCCGCAAGCGGCAGCGAGCCCTCGGTCACGATTCCGCCTCGTTCGACTCGACCATCCGGACGATCTCGTCGAGACGGTCTGGCACCGGCTCGCTCCTCGACCAGGCGATGCGTGAGGCTTCCGCGCAGACGGCGCTGTCGCGGCCGGCGGGGAGCGACCGGGCGAGCAACCCGACGGCGCGTCGCCGGTCGTCGACGGGTCTCGTCCTCGCCTGGCGGACACGAGCAAGCGCATGTGCGATCGGCGACAGCTGCGTTCCCGGCCGTCGACTCCTTCGCCGCGACAGTTCGAAGCCGACGAGACCGAGCACGAGCGCGGTGAGCGCGATGGCGCCGGCGTAGAGCCCGTCCGTCACTGCGCCCGGGTCGACTCGGAATGTCGCCTCCGGGACGCTGCGTTCGGCGCGGAATGCGGGCGTCGACCCAGCGCTGCGGGTCCGTCGCGCCCGGCGATCGAGAGGGCGGGCCAGCCTCGCTGCACCGTCACCGCCGAGCCGTCCGCACGCCTCGCGGAAACGGTCACCGCCGGCAGCCGTGCCACAAGTGGCCTCCCCTGAGGAAGACACGCGGGCTGCACGCACACGAGGTCGAACGACCAAGACCGTCGCGTGTACGGCCCTGCCGAGATCGAGGTCGTCCTTGTCGGCGCGACCTGGTCCCACTGGCCGAAGTCGCCCGATAGCCGGACGCTCGCCGGGTCGGCCGCGCGTCGATCGACGAGCACCACGACCCGAGCGGTGACCGTGTCCCCGAAGTAGAGGAACTTCGTGGAGACGGACGTGTTGGCCGTGAGCGGCTCGGCCGCTAACGCGGGTGCGGCCACGGCGGCGAGTGCCGCGAGGATCGCAGCGGCGAACACGGCCGCCCTCACGCTGCGCGCCTCCGAATGAAGCGTCGCCTGTTCGCCCAGTTCATGAACGCGAGATCGATCCCATGCGCCTCGCTCGTTCCAAGCACGATCGGATCGAAGTCGAGACTGTGGAAGAGACGTACGAGCGATCGCAGCCGTGCGGTGTGCTCGTCGCGGACGCTCAGCGCGTCGGCAGCCGTCAGGCGGATTGCCGCCACGCGGCCGGTGGCAGGATCCGCGATCGGAAGCAGTGTGCCGCCGACCGGCGGGAAACTCTGCTCCCACACCGGATCCTGAATGATCACGGGCACTACATCCCACCGTCGGGCCCGGGCTCGGAGCCACGTCCGGAGCGGCGGCGGCCGAAGGAAGTCCGAGACGAGGAATACGAAGCACCCCGCTTGAACGTCGTGCCGCCGCGCGAGGAGCTCTGCGACCGCCTGCTCGAGCACGCTCGCCGGAGCGTCGAACGGGGCCTCGAGCCTGTGCTTGATCGTACGAATGCTCAGCCGGCGCGGCGGCGACCAGTGGGCGGCGCCGCCTCTCTCCGACGCTCCGGAGAAGTCGACGAACCCGATGTACGCGCGCGCCGCGTGCGCGGCGGCGACGACGGCGAGGATCGCGTGTCGAAGGGCCTCGGCCTTCGCAAGCCACGGGAGCTGCGGTGCGTACAGTGCCATCGCCGGGTGGTGATCGGCGACGATGACGACGCGCGGCGCTTCGTCCGCGTAGTGCTCGCGGACGATGAACGCGTCGTCGTCCCGCGCCGCCGCGAGACGCGCGGAAGTCTTCCAGTCGATCCAGGCGAGCTGATCGCCCGGCACGTAGCTGCGCGATCCGGCGATGTCGGCTCCGCGACCCCGGCGTAAGCTCTGATATCCGCCGAACGTCCCACCCGTCAGCCGGTGGCGCGGGACGAGCGGGAAGGCCCGGCGCGGCGGCGAGGCCATCCGATCTCCCGTCAGTTCGCCGAGGACGTTGCGGGCCGCCGGTCGCGGTCGTCCTCCCACGCCGGCTCCGGCATGGGCGCGATCCGCAGGCACTCGGCCTTCACGCGCTCGAGCAGCGACCGATCGGACGACATCTCCTCGACCGCCAGGGCGAACGGCTCGAACACCAGCCTGTGCGCGACGACCGGGAGGAAGAGCGCCTCCACGTCGCCCGGTTCGACGTACGACCGTCCGTGGACGAGCGCCAACGCCCGGGCGACCCGTTCGAGGGCAAGAGTCGCACGCACGGAGGCTCCGACGCTTACCTCCTCGAGCTCGCCGAGTCGCGCGAACGAGTTCGACGAGCCAGCGGAGGATCAGCCGGTCCACGTAGACGAGCTTCGCCGCCGAGCGCACCTGGAGGAGCTCGGAGGTGGTGAGCACCGGACCGAGCGAGTCGAGCGGGTGCGCGTCGCGCTGCTCCTCGACGATCTGCGCCTCGACCTCGAGGGGCGGGTAGCCGAGCGTCGTCTTGATCGCGAATCGGTCGAGCTGCGCTTCCGGTAGCGGGAACGTGCCCTCCTGCTCGATCGGGTTCTGCGTCGCGAGGACGAGGAACGGCTCCTCGAGGCGGCGCGTGACGCCCTCGATCGTCACCTGCTTCTCGGCCATCGCCTCGAGCAGGGCCGACTGGGTCTTGGGCATCGCCCGGTTCACCTCGTCCACGAGGAGCACGTGCGCGAAGACCGGCCCCGGGCGGAACTCGAACTCGCGCGTGCGCTGATCGAAGATCGAGAGGCCCGTGACGTCGGTCGGCTGCAGGTCCGGTGTGCACTGGATGCGCGAGTACTCGCGCCCGAGATGCTGACGGCGAGCGAGCGCGCCAGCACAGTCTTTGCGGTTCCGGGCAGGTCCTCGAGCAGCACGTGACCACCCGAAATCAGTGCCGCAAGGACGAGGCGGATCTCGTCCGGCTTGCCATGGACGACGCGCTCGACGTTCGCGGCAAGCCGCGCAGACGCCTCCATCGCGGCTGCGAGCTTCACGTCCTCCGCCGCGCGCTCCGCAGCCGTGCCCATCTCGGTGTCAACCATACCCGCGCACCGCGTCTCGCGTGCGAGCGGCGGGCGGTATTCGGCGCCGCTCTACAGGCTGCCGCACGGGTGGGCCGCCGAGCTCTTCTGGCCCTTCTTGCAGAGCGGGATGTCGCTGAACTTCGACATCTGCACCTGCACCGCGCCGACGACTCCGTAGTGGATCCACATCCCGTTGGCGTAGGTGGGCTGCCTCCCCGTGGCGGTGAAGTCGACGATCAGCGCAGCACCGACGCCCTGCGCGGTGGTCGGAGGTGCCGCGAGGCCGGTGCAGTTGATCCCACCGTCGTCCCCGATGCGGCAGCGGCCACCGATCGAGTGGTCGACCGAGGTGACGCTCATCCCCGACGGCGGAGACCAGTTGAAGGCGCTGATGAAGCGGACTGGGTTCGTGTTGTCGACCTCGACCTGGTATTTGCCCGCCTGGTCGTTGACGACGCGGACGGTGAGCGTGTACGGCAGATCCACACGCGGCGCAGGCGTCGACGACGCACCCGCGGTCGCGACAAATGCCATTGTCCCGGTGACGACAAGAGGAAGGAGCCACGCCCGAAGCACTGGCGCGGCAGGGTATCGAACCCGGCGAGGCGTGGCAACCCATCGCTCGGCCCGTGTCGAGCGGCTGCTTACAATCCCAGAGTGGGGCCGGGGCATCGGATCGTCGTGGTTTCGTTCGTCCTCGCGTCCCTGTGCGCCGGAGCCTCGGCGCTCGCAGCGGCGCCGGCTGTCCCTCGTAGCGAGCAACTGCAGATGAAGTCGCTGCTGAGTCAGATCGGCGCCCGCGACCTGGCGATCGTGCCGACGCGACTGCCGGCGCACTTCGCCTTTGAGAGCTTCTCGGTCACTGGGAGCCCGACGGGTCTCGACGTCTCGCTCACAGACCGCCGTCTGCGAGACGACGCCACGAAGGCGAGAACCTACGAGATCAGCTTCGACGACACGTACTTCGCCAGACCGCTGAGGGCGTGTGCGTCGAAGGCCTCGCGAACCCTTCGCGTGTACGGAACAAGGGTCTTCTCGGACGGAAGCAGTGTCTGGCGGTGCATCCGGACGCCGCGCGGTCGCATAGCCCGGATCTCGGCTCACGGCCGCCTACCGGACAAGGCACTGGCCGTCCTCGTCGCGTCGGCGCACACCGTGACGTAGATCACGGCAGCCCTCCCACGAGGAAGGGCTGCCGTGGCGAAGAACCCCATCGCTACGCCCGTGCGGGCTGGGTCATTTGCCTGCGAGCACTCCCCCTGTCGCCGGCGCGGCAGCGCCGATCTGGTGGCCCTGGGAGAGCCCGCACACCGCGAGGACGTTGAAATCGAGGTCCGCGGGCTTTCCGGACGCATCAGTCGTCATGACGTGAATGCCGCCCTCGTACGTGTTCCACTGGTTGGTGCTGTCGAATCCGCTGACGCTCGCCGACCCACGGTCATGGGTCAGGTTCGCGAACCGGCCGCAGTTCCGGAGGTCTTGCCCCGTGAAGGAGACAAGCCAATCTCCGGTCCCGAGGTGCTGGACCGTGGCCGGAACGCCGCCGATCGCCGTGTCATAGACGGCCGGAGCCCCGAAGAACCCGAGATCGCCGGTCGGTCCGTAGCCGGGAATGCTCGTCGCGCCGACATAGCCCCAGTACACGCGGGTCGCCGGGCACCGCCCGCCACAGGTGACCCCCGCCTTGGCCGTCTTGGCGGAATGCGCCGCCGCGATTTGCTGGGGGACTTTCACCGAGGCGTACGAGGTGCCGCCGAGTGCCACGAACAGCGCGAAGTACGCGATGACGTTCTGTCTCAGGTGGGTGAAGACGTGCTTGATCATCCTGTCCCTTCCTGTGCGGTGACGTTGTCTCTCGACGCGGCCTGCAGAGCCCTCCCGAGGCCTGTCATGGATGACTTAAGAAGATACACCGGTTCCGACGCGGCCGACAGGCCCGGACCGTCCTTGCTCTGCCTTTGCCAGCGAGATATCCTCGAACCCTTCGATCGAGCCGTCGGGGGCCCCCGGGCTCGAGTCTCAAGGGAGGCTACGGTGCAACGATTCGTGTGGTTCATAGCGTTGGCAAGTGCACTCTCGGTGGTGCTGTTGACGGCGGTGGCCGCCTCCGGCAGCGGCTCGAAGGCCGCCGTGACGATTCCGGCGTTCAGTCGGCTCAGGGGTCCGCGCCGGGCGGCGCGAACTGGATCGTGAGAACGGCAACATCCAGTCGTGGCGGTACACACGTTGACGCAGGTCAACGGGTCGAACGGTGGCGGATGAAGATGGCGTGGCATACAATATCGCGGAGCCCACGTCGTCCGAGAAGCTCTGGGGGCGGGGAACGAGGCTCCGATCGTCTACAACGGGGTCATGTACGTGCAGGATGGGTGGATGCGGGTCTCGGCGATGGATGCGGCGTCCGGGAAGGATCTGTGGCAGTTCGACCCGGGTCGGCCTCAACGTTCCGGGCAACGGCAGCGGGCGGTCGCTGGGGATGGGCGACGGGATGATCTTCACCGGCAATAAGGGCACGGTGTATGCGCTGAACGCGCAGACGGGGGCGCAGGTGTGGGCGACGCAGCTTGTGGATCCGGCCGGGGGTGACGAGCATCGACGTGAGCCCGAAGTACTACAAGGGCCTCGTCGTGCTCGGGACGTCGGGCGGCGACTCGGGCGCGGTCTGCATCATGGTCGCCCTGAACGCGAAGACGGGCAAGGTGGTGTGGCACTACTCGTCCATCCCGTCGACGCCGAAGTCGTACGGGTGGAAGACGTGGCCGGCGCAGCGCTGGTATTTCGGCGGCGGTGCGATCTGGGATCCGCCCTCGATCGATCCGAAGAACAATCTCGTCTACTACGGGACGGGGCAGGCGCTGCCGTTCAACGGGCTGCTGAACGGGCCGGGGGCGGAGTACGGCACGGACGGGGTGTACGCCCTGAACGTGATGACGGGCAAGTTCGTCTGGTGGTTCCAGGAGGTGCACCACGACATCTGGGACTACGACTCGATGCAGACGCCGATCGTCGAGACGGTGAAGCAGAACGGTAAGTCGATCGACGTCGTCGACCACATCAACAAGGACGCCTACAACTACGTGCTCAACGCGGACACGGGCAAGCCGGTCGTGGGGGTGGTGGAGACGCCGGTGCCGCAGGACCCGCTGAACCACACCTACCCGACGCAGCCGATCCCGACCGGGTGACGAGCTGGTCCCGCACGTGCCGCCGGATCCGCAGACCTACAACGGGCTCCTCGCGCCTGACGGGAAGCCGTACATCGTCTCGACGACGCCGTTCGCGAACTACACCGACCAGCAGTACGTCGTGTTCTCGCCGTCGATCCTGGGCGGGGTCGAGTGGCCGGAGGCGTCCTGGGATCCCAAGACGGGCACCGAGGTCGTGTGCGCGAACGTGCAAGACGTGGCGTACAAGTCGCCGCCGGCGGCCGACCAGCACCCGGTGGTCAGGGGCAACGTGACCCAGCTCGTTACATCTTCCCGCCGAGCGCGCAGGCGACCAGCCGGCTGGTCGCGTTCAACCCGGCGACGAACAAGATCGTGTGGAAGCACGACGACGATGCGTCTGGTCCCACGGGGCCGGGCACTGGGGTCGCCAACGGCAACTCGGCGCTCTGCTCGAGCCAGGTGACGACGACCGCGGGCGGGCTCGCCCTGATCGGGCGCACCGTCTCGACGCCGCAGTATCCGACCGGGGTCGGGGCGATCCAGGGCTACTCCATGGCCAACGGCAACTTGGAGTTCACGATTCCGGTGCTGGTCAACGGCACCGCGGCCCCGGTCATCCCGAGGATCACCACCTACTCGGTCGGGGGCAAGCAGTACATCGTTTCGTTCACGCACTTCGGGACGCTCGGCCCGGACGTCAGCGCCTACGCGCTGCCGTAGCGCCCGCGGGCTGGGAATCGTGATGAAGAGGGGCCGCCATCCGCGCGGCCCCTCTTCATTCGAGCGGCTACCATCCCCCGTGCCCCTCGCCACACAGACGCGCTCGAGCCAGGAGGAACGACGTGCTATCTCGCACGATGAGCACACACCAAGGTTCTCGCATCCGCATCGCCGTCATCGCGGTCGCCCTCGTGACTGCGGTCGCTGGCTATGCCTCGACGGCCGCACGGGCCACCACCACCCCCGGTTTCCGTTTCGTTCTCCAGGTCGTGGTCACCGATCCGGGATCCGGCTCATCCCGCACAAGACCGCCACGGGGGCGCTCCTCTCGGGCTACATCCAGAACGGCGGACGCACCGCGAGGTTTCCACGCGGAACGCTCGTCCAGTTCGTGTTCCACCAACAAGGGGACCAAGACGTATCTGCCGGCAATCCGCGTGACGAACTCGAGCCAGAGCAGCCCGTTGAGCCCGGTCAAGTCCATCTACAAGGCTCCGAACGTCATCCGGCCCGGACAGCACGTCTCGCTCTACGGCAACTTCTACTTCCGTGGTTCGTTCCTGATCGAGAAGCTCCTCGACAAGAAGCCAAAGGGCGAGCCGATTCAACTTTCGATCTACTAGCCGTGCGTGGAGGCGAGCGCGCCGCGGCCTGGCGCGACCTGACGCCCGTTGAGCGCGCGCGCGCGCTCTAGCGACGGCAGCGGTTCTGATGGTCGTCGTCGGCGCCTTCTCGGGGTGTGGCAGCAACGGGAACCGGGCCGCGACCGGCGTCGCGTCGACGACAACGACTGCCGCTGCACCCGTGTCCCCCACGGTTGCTCTCGGGAAGAGGTCGTACGAGGCTGCCATGCGGCAGCTCGGCCAGCAACTCGGGACGTCGATCAACCATCTGTTTCCTCTGGTCGAAGCCCAGCCCGGTACCGACGTCAGCAAGGCGACCGTGGCGAAGCTGGAGCGCACTCGTGCGGTCGTCTCCTCCGTGACCGCGCGGTTGGCTGCGATCACAGCGCCGCCTGCAGTGCGCGATGCACACCGACGCCTCCTTAGAGGTCTCACGAGCTTCAGCGGTGAGCTCGACCGGCTGATCTCTGTCCTCGAGCACGGGACCTCGAAGCCTTTCGGGGTCTACACGCAATTCCGTTCGCTGCGGACGATCGCCAAGGCGCGCGACGACATCGAGGCGAGGGGTTACGCGATCGGATGACCCATCCGGAGCACCCGGGGACATGCCGAGCCACGCTAGACTGCAAGTGTTTTGGGGGTCCCCGGCGCCCGGGCGCAGGTGGACTGCGCTTAGTTCTTCCACGAGAGGAGTTTCATCGCCAATGCAACGCAAAGGCTCTATTAGTGCCGTTTTCGGGGTGTTTTGCCTCGGTTGACGGTACGGGCTTCTCACTGCAGCGATCGGTCCCGCCTCAGGAGCGGTGAAGGCGCACAAGGCTGCCAAGGTGACGATCGTGAACGTCACGGCCGGGAAGCCGAGCGAGCTTGCGTTCGAGCTCTCGAAGTTCTCGAACCTGCCGAAGGGCACCATCATTTTCAAGGTCACGAATGCGGGCTTCGCGTCCACGACTTCAAGATCTGTACGACGCCCGCCGCCAGCTCGGCGGCCATCAGCTGCACCGGCAAGGTCACGAAGCTCTTGAAGCACGGCCAGTCCGCAACGCTCACCGTGGTGATGACGAAGACCGGTAAGTACCTCTATCTCTGCACGGTCTCCGGGCACGCCGCGTCGGGCATGAAAGGGCTGATCGGCGTCGGAGTCAAGGTGGCTGCGCCGTCGACATCCGCGAGCACGTCGTCGGGCTCGGGCACGACCGGCTCTGGCACGACCACGACCACGACCACGACCGCCACGACGACCACCACCTCCACGGGCGGCGGCGGCGGTACCGCGGCCGAGTGCCCTGCTGGAACCACGATCCAGTCGGCAGCGGCCGGTGGCGGCGACCACGACGAGGACGACACTGGCGCGCCGAGCGACTTCGACGGGTGCATCTAGACCTCGCGCTCTAGCTAGTTCGTTCGGCAGAATCGCGCGGGCCTCCCCGAACCGGCGTTGGGAAGCGACGGGTCGGGGAGGCTCTCGCACGTAGGCCCTCAGCGCGTCGTCGGCGCCCTCTCGAGAAGCTTGATCGTCATGCTGACCGACGCGGGCTTCGTGGCGCGAGCGGTGATGAAGCACTGGAGGCCGGCTGACCCGCTCCCGCTGGGCCCGCCCGGCTTCGAGATCGGCCGGCTGACCGGCGTCCTGCCACGCAGACCCCGGCCGACGGTCTTCGCAGCATCGCAGTCGACGACATAGCTCGTAGTCGTTACGACATCCGGGCTCGCCTCCACCTCCAGGCGCAGCGAGCCGGGGTTCGTCACCTGTGCGCTGACCTCCGCAGCGGTCCCGCCGGGGGCGAAAGTGCCTCCCGAAATCGGGATCCACCCGCGCTCGCTTGTAGCACCCGAACGAAGCGACGGGTACGGCTTAGACGAGGAGCCGCAACCGAAGAGGAGCAGCGCCGGACAGAGTCCGAAGCCAGACCAGATCGGTCGCAAGAGGAAACGATGATAGATCCGTCGGCCGATGACGCGATGACGGTCCGTCAGCGCGAATAGGAAGGGCTTGAGTTGCGGCGGGCGGGTCCCCGGCCGGCTTGTTGGGGGTTGCGAGCTGGTTCTCTGTCGCATCCTCCGGGGGTGAGAAGGTCAGGTGGAGCTTGCTCCGGTGGCGCATTTCGCACAGGCGACCGTCAGGCGGTTGGCGACCGTCAGGCGGTCAGAGACACAAGGCGCATTGCCGGAGCAAGGGTTGAAGAGCTGGTTGTGGGTGAGCATGTGCCAGATCGCCTCGGCGAGCTTTCTGGCGATCACGATCATGGCGACCGCGCCGCCGGGGTTGCGGCCGATCCGGCCGCGCGTTTTGCTCGTACCGGGGGTGCTGCGGGTCAGCGAGCAGCGTGCTGGGCGGCCAAGATCAGCGCCCTCTTTGCGGAGCGGCTCTCGCCCGTCGGACTCGCCCGACTCGTAGACGCGCCGCGATCGTGTACGCGAGCGTCGAGGCGATCCCTGGGATCGAGACCAGCAGGGGCACAGACTGGCGGTCTCCGCCGAGGCGCTTGAGCTCGCGCTCGCACTCGTGGATCTCCTGGTCGAGCTCGTCGACGAAGTACAGGCGTGTCTCCAAGCGTCTCCCGCCACGCTTCAGGCAGCCCTACGCTGCCTGCCGCCGACGCCGAACATGTCGCTGACCGGGCAGGGGTAACCGAACGCGATCAGCGTGGCGTGGATCCGGTTCTTGAGCGCTTCGGTGGCGCACGAGATGTAGCCGAAAACGGGCTCGCTCTCGCTCCGCACGAACACGCGGATCGGGCAGCCACACCTCGGGGACGAGATCACGCCGCGCGAGTTCAGCCAGCATCCAGCGTCGATCGGTCTTACACGCCAGCGGCGCCAGCGCCCTCGCCGTGCGCGCGTCGGCGACGCGGACGTCCCAGCCCTGCAGCTCAAGCTGGTCGTGCACGAAGAGGGCGCCGTTCATCGTCTCGATCACCGCGACCACCTCCGCCGCACCGCCCAGTCTCCTGACGAGGTGACGCAGACCGTCCGCGTCGGGCGGCGCCGCACCCACAGCCACCGGCTCGCCATCGGCGCCGGCGCCGTGGAAGTCGAGACGTTTGCGGCTCAGATCAAGACCGACGTACAACATGGCAGGACCTCCTCAGGTCGATTCCGAACGACGGGCAAATCCTTGCCTGCCGCGGAGACCCCTTCGATTTTCATGACATTCGCCCGCTATTGAGCTGAGCGGTTGCGCCAGAACATGGTCGCAACGGAGGCTGGCCTCAGCGCTCGCGCAGTCCGTGGATCCGCGTGTGCCCCACGAGGCACAGGCACGACGGCGAGCTCTCCTGCGGGCGTGATCGCGATTGTTTGTTCGCCTGCGGCGAGCTCCGGCGTTACCAACGTGCGGAGCCCAGGTGTTCCGCGAGCTGCGCCTGTGTAAGCCCTCTTGAGTCTCACCTCACGGATTATCCGCGCGGCCGTCAACGCGACCACCTAAGCCGCCGCTGCGGATCGGCCAGAGGTGCATGCTGAGGCTTTTCTGTCGGACAGCCCGTAGCGCTCGGAGACGAGCGCCCGGCACCTCGTTTTCGGGCAGGTCGGACGGGTACTTACGGAACTCCTGAGAGCGGATCCCTCGCTCGGTTCTGAGAAAGGACGTGAAGAGAATGCGCCTGAAGACAAGCTACAGAGCGACGCTGGGCACGTTGATGCTCGCGCTCTTGCTCGTCGCTGGGGGAACTGCGGCAACGCAGCGCACGGCGATCTCGCCGACGATCAGCGATTTCACCCCGAAAAGTGGCACGGCGGGAGCCAAAGTGGTCATCACAGGTACCGGATTGAGTGGCGCCCAGGTTCAGTTTTTCAACCAACCGGCGACCGCTGCCGTGGTCAATCCGGCGGGTACCTCGATCACCGCAACTGTCCCAGCCATGACAGCGGACGTCGTTCCCACTCCGGCTCCGATCACCATCGCGACGCCCGGGGGCACGGTGACCTCGAGCGCGAACTTCGTCTACGGGACTAACCCTTCTGCGGCGGCCCCGAGCAAACCGCAGCCGGCAGCCATCAGGTACTACACCCGCAAGACCCAGGTGAAGCTAGGGGCCGGGCAAACCCTTCACTTCAGGTCGGGCAAGGGGTACTACGCAGCATGAGTTCTGGCTCCTGAGAAGCGCGCCGCCCCAGGCCTCGATCCGGCTCCGCGGCCCGGACTTCGCGCGTCGCCGGGCCGCGGGGCTTCCCGTGGTCGTCGCCGTGGTATCCGGTGCCCGGCGTTGCCGCCGGGATGGCGCTGCTGCTTCTCACGAGGCGAGCGGGCCTCCGCGTCAGCATCGAGTGCCGTGACGCATGAGTCGGGCGAAGCTCGCCGTGGCGGGGCCGCCGCTCTCGTTCTCCAGCCAGCCGGCGGCTCCGGAACCGCCACGCTCCACGTCGGGCTGCAAGCCTCCGTGCCGGTCCGTTCGCTGACGATCAGCGTCAGGCCTGCGAACACGGGAAGCGGTTGCGCCGCCTCCATAGGCCAAGGGACAGTCTCGATCGCCTTCGCGCCGACCGACGACTGCCGGGGGCCGGTCGGCATCGTCACGATCACCAACGGGGCTCTCCCCGCGCACATCGACGCCGTCGGCAGCGACGCTGTGCCGGCCGACGGCGGCAAACACTGGACGCTCTGCGGCACGCCGACCGGCCCTGCCTCAGCAAACGCGCCCGACCCGGCGCCGACCAGCTCGACGCAGCGACACTCGGCGGGACCAAGAAGCCGACAGCCGGCGCGACCCTCGACTACACACCGACCTGCGACACCGCTTTCGGACTCGCAACCGCCGAGGCCTCATGCGCCGCCGCACCCCGGCAAGAGGTCGACGAAGGCCTCACCGTCCTTGTTGCGACCAGCTCCACGGACACGTCGAAGCTCTTCACGACCGCCGTCACCCGGATCGCAGGCGCCTGACCCTGCCCGAAGATCCGTCTTCGTTACTTGCCCGAGGTCGCACCAGGGTCGCACCACCTCACGACGCACGGTCGCAGACGGTCACGCGCGACACTCCAAACCGGCTTACTTGAGCCGAATCTGAGCGTAGGACTCGAACCGCGGCGTCCCTCGTAATGAAGGGGTCCGCGGTTCGAATCCGCGCGTCGGCTTGGTCGCGATTTGCAGGGCATTCTAACGCGGAGTGACATCCTCATTCGTCTCCCGATGTTGGACACACACCTGCGACGCCCTTTCATCGCGCGTTCGGCCCTCAGCGTCCAGAGCTGAACGACACCCAACCCATGGGCGACGGTGATGCCATGGGCGGCAGCAGGATGGGAGACTCTTGTGCCGTTGACGGCTGGTCGCTCGAGGTAGAACCAGCCGCGCGTCGATCGGGTTGACCAACGCCGTGAGCGCCGAGCCCGGCGCGGGCTCAGCGGGAGATCCGGTTACGCGAGGACGCGACTCCGGCCGGCAAGCCGTCGCCGCTGTCAGGGGACTACAGCACGAGCGCTGACGAGCCGAGCGCGCAGGTGACCGCGTAGGAGCCGCCCGGCTTCCCGATCACGTTGAGGTAGAAACCCCGCGTCTGCCCCGCGGGCCATGCCGCAGCGTTGCCTTCCCGGTTCCCGACCGGTGCGATCAGAGCGAGCGAGTGGCCTCGGTAGCTGCACCTGACGGTCGCCCCGGGCCTGAGCTCGGAGCGCGTGAACGACTGCCGCTCGCCGACCTTCACGACCGTCGCCTTCGCGAGCGTCGCCGAGGCGCCCAGAGCTGCGCCGGGCACGACGAGCGCGCACACCGCGAGGATCGCAAGGATGGCTCTGTTCATGGTGTCTCCCTGACCGTTGCCGTATGTCGAGCAACCAGTGGAGCACCCGAACATCAACGCAACGTGAGAATTGCCCCTTGGGGGTGGCGCCTGGGACGCCACCGATTCGTCGGTTCAGGCAAATCGCCGCTTGGCCAGTGCAAGAGAGGCCATGCGAGAGCGGTCACGAAGAAATCGCCGGTTTCGCGGGGGTGGGCGCCCGAGACCCGACATCGCTCGCTCGGGCGACGGACGTAGATTCCTTCAGCGCAGCAGGTGTTCGATCGCTGCCCGCCCTAGAAGAAACCCGCCGCTACACGCGGTTTCGACGTCGCCGACCCCGAACGGCGCGGGCACAGGCAGGGCGCGGTGCGACCGGGTCGCGGACGAGCAGCCACACCTGGTGTCCGCGGCGGACGAGCTCGGCCAAGATGTGAGAGCGGGCGAACCCCGTTTCGCCCGCGACGAAGACCCGCGACCGGTTCCTTCCGTTGACTCTCGGGGACGGCCCGCACGATAATTGCGCCGCTGAAGGCGAGCTCGACGGGCCCTCGAGCACATCGCCGACTCCCGTGAACGGAGGAGGACACGCATGAGGAAGCGCGCACCGCTGGTCGCCGCATTCGCGGTGGTCGGACTCGTCTGCTGGGTGGCCGTCGCGGCTGCCGAGCCGCCGACGACGTCGATCTCGACCGACACGGTCGTCCCGGGGACGACTCATAGTTCGACGTTTACCGACGCGAACGGCGACACCGTGACGAAGACCGAGGTTGACTTCGCCTGGGCGAGCATCGTCAACGCCATCGTCGGGCCCGGGCACGCGGTGATGTTCCGGATCACGCACGCGTCGACCGGCATCACCGATACGACCGGCGTTGACAGTTGCACGGCGTGCACCGACATTGCCGGCTCGTTCGGGGCGATCCACGGTCACGTGCTCGGCGCGACGGGCAGCGTCACGCACAGGACGGTCGGGAACGGCACCGGCGGTCTGGCCAGCGACCGCGGCACGTATACACGCGCGCGCGTCGCGGGCGTGACGACCGATACCGGCGTGCTCGCGAAGTCGCCGTGCATCACCGGCCATCACGCGGGCCCGCTCGTCGTCGCCTCGGGCGACTCCGAGTGCCTCGCAAAGGATGCGCATCAGTCCGGCCCGGTCACGGTCCAGCCAGGCGCGCACTTCTTCTCGAACGGCGCGACCATCTCGGGCGGCCTCACCGCGACGAACCCGGCCGCGATCTCGATCTGCGACACGCGCATCTCCGGCGGCCTATCGATCAGCGGCGCGACGGCGCCGGTGCTCGTCGGCGAGCCGGCCACGGGAGACTGCCCCGGCAACCGGATCAGCGGCGACGTCCAGATCTCTGGTGACACCGCGGGCACCGATTTCTCCGCGAACACGGTCGCCGGCGATGTCACGCTGACCGGGAACGTCGGAGGGTTCGTCTTCGGCGACCTCGTCCCGAACAAGATCGCGGGCGACGTCGTGACGGGGGGCAACGTGTAGGGCGGTGCTCCCCGCGCCCACGGACCCGCTGCCGCCGCCCGGCGCGGGTCGTCTTCGGCGCCCAGGCGGGTGGCTCGAGCGCGGGCTCGCGGTGAGCCCGGGGCGGCCGCTCCGCCTAGGCGAGCCATCGCCCAAGGAGGCAAACAGGTGACGCCCGAGGATCTCGTGCTGATCGCGATCGACGCCGTGGCGGTCACCGGGCCGGTCGCCGTCGGGACGGCGGTGACCACGATCGTCGCCTGCTGGCCAGCCGCGAGTTCGCCGAGATCGCAACGACGCTGCAGGCGCCGCTGGTGCGCCTCCCGATGCTCGTCGAGAAGCTCGTGAGCCGCGCGCCCGCGTCGCCGTAGCACTGCTCACTGCCGAGTGTGTGACCGAGTAGGCGGTCGGGTGACCGCCTGTGCGCGACCGATCGAGCGTACGAGTGTGTCCGTACCGCCGCACCGTGGTGGTGGCGCGGTTTGCGGCTCTGGGCCGTTCGGCCTATGGACTTCGTTGGGCGGTTCGGGAAGACTCGTTCGTGATCCAGCGGGTGTCTTTCACCGCTAAGCGGCGAGCGAGGAGGCACCTATGCGTGGATGGACGGTCAAGGCTGGGTTCTTGGGGGTCTGCATCGCGGTGGTGCTGCTTGGCTCGAGTTTGCCGGCGTACGGGGTCGGTGGCGGAACCGAGGTTGACGCCGCCACGTTCGCGCAGGAGTGGTCGTTTACCGTCGGTGTCGGGGTTGCGGGCAACGTCTTTTGCACGGGGAGTCTGGTCGATCCCTCAACGGTGATCACTGCGGGCCACTGCGTCGACCCCATTCTCCCCGACACCGTCTTCTACGGGAGCCGCCGACCTCGCGACCGCGTCGCAGGTCGCGATCTCCTCGATCGAGCAGAACCCCGCCTTCACGGACGCTCCCGAGCCACGACAGCGCGATTCTGCATTTGGCGGAGCCGGTCACGGGGGTGTCGCCGATCCGGGTCGCAACCGCGGCCGAGGAGTCCGACCTCACCTCGCCTGTCTCGGTGAGGTTCGCTGGTTTCGGGTTGACCTCGTCCGGGGCCACGACCCTGTTGCACGCTGGGACGGCAACCGTGACCACCACTGACCCGGGTCGGCGGACTGGGAGCAGTCGGGAGCGCCGGCCACGCCGTGTGCAGGCGACAGTGGTGGGCCTCTCGTCGCGAAACTGCCGAGCGGAGAGGACGTGCTGATCGGCGCGGCATCGACTAACGACGGCCACTGTCCGAGCAGCTTCAACGATTGGACCGATCTGGGGAGGGACGACTTCGTCCAGAACGGCGGCGGCGTGGGCGCGATCCTGAAGCAGTCGGTGGATCCGACGACGGGGCCGGCCCCGCTCACCGTCACCTTCGATCTCACCGGCTCCCATATCTCTGACTTCCGGGCCGCCACCTACCTGGTCGACCCCACATTCGACATCAACCATCCCACGAGCTTCTCCGCGAACGCGGTCACGTCGTCGAGCCCGGTGGTGCACTTCACCTACACCCAGGCCGGCACCTACACGGCCCTGGTCGAGGTCTTCGACGCCACTTCGCCTCCACAGTCGCCTATAGGCAGCGCGGCGTTGGTGACGATCACGGTGACCGAACCGCCGCCGGCCGACACCCAGGCGCCCGAGACGACGATCGTTTCGAGTCCGCCCGACCCGTCCAACTCGGCGTCGCCGTCGTTCGGCTTCGCCGGCGACGACGGCGGCGGTTCGGGCGTCGCGAGTTTCGAGTGCAAGCTCGACTCCGACCCGTTCGCGGCCTGCACCTCGCCGCAGGACTACACGAGCCTCAGCGACGGCAGCCACACCTTCCAGGTGCGCGCGATCGACGCGGCCGGCAACGTCGACCAGTCGCCGGCCTCGTACACGTGGACGATCGACACCGTCCCGCCGGACACGATAATCGACAACAACCCGTCCGATCCGAGCAGCGGAAGCGTTCGCGACGTTCCACTACACCGGTCTCGACGACGACCCCGGCTTGCTGTCGTTCGAGTGCAAGCTCGACAACGGCGTGTTCGCGGCCTGTCCTCTCGACTCGGCGTTCTACGGCGGGCTCGCCGACGGCCCGCACACCTTCCAGGTGCGCGCGATCGATCCGGCCGGCAACGCCGACCAGTTCCCGGCCTCGTTCACCTGGACGGTCGACACGACCCCGCCGGAGACGACGATCGACACGCATCCGTCGAATCCGTCCGGCTTGGCGTCTGCGTCGTTCGGTTTCACGGCCAACGACGGCGTCGGCACGGAGGGGGCGGGTTTCGAGTGCAAGCTCGACGGCGGCTCGTTCGCGACCTGCGTTTCGCCGCAGGGCTACACCGGCCTGAGCGATGGCAGCCACACCTTCCGGGTGCGGGCAATCGACGCGGCCGGCAACGCCGACCCGACCCCGGCCTCGTACACGTGGGTGATCGACCGGGCCGGGCCGACGCTCATCCCGACGGTCACCCCGGACCCTGTCAACCTGGGCGGGACGGCAATCGCGAGCGCCGGGGCGATCGATCCCTCCGGTGTCGCCTCGTCGAGCTGCGGGCCGATCGACACCTCGACCGTGGGCGTCAAGACGGTGACATGCACGGCAACCGACAGGCTCGGCAACACGAGCTCGAAGACCGTCAGCTACACGGTCAAGTACCGGTTCCTCGGGTTCGACAGCCCGATCCCGCAGTCGAGCTACAAGGCCGGCTCGACGATCCCGGTCAAGTTCGCGCTCGCGAACAACGCCGGCACGAAGATCAGCGACAGCGCCGCGCAGATGCTGGCCGCCGGATGCTTCGTCAAGGTGCACCTCGACGGGGCGGCCTCACCGACGGTCTGCGCGACGTACGAGACCAAGTCGAAGACGTTCCAGGCGGACTTCAAGATGCCGAAGGGGCTCTCGGGCGCGAACCACATCGACGTCGATGTGTACGCCCCGAACGGCGGCGGGTTCGCGCAAACGGAGGCCGAGCCGATCACGATCAAGGCATAGCCGGTAACAGGCCGCGCCCGGCTCCACCCTGTACCGGGGGGCCGGGCGCGGACTCTCGCCTGCGCGGCCTTCACACGCGAAGGCCACTGGTAAACCGACGGGTCGGGCTTGCGTTCCCGTTCAGGTCGACCGCAGTTGCCGAGAACGACTGGACGCCACCGGTGCCGTGGTCGGTCTTTCCCTGGAAAAGCCGTCCCCGTTTCCGAGCAGCACCGAGACCACGCGCAAGAGCACAGCCCGTGAGACCTGCGGGTCGAGCCTGCTTGCCGTTTTCTTGACGGCGGCCTGCCGCGTTCTGGGGGCGCCTTTCTAGCCTCGTCGCGAGGTGGACAGGGTGCTTCGGTGCGAATGCGGGTTCGAGGCTCGTGCCTCTGACGAGGAGGGGTTGGTCGCGGAGGTGCGCCGCCACGCGGTCGAGGTTCACGGGATGGCGCTCGGCCACGACGACGCGCTCCTTCTCGCGTTCCGCGCCGAGCTCGACCGGCACACCGGCCGCGCTGCTTCGTCATCCGACAACCAAAGAGACAAGGAGGAGAGATGAAGAGCAGAACCATTCGGACGAAGACGTCGCTCGTGCTCACGGGCATCCTCGTCGCGGCGGCGGCGCTGGCGTCGACGTCGGCGATGGCGCACAAACCGCCTCCGGTACCGGCCATCCCGCCCGACGCGGTGCTGACGTGGAACACGAACGCGGTGAACGCGGTTCGCGCCTCGTCGCCGTCGAAGTTCCAGGTCGAGGGCCTGATCTACATGTCCTACGTGCAGGCCGCGGTCTACGACGCGGTCTCGAAGCTCGAGGGCCGGTACGCGCCCTACCACGACTTCGCCGCCACGGTCGTGCCGGGCGCCTCGGTGCAGGCGGCGGTCGCAGCGGCGGCCCAGACGACGCTCGACGACTACCTCCCCGACCAGGCACCGACGGTCGACGCCGAGTACGACGCGTACATCGCGACCCTCACCGGCGACGTCGCCGACGGCGTCGCGGTCGGGCAGGCGGCGGCGAACGACATCGTCGCGCTTCGCACCGGCGACGGCCGCAACGCGGCGACGCCGGTGTACGGCACGATCGGGCCGATCCTGCCCGGACAGTGGCAGCTGCAGACACCGACCCAGACCGCGCAGACGCCCTGGGTGGCGACGATGCGCCCGTTCCTGCTCGACCAGGCCTCGCAGTTCCGGGTCGACCCGCCGCCGGCGCTCACGAGCCGCCAGTACGCCCGCGACCTGAACGAGGTTCAGGCCTACGGCGCGATCGACAGCACCGTCCGGACCCCGGACGAGACCGCGACCGCCTACTTCTGGAACGCGAACGCGGTCAATCAGTACAACGGCGCGATGCAGAACGCGGTCACCGAGAACGGCCTCGACCTCGTCGACGCAGCGCACCTGATCGCGATGGGCGAGCTCACCACCGCCGACGCCGGGATCGGCTGCTTCGACTCCAAGTACCTCTACCTCTCCTGGCGGCCGATCACCGCGATCCAGCACGCCGACCTCGACGGCAACGACGACACGACCGCCGACCCGAACTGGCAGCCGCTCGTCGCGACCCCGACTCACCCCGAGTACCCGTCGGCACACGGCTGCCTCACCTCCGCGTTCACCGACGCGCTCGCCGCCGCACTCCACACCCATCACCTCGACCTCACCATTCCGGGCGCCACCAACGGCGGCACCTCCCTCGCCACCAGCCGCCAGTACACGAGCGTCGACGACGTCCAACGCGAAATCGTCGACGCACGCGTCTGGATCGGATTCCACTTCCGCAACTCGGTCGAGCAGGGCGAGAAGCTCGGCAACGACGTGGCCGAGTGGGATCTCGATCGGGCGTTCCAGCCGGTCCATCCCTGACCGAGGCCGATCGCACGTGAGTGGCCCGCCGTCGGGCCACACGCTGCCGCCGCCGAGAGCAAGGGGCCGACCGCAAGACCGACCTGCCCGTCGCCGCCGCCAACTGCCCCTTCCGACGCCCCGATCGGTGACCCACTCGACAGTGCGCAAGGAGGAATTGAGATGAGAGCTCGTCCGCACTCTTCACACACCGGGCGCCCGTTCGCGCGGCTCTTCGGCCGACCCGGAACCGTCGTGTCCGTGCTCGTCGTGGTCGCTGCGGTCGCCGGCGGGATCGCCTACGCGGCGATCCCCGACGCCGGCAAGACGTTCACGGCGTGCATGCTCAAGAACGTCGGCACCGTCCGGCTGATCGACACCTCTCTCGCGGCCGGCAACCTGATGAGCCATTGCACCGCGCTCGAGACCCAGATCAGCTGGAACCAGAGCGGCCAGCCCGGCCCAGCCGGCCAGCCGGGGCCGCAAGGAGCAACCGGGCCCGCCGGCAGCAACGGCACCAGCGTCACGAGCGACACCGTCGCGAGCGGCGACCCGAGCTGTCCCGCCGGCGGGTCGAGGTTCACCGCCGTGGGCGGCAGCGTCACCTACGCCTGCAACGGCCGCGACGGATCGAACGGGGCCCCCGGCAACGGCGGCTCGCACGTCTACTACTCCGACACCATCAGCCAACCACAGCCCAGCGACTACGAGATCCAGATCGACCACGTCCCCGCCGGCAGCTACCTCGCAACCGGAACCGCGGCGCTGCGCAACGGAGGCACAGCCGCCATCGGCGCGGAATGCAGCCTCTTCACCAGTGACCCGGACGCTCCCGGCGTCGGGCTGCTGCCGACCGTCACTGCACCACCTGTCGGCGCCGTCGCCGAAACAGAGATCAGCCAACAGGCCGTCTTTACCTTCAAGGGCGACGACAACAGCGTGTTCGAGTTCTGCACCGCCGTACGGGAAGGCCAGCCGGTCTCAATGCAAGCCGGAAGCGTGTCTCTGACCTCGGCAGACGGGCTCAACTAGGAGCGACCACGCCGACCGGCCCCCACGGCGAAGACGACCCTCGATCGTCACAACGAGACTGACCCCAGTCGAACTCATGATGGCCGGTGGCGGGAGACGAGCACCCGCCACCGGCCCGCCGTTCGACCGAAGAGCCCGCCCGAATGCACTCCCCGGGCGCGATCCGATCGTTTTCTCGCGACGACGTGCGGCGAGTGGTGATGCGGACCGGCGGCCCCGGAGCACGTTCTGCGGGCATCTCGTGGCGGGGAGGACATCGACCTCGAGTTCGAGGCAAGATGTCGGGCAGAGCATGGCTGCCAAAGGCTTCCGCTGAAGGTCTTCCTCGCGGGTCGTGTGGCTGTCGAGACCGACGGCTTCGTGATCGACGAGGCGCGCTTTCCGGGGCGGCAGGGTCGGCTCCTGTTCGCTTACCTGGCGGTTGAGCAGGGCAGGCCGGTGCCGCGGGACGAGCTGGCTGAAGCCCTGTGGGAGGAGGCGCGGCCTGCGACGTGGGACAAGGCCGTCTCGCTGCTCGTGAGCAAGCTGCGGAACCTGCTCACTAGCGACGGCATCGACGGGGCGAGCGTTCTCACGAATGCCTTCGGCTGCTACCAACTCGATCTGCCGGAGGGAAGCCGGGTCGACGTGATCGTCGCGGCGGAGGCGGCGCAGGAGGCCGAGGAAGCACTCGCCGCAGGGGAGCTCGAGAAGGCGAAGACCGCGGCCCGGCTGGTCGAGTCATTGCTCCGGCAGCCCTTTCTGCCCGGGGAAGAAGGGTCGTGGGTAGCCGGGAAGCGGCGTGAGCTCGCCGATGTCCGCGGCCGTGCGCTGACCGCCCTGGCGGAGACGTGCCTGCGCTCGGGTGATGCGCAGGAGGCCGTGAAGTGGGCCGAGCAGACGATCGCTCTCGCACCGTTTCGCGAGACCGGATACCGGCGTCTGATGGACGCGCACGTCGCCGACGGCAACCGGGCCGAGGCGCTCCGGGTGTACGAGCGGTGCCGGCGGCTGCTGGCGGACGAGCTCGGCGCCTACCCGTCGCCCGAGACCGAGTCGATCTACCGCGGCTTGCTCGAGGCGCCGGCTGCGCGCGCCGCGGCGCCGCTCGCCGAGGTCCGCCGCCTGCCTCACCCTCCCTCGTCGTTCCCGAGGGCGAGCCGGAAGGGCGATCGGCACGCCTCGCTCCGCCCGGACGGGGCGGAGGCACCGCCGCCGGGTCGGGCTGCTGGTGGCAGGAGGCTGCGTGCTTGCTGCCGGCGCCGCCGCGGTCCTCGCCGTCACGGGCGGCGGCGCGTCGCAGGCGCGCGGCGGCAACGAGGTCGCTGCGCTCGGCGCGTCGACCGGACAGCACCTCTCGTACACCGGTGTCGGCACCACACCGGGGAACGTCGTGTTCGGAGACGGCGGGGTCTGGGTTCTGAACGCCGACGACCGGACGATCACGCACATCGATCCTGCGACGCGAAGGGTCCTGAAGACGTTCGCCACGACCGGCGAGCCGACCGACCTGGCTGCCGGAGACGGCGCGCTCTGGGTCGGCAGCGCCTCGGCCGGAAAAGGGCTGATCGAAAGCGGCGCGACGACCGTGGCCGTCTCGAGAGTCGATCCGGCGTCCACCGCGGTCACGAACACGGCTCACCTTCCCGGGCCGTCAGGAGACGCGCCCGCACAGACCTTCGGCGTGAGCGCGATCGCCGTAGGGCGGCGTGCCGTCTGGGCCATCGACCCGGACGGCTCGATCTCGAGAATCGACCCGGCAACCGGGTCGTTGGTCGCGCGCGTCGTGCACGCAACCGCCACGGCGATCGCGGTCGGCGACGCCGGGGTCTGGTTCGTGACCTGGAGCCGCGGCGCGCCCGCCATCGCAAGCGTCGACCCACGCACGAACAGGGTCGGACAGACGATTCCCGTCGACACGTCGAGTCTGGTCGGCATCGCGGTCGGCGCTGGGTCGATCTGGGCGACAGATCCCTACGACGGGGTGATCTGGCGGATCGACCCGGGGCCCAAGCCGGTGGAGCGGACGATCTCGCTGAGCTTGGGCGTGACCCAGGTCGCCTTCCACGACGACGCGGTGTGGACGGCGAACGTCGCGAACGGCACCTTGAGCCGGATCGACCCGCGAACCGACAAGGTCACCACCACCCGCCAGCTCGCGGGGACACCGCAGGGTCTCGCGGTCGGTGACGGCACGATCTGGGCCAGCGTCGCCGGCGGGACCGGCAAGGGAGCGTTACCGGTCGCGGACTGCAGCCCGGTCGAGTCGGCGGTCGCCGATCCGGACGTCCTCGTCGTCTCGGATCTGCCCCTGCAAGGCCCGTCGGTGGCACCGACACTCGCGGCCGCCGTGCGGTTCGTCCTCCGGTCGCACGGCTTCCGCGCCGGCCGCTACACGGTCGGATACCAGTCCTGCGACGACTCCACCGCCCGGACTCAGAGCTCCGACTTCTTCAAGTGCGCGTCGAACGCGCGCGACTTCGGCGCCGCCAAGAAGCTGGTCGCGGTGATCGGCCCCTACGACTCCCCTTGCGCCCGCGTCGAGATCCCCGTCACCAACCGGGCGCCCTCGGGCGCCGTCGCGATCGTCAGCCCCGCCAACACCTCCCCGAGCCTGACGCGCGCCGACCCCGATGGACCGGCGGGCGATCCCCGGATCCTGTACCCGACCGGCGTGCGGAACTACTTCCGCCTGGCCTCGCCGGACGACCTCCAGGGGGCGAGCGAGGCGGTTCTGGCCGGGCGGCTCGGCCTGAGGCGCGTCTACGTCCTCTCGGACGGCGGGACGTACGGCAACGCTCTCGCGCGCGGATTCCGGGCCGCCGCCCGTCATCTCGGCCTCACCGTGGTCCGATCGGCCGTCTGGAATCCGCGGGCGCGCAGCTACGCCGACGTCGTGGCGGACGTCGCTCGAACGAACGCGCAGGGCGTCCTCCTGGCCGGCTTCGGCTCCGAGGCCGGCGGTCTGATCCGGACGTTGCGCGGCCGGTTCGGCTCCCAACTCACGATGATCGCCGGGGACGGATTCCTCACGATCCCGGAGACGTTGAAGGGCGCCGGCGCAGCGGCGGACGGCACCTACGTGAGCCTGCCCCTCGCCGTGACCCAGAGCCTCACCCCGGCCGGGCGGCGCCTGGTCGCGGCGTTCGAGAAGACCCGGCCGGGAGGCCCGGTGCCCTCGGGCACGTATCTGCCCGAGACCCTCGAGGCCGCCGAGATCGTCGTCGACGCGATCGCCCGCTCCGACGGCACGAGAGCGTCCGTCCTCGACATGATCCGCCGGAGCAGGACGAGAGGCGGCGTCCTCGGCGGCTTCGGCTTCGATCGCGACGGTGACATGACGCCGGCGCCGTTCACGATCCTGCGGATCACGGACGGCCGCCAGACTGCAGGCCTCGCCTCGGACTTCCGCGGCGCCACGGTCGACCGCACGGTCCGAGCGCCGACCAGCCTCCTTGACGAAGACCGCGGCCGGAGTCACGGCTGAAGTCTCGGGGCCGGTCAGCGCCTCACGAGTCACGGGGTGCGCCGGGCGAGGGCGTGCGGTGATTGGGCGAGGATCAGCGCGGCGGCGCCGAGAACTTCGGCGCGGTCGCCGAGCGTGCCCACGACGACCTGTACGGAATCGGCAGCCGGCGCGACCGCGTAGTCGCTCGATCGTCGCTCGCATCGGGTCGAGCAGGACGTCGCCGGCTGCGGCGAGGTCGCCGCCGACGACGACGAGCTCCGGGTTGAGGATGTTGACGAGCATGGCGAGTGCGCGGCCGACGGCCTCGCCGGCGTCGGCGACCGCGCGGCGCGCGCCGCGGTCGCCGGCCTCGACGAGGCTCGAGCAGCTCGGCGACCGAGACGGGCTTGCCCGAGCGCGCCGGGAGCGTCGCGGCGATCGGCGACGGGGCTCGCGATCGTCTCGAGGCAGCCGCGGTTGCCGCAGCGGCAGATCCGGCCGTGCTCCTGCGCGATCACGTGGCCGATCTCGCCGGCGACGCCGCGGACTCCGTGGTAGGGGCGGCCGCCGAGGATCAGGCCGGCGCCGATGCCGGCGGAGAGGCGGACGTAGATGAGGTCGTCGACTCCCTGCGCGGCGCCGAACATCTTCTCGCCGAGGGCGCCGACGTTCGCGTCGTTCTCGAGCTCGACGGGGATGCCGAGCCGCGCCTGCCATCTCGGCCGCGGGACGGATGCCGTGCCAGCCGGGCAGGATGCCGTCGGCCTCGAGCTCGCCGGTTCTCTTGTTGATCGGGGCCGCGAGCCCCATCCCCACGCCGAGCAGCGCGGTCGCGCTCGATGCCGGCGCGGTCGAGCGCGTTGCGGACGAGCTCGTGGGCGAGGTCGAGGCTCTCGACCGGCGCGTGGTCGACCTCGCCGGCTGACCAGTCGTCGACGACCGGCTCGCCGGACAGGTCGCAGACGGCGACGCGGATGTGCTGGTGTCCGAAGTCGAGCCCGACCGCGAAGGCGGCGCCCGGCACGAGCGAGAGCAGGATCGGCGGCCGGCCCGTGCTCGCGCGGCCTCGCTGCGTCGGGCGCGTCGTGCTCCTCGACGACACCCGCGCGGTCGAGCTCCTCGACGAGGGCCGAGACCGTCCCGCGCGAGACGCCCGTGAGCCGCGCCAGCTCCGCGCGGCCCGTCGCGGGGTGGCGGTAGAGGGTCTCGATCAGCCGCAAGCCGGTTGGTCTGGCGAGACGTGAGCGGCTCGGCTTCTGGAGACATGAGTGCACATTCCGGATCGGGAAACCGGGGTTTGCCGTGTGATTCTCGAACTTGGGCAATATACGCTACGCTCGTCGAGAACAGATTGCGGCATGTTTCGCTAGCTCACGTCGCTTCTCCCTACCGTTCGCCGCAATTCGCGTTGACTTTGCGTGCTGTGATCGAGTCGTAAGATCACCGGCCTGGCGGAAGCCTTCGCCGGCTCTGGCGGACGGAAGCGAGGGCAATCGGCGTCCGAGATCCGTCACAAGCCGCGAGCGGCTTCGGAGCGAACCGCATCGAGAGGAGCGCAACATGAAGCACGAGCGCGGGCTGTCGGATCGCAGGACGATGACGAGTCGGAGCCGAGCGACGCAGGCTGACGACGGCGTCGCTCACGCTGCTCGCAGCCGTGTCGGCAGCGGTGCTGGTCGCCGTCTCGGCGGGGGCCGGGAACACGACGGCCGCTCCGGTGACCCCGATCTACCTGGACTCGAGCTACACGTTCGGCGAGCGCGCCGCGGACCTCGTCGCGCGCCTGACGCCCGCGCAGCGCGCCTCGCAGCTCGTGTCGAGCCAGGCGCCGGCGATCACCAGCTGGCGAACCCGCTGCTGTCGCCGACGCAGCTCCGGCGGCCGACGACGCTGGCCGGCCCGGCGGGCGCCGGCGACACGAACATCAAGGTCGCGAGCGTCGACGAACATCGCGCCCGGAGCGGCGCTCACTCGTCGATCCGTCGGGGACGCCGGAGACCGTGACGGTCGCGGCGGTCGGGACCGCCGCCGCGACCGCCACGACGCTGCCTGCCGGCGGCGAACGCCGGCGACACGACCATCCACGTCGCGAGCGTCGCCGGCATGACCGCCGGCCACCTCATCCGCGTCGACACCGGCGCGAGCATCGAGGTCGTGACGATCCAGAGCGTCGGCACCGCCGCCTCGACGGCGACGACGCTCGCCGCCGCGGCGGCCGCCGGCGCGACGAACATCAAGGTGGCGAGCGTCACCGGCATGACCGCCGGCCACCGATCCGCGTCGACACCGGCGCGAACCTCGAGCTCGACACGATCCAGACGGTCGGCACGGCCGGCGCCGCCGGGACCGGGATCACGCTGACCACGCCGCTCGACGCTCGCGCACGCGAGCGGCGCGGCGGCGCAGGACCTCGGCACCGGCGTGATCCTGACCGCGCCGCTCGCGCTCGCGCACGCGGCCGGCGCGGCGGCGCAGGACCTCGGCACCGGCGTCACGGTGAGCCCGGCGCTGACGGTCGCGCACGCGTCGGGGCTGACCGTGAACGTGCTCGTCGGGATCCCGGCGTACGGCTGGTGGAACGAGGCGCTGCACGGCGTCGCGCGCGAGTCGACGGCGGCCGCCGGGAACGCGGTCACGCTGACGAACACGACCTCGTACCCGATCGACCAGTCGATGGCGTCGAGCTTCGACCCCGACCTCATGTACCGGGTCGCCTCGGCGATCGGCGACGAGTCGCGCGAGGTCGTGCGCGAGCAACAAGCTCGACCTCGACTTCTACTCGCCGACGATGAACCTCATGCACGATCCGCGCTGGGGTCGCAACGACGAGTCGTACGGCGAGGATCCGCTGCTCGAGACGAAGATGGTCTCGCAGTTCGTCGACGGCATGGAGGGCAAGGACGAGAACGGCCAGCTCCTGCCGGGCGGCGACGGCTTCTACAAGACGACGACGACGATCAAGCACTACGCGATGAACAACAGCGAGGTCAACCGTCGCACGCGGCTCGTCCGACGCCGACGAGCGGACGATCCGCGAGTACTACACGAAGGCGTTCCGCGGGGTCGTCCAGGCCTCGCAGCCGGGCGCGGTGATGAGCTCGTACAACAGCGTGAACGGCGTGCCGACCGCGGCCGAACACGTACCTGATCGACACGCTGATGCGGCAGACGTTCGGCTTCCAGGGCTACTTCACCGGCGACTGCGACGCGGTCTCGGCCGGGATCAACCCGCAGCACCACTGGCAGCCGGCCGGCTTCCCGCATCCGGTCACGGTGATCGAGTCGCTCGCGTTCGCGCTCGGCGCGGGCGAGGACGCGGAGTGCAACGCCGGGTTCACGAACCCGAGCAACTACCGCGGCCCGACGGCGCCGAGCACGACCGCCGGCGGGACGATGAACGCGATCGGGATGAACATCACGACGCCGACCGGGCCTCCACACCATCAACGACCTCGACGTGTCGGCGACGCGCCTGTTCACGAACCGGATGAAGCTCGGCGAGTTCGACCCGAACTCGAACGTGCCGTGGCTGACCCAGGCGCAGGCGCGCGTGCAGTCCTACGGCGTCTTCCCGTGGGTGAACTCGAACGCGAACAACGCCGAGACCGAGACGCCGCCCGGCTCGCGCTCGCCCGCGAGGCCGGCGACAAGACGATCGTCCTGCTGAAGAACGCAGTCGACGACGCGGAAGGACGGCTCGAGCGGGCAAGCTGCTGCCGATCACGGTGCCGCCGACGGGCACCTTCAAGGTGCTCGTGCATCGGGCTTCTTCGCGAACATCGCGAACTTCTACCTCGGCGGCTACTCGAGCACGCAGGGCGCGGCCGGGCAGGCGAACGAGGTCACGCCGTACGCGGGGATCAAGGCCGCGATCCAGGCGATCAACCCGGGCGCGCAGGTCGACTTCATGAAGGGCTTCACGGGCACCGGCACGAACGCCGACAGCTGCTGCACCGACGATCGACCCGGCGGTCGTCGCGGCCGCGGCCGAACTACGACTACGTGATCGTCGTCGCGGACACCGACCCGACCGGCGGCTGCGCCGGGTGCGGGACCGAGGACCTCGACCGCACCGCGATCACGCTCCCGGGCCAGCAGGGGCAGTTGATCGCGCAGGTCGCGGCCGCGAACCCGAACACCGTCGCCTAGATGGAGACGATCGGCCCGATGGACGTCTCGGCGTTCGAGCCGACGCACGTCGGCGATCCTCTGGAGCTCGTACAACGGGATGCGGAAGGGCGCAGTCGCTCGCGGACGTGCTGCTCGGCAACTACAACCCGAGCGGCCGCACGAGCGGCGATCTGGTACCAGAACGTCGGCCAGATCCCGCCGATCACGAGCTACGCGATCCGCCCGGTCGGCGCCACGGGCCGCACCTACATGTACTACAACGGCGCCGCTGCCGTACCCGTTCGGATACGGGCTGAGCTACAGCGCCTTCTCGTTCTCGAACCTCCAGATCGACAACCACAGCCCGACGGCCGACGACACGATCAACGTCAGCGCCGACGTGACGAACACGAGCTCGGCCGACGGCAACGAGATCGTCGAGCTGTACGTCGAGCACGCCGAACGCCGACCCGTCGCTGCAGCGGCCGATCAAGCGCCTCGAGGGCTTCCAGAAGGTGCTCGTCCCGGCCGGGCAGACGAAGACGGTCACGTTCCCGATCAAGATCGGCGACCTCGCGTTCTTCAGCACCGCTGACAACCGGTGGGAGGTCGACGACGGCGCGTACGGGATCCAGATCAGCACGTCGAGCGCCGACGCCGACATCCAGCTCCAGGACACGATCAACGTCAGCGGCAACCTGACGCCGAAGCCGAGCGTCGCTGACCGCCAAGCCGCGGGTCGCGACGACCGACGCGGCGCGCGGGATCTCGCAGCGCGTCATGTTCCCGGAGAACGTCGACATCGACCCGGGCCTGACCGTGTCGATGAACGACGACACGCTGTACGGCTGGATCGAGCCCGGCCAGAGCGTGCCGTTCCCGGCCGGGATGACGTTCACCTACTCGAGCGACCGGCCCGACGTCGTCTCGGTCAGCGGCGGCACGATCCACACCGTCGCGAACGGGGCCGCGACGATCACCGCGACGGCGACGTACAACGGCAAGAGCGCGTCCACGTCGTTCGTCGTCCGGGTGCTCTCCGACCTGAGCTCGATCTCGTACGACGGCGACGCCGGTGCCGGGCTTCATGCCGGACGTCACGAACTACGACGTGATCCTGCCGGCCGGCGCACCGACGCCGACCGTGACCGCGACCGCGCCGAGCGCGAACGGTCGCGATCACGCAGGCGTCCGGCGTGCCCGGCACCGCGACGATCACCGCGACCGGGCCCGACGGCATCGTCGCGACCTACACGGTCAACTTCGCCCCGGCGGCGACGAGCGACGAGTTCGACGGCGACGGCGCTCGGCCCGCAGTGGACGGTCGTGCGGCAGAACGGCGAACCTCGTCGATCGGCGGCGGCTCGCTGACGATCACGCCCGAGGCCGGCCAGCTCACGACGAACAACGCGACGACGGCGAAGAACCTCGTCCTCGAGCCGGCGTTCGGCAACTTCTACGAGACGACGAAGCTCACCTTCAACCAGAAGCCGAACGCGGCCACGCAGCAGGCCGGGCTGCTCGTCTACCAGGACGACGACAACTACCTCAAGTTCGACGTCGAGGCGACCTCGGCGACGAACATCCAGTTCAACACCTCGCTCGAGGACACGCTCAACAGCAACCCGGCGGTGAGCGCGAGCCCGATCCAGGTCAACCAGACGCTGAACACGACGAGCGCGAACGCGATCTGGCCCGGCGAACAACACGATCTGGCTGCGGATCATCGCGGAAGGGCGACGTAGTACACGACGGCCTACTCGCTCGACGGGACGACGTGGACGACGGTCTGGTCGAACGGGGCGACGCTCGAGCAACCCGAAGGTCGGCGTCTACTCGTACTCGGCCGCCGCGCCGGCCGGTGCGCTGACAGCCGAGCTTCGACTTCTTCCACGTGGTCGACCCGGTCACCGCGCCCGGTGACGACGGCGACGTTCGCGCCGCCGACCGTGAACGGCTGGTTCCCGCAGAACCCGACGGTCACGCTGACCCCCGTCGACAACTCCGGCCTCGGGATCGCCTCGACGAACTACACGGATCGACGGCGGAACGCTGGCAGACGTACACGGCGCCGTTCACGATCACCGGTGACGGGACGCACACGCTCGAGTACTACTCGACCGACAACTTCGGCGACGTCGAGGCGACCCATACCGACGACGGTCAAGATCGACACGACGAAGCCCGTGGTCACGTACACCGGCAACGCGGTCACGTACACCCCGTTCCAGACCGTCTCGATCCACTGCTCGGCGGTCGACCCGACGCCGGGCTCGGGGATCGACCCGGCCGCGACGAGCTGCAACGACGTCACCGGGCCGGCGTACTCGTTCGGCCTCGGCAGCCACACGTTCACGGCAACGGCGAAGGACGTCGCCGGCAACACGGCGACGGCCTCGACGACGTTCACCGTCACGACCGGAGGCTGCCTCGGCAACTCGAACGGGCAGCTCAACGTCGGCCCGGGCCAGTCCGTGTGCATCGCGCCGGGCGCGAAGGTCAACGGCCCGCTGACGGTGAAGGCCGGCGGGTCGCTCTACGTCGACGGCGCCACGATCAGCGGCCCGGTGAGGGCGTCGGGCGCCGCGCTGGTGCGCATCTGCGGCAGCACGGTCACCGGGCCCGCTCACGGTCGGACTCGAGCACCCGCATCGTCGTGGTCGGCGGCGACGCCGCGACCGGCCCGTGCGCCGGCAACACGATCACCGGCCCGGTCTCGCTCACGGGCAACACCGCCGGGGTCGAGTTCAACGGCAACACCGTGAACGGGCCCGGTCACGATCACCGGCAACACGGGCACGCTGCCCCCGCCGGACACCGGCTCCGTCCATGCCTCCGGCAACACGATCAGCGGCCCGACGAAGATCCAGCCGTAAGCCCTGCGGGCACCCGGGGAGGGCCGCGGCCCTCCCCGGGTGCCCATCACGCCTTCTCGACTTCCGAGCCGAACAGGGGGTCACGGGCTGGGTCTGAAGCTGCTGTCACGCGGACTCGCGTTTGCGCGCAGCTCGCGCTCGAACTTGCGCCAACTCTGCACGCGCTCCGGCCGGAGCGCGCCCGATTGGACGGCGGCGACCACTGCGCAGCCGGGCTCGTTGGTATGGATGCAGTCGCTGAAGCGGCACTCGCCGGTGAGTTCGTCGAGGTCGGTGAAGGCCTTCTCGAGGCCCCCCGCCGCCTCGGAGAGGCGCAGCTCGCGGAGGCCGGGCATGTCGATGACGGCGCCGCCGCCGGGGAGGAGGATCAGCTGACGGAGGCTCGTCGTATGCCGCCCCTGGTCGCCGGCCCCGGTCTCGGAGATCGCCATCAGCTCACGGCCGGCAAAGCGGTTCACGAGCGTCGACTTGCCGACGCCGCTCGAGCCGAGCAGCACCGCGGTCGCGCCCGGTTCGATCCGCGCGCGCAACCGGTCGCAGCCGGAGCCCGTGAGGGCGCTGACGACGTGAACCGGCACACCGGGCGCGACCGCTTCGACCTGCTCGACGAACGGCCGCGGATCGTCGATCCGGTCGGCCTTGGTCAGCGCTATCTCCGGCCGAGCCCCGCTCTCCCAGACCGCGACGAGACACCGTTCGATCCACTCGAGGTCGAGCTCCGTGCCGAGCGACTCGACGAGGAGCGCCAGGTCGATGTTCGCGACCAGCGTCTGCGGACGGGTCGAGCGGCGGGCGGCACCTCGAACGAGAGCCGTGCGCCGCGGCAGGACCGACCGGACCGCACCGTCGGCGAGGCCCACCCAGTCGCCGACCGCGACATCGATCGCTTCGAAGCCCGGCCCACCGGGCGGTCGCGCGCGCACGACGCCGGCGGCCGTGCAGAGGTCGAGCGCGCCCCGGTGAGCGGCCACCACGCGGGCCGGCTCGAGATCGGGCCCCAGATCCGCACGCCACGCCGCGGTCCAGCCGAGCGCGCTCAGGTCGAGCGGGCTCAGAAGCGGTACCGCCGCGCTCGCGCCGACGGCGACCACCGGCGGCGTCTCGAGGCCTCGTGTCGAGGTCGTCAGAGGAGCGACGACGACTCAGCCTCCCCGAGGATGGTCGCGTGCGTGTCGGTGCCTCTCTACGCCGTTACTTGCCACGCGAGGTCTTCCTCACCTTCGACGTCTTCTTCGTCGCAGACTTCGCCACCGGGTTCAGCGGCGTTCCGGCGGCCTGCGCCCTGAGCTTCTGCTTTCGCGTCGCCATCGCAGATCACGACTTCCCGAGCAGCCGCTTCCAGAACGGCACGGCCTTCGTTTCGCTCGGCGGGGTCGCGGCGGGCGCCGGCGCTTCGGCAGCAGCGGCCTTCGGCTCGACACTCGGAGTCTCAGTCATGGTCACACCATCGATTCTGCGGACGAAGCCGCCTGGACGGAGACGTGAGTCCAACCATCACGACCGGGCTGAAACGCCACTCGGCCGATCACGTCCTACCGCGAAGTCGTCCCACTCTAGAGGAACCCCACGGCTGACCGACCAAACCGGGTCTCGCAGCCGCCTGCTCCGTCCGACCTCCTCGGCCGACTCTCGCCGACGAAGGGACTGCGGGTTCTCGGAGGTCAGCCTGGCCGCCGGTGCCCGTAGAGGTGCCTGGCCCAGAGGTAGGAGGCAGAGGCGATGCCGAGGCTCCATGCCACCGCGGCGACGGCGTTGCCGCCGACAGGAGTTCCGGTGAGGAGTCCACGGAGGGTCTCCGTGACCGGGGTGAAGGGCTGATACCTGGCGAACTGCTCGAGCCCGGTGGGCAGGGTGGCGACGAGGATGAAGCCGCTGCCGAGGAACGGCAGCAGGGTGAGGAACATCGGCGTGCTGCTCGCCGTCTCGACGCTCTTCGCGGCGAGGCCGAGTGCGGTCGCGAGCCAGATCAGGGCAAACCCGAACAGCGCGACCACGCCGATCGCGGCGAGCCAGGCGAGCGGGTCCGTGGTCGGCCGGAAGCCGAGTGCGATCGCGACGCCGAGGACGATGGCGATGCTGGCGAGCGTCTGGACGAGGCTCGCGAGCACGTGGCCTGTGAGCACTGCGCCGCGGGCGATCGGCATGGTGCGGAACCGGTCGACGATGCCGCCGGTCATGTCCATCGCGACCACGATCGCGGTGCCCTGGACGGCGGCCGCCACGGTCATCAGGAGGATGCCGGGCGTGACGTAGTTGAGGTACCCGTCACGGCCGGCGTGGCCGCCGGCGAACTCGCTGCCGAGACCGTGGCTGAGCTGGCCGCCGAAGACGTACACGAAGAGCAGCAGGAGCACGATCGGCATGCCGACGAGGAGCAGCGTCATCGACGGGTAGCGCAGGAGGCGCCGGAGGTTTCGGCGGAGCATCGTGGTCGAATCGGTGACGGTGTAGGCGAGGGTGGTCATGGCACGTCAGCCTTTCTCGGCGGTCGGGCCGCCGGTGAGCGCGAAGAACACATCGTCCAGGTCGGGGGTGTGGATCGACAGCTGCTCGACCTCGACACGGGCATCGTCGAGCTCGTCCAGCAGTCGGCGGAGCGAGGCGACACGGCCGTCGCTCGGGATTTGCAGCACCAACTTGTCCTCCTCGTGCGTGGCGGCCGCGAGGACGCCGGCGGCTGCGCGCATGGCGTCCGGGTCGGCGAACGCCAGGCGGACGTGGCCGCCCGGGATCTGCCGCTTGAGCTCGTCCGGGGTGCCTTCGGCGACGATCCGGCCGCGCTCGATGACCGCGACGCGGTCGGCGAGATGGTCGGCCTCGTCGAGGTACTGGCTCGTGAGGAAGATCGTGACCCCGTCCGCGGCGAGCGCGCGGATGCTCTCCCACACGGTGCGGCGGCTGCGCGGGTCGAGCCCGGTGGTGGGCTCGTCGAGGAAGATCACCCGCGGCGAGCCGACCAGCGTCATCGCGAGATCGAGCCGGCGGCGCATCCCGCCCGAGTACGTCGATACCCGCCTCCCCGCGGCCTCGACCAGATCGAACCGGTCGAGCAGCTCGGCCACCCGGATCCTTCCCGCGTCCCGGCCGAGATGGTTCAGGTCGGCCATCAGCCGCAGGTTCTCCTCGCCGCTCAGCAGCTCGTCCACGGCCGAGAACTGGCCCGTGACCCCGATCGAGGCTCGCACCCCGTCCGGATCGCCGGCCACGTCGTGACCCGCCACGCGCATCTCCCCGCCGTCGGCGGGGATCAGCGTCGACAGGATCCGCACGATCGTCGTCTTGCCGGCACCGTTCGGTCCCAGCAGGGCGAAGATCGTTCCCTCCGCGATCTCGAGGTCGATCCCGTCGAGGACGACCTCGCCGCCGAACGCCTTGCGCAGGCCCTTGACCGCCACGACGCTCCGGGTGTCGGTTGCGATCGCGCTCATGATCTCCCCCCTTCGTGCTCGGTGCCGGCGGAGCGGTGGATCGTGATGTCGCCGTAGCCGGTGCGGGCATGGATCTCGACGGCCTCTTCGCCCGGCTCGGGGCGGTCGGCGGCCTCGAGCTGGTTGTGCACGTTCCCGAAGCTCGTCTTCAGCTCCAGCCAGGCCGGTACGCCGTCGAGGACGCCGATGTCGACCTTGCCGAATCCGGTCTCGGCGACGACCTCGCCGCGCGCGACCGCGCCGAGGAGGATGTCGCCGTTGGCCGTCTTCGCGAAGACGGTCGCGTGCGGGCGGTCGACGGCGATCCTCCCGTTGGCGGCGTTCGCGCGGAGCTCGCCCGCGACCTCCCCGATCCAGGTGTCGCCGTTCGAGTTCTTGACGGCGACCGGCCCGTCGACGCCTCCGACCTCGACGGCCCCGGAGCCGGTTGCGATCTCGGCGCGTCCGGTGGCCCGCTCGACGCTGACGTCGCCGGCGCCGGTTCTCACGTGGACGGGCCCGGTCTGGTCGAGACGGATCGCGCCGGCGCCCGTCTTGTAGCGGAGCTCGCCGACACGCCCGGTGCAGGAAAGCGCGGCCACGCCCGCCTCTCCGTCCAGGCGCGAGCCGGCCGGCAACGCGATCTCGACGTCGATCGACTCGCGCCCACCCCACGGCGTGTACTGCCGCCAGCCCTTGGGCGCCTTGACCGACAGCCGGCCGTCGGCGAACTCGACGCGCGTCTGCTCGGCGGCACTCACGTCGTCCTGGCTGGCGGGGTCGCTCGGCCGCACCTCGACGACGGTCTCGGTGCGGTCGCTTGCTGCGATGCGGATGTCACCGACCCCGAGCTCGAGGCTCACGGAGATCGGTTCGGGTGTGTCGTACGTCGGCATTGGAATCCTTCCTTTCGGTGCTCTTTCTCGGGGCCATCGCCGGCTAGCGCGCCCATCCCGTGTAGCGCTGAGACCCGCGCGTGACGGCCCGCTCGTGACGCTCCGGCCCGGATCGATCCGCGGCGGCAGCCGCGGCGCGCACGAGCCAGGCGTTGACCGAGAGCCCCGCCGCAGCGGCGGCGGCCTCGATCCTCGTCCTGAGCTGCTCCGGCATGCGGAGGTTGATCCGCGACATCGCGCCCGGCTTGCCGTCGGTCGGGTCGATCGCGACGGGGGCTTCCTCGTGAGGGCCGGCCTGCACGTCCGCCGGCGGCGCCGACACCACGAACTCGGGATCGCGGCCGCGCAGTCGCAGCTCGACGGACCCCGGTGCCAGCTCGCAGGTGATCTCGTCGACCGCGGCCGCCAGCGCATCCTGCAGCGCCAGCCGGACCGCCGACTCGAGCGCCGGTGCCAGCCGCTCGGCCAGCGCCCGGGCCTCGTCACCCCCCGTGGCGCCTGCCGCCGCGAGTTGCCGCTGCACGTTCTCGATGTACGGGTTCAGGTTCATGGGCGCCATGATGGCACACGATTTGTGCCATGTCAAGACAAAATGAGCCATCTGTGGCTCAGCCACCCACCGGGCTCGGCGAATCCGAACCGGCACGATCCCGGCATGGAACTTTCCGGCCGGATCGGCAGAGAGCAGGTGATGACGCCTGCTCCAAGCGACGCGTCGGTGATCGCGACCTCGCTCGCCGAGCCCGATCGGTTCGCGGAGATCTTCGATCGGCACTTCGCGACCGTGTTCCGCTTCGCCGAACGGCGGGTCGGCCGCGACCAGGCGGCCGAGGTCGCGTCCGAGACGTTCGCGCGGGCGTTCGCGAAGCGAGGATCGTTCCGGCCGGAGGCGGTCGACGCGCTGCCGTGGCTGCTCGGGATCGCCTCGAAGCTGATCCTCCACGAGCGTCGCCGGTTCGTCCGGTACCTCGCCGCGGTCGAGCGGGTCTCGGCGGAGATCCGCACCGCGGATCGGGAGGGGGAGCTCGGCTCGGCCGACCGGAGGCTCGACGCACCCGCCGACTGGGCGAGGATGCGAGCGGCGCTGCTGACGCTGGCCGACACCGACCGGGAGCTGCTCCTGCTCGTCGCCTGGGACGAGCTCTCCTACGAGGAGGCGGCGGCCGTGCTCGAGCTGCCGCTCGGCACGGTTCGCTCCAAGCTGCATCGCGCGAAGGCGCGTCTGCGGGAACTTCTCGAGCCGAACGGGAGAACCCGAGACGACCGGCCCGTTCCGATCCCGAAGGAGGCCACATCGCCATGAACGACGCGCTCGACGCGCTCCGCTCCTTCCGGCCGGAGGCCGCCGGTCCGACCGACGCCCTCCAGCTCCAGGAAAGGATCGCATTCATGGAAACGCTCGCTCACGCCCCGACCGGCGCACCGCAGGAGCCGCGGCTGCGTCCGCGCCGCCGCATCCTGCTCGGGATCGCCATTGCCCTCGTGGCCGCGGTCGGCACGGCGGGCGCGACGGGGATGATCCCCGACGACGTCCAGCAGGCACTCGGCCTCGCCGCCGCACACAGCCCGGACGCATCGCTCACCCCGCAGATCGACCAGGCGGTCGAGCGGACGTCGGCGCCCACGGCCGACGGCGGCACGCTGGAGCTCTGGACCGCGCCGACGACCGGCGGCGGCACCTGCGCCTACCTCCGCCAGCTCGACGCGGCCGGCGCACCGACCGACCCCGGGCCGATCAGCTGCGCGGTGAGCATCGCCGGCGGCGGAAGGATGGGCGAGGTGACCTCGACCGGCCGGCCGGGATCGCACGCGGCCGGGACGACGATGACGATCGGCGGCCCGCCCGGCGACGGGCGCCTGAGCGCACAGCTCCAGGTCGACGCAACCGGCGCCGCCACGCTCTTCGGGCAGGCACCGGGCAGCGTTGCGAAGGTGGAGGTCGTCGACTCCGCCGGCGCGGTGCTCGGCGAGGCGGCCGCCACCGACGGCTGGTTCCTGCTCACGCTCCCCGCGGATGCGGCGCCGGCGGTGGCCTCGCTGGTCGCGCAGTCGGCGTCGGGAGCCACGGTCGCCACGGTGCCGATCGCGACGCCGAGCCCGCCGCCCGCCTGATCCATGGCTCGACCTGCGACAACGTCGTGAGCACGCCGAGCTTCGACCGGGACTTCTGGGAGCAGCTCTGGTCGAGGACCCTGCGCGAGCGCGGTGCCGACGTCGCGCGCCGCCCTCCGAACGCGCACCTGACCGCCGAGGTCGACGGGCTGCCGCCCGGGCTCGCCCTCGACGCGGGCTGCGGCCACGGGTCGGACACGCTCTGGCTCGCTGCGCGCGGATGGCACGTGACGGCGGTCGACTTCTCCGCGGCTGCCCTGAGCCACGCCCGAGCCGCGGCCGGGGCAGCCGGGGCGAACGTCGCCGCACGGGTGGACTGGGTCGAGGCCGATCTCGCGAGCTGGACGCCGCAGCCGGGTCACTACGACCTCGTCGCCTGCCTCTACGTCCACGTTGCGGGATCGGTTCCGGAGCTGGTGCGGCGGATGGGAGCAGGGGTCGCACCGGGCGGAACGCTGCTGCTGGTCGGTCACCGCCCGGTGGACCCCGCCACGGGAGCCGCCACGCCGGCGGCCGGTCAGCAGCAGGTCTCGGTGGACGCCGCGGGCGCCGCACTCGATCCCCACCGGTGGGAAGTCCTCGTGGCCGAGGACCGCCCACGGGTCGCCGCGGGCACCGGCGTCGATGCGGTGATCCGGGCGAAACGACTGTCCTGACCGACTCCGAGCCGAACGCGTCCGCGCGCCTCAGTCAGCTCCAGAACTCGTTGATCGCGCTCTGGTCCTCGGCGACGCCCCAGAACTCGTACGCGCGGCCGTCGCCGTTGAGGTGGAACACGTTCGCCTCTCGAACGTCCATGTGCTTGCCGGGGCGGTCGGGGCGGTCGGCCTCCAGGCGAACGAGCGAGACGGCGTGGGTGTCGTCCGCGAACACCTCGCCGAGGTGCATCTGGAGCGTTCCGCCGGTCGCCTCGTTGAACGTCGCGAACTGCGCGAACACCGCCTCGCGGGTGGCCGGGCCCTCTCCCCACGGGTTCTTCCAGTGCACGTCCTCGTCGAGAAACCGCTCGATCCGGGCCGTGTCCTCGGGCCCGAAGACGTTCCGTGCCCGGGCCTGCTCCGCGTCGCGGAACACGACGAGGTTCGGGTGCTCGGGGAGCTGCTCGCCGCCGACGAGCGCGCCGGCCGCGGCCGCGTCGTCCGGGATCGTCCAGACAGCGCCGATCCTCCCCTCGCCGTTCAGGTGGAAGAGGTGAGCCTGCCGGATCCGCCCGTGGCCGTTCGCCACCTCGAGCACGCCGACGACGTGCGTGTCGTCGGCGTGGACCACGTCGCCGTCGCCCATCTCCGCCGACAGGCCCTGCCGGGCGAGCGCGTTCCAGCGCTCGACGACTCCGTCCCGTCCGGTCGTGCTCTCCCCCGCCGCGCCGTGCCAGACGACGTCGTCGGCGAAGAGATCCGCGAAGAGGGTCGCGTCGTCGGGGTCCGCCGTCGTCCGCCCTCGCGCCGCCAGGACGCGCTCGAATCGCTCCGACCGCGCGGCGCTCTCGGCGCCCGCGCCGGCGGCCCACATCGCGACCTCGTCCGCGTACGACGGCCCGTGGACCGAGAAGCCGCCGTCGACCGGGACCGCGACGCCCGTGATGAACGCCGCCCGATCCGAGGCGACGAACGCGATCACGTTCGCGACGTCCTCCGGCCCCGGCAGCTCCGGCGTCAGATGGTGCCGCCTCATCATCTCGATCATCGCCGGCGGCATGTTGGCCGCCACGGTGGGAGTCATGACGAGACCCGGCACGACCGCGACGCACCGGACGCCGAGCTTGCCGTACTGGGTGGCGACGTTCCGGGTGAAGCCGATCACCGCCGCCTTCGACGTGCCGTAGGCGGCGCGGACGAGCTCGCCCTGCATCCCGGCGCCCGACGCCATGTTCACGATCACGCCGCCGCCGCGGATCAGCATGCTCGGGACGACGTGCTTCACGCAGAGCATGTAGCCGCGCACGTTCACGGCCATCGTCTGGTCCCACAGCTCGACGTCGAGCTCGTGGATCATGCCGTCGCGCAGCATGAAGTCGACGCTCGTGATCGCCGCGTTGTTCACGAGGATGTCGATGCCGCCGAACGCCTCGACCGCGGCCTCGATCCCCGCCTTCACCTCCGCCTCGCTCGAGGTGTCGAACCCGACCGCGAACGCCTCCGCGCCGGTGGCCGCGATCGAGTCCGCGACCGCCTTCGCCCGCTCCTCGTGCTGCGCCGCGACGACGACCCGTGCGCCCGCTGCGGCCAGTACACGCGCGGATGCCTCGCCGATACCGCTCGCGGCGCCCGTCACGACCGCCACCTTCCCTGCGAACTCTCCCACCGTCATACGAACCCCTTCTCCTCTGGACATCGGTCCTCGCCCCAGTAGTACCACCGAACTCGCGGCCCTCCGGCCGACCGGCCCGCTCTCGCCGAGCGATCGGTCAGGATGCGGCCGGCGCTCGCCGCGAGCGCTCGGCGAGCCGGCCGTGGACGAACTGGACGGCCATCGCGCCTTCGCCGACGGCGGTCGCGCAGCGCTTGGTCGAGCCGGAGCGGACGTCGCCTGCGGCGAACACGCCGGGCAGGCTCGTCTCGAGCAGGGCGTCCGTGTCCGCGGCCGCGCCGGTGAGGATGAAGCCCTTCTCGTCGCGCGCGACCGCGTCGCCGAGCCATTCGGTGCAGGGCAGCGCTCCGAGGAAGAGGAACAGGAACGACAGCGAGAGCCGTTCGCCCGTCTCGAGCGTGACCGCCTCGAGCCGGCCGTCGTCGCCGTGCAGGGCGGCGATTTCGCTCCGGTCGCGGACGATCACGCCGTAGCGGTCGAGCTCCCGCACGAGATAGTCCGACATCGTCTCGCGGAGGTCGGCCCGCCGATGGAGCAGCGTCACGAGCGCGCCGCCGCGGGCGAGCCAGACCGCGGCCTGGCCGGCCGAGTTGCCGCCGCCGACAACGCCGACGCGGGAGGCGCCGCAGAGCTGCGCCTCCGGCGGCCCGGCGGCGTAGAACACGCTCAGCCCCTCGTAGTCCGCGAGCCCCTCGACGGGAAGCCGGCGGTACTGCGCGCCGGTCGCGAGCAGCACCGTCCGCGCGGCGATCTCGTGGCCCTCCTCGAGCCGCACGACGTAGCGGCCGTCGCCGCCCTCCTCGAGCGAGACGGCGCGGTAGGGCGTCGCTGTCCGCGCGTGGAACTTGCGCGCCTGCGTCACCGCGCGGCCGGTCAGCTCCGAGCCGGTGATCCCGGCCGGGAAGCCGAGGTAGTTCTCGATCCGCCTCGACGAGCCCGCCTGCCCGCCGAGCGCGGTGCTCTCGACGATGAGGGTCTCGAGCCCCTCCGAGGCGGCATAGACCGAGGCGCCGAGGCCCGCCGGGCCGGCGCCGACCACGACGAGGTCGACCTCCTCCCGGGGCGCGAGCTCGAGCCCGATCCCGAGCGCTCGGGAGACCTGGCCGGTCGTCGGGCCCTGCAGCTCGAGCCCGCCGGGGAGCCGCACGAGCGGCAGCCGCGCGCCGTCGAGCCCGGCGACGAGCGCCGCCGCGTCGCGCTCCTCGGCGCGGTCGGTGTCGTGCCAGGTGAAGGGGATGCGGTTGCTCCGGGCGAACGCGGTCAGCCGCATCGTCGGCTCGGACGAGCGCGGGCCGACGATCTCGAGGCCGATGCCGTCCCACCGCTGGAGCGCCTCGCGCCGTGCGATGAACGTCGACAGGAGCAGGTCGCTCAGCGGCCCGTCGTCGAAGAGCAGCGGCCGCAGCGCGTCGCGGTCGACCGCGATATACCGCAGCGGCTCCGCCGCGACCGCGGTCAGGAACACGGTCTGCCCCGTCAGGAGGTTCAGCTCGCCGACGAAGCCCGACGCGCCGTGGCGGACGATCTCGTTCCCGGCCGCGTCGAGGATGGCCACCGCCCCCTCGACGATCGCGATGAACGGATAGCGGCGATCGCCGACGCGGAAGAGCACGTCGCCGACGCGGGCCGTCCGCTCCTCCCCGAGCGCGGCGAGCCTCGCAAGCTGCGACGCCGACAACAGCGGACTGGCGGGCGCCGACACCGGCTGAGCGCAGCCGCCGGGCTCGCGGCCGGGCGCGGCGCTACTTGCGCTTGCCCTTCTGCTTCAGGCGGGCCTTCTCGACCGCCTCGCGCTTCGCCTTCTGGGCCTTCTTCTTCTTCTTGGCCTTCTCGAGTCGCCCCATCGGGATCAGCGTTCCGGGACTGCCCGGGTGGTGTCGTCCGCCGGCACGCCGGGACTCTACGGCGGCCCGGTGTTGCAGTCTGGTTGACGTCGTGTGTCGAGGTGGAGGACGGCGCGGCGGCCCGCTGCGGCCCGAGCCCGCGCTGGGCTGCGCCGGTCACCAGTTCGTCTCCGCCCGGTAACCACGCCGTGACCGGGGAGCGGCGAGCATTGGCGGTCGGTATGCGTGTCGCCGTCGTCGACGTCGGGTCGAACACGATCCGCCTGCTGGTCGCGAAGGCGGAGGCCCGGGGGCTGACGAAGCTGCACGAGCGGACGGCGCGCGTGGGTCTCGGCGCCGAGATCGAGCTGTCCGGCTGCATGGCGGTCGAGACGATCGAAGCGGTCGCCGCAACGGTCGGGCGGTTCGCCGCCAAGGCCCGCGAGCTCGGCGCGCGGCGCCTCGTCGTCGTGACCGCCTCGCCCGGTCGCCAGGCCGGGAACGCGGACATGCTGGTCGCGCGGCTCGAGCAGCAGACCGGAGTCGTGGTGCACGTGCTCTCGCGCGAGGAGGAGGCGCGGCTCGCGTGGCACGGCGCGCTCTCGCGTTCGGACGCGGTCGGCGGCGACGCCGTGGTCTGCGACGTCGGCGGGGGTTCGACGCAGGTCGCGTTCGGGACGGCGGCCGGCGGCCCGCGGTCGCTCCGTTCGTTCGACATCGGCTCGCTGCGGCTGACGACGCGGCTGCTCGCCGAGGACCCGCCGTGCAGGCGGTCGCTCGAGGCCGCCCGCGCGGAGGTCGCGCGGGAGCTCGACGAGCTCAGCCTGCCGACGTCGATGAGGGCGCTCGCGGTCGGCGGCAGCGCACGCGCCGCGAGGCGGATCGTGGGCCCGGAGCTCGGCGAGCCCGAGCTCGCGCACGCGCTCCGCGTCCTGCGCAAGCGGCCGAGCGCGAAGGTCGCGAGCGAGTTCAAGCTCGACCCGGCCCGCGCGCGCACCGTCGCCGCCGGCGTCGTCATCCTGGCCGAGATCCAGCGCCGCGCGGGGCGGCCGCTTGAGGTCGTCCCGGGCGGCCTGCGCGAGGGGCTCGCCCTCTCGCTCGGGGCCGAGCGCGCCGCCGCGTAAGGCGTCCCGCTGCAGGCCTCGCGAGCGTGACCGTCATGGGCCTGTCGGCGAAGGTCGGTGTTCGCAAGCAGATCGCGCTGATCGCGCACGACAACCGCAAGGCCGATCTGCTCGCATGGGCGCGGTTCAATCGCGACACCCTCGCCGAGCACGACCTGTACGCGACGGGCACGACCGGAGGCCTGGTCGCCGACGAGCTCGGCCTTCCCGTGCACCGCTTCCTGAGCGGGCCGCTCGGCGGCGACCAGCAGGTCGGCGCCGCGATCGCCGAGGGACGGATCGACGCGGTGATCTTCTTCTGGGACCCGCTCGAGCCTCACCCGCACGACGTCGACGTCAAGGCGCTCCTGCGCATCGCGGTCGTCTGCAACATCGCGATCGCGTGCAATCGTGCGACCGCGGACTTCGTGCTCTCGAGCCCGCTGATGGATCAGGAGTACGCACCCAGCTTCACCCCCGAGGAGGAGCGCTCTGCGTCACGGGGTCCGTGACGGAGCTCCCCGCACGTCGTCGAGAGCGTCGTCCCGGCGGGTACCGACTTGCTTTTCACGGGCCGAAGACGTAAACAAAGCCTCTCGGGGGCGGCTACCGTTCTCTCTCGATGACACAACTGCGGCAAAGCATGGAGGAATGGGCGAGTTCGACCGATCAGGTCGAAGCGCTCGAGGACGCCCCGGACTGGGGTCACGAGCGGGCGCGCGCACGCGCCGACGCCCTCTTCGCCGCACATGGAGCCGAGGTCGCGCGGATCTGCCGCGCACTTCTCCGCAACGCGACCGACGCCGAGGATGCGGCCCAGCAGACGTTCCTCTCTGCGTACCGCGCGCTTCTCGGCGGCACCGAGCCGCGCGACGTCGGGGCCTGGCTCGCGACGATCGCGCGCAACGAGTGCCTTCACCGCGTGAACGCCAGGCGGCTGACGCCGGTGCCGGCGCTCGGCGTCGACGAGACGCCTGACCACGCGGACGTCCACAGCCAGGCGATCGCGAACGAGCTCGCGTCGCAGCTTCGCCGCGAGATCCGGCAGCTGCCGGCGCTTCAGCGCGACGCGATCGTGCTGCGCGAGTTCGCCGGCCTCTCGTACGAGGAGGCCGCGCACGAGCTCGGGGTCACCCGGCCGGCGATCCATTCGCTCCTCTTCCGTGCGCGCACCACCCTGCGCGCGCGGTTGCGCACCGAGCTCGCGACCGTGAACCTGGCGGCGGCGGCCGTGAGCCTCCGCAGGCTGATCGGCCAGCTGGGCTGGCGAGGGGGCGCCCCGTCGCTGGCCACGAAGGCGGCGGCGCTGAGCCTCGTCGGCGCGACGGTCGTCGGCGGCGGGATCGTCGTCGAGCATCACCTCGCGGGGACGACGCACCCGTCGCCCGCCCGGGGTGCGCTCATGTCCGTGAGCTCGTCGACAGTGCCGGCCGCGACGCTTGCCGGCTGGCCGGTCCCGGCTCGTCCGACCGCGCCTCCGGCGGCGTATCGCGTTCGTGTCTCCGCACCGGTCGCCAGTGCGTCCTCGGCGGCGCCGGCGAGCCGCGTCTCCGGGCCGGCCCGTGCCGGAGCGACGGGCGCCGCGAAGGTCGCCCCCCTGGCCTCTCGCCCGGAGCAGTCCGCCGGCTCCGGCCTCGCCGGCTCCGCCGCCGGAGGCCGCGCGGGCGCGGTCGCGGCGGAGCCGACCGCCGCCGCCGGGCAGGACAGGTCCGGCCAGAACGCCGCCGAGACCGGCACTCACACCTCCGCCCAGGCGCCGCCGGCGAACGAATCGCTCGTCGGCGAGACGACGGGCATCTCGGCCCCGGCCGCTCCTCCCGCGACGGGCGGCGCCAAGGCTCAGCGCCCGACGCCGCCGGGTCAGGCCGCGAAGCAAGCCGGGACCCACGGCCGCGAGAACGCGCCGAAGGGCGCCGCCGCTCACGCGACGCCGCCCGGCCTGGGCGGGACGCCGCCCGCGAAGTCCAACAGCCGGGCGGTGCGCGAAGCCGACGGAATCGCCGTCGGAGGCGGAGGCGGCAACGGCAAGCACGCGTCGACGCCGTCGAGCACGGCCGCCGCCGCGTCGGCGGCGAAGCCCGGGAGGGTCGCGAAATCGGCGAGCGTCGCCGCCTCCGCGACGGCAGCGGAGCTCGGGAACGGAAACGGCCGGGGACACGGCGCCGGCGGAGCAGCGCAGACGGGCGCGGCCGCGGAGCCCGCCGCCGCATCGGCCCCGAGCGCGACGACGTCGGTCGACGCGCCCGGCCAGGCCAACGGGCAGGCCAGGCCAACGGCCAGGGCCAGGCCAACGGCCAGGACAACGGGCAGGGTCAGGGCAGCGGCCAGGGACAGGCCAACGGGCAAGCGAACGGCCAGGCCAGCGGGCAGGGCCAGGCCAACGGGCAAGCGAACAGCCAGGCCAGCGGGCAGGGCCAGGCCAACGGGCAAGCGAACGGCCAGGCCAGCGGGCAGGGCCAGGCCAACGGGCAAGCGAACGGCCAGGCCAGCGGGCAGGGCCAGAGCAACGGCCAGGGTCAGGGTCAGGGCGGCGGGAACGGCCACGACCCGAGCGGGCCGACGACCCCCTGACGCGCGGCTCGAGTTCGAGCCGCAACTTTTTCGACGCACGGCACTCGTTGCTGTGAATGGGACCGTTCCGCCACGGCAGCAGCGACCCGGCCCCTGGACCGCTTCCGACCTCCTCCTGGGGCGCCCGCACCGGCACCCGGTGAGGCGCCGGCGGGAGCGCTCCGCGCCCGGCCGTGCGTCCGAGGGAAGTACCTGTACGCCGGCGCAGAACGGCTCTCCATTCGCGGGGTCAGCTACGGCGCCTTCGAGCCGGACCCGGACGGGCGGGAGTACCACGACGTCGCCGCGATCGAGGACGACTTCGCGCAGATGGCGGCGAACGCCGTCAACGTCGTCCGGATCCCGCACACGATGCCGCCGGCCTCGCTCCTCGACGCCGCGGAGCGCCACGACCTCCGCGTCATGGTCGGGCTCTCGGCCGAGCAGTACGTCGGGTACCTGATCGACCGCGAGTCGGCGCCGGACGTCGCGCGCATCGTCCGCGAGAAGGTCAAGGAGGTCGCCGGGCACCCGGCACTCCTCGCCTACGGGCTCGGCAACGAGATCCCGGCGCCGATGGCGCGCTGGATCGGGCGCCGCAGGATCGAGCGGTATCTCGAGGAGCTGTACGACGTCGTCAAGGACGAGGACCCCGACGGGCTCGTCACGTACGTGAACTACCCGTCGACGGAGTACCTCCAGCTTCCGTTCCTCGACTTCGTCTCGTTCAACGTCTACCTCGAGCGCCGCGAGTTGCTCGCCGCGTACCTTCCGCGGCTGCACAACCTCGCCGGCGACCGGCCGCTGGTGATGAGCGAGCTCGGCCTCGACGCCTATCGCAACGGCGAGGAGGCCCAGGCCGAGAGCCTCCGCTGGCAGATCGAGGAGACGTTCGAGGCGGGCTGCGCGGGCACGATCGTCTTCTCGTGGACCGACGAGTGGTTCCGCGCCGGCGCTCAGGTGCTCGACTGGGAGTTCGGGCTCACCCGCCGCGACCGCTCCCCGAAGCCGGCGCTCGAGGCCGTGCGCGAGGCGTACGCGGCCGGGATCGCGGAGCCGGAGGGCGGCTGGCCGCGCATGTCCGTCGTCGTCTGCACCTACAACGGCGGGCGGACGATCGACGAGTCCCTCGGCGCGCTCACCCGTCTCGACTACCCCGACTACGAGGTGATCGTCGTCGACGACGGGTCGACCGACGGCGGCGCCGCGAGGGCCCTCGACCACGGCTTCACGCTGGTCCAGAGCGAGAACTCCGGGCTCAGCAACGCGCGCAACCTCGGGCTCGCGGCCGCCGGCGGCGACGTCGTCGCGTACCTCGACGACGACGCGTATCCCGAGCCCGACTGGCTGACCCACCTCGCGCTCGCGTTCGCCCGCTCGGACCACGTCGGGATCGGCGGGCCGAACATCCCGCCGGACGGCGACGGCGTCGTGGCCGAGTGCGTCTCGCACGCGCCCGGCGGCCCGGCGCACGTGCTCGTCTCCGACATCGAGGCCGAGCACGTCCCCGGGTGCAACCTGGCCGTCCGGCGCGAGGCGCTCGAGGCCGTCGGCGGCTTCGACCCGCAGTTCCGGATCGCCGGCGACGACGTCGACCTCTGCTGGCGGCTGCAGGAGCGCGGCTGGACGCTCGGCTTCAGCCCGGCCGCGGTCGTCTGGCACCACCGTCGCAACTCGGTTCGCGCGTACCTGCGCCAGCAGCGGAACTACGGCCGCGCGGAGGCGCTGCTCGAGCGGAAGTGGCCCGACAAGTACAGCTCGCTCGGGCACATCCGCTGGCACGGGCGCGTCTACGGCAGCGGCTTCATGCAGAGCCTCCGCACCGCGCGCGTGTACCACGGGCCCTGGGGGCTCGCCCCGTTCCAGGGCCTGTACGCGCCGCAGCCGGGGATCCTGCGCTCGCTCCCCGCGATGCCGGAGTGGTACCTCGCGATGGCGGTGCTCGCGGCGATGTCCCTGCTCGCGCCGCTCTGGAGGCCGCTCTTCGTCGCGCTGCCGCTGCTCCTCGGGATGCTGCTGATCTCGGTCGTCCAGGTCGCCCCGACGGTCGGCCGCATCCGGTTCCGGGCGCCGTCGCGCCGCGGCGAGCTCGGCCGCCGCGTCCTGACCGAGATCCTCTTCCTCGCGCAGCCCGCCGTCCGGCTGAGCGGGCGCCTGAGCCTCGGCCTCGCGCCGTGGCGCCGCCGGTCGCCGGTCGCGTTTCGCTGGCCGCGCACGCGGACGTTCGCGATCTGGTGCGAGGACTGGATCGCGCCCGAGGAGCGGCTCGCACAGCTCGAGCAGGCGCTGATCCGGTCCGGGCAGGCCGTCGCGCACGGCGGCCCGTTCGACCGCTGGGACCTCGAGATCCGCGTCGGCCTGCTCGGCGGCGCGCGGGTGCGGACCGCGGTCGAGGACCACGGGGCCGGAACCCAGTTCGTGCGGATCGAGGTGCGCCCGCGGTGGGCGTGGTCCTCGCTCGCGGTCGCGGTCGCGCTCGCGCTGATCGCCGGCTCGGCAGCGGACGACGGCGCGTGGTGGGCGTTCGCGCCGCTCGCGCTCGGCGCGGTCGCGATCGCGGTCGGCGCGGTCGTCGTCCCCGCCTCGGCGGTCGCGCTCGCCGCGCGGCTCGCGCGCGGGCTCACGTCGGCGCAGCTCCCGCGGTGGGGCGGGCACACGCCGGCCTTCGCCCGGTCGCCCGAGCCGCGCGTACCCGACGTCAACCGGTGAGCGACCTCCGCCTGTACGGCCGGCTCGCGGGCCAGGCGCGGCCGCAGTGGGTGCAGCTCTCCGTCCTCCTCGTCGTCAGCCTGCTCGCGGTGCCGCTCGCGCTGCTCGCGCCGGTGCCGCTGAAGATCGCCGTCGACAGCGTGATCGGGTCGGAGCCGCTCTCGAGCTTCCTCGCGTCGATCCTGCCGCAGTCCGTCCAGGACTCGAACACCGGCTTGCTGCTCTTCTGCGTCGGCCTGCTCGTCCTGATCGGGGCGCTCGTCGAGATCCAGTACGTCGCGCTCGAGGTGCTCGGCGCCTTCACCGGCGAGAAGCTGCTCCTGAACATGCGCGGCGCGCTCTTCGCGCAGATGCAGCGGCTGTCGTTCTCGTACCACGACACGGTCGGCACGGCCGACTCGACCTACCGGATCGAGTACGACGCGACCGCGATGAAGGACATGGCGGTGTTCGGGCTGACGCCGTTCGTCACCGCCGCCGCGACGGTCGTCGGCATGGTGATCGTGACCGCCCTGATCGACTGGAAGCTCGCGCTCGTGGCGCTCGTCGTCTTGCCGGCCCTGTTCGTCCTCACCCAGATCTACCGGCGGCGCGTCCGCGTGCAGTGGGAGGAGACGAAGCGGCTCGAGACCGCGGCGCTGTCGGTCGTCCAGGAGGTGCTCGGCGCGCTCCGCGTCGTGAAGGCGTTCGGCCAGGAGGAGCGCGAGCAGCAGCGGTTCGTCAGCCATTCCGGCGCGCGGATGCGGGCGCGCGTGCGGCTCGCGTACCTCGAGGGCCTCTTCGGCGTGCTGATCGGCGTGACGACGGCGCTCGGCATGGGCGCCGTCCTCTACGTCGGGGTGAAGGCGGTCGAGAGCGGGTCGATCACGCTCGGGAGCCTGCTGCTCGTGATGGGCTACCTGCTCGAGATCTACGTGCCGCTGAAGGCGCTCAGCCACGGGCTGATCACGATCCAGCAGTCGCTCGCGGGCGCGCAGCGGTCGTTCGCGATCCTCGACCAGGACCCCGACGTGCCCGAGAAGCCGCATCCGCGCCGGCTGCTGCGCGCGCGCGGGCGGATCGTCTTCCGCGACGTCGCGTTCGGCTACCGCGACGGCCCGACGGTGCTCGACCACGTCGAGTTCGAGGTCGAGCCGGGCACGCGGCTCGGGATCTCCGGCCCGACGGGCGCCGGGAAGACGACGCTCGCCGGCCTCGTCACCCGCTTCTACGACCCGACGGCCGGGGCGGTCGAGCTCGACGGTGTCGACCTCCGGGACTACCGGCTCGCCGACCTCCGCAGCCAGTTCGCCGTCGTCACGCAGGACCCGGTGCTGTTCTCCGCGAGCATCGCGGAGAACATCGCGTACTCGAACCCCGCGGCGAGCGTCGAGCAGATCGAGGCCGCCGCGCGGGCGGCGAACGCCGACGACTTCGTGCGCGGGCTGCCCGACGGCTACGACACGCTCGTCGGCGAGCGCGGGATGCGGCTCTCGGGCGGCGAGCGGCAGCGGATCGCGCTCGCGCGCGCGTTCCTGAAGGACGCGCCGATCCTGATCCTCGACGAGCCGACGAGCGCGGTCGACGTGCGCGCCGAGGCCCAGATCATGGACTCGATGGAGCGCCTGATGGTCGGGCGGACGACGCTGATGATCGCCCACCGGCTCTCGACCCTCGGCGCCTGCGACGCGTGGATCGAGGTCGGCGACGGCGGCGTCGCCGTCCGCGACGCGGCGCCGGAGAGCGCCGACGCGGGACGCCGCGTCGCGGGGTAGAGCCGATGGCCCCGTCGTCACTCCGGATCGTCGTCACCGGCCTCGTCGCCCAGCACCCCGGGCTCGGCGGCGTCACGTGGGACTACCTCCAGTACGTCCTCGGGCTGAGCAGGCTCGGGCACGACGTGTACTACCTCGAGGACTCCGGCGAGTGGCCGTACGCCCTCGACGGCCCCGGTCGGGACGGAGCCTGGATCTCGCGCGACGGCGCCGCGAACGTCGAGCACCTCGCCCGGACGATGGCGCGCTTCGGCCTCGGAGACCGGTGGGCCTACCGCTTCCCGACACGGCCGAGATGGTTCGGGATGACGCACCGGAAGCGGCGCGAGGTGCTCGCGAGCGCCGACCTCCTCGTCAACGTCTCGGGGACGCTCCGGCGGCCGGAGGACTACCGGCAGGTCCGGCGCCTCGCGTACGTCGACTCCGACCCGGTCTTCACCCAGGTCAAGCTCAACCTCCCGCGCGGGCAGCGCAAGTTCGCCCGGCGCCTCGCGGCCCACGACGTGCACTTCAGCTTCGGCGAGACGCTCGGCGAGGCCGTCCCCGAGACGCCGTTCCGCTGGCGGCCCACGCGGCAGCCGGTCGTCCTCTCCGAGTGGCATCCCGGGGCGCCGAGCCGCGACGTGTTCACGACCGTGATGAGCTGGACGAGCTACCGGCCACTCCGGTTCGGCGGGCGCAGCTTCGCGCAGAAGGACGTGGAGCTCCGCCGCTTCGTCGGCCTTCCGGGACGCGCGCGGCCGGCGAGCCTCGAGGTCGCACTCGGCTCGACGAGGCACGCCGAGTGGGAGACCGGCGGCGACGGCTCGCGGCCGATCGCGCCGGAGAAGCTCCTCGCGCGGGAGGGCTGGCGGGTGGTCGACGCGGCCCGCGTCTGCGGCGACCTCGACGGCTACCGCGCGTACGTCGAGTCGTCGCTGGGCGAGTGGAGCGTCGCGAAGAACGGCTACGTCGTCGGGCAGCCCGGGTGGTTCAGCTGCCGCTCGGCCTGCTACCTCGCCGCCGGCCGGCCGGTCGTCGTCCAGGACACGGGCTTCGGCGCGGTGCTCCCGACCGGCGAGGGGATCGTCGCGTTCTCGGACGAGGACGAGGCCGCCGCCGCGCTCGAGGACGTCGAGGCACGGTACGACGTCCACGCCCGTGCCGCGCGCGAGCTCGCGGCCGAGTACTTCGACTCGCGCACCGTGCTGACGCGCCTCGTCGAGGAGGCGGCCTGACCGTGGCGCGCATCCTCGTCAGCTCGTGGATGGTGCGGTACCCGCTCGGCGGCAACCTCTCGTGGACGCTGCAGTGGCTCGTCGGCTTCGACCGGCTCGGCCACGACGTCTACCTCGTCGAGGAGAGCGGCTACCCGGACTCGTGCTACGACCCGGCCCGCGACGCGATGGGCGACGACTGCGCCTACGGCGTCGCGGCCGTCGCCGCGCTCCTCGCCGAGCACGGGCTCGAGGGCCGCTTCGCCTACCGCGACGGCGCGGGCCGCTTCCACGGGCTCGGCCGCGCGCGCGTCGAGGAGCTCTTCGCCTCGGCCGACCTCTATCTCGACATGGGCGCGCCGCTCGGCGCGTGGGGCGAGGAGGCCGAGGGCGCGGCCGTCCGCGCCGCCGTCGAGACCGAGCCCGGCTACACGCAGATCAAGCTCGAGTCCGCCGACGCGGAGGCCGCCGGGCTCGACGGCTTCGACTTCCACTTCTCGGTCGGCCAGAACATCGGCACGGATCGGACGACCGCGCCGGACGCAGGGCGCGAGTGGCGGCACGTCCTCAACCCGGTCGTGCCCGGGCTCTTCGAGGCCGCGCCGCCGCGCGAGTCGGCGCCGTTCACGACCGTGATGAACTGGCGCGCGCACGAGACCGTGTGGTGGGACGGCCGCTTCTACGGCCAGAAGGACGCGGAGTTCGAGCACTTCGTCGACCTGCCCGCCCGGGCGGACGCGCCGCTCGAGCTCGCGGTCAGCGGCGCGACCGTTCCGCGCGAGCGGCTGCTCGGACACGGCTGGCGGCTCCGCGACGCACACGAGGTCTCGCGCACCGTCGCCTCGTACGTCGACTACATCCGCTCGTCCGCCGGCGAGTTCGGCGTCTGCAAGGAGGTGTTCGTCGCCACGCACAGCGGCTGGTTCAGCGACCGGAGCGCCGCGTACCTCGCGAGCGGGCGACCGGTCGTCCTCCAGGACACGGGCTTCGGCGAGCACCTCCCGTGCGGTGAGGGGCTCTTCGCCGTCTCCTCGTGCGAGGAGGCCGCCGACGCGATCGAGCAGGTCGCGCGCGACCCGGGGCGGCACGCCGCCGCCGCGCGCGCGATCGCGCTCGAGCACCTCGACACGCGCGTCGTCCTGCCGCGCCTCCTCGACGCGGTCGGCGTCGGCTGAGATGGCCGCGCGCCCACTCGCCGTCGTCGTCGGCTCGATCGGGAAGCTCCCGCTCGGCGGCCACACGATGTTCGTCGTCCACCACATCGTCGGCCTGCAGGAGCTCGGCTACGACGTCCACTACCTCGAGGTGATGGCCGGGCCGGGCGAGGCGTACGACCCGCGCCCGAGCGAGATGACCGACGACCACGGGTACGCCGTCGCGTACCTGCGCCGGACGCTCGCGCCGCACGGGATCGGCGACAGGCGCTGGACGTTCGTCGACCTCGCGGGCGCCTTCCACGGCGCCGGCCGCGAGGCGCTCGGCCGCGCGCTCGACCGCGCCGACTTCGTCCTCAACGTCACCGACCCGGTCTGGTTCGACGAGCTCGGTCGCTGCGAGCGGCGCGGGTACGTCGACGGCGACCCGATGTTCACGCAGGTCGCGATGGAGACCGGCGAGGGGGCGCGCGGCCACGCGCCGGCGAACTACACCGCGCTCTTCACGTACGGCGTCCGCATCGGCCGCGACGACTGCTCGATCCCGAGCGGCGGGCGCGAGTGGCTGCCCGCGCGCCCCGTCGTCGCGACGTCGCTCTGGGAGGTGATGGCGCCCCCGATGGCCGCGCCGGTGACCGCGCTGCTGCACTGGCGCGCGGGCGGCGAGGTCGAGTGGCAGGGCCGCAGCTACGGCCACAAGGACCGCCAGTTCATGCGCTTCGCCGAGCTGCCGCGGCGGGCGCCCGCGTGGCGCTTCGTCGTCGCGGCCGGAGGCGGGAAGGTGCCGCGCGCCGAGCTCGAGGCCGCCGGCTGGGCGCTCGAGGAGCCGCTCGAGCTCTCGCGGAGCGCGGCCCGGTACCGCGGGTTCGTCTACGGCTCCGCCGCCGACCTCGGCGTGGCGAAGGACGCGTACGTCGCCTCGCGCGGCGGCTGGTTCAGCGACCGCAGCACCTCGTTCCTCGCGGCCGGGCGGCCCGTGCTCCACCAGGAGACGGGCTTCACCGAGTGGCTCCCGGCCGGCGCCGGCGTGCTCCCGTTCTCCGACCTCGACGAGCTCGTCGAGCGCGTGCAGGAGCTGAGCGCCGACTATCCGCGCCACGCCCGCGGCGCGCGCGCGACCGCCGAGGAGCACTTCGAGGCGCGCACCGTGCTCGCCGGCATGCTCGAAGCGGCAGGGTTCCGGTGAGCGCCGTGCGGCCGCGGATCGCGTTCTTCGACTACGCCGACGTGTTCGAGGACTTCTACCCGCACTACGACGTCGACCAGCTCTCGTTCGCGACCTCGTGGTCGGCCTCGTCGAACCACGCGTTCCTCGCGCTCCTGCAGCGCGAGGTCGGCGACGTGTCTTGGTACGAGCTCGCGCTCCGTCCCGAGCTCCGCGGGCCGACGCGCCACGAGCTCGGGTTCGACGTCGGCCTCTACCGCTCGTCGGTCGCGCACCGCCTCGCGTGGTCGGCGTACTACCGCACGCAGCTCTCGTGGCGGTGGCCGCGCGCGTACGCGCCGTACGCGACGGTCGCGTCGTGGGCCGCGCCGCTCTCGCCGCAGCTCCTGCGCGCCCTTCGGCGCGACCGCCCCGGCGTGCTCTTCGGCCAGAGCTGGTCGAGCGGGAAGTTCGACGTGCTGCTCGGGTTCGCGCGCGCGCTCCGCGTGCCGCTCGTCGCCTACCACGCCGGCGGCGACCCGGACGCCTACGTCGGCACGACGCTGCGGCGGCGCACGCTCCCCCGCGCCGACCTGCTGCTCGCGTCGAGCTCGTTCGAGCGCGAGCGCCTCGTCACCGTGTTCGGCGTGCCGCCCGAGCGGGTGCGGGTCGTGCTCACCCCGATCGACACGGAGGGCTTCCGGCCGCTCGACCGACTCGAGTCGTGCCTCACCCTCGGGCTCGACCCGTTCCGCCGCTACCTCCTCTTCGTCGGCCGGCTCTCGGATCGGGAGAAGCGCGTCGGCGCGCTCATCCGGGCGTTCGCCAAGGTGATGTCGCGATCGCCGGAGACCGACCTGCTCGTCGTCGGCGCCGGGCCGGACAGCGAGGGCCTGCGGTGGTGCGCCGCCGGTCTCGCGCCGGGCCGGGTACGGATGCTCGGCTGGCGCAGCGGGAGCGAGGCGCTGGCGCCGCTCTACAGCGCCGCGGACTGCCTCGTGCTCCCGTCGCGCCGCGAGGGGTTTCCGACCGTCGTCGGCGAGGCGATGGCGTGCGGCACGCCCGTCCTCGCCTCGCGCGTCGGCGGCGTCCCCGAGCTCGTCGAGGAAGGCGTCACGGGCTGGCTCGTCGAGCCGGAGGACGACGCCGCGCTCACCGAGCGGCTCGCGCACGTGCTCGACCGGCCGGACGAGCTCTTCGCGATGCGGCCCGCCGCGCGCGCGGTCGCCGAGGCCCGCGTCGCGCCGGCGGTCGTCGGCGCCCAGCTCCGCGAGGCGTTCGGGGCGGTGCTCGGCGCGTGAGCCCCGCCGTGCCGCAGCTCCTCGTCGTCGCCTCGGGGCGAGAGCGGGTCACGGGCGCGGCCCTCGGCCACGGCGGCTGGCTGCCACCCGAGGACCGCGAGGCACTCGACTGGCTCGCCCTCGCCCGCCTCTCCGGCTGGCCCGCGTCCGTCGGCGAGCCGACGGCGGCGGCGTCCCGCTGGATCGTCCTCGCGCGCGACCCGGAGGAGCTCGGCTCCGACGAGGTCGACGCGCTCCGGTTGCGGCTCGACGAGCCGCTCGTCGTGGTCGCCCGGGCCGCACGGCCAGCGCACCCGCTCGCATCGCTGGCCGGCGCGGCCCGGGCGACCGCGAACCTCGAGGGCCGGGCGCTCGAGTGGCGCGGCCCCGGGCCCGTAGCGCGCTGGAGCGCCCGCGAGCCCGTCGCGACGGCGCTCGACGCGACCGACTGCGAGACGTGGGCGACGCTCGACGGCAGGCCGCTCGTCTGCGCGCGCCGGGTCGGCGCCGGCGTCGTCGTCACGCTCGGCTTCCACCCGAGCCGCGCACGCGACGCGGACGGCGCCGTGACGGCGATCCTCCGCCGCGCCCTCGTGCACGCGACGCCGGCGCCGGCCGCGTGGCTCGACCTCGAGCGCACGCTCGTGCTGCGGATGGACGACCCGGGCGGCGCGCAGAACGTCCACGCGAACGGGTGGCTCTACCCGAAGCTCGGCGAGCGCGAGTGGCAGGCCGTCCGGGCGGAGCTCCGCCGCCGCGACGCCCGGCTCTCGATCGCGTACACGCCCGGCTGGGTCGACGACGGCGACGACGGCCGCGGGCGCCTGTTCGTCGACGGTCGCCCGGCGGCGCGGGAGGCCGGCGCGGTGCTGGACTCGCCACGCGTGCGCTACGAGGGCGCGAACGGAAACCCGCACACGAGCGACTACGGCTCGGAGCTGCGCGGGATCGCCGCCCTGCGGGCCGCGGGGCTCGGCGACGTGGAGCTCCACGGGCACACCCACATCCATCCGGACGTCGCCGCGTGGCTGCACGCGCCCGACCAGCACGACGAGATCGGCTGGTACCGCGAGTTCGGCCGGCCCGCCGCGGCGGCGATCGGCGAGCGCGGCGCCGGCCGCCATCCGCTCGAGCTCGGCCTCGCCGCCCTCCGGCGGATCTTCGGCAGGCGCCCGACGACCTTCGTCCCGCCGGGAGACCAGTTCCACGACGCCGACGTCGAGACGGCGCTCCGGCTCGGGTTCTCGCTCGTGGAGAGCTACTACCTCGCGATCCGCGACGGCGACCGTTTCCTCTGGTGCCAGCACGTCTGCGCGCCGTACCTCGACCTCGCCTCGCCCGACTGGCTGACGGCCGGCCTGCCGGTCGTCGGCTACTTCCACGACAACGACGTCTCCCCGGGCGGGGTCGGGTGGATGCGGGGCCACCTCGACGCGTGGGCCGACGCGGGCGTCGAGCGGATGATCGACTTCCGCGAGCTCGCCGCGGCGCTCGCGCTCGACCTGGACGTGCGCGAGCGCGAGGGCCGCCCGGTGCTCACGGTGACGAGCCGCCCCGGCGCGCCGCGGCCGGTCCGGCCGGTGCCCGTGCGGCTCGCCGCGGCCGACGTCGGGGCGGAGATCGACGTGGAGATCGACGGCGTCCCAGGGCCGCGGCTGACCGTGCGTCGCGACGACGGCCACCTCCGTGCGGCGATCCCGACGCAGGCGTGGAGCCGGTGATGCGCGAGGTCTGCCTCTTCCTGCACATCCCGAAGACGGCCGGGACGACGCTCAAGACCTGCATCTACGACGAGTACGCCGTCGAGGCCGGGCAGGACGGCCCCTGGCTCCACGACGGCATCTACTACTTCCCGTACGGCTTCCACAAGGCGAAGCGTCCCCGCTTCACGCGCGCGGCTCGCGAGGTGCTCGCCCGGCCGGACCTGCGGGCCGTCGTCGGCCATTTCTGGTTCGGGGCGCACCGTCACGTGCCGCGCCCGTGCGTCTACGTCACGCTTCTCCGCGACCCGATCGAGCGGGTCGTCTCCCTCTACCACCACGTGCTCGCGAAGGAGGGCGAGCTCCTCCACGCGGAGGTCGTGGCGCGAGAGGCGAGCCTGGAGGAGTTCGTGACGACGTTCCGGTGCCGCGAGGCCGACAACGACCAGACGCGGCGCATCGCGGGGGTCGAGCCTCCGTTCGGAGAGGTCGACGAGGCGGTGCTCGAACGGGCGAAGCGCAACCTCCGGGAGCAGTTCGGGTTCGTCGGGACCACCGAGCGGTTCGACGAGTCGCTGATCGCGCTGAAGCGGCGGCTCGACTGGGAGTACGTCCTCTACCTCCCGGCGCTCGTCAACCCGGACCGGCCGGCGACGTCGTCGCTCGCGCCGTCGGCGGTCGCCGCGATCACCGAGCGCAACCTCCACGACGTCGCGCTCCACGAGTACGCGAACGGCCTCCTCGACGACGCGATCGCGGCGAGCGGCGAGTCGTTCGGCGCCGAACTCGCCGAGTTCCGCGCGCGCAACGCGGAGCACGTCGCCCGGTACCGGCACGTCGTCGCGTAGACGGCGAGCGCGACCGCCGGGGATGCGGGTCGCCCTCGAAGGGCGTCGGCGGCCGATGCGGCTGCTCGTCGGCGAGACGTTCGAGATCGGGCTCGTCGACCCGGCTCGCGACCCGGAGCTGTCGGAGACGGCGCTCGTCCCGCCGCCGCGGCCGAGCCGTCCACCGCTTCTCGCGGGCGCCGGAGGGATATCGTGGCGCCCCGATGGCGATCACCTCCGTCGACAGCCTCCGCCGCCACCTGCAGTGGGCGATCGAGATCGAGCACGGGACGCTCCCGCCGTATCTGTGCGCGCTCTACTCGATCAAGCAGGGTCACAACGCGGAGGCAGCCGAGGTCGTCCACAGCGTCTTCATGGAGGAGATGCTCCACCTGACGATGGCGGCGAACATCCTCAACGCCGTCGGCGGCTCGCCCGTGCTCGACTCGGCGAGCCTGCTTCCGACCTTCCCGACCTACCTGCCGCACAGCAACCGCGCGTTCGAGGTTCCGCTCTCGAAGTTCTCGCCGGAGGCTGTCGAGATCTTCATGAAGATCGAGCGGCCCGGCGAGCACGACGGGCTCCCGGAGGACAACGACTTCGAGACGATCGGCCAGTTCTACGAGGCGATCGAGGTCGCGCTGCAGCACCTCGCCGACGAGGTCGGCGAGGAGGCGCTCTTCTGCGGCGACCCGGCCCGGCAGGTGACCGACGAGCTGTACTACGGCGGCAGCGGGCGGATCGTCACCGTCGTCGACCTCGAGTCGGCGCTCGCGGCGCTCGGGGAGATCGTCGAGCAGGGCGAGGGGCTCCAGCACCAGGAGGTGTGGGACGGCGACCGCGACATGTTCCATCCCGACCGCGAGGAGGTCGCCCACTACTTCCGCTTCCACGAGATCCACTCCGGCCGCCGCTATGCCCCCGGCGACACGCCCCAGTCGGGCCCGACCGGGGAGCCGTTCGTCGTCGACTGGGACGCGGTGCACGACATGCGGCCGAACCCGCGCACGGCCGACTATCCGGAAGGGAGCGAGATCCGCGCGCAGATGGACGAGTTCAACCACGCGTACTCGGGCGTTCTCCACCTCCTCGACGAGTGCTTCAACGGGAGCCCGAGGCTGCTCGCAGTCGCGACGGGTGCGATGTACGGGCTGAAGGAGCAGGCGATCGAGCTGATGGAGCTGCCGTCCGGCGACGGCCGGACGACCGTCGGGCCGAGCTTCGAGTACGTCCCGCCCGAACTGCGGCACCACGGCGGCGCCGGGTCGCGGCGGATCGTCGTCCTCCCCAACGGCCCGTACCTCGTCTACGGGGACGTCCCGCTCGTGCGGAAGCTGAAGATCGTCTCGGAGGCGAACGACGCGCTCACCTGGCAGAAGACCGAGGTGCTCGAGACCGAGGAGACCTACGCCCTGTGCCGGTGCGGGCAGTCGAGCTCGAAGCCCTTCTGCGACGGGACGCACGCGCGGATCGACTTCGACGGCACGGAGGTCGCCGACCCGCGCCCGACCCGCGAGCGCCAGCGCGTGCTCGACGGCCACGGGATCGTGATCCGGCGCGACGGCCCGCTCTGCATGCACGCCGCGTTCTGCGTCGGCCGCGTCGAGCGGATCCCGGCGATGCTGGAGGGCGCAGAGGACAGCGACGTCCGCGCGCGCGTGATCGCCCTGATCGACCGCTGCCCGTCGGGCTCGTACACGTACTCGCTCGAGGAGGACGGCCCCGACATCGAGGCCGACCTGCCGGTCGCGATCGCCGTGACCGAGGAGGAGCGCTCGATCGCCGGGGCGCTGTGGATCACCGGCGGCATCCCGGTCACCCGCGCGGACGGGCAGCCGTTCGAGACGCGCAACCGCGTCACCCTCTGCCGCTGCGGCCAGTCCGAGAACAAGCCGCTCTGCGACGGGACGCACCGGAAGATCGACTTCCGCGAGTAGCGCGGCTCGTTCGCGCGATCCGCCCCGAAACGAACGGCGAGCCGCTCTCGCGGCTCGCCGTTCCCAACTCCGTACCGAAGCGCGTCGGCCGTCTAGATGCAGCCGTCGCTGTCTGTCGGTCCGCCGGTGTCGTCGTCGTCGTGGTCGCCGCCGTTGCTGCCGGCGGTACCCGCGATCGTCGTCCCCGCGGGGCACTCGGCGTCGCTTCCGCCGCCGGCCCCGCCGCCGCCGCCGGCCGTCGAGCCGCCGCCGGTGGTCGTGCTACCTCCGCCCGTCGAGGTCGAGGAGCCCGACGCCCGAGGTCGACGTGGAACCCGACCCCGAGGTGCTCGCACCCGCGGACGTCGAGCTGACCGCGACGCCGACGCCGAGGATGCCCTTCATCCCGGCGGCCGCGTGGCCCGGGACCGCGCACAGGAACTCGTACTTGCCGGTCTTCGTGAGCTTGACCGTCAGGATCGCCGACTGACCGGCCTTGAGCAGCGGGGTCGCCTTGCCGACGCACGCGTTCTTCGCGGCCGTCGCCGAGGGGCTCGTGCAGATCTTGAAGTTGTGGGTGCCGAGGCCGCCGTTCTTGATCCTGAACGTGATCGTGCCGGCAGGAAGATTCGAGAACTTCGACAGCTTGAAGCCGAGCTCGGAGGGCTTGCCGGCCGTCACCGTGATCACGGTCACGCGCGGCGCCTTCGCCGACCCGACCGACTTCACGTTGCCCGACGCGGGACCCGTGAGCGCTCCGAAGAGCAGCAGCGCCGAGACGAGAGAGGAGGCTCCGAGAACCCCGAGTATCGAGCCTTTGCGACGCATTTCCAGAAAACAGAGCTCCTTTCGCGGGACGCGGACTTTGGGACGGCTGCAAGAAGACGCGCTCCATCGTGACCCGAACTTCGAGTCACTCCGGAAGGCCAGATGGTAGCGACAAGCCGCGAGCGCGACACGGTGTCGCAGGGCTCAGGTGATCTTGAAGATGCCGCCGATGCCCGACTGGTTGTCGTCGGGAACCGTGGCGTTGTAGACCCCGCGCTTCTTGAAGTTGACCCTCATGACCGCCTGGCCGCGGTGCGGGCCCATCGCCCGCGAGACGACGCCGTTGATCTCGAAGGAGTGGAATTCATCGTCGCGGTTGGTGATCTTGAAGACGACGCGCCCCCGCTTCGCGCTCACCGGGGAGAAGATGAGCTTCCCCGGGATCGTCGGGATCGGGTGCCCGATGATCGTCACCTTGACGACGACCGGCGTCGGCGCCTTGGCGGCAGTCGCCTGCAGCGGCACGGCGAGCACGCCGGCCGCGAGGGCGCCGCCCAGCGCGAGCTTCGCGCGGCGCATCACGTGACCTTGAGCTGGCCGCCGACCACGGCCCATCCCGTCTGCCGGGAGGGCTGGTAGTCCGGCAGCGTGAACGAGTAGACGCTCGGCTTCTTGAACCGGACCTTCATCTCGATGGTCGCGTGCGGGCTGATCTTGTCGGACGAGACGCCGTTGATCGAGAACTCGTGCGGCTTCGCGTCGCGGTTCCTGATCTTGAAGACGACGACGCCGTGCGCGACGGACTTCGGCGAGACGGTGATGGCGAGGTTCGGCCAGATCACCGCTCTGACGACGGGCTTCTCCGGGGCCCCGGAGGCCAGCGGCGCCGTCGCGGCCAGCACCGAGATCACCGCCACCGACCCGGCCAGCACGACCCTCATCGTCTCAACCCGCCTCCCCATTGCCCGACGCGCCGAGCATAGCTGACCGCCGGCGAAAACCCGGCGGCATTTCCCCTGCTACAGGCTCGTGAGGTTGCGACGCCAGAGCAGGAAGCCGAGCGGCACGAGCGCGAGGAGGGCGATGTACGGCGCGAGCCTCGTCGTCTTCGTGTCGAGCTTCTCCGACGAGGCGGGGCCGCCCGAGCCGACGGCCGAACGGAGCGCCGCCCTCGCGGACGCGAGCTGCCTCGCGTCGAAGCTGCGGCCGCCCGTCGCCCGCGCGAGGTCCGAGACGATCGAGCCCGCGCGGATGTCCGGGCGGTAGCCGGGGTCGGTGCCGCCGCCAGGACGGTAGATCCGGTCCCCGGAGCCGCCGAACCGGACGATGAGCAGCTTCACCGGATCCGCTCTGCGTCGCCGCGGCCCGCCGAAGGCGCCGCCGCCGCCGCCGGGGAAGCCCGACTGCTGCTGGCCCAGCCGCTGGCCCACCGCGTCGGGATAGAAGGTGGTGCTCTCGCCGTCGGTGAGGAGCACCGCGACGCGACGCCGGGCGGCAGGCCCGAAGAAGCCCTGGGTCGCGAGCGACCCGAGCGGGTCGAACGTGGTCGCGACGATCTGGAAGGCCGGGGGACGCGGCTTCAGGACACCCAGCGCGTTCTCGAGCGTCGTCGCGAACGCGGTCTCGTCCGTGCTCGGGAAGAGGTGCGGGACGAGCTCGGTCGTGAGCGACGAGATCCCGACCGGCACGTCCGGGATCGCGTCCCGGAGCTGCATCGCGGCCGCCTTCGCCTGCGCGAGCCGCGTGGGCGCGCCAGGCCCTGCTGCCGCCGCCATGGAGCGCGAGACGTCGACGACGAAGATCGCCTCGGTGTTCTTCCTGATCCCGTGCCCGACGGGCGAGCGGATCGCAGGGTTGGCCGCGGCGAGCGCGAGCAGGAGCGGGACGGCGGCCAGGCTGGCGAGCTCGAGCGTGTTCCGGCCGGTCGGCGACCCGAGCGCGAGCAGCCGCCGCGCCCGGGCGCGGCGGCTTGCCGCGAAGACCGCGGCGGCCAGCGGGATCGCGACCGCGAACGCGATCAGGGCGCCGGCCGGAGTCAGGAAGACGATCGAGGCGACGAGGCTCAATAGTCGCCCTCCCGGGCCGCGAGCGGCGGCACTCCCTTCCCCCGTCCGGCGGTGTGGCCGTTCTGCTTCTGGTTCCGGTTGCTCGCGAGCTGCGAGCGGAGGAAGTCGGTCTCGCGCTGGCGCAGGATCAGCTCGAGGTTCGCCTTGGCGCGCTCGTTGTGGCCGTCGGTGCGCACCGCGTTCTGGAACGAGGCGATCGCGGCGGCGTACGCGGCGAGGTCGGGCGTGAAGCTCGCCTTCGCGTCGGTGAACAGGAGGATCCCGATCAGGTTGTAGGCCTGCGAGGAGACGGCGGGGTCGGGATCGGCGGTCATCCGCGCGAGTGCGCCCTCGCTCGTCTCGAGGAGCTGCTGCTCCTGCGGAGTAATCCCGGCGTCGGTGGGCATGATCGCGTGGGCGAGCGCGAAGAAGCGCAGCGCCGAGAGGACCCGGCGGTCGCGCGCGACGGCGAGCGCGCGCCCGGAGAGGCTCGCCGGCAGGATCGTCGGCGCCGTCCACTGCTCGTCCGCGGAGTGCGAAGCCGAGTACCGCGCCGCGTCGGTGTGGAGCGTGTCGCGCCACGAGCGGACGTCCTGCGCGAGCAGCGCGCCGCCGAGCGCGAGCGCGAGCGCCAGCGCCGCGACGGCGAGGCGGACGGAGGTGCGGCCCGCGAGCTCCCGCGCTCTCGAGCGCGCCCGGCGCTCGCCGGTCACGGTCGGGCCTCCTGCCCGGCGCGGGACGAGACCCCAGCGGAGCGGCGCGCAGAACAGCTCGTTCACCGCGAGCAGGAGCGCGATCACGGCGGCGATCACGACGAGCGCGGTCGGAAACCCGACGCGAAACTGAAGATGGGCCTGCTTCGGGAGCTTCGGCTGCAGAAGCGTGCCCTGCGGGCCGGCGACCTTGAGGAAGTACTGGAGGTCGCCGACCGTCGGGTCGAGGCCCACGATCCGCAGCGGGATCCCGAGCCGCTGGTACGTCTTGCCGACCGCCGTGACGTTCGCGAGGTCGTCCGAGTCGTCGAAGAGGTCGCTGATCAGGACGACCGTCGGATGGTGGAGGTGGTTCTGGACGATGAGGGAGCGCGCGAGCACCAGGCCGCTCGAGATCTCGGTGCCCTCGCTGAACCCCGCCTTCCACGGGTTCGGCGGCAGCACGAACGGGCCCCCGAACGTCCTCGCGGTGGTCTTCCGCGCATGGAACAGCGCCGCGATCGGAAGCATCGCCGAGGCGGGCGAGCCCGGCGGCAGCGCCTCGTACGCGTACCCGGAGAAGACGACGAGCCCCACGTGCGCCTTCGAGCGGCCGAGCAGCGTGAGCGTGCTGTACGCGAGCTGCAGCTTGCGGATCTCGACGCTGCCGGAGACGTCGAGGACGACGATCGCGTTCGAGTCGGGCGGGATGTACGGGCTCGCCGTGGCGGCGTGCGGCCCGCGCGCGACGAGCACGACAGCCACCCCCGCGGCGACCAGGATCGCAGTGAGGCCGAGCCGGAGGAACCTCGTTCTCCGGGCATCCGGCCCGAGCGAGGCCGCGTCGGCGAGCGGCACGGACGGCCGCTTGCTCACGGCCGCTCCTCGCTCGCCGCCTCGACCCGCTGCGCGAGCTCCTCGAGCCCGTCGGGCGACGGCGTCCCGGCCGCCCACGCGATCTGCGACGCGGCCGACGACAACGACACCCTGGGTCCCGCTCGAGCAGGCGCGCGAGGAGGCCGACCGCCCGCCGGCGGTCGTCGACCGGCCTCGTCTTGGCGTCGCGGACGAACCTGAGCGCGCGTGTGAGCGGCGGCACCTCGTCGACTCTCGACGTGCGCCTCCGGAGGATCTCGAACGCGACGATCCCGAGCGCGAACGCGGCGAGGAGCGCGGCCCCGGCGTCGAGCCCGAGAGCGAATCCGGTCGGACCGGCCCGGTACCGCGCGGCGGGCAGCGTCTGGTCGACCTCGAACGCCGGCGTCGCTCCGCGCGTCGCGTTGCCGAACCGCGGCGGCGATCGAGATCGTCGGCCAGACCTGCCGAACGGTGACGATCGAGCCATCGTGACGCGTCGCCGAGACGGAGACACGCGGGAGCTGGACGGCGAGCGGCGTCCGGTGCGCGAGGCAGGTCGCCTCGAGGCACGCGATGTCGAACGACCACGTGCGACGGGAGATCGGCCCCGACGAGGTGGACGAGACCCGCGTCGGCGCGACCTGATCCCAGTCGCCGAAGCGAGGCGTGACGCGAAGGTCGCCGAGGTCGGCCCGCCGCCGGTCGACGACGACCGTGACGCGCGCGGTGACGGTGTCGGCGAGGCGGATCGAGCGCGGCGAGACGGACGTCTGCACCGTGAGCGGAGCGGCGGCGCGGGCGGGGGCGCCTCCGGCCGCGAGGGCGGCTGCGGCGCCGCGAGCAGCGCCGCGGCTCTCACGCCGGCCTTCGCTGGAAGCGACGCCGGTTCGCCCAGCCCTGGAACGAGAGGTCGATCTGATGCTCGTCGCTCGTCCCGAGCACGATCGGGTCGGAGTCGAGGGCGTGGAAGAGGTCGACGAGCGACCGCAGGCGCGCCGCGTGCTCGTCGCGGAGCCGCCGCGCGTCGCGCCCCCTCACGCGGATCGCGGTCGTGCGGCCGGTCGCGGGGTCGGTGACCGGCAGCATCGTCCCCCCGATCGTCGGGAAGCTCTGCTCCCACACGGGGTCCTGGACGATCACCGGCACAAGGTCCCACCGGCGGCCGCGGGCGCGGAGCCACGTCTCGATCGGCGGCGGACGAGGAAGTCGGAGACGACGAAGACGAAGCAGCCCGCCTGGGCGTCGTGGCGGCGCAGGCAGAGCTCGTCGATCGCCCGTTCGAGGACGTCGGCGGGAGCGTCGAACGACGGCGCCGAGCCGGTGCTACGATCTGGCGCACGCTGGCCGCCGCGGCGGTAGCCAGTACGACTGGCCCGCCCGGCCCGCTGCGCCCGAGAAGTCGAGGTACCCGATGTACGCGCGGGCGGCGTGCGCCGCGGCGATGATCGCGACGATCGCGTTCTGCGAGAGCGTCCGGCTTCGAGAGCCAGGGAAGCTCGGGCGCGTAGAGGGCCATCGACGGGTGGTGGTCGCACGACGATCACGACCCGCGGCGCCTCGTCGGCGTAGAACTCCCGCACGACGAACTCGTCGCCGTCCTGGAGCGCCGACAGCCGGGCCGAGGCGTTCCAGTCGATCCAGCTCGAGCCGATCGCCCGGCACGTAGCTCCGCGAGCCGGCGATGTCGGTTCCCTGTCCGCGCCGGAGGCTGTCGGTAGCCGCCGAAGGGCCGCCGGTGAGGCGATGGCGCGGGACGAGCGGGAACTGCGTCGCCGGGGGCCAGCCAGCGACTCGTCGATCAGCGCGCGGACGCCGCGGGCGACTTCGCGCTCTCCCACGTCAGGCTCCGGCACGGGCGCGACTCCGGAGACACTCGCTCCTTGACGTGCTCGAGCAGCGACCGGTCGCGCCGACATGCCGTCCACCGCGAGCGCGAACGGCTCGAAGACGAGGCGGTGCGCGACGACCGGGAGGAACAGCTGCTCGACATCCACGGGTACGACGTACGCGCGCCCGTGGACGAGCGCCCAGGCACGCGCCATGCGCTCGAGCGCGAGGCTCGCGCGGACCGACGCGCCGACGCTCGACCTCGGTCGAGCTCCCGCGTCGCGCGGACGAGCTCGACGAGCCAGCGGAGCACCAGCTCGTCGATGTAGACGTGCTCCGCGGCGGCCCTGCACCTCGCAGCAGCTCGTCGCGCGTCAGCACCGCGGCGCGAGCGACTCGAGCGGGTGCGCGTGCCGCTGCTCCTCGACGATCTGGATCTCTGCGTCGAGCGGTCGGGTACCCGAGCGTCGTCCTGATCGCGAACGGTCGAGCTGCGCCTCGGGGAGCGGGAACGTCCCTTCCTGCTCGATCGGGTTCTCGGTTGCGAGCACGAGGAACGGCTCCGTCAGCTGCCGCGTGACGCCCTCGACCGTGACCTGCTTCTCCGCCATCGCCTCGAGCAGCGCCGACTGCGTCTTCGGCATCGCGCGGTTGACCTCGTCGACGAGCAGGACGTTCGCGAAGACCGGCCCGGCCGGAACTCGAACTCGCGCGTCCGCTGGTCGAAGATCGAGAGGCCCGTCACGTCCGTCGGCTGCAGGTCCGGCGTGCACTGGATGCGCGAGAACGAGGCTCCGTCGATCTCGCCGCGAGCGAGCGGGCCAGCACCGTCTTCGCGGTGCCCGGCAGGTCCTCGACCAGGACGTGGCCTCCGGAGATCAGCGCCGCGAGGACGAGCCGGATCTCCTCCGGCTTCCCGTGGACGACCCGTTCGACATTCGCGGCGAGCCGGGACGCGAGCTCGATGGCCTCGGCCCGCGCCTCGTCTTCCGCCACGCGCTCGACGGCGGGGTCCATCGCGCGAAACAATACGCGATCACCAGGGAGAACGCCGCGTCGGGCAACGGCCGGCGCAGAGCGGCCGTCGGCTCGGCGCTAGCCCTTGGTGCAGGGGTGGGCCCGCGTGCTCTTCTGGCCCTTCTTGCAGAGCGGCAGGTCGCTGAACGTGGCCGTGTGCACGACGATCGTGCCGATCACGCCGTAGTGGTTCCAGTAGCCGCCGTACGAGGTCTGGACGAACGTCGGCTGCTTGCCGGTGGCCGTGAAGTCGACCTTCATCGAGCCGCCGATGCACTCGCCGCTGTCGCAGCTCGCGGGACGCCACTGCCCCTTGCACTCGATGATCCCCTCGAGGATGAGGCACCTGCCGCCGGTCGTGCTGTTGATCGCCGAGATCGTCATCCCGCCCGGAGGCGTCCACTTGAAGTCGTCGATCAGCTTGGCCGGGTTCGTGTTGTCGAACTCGACCTGGTACTTGCCCGCCATCTCGTCCAGGATGCGGACGGTCATCACGTACGGGACGTTGACGCGGACGTTCGGGTCGGAGGCGTGCGCGCTCGTCCCCGCCGCGGCAGCCGCGATCACCGCGAGCGCCAGCGGCAGCGTCATCCGGATGGCGCGCCCCCGACCGATCGGCATGGTGCGGGATACTAGCCTGCCCCCGACGTGCATGGAGCGCGATCCTAGCCTGAGCCTCCCGGGCCCGGCAAGCCGCCTTCCGGGGGAGCATCGAGCGTCGGCTCGCCGATCTGCGCCTCCGTAGACTGGCCGGATGCGGGTCGTCCTCGTCGGAGCTCTCCTGGCTGCGCTCGTCGTCGCCGGCTCGTCGTCCGCCGCCGCGGCGTCCGCGACTCCGGCCTCGATCAAGCTCGAGATCAAGGCCCTGCTTTCGCAGATCGGGGCCGGCGAGCTCGCGATCGTCCCCACGCGCCTGCCTCGCCACTTCGCGTACGAGAGCTACTCGGTGACCGGGAGCCCGATGGCTCTCGACGTCTCCTTCGCCGACAGGCGCTTCATGGCGACGTCGGATCAGGCGCGCGAGCACGGGATCAGCTTCAACGCCTCCTACTTCAAGCAGGCCCTGAGTCGGTGCGGCACGGGGGCGCGCAAGACCTTCCGGGTCGCGGGCGTGAAGGTCTACTCCGACGGAGCGACGGTCTGGCGCTGCGTGCTGACGCGCGGCCGCGTGGTGAAGGAGGCCGCGAACGGCCGCGCTGCCGACACGGCGCTCGCGATGCTCGTCCTCTACGCCCGCCCGATCGTGTGAGAAGGCGGCCGCCTTCACCGTCTCGGGTGAAGGCGGCCGCCTCGAACGCAGTCGCTACGGAAGCGGGGCGGTCTGGGTGTTCTTGCCCTGCCCGCCGCCGCAGACGACGAGGATGTCGAACGCGGCGTCGGTCGGGTTCCCGGACGCGTCCGTCGTCAGCACGGGGATCGCCCCCGGATCGGGATTCAGGTGGCTGTACCCGAGCACCGTGGCCGAGCCCCGGATCTCGGTCAGGTTCGCGAACCGTGCGCAGTTGGTGAGGTCGTTCTGCCCGGCGAAGCGCACGAGCCAGCTGCCGGTGCCGACGTGCAGCAGTGTCGGGAAGGTCCCTCCGACGGCGGTCTGAGTGGGTGTCCAGCCAGGAGCGAGGCTGTTGGGCACTCCGATCGCGAAGTACGCCCACATCACCTTCGCAGCCGGGCACGCCCCTCCGCACGTGACGCCGGCCTTGCTCGTATGGGCGTACTGCGGAATCTTCACCGAGGCGTATGACGTGCCGCCGAGGGCGACGAAAAGCGCGAAGTACGCAATGAGGTTGTGCCTCAAGTGACTGAAAAGCTGCTTGCCCATCTGCCCCTTCCCTCCCTTTGGTGCGTTGCAGTCTTTGGGCTGCTCCCCGCGGCCCCCGGACGAACGTCTGACGATACACCGTTCCAGGACGAAAAAAATGCCGCGCACGCCCGATCACGCCGGCCGGGCGCCCGGCGGTCGGCTCAACGAATCGTGAACTCGAGCCGGTGCGTGTTCTTCGCGGCCGGCGCCGAGGTCACCTGCCCGCGGGCGCCGAGATACCTGTTGTCGCCGCCGGTGATCGCGAGGGTGAAGTGCTGACTCGTGAAGTCGGCGGGTCCCGACGCGGTGATGGTGCTGCTCTTCAGGTCGAACTCCGCGTCGCAAAGAGCATGGCGGACGAAGTTGAACGTGCACGAGTACACGGCAGTGCCCGCGCTCCGCGTCAGGCCCGGGTCGCTGTAGAGCTTGAACCTGTACAGCGCGTTGTCGCCCGGGAACGGGCCTTTCCCCTTCTCCTTCTCCTTCGTCAGCGGGACCACCGCCTTCGTGTCGACGCCGAACGGGTTGCTCCCCGCGCCGCGTGAGCGATCGTCGGAGTGATCGACGAACTGGACCTGCGTCGCCCGGGCGTAGATCGTGAGCCCCCGCGCGACGGCCCCCGCCGATCCCGAGGTGAGAGCGACCCCGAGCAGCCCGACGGCGACGAGCGACGCGACTGCGGGGAAGCGGCTCATCTCGTCACCTGACGAGCTTGACGTCGAGATGTTCGAGATTGTGTGCGGCAGGCGTCGCGGTCATCGCACCGCGGACGTTGAGGTACTCGTTCGTGCCGCCGCTGACGCTCATCACGAAACGCTTGCTGTTGAAGACGACCGGGCCGGAGGACAGGATCAGCCCGCCCGGGAGGTCGAAGTAGGAGTCGCAGAGCGCCCGCTTGGCGAAGTTGTAGTAGCAGGTGAAGATCGCCGAGCCCGCGCGCTTCTCGAGGCTCGGACTCGTGTAGAGCTTGAACGTGTAGAGGATGTCGTCGCCCGGGAACGGGCCGTTGCCCTTCTCCTTGCCGTTCGTGATGATCACGAGCCGGAGCGCCTTCTCGTCGACGTTGAACGGGTTCGTGGTCATCCCGCGCACGCGGTCGTCGGCGTGGTTCATGAACTGGGCGGTGCCGAGCGCCGCGTAGACGTCGAGCTGTCGCCCGGCTCGCGGCGTCGCCGTCGCGGGCTCGAACGTGAGGTCGATCCGCTGCGCGTTCCTGACGGCCGGCGCCGCGCGCACCTCGCCGCTCGCGGTGAGGTACTTCCTCGTGCCCCCGGTGACGACCAGATGGAACCCGGTCGCGCTGAAGTCGACCGGGCCGGCCGCGAGGACCGTGCTCCCGCCCCTCAGCTCGTAATACGCCTTGCAGAGGGCGTGCTTGGCGTAGTTGAAGTAGCACGTGTACGACGCCGATCCCGCGCTCTGCTTCAGGTTCGTGCTCGCGAAGAGGTCGAAGCTGTACACGGCGACGTCGCCCGGAAACGGGCCGCTCCCCGCGTCCGCCACCTTCGCCCTGAGCTTGCTCGTGCCCGCGCCGAAGGGGTTGTTGTTCACGCCACGCTGCCGGTCGTCGGCGGTGTTGATGAACTCGACGCCCGACGAGACCGCGTACACCGTCACATCGCGCGAGCCGAGCGCTGCTCCGCCACTGCCGACGCCCCAGGCCGCGAACAGCACCGCCACCCCGAGCACGCCGACCGCGTGGCGCATGAGGATGCGCGCATGTCTCACCGCCGCATTCAAGCCGAAGGGCAACCGGCCGTCAACGAAGCGGCGCGCCGTGGAGTCGGCCCGGCGAGAGCGGCTCCACGCGCGGTCGGTTGGTAGTGTCCGCAGCCTGAAACTCGGGCCGATACAAGCGTGAAACGCACGATCGCGCTGGTCTGTGCTTGCGGATTGATCGCGGCCGTCGTCGTCGCGGTCGTGGTGCTCCGCGGTGGCGACAGTCCCGCTCCGGTGGCCGCCCCGGCAGGGCTTCCGATCTCCCCTCACAAACCGCGGGTGGCCCGCCTCGGCGGCGTGTTCATCGACGACATCGCGGTCAAGCCGGTGGGGCAGACGAGCGTGACGCTGCTCGCGCTGCCGGGCCGTCACACCTACCGGCTGACGGTGCGGAACGCCTCGGACATCGGGTTCGTCAACGCGTTCCACTGGTACCCGCCCGGCGGGGTGCCCATCGTCAAGGTGATCCGGAGCGACTCGGGCCACTGCGACGTGCAGGGCACCGCACTCGGCGGAAACCAGTTCGCGGGAGCCGTGTTGAACCCGAACATCTTCTGCCGTGACGTCAGCCTCGAGCCCCCGACCTGCACCTGCAGATCCGACGGCGGCTCCGCGAACATCACGTTCACGGCGTCCCGTGCGATTCCGGCCTCGGGGCTGACGCAGGTCACGTCGATGACGCCGATCCTGAAGATCATCCCGTCGAGCCTGCCCTCGAAGGTGGCGCACTTCTGCGGCCTGCCGACCTCCGGCCTGCACTGCACGTCGACCAAGTGAGCGTCCGCGGACGAGCCCGCTCGCTGTGCCTCGCGCTCGCCGCGGTCTCGGGTGCGGCCGCGCTCGCGGGCTGCGGAAGCACGTCCGAGTCCAGCGGGCTGAGCGCCGCCGACCGGAATGCCGCTCAGGCGGCGATGAACGCGCTCCAGCACACGGGCATCCCCCGGCAGCTCGTCGAGGTTACGCGCGCGGCACGGCTCGCCCCCGCGGCGTGCCGCGTCCACCCCGAATCGGGGAGCTCGAACACGTTCAAGGTCTACATCTTCTGGGTTCCGTACATCGGTCCGGCGACGTACACCTGGCTCCACATGAGTATCGGCAAGGACGTCCGGCAGGACACGTTCCACCTCGGCGCCGCGGAGCCCGTCCTCCCCGGAGGGATGCTGTCTGCCAACGGCCGGTCGGTCCTGTCCCGGACACAGGACTACGACAGTCCGCTCTCGGCCTACGGGAGCCAGCAGGCACGGGAGAACAAGCGCGTTCTCATGGCTCACGCCGGCACCGTCTTCTCGAAACCCGGCGCGAACTGCGAGGTGCTCAAGAACGGGTACCTCAGGCTCGTCGCCGACCGGTAGCCGGGGCTCGACGGCGCATCACGAACGCCGTTCCGGCGCGTCGATCCGCCCGGCGCGGCGACCGCGAAGCCGCCCGCGCCCACCTTGCTTCTCTCCCCCGACCCCGATAACGTCTGCGCTCGGTGGGGAGAGGCCACCGCAACGTCCGCGGGTATGACCCGTGGCTTTGCGCATCGTCGAATAGTTTTGTCTTGTCGAGGAGGTGGACGGAAGTGGGGAGGCTCGGACGGTTCGCAGTTCTCGGAACGATCGTCGCGGTGGCGCTTCTGACATCGGTCGCCGCGTCCGGCAATCGCAGTGCGAGTGCGGTGATCACGGCTCCGCCGGCGTTCACCAACGCGCAGCTGGCGGCGCCATCGGGGAATGACTGGATCTCGGCGAACGGCAACGACCGCTCGTGGCGGTACAGCGCGCTGTCGCAGATCAACGGCTCGAACGGTTCCAACCTGAAGCTCGCGTGGTCGGCGAACCTGCCCGTTCCGACCCCGCCGGCGGGCAAGATCGAGACCAAGGGTCAGGCCGGCGGCAACCCGCTGGTCTACAAGGGCATCGTCTATCACGACGACGCGTGGGGCCGGATCGTCGCGCTCGACGGGACGAACGGGAATCTCCTCTGGACGTTCGACCCGCAGACCGGCGGCGGCGGCGGCCGCGGCCTCGTCGCACTGGGCGGCGGGATGGCGTTCACCACCCAGCGCGGCGTCATGTACGGGATCGACGCCAAGACCGGGACGCAGAAGTGGGCGACGCAGGTCGTCGACCCGAACGGGAGCGGCGAGGGCACGATCGACTCGGCGCCCGTCTACTACAACGGCCTCGTCATCGGCGGGACGACCGGCGGCGACTCGGGCGGCGTCTGCATCACCTTCGCCCTCGACGCGCAGACCGGCAAGGTCAAGTGGTACTACAACAACATTCCGTCCTCCCCGAAGCAGGAAGGGTGGGACACCTGGCCGACCAAGCGCTCCTTCTTCGGCGGCGGCGCGATCTGGGACCCGGTGACGGTCGACCCGCAGCGCGGGCTCGTCTATGCGGGCATCTCGAACGCCCTCCCCTTCTCGGGCCTGCTGAGCGGCCCCGGCAAGGAGCTCAACACCGAGTCGGTGCTGGCGCTGCACGCGATGACCGGCAAGTTCGCGTGGGTCTTCCAGGAGATCCACCACGACATCTGGGACTACGACGCGATGCAGACGCCGATCGTGGCCGACATCAAGGTCGGCGGCAAGACGGTCACCGTCGTCAACCACATGAACAAGAACACCTACAACTTCGTCCTCAACGCCGACAGCGGCGTGCCGGTCGTCGGCGTGAAGGAGACGCCGGTCCCGCAGAACGCGTCGCAGCACACGTGGCCGACACAGCCGATCCCGATCGGCGACGACGTCGTCCCGCACGTGCCGACGACGCCCCAGGCGTGGCAGGGCCTCGCCCCTGACGGCAAGCCGTACATCATCTCGACGGTGCCGTACACGCCGTACGACGACAAGGGGTTCACCGTCGTCGCGCCGACGTACACGGGCGGGATCGAGTGGCCCGAGAACTCCTTCAGCCCCCGGACGGGCCTCGTCTACGTCTGCGCGAACGTGACCGAGTTCGCGTACTCGTCGCCGCCGCCGGCCGACATCCACGTCCTCGGAGGCAGCCTCGGCCTGCTGGCGATCAGGACGTCGTCGTCGGCTTCGTCCGCGCGGATCAGCCGCGTCGTGGGGCTCGACCCGTCGACGAACAAGGTCGTCTGGAAGCACGACGACAACGGCCTGACCTGCTCGAGCCAGGTGGCATCGACGGCAGGCGGTCTCGTGCTCATCTCGCGCGGCGACGGCACGATCCTCGCCTACGACGACAAGACGGGCGCGCTCGACTGGACGCTGAACACGGGCTCGACCACGATCCCGCGGTTCTCCTTCTACGGCGTGAACGGCAAGGAGTACCTGGTCACGACCGGCACGACGGCCGGCGCGAACGGCGCAGTGCTGGTCAACGCGTACACGGTGGGCTAGCACGCCGGTCGAGGGAATCTGGAGAGGGCTTCGGGTCGGCTGGATGCGCCCGGAGCCCTCTCCGACTCACATGAGAAGAGCAGCCTCGAGGAACGGATCCGTGGAGCGCGGCAGACGCGAGCGTTCGCCGTTCAAGTGGCGGAACCCGCTCTGGGCACTCACCGTCCTCGCGTGCGGTGCGGCCGCCCTCGGCGGCTCCGCATCGGCGACGACGCTCCCGGGCAAGGTCTACACGATCCACGCCGTCCTGACCGACACGACGGTCAAGCTCGTGCCGGAGTCCAAGCTGGGCGGCAACTTCATCGAGGCCGACGGACGTTCCGCGCAGTTCCCGCGCGGCGCGATCATCAACTTCAAGTTCGTGAACAAGGGCAGCAAGCCGTACCTCCCGGCGCTCAAGATCCTCGACACCTCACAGCTGCCGCCGCTCCCGCCGGGCGATCGCGGCAAGTACTTCACCGCCCACAGGGTCGTGGCGCCGGGCGGCCGCGTCGAGTTCATCGTCACGTTCTCCTTCCGCGGCCCGTTCAGCCTGCTCGAGCTGCTGCACAAGAAGCCGCACGGCCAGACCGTGCACATCACGGTCTACTGAGCGAATTTGGCGCGGTCGTGACGCGGTCGACGCATCGGGTCGCAGCGCTCGCGTTGGGGCTCCTGCTCGTGGCTGCGGCGGTCGGCTGCGGCGGCACGAGCAACGGCAACGAGACGGCGCAACCCGCGGTGACCGCTCCGCCGAAGACGGTGACCCTCGGCAAGACGGCCTACGAGACGACGATGCGGCGGCTCGGGCGAACGTTCGCCGGCTCCGTCGAGACGATGTTCCCGCTCACCCAGGGCCAGCCGGGCACAGACGCGAGCGCCCAGTCGATCGCGAAGCTCGAGAAGACGCGTGCGGTCGTCACGAACGTCACGGCGTCGATCTCGGCGATCACGCCCCCGGCGTCGATCCGCGACGAGCATCAGCGGCTGCTGAAGGGCTTGAGCGACTTCCGGGACGAGCTCGACCAGCTGATCCAGTTCCTCCAGAAGGGTGGGCCGGAGCGCCTCGGCACGCTGACCCGCTTCGCCGGCCTCACCACCATCGCCAAGGCCCGAAGCGCGATCGAGTCGAAGGGCTACGCAATCGGCTGACCGCGCCACCCGTGACGGTGATCGTCGCGCTGCCGCGCGAGACGTAGCGCCCTGGGCCACGGTCACGGTCAGCCGTTGCCGGCCACCGCGCCGACGATCGAGGGTTTGCCGGCGCCGACGGCTAGGTCACGGAGACGCTCGCCCGCTCGCGCTTCGCGCGCGAGGCGGCGGTCTGGCGCTTGCCCGCCGCGAGCTCGACCTTCCGCAGCCGGATCGTCTTCGGCGTCACCTCGATCGCCTCGTCCTCGCGGATGAACTCGAGCGCCTGCTCGAGCGAGAGCCGCCGCGGCGGGATCAGGCGCACCAGCTCCTCGGCCGACGCGGCTCGCATGTTCGTGAGCTTCTTCGGCTTCGCCGCGTTCACGTCGAGGTCGTTGTCGCGTGAGTTCTCGCCGACGATCATCCCCTCGTACAGGTCGTCGCCCGGCCCGACGAAGAGCGAGCCGCGCTCCTGGAGCGCCTGGATCGCGAAGCCGGTCGCGCTGCCGCGGCGGTCGGCGACGAGGCTGCCGGTCGGCCGCGTCCGCAGCTCCCCGTGCCACGGCTCCCACCGCTCGAAGACGTGGTGGAGGATGCCGGTGCCGCGGGTCTCGGTCAGGAACTCGGTGCGGAAGCCGATCAGGCCGCGCGCCGGCACGAGGTACTCCATCCGGGCCCAGCCGCTGCCGTGGTTGACCATCTGCTGCAGCCGGCCCTTCCGCAGCGCGAGCAGCTGCGTGACGACGCCGACGTACTCCTCGGGGATGTCGATCGCGAGCCGCTCGACCGGCTCGTGGCGCTTGCCGTCGACCTCCTTCGTCAGCACCTCCGGCTTGCCGACCGTGAGCTCGAAGCCCTCGCGGCGCATGAGCTCGACGAGGATCGCGAGCTGGAGCTCGCCGCGGCCCTGCACCTCCCACGCGTCCGGTCGCGAGGTCGGGACGACGCGCAGCGAGACGTTGCCGACGAGCTCGGCGTCGAGCCGCGTCGCGGATCTGGCTCGCGGTCAGCCGGGTTCCCTCGGTGCCCGCGAGCGGGCTCGTGTTGATGCCGATCGTGACCGACAGCGATCGGCTCGTCGACGGTCGTGACCGGCAGCGGCCTCGGATCGTCGGCGTCGGCGATCGTCTCGCCGATCGTCACCTCCGCGAGGCCGGCGAGTGCGACGATCTCGCCCGGCCCGGCCTCGTCGGCGGGGACGCGGTCGAGCGCCTCGGTGATGTAGAGCTCGGTGGCGCGCGCGGTCTCGATCGTGCCGTCGGCGCGGCACCACGCGATCGGCGCGCCCTTGCGAAGGGTGCCGTGGCGGATCCGGAGCAGCGCGAGGCGGCCGACGTACGGGCTCGCGTCGAGGTTCGTCACGAGCGCCTGCAGCGGGTGCTCCGGGTCGTAGCTCGGCGCCGGGATCGTCTCGAGCAGCGCGTCGAACAGCGGCTTCAGGTCCGGCGCGAGCTCGTCCGGGCTGGTCCCGGCCCGGCCGGCGCGCGCGTTGGCGTACACGATCGGGAACTCGATCTGCGACTCGTCCGCGTCGAGGTCGAGGAAGAGCTCGTAGACCTCGTTCACGACCTCGTCGGGGCGGGCGTCGGGACGGTCGACCTTGTTGACGACGAGCACGACCGGGAGCTTCAGCTCGAGCGCCTTGCGGAGCACGAACCGCGTCTGCGGCAGCGGCCCCTCGGACGCGTCGACGAGCAGCAGCACGCCGTCGACCATCGTGAGGCCGCGCTCGACCTCGCCGCCGAAGTCGGCGTGGCCGGGCGTGTCGACGATGTTGATCTTCGTCTGACCGAGCCGGACCGCCGTGTTCTTGGCGAGGATCGTGATCCCCTTCTCGCGCTCGAGGTCCATCGAGTCCATGACCCGCTCGGCGACGTCCTGGTTCTCGCGGAACGAGCCCGCCTGCCAGAGCATCGCGTCGACGAGCGTCGTCTTCCCGTGGTCGACGTGCGCGACGATCGCGACGTTGCGGAGCTCGTTTCGGTGGATGAGGGACACGCCGTTACTCGGCGGCGTCGTCGACGCTCTCGGGCGTCGGCTCGGGCGCGGCCGCGGCGTCGACGCGGGCCTGCTTCTTCAGCCGCTTGCGCTCGCGGCGCTCCCGCATCGCCTGCTCCCGCTCGCGCTTGGCGGCCGTCTGCGGGTTTCGCTTCTTGCTCATACCCTGCCTCCTCGCCTCCGCCGCCGCGCGGGCGGCCTCTGCGCCCTCGGCGCCGGCCCCGGAACGTGGATGCCGGACGCCGCGAACGCGGCACCGTGACCGAGCCTGCCGGCCAGCCTGCTCACGTCGAGGCGCTGCTCCGGCAGGACCAGTGTGACGCCCGTACCGGTCCTCCCGGCACGGCCCGTCCGACCGATCCGGTGGACGTAGTCGTCGTCGGTGTGCGGCGGGTCGAAGTTGATCACGTGCGTGATCTGGTCGACGTCCAGGCCGCGCGCGGCGACGTCGGTCGCGATCAGCGTGGAGACGCGGCCCGACTCGAACTGCGACAGCGAGCGCTCGCGCGCGTTCTGCGACATGTTCCCGTGCATGACGGCGGTCTTCACGTTGTGGTCGCGCACGAGCTTCCGTGCGAGCTTGTCCGCGCCGTGCTTCGTGCGGACGAAGACGAGCGCGAGCCGGCGCTCCTCACGCCGGAGCTGCTCGACGAGCCGCTCCAGCTTGTCCTCGGCGGTCACGGCGACGAACTCGTGCCCGACGGTGGCGGTGGTCGTCTCGACCTGCGCGCCGGTCGTGAACCGCGAGGCGTTCACGGTGTAGGCCCGCGCGAGGTCGGCCACGGGCCCGTCCAGCGTCGCGGAGAAGAGCATCGTCTGCCGGTTCCGCGGCACCTGCTGGAGGATCCGGTCGACCTGCGGGCGGAAGCCCATGTCGAGCATGCGATCCGCCTCGTCGAGGACGAGCACGCGAACCGCGCCGAGCCGCACGAGCTTCCGCTCGAGCAGGTCGTTGAGCCGGCCCGGCGTGGCGACGAGGAGGTGCGCGCCGCGCGCCTTCTCGGCCTGGCCACCGACCGACGTGCCGCCGTAGACCGCCGCGATGCGGAGGCCGCGCGAACGCGCGATCGGCGCGAGCTCGTCGACGATCTGCGAGGCGAGCTCGCGGGTCGGGACGAGCACGAGCGCGCTCGGCTGCCCGGAGGCGCCGGCCGTGCGCTCGATCGTCGGGATCCCGAAGGCGAGCGTCTTGCCGGAGCCGGTGGGCGACGCCGCGAGGACGTCCACGCCGGCGAGGGCATCGGGCAGGACGAGCGCCTGAACTGCGAAGGGCTCCCGGATGCCGAGGCGTCCGAGGGCCTCGACGACGGGCGCGCTCACCCCGAGCGCGGAGAAAGACTGGGACATACGTTCCTTCCTTGTCGAAAAGCGTTCGAGATGCAAGAGCCTCGAAACGCCTGCAAAGAGGAGGAACGAGAAGCTGAATCTCCCGGCCTCCGAACGGAGACCGTGGCCTCACGGTAGCACCTCGCCCGCCGGGGCTAGGTGAAGGCGTTGACGGCGCGCGCGACGATCAGGCCGAAGAGCGCGAGCGCGACCGTCGCCTGCACGAGCATCGCGTATTTCGCGCGGTGCGTGAGCGGCAGCACGTCGGTCGGGCTGAACGCGGTCGCGTTCGTGAAGCCGAGGTGGAGGTAGTCGAGGAAGACCGGCCGCCAGCCGGGCGGGGCGATCTCCGGGCTCAGGTGCTGGGTGAAGGCCAGGTCGACGGGGCCCGGCCGCTCGTAGCGGGCGATCGGCCCGCCGCCGTCCATCAGCCAATAGAGAAGCGCGAACGCGAGGTTGTTCCCGAGCCACACGAGCGCGCCGGCGGCGAGGAGCTGCCCCGGGTCCTGCGTGACCTGGGCGCCCTGGATCAGGTGGTAGAGGAGGAGCCCGGTCGCCCAGAGCGCGCCGAGGACGAGCACGCTCACGAGCGCGATCGCGACGCGCCGCAGGCGCTTCCGCCGCTTGAGGAGACTGCCGGGGTCGGCGGCGAACAGGACGACGAGGAGCAGCACCTCGACCGACGGCAGGAGCCACGGCACGCCGAGCCGGTCACCCGGCAGCCAGATGCGCCCGCCGATGTTGAGAGCCATGAAGACGAGCACCGCGATCGCGGGCGGCCACCGCGACTCGATCAGCAGCGCCTCGCGAGAAGCGTCGCCCGCGGCGTCGATGGCGGCAGGCGAGGCCACCGCCCAATCCTCGCATAGGCGGCCGCCGGCTACGGGAGCGGCGCGCCGCGGAGCCGCGCTGCGATCACGGCGAGGACGAGCAGGATCGCGGCCGCGAGCTCGAACCACGAGGTGATGTCGGTGCGCTGCGGCCGGGTTCCGATCGTCAGCCCAATCTGCCGGTAGACGTTCTCGAGCTTCGTCGCGTTCCTCGCCGCGTACGCGACGCCGCCGCTCGTGCGGACGAGGATCCCGACCGTGCCCGGGTCGGGCGGCACCGGGATCTTGAGCTCGAAGTAGCCGGAGCCCTGGGTGATGAACGCGTGGCGGTTCCCGAGCGCGACGCCGTAGATCCGGACGCCGGTCGCCCTCGCGAGCTGGGCGGCCTGGAACGGGCTGATCCGGCCGCGGGTCTGCGCGCCGTCGGACTCGAGCACGATCGCGCCCGGAAGGAACTCGCCGGGCCGGCGGTGGATCCCGTCCGCGGCGAGGCTCGACACGATCAGGTTGACCGCGGCGGCGACGCCGTTTCCGAGCGCCGTGCCGCCCTGCGGCGCGAGCACGTCGAGGTCGGTGCTGACCGCGGGGTGGTCGGTCGTCGGCGCGGCGATCACCTCGACCTTGTCGCTGAACGTGACGAGCCCGACCTTGTCGGCCGCCGGGATCACGTTGAGGAACTCGTGCATCGCCGTGACGACGGCGGTCAGCCGGTTCGGCTTCACGTCCTGCGCCTGCATCGAGCCGGAGACGTCGACGAGGAGGACGACCATCGCGGTCCGGTTCGCGGCGCTGAGCTCGACGTGCGGCCGCGCGAGCGCCGCGGCGGCGGCCGCGAGGGCGAGCGCGAGCAGGATCCACGCGAGCAGCTCCGGCGGCCGGCGCCGGCGCTTCGCGACGACGGCCGCGACGACGGCGACGTTCGAGAACTCGACCGTGTACCGCACCCGCCGCCGGCGGACGATCGCGAGGAAGGCGAAGAAGAGCGGCACGACGAGCAGCACGAGCAGGTACTGCGGCGAGCCGAACCCGAAGTGGTGAGTGCTCACGGTCGCGTCAGTGCTCGCAGAGCGCGCCGATCTGGACCTCGATCAGGTGCTGCACGGACGCATCCGTGTGGATCACGGCGCGCACCGTGCGGCCCGCCTCGACCGTCCTGATCCTCACCGCGTCGGGGCGCGGCAGCGTCGGCGGCGACACCGTCCCGAACGCGTACGCGTCCCACGTGCCCGCGAGCGTCTCGCGCCGCAGGCAGCTCACGCTGAGCGTCCGGGTCCAGCCCGGCTCGAGCACGAGCAGCTTCGACCGCGGCAGCGCGGCCGGCGCGCTGTGCGGCGTGCCGGGCGGCGCCGCCGCGAGCCGCGCCGACACGGTCGAGCGCTTGCTCGCCTGCCGCAGGTCGATGCAGCCGAGGATCGGCTGGAACGTCCCGGCCCTGCCGTTGTCCGAGACCGCGTGGAAGAGCAGCCCGTTGCTCGTGCTCGTCGGCGAGCCGAGCGGCGTCGCGAGGTTGCCGTCGTACCAGACGCGGATCGTCTTCGCGCTCGCGAGCGCGTCGGCGCCGCCGATCAGGAACGCGCTGCGCGACGCGGCCCGGACCGGGCAGTCGAGCAGGAAGGTCGCCTCGCCCTTCGCCGGCACGACGACCCACGGGCCCGTGATCCCGAAGCAGAACGGGAGCGCGGCGCAGACCTTCGTCGGCGACGGCGGGATGTACAGGGGCGTCGCGCCCGACCCGCCGCCCGCGAGCACCGCGGCGGCGACGGCGACGAGCGCCGGCAGGGCGAAGACGCGCCTCACGCCGACCGCCCGAACCACAGGCCGGAGAGCACGATCCCGGCGAGGATGAAGACGAGGGCGGCGACTCCGGCCGCGGCGGTCAGCGCCTGCGTCCTGTCGCTCGCCTGGATCGGGGCGCTGAGCGAGTCGAAGACCGGCGTGAGCTGCTTCGGCAGCGCGGCGAGCTGCGCGGGCGAGCCGGCCTGGAAGAACGACCCCTCGGAGCGCTGCGAGATCGCCTTGAGCGTGACCGCGTCCACCGGGACCGGGATCGTCAGGTGGGCCCTGAAGTCGGCGACCCTCACGGGTTGCGTGACGAGTCCTCTCGGCGTGCCGATCGCGATCGTGTCGACCGGAATGCCCTCGCTGAGCGCGGTCGTGGCGGCGGCCGCCGGAGACGTCCCGCCCCCGGTCTGCGCGCCGTCGGAGAGCATCAGCACCGAGCCGGCCCGGAGCAGCCCGGGCTGCGCGCGGCCGACGGTCTGGACGACCACGGCGACGCCGTCGCTGATCGCGTCGCCGATCGCCGTGCCCGCCTTCGGCGTCACCGCCTTCGGAAGATGGGCGATCACGAGCTGACGGTCGAGCGTGGGCGCGACCGGGATGTGCACCGTGTCCCCGAACGTGAGCAGCGCGACCTGGTCGTTCGCCGGCAGCTCGTCCAGGAACCGGAGGGCGAGCTCGCGGGCTGCGCGTAGCCGCGAGCGCCCGACGTCGTCGGCGGCCATCGAGCCGGAGACGTCGAACGCGAGGACGACGGTCGGCGAGCCCCCGGAGATGGCGCCGACGGTCCGGTGCGGGCGCGCGAAGCCGACGAGCAGGAGGGTCAGGCCGAGCAGGAGCAGCAGGGCCGGGAGATGGCGGAGCCCGTGCGCCGGCCGGCGCACGACGTTCGGGAGCAGCGCGGGCGCCGACCACACGGCCGAGCGGCGCGCGCGCCGGCGCTCGATCAGCCAGTACGCGATCGCGGCGGCCGGGACGAGGAGGAGCGCGAAGAGCAGGTACGGGCTCTCGAAGCTCATTTCCGGCTGCGCCTGAGGAACGCGGCGAGCGGCCGGAGCCAGTCGCCCTGCGTCGAGAGCGCGACATGACGGACGCCGACCGACGAGATCGCCCGCACGACCTCCCGGCGCTCCTCGGCCGCGGCCTCGCGGTACAGCTCGCGCACCGCGCCGTCCCTCGTGTTCACGAGCACCTGGCGGCCGGTCTCGGGGTCGCGCAATCGCACCTCGCCGACGTCGACGAGCTCCTGCTCGCGCGGGTCCCTGATCTCGATCGCGAGCGTCGCATGGCGCGAGGCGACGCGGAGCAGCGGCACGCGCCAGTCGACCGGGCCGCGGAAGTCGGAGATGACGACGACGAGGGCGCGCTGGAGCGCGAGCCCGTCGACGGCGCGCAGCGCGGCCGCGAGCGAGCCGTTCCCGCCCGGCTCGGCGCGGAGCGCGGCGAGCGTGAGGAGCAGCCCGCGACGTCCCTGCTGCGGCCGCCGCCACGGGGCGTCGCTCGGGCCGAAGGCCACGAGCCCGACGCGGTTCCCGCGGCGGCTCGCGGCGTGGCTGACGGCGAGCGCCACGCCCTCGGCGACGTCCGCCTTGCGGCGGTCCGTGGTGCCGAGGATCATCGAGGCGGACGCGTCGTACACGAGCCACGTGATCAGCACGCGCTCGGCCGACTCGACCCGAACGTGCGGCTCGCCGGTGCGGGCGGTCACGTTCCAGTCGATCCGGCGCACGTCGTCGCCCGGCTGGTACGGCCGCACCTGGTGGAACTCGGTCCCGAGACCGACGAACGCGGAGCGGTAGTCGCCCGAGAGCAGGCCGTCGACGCGCCGTCCGATCGCGAGCTCGAGCGCCTCGAGCGTGGCCGTGCTGATCGCGCCGGGACCCGGACGCGCGGGCGTCCGCTCCGGGCCGGGAAGGGAGAAGAGATTCTTCAAGCGAAGGCCGTCTCGATCTGGTCACACGGCTCGAACACGACCATCGGGAAAAACGCAGCCTCGGGCGAACGCGGTCGCGTTATCCGAACCGGGCGCAACTCCGGTTACGCACGACGTTTTTACGAGACCACGTGCGCTCGAACGAAACCGCGTCACGGAAAACCGACCGAGGACACGCCATGACCATATTCGGTCGTCATTTCGAGCAGTTTCCCGGAGCGGTTCGCGCGAACGCTCGGCTCGAGGCGCACTACTTGACGACCTTCAGCACGCCCGGGCCGACGTTGAACAGATCGTCGTCGGTGAGCCCGACCGGATACCTGCCGGGGCGCTTGAAGGTGACCTTGATCGTGGCCCTGCCGCCGGGGCCGATCCGCCTCGACGTGACGCCGTTGATCTGGAAGATGTGCGCGTCGTCGTCCCCGTTGCTGATCACGATGATCACCGTGCCGACGTTGATGACGCTCGGCGTGAAGAAGATCCCGCGCTGCGCCATCGGCAGGTCCTTGACCTGATTCGGGTCCGAATTGACCCTGATCCGCGCCCGGACCTTGACCACCTTCTTCGGCGTCGTCGCGGACGGGTGGGAGAACGCGAGGGGTGCGGCGGCGAGCATCCCGATCAGACCGACGACCGTGACGAACGCAAGAATCGCGCGGCGTCCCGTGGGCTTCTTCGACGGCCGACGTCCGGTCATTCCGACAAGCCAGGATACCGGATTCACGCCACCCCTATCCGCTCTGCGCCGGGACGACCGGATTATTCGGCTTGGACGTCTTCGGCGCGACGTTCAGGGCCGGCCAATGACAGTCGCTCTCGGCGTCGAAGTTTGCAACCGCTCCCTGTTCCAACGGCACCGAGCACCACGCGTAGAAACCGGGGCTCGAACCGCTGCCGAGCGCCTCGCACACGTAGTGGTCCTGCGACGGCTGGACGCACTCGATGCTCGTGAACTTCGTGTCGTGGGACTTCATCGCCTTCTTGGTCAGCGACGTCGCCGAGCCGACCGGCGTGCTCGGGCCGCCGCAGCCCGCCAAGACCACGACGGAAGCCAGCGCCGGCACGACGAGACAAGCCCTCACCGTCAACTTGGAACGAAGCATTCAGCCGTCCTCCGCGAGACCCACGCGCCGCCGGCGATGGTACCACGGAGCCCTGTCCGGCACCGGCTCCCGCGACCCCGTCAGTCGAGCGTGATCGCGAGCGGCTGGGCGTGGTTCTTCCCGACCGGCGACGCCTCGACGTCGCCCGTCGCGCTCCGGAACTTGCCGGTGCCGCCGGTGATCGCGATCTCGAACTTCGGCGCGCTGAAGTTGAGCGCGCCGGCCCCGACGAGCGTGCCGCCCTTCAGGGTGTAGGTCGCGGCGCAGTACGCGTTCTTCTTGAAGTTGTAGAGGCACGTGAACACCGCTGTCCCGACCGGCTTCTTGAGATCCGAGCCGGTGTAGAGGTCGAAGAGGAAGAGGGCCTGGTCGCCGGGGAAGGGGCCGTTGCCGCGCTCCTTCGTCGTCGCGGTCAGGTCCTTGTAGTTCCCGAACGGGTTGTTGCCCTGACCCCGCTGCCGGTCGTCCGCGTTGTTCACGAACTGCTCCTCGGTGGCTACGGAGTACAGCAGCATCCGCTGGCCCTTCGCCGTCCCGGCCGACCCCGACGCGACACCGGCCGCGCACAGGAGGCACACGGCCAGCACGAACGATCCCGCAACGACTCGACCCGTCATCCCGCTGCCTCCCTTGTCGCCCCGACGCTGCCTCTCACGATAGCCCGCCGCGGCGCCCGTCAGTCGAACGTGACGACGAGCCGCTGCAGCTTCTTCACCGTCGGGTCGGCGTGCAGGTGACCCCGCGCGCCGGCGTACTTCCCGGTGCCGCCGGTCACCGAGACGGTGAACGTCTTGGCGTTGAAGTCGAAGTAGCCCGTGCCGATCAGCGTGCCCTTGGGCAGCGTGTACGACGTCGAGCAGAAGGCGTCCTGCTCGAACACGTACTCGCAGACGAACCACGCCGACCCGATCCGATCCTTCGTGTCGTTGCTGCCGAAGAGCGCGAAGGTGAAGATCGAGCGGTCGCCCGCGAAGGGGCCGTTCCCGCTGGTCTCCTTCCCGGTCGGGTCGGTGACGTCCTTGAAGCCGCCGAACGGGTTGTTCCCCTTGCCGCGCGCACGGTCGTCCGAGTGGTTCAGGAACTGCTCGTGCGTCGCGACCGAGTAGAAGGTGAGCGGCTGCGGCGCACGGGCCGCGCTCGCCGAGGCGCAGCCAAGGGAGGCGGCGACGAGCAGGGCCCCGACGGCGACCGCCCACACTGACCGGTGGCTCGAGCCGACGGTCACAGGAGGGAGAAGGTGACCCGGTTCGCCTTGCGCGGCGCCGGCGTGGCCCGCACCTCGCCCTTCACGTCCTGGTACTTGCCGGTGCCGCCCGTGACCGCGAGCGCGAACGTGCCGCCGCTGTTGAAGTCGACGCCGCCGATGCCGGTCACCGTGCCGTCGCCGAGGAGGTACTCCGCCTGGCAGATCCCGCGCTTCGAGAAGCCGTACTGGCAGGCCAGCGTGGCCGAGCCGATCCCCTTCTTCAGGCTCGAGTCCGCGTAGAGCTTGAAGACGAAGACCGCGCGGTCGCCGGCGAACGGGCCAGCGCCGGGCTCCCTCGTCACGGACTTCGACTGGGCGAAGTTTCCGAACGGGTTGTTGGCCGCGCCGCGCACCCGGTCGTCCGAATGGTTGTTGAACTCCTCCTGGACGGCGACCGAATAGATCACGAGCTGCTTGGCCGCGTGGGCCGCCGCCCCGCCGGCCGAAGCCGACCCCGCCGCGGAGGCGGCAACCGCGCCGACCGCAAAGAGCCACAACGTCGCTCCGCTCAGACGCCGCCTGCCCCGTCGAAGGGTCACGCGGGCCAGCGTAGCAGCGTTCCCCCGGGGCCTCCGCGCGCCCGCTCATTCCGCCTGGATCCAGGGAGATCCGGTGTTTCACCTTGCTAGACTCCTCGCGATCGTGCCGCGCTGCGGGGGTGCGGCTCAACGGGGAAGGAGCTTCCGTGAAGCGTGGGACCGGCAACCAGCGCGTGGGTCGGGCCGCCGTGCTCCTCGCCCTCGCGGCCGGCGCCGCTGCCGTGCTCGCGACCGCCGCGCCGGCATCGGCGTCGTCCGCGTCGGCGGGCAAGCAGAAGAGGCTGACGCTCTACTCGATCGCGACGCAGGAGCAGTTCCTGAACCACGAGGACGATCGCGACCGAGGCAAGGGCAACAACCCGTTCGGGAACTTCAAAGACTCGACCTCGGCGTCCAAGGAAACCGGTGTCGGCCCGTTCGCGGGAGACCGGGCGGTGTTCACGTTCAAGCTCTACGACGGCCCGGACCTCCGCAGGGCCGTCGGCTCGGCGGTGTTCATCTGCCAGTACGGGTTCGACAAGAACGCCTTCTGCAACGCCTCCTACCAGCTCGGCAAGAGCCAGATCGTCGGTCAGGGCGCGTTCAACTTCAGCGCCTCGGCGTTCTCGCTGGTGATCGTCGGCGGCACCGGCAAGTACCGCGGCATGACCGGCAACCTCAGCACCGTGCCGGCCGTCCAGCACTCTCAGCGGCTCAACTTCGTGTTCGCCTGAACGTGCCGTGAGGCTGCGGACGGCGCTCACGGCGTGAACGTCGCGCGGGCGGGAGAGAGATGAGGAGCATCCTCGACGTGCTCGGCCGCGATCGTGTGCGGACGCCGGCGGAGCCCGGCCCGGGGACGCTGACGCCCGAGAGCCTGCGCGCGCTCGACCTCGCGATCGGGCGCCGGGTGGCCGGGATCCTCGCCGGCGACTACCGCTCCGGCTACGCCGGGATCGGCACCGAGCTCCACCAGGTGCGGCCGTACCAGCCCGGCGACGACGTGCGCCGAATCGACTGGAACGTGACCGCGCGCACCGGCCAGACGCACGTGCGCGTCGAGCTCGCGGAGCGAGCGCTGATCACGTGGATCGTCTTCGACGCTTCGGCGTCGATGGGGTTCGGGACCGCCGACCGGCGCAAGGCGGACGTCGCCGAGGGCGTCGCGCTCGCTGTCGGCCACGCCGCTACGCGGCGCGGGAACCGGCTCGGCGTCGTCTCGTTCGGCCCGGACGCGCCCTTCTACCGCAAGCCGCGGCAGGCGCGCCAGGGACTGCTCTCCGCGCTCGGCTCGTTGCGCGAGCGACCCGCGGGCAACGGCTCGCTCGCGGACGCGCTGCGGCTCACCGGCGGCGTCGCGCTGCAGCGGTCGCTGATCGTCGTCGTCTCGGACTTCCGCGGCGAGGCCGACTGGAAGGCCCCGCTCCTGCACGTCGCCGCTCAGCACGCGACGCTCGCGATCGAGATCCGCGACCCGCGGGAGCAGGAGCTGGCGGACGTCGGCGAGCTGCGACTGTTCGACCCCGAGACCGGGCGAGCAGATCCTCGTCGACACGCAGGACCCGGCGGTGCGGGAGCAGTTCGCCGCGCTGGCCGACGAGGACCGGCGCGAGCTGAAGCGGATGCTCACCTCGGTCGGCGTGCCGCACGTCGCGCTGTCCACCGAGGGCGACTGGCTCACGCCGCTGATCACGTTCCTCGGGCGGAGCGACCGCCGATGAGCTTCGCGTCCCCGTGGCTCCTGCTCGGGCTGCTGGCGATCCCGCTCGTGGTCCTCGGCTACCTGTGGCTCGACCGGCGGCGCGCGCGGCGCTCGACCGCCTGGTCGCGGAGCGCGATGCAGCCGAACGTGGTGCGGCGGCCGCGGCGCGGGCTGCGCCACGTCCCGGCCGTGCTCTTCCTCATCGGGCTCACGTTCCTGCTCGTCGGGTTCGCCCGGCCGCAGCGGTTCCACGCCACCGCCGGCAGGGGGGCCCCGACGATCGTGCTGACGTTCGACACGTCCGGCTCGATGGCCGCCGACGACATCCCGCCGACGCGCATCGAGGCCGCCCACACGGCGGCGGTCCGCTTCCTGCGCCGGCTCCCGCCGCGGTACCGCGTCGCGGTGCTCACGTTCGCCGACAAGGTGCGCGTCGGTCGTCGAGCCGACGTTCGACCGGTCGCGCGCGATCGCAAAGGTGCCGGACGCGGTCACGCCGAGGGGCGGCACCGGGCTCGGCGACGCGATCAACCAGTCGGTCGCCGTCGCCGTGCAGGCCGTCGGCAAGAGCGTCCCGGGCGACCCGTACCCGCCGGCCGCCGTGCTGCTCGTCTCGGACGGCAAGCAGACGAACGTCGGGACCAACCCGTCGGATGCCGCGCAGCAGGCGCTCGCCACCGGGATCCCGATCGACACGCTCGCAGTCGGCACCGAGGCCGGCACGGTCGACCAGCCGATCGCCGCCGGCGGGCAGACCTCGATCCAGACGATCCCGGTCCCCGCCGAGGCGGCGACGCTGCAGGGCGTCTCGCAGGTCACCGGCGGCACGTTCTTCCAGCTCGGCTCGACGACCGACCTGACGAAGGTCTACGAGAACGTCGGCGCGCACACCTCGCGCGGACGTGCGGCGCACGAGCTGAGCGTCGCCGCGGCGGCCGCCGCGTTCGTCTTCATCCTCGCCGGCGTGGCCCTCTCCGGCGTCTGGTTCGGGCGGATCGCATGAGGCGCCGCCTCGCCGTCGCGGCCTGCCTCGCAGCGCTCGGCGCGTCGGCCGCCGCCGACGGAGGCCTGGCCGGGACACCGTTCTACGCCGTGCCGCCGTCGCCGCGGAAGGAGTGCCACAACGTCGAGGCACTGCGTGAGCGTGATCGGCCCGTGGGTCACGGTGCCGGCCGGCGGCGTCTCGACGTACCTGCTCGACTGCCCGCAGCGGCACGGCTTCGTCGGCGGGACGGACACGCGTGCGAGCTCGAGCAGCGTCGTCGTCTGGTTCGACGGGCAGATCGGCTCGCCGGTCCGGCAGTCCGTCACGACCGGGCCGTTCCTGCTCTTCCACGCGACGACGACGAACGGCCGGCCCGGCTCGTTCCAGCCAACCATCGGCTGCGTCAAGTTCCTCCAGCCGACGAACGGCCGCTCGACCGTCTCGGCGCGCCTCGCCGGCCCGCTGCCCGGGGCGAGCGCGGGCGCGCCGCTGGACCTGCACGCGAAGACGATCACGCTGATCGCCGCGACGACCCAGCGGAAGACCGTGCACTGCTTCCCGCGCGAGCGGCTCGTCGGGAGCTGGGACACGCTCGCGTTCATCGCGGCGGGCCCGCCGCCGCTCGGGCACATCGACGCGGTCAAGACGAAGAGGATCGTCACGCGTACGAGCGCGACCGTCGTCGTCACCACGGCTCGTTCGCTGCCGTTCGTGCCGCTGGCCGAGATCCAGATCGGCGCGATGTGCAAGGCGACATGAGCGGCCTCTCGAGCGCCCATCACTTCACCTTCAGCGAGCCGTGGTACCTGCTCGCGCTGCTCGCCGTGCCGGCGCTGCTCGGGTTCGCGTACCTGATTCGCCGCCGGCGCTCGCGCTACGCGATCGCGTTCACGAACCTCGAGCTCTTCGCCCGCGTCCGCGGGCGGCGCCGGCCGCCGCTCCGGCGCCTCGTGGGCCTGACCCTGCTCGCGCTCGCGCTCGCGCTGATCGCGGCCGCGCTCGCCCGGCCGCACGTCCACATGACCCAGGCCTACCACGGCGCGACGGTGATCCTGCTCGTCGACGTCTCCGGGCTCGATGGACGCCGCCGACGTCGTGCCGTCCCGGCTCGGCGCGGCCGTCGCCGCGATGCACGACTTCCTGAACGCCTCGCCGCGGGACAACAAGATCGGCCTCGTCACGTTCAGCGACAAGGTCTCGGTCATCAACGCGCCGACGACCGACCGCGCCGCGGTCGGGAGCTCGCTCGACGTCCTGAACCCGGAGACGCAGACGGCTCTCGGCGACGGCGTCGCGGGGGCGGTGACGCTTGCTGTCCAGACCCTCGCCGAGGCCGGCGTGCACCCCGTGCCCGGGAAGCTCCTGCCGGCCGCGATCGTGCTCGAGTCCGACGGGGCGCAGAACCGCGGCAAGCTGACGCCGGCCGCCGGGGCCGCGCTCGCCAAGGCGGCGGGCGTCCGCATCTACGGCGTCTCGCTCGGGACGCCCTACGGCCAGGTGACGGAGGGCGCGGGGATCCTGAGGTCGATCCCGGTCCCGCCCGACCCCGGGACGGTGCGGCTGCTCGCCCGCGTGAGCGGAGGCCAGGCCTACAACGCCACGACCGCGAGCAGCCTCGACAGCATCTACAAGAACCTCGGCTCGAGCGTCGGCGATCACGACGTGAACCGGAACATCACGACGTGGTTCGAGCTCGCCGCGGCGGTCCTGCTCGTCCTCGGCGTCGCCGCCGAGCGCGCGTGGCGCGCCTCGCTTCCGTAGCCGGTCCCGCCTGCGGCCGCGCTCGCGTACCCTGCTGGCCGATGGGTCTGTCTGCGGGGTCGCCGGCCGCGACGGGGGGCGCGTGAATCCGGCCGACGGCAAGTGGACGCGCGCCGAGTTCCTGCGGCGGGCCGGCGGCGGCGCGGTCGCGCTCGGGCTCGCCGGCGGGGCCGGCGTCGCCGCGTACCGGCTGCTCGGGTCGGACCGGGGTGAGGCCGCCGTCGGCGCGGCGCGCCCGTCCAGCACTTCCACTCCCGCCCGGACCTGCGGCCGCCCGTCGATCGACGTCCTCCGCCGCTCGCCGGCACGCGACGCCCGGGCACGTCTTCCTCGCGCCCGTCGTCGGGCCCCGGCCAGCGCGGCGTGATGATCCTCGACGCCGCGGGCGAGGTCGTCTGGTTCCGCTCGACGATGCCGAAGACGTCGATGAACCTCCGCGTCGCGCTGTACAAGGGCAAGCCGGTGCTGACGTGGTGGGAGGCGCTCGACGAAGCACGCGCTCGCGAGCGGCGTGCACGTGATCGTGGACGACTCGTACCGCGAGATCGCCCGCTTCCCGGCCGGCAACGGGCTGCAACTGCGGACCTGCACGAGTTCATCCTCACGCCGCGCGGCACGGCGCTCGTGACGAGCTACGAGGACCGGACGATCGACCTCTCGTCGATCGGCGGGCCGCGCAACGCGCGCGTCCTCGGCGGGATCGTGCAGGAGATCGAGGTGCCGAGCGCGCGCGTCGCTCTTCGAGTGGCGCAGCCTCGACCACGTCGACGCCGGGCGAGGCGCACTCGAGGATCGGGCACCCGTTCGACTGCTTCCACATCAACTCGATCGACGCGCGCCGCGACGGCGACTTCCTCATCTCGGCCCGCAACACGTGGGCGGTGTACAAGATCGAGCCGCGACACCGGCAAGGTGCTCTGGCGGCTGAACGGCAAGCGGAGCGACTTCGCGATGGGCCCGGGCGCGGCTTCGCGTGGCAGCACGACGCGCGCCACCACGGCGGCGGCCGGATGACGATCTTCGACAACGCCGACAACCCGCAGGTCGAGCCGCAGTCGCGGGGCTGATGCTCGACGTCGACCACGAAGCGGAGGCGGGCGACGCTCGTCCGCGCGTACGTGCACCAGCCGGCGGCGCTCGCGCACGCGATGGGGAACGTGCAGCTCCTCCCGAACGGGAACCTGCTCGTCGGCTGGGGCTCGACGCCGTGGTTCACCGAGTACACGCGCCGGCGGCGAGGTCGTCTTCGACGCGGCGCTGCCGTACGGCGGTCGAGAACTACCGCGCGCTTCCGCTTCCCGTGGGTCGGCCGGCCGAGCGAGCCACCGGCGCTCGCCGTCCGCCGCTCCGACGCCGGCCACGAGCTGGTCGTGAGCTGGAACGGCGCGACCGAGGTCGCGGCCTGGCGCTTCGAGTCGGGCCCAAGCGCCGGACACCTCACGACCTCGGTCACGAAGCCGCGGAGCGGGTTCGAGACGGCGTGGAGCCGGCCTCGCGGCGCGCGCTACGCCGCGGCGGTCGCGCTCGACGCGAAGGGCGTCCCGATCGGCCGGTCGCAGCCGATCCGCATCTGAGGAATCGCGTAACCTGTCGCCGCGGATGAGGCGGCGAGAACTGCGGCGGCGCGCCGCTCATCTCGGACGGTGGCTGGCAGGGCTCGTGGCGCTCCTCGCGATCTCGTGCGCGGCGCCCCTCACGCGGGCCGCGAACGCCGTCGGCACGGCTGTCCGCCCGAACATCGTGGTGATCATGACCGACGACCAGACGGTCGAGTCGATGCGCGTGATGGACAACGTGAACCGGCTCCTCGGCGGGTCGGGCACGACCTTCGACAACAACTTCGCGAGCTTCTCGCTCTGCGCCCCGTCGCGCGCGACGTTCCTCACCGGCCAGTACAGCCACGACCACGGCGTCGTCGGGAACAACCTCGCGAACGGCCTCGCTCGGCTCGACCAGTCGAACACGCTCCCGGTCTGGCTGCGCCGCGGCGGGCTACTCGACGATCCTCGTCGGCAAGTACCTGAACGAGTACGGGCAGCTCGAGGGGAAGTCGATCCCGTCCGGCTGGAGCGAGTGGTACGGCGCGGTCAAGCTCGCGTACTTCGACTACAAGCTGAACGAGAACGGCAAGATCGTGAAGTACGGCGACGACCCCGCGTCGTACGAGACCGACGTGTTCACCGACCTCGCGGTCGACGCGATCCAGCGGCGGGCGGCGCGGCCGAAGCCGTTCTTCCTCTGGCTCACGTACTTCGCGCCGCACGTCGGCGGGCCGCGGGAGCCCGACGACCCGCCCGGGCTCCGGACGCCCGTGGCGGCGCCGCGCGACAAGGGCGTGCTCGCGACGGAGCCGCTGCCGCAGCCGCCGTCTTTCAACGAGGCGGACGTCTCGGACAAGCCGGCCGCGATCCGCAACCGCCCGCCGCTCGGTCCGGACACGATCGCCGCGCTGACGTCGAGCTACCGGCAGCGGCTCGAGTCGCTGCTTGCGGTCGACGACGGCGTCGGGCGGATCGTCGCGGCGCTCCGGCGCGCGGGCGTGCTCGACAACACGCTGATCGTCTTCACCTCCGACAACGGCTTCCTCCAGGGCGAGCACCGCGTCGTCGACGGGAAGCAGCTCGTCTACGAGCCGTCGATCCGCGTCCCGCTCGTGATGCGCGGCCCGGGCGTGCCGCGCGGCGCGCACCTCTCGCAGCTCGTGGCGAACGTCGACCTGGCGCCCACGATCCTCGAGGCGGCGCACGTGCCGCCCGGGCGCACCGAGGACGGCCGCTCGTTGTTCCCGCTCCTCGCCGACCCCGGCCTCGAATGGGGCCGGGACATCCTGATCGAGCGCGGGCCGGGCGGCGGCCCGAGCGGCGGCCGGATGTTCACGGCGGTGCGCACGCCGCGGTTCGCATACGCCGAGTACTCCACGGGCGAGCGCGAGCTCTACGACCTCGCGAGCGACCCGGACGAGCTGCAGAACCTCGACGGGAACCCGGCGTACGCGACGGTCGAGTCCGAGCTCGCGGTCGAGCTCGCCGGGCTGCGCGACTGCGCCGGCCTCACGTGCCAGCTCCCGCCGCAGCTCCAGCTCGATGCGGTCGCGGGCCCGACCGGCGACTGCATCCGGAGCGTGCGCGTGAGCGGCGCCGACGAGCCGCACGTGGTCGAGACCGACTTCCTGGCCGACGGCCGGCCGATCGGCTCGGTCACGGCGCACCCGTTCGAGCAGCAGCTCGCGCCGACCCCGGCCGCGACGGCGAAGGTGCGCGCGGTCGCCGTCCTCGACGACGGGCGGCGGTTGTCGCTCGATCTCGCCGCGCGCGTCTGCGCGCCTCAGGCGTAGCCGAGCTCGCGGAGGAGCGGCCCGGCCTCGGCGTCCACGTCGGCGAGCTGCTCCTCGGTGAGGTCGCGGCGCCAGCGGCCGACCGAGGTCTGGAACGCGCCGGCGAACGCATCGCCGAGCGGCTCCGGATCGGAGTGGAGGAACGCCGCGACCGACTCGGCCGCCGCCGCCGGGTCGGCGACGAGCGCCTCGTAGCGGAGCTGGAGCGTGCCGGTCGGGCGCGCCGGCCGCCGCGGCGGCCGTGTAGTGCCGCCACGCCGACGCGGCGCGGCCCGCGTCGCTCAGCCGCTCGAACGCGTCCGCCTCGTCGTCCCCGACCCAGAAGCGGCGGGTCGAGCCGTAGCCGTGCCCGACGTCGTCGCTCCCGGTCCGCGCCGCGCTCAGCCAGCCGCGCTCGAGGAGCGAGCAGACGACGTCGCGGCCGTCGCGGACGCAGTGGACGACGCGCGCGAGCGGGTACGCCGCGATCGCCGCGGGCAGGACGAACGAGACCTCGGGCGTCTGCTCGACCGCGCGGAGGCGGCGGACGAGCCCGATCCGGCGCACGCGCTCGAGCGTCCGGCGGAGCTGCGCGGCCGCCTCGTCCGTCGGCAGCGAGACGATCCGCGGCACCGCCGTCTTCACCGGCTTCACCTCGCCGAGGTCGACGAACCCAGGCTGCGCGCCGAGCGCCTCGCCGACGAACGTCGTCCCCGAGCGCGGGGAGCCGACGACGAAGACGAGCCGCTCCTCGGCGCCGCGACCGTGGCCGCGGCGGATCGCGCGCACGGAGCTCTGGCCGTAGTACGCCGCGGAGGCGACGACGGCGCGCGCCGCATGGACGAGCTCGCTGGGATCGTGCATCCCTTCAACGCTACTCGGTCCCGCTGAGGGTCTTGTAAACCGTGCGTGGCCCGGCATCGACCCCCGGGGTTATGATCGCGCGATGACGCTCGCGTGGCGGCGGCGGTCGATCGCAGTTGCAGCCTTTGCGCTGCTTGCCCTCGTCACGGAACTGGTCGGGCGCAGCGTCACGATCCGGATCGACCGCGCGCTGTCGGTCGACCCGCTCGCGACCCCGACGACGCCGTACTACCCGTTCCTGCTCGCCGGCGTGAAGGTCGTCGCCGCGCTCGCGGCCGCCGCGCTCGTCTGGCGCGTGCTCCGCGCCCACGCCGACGGCGACCGCCGGCGGACCGGCTGCTGTCGGCGATCGGCGCACCGCCGGCCGCGGCTGCGGCTGCGGCTCTCGCGCCCGGCTCTCGGCGCGCCTCTGGCTCGCGTCGTTCGCCGCGACCTCGCTCTGGTACCTCGTCCAGACCGACGCGGAGCGCGTCTCGCAGGGGCGCTGGCCGCTGCTCGCGCCGTGGCTCCACACCTACGCGCTCGCCGGTCTTCGCCGTGCTCGCGATCGTGCTCGCGATCGGCTGGGGCGCCGTCCGCGACTGGCTCGCCGACGTCGAGCGAGTACGCCGCCGCGACGTTCGCCCGCGTCCGCCGCGATCCTCCGCGCCGGCACGCCGCTCCCGCGGCCGCCGCGTCCCGTCGGACGACCGCGCGCCCGCGCCGCCTCTTCGGGCTCGCGTTCGAGTCGCGCCCGCCTCCTCTTCCCGCCTGACCCGCGGCGACGCCCGTCCGCGGGTCGTCGTGTCGTTCGACTTGCGGAGGGAAAGATGGACACACAGATCGTCACGCGCATCGCCGCGTCTCCGGGCACACCGGAGCACCCGGGCACGCGCGATCTGCGCTGCTCGGCCCCGCGATCGCCGTCGGCGGGCTCGCGCTGGGCGTTCGTCCAGCCGTACCGCCTGACGCTCCTGCACCCGCACGGCCAGGGGTTCTGGTGGCTCGTCGATCGAGCCGCCGCTGCTCGTCGTCGCCGTCGGCGCGCTCTTCGCGCTCGTCGTCGCCCGCCCGCTCCTCGACGACCTGGAGGGCGACAGTGGAGCCCCGTAGCGAGATGGTGCACTGGCTGTTCGCGACGGGCGTTCCTGCTGCTCGGGCTGATCATGCTCGCCGAGGCGATCGTCGGCGAGGAGGTGTGGCGCGCGGCGCCGCCTGGCGGCGTCTACCTCTGGCCGGGGATCGCTCTTCGGGCTCGGCGTCCTGATGTGGCCCGTGATGACGTTCTTCACGAACTCGGCGATCCACATGGTCGCCCACGGCGCCTGGGCGCAGGCGCTGATGGTCGATGGGCGCGCGCCGAGCTCGGGCTCGCCACGGGCAAGCTGCACAGCCGCTGGTGGCGGCTCGCGGCTCCGGTCGGCCTCGTCGTCTCGGGCGCCGCGTTCCTCGTCCACGAGCAGAACTCGTGGTACTTCGCCCGCTCGGCGTTCCTGCACCACCTGATCGGCTGGACGCTCGATCGCTCGCGTCGGCTCTTCCCGCTCGCGCTCGTCGTTCCGGCCGCGCTCGGCCGTCGCTCCAGGCCGGCGTTCGCGCTCACGATCGTCGCGCTCGCGGTGATGCTCTTCTCCGACCGCGATCTCGCGCCGGTCTTCGGCCACCTCTCGCCGCTCGCGGGGGCGCCGCACCGGTGAGACGCGCTCGTCGCTCGTCGGTCGTCGCGCTCGCGCTCGCGGTGCCGGCGGTCGGCGCTCGCGCACGCGACGCTGAAGCGCGTCGTCGCCGGGCTTCCAGCAGGAGCTGCGAGCGGGCGCCGAAGGTCGTCACGCTCCGGTTCGACCAGATCGTGCAGCTCCCGTCGATCGAGGTGCTCGACGTGCACGGCCGGAACTACGCGCTGCCCGGCGCGCGCGATCGGGCCCGACGTCATCGGCGCGCGGTCCGGCCGCTTCCGACGGGCGCATACACGATCCGCTGGCACGCGCTCTCGGCCGACTCGCACGTCGTCTCGGGCGTGTGGACGTTCGGCGTGCGCGTGCGCGGCGCCGCCGCCGACCGAGGCGTACGGCGCGAGCGGGCCGACGCGGACCGAGCACGTCGTGCGCTGGCTGTACTTCCTCGCGCTCGCGCTCCTGATCGGCTCGCTCGGGTTCCGGCTGCTCTGCCTGCGCGGGCTGACCGTCCCGCCGCGCGGTCGAGAAGCGCGCTGCTACGCGCTCGCCGGGATCGGCGTCGTCGGCGTGCTCGAGGTCGGCATCCTCGCGTTCTGCCTGCGCTGCGAGGACGTGCTGCAGCTCCCGTTCGGGAAGTTCCTCTACGGCGACCTCTCGCCGATCTCGGGCGGGACGCGCTTCGGCAAGGCGTTCGTGCGTGATGACGCTCGGCTTCGCGGTCGTCGCCGCGCTCGTCTACCTCGCGTGGCTGACCGACCGCGACGGTCCTGCTCGTGCCGGCGCTCGCGATCTCGCTCGGCTTCGCGTCCGGGCTCTCGCTCTCCGGCCACGACGCCGTCGACCCCGGCTCGTCGTGGATGACCGAGCTCGCCGACTGGGTGCACCTCTCGGCGGCGTCGCTCTGGATCGGCGGGCTGCGTGACGCTCGCGGTCGCGGTCTGGCCGGCCGCGCCGCGAGCTCCGCCGCGAGGCGTTCGCGCGCTTCTCGCGGCTCGCGACGGTGCTGTCGCGCTCGTGCTCGCCGCCGGCACGTACCTGAGCATCGTGCGGCTGCCGCACCTCGCCGACCTCTGGACGACGGGCTACGGGCAGGTGCTGCTCGTGAAGCTCTCGCTCGTCGCGGTCGTGCTCGCCTGGGGCGCGTTCCACCACTTCCTCGTGCGCCCGGCGCTCGCGGGCGCGGGCGACGGCTTCCTCGCGCGCGTCGGCCGCAGCCTCGCGGGCGAGAGCGCGGTCGGCATCGCCGTCCTGCTCGTCGCGGCGGTGCTCACGGACTCGAAGCCGCCGCCGCAGCCGGTGAGCCCGCCGGCGGCGCAGGCCGTGCGCGCTACCCGATGAGCTCGCGCAGCCGCGCGGCGTACGCCGGCGCGGTCGGCTCGTCCTCGTGGCGGAAGTAGACGTACGCCGGGCCGCGGAGCTCGCGGCGAGCGCGCGCAGGTCGTCGTCGGCGTACGGCGGCTCGCGCAGCCGGATGTAGCGGAACGGCTCGGCCGCGAGGTCGTTCACGGCGACGACGCCCTCGACGCCCGGCCCACGACTCGTGGCGGAAGTCGAACGCGAGCTCGATCGCCGGGCTCGACCGAGCCGAGCAGGTACGAGAGGAGGCCGTCGTCGCGCGGGCTCTCGACGACCGCCGCGGACCGGCCCGAGCCGGTCGCCGAGCGCCGCGACGCGCTCGAAGAACGTCGGCGATCCGGTCGAGGCGGCGCGACCGGCAGCTTCGACCGCGAAGCGGAACCCGTCCGGCACCGCGTCGGCCCAGCGCTTGAACTGATCCTCGGCCGGCAGCCGGTACCCGGTCGTGTTCAGCTCGACGGTGTCGAACCGCTCCGCGTAGAAGCGCAGGAACTCCTCGGGCTTCGTCCCCTCGGGGTAGAAGCCGGGCCGCCACGAGGGGTACGACCAGCCGGAGGTGCCGACCCGAACGTCCATCCGGGCGGCAGACTAGGCTCCCGGAGCTCGTGACGGTGACGACCGGACGTGACGCAGGCAACAGACGATCGAGGTCCTCGACCACGGCTTCGTCCGGCTCGACGGCGCGCTGGCCGACGATCTCTCGGTCGTGAACGGCGCCCGCGTCTCGTTCGCCCGCCGCAAGACCGAGATGGACGAGTCCGACGAGGCCCTGATCCGCTTCCTGATGCGCGACCGCCACGGCTCGCCGTTCGAGCACAACGCCTTCCGCTTCCACGTCCGCTGCCCGATCTTCGTCGCGCGCGAGTGGTTCCGGCACCGGATCGGCTGCTTCAACGAGTTCAGCCTCCGGTACGCGAAGGCGACCGACGACTTCTACGTGCCCGAGGCCGACGACGTCCGCACGCAGGTCGGCAAGCCCGGCGCGTACACGTTCGAGCAGGTCGACGCCGGAGCTCGCCGAGCGCACCCGCGAGGAGCTCGCGCGCGTCTACGAGCAGGCTACGCGACGTACGAGCGGCTGGTCGAGGCGGGCGTCGCCCGCGAGCTCGCCCGCTCCGTGCTGCCGGTGGGCGCGTACACGCAGTTCTACTGGACGGTGAACGCCCGTTCGCTGATGAATTTCGTCTCGCTGCGGAACTCCGAGTTCGCCCAGCTCGAGATCCGCCGCTACGCCGAGGCGGTCGAGGCGTTCTTCGCCGAGAAGATGCCGGTGACGCACGCAGCGTTCGTCGCGAACGACCGCGTCGCTCCCTGAGCTTGAGCAAATTTCTATACGTGTTTTTAACTCCGCTCTCAGTGAGCGCTCTTATCCTGAGCGCGGGGAGATACGGAATGCCTAGTCGGCTCATACCGTTTTAAAGCAGTGACGGAAGCTGCGCGCGAAAACCGCGCACCCGGTACATCATCGAATGAGAAGGAGCCGATGACGAACGACATCGTCACTATGCACGTCCACGAGGCCGCCGAGGCGCTGCTCGCGCTGCGCGAGGAGAACGGCCGCATCACCGCCGGCCGACATCGCCGACGCGGTTCAGAGCTACGAGCTCGACGAGGTCGAGGCAGAGGCGCTCGCGGCGGAGCTGGAGGGGCTCGTCGAGGACGACGAGGACGACCTCGACCTCGATCTGCGCGCCGAGGCGTCGTTCACGACCGACTCGCTGCAGCTCTTCCTGAACGAGGCCGGCCGCTACCCGCTGCTCACCGCAGCCGAGGAGGTCGAGCTCGCGAAGCGGATCGAGCGCGGCGACATGGCCGCGAAGGAGCGGATGATCACGTAGCAACCTTCGCCTCGTCGTCTCGATCGCGAAGCGCTACCAGACGCAGGGCATCACGCTCGGCGACCTCGTCCAGGAGGGCGTGATCGGGCTGATCCGCGCGACCGAGAAGTTCGACTGGCGCAAGGGCTTCAAGTTCTCGACCTACGCGACCTGGTGGATCCGCCAGGCGGTGCAGCGCGGCGTCGCCAACAAGGCGCGCACGATCCGGATCCCGGTCCACGTCGTCGAGCGCGAGCAGAAGGTCTCGCGCGCGGAGCGCGAGCTGCTCGCGAAGCTCGGGCGCGCAGCCGACCGACGACGAGGTCGCGGCGCACGCGAAGCTCCCCCTCGCGCAGGTGCACGAGGTGCGGGAGGCCGCGCGCGCGGTCGCCTCGACCGACGCGCCGATCGGCACCGACGGCGACGCGAGCCTCGGCGAGCTGTTCGCGGCGCAGGGCCCGTCCACCGAGGACGAGGCCGACGCGACGCTCCGCGACGACGCGGTTCGCCGCGCGGTCGCGAAGCTCCCGGAGCGCCAGCGCGACGTGATCGCGCTGCGCTTCGGGCTCGTCGGCGAGGGCCCGACCTCGCTCGAGGCAGATCGGCAAGCAGCTCGGGCATCACGCGCGAGCGTGTGCGCCAGATCGAGGCGGAGGCGCTTCGCCGGCTCTCCGAAGACGAAGACCTCGCGGCCGCGGCGTAGCCGTCGTCGAGCCCACGAGCACCGTCACTTCGAGGCCGGGCAATCGCCCGGCCTCACTCGTTCTCCGCGCTAGGTCATGACGACGCGGCCGGGCCAGTGGTTCGCCCGGTTGACCGTCGTCACGACCCACTGCGTCGAGCTCTTCACCTCGTAGGGCACCGTGAAGGTCACCTGCGTGCTCGCGCCGTCGACGCGGAAGCCCGCGCACGGGTAGCCGGGCTTGCCGTTCCGGAGGACGAAGATCTCGTAGTACGCGTACTTCGCCTTCTGCGCCGGCAGGCCGCTGACCTCGAACGTCACCGGCCAGTTCCCGCCGGCATCCGGCGCGCCGACCTGCAGCGAGGCCTCCGCGCCGTGACCGCTCATCGTCACCGCACGCACCGGCTCGAGCGAGCTTCCGCCGCCGTGGCCGAGCAGGAACCCGCCGCCGAACGCCGCCGCCGCGAGCGCGGCCGCGAGCAAGAGCCCGGCGGCCACACGCCGGCGCCGGCGACGGGAGCGGGATCGCCTCCGCGTCCATGACGCCCTCCGGGAGCGTCGCGAGGGATGCGGGCAGCTCGGGCGGCGGACCGGTCTCGACCAGCAGCTTGTCGACGCTGCGCAGCCGCTCGCGCTCGGCGGGCTCGAGACCCTCGACCACCTCGTCGAACCACTCGCTCATCGCAGCTCCCCCTCCAGGATGCCCGCCAGCCGTTGCAGCGCGCTCCGTGTCCTCGTCTTCACGGTACCGAGCGGGATGCCGAGCGACGTCGCGACTTCGCTCTGCGAGAGCCCCTTCCAGTACGCGAGCGCGATCACCTCGCGCTCGCGCTCGGGCAGCTCCTCGAGCGCGCGGTGCACGCGCCACCGCGTCCATGCGTGCTCGGCGCGATCGTCCGGCCCGACGTCGGGGGACGCCTCGTCCACGACGTCGGCCGGCGGCTCCGGCCGCGCGCCGCATCCGGTCGACGATCGCGTTCCTCGCCACCGCGTACAGCCAGGCCGCGCCCGGGCCCCGGTTCGGGTCGAACGTCCTCGCCGCGCGCCAGATCGAGACGAACGTCTCCTGGACCGCGTCTTCGGCGCGGCCGCGGTCGCCGAGCCGGCGCAGCGCGAGCCCGTAGACGGCGCGTGCGTAGCGCCCGTACAGGACCTCGAACGCGGACCGGTCGCCCCTCCCCGCGCGCTCGATCAGCTCCCCGTCCGTGACGGAGCCGGCGATGGCGTCGCCGGTGCGCCGGGGCGCGACGATCCCTCCCTCCGAGACCACGGGGGTAATCCTAGGCGCCGTCGCTGCGAACTCCATCCTCCGGACAGTACGGCGCCCCGCCCCAGCCGGATTGAGCGCTCAGCCGCGCGCCTCCTCGTACCGCCGCGCGACCTCGTCCCAGTCGACGACGTCCCACCACGAAGCGAGATAGTCGGGCCGGCGGTTCTGGTACTTGAGGTAGTACGCGTGCTCCCAGACGTCGATGCCGAGGATCGGCGTCTTGCCGTCCGTGAGCGGGCTGTCCTGGTTCGGCGTCGAGAGCACCTCGAGCTCGCCGCCCGAGACGACGAGCCACGTCCAGCCGGACCCGAAGCGCTTGACGCCCTCGTCGTTCATCCGCGCCTTGAGCTGGTCGGGGTCACCGAACGCCTCGGCGATCGCGGTGTCGAGCGCGCCGGACGGGTCGCCGCCGCCGTTCGGCTTCATGATCGTCCAGAAGAGCGAGTGGTTCGCGTGCCCGCCGCCGTTGTTGCGGACGGCGGCGCGCTTGTCCTCCGGGATCGCGCTCAGGTTGCGGACGATCTCCTCGACCGGGCGATCGGCCCACTCGGTCCCGTCGACCGCCTTGTTGAGGTTGTCGACGTACGCCTGGTGGTGCTTGCCGTGGTGGATGCGCATCGTCTGCTCGTCGATCGTCGGCTCGAGCGCGTCGTAGTCGTAGGGCAGCGGCGGAAGCTCGTGGGGCATCTCGTCTCCTTCTGGTCGTCGTGCGTATGAGAATATGCTCCGCGCCGTTTCGACCGCATTCATAGCCATCGTCGCCCTGGGGTACCTCCTCGGCTCGTGCCCGTGGGGGTACTGGCTCGTCCGCGCCTTCCGCGGCGAGGACATCCGGCAGGTAGGGCAGCGGCAACATCGGGATCTCGAACGTCTGGCGCCGGTACGGCTGGACGCTCGGCCTCCCGCTCGTCTTCCTCGACTTCGGGAAGGGATTCGTGCCCGCGCTGCTCGGCGTCCACTACGTCTCGCCGACGGCCGGCCTCGCCGCCGGCGCCGCCGCGATGATCGGGCACGCGCGGCCGCTCTTCCTCGGCTTCGAGCGCGGCGGGAAGATGATCGCGACCGGCGGCGGCGTGCTGTTCGCCGTCGCCCCGCTCGCCGCGGTGACCTGCCTCGCGATCTGGCTCGTGATCTTCGTGCTCCTCGGGTACGCCTCGGTTGCCTCGATCTCGACGGCCGTGTGCGTGCCGTTTCTGACGTGGGCGTACGGCTATCCGTTCGAGGTGGTCGCCTTCACCGCGGCGGCGCTGTTCATCGTCCTGTACCTGCACCGCGCGAACGTCGGCCGCCTCCTCCACGGCCGCGAGCACCGTTCGCGGATCGCGGTCCTCCCGCGGCTGCGACTGCAGCGGTAGTGCCCGCGCCGCGCCCGCCGTTCCTCTACCTCCTCATCGGCAGCGTGAGCTGGCCGCTCGTCCGCTACGTCTATCGCTCCCGCTGGCTCGGCCGCCGGAACCTGCCGCCTGCGGGCGGCGCCGTGTTCGCCTCCAACCACCTCTCGAGCTTCGACCCGTGGCCGCTCGCGCTCGGGATCTTCCCCGGCCGGCACCTGCACTTCATGGCGAAGCTCGAGCTCTTCCGCTGGCCGCTCGGCTGGGTCCTCCGCTCGTGCGGCTGCTTCCCGGTCGACCGCACGAACCCGGACCGGGGCGCGCTCGCGACCGCGGTCGAGCTGTGCCGCGCGGGCGGCGTGGTCGTGATGTTCCCGGAGGGGACGCGGCGGGAGAAGGGCCTGCGGAAGAAGCACGAGGCGAAGCCGCACAGCGGCGCAGCGCGGATCGCGCTGCGGGCGGGCGTTCCGCTCGTCCCGGTCGCGGTCGCGGGAACCGACCGGCTCGCCCGATTCGGGCCGCTCGAGGTCGCGTACGGCGCGCCGCTCGAACTGGACGACCTCGCCTCGCTCCCGCGGCGGGAGGCGGCGGACGTCGCGACCGAGCGGCTGATGGCCGCGATCGCCGAGCTGGAGCAGAGCCTCTCGACCCCGTCCGGCTAGGGTTACGCCCCGCCGCCGATGCCGGACCACGACCTCGCCCCGACCGTCTCGCTGGCGTGCCACGACCTGCGCACGCCGCTCGCGACCGTCTCCGGCTTCGCGAAGACGCTCCTCCGCGGCGACGGGCTCGACGAGCGGACGGTCCGCTTCGTCGGCATGATCGACGAGGCCTCCGACCAGCTCGCAGAGCTCCTCGACGAGCTCGGCGTGCTCGCCCGGATCGAGAGCGGGCGCTACGCGCCGGCGCTGCTCGAGGCCGACACGCTCGAGCTCGCGACGTGCGACGACGGCCGGGTCGCGACGGCGGGCGCCGGCGAGACGGTCGAGACCGACGTCGCCTCGGTGCAGCGGTCGCTCCGCGCGCTCGCCGTCGCGGCCGCGCGCCACGGCAGCCTCGAGCGCGTGACGTGGACGGTGCGGGGGCGCGAGCTCGAGCTCGCGCCGGTCACCTCCGCCGCGGCGCCGGTCGTCGCCGGCGCGGAGCTGCGCGACTTCAGCTCGGTCGCGGCGAAGGCGGTGATCGAGGCGCTCGGCGGCTCGGTCGCCCTCGACGGCGAGACGCTCCGCGTGCGCCTCTAGTTCTCGATCGCCTGCGGGAAGCGGAAGAGCCGGTGCGGGTCGACCGCGGCCTTGACGGCGCGGAGCCGCGCGTAGTTCCGGCCGTAGTACGCGTGCCGCCACGTCGTGAGGTCGCGGTCGATGTAGTTCTGGTACGCGAAGCCCGAGACGTGCGGCCGCATCGCGCCGTAGAAGTTGCGGATCCACGCGACCGCGCGGCTCTCGTGCGACGGCGAGTACCAGTACGCGAGGTACTGCGCCGAGCAGAGCGCGTCGCGGTGGACGAACGCGGTCGCCTCGGGGTGCGGCCGGTTGAGCGCGCCGCCGTACGAGTCGAGGAGCAGCGCGGCCGAGCCGAAGCCGTTGTGCTGCGCGCGCTCGATCCAGCTCGTGGCGGTCCCGATCGCCGCCGCCGTGAGCGGCACGTTCACGTAGTCCGACTTGCCCGCGAAGCTCGCGCGCTGCAGCGTCCCGCCGGGCGCCTCGCCGGCGATGTGGCACTGGGCGACGGTCTTGCCGAGGCACCCGGCCCAGCGGAGCTGGGCGTCGAAGTACGACGACGAGCCCGTCGAGAGGCTCGCGCCGGCGACCGAGGTCAGCGGCCCGAGCAGCCGCCGGAGCGCCGTCTCCGAGCCGAGGAACTGCCCGAACGCGCGGACCCTCGGACCGGTCTCGAGCGCGCAGATCGAGAACAGCCGGTCGGGCGCGTGCGGCGCGAACGCCTGCCACGCACGCACGACCTCGCGGGCCTGCGACCACGGCCAGCTCGCGAAGAAGTACGAGACGCTCGAGACCGGGTGCGTCCGCAGGACGAGGTGCGTGACGACGCCGAAGTTGCCGCCGCCCCCGCCGCGGCAGGCCCAGTACAGGTCGGGGTTCTCGGTCGCCGAGCAGTTCCGGTGACGCCCGTCGGCGGTCACGATCCCGAGCGAGACGACGTTGTCGCTCGTCGTCCCGAACGCCCGCGAGGCGAGGCCGACCCCGCCGCCGAGCGCGAGCCCGCCGATCCCGACCGTCGCGCACGACCCGGCGGGGATCGCGCGGCCGTGGTGCGCGAGGCTCGCCTCGACGTCGACGAGCCGCGCCCCCGGGCCGACAGTCGCGTGCCCGGCCGCGTCGAGGCCGATCCCTGCGAGCCGCTTCAGGTCGACGACGAGCCCGCTCCCGGTCGAGTACCCGGCGTAGCTGTGCCCGCCCGAACGGATCGCGAGCGGCACGCCGGTCCGGTGCGACCACGCCACGATCGCCCGGACGTCGGCGACCGAGACCGGCTGCACGACGCCGAGCGGCCGGATCGAGTCCCAGCGCTCGTTGTAGACGAGCCGCGCCTGCGCGTACGCCGCGTCGGCCGGGCTCAGCACCGGCCCGGACACGACGCGCGCGAGCGCCCGCAGCCGCGGATCGACCGCCGCGAGCGCGTCCGCGACCCGCACCCACCGCGACCCGAGCGCGGCCGCCGCCCCCGCCGCGAGGAACGCCCGGCGGTCGAGCCGCGCCCCTACCGGGGCCACCAGACGTACACGTTCGTCGGCTTGCGCACGAAGCCGAGGCGGCGGTAGAGCCGGTTCGCGGCCTGCCGGTACGGCATCGAGGTCAGCTCGAGCATCAGCACGCCCGCCTCGCCGGCGCGGCGCATCCCCTCGCGCGTCAGCGCCTCGCCGACGCCGCGGCCGCGCGCCGACTCGTCCACGATCACGTCCTCGATCCGGCCCTTCACGCCCGACGAGACGCGGTACAGGACGAGCGTGAGCGTCCCGAGGATCGCGCCGTCGTCGTCGCGCGCGACGAGCAGCGTCTGCCCGGCGACGACCTCCCGGAGCTGGGCGAGCGTCGGCGGCGTGCGCGCCTCGGTGAGCTGCGGCAGCAGACGCGCGACCGTCTCGACGAGGGCGTCGTCGGCCTGCGTGACCTGCTCGATGATCACCGGAGCAGCCGCGAGAGCCGGCGGTCCTTGAGCACGCGGCCCTCGGTCTGGCACGTCGGGCAGTAGTAGATCGTGTGCTCCTCGAAGTCGACGCGGGCGAGCGCGGTGCCGCAGCGCCAGCACGGCTGGCCGAGCCGGTCGTGGACGCGATACGTCGTCGCGTTGCCGGCGCCCGCGAGGCGGAGGTCGAGGCCGCGCGCGAGCTCGTCGTGGATCGCGGTCGCGAGGCGCTCGACCTCCTCGGGCGAGAGCTGCGTCGAGAGCGCGTACGGCGAGAGCCGCGCCGCGTGGAGGATCTCGTTCGCCCATGCACGGCCGATGCCGGCGATCAGGCGCTGGTCGCGGAGCAGCGAGTGGAGCCGGCGCGAGTCGGACTGGAGGATCTCGCCGAGCGCGGCCCGGTCGAGCTCGTCGGCCTCGGGGCCGAGGTGCGCGAGCTCGGCCTCGAGCGCGTCGGGCCGGAGCAGCCACACGCCCGCGCGCTTCTTCGCCCCGGCCTCGGTGAGGACGAGCTCGCCGCCGTCGGCGAACCGGAGCCGGAATGCGGGCGCCTTCGGGCCCTTCGCGCCCGGCCGGAGGTACCGGAGCCGGCCGGCGCTCATCAGGTGCACCATCAGCACGAGCTCCCCGTCGTCGGTCGGGAAGAGCAGCCGCTTCGCGCGGCGGCGCGCGCCGGCGAGCCCCTCGCCCTCGAGCGACGAGAGCGGCGGGTCGAACGTCTTCAGCGTCGCGACGTGCGCGGGGCCGGCGCGCTCGACCGGGACGCGCTTGACGTCGTCGTCGAGCTGGCGGCGCCAGGCCTCGACCTCTGGCAACTCGGGCAATCTACGCTCCTGCGGTGGACACGGTCAGCGTAACGGCGCCGCGCGCGACCGCGAACTGGTGGACGCTCGTGGCCGTGTGCGGCGCGACGTTCATGCTCCTCGTGGACGTGACGATCGTCCAGGTCGCGCTGCCGCGGATCCACCGCGACCTCCACGCGAGCTTCACGGAGCTGCAGTGGGTGATCGACGCGTACGCGCTGACGCTCGCCGCGCTCGTCCTCACCGGCGGGTCGCTCGCCGACCGCTACGGCCGCAAGCGGATCTTCGGCGTCGGCGTCGGGATCTTCACGTTCGGGTCGCTCCTCTGCGGGATCTCGCAGACCGGCGTGCAGCTCGACCTCTCCCGCGCCTTCCAGGGCATCGGCGGCGCGATCATGTTCGCGACCGCCCTCGCGCTCATCGCGCAGGACTACAGCGGGCGCGACCGCGGCACCGCGATCGCGGTCTGGAGCGCCACGGTCGGCAGCGCGGTCGCGATCGGCCCCGTGCTCGGCGGCGCGCTGACGGAGGGCTTCGGCTGGCGGTGGGTCTTCTTCGTCAACCTGCCGATCGGGGCGTTCGTGCTCGCGCTCGTCGGCCTCCGCATGGTGAACGTCCGCGACCCGGACGCGACGCGGCTCGACGTCGGCGGGCTGGTGACGTTCTCCGGGTCGCTGTTCCTGCTCGTCTTCGCGCTGCTGCGCGGGAACGACCTCGGCTGGTCGAGCGCGACGATCGTGACGATGCTCGTCGGCGCCGTGGTGCTGATGGCGGCGTTCGTCGTGGTCGAACTCCGCCAGCAGCGGCCGATGTTCGACCTCTCGCTCTTCCGCCTCCGGGCGTTCACCGGCGTCTCGATCGCGACCCTCGCGATCGGCGGCGGGATGTTCGCGGTCTTCCCGTACGTGACGCTGTACCTGCAGAACGTGCTCGGGCTCTCGCCGCTCCAGGGCGGGCTCCGGCTGCTCGCGGCGACGCTGCCCGTCTTCCTCGTCCCGCTCCTGACCCGCGGGATCGCGGGGCGCGTCCCGGCGGGGCTGCTCCTCGGCCTCGGCCTCGCGATCACGGCCGCGGGCCTCGTCTCGATGAGCCGCATCAACGTCGACTCCGGCTGGACCGTGCTCCTCCCCGGCCTGCTGCTGACCGGCACGGGGATCGGGCTCGCCAACCCGGCGATCGCCAAGATCGCGCTCGGCGTCGTGCCGCTGAACCGGAGCGGCATGGCCTCGGGGATCAGCAACACCTTCCGCATCGGCGGGCTCGCGTGCGGCGTCGCCGCGCTCGGCGCCGTGCTCCAGCACCGCGTGCAGACCGGGCTCGCCGCGGAGGTTCCGCATCCCGGGAGCGAGCTCGTCAACGCCGTCGTCTCGGGCGGGCCGGCCGCGGGCGCCGCCCGCTTCCCGGCCGCCGCGCAGGCCGGGATCGAGAGCGCGGCGCGCGCGGCGTTCGTCTCCGGCACGACCACGCTCCTGCTCGTCGGCGCCGCGATCGTCGCGATCGGCTCGGTCGCGGCCTTCACGCTCGTGCGCAGCCGCGATCTCGCGCGAGCCCAGAACCCGCCGGCGCCCGAGGCGCTCGCCGAGTTCGAATCCGCCTGACCGGTTCGCCTCGAATCCGTCGAACTGGATCCAATTCTGTTGACTTGGATCCGAGATGTGCTATATCTCGACCACTGACGGCCTGGCACCCGCGTTATCGGATCCGAACGCGAGCGTCACGTACACAAGGAGACCCGGCAATGGCAGTAGCGGCACAACCCGAGCTTCGCACGACCCACCGTCACCTCAAGGTGAGCGGACACACCCCGGCCTTCGGCTTCGAGCCGTGCGAGGACCCGGGCTGCGTCGTCGGCACCGGCGCGGTCGCGTCGTCGTGCGGTCGGCTGGCCTGCCCCGACTGCGGCTGCGGCGGGACGAACCTCTCGACGATCCAGCTCTCGAACGTCAACGCGGGCGAGCGGATCAACTGCGACTTCTGCGGGCACACGTGGGTTCACGGGCGCAGCCCGTTCTACGTCCTCAGCCGCGCGGAGACGGCCGAGTGCACCTGCCCCGACCCGTGCGAGCGCGACCATGCCAACGAATAGCGCGACCCGCGTCCGCGCCACCGCCGCACTCGAGCGCGAGTGGGCCCACGAGTCGCGCTGGCACGGGATCGAGCGCCCGTACGCGCCCGACGACGTCGTCCGCATCCGCGGGAGCGTCGTCCCCGAGCACACGCTCGCGCGGCGCGGAGCCGAGCGCCTCTGGGAGCTGCTGCACGGCGACGAGCACATCCCGGCGCTCGGCGCGATGACCGGCGGCCAGGCCGTGCAGATGGTGCGCGCCGGCCTCCAGGCGATCTACCTCTCGGGCTGGCAGGTCGCCGCCGACGCGAACCTCTCGGGACAGACGTACCCCGACCAGAGCCTCTATCCCGCGGACAGCGCGCCCGCGCTCGTGCGCCGGCTGAACAACGCGCTGCTGCGCGCCGACCAGATCGACTGCGCCGAGGGCCGCGACGACACCGACTGGCTCGTCCCGATCGTCGCCGACGCCGAGGCCGGCTTCGGCGGGCCGCTGAACGCGTTCGAGCTGATGAAGGCGATGATCGACGCGGGCGCCGCGGGCGTCCATTTCGAGGATCAGCTCGCGGCCGAGAAGAAGTGCGGCCACCTCGGCGGCAAGGTGCTCGTCCCGACGAGCCAGTTCGTGCGGACGCTCACGGCCGCGCGGCTCGCCGCCGACGCGCTCGGCGTGCCGACCGTCCTCGTCGCGCGCACCGACGCGCTCAGCGCGACGCTGCTCACGAGCGACGTCGACCCGACCGACGCGCCGTTCGTCACCGGCGAGCGGACGCCCGAGGGCTTCTATCCGCGTCCGCGACGGGCTCGAGCCGGTGATCGCGCGCTCGCTCGCGTACGCGCCGCACGCCGACGTGCTCTGGTTCGAGACCTCGACGCCGGACCTCGGCGAGGCGACCGAGTTCGCGACCGCGATCCACGAGCGCTTCCCGGACAAGCTCCTCGCGTACAACTGCTCGCCGTCGTTCAACTGGAAGCGCGCCCTCGACGACACGGAGATCGCGGCGTTCCAGGACGCGCTCGCCGCGCTCGGCTACCGCTTCCAGTTCGTCACCCTCGCCGGCTTCCACGCGCTGAACGCCGGGATGTTCGAGCTCGCCCGCGGCTACCGCGACGAGGGCATGACCGCGTACGTCCGGCTGCAGGAGCGCGAGTTCGAGCTCGAGGGCGAGGGCTACACGGCGACCCGGCACCAGCGCGAGGTCGGCGCGGGCTACTTCGACCTCGTCGCCCAGGCGATCAGCTCCGGCGACGTCGTCGACGCTCGCGCTGCACGGCTCGACCGAGGAAGCGCAGTTCGAGGCGGCGTGAACTCCGAGGTCGCCGTCACCGCCGCGCCGGCGGTCGACGGCGTCCTCACCAGCGACGCGCTCGACTTCGTCGCGCTCCTCCACCGCGAGCTGAACCCGCGCCGGGTCGAGCTGCTCGCCGCCCGGCGCGAGCGGCAGGCGAGGCTCGACGCCGGGGAGCGGCCCGGGTTCCTCTCTCTCCGCGACGGGCGACTGGCGGGTCGCCGACGCGCCGCCGGATCTCCGCGACCGCCGCTGCGAGATCACCGGGCCGGTCGACCGGAAGATGGTGATCAACGCGCTCAACTCGGGCGCGCGCGTCTTCATGGCCGACTTCGAGGACGCGTGCTCGCCGACCTGGGCGAACGTCGTCGAGGGGCAGCGGAACGTCGCCGACGCCGTCCGTCGCACGATCGCGCTCGAGGCCGGCGGGAAGTCGTACCGGCTGAACGAGGAGACCGCGACGCTCGTGATCCGGCCGCGCGGCTGGCACCTGCCGGAGCGGCACGTGCTCGTCGACGGCGAGCCCGTCTCGGCGAGCCTCTTCGACTTCGGGCTCGCGCTCTTCCACAACGGGCGCGAGCTGCTCGAGCGCGGCAGCGGCCCGTACTTCTACCTCCCGAAGCTCGAGAGCCACCTCGAGGCGCGGCTGTGGGCGGACGCGTTCGCGCTCGCCGAGGACGAGCTCGGCCTGCCGCACGGCTCGATCCGCTGCACGGTCCTGATCGAGACGATCCTCGCCGCGTTCGAGATGGACGAGATCCTCTTCGAGCTGCGCGAGTACGGCTGCGCGCTCAACGCCGGCCGCTGGGACTACATCTTCAGCGCGATCAAGAAGCTCGGCGCCGTCCTCCCCGACCGCGCGCAGGTGACGATGACCGTGCCGTTCATGCGCGCGTACACGGAGCTGCTCGTCCGGACGTGCCACCGCCGCGGCGCGCACGCGATCGGCGGGATGGCCGCGTTCATCCCCTCGCGCCGCGACCCGGCCGTGAACGAGGTCGCGCTCGCCCGTGTGCGCGAGGACAAGGAGCGCGAGGCGAACGCCGGCTTCGACGGCACGTGGGTCGCGCACCCCGACCTCGTCCCGGTCGCGACGGCGTGCTTCGACGCCGTCCTCGGCGACCGGCCGAACCAGGTCGAGCGGCTGCGCGAGGACGTCTCGGTCTCGGCGGAGGAGCTCCTGGACTTCGCGGTTCCCGGACGGTGAGATCACCGACGAGGGCCTGCGGACGAACGTCTCGGTCGGCACGCGGTACCTCGACGCGTGGCTCGGCGGCATCGGGGCGGCGGCGATCGACAACCTGATGGAGGACGCCGCGACGGCCGAGATCTCGCGAGCGCAGGTGTGGAGCTGGGTGCGCGCGGGCCGCTTCGACGAAGTGCGCGTCCGCCGCGAGCTCGCCGCCGTCGACGCCGGCGAAGACGCGAAGCAGCTCTTCGAGGCGGTCGCGCTCGCCGCCGAGTTCGTCGAGTTCCTGACGCTGCCCGCGTACGAGCACCTCCCGTAACCGGCCTCGCGCCGGTCGGTCCTACCGTCCCGCGCTGCCCCGTCCGCGCGTGAACCTGGAGACCGACGCTGCGACCCGCGCGACCCTGCTCTGCGTCGAGGCTTCGCGGCTTGACCGACCTCGGTGCCGTGGCCGCTCTGGTCGGCGTTCTCGCCGGGGCGGCCGGCGGAGCCCCGGCAGCCGATCCGTCGTTCGCGCTCGGAGCCACGGTCCCGGCCGGAGACCGCCCCGCCTCGGTCGTGACCGCGGACTTCAACGGCGACGGCAGGCCCGACCTCGCCGTCGCCAATCGCGCCTCGAACGAGGTCACCATCCTGCTCGGAGCCGGCGACGCTCGCTTTCGCGAGGCCCCGGGCTCGCCGGTCGCCGCCGGGGCGCAGCCGAGCTCGATCGCGGGCGGCGACTTCGACGGCGACGGCAGAGCGGATCTCGCGGTCGCGGGCGGCAAGTCGGGCGGCGTCACTCTGCTGCTCGGGAACGGCGCCGGGCGCTTCCGCCAGGCTCCGGGGTCTCCCGTCTCGGTCGGCGGGCCGGCCGACATCGTCACCGCCGCCGACCTCGACGGCGACGGCAGACTCGACCTCGTCACGGCCGGCACGCGGGTCGCCGTCCTGCTCGCCGACGGCAAGGGCGGGTTCACGGCGGCCCGATCGGTGTTCCCGCGCCCCGTGGGCTCGATCGCGATCGGCGACTTCAATCGCGACGGAAAGCCGGACCTCGCCCTCGCCGCCGCCTCGGGGAAGGTGCCCATCCTGCTCGGCAGGTCGCTTCCGCCCCGCCGCGGGCTCCCCGATCACGCTCCCTGATGACGCGATGTACGTCGGCGCGGCCGACTTCAACGGCGATCGCAGGCCCGATCTCGCCGTCGCCGGATACCCGACGGTCTCGATTCTGCTCGGGAACGGCGGCGGCGGATTCCGCCCGGCCGCCCCGGTCGGGATCGGAGGCGTCCCGTACGGACTCGCCGTCTCGGACGTGAACGGCGATCGCAACGCGGATCTGGCGATCGCCGCGGGCGGCATGGTCACGGTGCTGCTCGGGGACGCGGCCGCCGGGGCGCGGCCCGCGCAGCATTCGCCGTTTGCCGCCCCGACAGGCTCGATCGTCGCCGCGGACGTGACCGGCGACGGCGAGCCCGACTTCGCGCTGGCGGCGAAAAGCGGTGTGACGATGCTGCTCCAGACCGCGTCCGGGCCGGGCCCGTCAGTCGGACGGACGCTTCCGCCGGGGCGGGACGTCGCGTTTCCGGCTCCGGGGCCGATCAGCAGGTTGGCGGCCGACGGCAGCCAGGTGGCGGCCCTGACCGGGAAGTACGCATGCGCAGAGCAAGGCGGGCGGGCGGGCGGGCGGGCGGGCGGGCGGGGGCACGGTTCCTCAACGCGTCGTCGTGTGGCTCGCTCCCGGCGGCAGGTCGGTCGGCTTCGACGCCTCGGTTTGCGCCGAGAACCGTGGGCTGGCACTCGGCGGTGGGCAGGTCGCGTGGATCACCGCGGGCGGCGGCAACAGCCTCGAGATGCAGGTGGTCGCGGCCAGGCTGTCCGGTGGCCCGGCGAAGGCCGTCGACAGCGCGACCAACGGCGACGGCGCGGGCGGAGATCCCTCCGGCGCCTGGGTCGGGCAGCTCCTCGGCGGAGGGCCCCTGCTCGCCTACCGGTCCTGGACGGTGGACTGCAACCCCCCGCCCGACTACTCGTGCGGCGAGAACGACCCGACGCTCACGATCGCCGGAAGCGCGCCGGTGCGGATCGCCGCCGGCCGACGGGTCGGCATCACCGCGGGCGGCGGCGCGCGGGTCGCAACAGTCGCCGCCGTCGCCGGGAACCCGCCTCGCTCGGTCGCGCTCGGCGCGACGCGCCTCGCCGTGCTGCGAACGGCCACGCTCGACGTCTACGACGCGAGTCGGGGAACGAAGTCGAAGTCGGTCCCGCTCGGGCCGTCGGCGGCGCTCGACCTCGGAGGCGTCACCGCGAAGCTCGCGCTGCTCCACGGCTCCGGACAGCTCGTGCTCGTCCGTCTCGGCGACGGCAGGCTGATCGCGTTCCCGCTCGCGCCGGCCGCAGCGAAGGGGCTCGTCGACGCGAGGCTGACCGACGCCGGGCTCTTCTACGCGTACAACACCACCGGGAAGAGCCCGGCAGGCCGGATCGTGTTCGGAGCCGACCGCGGCGCTGCTCGCCCGGTTCTAGCCCGGCCGCCGGCGCAGCGACCGCTGCTCGAGCGCGGGCGGCGTGTAGCCGCCGTCGGCCGGGTTCAGGTTCCGGCCGGGCGGGACGAGCTCGTCGATGCGGTCGAGGAGCGCGTCGTCGAGCCGGAGCTCCGCGGCCGGGAGCTGGCTCTCGAGCTGCTCCATCGTCCGCGGGCCGATGATCGCCGAGGTCACGGCCGGGTGGCGGAGCACGAACGCGATCGCCAGCTGGATCAGCGACACCCCCACCTCCTCGGCGAGGAGCGCGAGCGAGTCGACGACCTCGAGCTTGTGCTGGTTCTCCGGCAGCGACATGTCGTACCGCCACCGGACGCGATCGCGGCGCGTGCTCGTCGGGAGCTCCCGGCCCTTGCGGTAGCGGCCGGTCAGCCAGCCGCCGGCGAGCGGGCTCCACGAGAGCACGCCGATCCCGTACCGCTGGCACACCGGGAGCACGTCGGCCTCGATGCCGCGGGCGACGAGGGAGTACGGCGGCTGCTCGGCCACGGGCCGCTCGCGGCCGCGCCGCTCGGCCGTCCACTGCGCCTCGACGAGCTGGTACGCCGGAAAGGTCGAGGTGCCGAAGTAGCGGATCTTCCCGGCGCGGACGAGGTCGGTGAGCGCGCCGAGCGTCTCGTCGACGTCGCAGCTCGGGTCGGGCCGGTGCACCTGGTACAGGTCGATGTGGTCGGTCTGCAGCCGCCGCAGGCTCGCCTCGACCTCCCGCACGATCCACCGGCGCGAGTTGCCGCCGCGGTTCGGGCCCTCGCCCATCCGCCAGTGGAACTTCGTCGCGAGGACGACATCGTCGCGGCGACCGACGAGCGCCTTGCCGACGATCTCCTCCGACTCGCCGCCCGAGTACACGTCCGCGGTGTCGACGAAGTTGATCCCGGCGTCGAGCGCGGCGTGGATCACGCGGATCGAGTCCTCGTGGTCCGGATTTCCCCACTGGCCGAACATCATCGCGCCGAGGCACAGCGAGCTGACCTCCACGCCTGTGCGGCCGAGAACGCGAACCTCCACGCCGTGACCTTACTCGTACACTTGCGCCGTGGACGCGGGCACGAAGGCCGACGAGATCGCCCTCCTGCTCGAGGAGGCGATCGTCTCCGGCGAGCTCGCCCCGGGGTCGGTGCTCCGGCAGGAGACGCTCTCGGCGCAGTACGCCGTCAGCCGCACGCCGGTGCGGGAGGCGCTCCGCCGCCTCGCCGCGCTCGGGCTCGTCTCCTTCGAGGCGAACCGCGGTTTCCGCGTCCGGACCCTCTCGCGCGAGGACATGTGGGAGGCGTTCCTCGTGCGCGCCGAGCTCGAGAGCCTCGCGACCGGCATCGCCGCCGAGCACGCGACGGCCGACGACCTGGCCGACCTCGAGCGGGCCGAGAAGCGCTTCGCGCGCCTGGCCCGCGCGCTGCGGGCGCGGGAGCCCGGCGCCGACCGGCGCGTGCTGACGGTCGAGTGGATGCGCGCGAACCACGGCTTCCACGACGTGATCTACCGCATCGCCGACATGCCGTACGTCGAGCAGATCGCGAAGAGCGCGCGCCGCACGTTCTCCGGGCCGGCGGTGTGGGCGCCGGGAGACGAGACGATCGACGAGCTCTACCTCCTGAACGAGCGCCAGCACGCGGCGATCCGCGCAGCGGTCGCCGCGCACAGCGTCGTGGGCGCGCGGGCGCTCGCACGCGAGCACGTCCTCGCCTCGTTCCACCTGCTCGAGACGATCCTCGAGCAGGTCGGGGTGCCGCAGGGCTGGCGCGCGACGGCCGGGTCAGCGACGCGCTGAGGCCTGAAGGAGCAGCGCGAGCGTCGGGCAGGCCGCGACCGCGCGTCGGGCGTGCGACTCGAGCGCGCCCGACATCGGCTCCGGGTCGACGATCGGGTAGCCCCAGTCATCCAGTCGGACCCGCTCGGGCAGGAGCTCGGCGCAGAGCCCGTGGCCGTCGCACGCGATCGGGTTGACACGCAGCGTCCTCGCCATCACGCGCTCCCCGGAACGGGCAGGACGCGCCGCTCGCGCCGCGAGCAGAGGCCGCCGCGGAGATGGAGCAGCACCTCGTCGGCGAACACGTCGAGGGCGGAGCCGACGAACCGCGCGGCGCCGTCGGGATGCCGGCACGCGCCGCGCCCCTGCACCAGCTCGAGCCACCGGCCGAGCCGCGGGCGTACGTCCGCCCGGTCGCCGCGCGCGAGCTGCTCGAGCGCGCCCGCGATCGCGTCGAGTCCGTGGACGCACGGCCCGCACTGTCCGGCGCTCTCGGAGGCCAGGTAACGGGCGACCCGGGCGGTCTCGGCGACGCCGCAGGCCGCGGCCGGCAGGACGACGATCGCGCCCGCCCCGAGCGAGGCGCCGGCGGGTCGCAGGCCGGCCGCCGAGAGGCTCAGCGAGCCGGCCTGCGCAGCGGAGACCCACGTGCCGAAGTAACCGCCGACGAGAAACGCCTGCGGCGCCTCGGTCGGGCCGCCCGCAGCCACGACGAGCTCGGCCAGCCGGGTGCCGAGCGCGACCTCGTGCACGCCGGGTCGCCGGACCGCGCCCGAGATCGTGACGAGTGCCGAGCCGGGCTCCTCCGGCGTCCCGAGCTCCCGGAACCACGCCGGCCCGAAGCGGGCGATCAGAGCGACATGGGCGAGCGTCTCCGCGTTCTGGACGAGCGTCGGAGCTCCGCGGACGCCGCGCTCGAACGGGAGCGGCGGCTTGAACGTCGGCGTCGCCCGACCGCCGTTCAGGAAGCTTACGAGCGCCGTCTCCTCGCCTGCGACGAATCGCGCCGGGACGGCGACAAGCCGGAACGAGACGCGCCCGTCGACGCGGCGCCGCGAGCGCTCCTCGAGGGCGTGCGCGACCGCGGCGCGCTCGACGGTCGCACGCTCGTTCACGGCCACGATCGCGTCCCGCGCGCCGAGCGCCTCGGCGACGGCGGCCGCGCCGTCGAGCACGAGGTGCGGCGCGTACCCGAGCAGCACCTTGTCCTTGCCGCTCACCGGCTCGGCCTCGGTCGCGTTCACGACGACGACCGGCCGGCCGCGCTGCCCCGCGACCGTCCGCAGCTTCCTCCCCGTCGGGAACGAGGCGCCGCCGCGGCCGCGCAGGCCGCTCGCCTCGACCGCCGCGATCACGTCGACGCGCGGGACGGAGCCGAGGCGGGCGAGGTGCTGGGCGAGCGGGACCGCGCCGCCCGTGCGGAGCCCGGCGAGCAGCCGGGGCAGGCCGGCCGGCCGCGGCTCGGGCATGCCGGCGGCCGCGGCGCTCATGCCCGTGTCCCGTGGACGAGCCCGCCGACCGCGTTCGTGCCCGGGTTGATTCGGAGGTCGAGGACGAGGTCGTAGCTGCCGCCCGAGGGCGCGGACACGTGCGCGTCCACGTGCGCGCCGCTCAGCCCGACGACGCTGCCCTCGTACACCGGCGAGCCTGTCGCGGCGAACGCGACGCCGCTCGAGGTCATCGAGACGCCTCCGCCCTCGACCTCGAAGCCGGCCAGCGCGAGCCGGACCTTTCCGTGCACGCCGCCGCGGATCGCCGTGTCGATGCGGATCGTGACGCGGCCGCTGCCGTCCGGCCCGGACTGGGTCAGCGTCCCGGACAGGCGGCCGACGAACGTGCGCGGAAGGGTCGGGGCGCGGTGCCGCCGCGCCGCCGCGACCCGCTCGCCCTGCGGGCGGAGGAGCGCGCTCGGCGTGCCGGCGCGCGCGGCCCACCCGTGCTGGGCCGGTCCGGTCCGGTACCAGAGCAGCAGCGCGAAGGCGATCCCTCCCGCGGCGAAGGCCGCCACGAGCCGCGGCCCGAGCTCGCCCCCGCCGTACAAGACCCGGAGGACCGCCGACGCGAGCACGGCGCCGACGCACGCGAGCCCGACCGCGGCCATCCAGCCGAAGCGCGCGTCGCTGCCGGTCCCGAACGAGTGCAGCAGCGCAAGCGGCCACGACGCGTACGCGAGCCAGTGCGTCGCACGCCAGGTCCGGTAGCCGAAGCGCGCGCGCAGCAGGCTCGTCAGCACGACCGCGAGCAGGAGGTCGCAGGCGACCGTGCCGAGCCCGAGCCAGAGCGGCCGGTACGCCGAGAGGAACGGGACGACCGCGTCGCGGACGCGGAGCGGCGCGAAGGTGTCGGCGATCGCGGTCGCGACGTGGACGGCGAGGAACGCGACCGCGAGCAGCGTCAGGTTCCGGTGCAGCCCGGCGACGACGAACCGCGGCAGCCGCTCGGTGCGCCAGCGAACGCTCGTGAGGATGCCGAGGCAGACGACCGCCGTGAGCAGGACGAGCGTGACGACCCCGGAGCCGCGCGTCGCGTACCAGAGCGGGCTCGGACCGGCAGCGGCGACGAGCGTGATCACGCTGCCTCGGCTGCGTCCCGGGGCCAGCCGGCGACGCGGACGACGGCGCCGTCCGCGCGGACGAGCCGGGCCGGGAGGCGCCGCGCCTCGAGCCACGCCGGCGCCTCGACGCCGAGCACGACCGCGGCCGTGCTCGCCGTGTTCGCCTCGACGCACGATCGCGCGGCGACGGTCACGGTTCTCCAGACCGGGTCGGCCGGGCGGCCCGTGCGCGGATCGACGATGTGGTGGAGCTCGCCCGCGACGGTCTGCCAGCGCCGCACGGCGACGCCGGAGGTCGCGACGCCGCCGCCCGTCACCGCGATCGTCGGCCCGGGCGCATCGAGCGACGCGGCGTGGTCGTCGGCGATCCGGATCGCCCAGCCGCCGCCCGGCGGCTCGCCCGCGACCGAGACGTCGCCGCCGAGCGAGACGAGGACGCCGCCGCCGGTCAGCACCGCGGCGGCGGCCGCGAGACCGTCGGCGGCGAGCGCCTTCGCGGTCGCGCCGAGGTCGAGCTCGACGCCGGGAGGGACGCGCACGGCTCGCCGCTCCTCGTCCAGCTCGAGCTCGCGCCAGCGGGCCGCGGGCTCGAACGACGGCCGCACGAGAAGGCCGTCGCGGAGGGCGACCCGCATGAAGGTGCTGTCGTAGCCGGCGAGCCGGAGCGTGCGGCCGACGGTCGGGTCGACGAGCCCGTCCGTCGCCTCCGCCACGCGGATGGCGACGACGAGCGCGTCCCAGAGGAGCTCGCCGACCGGGATCGAGCGGCCCGCGGCGCGGTTGAGTCCTGCGAGCTCGGAGTCGTCCCGAAAGCGGCTGCACGCGAGGTCGAACGCCCGCAGACCGCGGACGAGGACGGCGCGCGCCGCGGGAAGCGAGGCGTCCTCGGTCGTCGCGACGACCGCCTTCGTCCCGAGCGCGCGGAGCGAGAGCGACGGCGCCGTGGTCACGATCCGCCGGAGACGACGACGGGCGGCGCGGCCGAGGCGACCGGCGCCGGCGACTGGGCGGCGGCGGCGACCGCCTCCGCCCCGGCGACGGGGGTCGTCGCCGCCGGGGCGGGAACGGGCAGGATCGCCGTCGCGCTCGCCGCCGGCGCCGCCGCCGCGCGCCGAACGATGGCGCGGCTGTGGGTCGTCGAAGCCGCGAAGCCGGCGACGGCGCCGGCCGCCCCCGCGGCAACCGCGAGCGCCGCCAGCGACAGCCGCCGCAGCCGAGCCGCCGCAGCGTCGCGAGCGAGGATCGCGTGCCGCTGCGGGCGACTCTCGGCCATGACACAGCCCACGTTCGCAGCCCGAGATGAAACGGCGATGAGGCGGTGCTGAGAGTCGCATGAGATCGCGGCCGCGCCGCGGATCCCGCCCCCGCGGTGTCAGAGACCCACCGGCGACGAGAGCCGAATTGCAGGGAGTTCGTCGGACGCGAGAACCGCGGCGACCCCCGGTGTCAGACACGTGTCCGAGCGAGGGGCCGCGGCGACTCAGGCCGGCACCGGCACGAAGCCCTGCACCGGCTCGAGCGTGAGCCACGCGTCGGCGCCGCCGTCGCGGTTCTCGATCGACGCGGTGCCGCCGTGGGCCGACGCGATCAGCTCGACGATCGCGAGCCCGAGCCCGGTGCCGCCGGGGCTGCGGGCGTCGTCGGCGCGGCTGAAGCGGTCGAACGCGCGCGCCCTGAACTCGTCCGTGAGGCCGGGGCCCTCGTCGCGCACGTGCAGCTCGACCTCCCCGGCCCGGACGACCACGCCGAGCGCGACGCGGCCGCGGCCGTGCATGAGCGCGTTGTCGACGAGGTTCCCGAGCGCCTGCCCGAGCCGGACCGGGTCGACGTCGAGGACGGCGTCGTCGCCCGGCTCCACCGCGAGCTCGCGCCCCGCCTCGGCCGCCCGCGCGCCGAAACGGTCGGCGACGTCGGCGAGGAGCTCCCGCGCGGAGACGTGCTCGCGGCGGATCGGCAGCGAGCCGCGGTCGAAGCGCGCGATCAGCAGCAGGTCCTCGGCGAGGCGCGTCAGTCGCTCGGTCTCGTCGGCGGCCGACTGCAGCGCCAGCTCGAGCTCGTCGCGCGAGCGCGGCCGGCGCAGCGCGAGCTCGAGCTCGGTGCGGAGGAGCGCGAGCGGCGTCCGCAGCTCGTGGCTCGCGTCGGCGAGGAACCGGCGCTCGTGCTCGAACGCGGACTCGAGGCGGTCGAGCATGTCGTTCAGCGTCTCGGCGAGCCGCGAGACCTCGTCGCGGCTCGGCGGCACGGGCAGCCGGCTGCCCGGCGTCGAGGCCGTGATCGCCGCGGCGCGGCGCCGCATCGCCTCGACCGGCCGCAGCGACGCGGCGGCGAGCAGGTACCCGGCCGCGATCGCGAGCAGGAGCGCCGCCGGTGCCGCGACGAGGAACTCGGTGCGGAGCTGGTGGAGCGCCTCGTCGCGTGCCCGGAGCGAGCGGCCGAGCACGAGCACCTCGCCCGCCGCGCGCCGGCACGGCGAGGAGCCGCCAGTCGTCCTCGAGCCCGCGCAGGTCGTCCCGCGTCGCCTTCAGCGCGTGGCCGGCGAGGACACGGCGTAGCGAGGCTCCGTCGATGACCGCGGGCGCCGTCGGCGAGGAGCTCACGACGCTGCCGTCCGCGGCGAGCACCTGCACGAGCCCGGGGCGGTCCGGGGCGTCGCTGTCGAGCGCCGGCCGCCCGGCGGCGAGCCGCGACACGCTCTCGGCCGCCTGCACGCGGAGCGTCTGGTCGACGCCGGTCGCGAGCGTCGAGCCGACGCGGACGTAGACGAAGGCGCCCATTCCCGCGAGCACGAACGCCATCGCGAGCGCGAACGGCAGCGTCAGCCGGACGCGGATCGGGATGCGGCTCACACGTGCTCCGGGCGGAGCCGGTACCCGACGCCGCGCACCGTCTCGAGCGAGTGGCGGTCGAACGGCCGGTCGATCTTCTCGCGCAGGTAGCGGACGTAGACGTCGACGACGTTCGAGCGGCTCTCGAACGCCATGTCCCACGCGCCGTCGAGGAGCTGCACGCGCGAGAGCGCCTCGCCGGACCGGCGCATGAAGACCTCGAGCAGCGCGAACTCCTTCGCCGAGAGCTCGAGCTCCGTCTCGCCGCGCCACGCGCGGTGCGCCGCGGGGTCGAGCCGCAGGTCGTCGACCTCGAGCAGCGACGGCCGCTCGACGGGCACGCGCCGGGCGAGCGCCCGCAGCCGCGCGAGCAGCTCGGAGAACGAGAACGGCTTGACGAGGTAGTCGTCCGCGCCGAGGTCGAGGCCCTCGACGCGGTCCTCGACGGCGTCGCGCGCGGTGAGGAACAGCACCGGCGTCCACACGCCGCGCGAGCGCAGCTCTCGGCAGGTCGCGAAGCCGTCGAGGCCGGGCAGCATCACGTCGAGGACGATCGCGTCGTACGCGGCCGAGCGCGCCATCCACAGCGCCTCCTCGCCCGTCGGCGCCACGTCTGCGGGATGGCCCTCCTCGTCGAGCCCGCGCTTGAGCAGGCGGGCCATCTTCGGTTCGTCCTCGACCACGAGCACGCGCACGGTGGAAGTGTCGCGCGAACGCATGAGCGGAGCGTGAGTCGCGGGCTCATCCGCGTCTCATCGACGCGGCGTTCACTGCGGGCATGGCACAGGCGGGCGAGCTCAGGATCGGACGCCGCGCCGCGGCCGTGCGGCGCGCGACCGGAGGCGCGGCGGGGAACACGCGGCTCACGGCGTTGACCGCGGCGACGCTGATCGTCCTCCTCGCGGTCGAGGGCGCGACGATCCCGTGGATCGGCTCGCTCCTCACCGTCCACGTCTTCGTCGGGATGCTCCTGCTCGCGCCGCTCGCGCTCAAGCTGGCGAGCACCGGCTACCGCTTCCTCGGCTACTACACGGGCCGGCGGGACTACGTCGTCGCCGGGCCGCCGCCGCCGTTGATGCGCTTCCTCGTCGCGCCGGTGCTCGTGCTCTCGACGGTCACGCTCTTCGCGAGCGGCGTCGCGGCCGCGTGGATCGGCCACGGCGGGCCGGTGCTCGGGCTGCACAAGGCGAGCTTCGTCGTGTGGGTCGGCGCGTTCGGGCTGCACGTGCTCGTGTACGCGCGGCGCGCCGCCCGCCACGCGCTCGCCGACCGGGGCGGCGATCGGCTCGGGGGCGCGGCGCTGCGGGTCGCGCTCGTCCTCGCCGTGCTCGCAGCCGGCGTCGCAGTCGCGATCGCGACGCTGCCGCTCGCCCACGGCTGGATGCCGTGGGACGGCTGACGCACGCTCTACGATGCGCCGATCCGGCGCTCACCGACGCTCGCACGGCACCTCGAAGCGCGCGTGCGCGCGCTCCGCGCGAGCGGGATCGCGCTGCTGCAGACGGCCGCCGCGGCCGGGCTCGCGTGGTACGTCGCCCACGACCTCCTCCACCACCGCAACGCCTTCTTCGCGCCGATCGCCGCGGTGATCGCGCTCGGGCTCGCGCCCGGGCGAAGGACGAGGCGCGCGGTCGAGCTCGTGCTCGGCGTCGGCGTCGGGATCGCGGTCGGCGACGCGCTGATCGCCGCGATCGGGCGCGGGCCCGCGCAGGTCGCGCTCGTCGTCCTGCTCGCGATGGCCGGGACGATCCTCCTCGGCGGCGGGCCGCTCGTCGTCTCGCAGGCCGCCGCGTCGGCGGTGCTCGTCGCGACCGTGCCGACGGTCGGGCACGCGGTCGTGCCGACGCGCTTCGTCGACGCGCTCGTCGGCGGCGCGGTCGGCCTCGTCGTCCTCGCGGTCGTCCCGCACGACCCGGCGCGGGTCGCGCGGCGCGAGGCCGCACCGCTCTTCGCGGGGCTCGCGGCGACGCTCGAGGACGTGGCCGACGCGCTCGAGGCGCTCGACCTTCCCGCCGCGACGGCCGCGCTCGAGCGTGCGCGAACCCTCGACGAGCTCGTCGCGCACCTCGACGACTCGCTCGAGCTCGCGTCCGAGACCGCGCGGCTCGCACCGATCCGCTGGCACGAGCGCGGGCGCGTCGACCGCTACGTGACGGCGGCGACGCACCTCGGACTCGCGGTCCGGAACGTGCGCGTGCTCGCCCGCGCGGCGATGCGCGCGGTCGAGCTCGAGCCGGCGGTCCCGGCCGGGCTCGTCGCGTCCGTCCGCGAGCTGGCCGCGGCCGTTCGCGCGATCGAGCCCGCACTCGAGCGCGGAGAGGGCGAGGAGGTCGCGCGGCGGAGCGTGCTCGCCGCCGCGGCCGGCGCAACCCGCGCGCTCGACGCGGACGCCGGCTTCTCGATCGACGTGCTCGTCGGCCAGGTGCGCTCGACCTCGACCGACCTGCTCCGCGCGCTCGGCGACCCGCAGGGCGACGCGGTCGCCGAAGTGCGCGCGGCAGCAGGCGAGCGGCGCTGAAAGGGGTTTCCCTCGCGGCGGGCGGGTCAGGCGACGAGCTGCTCGACCGTCGCGGCGAGCCGCTCGACCGCACGCTCCGCCGTCTCCCGCTCGTCCGGGCGGAAGTAGTCGCGAACGCTGATCCGCCGCAGCTCGCGCCGGAGCCGGCCGAGCGAGCGCCGGCGCCGGCCGATCGGCTCGGACTCCGCGGCCTCGACCTCGTCGATCAGGAGGCGGTAGTCCAGGGCGACGGCCTCGCGCATCCGCTCGGCAATCCGGCCCTCGTCGTCCCGCGACGGGATCTGGCCGATCCAGATCGTCGCCTCGCCGTCGGCGCTCAGCACCTCGGCTGCCAGCGCCTCGAGCTGCGCGCGGCTCCCGCCGTCGTGCGGGAGCGCGACGAGCCCGTCGACGAGCTGGACGACCCCGAGCCGCTTCAGCTTCCGCCAGACCGCGATCCTCGGCGTGGAAGGCTCGCGCGGCATCCGGAACGAGAGCAGCACCCACTCGCGTGCGCCGGCAGCATTGCCATTGCCATTGCCGTTACGCTTTGCGTGGCGCGAGACCGTGGTTTCACCAGCGAAGCTCGTGGACACCCGCCTATTATGCATAACGACATGATGCACTACGCACGGCTCGCAGCAAACTCCGGGGAAAGGAGCCTCACCCAGATGCATCGCACACGTTGGTCGACGGCGCTCGGCGTCTTCGCGCTCTGCGCGGTCGGGCTGAGCGCCTGGCTGTTCGGCGTCGCGACCCGCCCGGCGGCCGGGCAGGCCGGGAACCAGTCCGCCGCGAAGGTCACGGTCGTCACCGTGACGGCGGGTAAGCCGTCGGAGCTCGCGTTCAAGCTCTCGAAGGTCTCGTCGCTGCCTGCCGGCACGGTCATCTTCAAGGTGAAGAACGGCGGGACGATCACGCACAACTTCAAGCTCTGCACGACGGCGGTGACGTCCAGCGCGAAGAACGCGTGCGTCGGCAAGGTCACGAAGATGCTGAAGAGCGGCCAGTCGGCGGTCCTGACCGTGATCCTCAAGAAGAACGGCAAGTACGAGTACCTCTGCACCGTTCCGGGTCACGCGGGGGCCGGCATGAAGGGCCTCATCGGGATCGGCGTGAAGGTCACCACGGGGTCGTCGTCGGCGTCGACCTCCGGCGGGAGCGCCGCGGGCTCCGGCTCCACCTCCGGGTCTGGCTCGACCGGCTCCGGGTCGGGCTCCGGCACGGGATCGGGCAGCGGCTCGTCCTCGTCCGGCCCGGTCACGTACCCGGCCGGCAACGCCGCCAACGGCCTGACGGTGTTCAACACCGCCGGCTGCTCCGGCTGCCACGCGCTGTCGGCCGCGGGCTCGCCCTCGGGCGACGGCCCGGCGCTCGACGGCACGAAGCTGTCGGTGGCGGCGGTCGAGACGCAGGTCGCGAGCGGCGGGGCCTCGATGCCGCCGTTCAAGGGCACGCTCTCGGCCCAGCAGATCGCGGACGTCGCGACGTTCGTCTCGAACTCGTCGCAGTAACACCTGCGCGCGGAGCGGTTGCCGCAGGGGTCGCGGCAGCCGCTCCGCGCACGGTTACCCTGTCCCGGCAGTGCTTCGCCCGGGGAGAAGGACAGTGGCGGTCGCCGGCCTCTGCGGGCTCTCGGCGGCGCTGGCGCCCGGCGCGTTCGCGAGCGCACGAGCGACGACGCTCGCGGTCACGCTGACGAACGCGAAGGTCAGCGTCTCGCAGGCGAGCGTCCCGGCCGGGACGGTCGTCTTCAACGTGAGGAACACCGCCGCCGCAGCGAGGACGTTCACGGTCGCGGGCAAGCGGACGGCGCCGATCCCCCCGGGAAGGAGGACGATCGTGAGGGTCACGTTCGGCAAGGGCGGCAGCTACGTCCTGCTCTCCTCCGGCGCGAGGACGACGGCGAAGGCGACCCTCCGCGTGATCTGGCTGCCGGGTGGCGCCGTCGGCGCCCCTGTCGGATCGTCGACGTCCACCGGCGCCGTCGCGACGTGCGCGCATCCGGTCTCGACGACGGTGACGGTGACGATGTACGACGGCTTCTTCAACCTGTCGCAGACGTCGATCCCGTGCGGCGCCGTGACCTTCGTGACCACGAACGCCGGGCATCTCGAGCACAGCCTCGTGCTCGGAAGCGGGGCGCGGCCGGGCCTGAACGCGGGCGAGACGGCGACGTTCACGGTGAACCTCGCTCCCGGCGACCTCCACTGGGAGTGCGGCACGTTCGGCCACGACGACCTCGGCGAGGAAGGCACGTTCGTCGTCGCGTGACGCGCGCCCCGCGTCCGGCTGCTGTCCGGATCGCCCGCTGGGCGGCCGCAGCCGCGCTCGCGACCTGCGGGGCCGCCGCGGCGGCGCCCGGCCTCCCGCTCGTGACGGTCGCGCGCGTCCCGCTCTCCGGCCCGGCGGTGCGCTTCGACTACACGAGCGTCGACCCCGGCACGAACCGGCTCTGGGTCGCGCACATGGACGCCGACGAGCTCCTCGCGGTCGACCTCCGCAGCCGCCGGATCGTGAAGACGATCGAGGCGCCCGGCGTGCACGGCGTGATCGCGGCGCCCGCGCTCGGCCGGGTGTACGCGTCGGCGACCGGCCTGCGGCAGGTGCTGACGATCGACGCCCGCTCCGGCCGCATCCTCGCCCGCGCGCCCGCGGGCCAGTACCCGGACGGCCTCGCGTACGACCCGGTCGAGCGGCGCGTGTTCGTCTCCGACGAGAGCGGCGGCGTCGAGACCGTGATCGACCCGGCGGGCCGGCTCGTGACGACGATCCCGCTCGGCGGCGAGGCCGGCAACGTCCAGTACGACGCGGGCTCGCACCGGATGCTCGTCGACGTCCAGAGCCTCGACGAGCTCGCGGTGATCGACCCGCGCACGAACCGGATCGTCCGGCGCGTCCGGCTCCCCGGCTGCGCACACGACCACGGCCTGTACGTCGACGCGGCGCGCCGGCTCGCGTTCGTCGCCTGCGACGGGAACGCGACCCTGCTCACGCTCGACCTGCGGACGATGAGGGTGACGGGGACCGCGCGCGTCGGGGGCGCGCCCGACGTGCTCGCGTTCGACGGCTCGAACAGGCGGCTCTACGTCGCCGCCGAGAGCGGCGTCGTCGCCGTCTTCGCCGAGACCGCACATGGCGTGCGCCGCCTCGGGCTCGCGTACCTCGCTCCGGAGGCGCACACGGTCGCGGTCGACCCGCGCACGCACCTCGTGTACTTCCCGCTCGAGCGTGGCCGCTCGGGTTCCGGCCCGCCGCAGCTCCTCGTGATGCGGCCGAAGAGCTAGCGGTCGCTCTCGGCGAACTGCGCGAGCGCGACGACGAGCGCGCGCAGCTCGCGCCCCCGTGCCGTCAGCCGGTACTCGACCAGCGGCGGGCGCGCGTCGATCACCTCGCGCTCGAGGACGCCGGCCCGCTCGAGCTCGCCGAGGCGGACCGTGAGCGTCGCGGGTGGAACAGGCCCGAGCACCTGCCGGAACTCGTTGAAGCGGACCGCGCCCTCGTGCGAGGCCCAGAGGATCGAGACGGTCCACCGCCGCTCGAGGAGATCCGCGGCGCGGCGGATCTCCTCGGGCAGCGGCTCGCACCTACGACAGCGCATGTGCGGCGGGCTGCGGCTGCTCCTCGAGCGCGAGCTCCAGCACCTCGCCGAGGCTCATCACCGGATGGAACGCCATCGCCTCGCGCACGTCCGCCGGCACGTCGTCCAGGTCGGCGCGGTTGCGCTCCGGGATGATCACGTCGGTCAGCCCGGCCGCGTGCGCCGCGAGCACCTTCTGCTTCAGGCCGCCGATCGGGAGCACGCGGCCCTGCAGCGTCACCTCGCCGGTCATCCCGACCGTGTGCTTCACGGGCCGGCCGGTGAGGAGCGAGGCGAGCGCCGTCGTCATCGTGATCCCGGCGCTCGGGCCGTCCTTCGGGATCGCGCCCGCCGGGACGTGCACGTGGAAGCTCGTGTTGTCGAACACGTCGTCGTCGAGCCCGAGCTCGCCGGCGTGCGAGCGGACGTAGGAGAGCGCGATCCGCGCCGACTCCTTCATCACGTCGCCGAGCTGCCCGGTCAGCACGAGGCCGTCCGAGCCCTGCATCCGCGTCGCCTCGACGAAGAGGACGTCGCCGCCGGTGCCGGTGACCGCGAGGCCGGTGGCCACGCCGGGCACGGCCGTCCGCTCCGCCGCCTCCTGGTAGAAGCGCTGGCGCCCGAGCGCGTCGCGCGCGGTCGCCTCGTCGATCGCGACCGGCGTCTCGACCGATGCGGTCGCGACCTTCGTCGCCACCTTCCGCAGCATCTTCCCGAGCTCGCGCTCGAGCTGCCGGACGCCCGCCTCGCGCGTGTACTGCGAGACGATCAGCTCGAGTGTCGCGTCGTCGATCGAGACCTCGTCGTCGCGCAGGCCGGCCCGGTCGCGCTGCCGCGGCCAGAGGTACCCGCGCGCGATCGCGACCTTCTCCTCGGTCGTGTACCCGTCGAAGCGGATGACCTCCATGCGGTCGAGCAGCGGGCCGGGGATCGTGTCGGCCACGTTGCCGGTGGCGATGAAGACGACCTCGGAGAGGTCGAGCTCGACGTCGAGGTAGTGGTCGCGGAACGAGTGGTTCTGCGCCGGGTCGAGCACCTCGAGCAGCGCCGCCGACGGGTCGCCGCGCCAGTCGGCGCCGACCTTGTCGACCTCGTCGAGGAGGATCACCGGATTCATCGTCCCGGCGTCGCGGAGCGCGCGGACGAGCCGGCCCGGCAGTGCGCCGATGTACGTCCGGCGGTGGCCGCGGATCTCCGCCTCGTCGCGCACGCCGCCGAGCGACATCCGGACGAACTCGCGGTTGAGCGCGCGGGCGATCGACTCGCCGATCGAGGTCTTGCCGGTGCCGGGCGGGCCGATCAGCGTGAGGATCGCGCCGGAGCGCCGGTCCTCCTCGATCCCGCGCTCCTGGCGGAGCTTGCGGACGGCCAGGTACTCGACGATGCGCTCCTTCACGTCCTTCAGGCCCGCGTGGTCGGCGTCGAGCACCTCACGCGCGTTGGCCGGGTCGAGCCGCTCCTCGGAGCGCTTCCCCCACGGGACCGCGAGCAGCCAGTCGAGGTAGTTGCGGATCATCGACGACTCGGCGCTCTGGTCGCCCATCCGCTCGAGCCGCGCGACCTCGCGCTCGGCCTGCTCGCGGACGGCGTCGGGCATCTCGGCCTCGGCGATCTTCGTCCGGTAGTCGCCGGCGACGGACGCGTCGTCCTCGCCGAGCTCCTTGCGGATCGACTCCATCTGGCGGCGGAGGATGTACTCGCGCTGCTGCTTCGCAGCGCCCTCCTCGACGTCCTCGCGGATGCGCCGGCGAACCTGCATCTCGGCCAGACGGTCGCGCTGGAGGCGGAGGGCGAGCTGGAGCCGCTCGACCACGTCGAGGGCCTCCAGCAGCTCGATCTTCTGCTCGAAGGTGAGCTCGGGCGCGTACGCGACGGTGTCGGCGAGCGCGCCGGTCTCGCGGATCGAGCGGACGAAGGCGGAGATGCGGCCGTCGTCGCCGCGCAGCTCGAGGATCTCCTCGACGACGGCGCGGTACTCGCGCTCGAGCTCGCGCGTCTTGGCCGCCGGCGGCTCCTCGTCGGGGCGTTCGTCGACCTCGACGCGGAGCCGACCCTGCGGGTCGGTGTGCGCCGCGCCGGCGACGCCGCGGTGGAGGCCGGTGAGGCTGACGGCGCGCGCGCCTCCGGGCAGCCGGACGAGGTCGCCGACCTCGGCGACGGTGCCGACCTTCGCGTAGTCGCCGTCGTGCCGCGGCACGAGCAGGACGTGCTCGTCGTCGCCGACGTCGGCGGAGATCGTGACGGTCATGTTCGGGAAGACGACGATGTCGTCGAGCGGTACGAGCAGCAGCGAGCTCAAGTTCTCACCTCTCTGAAGTGGCTTCGAACGGCATAGTAGCTTCAACTGTTGAAGTGACCTCGCCATTCCCCGCCGCGCCCTTTCCGGAGGTGTCCAACGGACTGTCCCCGGACACGTCCCGAACCGAGATGGGCCGTTTCGGACTTTTCGCTGCACGCACGGCACGACCACCGTCCGTTCGAACCGGTCCGGGCTTGAGCCCGGCGCCCGGGCGAGTTGCTCCTGGGAATGGTTCTCGTTAGCTTGTACGTGCGGTGCTCGGCCCCTTCCACTACGCGTTCGTCCAGCGCGGGCTCCTCGAGGTGCTCCTGCTCGCCGTCCCGGCGGGCGTGCTCGGCGTCTGGATCGTGCTGCGCGGCCTCGCGTTCTACTCCCACGCCGTCGGAACGGCGGCCTTCCCCGGGCTCGTGCTCGCCGACGGGCTCGGGTTCCCGGCGCCGCTCGGCGCGTTCGGGGCCGCGCTGCTCTTCGCCTTCGGCGTCGAGCGCCTCGTGCGCGCCCGCGGCGGCGCGTACGACAGCCTGACCGCGCTCGTGCTCGTCGGCGGCGCTCGCCTCCGGCGTGATCCTCGCGAGCGACGTCTTCCATTCGGGCTCGAACGTGGACACGCTCCTCTTCGGGAGCCTGCTCCTCGTCGGCACGCGCGAGCTCGCGCTCGCCGCCGCCGCCGGCGCCGCCGTGCTCGTCGCGGTCCGGCTCCTCGGCCGTCGCTGGCTCGCGGTCGGGTTCGACCCGGCCGGCGCACGCGGGCTCGGGCTCCGCTCGCCGCTCCCCGACGCGGTGCTGCTCGTCCTCGTCGCGCTCGGGCTCGTCGCCGCGCTCTCGACGATGGGCGCGCTGCTCGCGACCGCGCTGTTCGTCGTGCCCGCGGCGACCGTCCGGCTCCTCACGCGCCGGCTGCTCGCGTGGCAGCTCGGCTCCGTCGCGCTCGTCGCGGTCGAGGGGACGGCCGGGCTCTGGCTCTCGGTCGAGGCGAACGTCCCGCCGGGAGCCGCGATCGCCGTCCTCGCCGGCGGCGCCTTCGCGGCGACGGCCGCGCTGCGCGCGGTGCCGGCGCTGCGGCTCGCCGCGCCGGCCGCTGCCGCGCTCCTCCTCCTCGCCGGCTGCGGCTCGACCGCCACCTCGAATGGCCGGCTCGACGTCGTCGCGACGACGACGCAGATCGGCGACTGGGCGCGGAACGTCGGCGGCTGCGACGTCGACGTGCACCAGATCCTCCAGCCGAACACCGACCCGCACGAGTACGAGCCGCGACCGTCCGACGTCGAGGCCGCCGCGCGCGCGAAGCTCGTGCTCGAGAACGGCGACGGGCTCGACCGCTGGATGGAGAAGGTGCTCTCGTCGGCCGGCGGCGGTCCCGCGGTCGTCGTCCTCGGCGACCGCGTGCCGGAGCGGCGGCCCGGCGCCGGCTCGGATCGCGTCGACCCGCACTGGTGGCACGACCCCCGGAACGCGGTCGCGGCGGTCGGCGAGATCCGCGACGCGCTCGTCCGCGCCGATCCGGCGCACGCCGCGCGCTACCGGCGCGCCGCCGCCGCGTACACGGCGAAGCTGACCGCGCTCGACCGCGGGATCGCCGCGTGCATCGCGACCGTCCCGCGCGCGCAGCGGAAGCTCGTCACCGACCACGACGCGTTCGGGTACTTCGCCGCGCGCTACGGGCTCGACGTCGTCGGCGCGGTGATCCCGTCGCAGACGACGCAGGCGCAGCCCTCGGCCGGCGAGACCGCGAAGCTGATCGCGCTGATCCGCCGCGAGCACGTGAAGGCCGTCTTCCCCGAGAGCTCGCTCAACCCGAAGCTCGCGCGCACGATCGCCGCGCGCGACCGGCGCCCGCGCCGACCTCACGCTCTACGGCGACACGCTCGGCCCGGCCGGCTCGCCGGGCGCGACGTACCTCTCGATGGAGCGGGCGAACGCCGACGCGATCGTGCGCGGCCTCACCGGCGGCGCGCACGGCTGCCGGTGGACGCCGTGAGCGCGCCGCTCCTCGCGGCCGACGGGCTCGCGGTCGGCTACGGCGGGCCGCCCGTGCTCGAGGACGTGACGTTCGCGCTCGAGCCCGGCGAGCGGATCGGCGTGCTCGGCCCGAACGGCGGCGGCAAGTCGACGCTCTTCCGCGCGCTCCTCGGCGAGCTCGCGCCGACTCGCGGCTCGATCCGGGAGGGCGGCCGGCTCGGGTACGTCCCGCAGACCGAGCGCTCGCGGCTCGACTATCCCGTCTCCGCGCTCGACGTCGCGCTGATGGGGACGCTCTCGCGCCTCGCGTGGTGGCGCCGCCCGACGCCGCGCCGACCGCGAGCTCGCGCTCGCCTCGCTCGCCCGCGTCGGGCTCGAGCCGCTCGCGCGCACGCCGTTCGGCGAGCTCTCCGGCGGCCAGCGGCAGCGCGCGCTCGTCGCCCGCGCGCTCGTGCAGGACGCGTCCGTCCTCCTCCTCGACGAGCCGTTCACGGGCATCGACCGCGTCAGCGCCGAACTGCTCGAACGGCTCCTCGTCGACCTCGCCGCCGAGGGGCGCGGCCTCCTCGTCGCGACCCACGACCTCGACCAGGCGCGCGCCTCCGACCGGGTGCTCTGCCTGAACCGGCGCCAGGTCGCGTTCGGCCCGCCGGCGGAGACGCTCACGCGCGAGGTGCTCGAGGCGACGTACGGCGGCGCGATCGTCACGCTCCCCGGCGGGGACGGCGCCGTCGGGCGTCCTCCCGGCCCACCACCACGGGCACGACTGATGCTCCACGCCGTGGCCGACCCGTGGTCGCAGGACTTCCTCCGGCGCGCGTTCCTCGAGCTCGCGCTCGTCGGGATCGCAACCGGCCCGCTCGGCTGCTGGGTCGTCTTCCACGAGCTCTCGTACAGCGCCGAGTCGCTCGCGCACGCGCTCTTCCCCGGGCTCGTCGTCGCGACGATCGTCGGCGTGCCGCTCGTCCTCGGCGGCGCGGTCGGCGTGCTCGTCGCCGCCGGGCGCGGTCGCGGTCCTCGGCCGGACGCCGGAGATCGGGCGCGACACCTCCGTCGCGGTCGTCGTCACGACGCTGTTCGGGCTCGGCGTCCTGCTCGCGCTCTCGCCGTCGTCGCCGCCGGGCGTGCAGGAGCTCCTCTTCGGCGACGTGCTCGCCGTCACCGGCACCGACCTCGCGCTGACCGCCGCGCTCGCCGCGGTCGTGCTCGCCGCGCTCGCGCTGCTCCACCGGCAGCTCCTCGTCGTCGGCTTCGACCGCTCGAGCGCGAGGGCGTTCGGCGCCCGGCCGCTCGCGACCGACGCTCGCGCTGCTCGCCCTCGTCGCCGCGGGCGTGCTGATCGGCGTGCAGGCGCTCGGGAACCTGCTCGTGGTCGCGGTGATCGTCGGCCCGGCCGCGACGGCGCGGCTGCTCGCGCGGCGGATCGCGCCGATGATGGCGCTCGCCGCCGGGCTCGCGGTCGCGGCGGCCGTCGCCGGCCTGTACGTCTCGTACTACGCCGACCTCGCCGCCGGCGCGTCGGTCGCGCTCGCGGTCGTCGCCGGCTACCTCGCCGCGCTCGCGTGGAAGGCGGCTACGTGAGCGCCTCCGGCCAGTTCGGCGAGATGTCCGGGTCGTCGAGGAACCCGTGGCCCCTGCACGCGGCGGGCGCGCGCAGCGCCTGCGAGTCGGCGTTCACGTTGTCGATCGAGCGCGGGTTGCCGGGGATCGCCGCGTGCCAGCGGCGGCGGAGCGCGAGGCTCGTCGTCACGAGCGCGCGCGGCGACCGCGCGCCCGTGGTGCGCACCACGAGGTAGTGCGGCAGCGGCTCGGCGAGCACCGTTCCCGGCACGCCCGAGAGCGCGCGCCGGCCGGGCGCTCCCTCGTCGTCGCGCGCGTAGTAGAAGACCCAGAGCCCGACGCGCGGCGTCGCCGGGCCGGCGAGGAACGCGACGACCGGCACGCACGTGTCGTCGTCGACCTCCGGCAGCGACGGGATCCGCAGGCCGAGGTACCGGTCGAAGACGCTCGGCGGACGGCCGAAGTTGAACGCGCCGAGGTAGCCGGCCGGGTCCTGCGTTCCGACCGTCGAGAAGAGCACCGCGTTCCGGCTCTCGCCGCGGACGACCGACGTGATCGTGCCGAGCTCGAGCTGCCCGAGCTGGTGCTGCCGCGCGAGCACGATCCGCACGTCGATCGTGATCAGCCCGGCCACGAGCAGCGCCAGCACGAGGAGCCGCGCGCCGCCGGCCCAGCGCGCGATCGCGTCGAGGCAGACCGCGACGAGAAGCATGAACGCGGGCAGCGCCGGGAGCATGTAGCGGTCGAAGAAGATCGCCGAGAGCCCGTTGGCCGGCACCTCCGAGAAGAAGACGATCGGCGTCAGCACGATCAGCCCGAGCGCGACCGCCGCGCGCCACCGGCTCGTCACGGCGAGCACGACGAGCCCGGCGAGCGCGGGCGCGCTCAGCCAGTTGAGGTCGTGGTGCATCGGCGCGACGGCGTGCACCGCGTCCACCCACACCGGGTTGCCCGTGAACGTGCGCCCGGACTGCCCGCCCGAGCCGAGCGCGTACCGGTCGCCGAGCACGCCGAGCGTCGAGGCGTAGTACGGCACGAACGTGACGAGGAGCGCGACCGCGCCCGGCCACGCCTCGCGCACGACCGACCGAGGCCGCTTCGGGACGACGACGAGCACGGCCGCGAACGCCGTCAGCGAGTACACCGGCGCGGTCGGGTGGACGAACACCGACGAGCCGAGCACCGCGCCGGCCGCGATCCAGTCCCGCCGGCGGCCGAGGCCGCGCCGCGCGCAGCCCGAGCCACGTCCCCCACGTCAGCCAGAAGAGGAGCATCGCGTGCGGGCGGCCGAACGTCGAGTACGAGATCCCGAGCGGCGCGGTCGCCGTCAGCAGCACGGTCGCCGCCGCGACCCACTCGCTCGCGAGCTCGAGCGCGATCAGCGCGACCGCGGGCAGCGACGCGGCGAAGAACACCATCGACGGCACGCGCAGGCCGATCAGCCCGCCCGGCCAGTCGAGCGTGAGGTGGACGAGCCAGAAGTGGAGCGGCCCGCCGCCGCGCTCGGTCGAGACGATGTGGAAGATCGAGCCGAACGGCTCGGTCGCGATCCGCCGCGTCAGCTCCTCGTCGACGTTCAGCGGCGCCCAGTACACGGCGCGCGCCGCGAGCAGCGCCGCCAGTACGATCGCGAGCGTGGTCGCCACCGGCGCCACAAGCCGCCCGGCGAGGCTCAGCGATCGAGTTTGGGCCCGCGTCAGCGTCGTCGAGGGAGGCACCTTTGTTACTCGAACTTCTTAGGCACAGCTTACGATTCTCTGGTTCCTTGTGACGATGCCAGCCGGCCCCTCTGAGGTTGCGGTCAGGGCGACACGGGTCGCGGGAGCGCTCGTCGGGCTCGCCTCGATCGGCGTCGCCGCGATCGCCGCCACGCTCTCGACTCCGGCCCGCGGGGCCGAGCGGCAGTTCAGCACCCGTGCCGCGGCCGCCGTGGAGACGAGCTCGAACTGGGCCGGCTACGCGGCGACGAGCTCCGATCCCTCCACGCCGCTCAACTTCACGAGCGTGACCGGCACGTGGAAGCAGTCGAGCGCCGCGTGCACGCCCGGGGGCGGCACCTCCGCGTCCGCCGTCTGGGTCGGGCTCGGCGGCTACGACCTCACCGCGCAGGCCCTCGAGCAGATCGGCACCGACGCGGACTGCTCGAACGCCGGCGACCCGAGCTACTACATGTGGTACGAGCTCGTCCCGGACCCGCCGGTGAACGTCCGTCTCAAGGTCCGGCCCGGCGACACGATCACGGCCTCGGTGAACGCGACGGGCGGGCTCGTCTGGCTCCAGCTCAAGAACCGGACGACCGGCGCGGTCTTCAACAAGAAGGTCGCCGTCGACACCCCCGACCTCTCCTCGGCCGAGTGGATCGTCGAGGCGCCGTCGTCGTGCACCAACGTCTGCCGGCCGGTGCCGCTCGCGAACTTCGGCTCGGTCGCGTTCTCGAAGATCGCGACGACGGGCAACGGGCACCCGGGCACCCTCCTCGACCCGACCTGGTCGAACGTCCCGATCCAGCTCGTCCCGCGGACGCGAAGCGGGTTCTTCCCGGGAAGCGAGCGCGGCGTGCTGCAGACCTCGTCGGCGGCCGGCACGACCGTGCCGGCGCCGACCGCGGACGGGCGCGGCTACTCGCTCTCCTGGGCCGCAAACGCGACCGCGTCCTCCTCGGGCTAACGCCCGGTCAGCTCGTCGACCACCGGATCGGGGTCGACCGTCGTGATCATCCGCGTCGGGCGGTCGCGGAAGACGTACTCCCAGCCCCAGTGGAAGAAGACCGCGACGCGGTTCCGGAAGCCGACGAGGTAGTAGAGGTGGACGGTGAGCCATGCCGCCCAGCCGAGGAAGCCCGTGAGCCGGAGCCCGGCGACGTGCGGCGACGGCGGCGTTCCGGCCGACGACGGCCATCGTGCCCTTGTCGCGGTAGCGGTACGGCCCCGGGTCGGGCTCGCCGCGGACGGACGCGAGGATCGCGCGCGCGGCGTGGCGGCCCTGCTGCAGCGCAGGCGCGGAGAGCATCGGCTCGTGACCGGCGAGGTCGCCGATCGCGTGGACGTCCGCGAGGCCGGCCGGGCGCAGCCGGTCGTCGACGACGAGGCGCGCGGCGCGCCCGCGCTCGAGCGCGCCGGTGTCCGGTGACCCGGATGCGCGGACGCCGGCCGACCAGACGACGGTCCGCGCCGGCACGACCTCGCCGTCGCCGAGCGTCGCGCTCTCGGGCCCGGCCGACGCGATCAACGCGCCCGCCCGCACCTCGACGCCGCGCCGTCCGAGCACCTTCTCCGCGTAGCGGCTCAGCTTCTCCGGGAACGCCGGCAGCAGTCGGTCGGCGCCCTCGACCAGAACGATCCGCACCTCGTCGGCCGGGAACTCGCGGTACTCGCGGCCGACGAGCCGGCGGAGCTCGACGAGCGCGCCCGCGAACTCGACGCCGGTCGGCCCGCCGCCGGCGACGACGAACGTGAGCCAGGGCCGCCGCGCCTCCGCGCCGTCCGCCTGCGCGGCGTGCTCGAAGCATGCGAGCACGTGGTTGCGCAGCCGCTGCGCCTGCTCGAGCGTCTTCATCCCGAGCGTCGCCTCCGCGAGCGCCGGGTTGCCGAAGAAGTCGCTGACGCTTCCGGTCGCGAGCACGAGGTGGTCGTACGGGAGCTCGTGCCCGCGCGCCGTGCGGACGAGCCTCCGCTCGAAGTCGACCGCGGCGACGGACGCCTGGTGGAACTCGACGTTGCGGGCGCGGCGGAGGACGGCGCGGAGCGGGTAGACGATGTCGGCCGGGTTCAGGAGCCCGGTCGCCACCTGGTAGAGGAGCGGCGTGAACAGGTGGTAGTCGCGCGAGTCGACGAGCGTGACGTCGACCGGGCCGCCGGCGAGCTTGCGCGCGCAGGCCAGGCCGCCGAAGCCGCCGCCGACGATCACGACGCGGGGACGCGAACTGGACATGCCGGGTCGGAGGATAGGCTGCGCGGTCGTGCCCGCCGGCTTCGACGATCTCTCGCTCGACGAGCTGCGGGGCCGGCGGAGCGCGAAGTGGCGGATGTACCCGGCCGACGTGCTGCCGGCGTGGGTCGCCGAGATGGACTTCCCGCTCGCGCCGCCGGTGCGCGAGACGCTGCAGGCGGCGCTCGACCTCGACGACTGCGGCTACCCCCACCCGGGCGGCCTCGCCGAGGCGTTCGCCTCGTTCGCGGCGGCGCGCTGGGGGTGGACGGTCGACCCGGGGCGCGTCCGGCTCGTGCCCGACGTGATGGTCGCGGTCACCGAGACGCTGCGACTCCTCACCGCGCCGGGGGACGGGGTCGTCATCAACCCGCCCGTGTACGCGCCGTTCTTCGCCGCGATCCGCGAGCTCGGGCGCACGGTCGTCGAGGCTCCGCTCGCCGAGCGGCGCGGGTCGCTGGGAGCTCGACCTCGACGCGCTCGAGCGGGCGTTCGCCGGCGGCGCCCGCGCGTACCTCTTCTGCAACCCGCACAACCCGACGGGTCGCGCCCTCGCCCGCGCCGAGCTCGAGGCGATCGCCGAGCTGGCGCTCCGGTACGACGTCGCGGTCGTCTCGGACGAGATCCACGCGCCGCTCACCCTCGCGGGCGCGACGCACACGCCGTTCGCCTCGCTCGGCGAGGAGCCGGCGCGACGCGGGCTCACGATCGCCGGCGCGACGAAGGCGTGGAACCTCGCCGGCCTCAAGTGCGCCGTGCTCGTGAGCGGCTCGGCCGCGATGGAGGAGGAGCTCGCGGCGCTGCCCGAGAGCCTCCGCTACCACGCGGGCCACTTCGGCGTGATCGCCACGATCGCCGCGTTCGAGTCCGGCGGCCCGTGGCTCGACGACCTGCTCGCGTACCTCGACGGCAACCGGCGGCGCCTCGCGGAGCTGCTCGCGGCGCGGCTGCCGGAGGTGCGATACGTCCCTCCCGAGGCCGGCTACCTCGCGTGGCTCGACTGCCGCGCGCTCCGGCTCGGCGACGACCCGTCGGAAACGTTCCTCGAGCGCGGCCGCGTCGCGCTCAGCCCCGGCCCGCACTTCGGCACGCAGGGCAACGGCTTCGCCCGGCTGAACGTCGGCACGTCGGCCGCGCTCGTCGAGGAGGCGGTCGAGCGGATGACCGCCGCGCTCGCCTGAGGCGCCTGGCCGGGTAAACAAACCGGGCGTGGACTCCCTCGTAGGTGATGGATGCCCACGACGACCGGGATCGCGAGTCTCGAGGCGCTGTACCGCGCGCGGTACGGCGCGTTCGCGCGGGTCGCGGGCGCGATCGCCGGCGACCCGGCGCGCGGGGCCGACGCGGTCCACGACGCGTTCGCGAGCGCGATCGAGCGGCTCGGCTCGTACCGCGGCGAGGCGCCGCTCGAGGCGTGGGTCTGGCGGATCGTGATCCGCGCGGCCGGCGCGGCACGGGCCCGGCCGGTCGCCACGATCGATGCCGCCGACGGCGCCGAGCCGGACGCGGGCGAGCCCGCGATCCGCGCGCTCGTCGCGGCGCTGCCCGAGCGCCAACGCCTCGCGGTCTTTCTCCGCTACTTCGCCGACCTCGACTACCGGGCGATCGCCGAGGCGCTCGGCGTCGAGGTCGGCACCGTCTCGGCAACCCTCAACGCGGCACACCGTTCGCTTCGCCGCAGCCTGGAGGAGGCGCACGCATGATCGACACCGACGAGCAGATCCGGGCCGAGCTCGACCGGGCCTACCCGGCCGCCGCCGCCGCACCCGACTGGAGCGAGGTGCTCCGGCGCGTCCCGCCCCGGCGGCACCGGCGAGGGGTCGCGGCCGGAGCGTTCGCGCTCGCCGCGGCCGCCGCGGTCCTCGTCGCGCTCGGCGCGCCGTGGCGCTCCGGCCCGAGCTTCACCGACCGAGCGCTCGCCGCGATCGGCTCGGAGCGCTACGTCGTCGCCGTCGTCGAGCCCGAGCACACGTACGACGCGCTGGTCGACCTCGCGACCGGAAAGAAGCGGCCCGTGACGACGCGCACGGAGTACGTCGTCGACTCCGGCTCGTCGGACACGATCCCGACGATCGCGTCGTGGCGGAGCGTCGACGGCGTGACCGTCGGCTCCTCCGGCCAGGGCAGCATCGGCGACGACCCCGGGCTCGCGACGCTCGTCGGCGGCTACCGCAAGGCGCTCGCGGACGGCTCCGCGAAGGTGGTCGCCGAGACGACCTACCGAGGGCGGCGAGCGAAGATCGTCCGCTTCACGTTCGACTACGCGACCGTCGTGAACGGCAAGGGGCTCGCCTCGCCCGTGCACCATCCGGGCGGCGCCACCGAGGACGTCGCGGTCGACGCCTCGACGTACCGCCCGCTCTGGGTCGACCGGACCGATACGGAGATCACGGGCGGCAGGACCGTTCGCTACGGCGACCCGCGCGACCTGATCGTCTCGATCGAGTCGACGGACCGTGCGCCGGCGCACCCCTCGGCCGAGCAGGCGGGGATCGTCCTTACCCGGCAGGCGGTCGGCAGGGTCACGCGCGCGACCGCCCCGCTCGCGCTCGGCCCGCGCGCCGTGTGGCCGGGGCCGGCGGTCGGCGGGCTCCGGTTCGGCTCGGTGCGGCTCGAGCAGCTCTGGCCGCTCACCCCGGGCCGGACGGGCGGCGCTCCCGCGCCCGGCCTGGATCTCGTCTACACGGGCGGCGGCCGCACGCTCGAGGTGCAGGAGTCGGCCAAGCTCCAGCCCGGCGGCTTCACCGCCCCGAAGCTGCTGCCGCCGGCGGGGACGCTGCGGCTCACGTGCTACGGGTGCGGCGTCGCCAACTGGCCCGCGGCCCGCATCCGCTGGACCGGCCAGCTCCGCGACGGCCCGCTCTTCGTCGGGATCACGGCGCCGACGCCCGCGCTCGTCCTCGCGGCGGCGCGGGCGCTCACCCCGATGCCGTAGCGCCGCGGCGCGCGCCACTACGCTGGGGCGCGTGACGTCCGATGCGACCGCGACCGCGCAGCGCGGCGAGCCCGCCGGCCCGCTGCGCCGCGACATCCGCTTCCTCGGCTCGCTGCTCGGGCGGGTGCTCGTCGAGCAGGAGGGCGAGACGCTGCTCGCGGCGGTCGAGCGCGTCCGCGCGAGCGCCCGCGCGTCGCGCGCGTCCGGCGACCCGGCGGCCGTCCGCGACGCCGTCCGCGCGCTCGACCCGGCCGGGCAGGCGCTCGTGCTGCGCGCGTTCTCGCTGTACTTCCAGCTCGCGAACACGGCCGAGCAGCACCACCGGCTGCGGCGCCGGCGCGACTACGCCCGCGGCGGACGGCCGCCGCGCGAGTCGCTCGACGAGGCGTTCGAGGCGCTCGCGGGCGTCCCCGACGACGAGCTCCGCACGCGGCTTCGCGACGTCTCGCTCGAGCTCGTGCTCACCGCGCACCCGACCGAGGCGACGCGGCGGACGTTCCTCGTCGCGCACGTCCGGATCGCGCGCGCTGCTGCACCGGCTCGACGACGCCGCGCTCGCGGCCGCCGAGCGCGCCGACATCGAGGCCGCGCTCGGCGAGGAGATCACGCTGCTGTGGCAGACCGACGAGGTGCGCGCGGCGGCCGCGCGTCGCCGAGGAGATCCGGCACGGCCTCTGGTTCTTCGAGGAGAGCCTCTTCGACGCGGGCGAGCGGCTGCTCGCCGAGTACCGCCGGCGCGTGCCCGGCGGCGCCGCCGCCGTTCTCGTTCGGGACGTGGATCGGCGGCGACCGCGACGGCAACCCGGCGGTCGGGGCGAACACGGTCCGGCTCGCGCTCGACCGGGCCCGCGCGCTCGCGCTCGGCCGGTACGCGGCCGAGGCGCGGGCGCTCGCGGCCGCGCTCGCGTCGAGCCGCTCGCTCGTCGAGGTCTCGCCGGAGCTCGACGCCTCGATCGCGCGGGACGAGCGCGAGCTGCCGGAGTTCACCGTCCGGCTCGGCGGTCAGAACGAGCGCGAGCCGTACCGCCGCAAGCTCTCGTTCATGTGGTGGCGGCTCGAGAACGAGGGCTACGCCGGGCCGGGCGAGCTGCTCGACGACCTCGCCGTGATCCGCCGCAGCCTCGAGGCGCACCGCGGCGGGCGCGTCGCCGCCGGCCGGCTCGCCGCGCTCGAGCGCCGCGTCGAGCTGTTCGGGTTCCACCTCGCGAAGCTCGACGTGCGCCTCCACGCGCGCGAGGTGCGCGACCCGACCGCCGAGACGCGCGCGTTCTTCGACGCGGTCGCCGAGGTGCGGCGCCGGCACGGCCCGGGCGCGCTCGACACGGCGATCGTCTCGGGCTGCTCGTCGGCGGCCGACGCGCTGGGCGTGCTCGACCTCACGCGACGAGACGCTCTCGATCGTGCCGCTCTTCGAGACGATCCCCGACCTCCACGCGGCGCCGGACGTCGTCCGCACGCTCCTCGCCGACGAGCGCTACGGCGCGCTCGTCGCCGCGCGCGGCGGGCGGCTCGAGGTGATGGTCGGCTACTCGGACTCGGGCAAGGACGGCGGCTACCTCGCGGCGCAGTGGGCGATCTACCGCGCGCAGGAGGAGCTCGCCGCGCTCGCGCGCGAGGCCGGCGTCGAGCTGACGATCTTCCACGGCCGCGGCGGCAGCGCCGGGCGCGGCGGCGGCCCGACGCACGCGGCGATCCTCGCCCAGGCGCCGGGCCATCCACCCGGCCGGCTGAAGCTGACCGAGCAGGGCGAGACGATCTCGTTCAAGTACGGCCTGCCGGGGCTCGCGCACCGGAACCTCGAGGCCGCGCTCGCGGGCACGCGTGCTCGCCGCGTTCCCCGAGCTGACCGGCCGCGTCCCGCACGCCGACGAGCGGCGACCTGCTCGACGAGCTCGCCGCGCGCTCGGAGGAGACGTACCGCGCTCTCGTCGGCAGCCCCGGCTTCGTCGACTTCTTCCGCGCGTTCACGCCGGTGGACGAGCTCGGCCTGCTCGAGATCGGCTCCCGGCCCGAGCGCCGGCCCGAGGGCGGCGACTACCTCGCCTCGCTCCGCGCGATCCCGTGGGTGTTCGCGTGGACGCAGAACCGGACGCTCCTGCCGGCGTGGTTCGGCTGCGGCGCCGCGTTCGCGGGCGCTGACGGTGGCGCGCTCCGCGAGCTGTACGCGGAGCTGCCGTTCTTCCGCTCGCTCGTCGACAACCTCGAGATGACGCTGGCGAAGTCGAGCCTCCAGGTCGCGCGCGAGTACCTCGAGCTCGTCCCGCCGGAGCTCGACCCGGCCGGCTTCTTCGCCCGGCTCGCATCCGAGCACGACCTCGCGCTGGAGGCCGTGCTCGGGATCGTGGACGCGGATGCGCCGCTCGAGCGCCACCCGGTGCTGCGCCGCTCGATCGCGCTCCGCAACCCGTACGTCGACCCGATGAACGCGATCCAGGTCGAGCTCCTCGGCCGCTTCCGCGGGGGCGACGAGTCGGCGCGGCTGCCGCTGATGCGCTCGATCGCCGGGGTCGCGGCCGCGCTCAGGAACACCGGGTGACGCTCGCCTCGGTCAGCCGCTGACCTTCACCTGACCGCGGATCTCGCCGTTCGCGTTCTTCGCCGTATGCACGTTGACGTACGCGTTGCCGGCCTCGAGGGTCGAGACGACGCTCTTCGAGATCGTCGTCTTGCCGGTCTGGCCGCTGTGGCACGGGCCGCAGAGGGGAACGATCACGGCGCCGGCGACGCCGACCTTCCCCTTGTGGATGTGAGCGGCCGACGCCGGGCCGGACAGCTTCGAGAACGTCAGCTTCCACGTGAGCACGGCGCCCTTCGAGTTCTCGACGTACGAGCCGGTGAACGTCCCGCCGGCACCGGCCGGGGCCTTCGGCGCGGGGGTCTCGCTCTTCGCGTTCAGGGTCGAGCTCAGCTTGTAGGTCTCGCCGGCAGTGCCCGCGAGGGCGAGGCCGGCGGCCACCAGACAGGCCGCGCAGACGGCAACCAGCGCCGAGAGCTTCTTCACGATCTCCTCCTTGGGTTCGTCGATTGGCTCCGGTGATTCGCGAGGCTCGGCCGAACGGTTTGCGGCTACGGTGGGGCCGTGGTCCCGCGCCCGCCCGCGACGGCCGTCGCCGACGGGCTCGCGCTCGTCGCCTTCGTGACGGTCGGCCTCCTCTCGCACGACCACACGCTCAGCCTCGCGGGGTACGCGCGCGACGCGCTGCCGCTGCTGGCCGGGTGGTTCGCAGCGGCGGCGGTCTTCCGGCTCTACCGCGGCGGCGGACGTTTCGCGCTGCTCTGGACGTGGGCGGTCGGCGTCCCGCTCGGCGTCGCGATCCGCGCGCTCGTCCTCGGCCGCTCGCCGAACGGGAAGGAGGCGGCCTTCCTCGTCGTCGCGCTCGTCTTCACCGGGGTCTTCGTGCTCGCGTTCCGGGCGGTCACGCGGCTGACGGCACACGCGACTCCATGACCGAGTCGATCAGCCCGTACTCGATCGCCTCCTGCGGCGTCATGAACCGGTCGCGGTCGATGTCGCGCATCACCTCGTCGACGTCGCGGCCCGAGTGGCGCGAGATGAGCTCCGCCATCTTCCGCGTCTGCTCGAGGATCTCTCGCGCCGCGATCTGGATGTCGGCGGGGGTGCCGCGGAAGCCGCCCGAGCCCTGGTGGATCATGATCTTCGCGTTCGGGAGCGCGAACCGCTTTCCGGGCGCGCCGCCGCAGAGGATCATCGCCGCCGCCGACATGCCCATCCCGAGGCAGACGGTCGCGACGTCGGGCTTCACGTACTGCATCGCGTCGTAGATCGCCATCCCCGCATACGCCGAGCCCCCCGGCGAGTTGACGTAGAGGAAGACGTCCTTCTCCGGATCCTCGGCCTCGAGGAAGAGGAGCTGCGCCGCGACCAGGTTCGCGATCGCGTCGTCCACCTCCTGGCCGAGGAAGACGATCCGCTCGCGCAGCAGGCGCGAGTAGATGTCGAACGAGCGCTCCATCCGCCCGTCCTGCTCGAGCACCATCGGCACCACGGAACCGACCAGCATCGTGTCCACCTCCTGTAACGTGCAACCGTTCGGTTGCCCACTATAACGCAACCCGGAGGTTGCAGATGATTCGCAGGGAGATCGTCTTGCCGGCGCCGCGCGACGAGGTGTGGGACGCGCTGACCGACCCGGAGAGGCTCGCCGACTGGTTCGCGACCGAGGTCGAGCTCGACCTCCGCGTCGGCGGCGACGCGACGTTCCGGTGGGGGAACGGCGAGGAGCGCCACGCGACCGTGACCGGGGTCGAGCCCGGCGAGCACCTCGCGTTCGAGTGGGACGACGACGGGGAGGTCGAGTTCACGCTGGCCGACGACGCCGACGGCACACGGCTGACGGTCGTCGAGACGGTTCCGGCCTGGTCGACCGCGCTCGACGTGCAGGCCCTCGCGCTCGCGCGTGTCTGACCCGCTCGGCCAGGTCTTCTCCGCGCTGGCCGACGCGAGCCGGCGGCACGTCCTCGGCTACATCGCCGACCACGGCACAGCGACCGCGACCGAGCTCACGGGCGAGCTCCCGATCACGCGGCAGGCAGTCGCGAAGCACCTCGCGACGCTGAGCCAGGCCGGCCTCGTCGAGTCCGAGCGCGCCGGCCGCGAGACGCGGTACCGCCTCACCCCGAGCGGCGCCGAGTGGGACGACCGGCTCGACGCGCTGCGCCAGCACCTCGAGCGTCGCCGCACGTAGCGCGCCGTGCGCGTACCGGCGGCTCCCGGACTCCCTCGGTCGCTAGGCTCGTGCCGTGCTCTACGACGCAATCCGCGACCTGCCCGTCGAGATCGACGCGGTCGAGACCGAGCTGCTCGCCCTCGCGATCTCGCCCGAGTTCACGCGCAAGACGACCGTCGTCCACCTCCGCGGCGGCGGTCACGAGGGCGTCGGCGAGGACGTCACGTACGCCGCGGACGAGCACGACGGCGACCGGTTTCCGAAGCTCTTCCTCGAGGGCGAGTGGACGCTCGCGTCGCTCTCGGCACGGCTCGACTCGCTCGAGCTCTTCCCCGGCGGCGAGCCGGCGCAGCACGCGTACCTCGACTACCGGCGCTGGGCGTTCGAGTCGGCGGCGCTCGACCTCGCGCTGCGGCAGGGCGGCCGCTCGCTCGGCGACGCGCTCGGGCGCGAGCCGCGGCCGGTCCGGTTCGTCTCCTCGACGCGCGCGACCGCGCTCGAGCCGTGGCTCGAGCTCTACCCGGAGCTGCGCTTCAAGCTCGACCCGACGCCCGATTGGACCGACGATCTGTTCGAGACGCTCGCGGCGCGCGGCAACGTCGACGTCGTCGACCTGAAGGGCCAGTACTCCGGCACCGTCGTCGACAACCCGGCCGACGAGGGGCTGTACCGGCGCGTCGCGGCGGCGTTCCCCGTGGCGTGGATCGAGGACCCGGCGCTGACGCCCGAGACCGACGCGGTCCTCGCGGAGCATCGCGACCGCGTCACGTGGGACGCGCCGATCCACTCGTGGGCGGACGTCGAGGCGCTGCCGTTCCCGCCGAGGTGCCTGAACGTGAAGCCGTCGCGCTTCGGCTCGCTCGAGCGGCTGTTCGAGTTCTACGACCGGTGCGCCGAGCACGGGATCGCGCTGTACGGCGGCGGCCAGTTCGAGCTCGGCCCCGGCCGCGGGCAGATCCAGCTCCTCGCCTCGCTCTTCTCGGCGGACGGCCCGAACGACGTCGCGCCCGGCGGCTACAACGACCCGGAGCCGCGGGCGGGACTCGAGACGAGCCCGCTCGACCCGCGAGCCGAGCCGATCGGCTTCCGCCGCTCGCTACCCTGACGCGATGCCGAAGACCGCCGCCGCCCGTCTCCTCGCGGTGACGGCGCTGGCCGCCGGAGCGCTCGCACTCGCGGCGGACGCGACCGCGGCCCGCAAGGATCCGTGCGCGCTCGTCACCGCCGCGGACGCGAGGGCCGCGCTCGGCGGCGCCGCGGGGGCGGGCACGACCGGCAGCGCCCGCGTCTTCGACTCGTGCACCTACACGCGCGGCAAGCAGGTGCTGACGGTCAAGACCCGCGCGATCTCGCGCGCAGGCTTCGACCGCGCGGCGAAGACGATCACGGGCACCGCGCTCGGCGTGCCCGGCCTCGGGGCCGCCGCGTGGGTGTACTTCGTCCCGAACGGCATCTCGCTCGTGCTCTGGAAGAAGGGCACCGAGGTCGCGGTCAACGTGACCGGCGCCGGGGCCGGCGCGTCGCCGATCGTCCGGCAGGCCGCGCAGGTCGCGGCCGGACGGCTCTGATCACTCGTACTGGAGCGCCTCGAGCACGTTGAGCCGCGAGGCTCGTCGCGCCGGGAAGATCGCCGCGAGGATCCCGACGACGACGGTCATGACCGCGAACACGATCAGCGACCCGGTCGGCAGCGAGAACTGGATGAACTCGACGCGGGCGGCGAGCAGCGCGCCGAGCGCGATCCCGAGCAGGATCCCGAGCACGCCGCCGATCAGCGCCGTGATCACGGCCTCGTGGCGGATCATGCGCCGCACCTGACGCCGCGTCATCCCGATCGCGCGCAGCATCCCGAGCTCGCGCGTCCGCTCGAACACGGTCAGCACGAGCGTGTTCACGATCCCGAACAGGCTCACGATCACCGACAGCGCGAGCAGCACGTACAGGATGTTCAGGATCGAGTTGAGGCCGGCGATCTGGTTGTCGATGAACTTCTGTCGGGTCGCGACCTTCGCGTTCGGGTACGGCTTCAGCGCCCGCTCGAGCGCGAGCTGGTTCGCCGGCCTCTCTCCGCCGCGCATGCGCACGAACGAGTAGAGGTTCCGCGGGTTCTCGTTGAACTTGTCCCACGTCGCCTGCGAGATGGTCACCTTCCCGAACGGCGACCCGCCCGCCGGCGGGTCGAAGATGCCGCGGACGACGACGGTCTTGTGCGAGCCGTTCGCGAACGTGAGCGCGATCGGCGAGCCGACGACGAGGTGGTGCGACTTCGCGTAGCCCTTGTCGACGAACGAGCCGTTCGCGCCGAGCGTCGCGATCGTCGCCTGCGAGCCCTGCACCCAGTCGAGGTGGAACATCGTGCTCCCGGGCGGGTTCACCGCCGTTGCGAAGAAGGTCTTGCCGAACGCCTCCGCCTCGCCGGTGCGGACGTTGCCGACCGCCTGGACGCGCGGCGCCGTCGCCGCTGCGTCGGCGGCGCTCGTCGGGATCGGCGAGAAGTTGTTCTGCGCGGTGATCGCGTAGTCGGCGCCGCCCCAGATCTGGTTGACCGCGCCGCGGAACGTCGAGGTGATCCCCGCGGCGAGGACGGCGACGAGCGTGACGAGCGCGAGCCCGATCATCAGCGCGGCCGCGGTCGACGCCGTCCGCTGCGGGTTGCGCTGCGCGTTGTCGCGGGCGAGCGTGCCGGCCGCGCCGCCGATCCGCGTCGCCGGCCAGCCGAGCACGTGCGCGAGCGGGACGACGAAGCGGACCGAGAGGAGCGCGACGCCGAAGAAGACGAGCAGCGCGCCGACCCCGAGCCAGAGCAGGATCTGCGTCGTCCCGAGCCCCGGCCCGAACAGGCCGTACACGAGCGCCGCGAACCCGATCGCGGTCAGGAGCGCCGACCCGGTCGTGCGGTGCTTCGCGAAGCGCGACTCGGGCAGCGTCGCGCCCTCGCGCACGGCCGCGATCGGCGGCACGCGCGTCGCGCGGAACGCCGGGCGCAGGCTCGCGAGGAGCGTGACGACGATCCCGACGAGCAGCGCGACGACGATCGTCCGCGTCTCGACGAGGATGCCGCTGTTCGGAAGCGTGAACCCGACGGCGGAGAACAGCTTGAAAAGGCCCTTGGCGAGCGCGAGGCCGAGGACGAGGCCCGTGATCGACGCGAGCGTGCCGACGACGAGCGCCTCGATCACGACCGACCAGAGCACCTGCCGCCGCGACGCGCCGAGCGTCCGCACCGTCGCGAACTCGCGGGTCCGCTGCGCGATCGTGATCGAGAGCGAGTTCGCGATCACGAAGCTGCCGACGAAGAGCGCGATCCCGCCGAACGCGAGCAGGAACCCGCGCAGGAACGAGATGAACGAGTCCGCGCTCTGCGCGTCCTCGGCCGCCTGCTGCTGGGCCGTCCGCGCCTGCGCGTTCGCGGGCAGGATCGGCTCGACCTGCTTCAGGAGGTCCGTGTCCGACACGCCGGGCTTCGAGGCGATCGCGATCTCGTCGACCTGGCCGCGCTTGTCGAACAGGTCCTGCGCGGTCGACAGGTCGAAGCCGGCGAGCGTCGCGCCGCCGAGGCTCGAGCCGCCGGAGCCGAACCTGACGAGCCCGGAGATGTGAAAGCGGTGGACCGGCCCCTCGGCCTGCACGCCGATCGTGTCGCCGACCGCGAAGCCCTTCTTGTCCGCGGTCGACTTGTCGATCACGACCTCGTCGCCCTTCGGCCACGTGCCGTCGAGCAGCGTCAGCGGGTTGAAGCGCGACGCGCCGGCGGCGATGCTGAAGCCGAGGTTGGGCGCGCCGCCGAAGACGATCGCCTTCCCGTTCTTGCCGATCAGCTGCGCCTCGCCGTTCACGCTCGGCTCCGCCTCGGCGACGCCGGGCAGCGCGCGGACCTTGGGCAGCAGCGACTCGTCGATCGTTGGCGTCGTCGTCCCCGAGTTGCCGTTGTTGTTCCCGAGGTCGAACGCCGACTTGCCGCTGACGACGACGTTCGAGCCGGCGCGGACGTCGGTGAAGATCGAGTTGAAGGCGTTGTCGATCGAGTCCGTGAGGATGAACGTGCCGGCGACCATCGCCACCCCGAGCACGATCGCGAACGCGGTCAGCGCCGCCCGGAGCTTCCGCCCGAGCAGGCCCTTCAGCGCGAACCGGGTCATGCCGAGATGCGGTTCATCGCCGCGAGCACCTCGGCGGGCTCGGAGCGGGCGAGCTCGTCGACGATCAGGCCGTCGGCGAGGAAGAGGATCCGGTCGGCGATCGCGGCCGCGTTCGCGTCGTGGGTGACCATCACGGTCGTCTGCCCGTACTCCTCGGTCGCCGCGCGGAGCAGCTCGAGGATCTCGTTGCCGGTCGTCGAGTCGAGGTTGCCGGTCGGCTCGTCGGCGAGCACGATCGACGGCTTCGAGACGAGCGCGCGGGCGATCGCGACGCGCTGCTGCTGGCCGCCTGAGAGCTCCGACGGCCGGTGCGTCCGCCGCTTCGAGAGCCCGACGCGGCCGAGCAGGTCGTCGAGGTACGCCTTGTCGGGCTTCTCGCCCGCGATCGAGAGCGGCAGGACGACGTTCTCCTCCGCGGTCAGCATCGGGAGCAGGTTGTAGAACTGGAAGATGAAGCCGATGTGCTCGCGCCGCAGCAGCGTGATGTCGTTGTCGCCGAGCGAGCCGATGTCCACGCCGGCGATCGAGACGTGGCCGCCGGTCGGCTTGTCGAGCGCGGCGAGGATGTGCATCAGCGTCGACTTCCCCGAGCCGGACGGGCCCATCACCGCGACGAGCTCGCGCGCCTGAACGGCGAGGGAGACGCCGCGGAGCGCGTCGACGGCCGTCTCGCCCTCTCCGTACCGGCGGGTGACGTCCTCGGCGCTGACGACTGGAGCGGTTCCGTTCACGGCCCCGAGACTAGCGACGCGGGCGCCGGTCGCGCCACCGGTGATCTCCCCGATTCGTCCCCTATTCGGTGCGGAGGGTGCCGCGCGGGACGAGCCACGTCACGACCTCCGGCTCGAGCCGGCCCATCTGCACGGCCGGGTCGCCCTCGAGCAGCCGGCGCGTCTCCTCGAGCCCGCTCCGGTAGATCGAGACGCCGCGGAGCCGCTCGTCCGGCTGGTCGTCGAACGGCCCGGACGCCACGAGGGCGCCGCGCTCGCGCATCTCGTCGAGGAACGCGAGGTGGCCGGACTGGCTGCGCGCGAGCTCCTCCTCGCCGAACTCCCGCATCCGGTCCGGCCAGCGGAGGATGACGAGCGTGTAGCGGTCGAACTCCATCGCGCCCGCTCAGAACGGGCCGTGCGGCTCGTAGCTCCCCGGTCGCGCGCCGATCCCGATGAACGTCATCCCGTTCGGCCCGGCGACCGGGCAGCGCATCGTGCCCGGGTCGAAGCGCACGAACGTCCCGATCTGCGCGGGCACCTCCCCGCCTTCGACCCGCCAGAAGCCCGAGCCGGCGACGACGACGTTGACCTCCTCCTGGCCGGTGCCGCTCTCGTCGTGCTCGTGCCCGACCGCGTTCGGCTCCAGCTCGAACCAGTTGACGCCGAACGCCTCGACGCCGAGCAGGCGCCGAACGAAGCGGACCGGCCCGTTCGGCTCGATCTCCTCGAGGTGGACGACGCTGTAACCCACGCCGGAACGCTACGCGGCGACGCCGGAGAGCTGCGGGATGATCTCCCGCCCGTATGCCTCGAGCACCTCTTCCTGCCCGTTCGTCATCAGGTAGATGTTGAACTGGCCGACGCCGACCGCCTCGAGCTCCCGCAGCTTCGCGGTGCACTGCTCGGCGGTGCCGATCACGCAGAAGCGGTCGCAGATCTCGTCGGTGACGAACGCGCCGTGGGCGGCGCCGACGCGCGAGTGGTCCTTGTAGTCGTAGCCCTTCCGCGTCTTCACGAAGTCGGTCAGCTCGGAGGGGATGTCGGAGTCCCAGCCGTAGCGCTCGATCAGGTCCATGACGTGGTTCGAGACCATCGCCGGGAACCAGCGCACCTCCTCGCGCGCCTGCGCGAGATCGTCGGAGACCTTCGACGGCGCGCCGACGATGCACTCGATCGCGGCGGGGTCGCGGCCGGCCTTCTCGGCCGAGGCGCGCGCGGTCGACATGATCCACTCGACGATCACGGGATCGGCGAGCTGGATGATCACGCCGTCGGCGACCCGGCCCGCGACGGCAAGCGCCTTCGGCCCGTAGCCGGCGATGTGCATCGGGATCTGCGGCTCGGCGAGCGCCCATTCGAGCTGCAGCTCCTTGTCGTTCCACTCGACCTTCCGCCCGTTCATGAAGTCCTTGATCATCCGGCACGAATGCTCGAACTCGGCGACCTTCACCGGCTGCAGGCCGACGACGCGCCGGGCCGAGTCGCCGCGCCCGATCCCCATCACCATCCGGCCGCCGGAGATCACGTGCAGCGTCGCGTACATGCTCGCGAGCACGGTCGGCTCGCGCGTGCCGGGGTTGGTGACGAAGTGCCCGAGCTTCATCCGGCTCGTCCGGTCGGCAGCGAGCGTGAGCAGCGGCGTGGCCTCGTGCCAGAGGACGTGCGAGTCGTACGTCCAGCCGTAGTCGAAGCCGTTCGCCTCGGCGAGCTCGATCAGCTCGAGGAAGCGCGTGTGGGGCGGGTCGGGCAGGACGGTGACGCCGAAGCTCATGGCCATGGTGGGCCTCCCTTCGCCGGTCGCAGAGACTGGGCGCAGCCTACTGCGCGAGGATCCCGGCGTGAAGATCCTCACGGTCGGACTTCCGGCCCTCGCCGACCCCGCTGAGCGCGGGCTACCCCTCGCGCGGCTTGCGCGCTTCGAGCTCGGCCTTGCCCTTCTCGGCGAGCTCACGAAGCTCCCGTGCGTGACGGAGCATCCGCTCGTGCCGCTCACCTCGCCGCGATAGATCAGCTGCTGCTCGTCCGCCACCGGCCAAGGGTGCCTCCACGTCACCGGGCGCGCAAGTGGCTCTTTCGGACGCCTCAGCCTTGCGCGGCGACGCGCTCGATCGTCCTCGCCGCAAGCCGGTCGAGCGCCTGCACCGACAGCTCGAGGTGCTCGCGCTTCGTGTCCTCGAGCTTCGTGTGCGAGAGGCCGCGGAGGCTCTGGACGAAGAGCATCACCGTCGGCACGCCGGCGCGCGAGACCTCCGCGGCGTCGTGGAGCGGGCCGGACGGGAGGCGGTGCGAGACGCCGGCGACCTCGCGCACGACCTCGTCGGCGAGGTCGATCAGCGCGTCGTCGAACAGGATCGGCTCGATCTGCCAGATCCGCTCCCACTCGAGCTCGAGGCTCTCCTCGGCCGCGAACCGCGCCGCCGCCTCCTGCGCCCGCTCGAGCATGCGCGCGAGCGTGGCCGCGTCGAGGTGACGCTGGTCGAGGAGCTGCTCGGCGGTCCCGACGATTGAGGTGACCGTCCCCGGCCGGCACACGACGCCGCCCGAGGTGCACACCGCGCCGCCGCCGGCCTCGCGCGCGAGCTCGCGCAGGTGGAGCGCCATCTTCGCGGCGCCCGCGAGCGCGTCGCGCCGCTGGTCCATCGGCGTCGAGCCGGCGTGCGCGGCCTGACCGCGCCACGTGAGCCGCGACCGCTCGACGCCGAAGGTGCCGAGCACGACGCCGAGCGGCAGGTCGAGCGACTCGAGCACCGGGCCCTGCTCGATGTGGAGCTCGAGGTACGCGGCGGCGCTCTCGAGCTCCACCGCGGCGTCGAGCGCCCGGTCGAGCTCGACGCCGTGCGCGGCGAGCGCGTCCGGGAGCGCGATCCCGTCGCGGTCGACGAACCCGCGCAGCTCGTCCTGGTCGCGCATCGAGCCGGCGGCCGCCGACGAGCCGAAGAGCGAGCGGCCGAAGCGCGCGCCCTCCTCGTCGGCCCAGTTGACGAGCCGGACCGTCACCGGCGGCTCGCCCTCCGCGGCGATCCGGCGCAGCACCTCGACGCCGGCGACCACGTTCAGCGCGCCGTCGAGCCAGCCGCCCTCCGGGACCGAGTCGATGTGCCCGCCGACGAGCACGGCCCGGTCCGAGCGGCCCGGCAGCGTGAACCACTGGTTGCCGGCGGCGTCGATCGTCTCGTGCGCGCCGGTGCCCGCGACCCGCTCGCGAAGCCAGCTGCGGGCGCGCTCCCACGTCTCCGTCCAGGCGACGCGCTGGGCGCCGTCGGCGTCGCCGGTCAGCTCCCGGAGCTCCTCCAGCTCGGCCACGGTCCGCGACGGATCGAGCGTCACGGAACCGACTCTACAACTGTGATATTGAGTGGACATGGCGTACCCGGAGCGGTCCGAGGCGGTACCGGGCTCCGGCCGCGCCGAGCAGTCGAGGGTCCGCCACGAGACGACCCGCGTCCTGCTGCTGCTGCTGGTGCTCGCCGTGCTCTGGGGTCTGTGGGAGGGCTGGCACTGGGTCGGGACGCACTTCGCGCTGACCTGGCCGTTCCCGGTGAACGACGTGACGATGCCGCACCTGCACCGGATCGTCGAGGCGCTCTTCCAGCCGGCGCAGGTCAACGGCCCGTGGCTGATCCAGATCCTGTGGCACGACGCGCTCTTCACCGCGAAGGAGGCGCTGCTCGGCTTCGCGCTCGGCGGCGTGTTCGGCTTCGCGATCGCGGTGCTCCTCTCGCAGTCGCGCTGGATCGAGCGCGGCGTGATCCCGTACGTCGTCGCCTCGCAGACCGTGCCGCTGCTCGCGATCGCGCCGATGGTCGTCGTCGGGCTCGGCTCGAAAGGCGTCACCGACTGGGTCTCGGTCGCGATCCTCGCCGCCTACCTGACCTTCTTCCCGGTGACGATCAACGTGCTGCGCGGCCTGGGCTCGGCCGACCCGCGCGGGGTCGAGCTGATGCGCTCCTACGCGGCGGGCCGCTGGCAGATCCTGTGGAAGCTGCGCGTCCCGACCTCGATCCCGTTCCTCTTCTCCGCCCTCCGGATCGCGGCGCCGCTGTCGATCGTCGGCGCGATCATCTCCGAGCCCGCGGCGTCGATCCAGGGCGGGCTCGGCGGCGCGATCGTGAACTTCAACCAGTACTACTCGATCGAGCCGCAGGAGCTCTGGGCGACGAACGTGATCGCGGCGATCCTCGGGATCGCGTTCTTCCTCGCGGTCGTCGTCGCCGAGAAGCTCGTCGTGCGCCGCGCCCCGGAGCACGTCGCGTGAGCGTCGTCGAGCTGAGCGGCGTCACGAAGACGTTCGCGCGCGGCGACACGGTCGCGCTCGAGGGCATCGACCTGACGATCGAGCCCGGCGAGCTCGTGTCGCTGATCGGGCCGTCCGGCTGCGGGAAGTCGACGCTCCTCCGGATCATCGGCGACCTCGTCGAGCCGAGCGCCGGGCGGGTCACCGTGAACGGGAAGTCGGCGCATCAGGCCCGCCTCGACCGCGACTACGGGATCGTCTTCCAGGCCGCGGTGCTCTTCGACTGGCGCACCGTCGCGAAGAACATCGCGCTGCCGCTCGAGATGCTCGGCTGGAGCCGCGCTCGACGGACGCAGCGCGTGCAGGAGCTCGTGGAGCTCGTCGAGCTCGGCGGGTTCGAGGACCACCACCCGTGGCAGCTCTCCGGCGGGATGCAGCAGCGCGTCGCGATCGCGCGCGCTCTCTCGTTCTCGCCCGCGCTGCTGCTGATGGACGAGCCGTTCGGCGCGCTCGACGAGATGACCCGCGAGCGGCTGAACATGGAGCTGCTCGGGATCTGGCGGGAGACGGGCTCGACGATCGTGTTCGTGACGCACTCGATCGCCGAGGCGGTGTTCCTCTCGACGCGCGTCGTCGTGATGTCGGCGCGGCCCGGCCGGATCACGTCGGTGATCGAGATCGACCTGCCGCAGCCGCGGACCGCCGAGACGCGCGAGGACCCGCGGTTCTTCGAGCTCGTGACCGCCGTCCGCGAGACGCTCGCCCACGGGCCCGTCGAGAAGCTCGCCTCGGGAGGCGAGGCGTGACCGCGGCCCGCGGCCGGGCCGGCGAATGGCTCCCGGCAGTGCTCGTGCTCGCGCTCGGGATCGTGGCGTGGGAGTGGATCTTCTCCCCGCTCGCCGGGAAGTTCCTGCTGCCGCGGCCGTCGGCGATCGCGCGGTCGCTGTGGGAGAACCGTCACCTGCTCTGGAGCGCCGGCTGGTACACGTTCAAGGAGGCGCTCGGCGGCTTCGTCGTCGGCTCCGGGCTCGCGATCGTCGTCGCGCTCGTGCTCGCGCGGTTCCGGCGGCTCGGCGACGCGATCCTGCCGTACGCGATCGCGCTGAGCGCGATCCCGGTGATCGCGTTCGCGCCGATCACGAACGCGTGGTTCGGCGTCCTCAACCCGCACTCGAAGATGGCGATCGCGGCGATCCTCTGCTTCTTCCCCGTGCTCGTGAACACGCTGCGCGGCCTCACCTCCGTCCGGCCCGACTCGATCGAGCTGATGCGGTCGTACGCCGCGAGCCAGGTCGAGGTCTTCCGGCGGGTGCGGATCCCGACGGCGCTGCCGTTCGTCTTCGCCGGCCTGAAGGTGGGGACGGTGCTCGCGATGATCGGCGCGATCGTCGGCGACTACTTCGGCGGCTCGACGCTCGCGCTCGGCGTGCAGATCGAGAACTCGATCTCGCTGTTCGACTTCCCGTTCGGCTGGGCGGCGATCGTCGTCGCGAGCGCGTTCGGGATCGTGTTCTACCTCGCGGTCGGGATGGCGGAGCGGTTCGCGCTGCGCGGCGCCCGATCGACACGCGAGTGACGGATCGGTCAGAATCGGCGCGCGGGACAGGCACACGGATGAGAGGAGGGTCAATGAGGCGGAAGCACTGGGCGTTGCTGGGGCTCGCGGCCGTCGTCGCAACGACGGCGACGACGCTGCTCAGCACGACCGCGGGCGCGGCCCCGAAGCTGACGAAGGTCACGTTGCAGCTCAAGTGGGTCACGCAGGCGCAGTTCGCCGGCTACTACGCGGCGGTGGCGCAGGGGTACTACAAGCAGGCCGGGCTCGACGTGAACCTCAAGGTCGGCGGCCCGAACATCACGCCGGAGACGGTCGTCGTCGGCGGCGGCGCGGACATCGGCCTCGACTGGCTGCCGAACCTCTTCGCGACGCGCGAGAAGGGCGGCCAGCTCGTCTCGGTCGCGCAGGTCTTCCCGCGGAGCGGCATGACGGAGCTCACGTGGAAGACGAGCGGCATCAACACGATCAAGAAGATGGCCGGCAAGAAGGTCGGCGTCTGGTGCTGCGGCAACCAGCCGGAGCTGTTCGCGGCGCTGAACAAGAACGGGATCGACCCGAGCAACTCCAAGCAGGTGACGATCTTCAACCAGCCGTTCTCGATGACCGACTTCCTGAGCGGGAACGTCGACGCGGCGGCCGCGATGACGTACAACGAGCTGGCGCAGGTGCTCGAGACGAAGAACCCGAAGACCGGGAAGCTCTACACGCTCTCCGATCTGAACGTGTTCAAGATGTCGAGCCCGTCCGTCGGCACCGGGATGCTCGAGGACAACCTCTTCGTGACCGACAAGTGGCTCTCGAGCTCGACGAACCAGGACACGCTGGTCAAGTTCCTGAAGGCGTCGTTCCAGGGCTGGATCTACTGCCGCGACCACCAGTCGGCGTGCGTGAACATCGTGCTCAAGAACGGGCCGACCCTCGGCGCCGGGCACCAGGCCTGGCAGATGAACGAGATCAACGCGCTCATCTGGCCGGACCCGAGCGGCATCGGGCTCGTCCCGGCGTCAGCGGTGGCGCAGACGGCGGCGATCGCGAGGAAGTACGGCGTGATCAAGACCCTGCCGTCGGGCGCGACGAACTACCTGTACGCCCGGAAGGCGGTCGCGCAGCTCAAGGCCGCGGGCGTCGACGTCAACGGCAACGGCTGGAGGAAGCAGAACATCAAGGTCACCGCCGGCGGCAAGTAGAGGCGACGAGTGAGGACCGAGAAGGGAGACCCGTCATGTCCGTACTGATCAAAGGCGGCCGCGTCGTGACCGCGGCGGACGACTACGTCGCCGACGTCTTCGTGGACGGCGAGCGGGTCTCCCTGATCGGCGAGTCGCTCGACGTCGAGGCCGACCGGACGATCGACGCGTCCGGCAAGTACCTCCTGCCGGGCGGCGTCGACCCGCACACGCACCTCGACATGCCGTTCGGCGGCACGGTCACGGTCGACGACGTCCAGTCCGGCCAGACCGCGGCGGCGTTCGGCGGCACGACCTGCCACGTCGACTTCTGCATCCAGGGCAAGGGCCAGACGTTCGCGGACGCGCTCGCCGACTGGCACGCGAAGGCCGAGGGCAAGCAGCTGATCGACATGGGCTACCACATCGCGGTCACCGACCTCTCCGCGCCGGGCGCGCTCGACGAGCTCGCGACGCTGCCCGACCAGGGCGTCACCTCGTACAAGCTCTTCATGGCGTACAAGGGCGCGCTGCAGGTCGACGACGACACGCTCTTCCGGACGATGGAGGTCGCGGCCGCGACCGGCGCGCTCGTGATGGTGCACGCCGAGAACGGCGACGCCATCGACGTGCTCATCAAGAAGGCGCTCGCCGAGGGGCACACCGAGCCGCGGTGGCACGCGCTCACGCGGCCGCCGGAGACGGAGGGCGAGGCGACGAACCGCGCGATCCAGCTCGCGCGCGTCGCGGGCTGCGCGGTGTACGTCGTCCACGTCTCGTGCCGCGAGGCGGTCGAGCCGATCGCGACCGCGCGCGCGAAGGGCTGGGACGTCTTCGGCGAGACGTGCACGCAGTACTTCTTCATCGACCAGACGTTCCTCGACCGCCCGGACTTCGAGGGCGGGAAGTTCGTCTACACGCCGCCGCCGCGCGAGAAGGGAAACCAGCAGGTGCTGTGGGACGCGGTGCGGAACGACGTCCTCTCGGTGATCTCGACCGACCACTGCGCGTTCCTCTGGGACGGCCAGAAGACGCTCGGCCGCGACGACTTCTCGAAGATCCCGAACGGCGGCCCGGGGATCGAGAACCGGCTGCAGATGATCCACCACTTCGGCGTCCGCGAGGGCCGGATCACGCTGAACAGGATGGTCGAGCTGCTCGCGACGAACCCGGCGAAGCTGTTCGGCCTCTATCCGCGGAAGGGCACGCTCGCGGTCGGCTCCGACGCCGACATCGTGATCTTCGACCCGGAGAAGCGCGTCACGATCTCGGCCGCGACCCACCACTCGAAGGTCGACTACAACCTGTACGAGGGGACGGAGGTCGTCGGCTCGCCGGACGTCGTCCTCCTCCGCGGGAACGTCCTCGTCGAGAACGGCGAGCTCGTCGCGGCGCCCGGGGTCGGGAAGTACGTGTCGCGCGCGCGGTTCGGCGAGGAGCTCGCCGGCTCGGGCCGCGCGGCGCTCAGCGCCTGACGGACGCGTCGCCCGCGCGGACGGGCGCACGGCGTCGGGCGGTACCTTGAGGCGATGCGTTTCGTCTCCCGAGCGACGCGCCGCCTCCCGAAGCCGGCGCGCGTCGCGGCCGACTGGGGGCTGACGATCGCGCTCGCGATCGGCTTCGTGCTCGCGTTCGAGGCCGAGGTCGCGAAGCCGTTCCGGATCCCCTCGTCGTCGATGGAGCCGACGCTCCACTGCGCGCGCCCGGCGGTCGCGTGCGAGGCGTCGTTCTCCGACCGCGTGGTCGCGTGCGAGCTCTGCTACCGCTTCTCGGGCCCGAAGCGCGGCCAGATCGTCGTCTTCCACGCGCCGAAGGCGGCGGCGACGGACTGCGGCTCGGCCGGGATCTACGTGAAGCGGCTGATCGGCCTGCCGAACGACACGGTCCACGAGGACGCGCGCGCCTACATCTGGGTCGACGGCCGGAAGCTGAACGAGCCGTACGTCACCGCGGACGCGCGGGCGAACGACGTCGGCGACCGCGGCCGGACGTGGAAGGTGCCCCCGGACGAGTACTTCATGATGGGCGACAACCGCGGCGGCTCGTGCGACTCGCGCGTGTGGGGCCCCGTCCCGCGCTCGTCGCTCGTCGGCCCGGTGATCCTCACGTACTGGCCGCCGAACCGGATCTCGGTCGACGGCTGACCTCAGCGAGCGGCGGCGAACGCGGCGAGGGTGCGCTCGACGTCGGTCGCGTCCGTCCGCCAGCTCGAGACGGAGAGCCGGATCGCCCGGCGGCCGTCCCAGACGGTGCCGCCGAGCCACGCCTCGCCGCTCGCCTGAACGGCCGCGACGGCGGCGTCGGTCGCGGCGTCGTCCTCGAAGCGGAACAGCACCTGGTTGAGGACGACCTCGTTCAGCACCTCGCAGCGCGGGAGCGCGGCGAGGCCCTCGGCGAGCGCGCGAGCGTGGGCGGCACGTCCGGTCGACGAGGTCGGCGACGCCGGCCCGTCCGAGCGAGCGCAGCGCCGCGTACACCGGGAACGCGCGGGCTCGGCGCGAGTGCTCGGGCGTCCAGTCGAGCGGCTCGCGCGCCGCGCCGTCGTCGGCGAAGACGAGGTACTCGGAGCGGATCCCGAGCGCGGCGCGGTGCGAGTCGGGGTGCGCGCAGAAGGCGATCCCGCAGTCGTACGGCACGTTCAGCCACTTGTGCGCGTCGGTCGCCCAGGAGTCCGCGCGCTCCGAGCCGGCCGTGAGCGGCCGCAGCGCCGGCGACGCCGCGGCCCACAGCCCGAACGCGCCGTCGACGTGGAGCCACGCGCCGGCCTCCGACGCCGCGTCGGCGATCGCGTCGAGGTCGTCGCACGCGCCGGTGTTCACCTCGCCGAGCTGGGCGCACACGATCGTCGGCCCGCCGCCGGCGGCGAGCTCGGCGCGCAGCGCGTCGACGAGCAGCCGCCCCTGGCCGTCGGCGGGAACCTCGCGGATGCAGCCCGTGCCGAGCCCGACGAACCGGAGCGCGCGGCCGAGCGTCCCGTGCCGCTTCGCGCCGGCGAGCACGCGGATCGGCGGCGCACCGACGAGCCCGTCGCGCTCGACGTCGTGGCCGACCGCGCGGAGGACGTGGTGGCGCGCGGCGGCGAGCGCGGTCGCGTGCGCGAGCTGGCATCCGGTCACGAGCGCGAACGACGCGTGCGCCGGGATCCCGAGCAGGTCCTTCAGCCAGCGGCCGGCGACCTCCTCGACGACCGTCGCCGCGGGCGTCGGCAGCGCGAGCCCGGCGTTCTGATCCCACGCCGAGGTGAGCCAGTCGGCGGCGAGCGCAGCGGGCAGCGCACCCCCGATCACGAACCCGAAGTACCGCCCGCTCCCCATCTGCGCGAGCCCGGGCTCGACGTCGCGCGCGAGCGCCTCGATCACCTCGACCGCGTCGGTCGGCCCGTCCGGGAGCGGCAGGTCGAGCGTCTGCCGCAGCTCCTCGATCGACGCCTCCGGCCGCACCGGCCGATCCGGCACGGAGGCGACGTACGCGGCCCCGAGCGCCGCGGCCCGCTCCAGGACGGCCCAGTCGTCCACGGGGCGAGTCTATTCCGGAGCCGGGTCGCGGGCACCGCCCGTCTAGACTCTCGGCGCCCATGTGCCCCGACCGGCCGCCGAGCGCGGCGGGAGGAGTGGCGTTGACGGAGACGGTCGACCAGGCAGCCGCGCCGCCCTCGGACGACGAGGCGGCAGAGCGGGACGAGGCCCGGTCGGCGACGGAGCTCGTCGAGCAGCTCGGTCGCGAGCTGGGCGCGCTCGCGCTGTCCGAGGCGCGCCTCGAGACGTCCCGCAACGTGCCCGAGGTCCGGCGGGCCGCGCGCGACGTCGCAGGCGCGCTCGTCGTCGCGGTTGCGCTCGGTGCGGCCTTCGTGCTCGCGAACGTCGCGGCGGTGAGCGGGCTCGCGTCGGCGATGCCGACGTGGCTGGCCGCGCTCGTGCTCGCGCTCGTGTGGCTGGCCGTCGGCGGCTCGCTCCTGCTCGTCTTCGGAGCGAGGGCTCGACGATCGCCGCTGTGGAGCGTCTTCACCGCGAGGTCGACGGAGGCGGTGGCCGAGCTCGAGCAGGCTCGCAACGAAGCGGGGACGGCCGTGCGCCTCACGCTCGAGCGGCTCGGGCCCGCGCTCGCCGTCGAGGTCGCCTCGGCGGCCGTGCCGATCGCGGGCGACATCGCGGGCGGCGTCCTCGACGCCGGCGACGACCTGCTCGACGCCTCCGACGACATCGTCGAGGCGCTCGCGGCGGAGATCCCGGCGGGCGGAGTCGTCAACCAGATCTGGGACGTCGCGCTCATGCCGGGCCGCTTCGGCCTCAGGGTCGCGACGACGGTGCTGCGGCGGGAAGCGCCCCGGGACTGAGCGGTCTACGCGTCGCGCTGCTGCGTGAGGAGCGCGTGGATCTGCCGGGTCAGGTCGGCGACCTGCTCGGTCAGCTCCTTGTCCTGCTGCGTGAGGTCGGTGTTCGACTGGAGCAGCTCGAGGACCTTGTCGGTCTCCGCCTTCGCCGCGCGCTCGAGCCGGCTGTGGCCCTTCTCGATCCGGTCCGAGTGGAGCTTGTCGCGGTCGGCCTGCCGCGTCTGCGCGAGCAGGATCAGCGGCGCCGCGTACGCGGCCTGGAGCGAGAACAGCAGGTTGAGCGCGATGAACGGATAGACGTCCCACGCGAACCCGAGGTGGAGCTGGGTCGAGTTGATCACGACCCAGGCGAGCACGGCGATCGTCTGCCCGACGATGTACTGCGGCGTCCCGAAGAACCGCGCCGCCTTCTCCGCCAGCCGCCCGAACGCGTCGCTGCCGAACGCGCCGTGCAGCTCCGCGCGCCGCCGGTGCTCCGACTGGCTCGCCTCGTCGCCTGCGCCGCCCGGGGAGACCATCGCCGCCGTGTTTCGGGCCGGCGGCGCGCGATCCTCTCCTCGGGGGACCGACGCCGTCAGCGCCGGAGAGCCTACGGCCGTCTACATCGCTCCGGATGCAGTTGTGGACGGGCCAGAGGCGCAGGACGAAATGCCGGGGGTTGTCGATCGCCGGGAAGAGCTGGGTCTGCGCGAACTCGTCGAGCGAGCTCGCGGTGTCCCAGACGTCGACGACCACGAGCCCCTCGTCGGTGACTGCGCGGCGCGTCGCCCTCCCCGGCGGCCCCGACGATCTCGTTCGCCCGGTCGTACTGCGCCGTCGTTCCGCCTGGCACCTCGCGCGTCATCAGCACGGCCATCTCGGTCCCTCCGTCGGATTCGCGGCTGCGAGCGCCGAATACTCCTTCATCCCGGCCGCGGCTGGCCGGGCGTGCCGGCGATCGCTTCGTCGTAGCTCGCGGCCTGCGGCGTCGAGAGCCGCACCTCGGGGGGATCGCCCCAGCCCTCACCGGCCTCGGTGAACGGGACGACGACGCGGAGACGCGTCTCGCCGTCGTCCTCCTCGACGCTGACGTCGGCCGCCGAGCACCCGTACGTCGGGTAGCCGTTCTGGAGCCCGAATTTCCGCCGGTAGGCCGCGTAGCCGGTCTCGGGAACCGGCGGCGCGGCGGTCGTGTAGTCGAGGATCATCAGGATCACGAACTTGTGCTTCCCCTCGGGGCCGCCGGTGGCGAGCAGGACGCGGCGGTCGGTGAGCACCGAACGCACGCGATGGGTGACCGTCCCGCCGCCACGAGCCGCGGTCCGGCGGAACCGGTGGAAGAGCTTCAGGCCCTCTTCTTCGAGGAGAACCCGCTCGCCCTCGTCGAGCGGCAGGCGGGCGACGACCGCTCCGCGCTGCGTCCGCCGGACGACCACGAGCCCGACGACCACGAAGACGACGACGATGACCGCGAACAGCGCGACCGGCACCGGCGGATCGTACGACCTCCCCGCGGCCGGCGCGTTCGCGCGGGTTGACCGCGCTCACCGGCTCGCTCGGTGTCATCATCGGCGCGCCGTGGCCGCCAGCCAGCCGTATCCCGTCCGGATCGAAGGCGAGCTCGATCCCGGTCTGAGCCGCTGGCTCTGGCTCGTCAAGGTCATCCTCGCGATCCCCCACTTCATCGTGCTGGGCTTTCTCTGGCTCGCCGTCCTCGTGCTGACCGTGGTCGCCTTCTTCGCGATCCTGTTCACGGAGCGCTACCCGCGAGGCATCTTCGACTTCAACCTCGGCGTGCTGCGCTGGACGTGGCGGGTCGCCTTCTATTCGTTCGCGGCGCTCGGGACCGACCGCTACCCGCCGTTCACGCTGGCGGACGTCCCCGAGTACCCCGCGCGGCTCGAGGTCCCGTACCCGGAGCGACTCTCGCGGGGACTCGTGCTCGTGAAGTGGTGGCTGCTCGCGATCCCGCAGTACGCGGTCGTCGGGATCCTCGTCGGCGGCGGCAGCTACGCGGGAGCGCGGGCGTCCGGTCGAACGTGGGGCTACGGCTTCGAAACAGGCCTGATCGGCGTCCTCGTGCTGTTCGCGGGCGTGGCGCTTCTCTTCACGGAGCGCTACCCGAGAGGGATCTTCGACCTCGTCCTCGGGCTCGACCGCTGGGTCGCTCGCGTCGCGGCGTACGTGCTCCTCATGCGGGACGAGTATCCGCCCTTCCGCCTCGACCAGGGAGGGACCGAGGGAGCCGCAGCGGCTGACGGCGAGCCGACGCAGTAGGACGCCCCCCGAGCAATGCCGCGACAAGCTGCACGAACCCACGCTACGGACCGCATCCGTGCAGACGGGATGCGATCGGTTTGCGCGTTTCGCCAGGGGGAAGCAGGTCTGCTCTCTAAAGAGGAGCGGACATGCCCGAGAACATGGATGAGCTGAAGGGCCGCGGCAAGCGAGCCGCCGGGGAGCTCACTGACGACGACAGCCTGAAGCGGGAGGGAACCGTCGACAAGGCGGCAGGCAAGGCGAAGGGATTGATCGACGACGCTGCGAAGAAAACGAAGAACGTGGTCGGCCGCGACAAGAACTGAACGGTTTCATCCGCGTCTTCGCCCGGAGGCCTCGCGGACGACGCACGACTATCGCGTCTGCGGGAACCCGAGGTCGACCCTCGAGGTGGCCGGGTCCGGCCACCTCGACGTGACGACCTTCGTGCGCGTGTAGAAGTCGATCCCCTCCGGGCCGTAGATGTGCCGGTCGCCGAAGAGGCTCGACTTCCAGCCGCCGAACGAGTAGTAGGCGACCGGCACCGGGATCGGGACGTTCACGCCGACCATGCCGGCCTGCACGTCGAACTGGAACTGGCGGGCGACGCCGCCGTCGCGCGTGAAGATCGCGGTGCCGTTGCCGTACGGGTTCTCGTTCACGAGCCGGACCGCCTCGTCGTAGGTGTCGACGCGCGTGACGCCGAGCACCGGGCCGAAGATCTCGTCGGTGTACTGGCTCATCTCCGGCGCGACGTTGTCGATGAGGCTCGGCCCGAGCCAGAAGCCGTCGCCGTCGGGGACGTTCTCGCGGCCGTCGACGACGACCGTCGCGCCCTCGCCGGGCGCGCTCTCGACGTACGACGCGACGCGGTCGCGGTGCTCGCGCGTGACGAGCGGGCCCATCTCGGAGTCGGGCCGGAGCCCGTCGCCGACCTTCACGTTCGGGATCCGCGCCTTGATCGCGGCGACGAGCTCGTCGGCGACGTGGCCGACTGCGACGACCATCGAGACGGCCATGCACCGCTCGCCCGCCGAGCCGTACCCGGCCGAGACGGCCGCGTCCGCGGCCATGTCGACGTCGGCGTCGGGCAGCACGATCATGTGGTTCTTCGCCCCGCCGAGCGCCTGGCAGCGCTTGCCGTTGCGCGTCGCCGTCTCGTAGACGTGCCGCGCGATCGGCGTCGAGCCGACGAACGAGATCGCCGTCACGTCCGGGTGCTCGAGCAGCGCCTCGACCGCGACGCGGTCGCCGTGCACGACGTTGAAGACGCCCTCCGGCACGCCCGCCTCGGCGAGCAGCTCGGCGGTGAGAACCGACGCGGACGGGTCCTTCTCGGACGGCTTGAGCACGAACGCGTTCCCGCACGCGAGCGCCGGCGCCCACATCCACATCGGGACCATCGCCGGGAAGTTGAAGGGCGTGATCCCGCCGACGACGCCGAGCGGCTGGCGCAGCGAGTACACGTCGATCCCGGTCGAGGCCTGCTCCGAGAAGCTGCCCTTGAGCAGGGTCGGGACCCCGCAGCAGAACTCGATCACCTCGAGCCCGCGCGCGACCTCGCCGAGCGCGTCGGAGGTGACCTTCCCGTGCTCGAGCGTGAGCAGCCGCGCGAGGTCGGCGCGGTGGTCGTCGAAGAGCCGGTGGATGCGGAAGAAGAGCTCGGCGCGCCGCGAGAGCGAGAGCGCGCGCCACGCCGGGAACGCGGCCTTCGCGGCCTGGACCGCGCGGTCGACCTCGTCCGCCGACGCGAAGTCGACGGCGCCGGTCTGCGCGCCCGTCGCCGGGTTGTACACGCGGCCGGTGCGGCCCGACTGCCCCTCGTACGGCGCGCCGGCGATCCAGTGGTGGATCGGCCTGACGGCGGCGGGGGCGTCGACCAGCTCGGTCATCCGGCCAAGGGTACCGTGGCGCCGGTGCGCGGGACAATGCTCGAGCTGGCCGAGGAGCCGGGGCTGTGGGTCCCGCTCGCGACGACGAGCGACCTCGTCGTCGGCGACGGCTACGTCGTCGTCACCGGGATCCGCGACGCGACGGTCGAGCGGATCCGCCTCGACGACGCGACGGTCGAGGTCGCGCTGGCCGAGGTGCGCGAGCTCGGCCGCACCCGTGGGCTCGACCACGTGACGTGGTGGGTCGGCGAGCGCTCGACCCCGGCGGGGCTGGCGTCGCGGCTCGCCAACCTCGGCCTCGAGCCCGATCCGGACCTGCCGCAGATGACGAGCCTCACGATCGACCACACCCCCGCCGGCGAGCAGGGACTCGAGGTGCGCCGGGTCGGGACGGTCGAGGAGTACCTCGCCGCGCTCGAGCTCGACTGGGACGTGTGGGGCACGCCGGCGGACGAGCGCGCCGAGCAGCGGAAGGCGCAGCGGGAGACGTGGCCGCTGATCGTCGAGCGCGGGGACGTGAGCCTCTACGTCGCGTACGTCGACGGCGAGCCGGCGGGCTTCGGGCGCGTGTACTTCGCCCCGGCGGCGGCGATGCTCCTCGGCGGCTCGGTGCTCCCGAGCGCGCGCGGCCGCGGCGCGTACCGCGCCCTCGTCCACGCGCGGTGGCGCGAGGCGGTGGAGCGCGGCGTCCCGCGGATCTCGGTCAGCGCGGGCCCGATGTCGGCGCCGATCCTCCTTCGGCTCGGCTTCGAGCCGATCGGGACGATCCGGCTGCTCCGCGACGCGCTGTAGTCAGTCCGACGTGCGGGCGCGGTACTGCCGGATCGTCAGCGGCACGACGACGGCGAGGATCGCGGCGCAGCAGAGCAGGCTGTAGCCGAGCGGATGGGCGAGCGGCCATACGACGTCTCCGCCGGGGATCGCGGTCGGGTTGCCGAACAGCCCGCGCGTCGCCGCAGCGAGCGCCGTGACCGGGTTCCACTCCGCGAACTGCCGCAGCCCGGCGGGCAGGCCGGCGATCGGCACGAACGTGCTCGCGACGAACGTGAGCGGGAAGACGACCATGAAGCCGACGCCCATCACCGCGTCGGGCGAGCGCACCGAGACGCCGACGAGCAGCCCGACCCACACCATCGCGAGCGCGAAGCAGAGCAGCAGCCCGTAGCCGGCGAGCGCGTCGGGCACGCCGCCGTGGATCCGCCAGCCGACGACGAGCCCGGTGACGCTCAGGATCGTGATCGCGACGACCATCCCCGCGAGCTCGGCGAGCATGTGCCCGACGAGGAACGCGCTGCGGGCCATCGGCAGCGTGCGGAACCGGTCCACGATCCCCTCGGTCAGGTCGGTCGCGATCGACGTCCCGGGGCCCATCATCCCGAAGGCGATCGTCTGCACGAGGATCCCGCCGATCAGGTACTCGCGGTAGTTGCCGTGCGGCACGGCGATCACGCCGCCGAAGACGAACGCGAACAGCAGCACGAACATGAGCGGCTGCAGCGTCACGTCGAGCAGCTTCTCGGGGATCTGCCGGATGTGGGCCAGGTTGCGGCGGGCGACGAGCAGCGAGTCGACGGCGAGCGTGGTCATGCGGCCACCTCCCGGAGGGCGCGGGCCGCGTCGGGCTCGGCGCGGCCCGTGAGGGTCAGGAAGACGTCGTCGAGCGTCTGCTCGCGGCGCTGCACGTCGACCGCGTCGACGCCGGCGGCGTCGAGCGCGCGGACGACGTCGACGAGGCGCGTCCGCCCGCGCAGCGGCACGACGACGCGGCGCGCGTCGACGTCGAGCTCGCTCTCGCCGTCCGCGAACGGCCGCAGCGCGACGGCGGCCGGGTCGAGGTCGGCCGCGCTCTCGACGACGACCTCGAGCCGCTCGCCGCCGATCATCGCCTTCAGCCGTGCGGGCGACCCCTGCGCGATCGCGCGGCCGTGGCCGAGCACGACGACCTCGTCGGCGAGCGCGTCGGCCTCCTCGAGGTACTGCGTCGTGAGCAGCACCGTCGTGCCGTCGGCGACGAGTTCGCGGACGATGTTCCACAGCTCGCGCCGCGCGGCCGGGTCGAGCCCGGTCGTCGGCTCGTCGAGGAAGATCACGGGCGGGTCGGCGATCAGGCTCGCGGCGAGGTCGAGCCGGCGGCGCATGCCGCCGGAGTACTCCTTGACGAGCCGGTCGGCCGCGTCGGCGAGGCCGAAGCGCTCGAGCAGCTCCCCGGCGCGGCGGCGCGCGGCCTCCGCCGGGAGGCGGTAGAGCCGCCCGATCAGCTCGAGATTGGCCCGCCCGGTGAGGAGGCCGTCGACGGTCGCGGCCTGGGCGGCGACGCCGATCGAGGCGCGCACCCTCGGCGCGGCCGCGACGACGTCGTGGCCGGCGACCGCAGCCGTCCCCTCGGTCGGCGTCGAGAGCGTCGTGAGGAGCCGGATCGCCGTCGTCTTGCCGGCGCCGTTGTGGCCGAGGAGCCCGAGCACCGTGCCGGGCTCGACCTCGAGATCGAGCTCCCGCAGCGCCCAGAGCTCGCCGTACCGCTTGCCGAGCCCGCTCGTCCGGATCGCGTGCGTCACGTTCTTCCTCCGATTCTTTCGTACAACGTACGGCGAGCTTAGCAGTACACTGTACGACGTGTCCAAGGAAGGTGAGCGCGCGCACCGGAGCCGGCCGCGCGGCCGCGCCGCCACCGCCCACGAGAGCATCTGGACCCGGCCCGAGCCGCGCGCCCGACGGCCCGCCCACACGCGCGAAGGGATCGCGCGGGCCGCGATCCGCCTCGCGGACGCCGAGAGCTTCGAGGCGCTCTCGATGCGTCGCGTCGCCGCCGAGCTCGAGGCCGGGACGATGACGCTCTATCACTACGTCCGCACGAAGGACGAGCTGCTCGCGCTCGTCGACAACGCCGTGATGGGCGAGCTGCTGATCCCGCCGGACGAGCTGCCCGCCGGCTGGCGCGCCGGGATGCGCGAGATCGCGCACCGCACCCGCGACGTCTTCGTCCGCCATCCGTGGGTCGTCGAGATGCCGAAGAACGTCGACGACGGGCCGAACGCGACGCTCCACTTCGAGCAGTCGCTGGCCGTGATGGCCGGGAGCGGGCTGCCCGTCGCCGAGTGCCTCGAGCTCGTCGTGCTCGTCGACGACTACGTCTTCGGCTACGTCCAGCGCTTCAACCCGATCGACGCCTTCGCGGGCGCCGACCCCGAGCAGGTCGTGGAGGCGTTCGCGGCCGAGGCCGCCGCGCGGGTCGCCGGCCTCGACGCCGACGCGTTCCCGAACCTGCGCGCGCTGTTCCCGCCGGGCGGCGACCGCGACGCGCTGGCGCGCCTGATCCGGCTCGCGCTCGACCCGGACCGGTTCGACCGCGGCCTCGAGCTGGTGCTCGACGGAATCGAGGGGCGCGTCCGCGCGTCGGAAGCGGGAGAGTCGCGCTCCGCCTGACAGTACGATCACGACATGGCGACGACGGAGAACAACTCAGCGCTCGGACAGCAGATCGTCGAGGACGCGAAGCGGTACGTCCTCTACTCGTGGTCCGTCCAGGACGCGATCGCACCGATCGCCGTTGCGGGCGGCGAGGGTCGGTATTTCTGGGACTACGACGGGAAGCGGTACCTCGACTTCGCGTCGCAGCTCGTCAACGTCTCGATCGGCTACGGCCACCCGAAGGTCGTCGCGGCGATCAAGGAGCAGGCCGAGACGCTCGCGACGATCGGGCCGCCGATGGCGACCGAGTCGCGGTCGCGGCTCGGGAAGCTCCTCGCCGAGGTCACGCCGGGCGACCTCTCGATGTCGTTCTTCACGAACGGCGGGAGCGAGGCGAACGAGAACGCGATCAAGCTCGCGCGCTGGTACACCGGCAGGGACAAGATCGTCGCGCGGTACCGCTCGTACCACGGCGCGACCGCCGGCTCGATCACGCTCACCGGCGACCCGCGGCGCTGGCCCGCCGAGCCCGGCATCTCCGGCGTCGTGCGGATGTTCGACCCGTTCACGTACCGCTGCCCGGCCGGCCATCCCGACCCGTGCCCGGTCTGCACCGGCGGGCCGCACCTCGAGGAGATCCTCCAGTACGAGGGCGCGCACACGGTCGCGGCCGTGATCCTCGAGACGATCACCGGGACGAACGGGATCATCCCGCCGCCCGACGGCTACCTCCAGTCGATCCGCGAGGTCTGCGACCGGCACGGGATCCTGCTCATCTGCGACGAGGTGATGGCCGGCTTCGGGCGGACCGGCAAGTGGTTCGCGGTCGACAACTGGGACGTCGTCCCGGACATCCTCACGGTCGCGAAGGGGCTCAACTCGGGCTACGTCCCGCTCGGCGCGATGGTCGTCAGGCAGGAGATCGCCGACTGGATCCGCCCGCGGTTCTTCGCCGGCGGGCTCACGTACTCCGGCCACCCGCTCGCGTGCGCCTCCGCGGTCGCCTCGATCGAGGCGTTCCAGGAGGAGGGCATCGTCGAGAACGCGGCCGCGATGGGCGAGGTCTTCCGCGTCGAGCTGGCCCGGCTCGCCGAGAAGCACCCGTCGATCGGCGAGGTGCGCGGGCTCGGCTGCTTCTGGGGCCTCGAGCTCGTCCGCAACCGGGAGACGCGCGAGCCGCTCGTCCCGTTCAACGCGAGCGGCGAGGCCGCGAAGCCGGTCGGCGCGATGGCCCGCCGCGCACTCGACAACGGGCTGTACCTGATGACGCACTGGAACGTGTGCATGGTCTGCCCCCCGCTCACGATCACGCGCGAGGAGCTCGACGAGGGGATCGCGATCCTCGACGACGCGCTCTCGGTCGCGGACGAGTACTACGCGTAGGAAGGCGGCGCCCGGCGCGGAGCCGGACGCCGCCTGCCCGATCAGACCGGTTGTGCCGGGGTGACCGTCAGCCCCGGTGCGCCGGTCACGGTGGCGCCGATCGTGACGCACCGCCCGAGCAGCGCGATCCGGTAGTGCGTCAGCGTCACGTCGAACGCGCCGGTCCCGGTCACGCCGCCGCTCGCGAGCGCGAGGCTGCCGGCGACGTCGTAGACCTGGTTGCCGCAGGCCGCCGGCGACGAGAGCGCGGCGTCGTAGGTGACGGTGCCGCCCGTGAACGTGCCGGTCAGGGTCGCCGCGCTGCCGGTGCCGTGCGACAGGGCGTTGAGCGAGCCGCCGGTGATCGTCGCCGGCGTCGCCGGGTTCGTGCTCAGGACCGTGTGGACGACGACGGCCGACCAGGCGAGCCTGTCGCCGCCGCTTCCGGTGCCCGTCCCGACGAACGTGCCCTGGGTGGACGTCGCCGCCACCTCGAGGCCGGTCACGGCGTAGGCGGGCGAGATCGCCGCGGCGGCCGAGCCGGCCGCGAGGAGCGCGGCCGCGGCCAGGCCGCCTGTCGCGGCCGCGATCGTGGACAGAGGAGCGAGACGCATCGCGTGCCTCCTTCGTACTCGGAGTCCGGAGGCGCAATTGTCGCCGATCCGCTCACGGATCGCTCGCGAGGCGCGACCAGAGCTCCGTGTCCTCGCGCACGTCCTGTTTCACGTGCAGCGAGCGAAGCACGCCCTCGCGGACGTACCCGCAGCGCTCGGCGACGCGCTTCGACGCCGGGTTCTCGACCGAGATGAGCAGCTCGAGCCGGAGCATCCCGGCATCGGCGAAGCCCCATGCGGTGAGGAGCCGCAGCGCCGCCGTCGCGACGCCGCGGCCGCGCGCCTCGCGGACGACGACGTAGCCGAGCTCGGCGGTGCGCGCCTCGCGGTCGAGCTTCGGCACGACCGCGACGCCGAGGAACTCGCCGCCGCCGCCCACGATCGCGAACCCCTCGCGGGTGCCCTCGCGCCGGCCCTCCTCGACCCGGCCGAGCCACGTCTCCGGGAAGCCCGGCGGGACGGGATCGGGCACGCGGGTGAACCGGCGCACGTCGGGATCCGCGGCCACGGCCGCGAGCCCGTCGAGGTGCGAGCGGTCGAGCGGCTCGAGGCGGATCACGGCCCGATCCTACGGAGGCCCCTACGATGGCCGGACGGCGATGGACGAGGTCCGGATCGACAAGTGGAGCGCCCCGCACTGAGACTGATCAGTGCGGGGCGCGGAGCTACGTCCTACTTGCAAGGCGATTCCGTCGACCCTGCGGGGTACAGGTCGTGCCGGAACGCCCCTGCATCCGTGCCATGGATGGCAGTGATCGAAAGCAGCGCCACACCGTCGGGGTTGGTGTCGGTCTTCGGCGTCAAGTTGTGCACGTTGTGGGGCTCGACCTCGGTGAAGGCCTGCCCGACGGTGAACTGCTCGGTGATGCACTTGCCGTTGGTCAACAAGACCTGCCGCTCGACGGTCCCCTGCTTGACGACGGCGATGACGATGCCGGGGTGGTAGTGCCATCCCGACGTCTGATCGAAGGTGTACCTCGACTCGAAGGTCGCGACCTCGGTCGGCCCTTTCGTCTTGAGCTGGACACCGTCGTTGTGCACCTCGGTGGGACCGCTGTCACTTCCGTTCAGTAGACCCACGACGGCCACGGCCGGAATCCCTGGAATGGCTCCACTGGCCGCACCTGCCCCGAGCAGCACAAGTCCAGCGGCACCCGCTGCGATTGTCGCCTTAAGCCTCATTGGTTTCTCCTTTGTCGCGGCATTTGCCTGCACGATAGGACATGCGTGACGACGTCTAACCGCGCTACGTTCCGTCCCGGGCATGGACGATGCGCGTGGCGAATGCAGGATCGACAAGTGGCTCTGGGCGGCGCGGTTCTTCAAGACGCGGAGCGCCGCGACCGAGGCCGTGCAAGCCGGCCACGTCCATGTCGGCGGCGCGCGCGTGAAGCCGTCGCGGGCGGTGCGCGCCGGCGAGACGGTCGAGGTGCGGGCCGGGCGTCTCGAGTGGACGGTCGTCGTCCGCGGCCTCGCCGAGCGGCGCGGGCCGGCGAGCGCCGCGGCCGCGCTCTACGAGGAGACGCCGGACTCGGCCGCGGCCCGTGAGGCGCGCGCGCTCGAGTGGAAGCTCGCCCGTCCGCCCGGCTCGGACGCCGGCGCGCGCCCGACGAAGCAGGCGCGGCGGCGGCTCGACGCGCTCCGCCGCGGGCAGCGCGGGCGCGGCGCCTGAGCGGCGGTCAGGAGTACGACGGCGCCCGCGGGTGCGCCGAGTCGAGCGCGAGCCGCACCGCGCGCACGAGCGGCTCGGGCAGCTCGTCGGGCCGGGCCTTCGCAAGACGACGCCACGCCCGCTCGGGCTTGCGGGCCCGGCCGCGGAAGCCGGCGACGCCCTCGAAGTCCGGCTCGAGGACGATCGTCCGTCGCGCGCCCGCACGCGTGCGGATGAGCGCGTTGAGCTTCAGCTCGGCGGGGACGGGCTCGCGGCCCGGCCGCACGTCGCTGTCGTGCACGACGACGTACGGGACGCGCGCCCGCCGGCAGATCTCGACGAACAGGGGCAGGTTCGACTTGCCGCCGCACTCGACGATCGAGATCTGCTCGCGATCGGGGTCGTGGCCGAGCGCGCGGAAGACGAACGGGAGCGCGATCTTCTCGGTCATGCCCTCGACGAGGATCGCCGCGCGCGAGAGGAGGAGCTCGGAGCGCGCCGCGTCGAACTCGCACATGACGCGGAAGCCGTCGTCGACGTCGATCGCCCGCAGCCGCTCGACCGCCGTGACCCCGAGCTCGTCGCGGCTGACGAGATTGACCTCGCCGAGCGCGGCGATGTTGAGGAGCCCGGGGGCGTGGGTCGTGAAGAAGACCTGGTTTCCGGCCTCGGCGAGGCGCCGCAGCACCCGGTAGAGGTAGCGGTGCCCCTGCGGGGCGAGGAAGAGCTCGGGCTCCTCGATCGCGAACACGACTCCCGTGGTCTCGGCCGCGCACGCCTCGAGCCCCCGCACGAGCGCGACGCGGGGCGCGGGAGCAGACGCGAGCGCCTCCCGGACGAGCGCCCGCACGGCGTCCGCGGCCGGCGAGCCCGCCGTCCCGACGAGCAGGTCGTCGCCGCGGGAGGCCGCCGGGAAGTGGACGATCGGCGGAGCGCCGCGGCGATCGTCGAGCGAGACCGTGCGGCCGTCCGCGGTCGTCGCCTCGATGGAAAGCTCGTGCTCGCCGGCGGTCACGTCGGTCGAGAAGATGTCGAAGCTCGGGTCGAGGAGAGCGCGCAGCGCAAAGAGCACGTTCGACTTGCCGGCGCCGGGCTCACCCACGAACGCGCAGATCGACCCCGGCCGCAGGACGAGCCGGCGAGCGCTCCTGAAGTTGACGACACGGATCTCGTTGAGCAGCACGCGGCCGTAACCGTTCCACACGCCGGCCCTCGGCGTCGGAAAAGCGAGGCTGCCGGTCGGACGAGGGCCTGCTCAGCAGCCGCCCGGGAGGCACTTCGCGTACAGCTGCCGCCCCGACCCGTCGAGCGCGACGATCTTCGCGTCGCCGGCCGCGTGCGCGCGCCTGTCCACCGTGACGTAGACGCCGTTGCGGACCGGAACCGCGTACTCGAGCGCGCCATTCTTTGCGACGACGCCGACCTTCGCGACGCGAGGCGACGCGAAGCCCATCAGCCGGCCAACGACGAGCCCGCCGCCGCGGTGCGGCGCGACCGTCGAGAGGTCGAGGACGGGCTCGGCCCGCGACGGGTACGCCGGGCCCGGGCACCGCGCGCCGGCGAGGAGCGGCGCGCCTCGCGACACGCGTGTCGGCCCCTGCCCGTAACAGGTCGTGCCGTCGAGCCGGGCGAGCTCGTAGAAGGAGCGGCCGCCGCCGCGAAAGACGCGATCGATCGAGAGGTACCCGAGCCGGGCGAGGTTCCGGACCGGGATCACCGCGGGCGTGGGCCGCACGCCGATCGCCTGCTCGGTCAGGATCGTGAGCGTGCGCCAGTCGTTCGTCGTGAGCGACGTCGGCGGGACGGACGTGCCGTCCGTCGCCGCGGTCGCGGCGACGGCGAGCGCGGTCACGAGCGCCGCGACGGCTGCGGTGGCGTTCCCCATCTCGCGCCGGTAATCGGCAGGAAGGCGCCGGGCCGTTAGCTCAGCGGCGGATCTCGTCCTCGAGCAGCGCGATCACCGCGTTCGCCCAGTCGGCGACGTCGTCGCGCGGCTCCTGGTCGCGGATCGTCATGAACCCGCGGAGAAGCGCGTCGAGATCCGGCTCGGCGATCATGTCGGCCGGCTCGACCTCCCCGGGGTCGCCCAGGTGACCGCCGTCCGCCTCGGCCTCGCGCACGGCCGCGAACCGGACGAGCCACTCGCGCCCGCCGGCGGCCGCGGCGAGCTGCTCGAGCAGCTCGTCGACCCGGCGCCGACCCTCCGGCGTGAGCGCCGCGACGGCGCGGGCGAGGTACTCGCTGTGATGGTCGGCCGGCACGGCTCGCCATCTTCTCACGCGAGCGAGCGGACGACGCGCGCCGGCGTCCCGACCGCGAGCACGCCCGCAGGCAGGTCGCGCGTGACGACGGCGCCCGCGCCGACGACGGTGTCCGCGCCGATCGAGACGCCCGGGCAGACGATCACCCCGCCGCCGAGCCAGACGTTGTCGCCGATCGCGATCGGCTCGGCCGCCTCCCACTTCGCCCGGCGCGGTTCGGGCTCGAGCGGGTGCGTCGGCGTGAGCAGCTGCACGTACGGCCCGATCTGAACGTCGTCGCCGATCACGATTCGGGCGACATCGAGCGCGACGAGCCCGAAGTTCGCGAACGTCCCCGCGCCGATGTGGATCTGCGAGCCGTAGTCGCAGTGGAACGGCGGCCGGATCTCGCTGCCCTCGCCGAGAGACCCGAGCAGCTCCTCGAGGATCCGCCGCCGGCCCGCGGCGTCGCCGGGCGGCGAGTCGTTGAAGGCCTTCGAGAGCGTCGCGGCGCGCAGCGCCTCCCGCGCGAGCTCGGGGTCGTCGGCGATGTAGAGGTCTCCCGCGAGCATCCGCTCGCGCTGGCTCCGGCTGTCGTCGTCTGGCACGGGCGCACGTTAACGGCGGCCGCGTTCGCCCCGACGTCCGCTGTAGTCTCGCGTCGTGGCCGGAGCGGTGCGGGTGTTCGTCGCGTGCTCGCTGGACGGCTTCATCGCCGGCCCGGACGACGATCTCTCCTGGCTGCCGGCACCCGACGCGAGCGGCGAGGACTACGGCTACCGCGCGTTCCTCGCGGAGACCGCGGCGATCCTCATGGGCCGGCGGACATACGAGGTCGCCGCTCGCTTCGAGCGGTGGCCGTACGACGAGATGCCGGTCTTCGTCGCCACATCGCGCCCGCTCGACCCGGTCGTCCCGACGGTCGGTGCCGTCGCGGGCACCGCGCCCGAGCTGCTCGCGGCCGTTCGCACCCGGACCGACGGCGCGCTCTACCTCGACGGGGGTGCGCTGATCCGGTCGTTCCTCGACGCGGGCCTCGTCGACGAGCTCACCGTGACGATCGTGGGCGTGATCCTCGGCAGAGGCGTTCCTCTCTTCGCCGGGACGGGACGACGTCGCAGCTTGAGGCTCGTCAACGCGACGCCATATCCGAGCGGGCTCGTGCAGCTGCGGTACGCCCTGCCGCGGCGACCGGCCTGAGCGCGGGCCGGTTCGCGCCGCGACGGCGAAGCTGCCTCAGCTCTCCCAGCTTGTCCCGGTAACCGAGACCGATCGAGCGGACGGTCGGGCCGACCACGTCGCGGACGACCGCTCGGGTCGATTCCTGCTCCGCCAGAGGCGGCGCGAAGGCGCCCCAACCGCGCGAGTGCGACAGGAGCCGAGAGCCGCAAACCTCAGCGAAACAGATCGCGCTCGGCCGACATCACGAGCTCGCTCGCCGCGCCCTCGCCCATCGCGACACGTGCGCCGCGGACGATCACGACCGGGACCTGGTCGTGCTTCCCCCGCGCGAGGTCGGCCGCCGCCGCCAGTTCGTCCGCGAGCGCGACCCTCGACGAGCGCAGGACGTAGCCGACGCGGTCGACCGTCCCGCGGAGGTCGACGAGCGGGCGCATCCCCGCGACGCCGATCGCGACGTCGGTCGTGCCGTGGCGGAACGGGCGGCCGAACGAGTCGCTCACGATCACCGCGACCTCGACGCCGGCGTGCTCGCGGAGCGCCGTCGCGGACGGCGCGCGCGCTCGCGTCCGGGTCGAGCGGGAGCAGGACGACGGTGCCCGGCTCCGGCGCGTTCGAGTGGTCGACGCCGGCGGACGCGCACACGAAGCCGTGGCGGGTCTCGGCGATGATGAACGGCGGCCGCGTGCGCACGATCCGCGCCGTCTCACGGAGGACGACCTCGACCTCGCGCGGGTCGCGGCGGCCGGCGAGCTCGCGCGCACGCTCCGACGGCTCCACGTCCTCGATCCGCACGACACGGCCCTCGGCCTTCGAGACCGCCTTCTGCGCGACCACGACCACGTCGCCGTCCTCGAGCGACGCGCGCCGCCGCGATCAGCGCGGCGAGGTCGTCGCCCGCCTCGATCTCCGGCAGGCCCTCGACCGGGACGATCGCGATCATGGCGATGCCGGTGACGCGGACGCCCGCGTGGGCCTTGTAGCGGCGGTTCAGGTTCACGATCACCGCGGTCAGGCCCTCGAGCGTGCGCGCGCTCGCGAGCGGGCCGGCGTCGAGCGCGCGGCCGGCGACGAGCTTCGCGGCGAGCGCGAGCCCGAGCTCCTTCGCACGCGGGTCGTCGCCGCAGACGAGCGCGTCCTCGTCGGGCGGCTCGGCGGCGAGGCTCGCCGCGGCGATCGAGTGGAGGCCGGCGGCGACCGGCGCCTCGACGAGGCCCTGGACGCGCTCGGCGAGCGAGCGGGCGTCGGGGTCGGGCCGCACGCCGCCCGGTCCGAACCCGAGCGCGCTCGCGACCGACAGGAGCGGCGTCGTCCCGAGCGACCCGGCGAGCGAGCCGCGCCGTCTCGAGCGCGGCGTCGGCGTTCACGGCGAGCACGGCGAGGTCGGCGCCGCGAACGGCGTCCTCGTTGGCCGCGCCTTCGGCAGCGCCGCCGAGCTCGGCCGCCGCCGCGCGGGCGCGCTCCGCGTCGCGCGAGCCGATCACGACCTCGTCCTCGCCGAGAGCGACGAGCCGCGTTGCGAGCGCGCGGCCGAAGCTGCCGGTCCCGCCGAGGATCGCGACCCTCAGGTGACCGCTCCGGCCGCATCGAGGACGGCGCTCGCGAGCCGGCGGCGCGCGTCCCCGTCGGTCATCAGCGTCCGGGTCACGACCGCCCGCACCCCGGCCGGCAGCTCGGCCGGTGCGTCCGCCTCGTCGATCACGAGCGCGTCGATCAGCCCCGCGTAGCAGCCGGCGACGTGCGCGGGGCTCGTGCCGCCGGCCATCCGCGCGAGCATCCGGTCGGCCGGGCCCTTCACGGCGCGCCCGCCGACGAGCGGGCTGACCGCGACACACGGGACGCCGCGGAGCTCGAGCGCCGTGCGGATCTCCGCGACCGCGAGGATCGGCCCGATCGAGACGTACGGGTTGCTCGGCGCGATCACGATCACGTCGGCGCCCGCGAGCGCCTCGAGCACGCCCGGCGCGGGCCGCGCGTCCGGCGCGCCGGCGTAGTGGACGGCGTCGACCTCGTCGCGGTGGCCGCGCGCGACGAACCACTCCTGGAACGCGAACGTGCCGGCCGGCGTCTCGAGGAACGTGCGCAGCGGGTCGTCGGTCGCCGGGAGGAGCACGGAGTGGAGACCGGCGGCCGCCGCGATGCGCGCCGTCGCCTCGGAGAGCCGCACGCCGCGGCGGAGGAGCTGCGTCCGGACGAGATGGAGGCCGAGGTCGCGGTCGCCGAGCCGGAACCACGCCTCGCCGCCGAGCGCCTCCGCCGCGGCGAGCGCGTTCCACGTCTCGTCCGCGCGACCCCAGCCGCGCTCCTCGTCGGCGAGCCCGGCGAGCGCGTACAGGATGCTGTCGAGGTCGGGCGAGACGTGCAGCCCGAGCACCTCGACGTCGTCCGCCACGTTGCCTACGATGCTGACGTTGTCCGGATTGCTGACACTCAGCACCCCGCGGAGGAACCGCGCCCCGCCGACGCCGCCCGAGAGCACGGTCACGTTCACGCGGCGGCCCTTGCCCGGAGGGACGCCAGCACCCTGCGGGTGTGCGGCCCGAGGCGCAGCTCGAGCCGCTCGAGGTCGGCAACCGTGTCCACGTCGTCCATCAGATTCGGCAACTCGAGCAGGAGCGACGGGCCGAGCGCGGCGAACCGCGCGGCGCTCCCCGGGCCGTAGCGCGGCGAGAAGAGCTCCGGCGCCGCGAGGGCGAGCGCGTTCGTCGTCCCGTCGGCGGCCGGTGCGATCGCGAGCCCGTGTTCCGGAGCCGCGCCGGCGAGCGCGAGCAGGTCGCGCGGCGTCACGCACGGGAGGTCGGCGTTGACGACGAGCACCGGGGCCGACCCGCCCGCGGCGGCGACCGCGTCGAGCCCGGCCTCGACCGCCGTGCCCTGACCGGCGCGCGGCTCGGTGACGACCGTCGCGTCGGCGACGGGCTCCCGCTCCGGCGTCACGACGAGCGTCGAGCCGACCGCGGCGCACGCCGCGAGGACGTCGGCGAGCATCGCGCGCGCGACGGCCGCACGGTCGGCCGGCGACGCCAGGCCGAGCCGGCTCTTGCCCTCTGCCCCGCGGAAGGGGACGACGAGCGTCGGCATCGCCGGAGCGTACAGCGGCGCGCCGGACGGTCAGCCGTCGGAGCCGCCGGACGACCGCGCGGCCCACTCGCGCAGGTCGAACCAGTGCGACGCGCGGAGCGCCTCGGCCACGTGCGGATCGGTGTGCTCCGCGTTGAACACGTGGCTCTCGAGGTCGCAGCAGATCGCGTCCTCGTCCGACGCGGACGACGGCGAGCAGGACGAGGGCATCGGCGGGCAGCGAGTCTGCGCCTCGCGGAGCGTGTAGTGCTTGAACTGGAGCTCGGGGGCGAGCTCCATCAGGTCGGGCCAGTCGGGACAGCTGCGTGAGCTCATACGCGAGCGATTGGCTCGGAGGCGCCGAGTTCCTGCATCGACCAGCGCCCGGCGAGGAGCACGGCTCCGGTCTCGGGCCCGGTCGGGCACGACGAGAAAGCTGACCGCGTCGTCCAGCGAATGGAGCAGGCGCCCGCCGTCGGCCTCGACGAGCGCGGAGCGGAGGTGGAAGCGCCCCTCCGCGAGCGGGAGCGCGCTCGAACTCGAACCGGAGCTCCCGCTGGCCGGCCCGCCCGTCCCAGCCGAGCTCGGCCGTCGACTGCGAGACCGCGCCGAGCACGACGCCGTCGTCGTCGCGGAGCTCGAGCGAGACGGTCGGCGGAGGCACGTCCCGCTCGCGACGCGACCACGAGCCGCACGACGAGCCGCTCGCCGGCCGCGGCCTGGACGCGCTCGTCGCCGTCCGCGTCGAGGAGCTGCGCCGCGACGATCCGCGCCTCGCCGCTCCCCCACTCGCGCAGGCCGGCGCCGACCTCGTCCGGGCTGCGCTCCTCGGCGAGGAGCTCGCGGTACCGCGCGATCGCGTCGCGCGTCGGTCCGTCGAAGGCGACGAGGCCGTGCCGGAGCAGCACGGCGCGGTCGCAGAGCCGCTCGACCGCGAGCGCGTCGTGCGAGACGAACACGATCGTCCCGCCGCGCTGCTTGAACTCGGCGATCTTGCCGAAGCACTTGCGCTGGAAATCCTCGTCGCCGACCGCGAAGACCTCGTCGAGCAGCAGCACGTCGGCCTGGATGTGGGCCGCGACCGAGAAGCCGAGCCGCATGTACATCCCGGACGAGTACGTCCGCACGGGGAGGTCGATGAACCGCTCGAGCTCCGCGAACGCGACGATCTCGTCCATCAGCTCGCGCACCCGGCGCCGCGGCAGGCCGTGGATCGAGCCGTTGAGGTAGACGTTCTCGCGGCCGGTGAAGTCGGGGTGGAAGCCGGCGCCGAGCTCGAGCAGCGACCCGATGCGGCCGCCGACAGCGACGCGGCCCGCGGTCGGCTTGATGATCCCGGAGACGATGCGGAGGAGCGTCGTCTTGCCGGAGCCGTTGCGGCCGACGAGCCCGACCGCCTCGCCGGGCTCCGCGCGGAGCGAGACGTCGTCGCAGCGCCCAGACCTCGGTCATCGGCCGGCCGGCCGCGCGAGACGAACACGTCCTTCAGCGTCCGGTGCGCGTTCGCGCGAGACGCGGAACCGCCGCGAGACCCGGTCGACGACGATCTCGCCGGGCTTCACGCCGTCGCCTCTCGTCCGCGGCAGCGGCACTCGCCGCGTCATGCCGCGACGGGCGCGAGCGCGCGCCGGACGATCGCCGCGAGCACGCCGACGAACGCGCGGGTCGGCGTTCGGCATCTCGATCCGCTCGAGCCGCATCCCGAGCTCGGCGGCCTTCTCCTGGGCCTCGGTGTCGATGTCCCAGCGGATCTCGAGGTGGTCGGAGACGAAGCCGACCGGGCAGACGAGCACGTGCTCGACGCCGCGCGTGCGCAGGTCGGCGAGGTGGTCGAGGATGTCCGGCCCGAGCCACGGCTCGCCGGTCGGCGACTCGCTCTGGAACGAGAACGACCAGTCGTCGACGCCGGCCGCGTCCGCGACGAGCCGCGAGGTCTCGAGCAGCTGGTCGCGATACGGATCGCCGTCGTCGAGGATGCGCGCCGGCAGCGAGTGCGCGGTGAAGACGACGTGCGCGCGCGGTGCCGCGGACGCGGTCGGCGAGGAACGCGACGAAGCCCGGGTCGTCGTGCCAGCTCTCGACGAAGGCGAGCTGCGGCGCGGCCGGCGAGCGCGCCGTCGAGCTGGTCGCGGTAGCCCGCGATCGAGAGGCGCGAGTAGTGCGGCGCGAGGACGAGCCCGACGACCGTGTCGGCGCCGGCGGCGACAGCGTGGTCGGCGGCCTCGGCGATCCGCGGCGTGCCAGTGCTTCATGCCCGTGAAGACGGGCAGGCCGAGCGCGGCCTCGAGCGCGGCGCGCGTCTCCTCGGTGATCGCGTTCAGCGGGTTCGCCTCCTCGATCCCGAGCCGGCGGTAGCGGTCGACGAGATCGTCGAGGTTCTCGGGCGAGATCGGCCGCCCGCCGCGGATGTCGGCGTAGTACGCCGGGACGTCCTCGAGCCGCTCGGGGGATCCGTACGCCATCAGCACGACCGCAGCGCTCATCGGGGAGACGGTAGCCGAGCAGGCCGCTCGCGTTCGCCTCTCGGCGGCCACCGCGACTCGCAGTCCGAGTGTCGAGGCCGGCTCGTTCCGGTCCCGTCACCGCTGCGAACGACGGGCTCCCGACGCGCCCCGGCGAGAATTGCCGCGCCGCAGTTCGATCGCCCATCCCTAGCCCCCACCCACCCGGGGGAACAGACCCGAGGGTAGCTGCCCCGCAAGGTGTCCTTTGTCACACGGGTGTGCCAGAACTGTGACTTTTCTCGGGCAAGTCGCCCACACCGTCCTCGGGCGCTGGCGCGGTCTCGGCGTGGACGAGCTCGCGCAGGCGCGCCGAGCACGTCCGGATCGGTCGCCGGGAGGACGCCGTGGCCGAGGTTGAAGATGTGGCCCGCACGGCCGCCCGCTCGCGCGAGGACTGTCCCGGGCCGCCGACTCGACGCGCTCCCACGGGCCGAGGAGCGCCGCCGGGTCGAGGTTCCCCTGCACGCCGCGATCCGTCGCCCACGAGCGCCCAGCCCTCGTCGAGCGGAAGCCGCCAGTCGAGTCCGATCACGTCGCCGCCCGCGGCGGCCATCGCCGGCAGCAACGTCGCGGTGCCGGTCCCGAAGTGGATCGTCGGCACGTCGCAGCGCCGCGCAGGACGCGCGCCGACCACGGCGCGACGAACTCCGCGTAGTCGGCCGGCGAGAGCGCGCCGACCCACGAGTCGAAGAGCTGGACGACGTCCGCGCCGGCGCGCGCCTGCGCCGCCGCGTACGCGGCGAACGTGTCGGCGAGCTTCTCCAGCAGCGCGTGCCACACCGCCGGCTCGCGATACATCAGCGTCTTCGTCGCCGCGAAGTCGCGCGACGGCCGGCCCTCGACGAGGTAGCCCGCGACGGTGAACGGGCCGCCGCAGAAGCCGACGACCGCCTGCTCCGGCGCCAGCTCGCGCCGGACGATCCCGATCGCCTCGAGCATCGGCCCGACCGCCTCCTCCGCGTCGGGCACGCGCAGGCGCTCGACGTCGGCGGCCGTGCGGATCGGCTCGGCCACGACCGGGCCGACGCCCTCGACGAGCTCGACGCCGATCCCCATCGGCCCGACCGGGGTGACGATGTCGGCGAAGATCACCGCCGCGTCGACGCCGTGCCGGCGAACCGGCTGGAGCGTCACCTCGGCGGTCAGCTCGGCCGAGCGGTTGATCTCGAAGAACCCGTGCCGCTCGCGGAGCTTCCGGTACTCGGGCAGCGAGCGCCCCGCCTGCCGCATGAACCACACCGGCGTCCGCTCGACTTGCTCGCGCCTCGCGGCGCGGACGAGGAGCGGATCCACGCGCCTACACTAGCCGCCGATGGCGAAGGGGCCGCTCGTCGTCCGCTGGGGCGACTGGACGCTCGACGAGCCGCACGCCGGCGCGCTCGGCGGGGCCGAGGCGGAGCTCGAGAACGCCGGCACCGTGTGCTGGGACGGCGGGATCACGCTCGGGCCGCACTGGCTCGACGAGCGCGACAACCCGATCGTGTGGGACGCCGAGCGGGTGCCGCTGCCGCCGCTCGCGCCCGGCGAGCGGCGCGACCGTCCACGCGCAGATCCGGGCGCCGATCCCGCCGGGCCGGTACCGGTTCGCGCTCGACCTCGTCGCCGAGCACCGCGCGTGGTTCTCCGAGCTCGGCAGCGAGATGGCGGTCGCGACCGTGGACGTCCGGCCGCGCGCCGGCGAGGGCCGCGCCGAGCTGCCCGGGTGGGTCGCGCCCGGCGGGGACTGGGCCGAGCGGGTCGCCGCCGCCCACGCGGAGGGCTACGCCGTCGTCGCCGGCGCGATCGCGTGGGACGGCGGCATCCTCCACCGGCGGCCGCGCGCGCTCTCCGGGTACGAGCCAGGTCCGGGCCGCGTGCCGGGCTTCCAGCACGCGCTGCTCTGCCCGTCGGTGGTCGACGGCGTCGAGCTCGAGCGCCTGCCCGACGTCGAGGGCCTGCCCGCGTTCGCCGCGCCCGCTCCCGCGACCGAGCCGTGGACCTACGACGGCCGGATCGTCCTCGTGGCCGACCCGCGCCGGCGCACAAGCCTCGTAACGATCGCGCGATACACGATGCACGCTGCGGAGTAGTAGCGTCACCTCACTTGCCCGAGAAGGAGATGTGCTCGGCCCACGAGAGGAGTCGATCCCGGAGCTCGGTCAGCACGCCACGCGAGCCGGCGGATGAAGCAGACTCGCCGCACGTGACCACGACACACGCACGGCAGCCACACGCATGAGCCGCGCGCAGCGCCGCAACGGCTCGGCGACGGCCATGTCTGCCCCGCCACCGGCACGTGGCGATCCGCAAGTTCGTGCGCACCTTCGACCGCGAGCTCACTGGCGAGCACGAGCTCGACCTGATCGTCGACAGCTAGCGCACCCGCGAACAGGCCCGTCGAGAGCCGGGTGCCGCAGAATGTTTATAAGCGAATTAGTCCCGAGCTCGAGCGCCTGGCTCCGCGTCGAGCGCTGGTGCCGCGAGCGACCGACAACGCATCTCGTCGCGGCTCTAGAGCTCGACGGCGATCCGGTCGTCGACGCGGCTGAACACGTACGCGCCGAGCGCGAGCGCGACGACCGCCGCGACGGCCAGGTAGATGACGTCGGCCGCGCGCGGCGCCCGGCCGAGCCAGAGCGGGTCGCGGACGGCGTAGATCGGCGGCGTGACGAAGTTGCCCCAGCGGAGCAGCTCGAGCAGCTGCTGGTGGCCTGCACCCTGGGCGGCAGATCCTCGAACCGCCAGAGCACCGGCGTCAGGAAGAACCAGGGCAGGAGCGCCGCGGCGAGGATGTGCTCGATGTCGCGGAAGAGGACGTTCGCGCAGGCGACGAGCAGCGCGAGGCCCGCGACCAGGCCGAGGAAGGCGACGCGCGAGCGGGATCGCGAGCCACACCGTCCCGCGCGCGTCGGGGATCAGCGCGAGGGAGAGGACGACAGGATCGCGAGCATCACCGCGAAGGTGACGAGCTGCGTCGCGACGACCGAGAACGGGACGAGCTGGCGCGGGAAGCGCACCTTCCTGATCAGCTCGGCGCTGTCGAGCAGCGAGCGCGCGGCGGCCTGGACCGAGGTGGCGAAGAGGAGCCAGCAGGTGAGCCCGGCGAGCAGGTAGAGCGGGTAGTGCGGGATCTTCTGGCCGTTGTTCCAGATCAGCCCGAAGACGACGAGGTAGACCGCCATCAGCGCGAGCGGGTTGACGAGCGACCAGACGATCCCGAGCACCGAGCCGCGGTACTTCGCCTGGAAATCGCGCCGGAACAGGTTCGCGAAGAGCTCGCGGTACCGGACGATGTCGGCGTAGACGCTCATCGGCCGTTCGGACGCGTCCCGGCTGCGACGTGTCCGCGGCAGCCGCACCGGCGAACCCGATCCTCAGGGCGCGCCGGGCGGGAAAACCCCCGCTTGAGGCCCCGCCCGTTCCGGACCTGTCCAGCGGCAGCCGTCGCAACAGAAGTGCAACAGACGATTCACAGGCGGCCGCGGCGGTCACGCTGCGAAGTGTACGAGCGGCCTGCGCGAATCGGCCCTCCGGCCCGGGAGCATCCGTCCGCCGCGGTAGCTCCGGTCGAGGCCCGTGCGCTCAAACATCGGCCTAACAGGGACGCTCTAGGCTCGGGCCGACGCCATGACCGCCGTCGCCCTCGTCGCCTTCCCCGTCACCGTCGCCGTTCTGGCGCTGCTGCTCCGCGCGCCGCTCGCCGGCGCCGCGCTCGCGCAGCCGAGCGCCGACCGCTGGCACGAGCGCCCGACGCCGGTTTTCGGCGGGATCGGCATCTTCGCGGGCTCAGCGCCGGCCTCTGGCTCGCGGTCGCGGTCGGCGCCTTCGAACCCGCCGCGGAGCCGAGCTCGGGGTCTACTGCGGGGTCGCGCTGGTGTTCGTCGGCCGGGCTCGTCGACGACCTGTGCGGCCTCCGGCCGCTCGCGAAGCTCGCAGCGCAGGTCGCCGCCGCCGCGATCGTGCTCGCGACCGGGCACGACCGTCCAGCTCGTCCACAACCACGATCCTGGCCGGACGCCGATCGCGCTGCTCTGGCTCGTCGGGATGACGAACGCGTTCAACCTGCTCGACAACATGGACGGCCTCGCCGCGACCCTCGCCGCGATCGCGTTCGGCTTCTTCGCGATCGACGCGGTCACGGTCCACCCGAACGACGCCGTGCTCGCGTTCTCGCTCGCGGGCTGCCTCGCGTGCGCCGGCTTCCTGCCGTTCAACCTGCGGCCGGGCGGCAAGGCGCTCGTCTTCATGGGCGACTCGGGCTCGCAGATGCTCGGCTTCGCGCTCGCCGGGCTCGGGCTCGCCGTCGAGCTGGAAGGTGGCCGGGACGACCGTCGCGACGCTGATCCTGCCGATCCTCGTCCTCGCCGTGCCGATCCTCGACACCGACGCTCGTGACGGTCGTGCGGCTGCTCGAGGGGCGGCCGATCTACCAGGGCGGGCGCGACCACAGCTCGCACCGGCTCGTCCGCTTCGGCCTCTCCGAGAAGCACGCGGTCGCTGCTGCTCGCGCTCGTCGCGACCGGGCTCGGGGCGACGAGCCTCGCCTACAACGTGCTCGACAACCGAGCGGCTCACGCTCGTCGGCGTGCTGATCACGTTCGTGCTGCTCGTCCAGTTCGCGAGCTTCCTCGCCGACGTCGAGCGCCGGCCGTCGCCGGACGAGGCGCCCGGACTGCTCCAGACCTTCGCGCGTCCACTGGCGGCGGCTCGTCGAGGTCGTCGTCGACTTCGGCCTGATCAGCGCTCGCGTTCGTCGCGGCGTACGCGATCCAGTTCGGCTGGCCGGGCACCGTGAACCAGCGGCACATCGCGACGATCACGCTGCCGATCGTGCTCGCGGCGCGCTACCTCGCGTTCATCCCGTTCGGGCTCTACCGCTCGATCTGGCGCTACGCCGGCGTCGCGCGACCTGGTCGCGATCGCCTGCGCGGTCGTCCTCTCGGAGCTCGTCGCGGTCGGCTACATGTCGAGCCACGCAGCCGCTCGGCGACTTCTCCGCGGCCGTTCTTCGTCGTCGACGCGATGCTCTGCGCCGCGATCGATCGGCGCGTCGCGCCTCGCCGAGCGCGCGGTCGTGATCGGCGGCGGGCGATGCGCGACCGCACGGGCCGCCGCACGCTGATCGTCGGCGCCGGCCGCACCGGGCGGAGCCTGATGCGCGAGCTCCGCGAGACGGCCGGCGAGCGCGTCGTCGGCTTCGTCGACGACAACCCGCGGCTGCGCCGCCGGCGCGTGCACGGCGTCCCCGTGCTCGGCACGACCGCGGAGCTGCCGCGGATGCTCGAGCGGGCGACGCCCTGGACATCGTCCTCGTCACGATCCCGGACGCTCCGCGCGAGCGCCTCGACGCGATCGATCGACGCCTGCGCGGAGGCGGACGTGGCGTGCCGGTTCGTTCGGCGCGAGATCGACCTCGATCCGCGCGTCGTCCTCGGCTCGACCGCCGAGTGAACGCCGCCGCGGACGCCGCGCCCGAGGCCGGCACCGGCCCGCGCTCCCGGACACGGCTCGACCGCGTCCTCGCGGCGATCCCGCTCGCCGGCCTCTGCCTGCTCGTCGTCTCGTTCTACGTCTTCGAGGCGTGGACGCGGAAGACCCCGTGGCTCTTCAGCGACGAGCTCGAGTGGTCGCAGCTCTCGCGCTCGATCGCGTCGACCGGCCACGCGGCGCGGCGCGGCGAGCCGATCTTCTTCAAGTCGATCTACGCCTGCCTGATCGCGCCGATCTGGTGGATCCACTCGACGCAGACCGCGTACAACGGGATCAAGTACCTGAACGCGGTGATGATGAGCCTCGCCGGCGATGCCGACGTACTTCCTCGCGCGGATGCTCGTCACGCAAGCGAGCGGCGATCGCGGCGGCGGTGCTCGCGGTCGCGATCCCCGGCATGTCGTACGTCGACGTCGATCATCCCCGAGCCGCTCGCGTACACGTGGTTCGCGCTCTGCTGCTGGCTGATCGTGCGGGCGCTGGCGACGCGGCGGCTCCGCGACGTCGCGCTCGCGCTCGTCGTCTGCGTCGCCGCCGTGGTGCGTGAGAGCTGAGCTCGAGCTCGACCTCGGCGCGTTCGCGATCGCCGCGGCCGGCCTCTGGGTGACCGGGCCGCACGGCCGCGCGATGCGCCGGAACTGGACGCGCGGCGACACGGTCGGCGCGATGACGCTGCTCGTCGGCGGGCTCTTCCTCTTCAACCGCGATCGTCCTGCAGAAGATCCAGCACGTGGCACTGGGCGACCGAGTACTTCAAGAGCCAGATGGTCGACTTCGGCCTCGCTGCCAGTGCCGCGCTCGCGATCGGGCTCGGCCTGCTGCCGGTGATCTGCGGGTTCGCCTCGCTGCGGCTGCCCGAGCGGCGCGGCGAGCCCGCGTACCGCGCGTTCGCGGCGTTCCTCGCCGCCTCGATCGCTCTTCGTCTCGCTCTACACGGCCACCAAGGCCGCCTACCTCTCGACGGTCTTCTCGACGCCTGACCGAGGAGCGGAACCTGATCTACCTCTCGCCGCTCCTGCTCGTCGGGACGGTGCTCGTGTTCGAGTCGCGGCGGATCGACTGGCGGATCGCGATCGCGGCGACCGCGTTCGTGCTCTTCATCGTGCTCGACGAAGCCGTTCCAGCTCGGCTACCCGTACTTCGAGGCGCCCGGCGAGTCGATCCTCACCGCCGCGAACCGGCGGCTCGCGTGGGACACGCCGCACCTGCACCGCGCGCTCCTCGTCGCGGGGCTCGTCGGGCTCGGCCTGCTCGCGGCGCGGCGCGTGCGCGGCGTCGCGGCGGCGGCGACCGCGCTGCTGCTCGCGTGGATGCTCGCCGGCGAGATCACCGCGACCGCGGGCGACGACAGCATCGCGAACAGCTTCCGCGACCACCTCGCGCAGCCGCTCGACCAGATCGACCAGTGGACGGGACGGAAGCCGGTCACGTTCATCGGCCAGGAGTTCACCGACCCGAACGGGCTCTGGCTGACGGAGTTCTGGAACCGCTCGCTCCAGCGCGTCGCGACCCTCGGTTTGCCGGCGCCCGGGCCCGGGCCCGACGTTCGGGCCGTACCTGAAGTCGATCGACGGCACGCTCTCGCAGTGGACGGGCGAGCCGTACGTGCTCGCCGGGGCCGGCGTCAAGCTGCAGGCTCCGATCGTCGGCACGTGGGGTGGGCTCGTCCTGTACCGGACCGACAAACCGTGGAAGCTCCTCGACGCGGTCGAGGACGTCTACTCGGACGGCTGGTGCCCGGCGAAGTGCGCGTACACGTACTTCGCCCGCCACGGGCCCGGCACGATGGTGGTCGACGTCGCCCGGACGGCGTACACGGGCCCGGGCCCGCCGGGCCACGTCACGATCCGCGTCGGCACGGTGAAGCTCGACCACAACGGGATCCCGGGCATCGGCCGGACGATCACGACGCGCCACGTCCTGATCCCGAACGGCGGCGACATCCCGGTCCGGATCCCGGTCACGCACACCCCGGTCCGCGTCCGGGTCGACGTCACGCCGACGTTCCAGCCGTCGTCGTCGGACACGCGCCAGCTCGGCGCGCAGGTGAGCTTCCAGTTCGTCCCGGCGAAGCGGTAACAGCCGCGCGACGGGTTCCGTCATCGTCCCTTTCGGACGTGTCCGCATATGCTCGGCGCGATGAGCTCCGGGCGTCTCGAGGTGCGCGTCGCGCGGACGGCCGGGGAGCTCGAGGGGCTCCGCGCCGCCTGGGACGAGCTCCCGTGGGAGCGCGAGGAGGCCGAGCTCGACCACCTGCTCGCTCGCGTGCGGCTGAAGGCGGACGCGGTCGCGCCGCTCGGGATCGTCGTCCTCCGCGACGGCGAGCCGGCGGCCGGTCTCGCCGCCCGCGTCGAGGAGCGGCGCCTCCCGACGGCCGTTGGTTACCGCGTCGTCTACGCGCCGCGCGTCCGGCTCCTCCACGTGATCCAGGGCGGGACGGTCGCGACCGACGGCGCCGCCCTCGACGCGCTCGTCACCGCGCTCCGGGGCGTGCTCGCGCGCGGCGAGGTCGACGTCGCCGTCTTCCCCGCGCTGCCCGTCGGCTCGAGCCTGCTCGCCGCGCTCGGCGCGCTCGGCGGGCCGCTCCAGCTGCAGCGGTTCGGCCGCACGACCGAGCGGCGGAGGCTCGTCCTGCCGGACTCGTACACGGCGTACGTCGCCTCGCGCAGCTCCAACACTCGCTGGCGGATCCACCGCGACGAGCGGCGCGTGCCGGCCGCGCTCGGCGAGCTCGCGGTCGAGACGATCCGCGAGCCGTCGCAGCTCGAGCAGCTCTTCCGCGACGCCGAGCACGTCGCCGCCGCGACCTATCAGCGCGCCCTCGGCACCGGCTTCGCCGACACGCCCGAGCAGCGCGAGCTCGCCGCCCTCGGCCTCGACCACGGCTGGCTGCGGGCGTACCTCCTCTACCGCGACGCCCGGCCGATCGCGTTCTGGCTGTGCTCGACCTACCGCGGCACGATGCTGATCCGGACGACCGGCTACGACGAGGCGTACGCCGAGCACCGCGTCGGCCTCTACCTCCTGCTGCGCGCGATCGAGGACGCGATCGAGGACCCCACACTCGGGGTCGTCGACTTCGGCCAGGGCGACGCCGCCTACAAGCAGCAGCTCTCGAGCGAGGCCCACCTCGAGCGCGAGCTCGTCGTCTTCGCGCCGACGGTCCGCGGCCTCCGGATCAACGCCGTCCGGACGCCGATCCTCGGCGGCGCGCTCCTCGCGCGGCGGGTGCTCGACGCCGGCGGGCTCACGGATCGCGTCCGCTCCGGCTGGCGCGGTAGGCTGCGCCGCCCGAAATGAAGGTCAGCACCGCGATCCGCCGGACGCCGAAGATGATCCGCAACGCGCTCCGCGACCTCCGCTACGGCGGGCTCCTCGGCGGCACCGTGAGGTCGCGGTACGAGCATCTCGGCGCGCACGACGTCGGCAACGCCGACTACGACGACCTCGCGATCCTCTTCGCCGCCGCGGACGTCCGGCCCGACGACGTGATCGTCGACGTCGGCGCCGGCAAGGGCCGGGCGCTCAACTGGCTCCTCCGCCACCACCCCGGCAACCGCGTCGTCGGGATCGAGCTCGACCCGGAGATCTGCGCCGCGACCGCCGCGCGGCTGCGGAAGCACGCGCAGGTCGAGGTCATCTGCGGCGACGCGATCGAGCTGCTCCCCGCCGACGGGACGCTCTTCTACCTCTTCAACCCGTTCGAGGCGGACGTGATGGAGCGCTTCCGCGACCGGCTCGCGGAGCTGCGCGCGGGCCGCGGCCGGACGCGGATCGTCTACTACAACGTGAAGGCTCTGCACCTGTTCGAGGACGACCCGCGCTTCGCCGTCCGGTCGCTCGACGACCCGAGGCTCACGCTGCCGTCGGCTTTCGTCGAGCTTCAGGCGAAGTAGCCCTCGGAGCCGCGGGCCGCGGCGGCGCGGTGCTCGCTCCGGAGCCTCAGGATCAGCACGCCCCACGTCGCGCCGAACGCGACCGACGAGACGAGCACAGCGAGCCCGGCGCCGGTCACGCCCCAGAGGTCGCCGAAGAGGAGGATCAGCGGCAGGAGCACGGCGGCCTCGACGGCGTGCGCGACGATCCGCAGGGTCGGGCGGCCGATCGTGACCGGGAACGACTTCGTCCAGCCGAGCACGAGCTGGATCGCGGCCGCGACGAGGATCAGCCGCGCCGCGTTCGTCGCCGGCGCGTACGCGTCGCCGAGCAGCAGCCGCACGAGCCACGGCATCACGAGCAGCCCCGGGACGAGCGCGACCGCGACGATCAGCGCCGCGCCGGCCGTGTACCGGCGGAGCGTCGCGACGACGACCTCGGGCCGGCCGTGCTCCCAGTCGCGCGTCTGCTCGGTGAGGAGGATCAGCCGCAGCGGCGCCGACAGGATCGCGAGCCCCTGCTGCGGCGACTGCGCGCCGCGGAAGAGGCCGACGTCGGTCGGGCCGCGGACGAGCCCGAGCGCGAGCGGCGCGATCCACGTCCGGAACGCGTCGAGCGCGGTGTCGGCCGAGCTCTGGAACACGAAGCGCAGGAACGGCGCGCGGTCCTCGCCGAGCCGGCCGGGGTCCGCCGCCGGGAATCGCCGCAGCCCGGCGAACCCGACCGCGAGGATCGAGATCGTCGTCACCACCTGCGCGGCGAGCAGGCCGGCGATCGCCGCGGTCACGCCGTCCCGCGCGCCGAGCCCGAGACCGGCGAGCCGCAGCGCCATCGAGTAGACGAGGAACGTGCTGCGCACGTCGTAGCGGCCGCGCAGGATCAGGAGCTGCGCGCCCATCGACTCCATCGACTGGAGGAACGGCAGCGGCGCCGCGAGCAGCAGCGGCACGGTCAGGCTGCCCGCCTCGTCGAACATCGAGCCCGCGAACGGCGCGTACGCGACGATCAGCACGGCGGCGAGGAGCGAGCTCCCGAGCTCGAACGCGAACGTGACGCGCACGACGCGGTGGAAGCGCGGCCAGTCCTCGCGGGCCGAGTAGCGGAAGCCGAACTTGACGAGCGCCTCGTCGCTCGTGAGCTCGATCAGGAGCGCGAGGAACTGGACGACGCCGATCACGATCGCGAAGCTCCCGGCCGCGGTCGGGCCGAGCACGCGGTAGGCGATCAGCGTGCCCGCGATCCCGAGCGCGGCGGACGTGTACACGGCGCCGGTCGCGACGAGGCGGCGGCGCGTCCGCGAGGGCTGCGCCTCGCTCACGCCGCCACGCGCCCGCTCAGACGTGCGCGGCGCAGAAGAGCCTCCCGTAGCGGCGCGTGGCGAGCCGCGCGAGCGGGCCTGTCCGCTCGGCCGCGTACACGACCGGGACGACCGGGCCCGGGAGACGGCGGAGCTGCGGGAGGAAGAACGCGCGCAGCTCGATCCGCCGGAAGCCGGCCGCCTCGAGGTCGGCGACGACGGACGCGGCGTCGTGCACGCGCGGCCGGAAGTCGAAGACGAACTTCCGTCGCGTGTAGCCCGCGACGTGTCGGAAGAACGCGATGCGGTCGGCCGGGTAGTAGAAGGAGCGCAGGCAGACCGTCGCGTCCACCGGCTCGGGCGGCGCGTACTCCTCGCTGCGGCCGACCTCGAACGGGACGTCCGGGTTCCGCGCGCGCGCCGCGGCGACCATGCCCAAGCTCGCGTCGGCGCCTCGGTACCGGAGCCCGTAGGCCGCGAGCGGCGAGGCCATGATCCCGTCGCCGCAGCCGAGATCGAGCACGGTCGCGCCCGGCTCGAGCGGCGCACCGAGCTCGACGATCAGCTTCGCGCGGCGAGCCGCGTACCGGACCGGGTCGGCGTAGTCGTGCTCCGAGTAGCCCTCCGCGATCCGGTCGAACTTCGCCAGCACGTCGCTCATCGGGCCAGCAGTCTCTCAGGGTGCTTGCGGACGAAGCGCGCGATGCCCCGCCAGTGCCAGAGCGTGCGCCGCGTGAGCCAGCGGCGGTCGGTCTCGGCCTTGTGCTCGTGGCGCACGACCGCGGCCGGGACGTACCAGCGCTCCCAGCCGGCGGCGGCGGCGCGGTACTGGAGGTCGATGTCCTCGCCGTAGAGGCGGAAGCCCTCGTCGAAGCCGCCGAGCTCGTCGAGCATCTCGCGCCGGAGGAGGACGAAGGCCCCGAGCATCCAGTCGGTCTCGACCGGCCCGGCCGGCTGCTCCTCGTCGAGGTGGTAGTGGCGCCGCTGCGGGACGACCCTGCGGAGCGGCGTGCGGCGGACGACCGTGCCGGCGACGGTCGGAAAGCGGCGCCGCGACGGCTGCGGGCTCCCGTCGGGGAAGACCATGCGCGGCCCGGCGACCCCGCAGCGGGGATGGTCGACCATCCAGCCGGCGAGCGCGGCGACCGCGCCCGGCTCGGGCGTCGCGTCCGGGTTCGCGGCCACGACCGCGTCGCCGGTCGTGAGCGCGAAGCCGCGGTTGAGGTTCGCCGCGAAGCCGAGGGGGCGCTCGTTCTCGACGGCCTCGACGCCGGGCGGGACCGAGCCCGGCACGTTCGCGATCACGACCAGCTCGTCGACCTGAGCGCGGAGCGCCGGCAGCGAGGCCTCGAGCTCGCGCGCGTGGGCGTGCGAGACGACGACGGCGGAGACCCTCACGACGCGAGCACCCGCCGGTAGACGTCCGCGGTCCGGCGCGCGGTCTCCTCCCACGAGAAGAGCTTCGCGCGGGCGATGCCCGCCGCGGCGCGCGCGTCGCGCTCGGCGAGCGCGAGCCGGACCGCGCCGGCGAGGTCGCCGTCGGCGGCGTACACGGCCGCGTCGCCGCCGACCTCGCGGAGCGCCTCGTCGTCGGTCGCGACCACCGGCGTCCCGCTTGCCATCGCCTCGAGCACAGGCAGGCCGAAGCCCTCGTACCGTGACGGCAGGAGGAGCGCGGCGGCGGCGCGGTAGAGGTCGGCGAGCTCGTCCTTCGAGACGTAGCCGCGCAGGTCGGCGCCGCGCCCGCGGAGGACGCCGGCGAGAGCGGCGTCCTTCTCCGGGCCCGCCACGACGAGCGGCAGGCCCACGGCTTCCGCGGCCTCGAGCGCGGCGAGCGGGTCCTTCCGCTCCTGGATCGCGCCGACGAACAGGAGGTAGCTGGGCATGTGTACACATGGGCCATCCTGAGCAGGGAAAAACGCCGGATCGACCGCGTTCGGCGTCACGGTCACCTTCTCCGCAGGGACGCCGTAGAGCTCGACCACGTCGCGCTTCGTCCGCTCCGAGACGGCGAGGATCGCGTCCGCCCGCCGCGCCGAGCGGGGGACGACGACCCCGAACGTAAGCCGGTCGAGCCGACCCATCAGCGCCGGGTCGCGCTCGAACGACAGGTCGTGGAGGGTCAGCACCGACCGGCCGCGGTAGCCGAGCGGGAGCGCGTGCTGGAAGTGCGCGAGCTCGGGCGCGAGCCGCCGGAGCAGGCGCGGGAGCGACCAAGCCATCCGCAGCTCCTGCGAGCGCGCCGGGAGCGCGATCGCCTCGATGCCCGGCGGCACGAGCTCCGGGTGCCGGGTCACCGCCGCGAGCTCGAGGTCGGGCGCGACGCGCGGCAATTCGCGGAGCAGGCCGGTGACGTACGTCTCGTCGCCGGTGCGCTGCCGTCCGAGCACGTCTGCGTCCAGGACGATCATGCGACCTCCTCGTAGATCGCGCGCGTCGCCGCGGCGACTTCCGGCCACGTCGCGCCGCGCCGGGGCTCGGGCCGGGTGACGCGCGCGATCCCGTCGCGGATCGACTCGACGTCGAGCGCGTCGACGTACGCCGCGTCGGGCCCGGCGATCTCGGCCATCGCGCTCCCGGCCGTCGTCACGATCGGGCAGCCGCACGCGAGCGCCTCCGCGACCGGCAGGCCGAAGCCCTCGTACAGCGACGCGTAGACGAGGCAGCGCGCGCCGCGGTACTGCCGCGCGAGCTCCGCGTCGTCGACCTCGCCGAGCCAGACGACGTTCGGCGGCGGCTCGACGCCGCCCCAGCCGCGGCTGCCGACGACGCGCAGCTCCCCGTCGACCGCAGCGGCGATGCGCGCGAAGTTCTTCCGCGGCTCGAGCGTCCCGACTGCGAGCGTGTACTCGCCCTCGGCACGCGGGCCGTCGGGCGCGAACACGTCGTCGACCGGGATCGGCAGGACCGCGATCTTCGCCGGCTCGACGCCGAGGAGGTCGACGAGCTCGCCCTTCGTGAACTCCGAGTCGGCGATCACGCGCGTCGCGGCGCGCACGACCCGCGGGACGGCGTGGCGCGAGTACGTCCGCGTCCAGCGGTTGAACCACTCCGGCCGTCGGAGCACGGCGAGGTCGTGCACCGTCACCACGAGCGGCGTCCGCGACGAGAACGGGCCGCGGAAGCTCGGGCAGTGGAGGACGTCGGCGCCGTCGGCGCCGAGCCGCGGGTACCAGAGCACGTCGGCGGCGACGCTCCGCACCCGCGACGTCGCCGGGTACGACAGCCGCGTCACCTCGACGTCGAGGTGGTCGAGCAGGCCCGAGACGTACCGCGCCGTGCCGGCGCGGGTCTGGACGAGCGGCGTCGTGTCGATGGCTACGCGAATCGCCGGTACCCCTCGAGGTGCAGCTCGCCGTTCCGCCGCCACGAGAACCCCGCCGCGTGGGCGAGGCCCTTCGCCCGCAGCTCGTCGGCGCGCGCGAGCGCGTCGCGCACGCCGGCCGCGATCGCCTCCGCGCTCTCCGGGTCGGCGCGGACGGCCGCGTCGCCGCACGCCTCGTCGAGCGACGGGTGCGCCGACGCGACGACCGGCGCACCGCATGCCATCGCCTCCGTGATCGGCATCCCGAAGCCCTCGAACCGCGACGGGTACACGACCGCTGCGGCGCCGCGGTAGAGCCGCGCGAGCTCCTCGTCGGTCACGCGCCCGAGCCGCACGACGCCGGGCCGGTCGAGCCGCGGCTGCTCGCCCCAGCCCTCGCCGCCGGCGACCGCGAGCGCGAGCCCGGTGTCGTCGAGCAGCGCCCAGGCGTCGACGAGCGTGCCGAGGTTCTTGCGCGGCTCGAGCGTCGCGACCGTGAGCGCGTACGGCGCGCCGAGGTCGGCGGCGTCGCCGTCCGCCGCGAACCCGTCGCCGATCCCCGGGTGCGCGACGACGAGCCGCTCGCGCGGGAAGCTCGAGCGTCGTCGCCACGTCCCCGGCCGTGAACGCCGAGTTCGTGAAGATCACGTCGCAGGTCAGCGCGGCGTTCCGGTACTTGTGCGCCGTGCATCGAGCGCGTCCGCGGCGTCACCCACTCGGGAAAGTGCAGCGGCACGAGATCGTGGATCATCGACGCGCGGACGCCCCGACGCTGCGGCGGGTACATCCAGTCGCTGAAATGGAGCACGTCGAACGTGCCGAGCCAGCGCTCGGCCGGCGGCCAGCCGACCCGCGACCACGCCGTCCGCCACGCGTGCGCGCCCGGCAGCGCGACCAGCCGCAGCTCGACCGGCACGCCGGCCAGCACCTCCGGGATCGTGCGCTTGCCCCGCGGCGAGGTCGGCGCGAACGCGACCACCTCGTCGCCCTGCTCCTGCGCCACCTCGGCGAGCCCGCGCAGCGAGCCGAGGATGTAGTTGTTCACGCCCGTCCGCTCGTGCGAGAGCGGCGAGACGTCGAAGGCGATCCTCACGTCGTGTGCGCGAACGAGAGGAAGTGGGCGCCGAGCGGGCGCGGGTCCTTCGAGCCGGGCACGACGCGCGCCGGCACTCGCGTCCGCGCGGCGGTGAAGCGGACGACGCAGCGCCGGGTACCCGGCTGCGGCGCGAGCGGCACGGTCAGCGTCTTCTGCGCCGTCGGCGCGATCCGGGCCGCGCCGACGACCGCGCCGTTCACGCGTCGCGGTCACGAGCTGGTCGGTGCGGTACAGCGCCGGGTCGCTCGCGAGCGTGACCGCGAGCCGCCCGCCGGTGCAGTCGACGCGCGTGTACGTGACGTGCTTGCCCGACCAGGTGTCGTTCGGGTAGAGGCCCTTCACGTGGCTGAGGATCACGACCGGGCCGTCGACCCGGTAGAGCTGGAGGCCGATCGCCGGGTCGCTCGCGACCTTCACGCCGCGGATCTCGGTCGAGCCGTCCGCGAGCACGTACTGCGAGCGGACGACCGCGCCGTCCGCGACGAGCTTGCCGTCGGCGCGGCGGCCCGCCGCGATCTCCGGGAGCGGGTCGGCCGACGGCCCGGCGAGGTTGTAGACCCGGCGCAGGCTGCGGTTGAAGAACTCGTTCTCCCAGATCGAGTACTCGCGGGCGACTGCCGCTCCAGACGTAGTCGACCGAAGCAGTGTGGCCGACGGCGCGGTCGATCCAGTCGGGGTGCGAGACGCGGATGCCGGCCCACAGCGAGCCGAGCGACGCCTGGTGGATCCCGTGGCGCCCGTTCTCGACCACGAACGTCGTCGCGACGAAGTACGCGCCGACGAACGCGGCGAGGAAGAGCGCGAGCCGCCCGCGGCAGGAGGAGGAAGAACGACGCGGCCACGATCCCGGCGCCGAGCACGACCCAGCGGAGGGCGTCGAGCTGGACGCCGTGGTCCTGCACCCACCACCACGGCAGGAGCGCGAACGTGTCCGACACGGCGCTCGTGGTGATGAAGCGCGTGTACGGGATGAAGACCGGCAGCACGGCCGCGATTGCGGCGGCAGCGTAGAGCGGACCGGACGGCGCTTCGTCACCACGCCGTCGGTCGCGAGCCCGAGCAGCGGGATCAGCGCGAGCGGCGCGACGTAGAACATGTTCCGCTCCTCGATCCGCTCGGACTGCTGCGACGCGAACGCCGCGACCTCGAGCACGAGCCACGCGACGAGCGCGAGCGAGCGCCGCGGCGAACGCGCGCGCGGCCGGGTCGACGCTCCGCGGCGCGAGCCAGAGCGCGAGCAGCGCGGCGAACGGGATGACGCCGACGTAGAGGTCGAGCTCGGCGACGTGGCAGAGCAGGTAGTGGAGGACGGTGCCGACCGAGTAGTGCTCGGTCGTCGCGGCCCGGTACGCGCCGAGCAGCGAGTAGCAGCGAGCGGCCGCGGGCGACCGTGTCGAGGACGGCGAGCGACGGCGCCGCCGGCGAGGATGCCGTAGAGCGTCGCGCACGGCCGCAGGCCGCGCAGAGCCGCGGCGCTCGATCAGCGTGAGCAGGATCGGCGCGGTCGCGGCGGCCGGCGACGAGCGCGACCGCCTGCTGCGCGCGCGAGGAAGGCGAGCGCGCAGGCGCCGAGGAGGAGCACCTGCCGCGCCGGCGTCGGCCGCTCGAGCGTCGGTCACGAGCGCGAGCGCGGCGAGCAGGAAGAGCGGGTAGAAGACGTTCTCCGTCATCACCATGCCGGTGAAGAGCATCGACGGGACGGCGACCGTGAGCGCCGCGACGACGAGCGCGAGCCCCGGCCGGAGCACCCGCCGGGCGAGCAAGTACGCGGGCACCGCGGCGAGCGACATCACGACCGCGTTGATCGCCTTCACCGCCGCGTACGCGTCCGGAACGACGCGAACAGCCGGTAGGCCGGCGCGATCACGACCGGGTAGACGAAGCCGTAGCCGTGGCTCGGGACGCCGCGGAGCAGGAACTGCCCGTGCGCCGCGAACGACTTCGCGAGCTCGGAGTAGACGAGCTCGTCGATCATGATCCACGGCGCGACCATCCGGTGCCCGAGCCCGCGCGGCGGAGACGACGACGATCCCGCGAGCGACCACGCGGACGCGAGCACGGAGGCGACGAGCGCTCACGTCCCTCGAGCCACGTCCCAGCGCCGGGCACGGCAGCCGGCGCGCCGGCCGAGCGCGACCGGAGCTGTGCGCGACGCGTCTCACGCGTCGAGCCGTCGCACGATGCGACGTTCCGTGCCTCGCGACGCCCGGCTCGCGGCGCGGGCGAGCTCGCCGACGTCGTCGAGCCCGACCTCGGCGGCGGCCTCGGCGATCCGCCAGCAGCACCGCGTCGCCGACCGCGTCGCCGCCCGCCGCCTGCCTCGAGCGCGCGCGCGTAGCCGTCGGCCGCGCGGCCGAGGTCGTGCTCGCGCGCGACGTACGTCGCGCGCCGCCGCGCCGAGCGCCTCCGCGTGGTCGGCCGCGAGCTCGAGCGCGCCCGCGATCGTCGCCACCTCGTACTCGTCGACCGGAATCTTCAGCGCGACGCCGTCGGGCAGCTCCGCGAACCAGCCGACGTCGGAGACGAGCATCGGCTTGCCGAGCCCGAGCGCCGCGGATCGCCGCGCCCGACGTCTCGCCCATCGTCGGCGAGCGGAGGTTGACGAGCACGTCGCAGGCCGCCATCAGCGACCAGAGCCGCTCCTCCGGCACGTAGTCCTCGCGGATCGAGCGACTCGCCGAGGCCGAGCCGCTCGAGCCGCCGGTCGAGGTCGAAGCGCTCGGCGCCGCGCGCCGACGAGCAGCAGCCGCGCGCCCGGCCGCCGCTCGCGCAGCAGCGCGAACGCCTCGAGCAGCTGCGGGATCCGCTTGTTCACGTTCAGGTTGCCGAAGCAGCCGATCAGCGGGTCGCCGCCGACGTCGTCGGCGGGCGCGACCGGCGCTCGCCGGCCAGGCCGGGTGCGGGACGCGCCAGAGCGGCCCGCTCGTAGCCCGCCTCGCGCACCCGGTCGCTCGACGTACGCGCGAGTGGACGATCACGCCCGGTCGCGAGGTCGAGCACCGTCCCGGCGAGCGGGAACCGCTCCGGCTGCGTCTCCCAGAGCGAGCGGCAGCAGGTTGTCGAGCACGCCGAGCGCGAGCAGCCGCCCGAGCGACGCCGAGCTCGCGCTCCATCGCGTCGAGGTAGGCCGCGGCGTCGCCGCGGCCGAGCGTGATCCCCGCGATCAGGTGGTGGAGGACGAACTCGTGCAGCACGACGACGCCCGGCTGCTCCCGCAGCGCGTCGACGATCCAGCCGTGCGCGTCGGGGTCGTTGCCGATGTGGTAGAGCGACGACGTCCGCGTGCGGGCCGCCGCTCGCCCGGCTCGCGCGACGACGACCTCCTCGACGCGCTCGCGCAGCGCCGGCAGGAGCAGCGCCGAGTAGTCGGCGATCCCGGACCGCGACGGCGGCATCGGCGAGTAGTAGGCGACCTTCACGAGAGCAGGCGCGTCGATGCAGCGCGTCCCAGGTCACGCGCTCGGCGACGGCCTTGCCCGGCGCGGCCCCAGCGCCTGCGCCTCGTCGCCGTGCGCGGCGAGGTACGCGCACGCCCGCGCGAGCTGCGGCCGGCTCGGGCGCGACGACGAGCCCGGTCTCGCGGTCGCGGACGACCTCGAGCGGGCCGCCCGGCGTCGGTCGTCGTCACGACCGGCTTCTCGGAGAGGAACGCCTCGTACGGCACCATCCCGAAGTCCTCGTCGACCGGCGCGTAGTAGACGGCGAGGCAGCGCGCGTAGAGGTCGGCGAGCCGCTCGTCGTCGACGCGGCCGGTGAACTCGATGCGGCCGTTCAGCGCCGCCGGCGAGCCGCTCGAGCCGCTCGCGGTCCGGGCCCTCGCCGGTGATCGACGACCCGCAGCGAGGGGTCGAGCTTCGCGGCCTCGATCAGCAGGTCGATCCGCTTCGCGCGGTCGAGCCGGTTGACCGAGAGGACGTACTGCTCGGGCTCGGCGGTGCGGTACGGCGAGCGCCTGCGGCGGGTGCGGGAGCAGCTCGGCCTCGATGCCGGTCGAGCGCCGCAGCCGGTCGGCGACGTTGCGCGAGGTCGCGAACACGTGGCGCGCCTCGCCGAGCGCGACCCGGTCGAGCCGCTCGACGGCGCGCGCGCGTCGCGCGGTCCTCCGGCGACTCCGAGAACTGGCCGAGCTCGGTGCGGTCGTAGTCGTACGCCTGCCGGAACTGGTGCAGCACCCACACGACCTTGTTCGGGTGGCGGACGCAGTAGGCCGGGAACTTCGTCGCGATCACGCGGTCGATCGGCCGGCCGTCGGCCTCGGTCAGGTCGAGCAGCCGCCAGAGGAACGCCTGGTCGAGGACGCGCGTGCCCGGGATACCACTTGAACGGGATCGCGACCGTCTCGGCCTCGTGTCCGCGCGCGCGCAGCTCGTCGACGAGCTCGTCGGCGACCAGCTCGGCGCCGCCGCGCACGAACGGCACCTGCGGCCGGCAGACGAGCGATGGTCATCGCTCGTTCGAGCCGGGCGACCCGCTCGTCGAGGTCGTCGACGAGCTTCAGCACCGCGTCGTTGAACGCGCGCTGGTCGGCGAACGCCGGCTCGACGTACCAGCGCATCAGCCGCCGCAGCGACGACTTCACCGGCCCGAGCTTGCCGGCGATCGGCCGCTCGGCCGAGACGGCCCAGAGCCGCTCGGCCTGGTCGCGCGCCGAGAGCCGCACCTGCGCCGGCGTGACGTCGGCCCGCCGCGGCCCAGCGGCGCGCACCTCCTCCTTCAACCGCGCGAAGAGCGCCGCGACGTCGGTCGTCTCCTCCGCCATCGCACAAGTGTAAGGCGCGGCCGTTACGGCGCTGTTAGCGCGGCGGGGGGTTAAGAGATAGGAGGAGTGAGCAAGCCCCCAACCATCGCCCAGGCAGCTGAACGCTTGCTGCCGGAAATGTTCCCCCGCCCAGACGTGAGGGGGCCCCGGGGGGGCTCGCTTGCCCCAGGGCGAGCCGGTGCGACGGTCGCCGCAGCTTCCGCTCGCCCGAGCCCGACGCCGAAGACGAGTGTCTGCGGGCACTCATGCACGCGCAGTTCCGCGTTCGAGCAGTTCGTACGAGGCCAACGCACGGCCGTTGCGAAGCGCTGAGCCGTCTTGCGGCGAGGCTGCGGATCACGCGGGAGTCTCCGTCGTGCACGCACGGCGGAGGGCAGCTCGATCCCACTGTCTCCGGCGGGTGCCGTTAACCCGCGGAGAGATCGCTTGAGGCGTCTCGATCGTGGGCGCTTTCGCTCTCACCTTCCTGTCGCCCTGGGCCGAGAGCCCTGGGCACCTCATCGTTGGGCGCCTCGTGGTCACCGGGCACGACGGCCATTCCAAGATCGCAGCCGCCAAGTGCGGCCACTACGCGGCTGGCACTACGCAGACGTCGCCTCGCCCCGCCATTGGCGGGGTAGTTACTACGGGTCCGTGAAGAAGCTCGGAGTTCTTTCGGGCCAGCGCCCTTCCGCAGACCCATGTGAGCCCGCGACGGGAGGGGCGCGGTTGCCCACGCCCCTCCCGTCGAGTGACGGTTCGGTGACTCCCGATGCGAGATGTCAGGTCGCTATGGAGTGACCGCGGTGCCGGAGCAGTTGTTCGTCGTGTACCAGGTCGCACCCGGACCCTTGACGCTCCAGGCCTTGTTGCCGACGGTGCCGTGAGGCAGTAGCTGCTAGCCCCTCCCGAGGCGCCGGTGATGGCGGACGAGAAGCCCGAGTCGATCGCCTTGAGCGCAGTCGTGTCGAACGCCGGGGTCGGCGGGGTGGTGGACGCCGTGGTGCTGTAGGTGCCGTTGTCCGAGAAGAACGCCTCGGCGGACGGAAGCGCGGCGCGCAGGTCAGCCTGGGCCGCGCGGTTGTTGGCGCGGTCCTTGAAGCCGAGGTAGGACGGCACCGCGATCGCGAGCAGGATGCCGATGATGACGATGACGACGAGCAGCTCGATGAGAGTGAAGCCTTCCTCGCGAGCAAGCCGCTGCTGAATACGTTGCCGCATGTTGGGGTTTCGCGCCTGGGCCGAGCAGCACCGCTCGCCCCGGAAGGGCACAAGTCGCGGCGACCTTCGCCGGCTGCACCCTGAGGAGCGGGAGGCGCTGCGAGCGGCGCTCGACGCGTTGACGTACATGCGTGGCGAACGTCTCTCGCTTCGGCAGGCGGCGGAGCGGGCGGGGACGACCCCGGCGGCGGTGTTGCGACACGCGGGGTCGGCGCTCGGACGGGAGCACGGCCGCTACGTCGCGAGGCCCGCCGATCGTCTTTTGCGGGTGATGACGGTGCTCGGCCCGCAAGGGGTTAAGCATGAGGTGGCGGTGCGTGGCAGCCGGGTAGCGTCGCTTCTGGGGGAGCACTGGTCTGCGGTTCAGCAGTACGTGCGAACGGGCGACGAAGGGCCGTTGCGGCGGCTGGATGGGCGGACGGTCGCGGGGATCCCGTTGGAGACCGACCCGGACGCGATCGAGGAGTGGGCGCGCCGAGGGGAACTCGACGTCGACACATCTACGACCTTGCTGCGTGATGGACAGCGGGCCTACAAGGAGGTTGTGCGGAATCTGCGGGCGCCCGGCGGCGGCCGCGCACCATCCGGCGGGCCGGATCAATCTCCCGGGCCTGAAGCTCGACACGTGCGAGGGTCACCATGCCGCGCTGGACGAGCGGCTGCGTCTGAGCGGCGTTCCACTCAGCCACAACCGCGAACTGACCCCGGCTGAGATCCTCTACGCGGTAATCGCGGGCCTGGTCACGGTGTTCGCCGAGGCGACCCGATCGGTCGGCACTCTCGGGCCGGAACGGGCACGGGTGGTGGAGCGGATGGGCTACGGCTGCCGCCGTCTGGTGCTCGCGATGGTGCCGGTGGAGGAGCGGCGGTTCGGTTCGCAGCCGGTCAGCCGCGCCCTTCCCCCCGGGCGCAGCGTGCTGAGTGGGCGCTCCCGCCGGCGGCGTGTTCCGCCAACCCGGGCGGGCAGCTCGCGACGATCATCAATCTGATCGCGTCGGCAGCGGTCGGGTTGCTCGCCGACGACCCGCGCCAGCACGAGTTCCTCCAGCGGCTCGGTGAGGCGGGGGCGAGCATCCCTGCCGCCGCCGCCGCGCACCTCCATCACGGGCCGTTTCCGCCCGACCTCGAGAGCGTGCTCGCGTCGACACTCGAAGTGCTGGACGAGTTCGGCGCCGCCTTGTGCGCCCTCGACCCGGTCGCACCCAGCGAGCCTCAGCTCGGACGCCTTCGCGTAGCCATCCGGCGTCCGTGCGCAGTCGAGCAGCCCGTCCTGACCCTCCTGAGCGGGTTGGGTGCGGCGGAGGGTCGCGAAGAGGTCGCGGCTGTGCTCGCCCGGTTCGCCGCAGAGGCGGTGCCGACTTGAGCGGCGACCTGCCGCCGGTGGCAGTGCGGGCTTTCGCCGTCCCCCGTCCGCCGGACGCGGCGAACCAAGCCGCCCAGCCTATGCCGCCCGCGGGCTCGCGCCGCCGGCGCCGGGCGGCGGTCGGAGTCCGCCCGGCATCCGCTGTTCGTGCTCGTCTTCGACTGCGAGACCACCGTCGACGCGACGCAGCGGCTGCTGTTTGGCAGCTACCGGTCCTACACCCTGCGCTGGGATCCGGACGGGCCGCAGCTGTTCTGCCTCGAGGAGGGGCTGTTCCACGCGGACGAGCTCGCCGAGCGGGATCCGGCCGCGGTCGCGCTCCTCAACGGCTACTGCCAGACCCACCCTGCGGCGACCGCCCGGGAGCCGGTCGGCCTGCTCGAGCCCCGGCCCGACCTGCGGCTGCGAACCCGGGCGCAGTTCGTCGACGACGTCTTCCTGCCTGCGCTTGAACGCCAGGCGACGGTGATCGCGTTCAACGCTCCCTTCGACTTGACGCGGATCGCGACCGGCTGGGGGCAGCCCCGCACCCGTGGTTTTGAGGCTGGGTTCTCGTTGAGGCTCGCCGAGTACGAGGACGAGCACGGTCAGAAGTGCGAAGGACCGCTTCCGGCCGCGGGTGCTGATCGGCCCGCTCGACTCCCTCCGCGCCCGGATTCAACCCGCAAACGCCCGGCGCGGCCCGAACCCGGCACGGCGCGGCGGCGGCGGCTTCCTCGACTTGCGCACGCTTACGAGCGCGCTCACGGGGGAATCTCACTCGCTCGAGTCGGCCTGCTCACGCTTCGGCGTCGAGTTCCACAAGCAGAAACTCGGGCACGGAACGGTCACAACTGCCCACGTCGACTACTGCCGCGCCGACGTCGAGGCCACCACGGCCCTCTATCAGGCTCTCGCCGGCGAGTACGAGCGCTGGGGACTGGCGCTCGCGCCGACGCGGGCGTACTCGTCGGCGTCGCTCGCGAAGGCGTACCTGCGTGAGGCAAGGATCGAGCCGCTCCTCAGCCGCCAGCCGGACTTTCCGCCTGACGTGCTCGGCTACGCAATGGTCGCCTACTACGGCGGCCGCGCCGAGGGCCGCATCCGCCGAGTGCCGGTCCCGGTCGTCTACCTCGACTTCGCCTCCATGTACCCGACCATCTGCGCGCCGATGGGGATGTGGCAGTTCCACGCCGGCAGCGAGGTGGACGTGGTCGAGAACGACCCGGCCGAGACAGAAGCGTGGCTGAGGGGACTCTCCCGCGAGGACGCGTTCGATCCAGCGTTGTGGCCACGACTGTCCGGGTTTGCCCTGATCGAACCCGACGGGGATCCGCTGCCGGTACGCGCACGGTACGCCCGCGGAGGCGCGTATGGGATCGGCGTCAACCCTCTCACCAGCAAGGAACCGTCTGGTACACGCTCCCCGACGTTCTCGCCGCCACCCTCCAACGAGGACGGCCGCTGAAGATCCTCCGCACGCTCCGCCTCGTCCCCGCCAGGGGCGGCCGGCGTCTTCGCAGGCTCCGCATCCGCGGCTCGCGCCTGGTCAGCCCGCAGCGCGAGGACCTCTACCGCGTCTTGGTCGAGGAGCGGCGCCGGCACGAGCACGCGGACGTCGACGACTCACTCCGTACGGCAGCTGCGCTCAAAGATGTCGCGAACTCGGCCGCCTACGGCATCCACGTCGAGCTCAACCGCCACGAACCCACTCCGCAGCCCAGTCCCGGCGACATGCACGGGCTCGATCTCTTCGAGAGCCAAACAAATGCGATCGAGGAGCCGGGCGAGTACTTCTTCCCCCCACACGCGGCGCTCATCACCGGCGGTGCGAGGCTCATGGTCACACTTCTCGAGCAACTCGTCGGCAACCGCGACGGCACCTGGGCGTTCTGCGACACCGACAGCGCCGCGATTGTCGCAACCGAGCACGGCGGACTCATCTCGTGCCCCGGCGGCCCCGAGCGGGGCGAAAACGGGCGCCACTGCGTCCGAGCCCTCTCTTGGGCGCAGGTCGACGAGATTATCGGCCGCTTCGCAGCCCTCAACCCATACGACACCGCGCTCGTCCCCTCGATCCTCGAGCTCGAACCCGAGAACCGCGACCCGCAGACCGGCGAGCGGCGGCAGTTGCACTGCTACGCAATCAGCGCCAAGCGCTACGTCCTTTACACCGTCGACCCCGCCGGTGAACCCGAACTCGTGAAACGGAGCGAGCACGCCCTCGGCGCCTTCTACCTCGACCCACTCGACCCTGACCAAGACGGGCGTGACTGGGTCGACGAAATCTGGCGGCTCATCATCCGCGAGGACGGTCTCGGGCTACCGGCCACCGAGCCCAGCTGGCTCGACCGCCCGGCTCCCACGCGGTTCACCGCCTCCCACCCCCGCCTGCTCAAGCCCTTCGCCACCCTGAACCACGGCAAGCCGTACCAGGAGCAGATCAAGCCCGCCAACTTCCTCCTCGTCGCCCACGTCGCCCCGGGAGGACACCCGTCTCGCCGAGACCCGAAACGCTTCGCGCTGATCGCCCCCTCCGGCGCTGACCCACGCACGTGGGCGCGGCTGGAGTGGCGCAACGTGCACGATCCGGCCGGCTCCGCCTACGCGATCTCCACCGAGACACGCCTCGCCCGAGGCGGCCGCCCACTCCCCGCCGCCGTTGTCGGCGTGAAGAGCTACCGCGACGTCCTCGACGCCTATCGCGTCAACCCCGAGCCGAAATCCCTCGGGCCCGACGGAAGACCCTGCACACGCCTCACGATCGGACTCCTCACCCCGCGCCGGGTCGAAGCGCTAACGATCGCGCACATCGGCAAAGAGTCGAACCTGCTCGACGAGATCCAGGCCGGACTCATCGGCGACCAAGACGAGGTCCTCACCGAGTACGTCGACACCCGCCGCGACCCGTGGAACCGCCTCCTCCCGCCCATCCTCGTCGAGCTTCCCGTCGCCCGGCTCGTGCGAGAAACCGGGCTCGACGCGACCACCATCAAGCGCATCCGACGGGGAAAGGTGCAGCCCTCGCCCCGCAGCCGGACGCTCCTACTCCGCAGCGCCAGCACCCACGCGCGCGAAGAACTCGGTCGCCTCGCGGAGGAGAAGCCCGAACGCGACGACCTCATCGCCTGCAGCCGCTACCTTCAACAACCACCCCGAGCGGACATGCCCCGTCTGCGGCGACCCGCCTGCCGCGGCCCGCGCCACGTACTGCTCTAGCGCCTGTCGCGGTGCTGCCTACCGAAGGCGACGGAATGCTACTCGCGACTCGTAGCGCTTGCCTGCGTCCTGACGGGATTGTGGTTGACCGTCCGCGCCCTTCTCGGTGGGCAACCAAACGGTCTCGCCCCGGGAACTGGCTGAAGCCAAGGATTCACGAATGCCGCGGCTAAGTAGGCCACATTCCGGAACCCGGGCCGTCCTGCGCCCGATTGCACTGGAAGCTACCGTCGGGCGATCATAGGCAGGTGGGGTCGAGCGACCAGTTCGAGCGCCTTCGCCGTGTTGTCATGGCGGATCCTGAGCTTCAGGCGGAGCTCCGCTCGATCCCGGACTGGCCCGGCTTCGTCCGTGCGGCTGTCGAGGCGGCGACCCGGCACGGGATCGAGATCACTGAGGAGGCCGTGATGGTCGCCCGCCACGAGTCCCTGCGCTCGTGGCGCGAGCGATGGGTCTGAGCCCGCCGCCGTCGTCCCTCGACGGCTGGACGCCAATTCGTGTGCACAGCCGCGACGGGCCGGTCGTCGAGTGGTGCTGGACGGACGGGATCGCGTTCACCGATCCCGTCTTCACGCAGACGGTCGATCGCGCTCTCCGGACGCCCTTCAGCCTCCTCTTCCGGCGCGAGACTCCGATCGACGCGCTCGACGCGCTCGAGCCGGGGTTGGAGCCGAGCGGATTCGTGTTCCACGGTTCGCGTTGCGGGTCGACGCTCGTCTCGGCGATGCTCGCCTCCGTGCCGCAGTTCCTCGTCCTCTCGGAGCCGCTTCCCGTCGACGACGTCCTGCGCGCGGACGCCGCCGAGGCCGACAGGGTCAGGTGGCTGCGCTCGATGGTGTCGGCGCTCGGGCGCCGCCGCCGGGGCGACGAGCGGGCGTTCGTGCTCAAGCTCGACGCCTGGAGCGCGCGCGGTCTCGGCACCGTGCGGCGCGCCTTCCCGGACGTGCCGTGGGTGTTCCTGTTCCGCGAGCCGGTGCAGGTGCTGGCCTCGCACTTCCGGCAGCGGGGCGCCCACATGGTCCCTGGCGCGATCGACCCGGCGCTGTTCGGGCTCGACGCGGAGTCGATCGTGCGGATGCCGCCCGAGGAGTACTGCGCCCGCGTCCTCGCCGCCATCTACGGGTCCGCGCTCGAGCATCGCGATGCGCAGGCGCTCTTCGTCGACTACGGCGAGCTGCCCGGAGCCGTGTACGACCGCATCCTCGGCGCGTTCGGACTCGACTGCGACGCGGCCGAGCGCGCGCGGATGGACGAGTTGACCGCCTTCGATGCGAAGAACCCGAGCCTCTTCTTCGCGGCTGACGGCGAGGCCAAGGAGCGGGCGGCGTCGCCCGAACTGCGCGAGGCGGCCGATCGCTGGGTGCGGCCGCTCTACGAGGAGCTGCTCGCGTGCTGAGCTGCATCCGCCTGCCGCTGCGGTTCGACCCGCTCGGGCTTCAGGGCGACGTCGCGGCGCTGCGGCCGGAGGACTGGATCCCCCACTTCAACACGAGCTACTACGAGGGCGACTGGAGCGGAGTCGCGCTCCGCTCCGTCGGCGGCGCCACCCGGCAGCTCTACCCCGACCCGAACCCGCAAGGCTCGTGGGAGGACACCGAGATCCTCGCGCGCTGCCCCGCGCTGGCCGCCGCCGTCGCAGCGTTCGAGTGCGAGAAGCTCTCTGTGCGCCTGCTGCGGCTCGGCCCCGGCGCGAGCGTGCGCGAGCACACCGACTACAACCTCGGCTACGACAACGGCGAGGTCCGCGTCCACGTGCCCGTGCAGACGAACCCCGCGGCCGTCTTCGAGCTCGAGGGCCGCCCGGTCGAGATGCTGCCCGGCGAGAGCTGGTACCTCGACCTCAATCTCCGCCACCGCGTCGCGAACGGCGGCGAGGAGCCGCGCGTCCATCTCGTGATCGACTGCGTCGTGAACGACTGGGTCAGCCGCACGCTGGCGGCGGGCGATCCCCGCTGACCGGCCGCTCGATCGACGCGTAGATCGGATCCCCGCCGACGACAACGAACCCGAGTCCCGCGCTGAACGCGAGCGACGGCCCGTTCGTCCGCTCGACGGTGGCCCGCACCGGCACGCCCCTGCGGTCGGCCTCGGCGAAGACCTCGCACGTGACCTGTGTGCCGATCCCGCCGCGGCGGTGCTCGGGTAGCAGCGTCAGGTCGACGAAGACGCACGCATCCTGCTGCCACGCGACCCACGCCCGGCCGACGGGCCGCCCGTCGAGCAGGATCAGCTCGTGCGCGGAGTCCGGAAAGCGCTCCTCCCACCGGTCCGCTGAGCGCGGAACTGCAGGTCGAGGAACGTCTCACGCGCCGCCTCGTCCCAGCCGGCGACATGAGGGCGCGTCGTCGCGAAGACCTCGCGCAGGAACGCCTCGTCGGCGGCGACGACCGCCCGCCGCTCGAGCCTGGCCCGGCTCAGTTCCGCGAGGGGAAGATGCCCTGGAGCGCAATGATGAAGTTGAGGGCCAGGTATGGCTGCAGGTTCTCGTGCGCCTGGTTGCCCCCGGCGGCCGAGGTCGGGGCGAGCGCCGAGCCGTCGCTCGAGGCGGCGTAGACGCCGCCCCTTGCCGGCACTGCGCCGTTCGGCCGGTTTGTGCCCTCGTCGCCGTTCGTGGCCGGCTGGAGGTGCTGGTGCTGGGGCATCTGGGTCGCGATCAGCGTGACGTTCTCGGCGCCGCCCACCTGACCCTCGACATAGCTCGAGAGACCCGGGCCTTGGCCGAAGTGGATCGGCACGCGTCCGCGCAGGTCGGGCAGCGCGAACGTGCTCGTCCCGTTGCCGCCGTACGTCGTCCCGAGCAGCGAGAAGAGCGCCGTGTTCTGGGTGATCGGCAGGATCTGCCCGTTGCAGAAGGCCCAGCCCTGCGGGGCGAAGTTGCCGGCGAACAGGAGTATCGAGCCGAGAAACGGTTCAGCCATTGAGGCCTCCTACATCGCGATCCGGTTGATGACTGCCTCGAGCTCCAGGCCCTTGACGCCACGTCCGACCGGGGCGATGAAGAGGTCGAAGCTCACCGAGGACGGGGTGCGTGAGACGGTGCGTCCCGCTCTCGACCGCCGCTCCCCGACGCGCGTGGAAGTGCAGGGAGAACGCCTCGCCGACGCTCGGCAGCTTCCGCGCCTCGATCAGCTTCACCCGCAGCGGGCCGGCTCCCGGACGGTGCACGCGGAAATCGCTGCCGACGAACGGGACGTAGGTCTCACGGTGGAGGTACGCGGCCCCTCCTCGCGGCTTGCGGAGCCCGGACGCCGCGGCGCCCACGCCGGCCGTGCCGGCAACGCCCGCGGCGCCGGCAAGCGCGCGTCCCGCGCCGCCCGCTCCGAACGCGAGCGCGGCCACGGCACCGACCTTGATCAGTCCGCGGCGAGTCAGCCCGTGGCTCTCGATCGGCTCCTCCATCTACGTCGTCGCGAGCTTCGCCGACCAGCCGGCATGACGCAGCAGGCCGGACGCGTTGGTGATCCCGACGGCGATCGTGTCGCCCGCGGCGACCGCGACCGTGTGGGTGCCGTCGAGGCAGGCGACCGTGTCCGCGACCACCGAGCAGGTGACGCTCGTCGCGGCGCCGTTCACGTAGAGCGTGAAGACGACGGTGCCGGCGGCCGGGGACGTCAGGTGCCCCCGGAACCCGGAGATCGTTCCGGCGGCCGGAGTCTGGGAACCCGCGACAAGGACGGTCGAGGCGACGCTCTGCTCGCCGCCGATGCCGATGAAGCCTGCGGTGTCGGCCGGGTCGACGAAGGTCACGGCGCCCGAGATCACGGTCGGGCCGCCAGGCGGCCCGTCCGCGCCCGTGTCGCCCTTAGGGCCTGTCAGACCCGTCGCGCCCTGAGACCCTGTCGCGCCTGTGGCGCCCGTCGGGCCCGTCACGCCCTGAGAGCCGGTGGCGCCCGTCGGGCCTGTCGGACCCGTCGCGCCCTGAGAGCCCGTCGCCCCGGTGCTACCCGTCTGACCAGTCGCGCCCTGAGAGCCCGTCGCCCCGGTGCCTCCCGTCGGGCCTGTCTGACCCGTCGCGCCCTGAGAGCCCGTCGCCCCGGTGCTACCCGTCTGACCAGTCGCGCCCTGAGAGCCCGTCGCCCCGGTGCCTCCCGGCGCGCCGGTCGGACCCGTCGCGCCCTGAGACCCCGTCGCACCCGTGACGCCCGTCGGGCCTGTCGGACCCGTCGCGCCCGGGTCACCCTTGACGCCCTTCTGGTTCCAGCTGACCTCGAGCTCGTTGTTCCTGCACGCATCGCCGGCCTGCTTGTCGATCACGCGCAGACTGCCGTTGTTGTTCGAGTAACAACCGGTGATCACGGCATCGGGCGTGCTCGGTATGGTCGCGATCGCGGTACCGACGGTCCCGGCGACGATGGCCGTCAGGATGCTGGCGGCAACCGCAGTCGACAGACGCGACGAGAACACGCGCGCGATAAGCGACTTCAACGGACCGGTACCTCGATCACCGCAGTCCTCCCGGCTCGCATCAAGACCTTCGATCCTGAACCCCAGGCGCGTAACTGTCAAGCACCTGAGAGCGCCGTCAGAGCCGTGGCGTCACGGCGCGTCTTCATGCGTTACGGGGATCGCCGTCCGCCGAGAGGCCCGCAGCCGTTGCCGAACTCCCCTAGCGGCTCTGCGGCCACAATCATGCGTGCGCCGCCGATGCGGCCGGCGCGAGACGCGAAGCGGATAGCGGTTTGGGAGTAGCAGCCCGTCCGAACGCTGTGCGCGATGGTTGGGGGCTTGCTTGTCCCTCTTACCTCTTAACCCGTTAGCGCGGCGGGCCGGCGACACCGCCGCGACGAGACAGTACGGTGAGCCGCATGCGGCCGGGGCGGATCGTGGTGCTGTGCGCACTCGCCCTCGCTGTCGCGGCGGGCGCGGTGACGCCGGTCGCCGCCTACGACTTCAACGGCGTCAAGTGGCCGGGCGGCGTCGTCCCGTACTTCAACGCCGCCTCCGACCAGGGCTGGGCGGTGGCGACCGCCGTCCGCGCGTGGAACGAGAGCGGCGCGGACGTCCGCTTCGTCGCCGTCCCGCGGTCGCGGGCGAAGCTCGTGATCGAGGACGACAGCCGGAAGGTGTACTGCTCGGAGGGGCACGCGAGCGTGGGCTACGCCCGGGACGCCCGCGTCGTGATCTTCCCGGCGCACGGGATCACGCACGCGTGCAACCCGTACTGGGCGGTTCGCGTGGTCGCGCACGAGCTCGGGCACGTGCTCGGGCTCGTCCACGAGGACCGCTACTGCGCGACGATGAACTCGGTCGGGAGCATGCACGGGGGCGCCGAGTGCAAGCCCCAAATCCTGTGGGACTGGCGCTGCCGGCTGCTCGAGCCCGACGACGTCGCCGGCGTGGCGGCCGTCTACGGCGGGCACCCGCGACCGCCGACCGAGCCGGAGCTCTGTCCGCTCTATCCGGCGATCGGCTCGCCGACCGGGTTCACCGCCTCCGACGACGCGACCGGGAACGTCCTGACACTCACCTTCACCCGGCCGGCCGGGCCGGCGATCCCCGCGTTCGTCGCACCGCCCGAGTGGAAGCACAATGCGTCGTTCGCCGTGTCGGGCCCCGCGCCCGCGTGCACCGCGAACCCGGACACGCCGCCGCAGCCCTTCTTCCGCTGGAACGTCGCTGCCGGCCTGCGCCAGCACATCACCTTCCGCGCGCCGTCGCAGCGCGAGTGCCTCGAGATCTGGGCGATCGACGAGCTGGGGCGGCCGAGCGTCCCGGCGAAGATCCTCGTCGGCCCGCCGGGCCGCTGACTTCTGCCGCCCTGGTTTATCTTCGCGGCTCATTCCGCGGAGGTGAAAGATGGCAACAGAGCTGTTCGGGCCGCACGGGATCACGGTCCAGGTCGGCCCCTACCTGCACGACATCGAGCCGAGCGGACTCCGGCTCGGCGTCCGGCCCTTCGACCCGACCAACGTCGGCGCGGCGTGGACGTCGCTTCCGACCGCCGTCCCCACGCGATTCTTCAAGCCCAACAGCCAGCTGACTGTCACGGCCGTCGGCACGATCTGGTCCGGCGTCTGGCTCACCGGCGACACCGATCCGGACGGCTGGCCGAACTTCGGCGCGGACTCGTCGTTCCTCCGGCCGGGGCCGACCTTCCCCCGGTACGGGCTGGTCGGAGCGCTCGTCGAGGGGGACGACTATCCGACCGACCCGGCCGCGCTCGACTGGTTCTTCGTCGGGAGGGGGCCGAGGACGCTGACGGGCGAGCTCTCCGACGACGCGCTGCTCGCGCACGGGGGCGACGCCGCGGCCGCGATGAGCGACGCGGCGTACTTCAAGCGCCTCTTCCTCGCCGTGAACCGGCCGCCCGACAACGGGCCGGCCGACAACGGCGGGGAGCGCTCGTGGACGGTGACCGTCCGGTGCGTCGACTTCTCAGCGATGGACCTCCCGAACTGCACGGGCCCCGGCGCGGGGCCGACCACGCCGGCCGGATGGGCGTTCTGCAACGCCGCGCGGGACGCGATCACCGCCGAGAACGGGCCGATCCAGAGGGCCGATCGCGCCTGTGCGGCGGCGCGGGAGGCCCGCGACCGCCTGGCCGGCTTCAACACGGGCCTCGCGGCAGCGGTCGCCGTCTGCGTCGGCGCGTACGGCGGGCTGATCGCGCTCCTCGTGATCGCACCGGGCGTGGCCATTCCGGCTGCGCATCAGGGCGCGGCGGTCCCGCACGCCGCCTTCACCGCGCTCGACGCGCTCGCCGCGGCGATCGCCGGTGTCGTCGCCGCGCCCATCGGAGCCGCGATCGGGGCGGCCGCGCAACTGAACGGCGAGCTGACCGCGATCGTCGCCCTCCTCACGGGCGCCCTGGCCGTGCTGGCGGCACTCGCGATCGAGGCCGCGGTGCAGGTGACCGTGCTCTGGTACTGGATCGCGGTTGCGATCGCGCTCGCGTTCGCGGTCGTGATGCTCGTCGTCGTCCTCGCCGAGGCGGCGGCGGTCGCGACGGCGAGCCGCGACCTCGACACCACGGACCTCGCCTTCGCTCACGCGCTCGATGACTACCACCTGGCCGTCCAGCAGGCCGAGCAGCTCTGCTGTTCGGTGAACCTCACCGCGGCAGAGACAACCCCACCGAGCTGCTTCTGAGGAGGATCGATGGCACACGACTCAGCCAAGCCAACCCCACCCCCGCCGGCCGCCACCCAGGCGCTCGGCCTCATCGAGCAGCTCCTGAAGTGCCTTCCGGGCCAGGCGCAGGTCGCCGAGATCCAGAAGCACGACTGGAGCCGGCCCGGCACGATCGGCGACCAGAAGGCGCTCGAGGCGGCGCTCGCGCAGATGGCGCAGCAGCTCTCGCTCGCGTCCGGCCTCGCCCAGGCGAACCTCACGAAGCTCCTCGCCGCGGTCAAGCTGCCCGACCCGGCGGCGGCCGATCCCGGCAAGGGGAGGTCGCGGACTCCGATCCCGGCGGCGCTGCCCGCCTCCCTGCGCGGCGCGAACGGAAGCCCCCCGCCGGCGAGCGCGGCGCCGAACGTGAACGACCCGAAGCTGATCGACGAGCTCCGGGCGATCGCGAAGGAGGTCGACGGCTGCGGCGCCGCGAAGCTGCTCGAGCAGCTGGCGGAGGAGGTCGCGGCCGACAAGGCCGGGACGTGGCCCGAGGAGATGCTCGCGCGGCTGGACGTCACGCAGCTCGTGCAGCTCCTCGAGAGGCTGAGCCCGATCCTCAACTCGGGCTGGGCGCCGTCGAAGAGCGCCGGCCAGCCCGTCGACGCGGCGCACGCGGTCGCGGGGATCGAGCGCTTCGCCCGCCAGCTTCAGGAGCGGATGGCCGCGCTGGGCGCGTAGGCGCTAGTACGTGACGTTCTCGACCTGCTCGACGACCGTCGGCGGCGTCTTCACCGTGGTGGCCCTGTCGAGTGCGCCCGACGCGACCAGGCGGTCGCGGAACTCGCGCGCGTCGTCGACCGAGCCGAACTCGACCCGGATGAAGACCTCGTTCGGGTTGTCCGCGCCGCGCAGCATCACGTGCCCCTTGCCGGTCCGCTCGCGGCCCACCGGATCCGCGTCGAAGAACGGCTTCCAGGTGTCGAAGTCCTCGGTCTCGAGATGAAGAACCATGAAAGCCAGGGCCGCCTCCTTGCTCGGGGCTGCGCTCGGCAGCCGCAGGATGGTGCATCCGCACCGCGATCATCTCCCGGCGCCGCGCCGGTGGCAAGGCCGGCAGGTCAGCCGACGAGCGCGACCGCGAAGCCGTCCCAGCCCTTCGTGCCGACCGTCTGGATCACGGTCGCGTCGACACGCGGGTCGGCGGCGAGGAGCGCGACCGCCGCGCGCATGCCCTCGGCGTTCGGGTCCGTGGCCGCGGGGTCCGCGAGCGAGCCGTTGCGGACGACGTTGTCGGTGACGATCACCGTTCCCGGGCGGGAGAGGTCGAGCGCGCGCCGCAGGTAGTCCGGCGTCGTGCGCTTGTCGGCGTCGACGAAGACGAGGTCGAACGGGCCCGCGCCCTCGGCGGCGAGCGCGTCCAGGCTCTCGAGCGCCGGCCCGACGCGGAAGTCGACGAGCGCGCCGAGCCCGGCGCGGTCGACGTTCGCCCGCGCCACCTCGGCGTACGCCGGCTCGAGCTCGAGCGTGACGAGCCGGCCGTCCGAGGGCAGCGCCCGCGCGAGCCAGATCGTGCTGTAGCCGCCGAGCGTGCCGAGCTCGAGGATCGTCCGGGCGCCGCGGATCCGGGCGAGCAGGTACAGGAGCTTCCCCTGCGTCGCCGAGACGTCGATCGCCGGCAGCCCCGCGGCCGCGTTCGCCTCGAGCGCGTCGGCGAGCGCCTCGTCCGGGCCGACGAGGGCGTCCTCGAGGTACCGGTCGACCGTGATCCAGCGCTCGTCGGGCATGCGCCGCAGGCTACCGCGAGCCCGAAACATGGGGACCCGGGCGAGCCCAAGATAGGTGGGCGTTCCCGATGTGCCCTGCGGTCGCCGGCGACTACGTTGGCCGACATGAACGTTCACCCCGAATTCCGTGACGTGCTCGCGCGCCAGAGGCAGCGCGACCGGTTCGCCGCCGCCGAGCGCGAGCGCCTGCTCGCACTCGCGCGCCGCCGCGACCCGGCGCCAGTCCGGGACGCCGGCCTCGCGATCGCGATCCGGCCGGCGACCCCGGCCGATGCGCGGGCGCTCGCCGACCTCGCGATCCTGGACGGCGCCGGCCCGATCGACGGCGAGGTCCTCGTCGCCACGGTCGGCGGGAGGCTGACGGCGGCCTGCTCGCTGGCCGACGGCCGGACGATCGCCGACCCGTTCCGCCCGACCCGGCACGCTCGCGCCCTCCTCGAGCGCCGCCGGGAGCAGATCGTCGCGGCCGAGCGACGCGACGCCCGGGGCGCGCGGCGGCGCTGGCTCCAGTTCCGGCTCGGAAGCTGAGCCGGCCAGCCCCGCGCGCCCCGGGACGCCGCGCGCCGTCAGACGACCCTGACGATCCCGGCCATGAACCCGACGTGCGTCATCGCCCACGCGTCGCAGTTGCCGAGGCACTGCCAGCGGTAGCTCCCCGCCTTCGGGGCCGTGAACGTGAACGTCGTCGCGGAGGGGTGCGTGGCCGAGCCGCCACGGACGATCACGTTCAGGCCGAGGCCGCGTGCCGTGAACGTGTGCGGCGCCGGATCGAAGTTCGAGATCGTCACACGGATCTTCGAGCCGGCCCGCACCGTGAAGCGGCCCGGGAGGTACGCGTCGTGCCACTTCCCGTCGGGGCCCTTCCGGCCGTGCTCGGTGTCGGACTTGATCGTGAGCGCGACAGCCTGGACGGGCGCCGTGGACGAGGACGCGGCGATCGGCAGGGCGAGCGCGGCGAGGGCGAGCGGGACCAGGAGGAATCGCTTCAAGGGAGGACGTCCTTTCGTGTCGAGATGCCGTGGGGGCGGTGCGGGTCCAAGCTAGGGGCGCGTCGATGAAACGGCGATGAGACGCCGATCGGCACGTTCGAGGGCGCCCGCGGGCGCGCGTACGATCGCGCGGTGGTCGGGATCGCCCTCCTCACGCTCGTGCCCGGCGAGATGGGCGGAAGCGAGAACGCGACGCGCGGCGTGCTCCGGGCGCTCGCGTCGGTCGGGACGCTCGGCTACCGCGTGGTCGTGCCGCCCGTCGCGCCCGACGCCGGCGAGGGGCTGCCGACCGAGGTCGCGACCGAGTACCGGCGGGCGCGCACGCACCCGCAGCGGGTCGCGGCGATGGCGCTCGCGGCCGCGCGCCCGGCGCCGCTCCGGCGGCGGCTCGACGGCGCGGAGGTCGTCCACTTCCCGCTCACGATCGCGCTCCCGACCGTGCGCGTGCCGCGCGTCGTGACGCTCTACGACGTGCAGCACCTCGACCTGCCGCAGCTCTTCTCGCGCTCCGAGCGGGCGTTCCGCGCGGTCGCGTACCACCGCTCGGCGCGGTCGGCGGCGCGCGTCGTCGTCTCGAGCGAGTTCGTCCGCGAGCGCGCCGTCGAGCGGCTCGGCCTCGACCCCGGGCGGATCCGCGTGATCCCGTTCGGGATCGACCACGCGCGGCTCAGCCCCGGGGCCGAGGAGCGCGAGCCGTTCCTGCTCTACCCGGCGCGGGCGTGGCCGCACAAGAACCACGCGCGGCTGCTCGAGGCGTTCGCGCTGCTGCGGCGCGAGCGGCCCGGAGCTGCGGCTCGTGCTCACCGGCGGCGGCTCGCCGCCGACGGCCGACGGCGTCGAGGTGCGCGGCCAGGTCCCGGCGGACGAGCTCGTCTCGCTGTACCGGCGCGCGGCGGCGCTCGTCTTCCCGTCGCTGTACGAGGGCTTCGGCCAGCCGCCGCTCGAGGCGATGGCGTGCGGCTGCCCGGTCGCGTGCTCGGACGCGGCGTCGCTGCCCGAGGTCGTCGGCGACGCGGCGCGGCGCTTCGACCCGCACGACCCGCAGGCGATCGCCGACGCCGTGCGCGACGTCCTCGCCGAGCCGGACGAGTGGCGGCGGCGCGGCCTCGCGCGCGCGGCGGGCTTCACGTGGGAGCGCACCGCGGTCGCCCACGAGGACGTCTACCGCGAGCTTCTCTGACCGAGCCGGTTCGCGCGCGCGTCCCGCCACCCGGCGAGCACCGCCCGTGCGGCCGCACGGCGATCCGGGTGCGAGAGCGACTGCGCGAGGTGCGTGCCGACGACGACGGCGCGCCGGAGCCCGCGCAGCCCGAACGGCAGCGGCGCGTGGCGCTCGACGACGACGATCGTGTTCCGGGTCGAGTAGTAGAGGTTCGTCGTCGAGGCGGCGCCGCCGGTCGCGGCCGAGCCCTTGTGGCGCGCGACCGCGTCCGGGACGAAGACGACCGCGAAGCCCGCCTCGCGCACGCGGAGCGAGAGCTCGACGTCCTCGACGTAGAGGAAGAGCCGCTCGTCGAGGAGCCCGGCGCGCTCGAGCGCGGCGCGCGAGATCGCCATCGCCGCCCCGTCGGCGCGGTCGACGTCGTGCGCGGCGTGGAACGTGTCCGGCTTCCCGAACCCGGTGCGCCGGCCCGAGTAGCCGAGCCGCGCGTTGAACGCGGCGCCCGCGTACATCACCGTCGCGCCGTCCTCGAAGAGCACCTTGCACGCGAGCACGCCGGCGTCGGGCCGCGCCGCCGCGGCGCGCTCGAGCGCCGCGGCGAGCCCGGGCTCGACGACCGCGTCGTTGTTGACGAGCACCACCCAGTCGGCGCCGCGCTCGAGCGCGCGGCGGATGCCGACGTTGCAGCCGCCGGCGAAGCCGAGGTTCGCCCCGGTCCGGATCAGCTCGACCTCCGGGAAGCGCCGCTCGACCTCGCCGTCGGAGCCGTCGGTCGAGCCGTTGTCGACGCAGATCGTCTCGATCCCGGCGAGCGACGCGAGCGCGGCGAGCGTGTCCTCGCCGCCGTTCCAGTTGAGCACGACTGCAAAGAGCATCATCGCAGCGCGCGGGCGTACGCCCACGCCGAGCGCAGGCCGGCGGGCCGCCACGATGCGAGCGCGGCTGAGTACAGCGCGAGCCCGGCGACCGCGGCCGGGACCGGGTCGAGCAGCGCGTCCGCCGCGCCGAACGCGAGCGCCGCGAGGCCGCCGCAGATCACTGCCGCGACCGCGAGGCCGCGGAGCGCGGCGGCGAGCGCGCCCAGCGCGGCGAGGAGGACGACGAGGACGGCGCCGGTCGTCACGGCCATCCCCGCCGCGATCCCGGCGAGGCCGAACGCGGCGCGGCCGGCCCACTCGACGAGCACCTGCGCGAGCAGCGCCGCGAGCGCGAGCACCGGCAGCCACCACGCCCGGCCGCGGACGAAGATCAGCGGGAACGCGACGGAGACCGCCACCGAGACGACCATCCACGGCGCGAGGTACACGACGAGCCGACCGAGCTGGGCGCCCGTCCCGCCGCCGTAGCTCGGGCCGAGCACCCACCTCGCGACGCGCTCGCCCGCGAGCGCGAACACGCCCGACGCGGCTGCGACGACGGCGAGCGAGAGCCACGACGCGGCGACGACGTGGCGCCCCGCGAGCCCCGGCGTCAGGCCCTCGCGCGCGAGCGGGACCGACGAGACGAGCGCGAGCGACGTCGCCGTGATCGCGACGAGGAGCGCCGCGATCAGGTACGCGTACGAGAAGATCGTCGCCGGCCCGTCGCCGAGCGACTGCGCGAACCGCGTGCCGATCACGAAGAGGCCCTGGAGCGCGAACGGCAGCGCGACGCCCTCGCCGAGCGCGCCGAGCCGCCGGCCGAAGCCCGGCTCGACTCCGGCGAGGCCCGCGCCGCGCGACGAGCGCCGCGCCCGGCACCGCGAGCGCGATCGCGCCGTTCAGCGTCAGCCCCCACCCGAACGCGACGACGCCGCGGTCGATGAGCGCCGCGATCACGACGAGGCCCGCGAGCGCGCCGGCCGCGAAGCCGACCGCGGCCGTGACGTAGTCGTCGAGCGCGGCGAGCCCGCTCGCGGCGACGCCGGCGAGCACCTGCATCGCCGCGGCCGGCACGAGCCACGGCAGGAGCTCGGCCGCGTACTGCGTCTTCGAGCCGCCGGTGAGCGCCCGCGCCGACGCGTGCGAGGCGACGATCGCGACGAGCACGAGCGGGGCGAGCACGAGCGCGAGCGCCGCTGCCCACGACGCGACCTCGCGCGCGAGCCGGCCGTCCTCCTCGGCCCGGGCGAGCCGCGGCAGCAGCACCACCCGCAGCGCGTTCGCGACGAGCACGAGCGCGAGGTAGACCGAGTACGCCGCGAAGAAGCCGTCGGTCTTTACTCCGTGCCCGAACTTGCGCGAGAGAATGGCTCCCGCCCCGGCGGCCGATGCGCTGACCGCGGCGATCGAGAGCCCCGTCACGAGCCCGCTCCCGACGGCGCTCCGACGGACTGAAGGATTACCCTGCATCGATGCCGCGCGACGATACTGTCATCTGGACCGAGGCCGAGCTCGACGCGCTGCGGGCCGACCTCGGCGCCGTCTACGAGGGCCGCACGTGCCTCGTCACCGGCGCCGACGGGTTCATGGGCTCGCACCTCACGGACGCGCTCGTCGAGCTCGGCGCCGACGTGGTCGCGTTCGTGCGCGCGACGTCGTCGGGTGCGCTGAACAACATCGGCCACCTGCGCCGGCGGCTCCGCGTCGTCTTCGCCGACCTCACCGACAAGACGTCGATCGACTACCTGCTCCGCAACGAGCTCATGGGCGCCGCCGACAAGCCGTACGTCTTCCACCTCGGCGCGCAGGCGCACGTCGGCGAGTCGTGGCACCGGCCGTACGAGACGGTGATGGCGAACACGGTCGGGACGCTGAACCTGCTCCAGTCGATCGTCGACCACGGGCTCGAGCTCGAGAAGTTCGACACCGCCGGCACCTCGGAGGAGTACGGCAACGTGCGCGAGGCGGTCGCGCACCATCACGACTTCGACGACGACGGCGGGCTGATCCTCCACGAGCGCTCGCCGATCAACCCGAAGTCGATCTACGCGACCGCGAAGGTCGCCGCCGACTTCCTGACGATGAACTACCACGACGCGTTCGGGCTGCCCGGCGTCGTCACGCGGATGTTCAACAACTACGGCCCGCGCCAGAACCCGCGCTACATCACCGGCACGATCGTCACGCAGGCGCTCGAGCGCGCGACGGTCGAGCTCGGCTCCCTCGAGCCGCTGCGCGACTTCTGCTTCTGCACCGACGGCGTGCGCGGCCACCTCACCGTCGCCGCGCACGGGATCCCGGGCGACGTCTACGTGTACGGGCAGGGCTAGAACGTCTCGATGGCCGACTGGGCGGCGCTCATCCTCCGCGTCGGCGAGGAGGCGGGGTACTGGCCGGCCGGGCGCGAGCTCGTCACGACCGCGGCGCGGTACCGGCCCGGGGCGAGCGAGGTGATGGCGCTGCGCGTCGGCTTCGAGAAGCTGAACCGCGAGACCGGCTGGGAGCCGAAGGTCTCGTGGGAGGAGGGCATCCGCCGCACGATCGCGTGGTACGCGGCGAACCGGGACAAGTGGATCGGGCGGGTCGACTGGCTGCAGCGGGCGCCGGCGAAGCCGGCGCGCTCCTAGCCGGCGCCGTCTGCCTCGCGGGCGTCGCGGTCGCGGTCGCGGCGCCGCGGAGCGCGGGGCCGGATTACGCCGCGTCGCTCGCCGATCAGCCCGCCGGGCGACTGGCAGCACCGCGCTCGCGGTCGCGCTCCCGGCCGCGTTCGCAGCGTACGCGGCCGGCCTTCTCCTCCTCGCAGGTCGTCACGTCCACGCGGCGCCCGTGCTCGCCCTCGCGGTCGCGATCCAGCTCACGCCGCTCGCAGGACGCCGCTGCTCCTCTCGCGCGACCCGCTGATCTACGACGTGCTCGGAACGATCGACGCACCCGATTCAGAGCGCGCTCCGAACTCGGCGGCGGCGAGCACGTACGGGCCGCTCTGGCATCTCGATCTCTCGCCCGCTCGCGCGGCTCGACGGCGGCATCCGCGACTCCGGCGCATACGCGTTTCGCGTCCTCGCCGCGGTCTGCGTGCTCGCGCTCGTGTGGCTCGCGTGGAGCCTCGCGCGGCGCCATGTGCTCGCGGCGGCGCTGATCGGCTGGAACCCGTTCGTCGCGCTCCACTACGCGGGCGGCGGCCACAACGACGCGCTGATGATGGTGTTCGTGCTCGGGGCGATGCTGCTCTACGCGCGGAGCGCGCCACAGCTCGGAGGCGCGTCCTGGGCCACGGCCGTCGCGTTGAAGTGGTCGGCCGCGTGGTTCCTCGTCCTGTGGGCGATCGAGCGAGTCGCGTCAACGGCGGCCGCTCGGGCTGGTCGGCCTCGCGGTCGCGGGCGGGGCGCTCCTCGCGACTGCGTTCGCGGTCTACGACGTCCAGTGGCTGAAGGCGCTGCACGAACCTCCAGCAGCAGGAGCGGATCGACCACCCGTCGCTCGGTCTGCTCGGCTGGCTCGAGGACGCCGGCCTCTCGCGGCGGCCGGCGCTGGCGGCGGTGACGCTCGCGCAGCTCGCGGCGTTCGCGTGCTTCGCGTGGACGGCGTGGCGCGGCCGCCTCCGGCTCGGTCTCGCGGCCGGCGTGCTCGTCGTGCTCGCGCCGAGGCTCGATCCGTGGTACGCAATCTGGCCGCTCTCGCTCGCGGCCGCGGACGAGGACGACCGGTGGGGCCGCGTGCTCGCCGTCGGGCTGACCGCGGTCCTGCTGTCGGACCGATCTCGACGGTGGTGAACGCGTAGCCGGGCCGGTGCGGCTGCCGCCGGGAGTCACCGCCTCGGGCGTGGGGATGCTCGGCCGGCCGAACGTGATGTCACCACCGGCAGAAACACGCCGTTTCGAAGCTGGTGGAGCGTGATCTTCTCCGAGAGCGTTGACGGCGTCTGTAGCCGCGCACCGGCGATCGTTCCTGATGCGGCCGAGATCAAGGAGTATTCGGAGTTGGACCTGCAAACCGGACGGAGGGCTGAGATGTCCGTGCTGATGACACTCGAAGTGCCGGGCGGAACGACGGCGCAGTACGACCGCACGATCGCGGCCATGGGGATCGCCGAGGACGGCGGCCTGCCGCCTGGCCTGATCGTCCACACCTGCGCGGTGACGACGACTTCATCGAGGTCATCGACGTCTGGGACTCCGTGAGCTCGCTCGACGATTTCGGCCGCGAGCGGCTCAGCCCGACGCTCACAGCCGGGCTGGCCACGGCCACGCCGCGAATCTCGCCTGTGCACAACCTGGTCTTCGGTATGGGGAAGGAGCCGAACGTGCTCGTCCTGCTGGACGCCTCCAGCGTGACGGCCGCCGAGTACGACGCGCTCCTCGCGAGGATTCCGGCGTACGCCGGCGGCGGCGAGAGCCACCCGGCCGTGATCCATGTCGCTGCGATCGAGGCGGACGGGGTGCACACCGTCGGCCTCTGGGACTCCGAGCCGGCGTACAAGGAGTTCGCGGCGAGTCAGCTCTTCCCGGCGATCGCCAACCTCCGGCACTTCGTTCTCCGCGTCTGGCCCGTCCACAGCTGCCTCCGAGCGCAGCCCCGCGCCGACGGCTGACGTCGAAGGGCCGGCGCCGCCCGCGGCGATACCCTTGCGGAGATGAGGACTCTCGTCACGGGCGGCGGCGGATTCCTGGGCTCGCACCTCGTCGAGCGGCTCCGCGCCGGCGGCGCCGATGTCGTCGTCGCCCGCCGCGCCGACTACGACCTCACGAGCTGGGACGGCGCCTCGCGCCTGTTCGCGGACGTGCGGCCGGAGCTCGTCTTCCACCTCGCGGCCGAGGTCGGCGGGATCGGCGCGAACCGCGCGAACCCCGGCCGGTACTGGTACGCGAACCTGCTGATGGGCGCCCACGTGCTCGAGCTCTCCCGGCTCCATGGCGTCGGGAAGGTCGTCGTCGCGGGCACGGTCTGCGCCTACCCGAAGTTCACGCCGGTCCCGTTCCGCGAGGAGGAGCTGTGGAACGGGTACCCGGAGGAGACGAACGCGCCGTACGGCGTCGCGAAGAAGGCGGTGCTCGTGGGCGCGCAGGCCTACCGCGACCAGTACGGGACGAACGCGGTCTTCCTCCTCCCGGCGAACCTGTACGGGCCGCGCGACAACTTCGACCTCGAGACGTCGCACGTGATCCCGGCGCTCGTCCGCAAGATGCTCGAGAGCCGCGACGAGGTCGTGCTCTGGGGCGACGGCTCGCCGACGCGCGAGTTCCTCTACGTCGACGACGCGGCCGAGGGGTTCGCGCTCGCCGCGGAGCGCTACGACGGCGCGGAGCCGGTCAACCTCGGCACCGGCGTCGAGATCTCGATCCGCGAGCTCGCCGAGACGATCGCCGACCTGACCGGGTTCGAGGGCGAGCTCGTCTGGGACGCCTCGATGCCGAACGGCCAGCCGCGCCGCTCACTCGACGCGTCGAAGGCCGAGGCGCTGTTCGGCTTCCGCGCCCGCACGTCGCTCCGCGACGGCCTCGCGCGAACGGTCGCCTGGTACCGCGAGCACGCGGGCGTGCATGCAGGCTGAGCGCGAGGGCGGCGCCCTCCGCGGCGCGATCGACGCGGGGCTCGCGCTCCCGTGGGACCGGCTGTGGCGTCCGGTCCGGCGCGCCGCCGCGTGGGTGATGTCGCTCCCGTTCTGGCTCGTGTTCGGCGTCCTGCTCGCGGGCCAGTGGGCCGTCGTCGGGATCGTCGCGTCGGTGGCCCAGCACAACGGCTTCAGCTTCTACAGCGGCGGCGACGACACCTGGTACTACACCTCCGCCTGGGTGCTCGGGCACGGGCACATCCCGTACGCGGCGATCGGGTACGGGTACCCGATCCTGCTCGCGCCGCTCGCGCTGATCGGCGGCTCGAGCCTCATCGCCGGCCTGCCGCTCGTCGTCGCGCTGAACATGCTCGTGCTCTGGCCGGTCGCGCTCCTCTGCGTGTACGGGATCTCGAAGGGGATCGGAGGGCGTGGGTTCGCGTACCTCGCGACGCTCGCGTGGGTCGTGTTCCCGCTCGCGACGATCCCGTACTTCTACGGCCGCTACCACGTGAAGCTCGTCGACCAGACACTCCCGTTCGCGCAGGGGCTCGTCGCAACTGGGCGACTTCCCGTCGATGGTGCTGCTGCTCGTCGCGGCGTACTTCGGGCTGCGGGCGATCACGCGCGGCGGGCCTGCGCCGCGGTCGTTGCCGGGCTCGCCGCCGGATTCGCGCTGACGATCAAGCCGGCGAACCTGGTCTTCCTGCCGGCTCCGCTCGTCGCCCTCGCCGTAGCCCGTCGGTCGCGTGAGCTGCTCGTGTTCGGCGCCGGGCTCGTCCCCGCGCTCGTCGGGCTCGCGCTCTGGAAGTACCGCGGGCTTGGGACGATCCCGGCCTTCTCCCACTCGGCGGTCGCGCTCGCGCTCGGCGCGTCGTCCCCGCCGCCGGTCGCGAGCATGTCGCTCCACCGCTACCTGCCGCTCGACTGGGGCAACCTGCGCGACAACATGTACCAGGTTCGCGAGTTCACCTGGAGTCTGCGAATGGTGACGTGGGCGCTCGTCGCCGGCGTGATCGCGCTGTGGCGGCGCTCGGCGCCGGTGGCCGTGCTGATCGGCGGCTGGCTCGCCTGCTTCGTCTTCCTGAAGGCGTCGTCGGCCGGGGGTGAACGTCCGCGACGGCAGCTTCTTCCGCTACATGATTCCCGCCTTCCCGCCGTTCTTCTTCGGGCTCGTCGCGCTGCCGCTGCTCGTGCCCGTCTTCGGCCGACGCCTCGCCGCCGCGCGGCCCGGCGCGCGCTCTCTGGCCCGAGACGCGGCGGGCGTGGAAGGTCGTGCTCGCGGTCTCGGCCGCCGCGCTCGCGCTGCCGATCCTCGCGCTCGCCGCGCTGACCCGCTGCGCGCGCCGGCGGCGACGCGCGTCCCGGACCTCGACCAGTACGTGCCCGGTGAACGCGTTCGCGCTCACCGCGACGGTCCGGCCGGCGGCAGGGTCGTCGTCCGCTGGCCGAGCCAGGAGCGCGCGCGGCGCCCGCGCGAGCTACGTGATCTTCCGCGAGCCGTGGGACGGGCTCGTCTGCGCGCGAGAGCGGCAGCGGCTTCGAACTGCGTCTTCCTTCTCGACCCCGCGGCTGCAGCAGCTGACCCGGTCGGCAAGTCGCGCAAGACGTCGTTCGTCGACCGACCCGGGGCCCGGCCGTTGGATCTACCGCGTCGCGGCGACGGTCTCGCCGCACGGGCCGCGCGACTTCGGGCAACTACTTCGCGCTCAGCCGCGCTGCGCTCGCCCGCGTACGCCGCTAACCCAGGGCGCGTAGTACGGGTACGTGTTCGCGGGCACGCCGAGGTCCGCCGGGGCGAAGCCGCGGTGGACGAACCCCTTCGGCGGCAGCGCGCAGGTGAGCCCCTGCCCGGCGACGAAGCGCGCGCGCCGCGCGCCCGCGAGCGGGCCGGCCGGGTAGAGGCCCTCGGGGAGCTCGTAGAAGTACGTCGCCCGGCAGTAGCCGATGTTCGGCCGCGAGCCGGCGAGCTCGGCGCGGTAGCGGTGGACGTACACCGTCAGATCGCGCGTGGCGAGCGAGCGCCGGCCGCACGCCGGAGCGACGACGGCGCCGCCGACGCGCTCGGTCGCGCCGAACGCCCGCAGCTGCGCGCGGCTCGGGTAGCCGTCGACCGAGACGACCCGGTCGACGTGCTGGACGGCCGCGAATTCGAGCAGCCGCTGCATCGTCGGCCGGCCGGTGTCGACCCACGTCAGCTCGTGGACGATCGGGTCGGCGTCGAAGGCGGTCTGCGGCTTCGCGTACTTCGGCAGCGGGTGCAGGCCGTTCGAGGCGAGCCGGAACCAGAACCCGCTCTCGGCCTGCCAGAGGAGCGAGTCGCCCCCGAACGGGAAGACCGCGAGCGTTTCGCCGCGGGGGACGCACGCCTTGTAGAGCGCGTCGGCGAAGAAGGCCGGCCGTACCGGGTGCACCGGCTCGAACGACGGGTACGTCGTCCGCCACACCGCCGGCACGAGCGCGAGCACCGCGAGCGCCGGCAGCAGGTACGGCCGCGGGTAGATCAGCCCGCGCGTCGTCGCCGTCCACACCGCGACCATCACGCCGGCGGCGAGCGAGGCGAAGGCGGCGAAGCGGAACGGGAGCGCGTCGTTCAGCAGCGGCACGTGCGCGGCGGCGGCCCACGGCAGCGCGACGACCCGGTGGCCATCCACGTGGAGCGCGTCCCGAGCGCGATCAGGGCCGAGACGCCGAGCGCCGGCGCGAGGAAGCGCACCCAAGGGTCGCCGCCACCGCCGGACGACGAGCCAGCCGACGATCGCGAGCGTCGGCAGGCCGAGGTACGCGCTCGCGCCGCTCGCGTTCACGTGCACCGACCCGAACGACGAGCCGCCGAGTCCGATCACCCGCGTCGGCACGACGAAGCTCGCGAGGTCGGCCCCGGAGCCGCGCAGGTCGACGAACGAGTCGCCGGTCATGCCGAGCAGGACGTAGACGACGAGCGGCGCGGCGAACAGCGCCCCGAGCCCGTAGCCCGCGAGGATCGGGAGGAGCGAGGCCCGGAGCCGCGGGCGCGCGCCGGCACCAGCGCGAACGCGAGCGCGAGGCCGAGCGCCGAGCATCAGCGTGAGCGTGAACGCGATCTCGGTCGAGAGCCAGAGCTGGAGCGCGAGCAGCACGCCGAGCCGCCACGCGAGGCCGCGGGCGCTCAGCTCCTCCTCGACGAACCGGACGACGACGAGCGCGACGAGCGGCAGCACGAAGAGCGCCGTCAGGTTGAGGTGGCCCGAAGAGCTGCTGGCGGAGGATCGCGGCCGAGAAGCCGAACAGGTAGCCGCCGACGAGCGAGGCCCAGACCGAGCCCGTGAGGTGGCGGCAGAGGAGGTACGCCGTCCACGCCGCGACCGCCGGCAGCGAGCACGGCGGCGACGTTGAACGCCGCGACCGGCCCGAACAGGGCCGTGAGCGGCGAGAACGCGAGCGCGAGCCCGGGCGACGGACGCCGTCCACGTGAGGTTGATCCCGGTCGGCGCGTAGATCGCGTGGCGTCACGAACGGGTTCGTGCAAGCGTCCCGAGCGCGTGCGGCCACCACGCGAACGACCAGATCGAAGATGTCGGGGTCCGAGCCGAAGCCGGCACGACCCGGCCCGGGTGCGGGAGCAGGCGCCAGCCGAAGTAGCCGAACGAGATCGCCGCGTAGCCGAGGAGGACGAGCAGGTCCGTGCGCCGGCGTCGCAGCACGAGCCGAGGCTAACGGCAGCGCGCGACGGGCGAGCCGAGGTCGTAGAGGAGCACGCCGCCGACCGCCGTCGGCGGGCCGAACGGGCGCAGCAGCTTCCGCCACGGGTCGGCGTGCGCGGCGTCGACGACGATCGCGCCGACGTGCTGCGCGCGGACGAACGTCGCGCACGTCGGCGGCGCCGCGTGGCGGGACCGCGTTCTCGTACAGCGCCGCGACGGCCGGAAAGCGGAGGAACCGGTCGAGCGGCCGCGGGCGGACGTAGCCGCCGGCCATCCGGAACGCGAAGCCGCTCTCGGCCTGCCACAGCATCGCGTCGCCGTTGCTGTCGTACGGGAGCACGAGCAGGTTCTCTCCCGGCGCGAGGCAGTCGCGGTACAGCTTCGCGTGACGAACGCGGGGCTGCGCCGGCGTCGTGTACCACTCGCCGAGACCGACGTTCGGGACGATCGCGGCGATCGCGAGCAGCCCGCCGGCGACGCGGACGCCCGACGGCACGCGCGGCGTCGCGAGCCCCAGAGCGCGGCGATCGTCGCCGCCGCGAGCGCGACGTACGCGCTGAAGCGGACGGGCAGCGCGTTGTCGAACGCGGGCAGCTTCGCGAGCAGGTCGTACGGCAGCGTCACGACGCGGTGGCCGGCGACGACGAGCGACGTCCCGAGCGCGACAGAACGCGCGCGAGCGACAGGCTCGCGACGAGGAAGCGTCCGCGCCGCGTCCGCCACTCGGCGACCGCGAACCAGACGACGATCACGAGCAGCGGCAGCGCCGAGGTACGCGCCGCGCTCGAGGTCGTTCCCGGGGAAGCGCGCCGCGACCGACCTCGATCAGCGCCGGTCGCGACGGCGGCGAGCCGCGTCGGGACGACGAAGTTCGGCGAGGTCGGCGCCCCAGCCGCTCGGGTCGTTGATCGACTCGGTCTCGAAGTCGGAGAGCGCGAAGTAGAGGAACGGCGCCGACACGACGGCGCAGAGGCCGTACGCGGCGAGCGACCGGAGAGCGCGAGCTCCCGCAGCCGGACGCCGGCGCGCACGAGCAGCCGCGAGCAGCGAGCGCCGAGGCGAGCGCGAGCATCAGCGTGAGCGTGAACGCGATCTCCGTCGAGATCCAGAGTTGGAGCGCGAGCAGGGCGCCGAGTCGCCACGCGAGACCGCGGGCGTTCAGCTCGCCCTCGACGAAGCGGACGACCACGAGCGCGACGAGCGGCAGCACGAAGATCACCGTCAGGTGAAGGTGTCCGAATAGCTGCTGGCGGAGGATTGCGGCCGAGAAGCCGAACAGGTAGCCCCCGACGAGCGAGGCCCAAATCGAGCTCGTGAGGTGACGGCAGAGGAGGTACGCCGTCCACGCCGCAACCGCCGGCGCGAGCACTGCGGCGACGTTGTATGCCGCTACCGGCCCGAACAGGACGGTGAGCGGCGAGAACGCGAGTGCCAGTCCGGGCACGGAGACGATCCAGGTCAGGTTGATCCCGGTCGGCGCGTAGATCGCGTGGCTCACGAACGGGTTCGTCCACGTCCCGAGCGCGTGCGGCCACCACGCGAACGACCAGATCAAGATCTCCGCGTCCGAGCCGAAGCCGGCGACTACCCGGCCCGGGTGCGGGAGCAGGTGACGACCAAAATAGCCGAACGAGACCGCCGCGTACCCGAGGAGGACGAGCAGGTCGGTGCGCCGACGTCGCAGCACGGGCCGAGGCTACCGAGCGCGGGTCAGCCGGTTTGCCCTCCGCGCTCCCGCTCGGCGAGCTTCGTCTCGAGGAGCGCGAGGCGCTGGGCGAGGACGACGTTCTGGTCGGTCAGCCGCGAGATCACCGTCGAGTAGTGGAGCAGCACGAGGATCACGAACAGGAGCCCGATCGCGAACAGCACCGCCGGCGGGTAGCTCTGCACGCCGAGCCAGCCGGCGATGGTGTTCAGCCCGCCGCGCCACGCCGAGAGGACGACGAGCACGAGCCCGGTGCCGACCCACAGCAGCGCATACCGCTCGCGCAGCCGCCGCGACCGGATCAGCTCGAAGACGCCGACGAGGAGGAGCAGCGAGACGATCGTCGCCGCGATCGAGACCTTGAGCGGGGTCATCCGTCCCCGTCCCCGAGCGGGACCGTGTCGCGCCGGAACAGGCCGACGAAGAGCGCGAGCAGGACCTTGGCCATGTAGTAGACGGACGCGAACGCGCCGATCGACGAGCGGCCGTGCTCGCGGGCGCGCATCGAGACGGGCACCTCGACGAGGCGGAGCCGGTGGCGGACCACCATCACGATCCCCTCCACCTCCGGGTAGTCGTGCGGGTAGTCGGCCGCGAAGAGCCGGATCGCGCGGCGGTCGAGGGCCTGGAAGCCCGAGGTCGGGTCGGTGACCTTCTGGCGCGCGATCCGCGAGACGACCCACGCGAGCACGCGGATCCCGACGCGCCGCGGCGCCGACGAGCGGTACTCCGAATCGCCGGCGAAGCGCGACCCGACGACGATGTCGGCCTCGCCCGCGAGCACGGGCTCGAGCACGCGCCCGAGCTGTGCCGGGTCGTGCTGGCCGTCGCCGTCGACGCGCACCGCGAGCTCGAAGCGCTCCTCCCACGCGTACCGGAATCCGGTCTGGACGGCGCCGCCGATCCCGAGGTTGAACGGGAGCCGGATCACGTGCGCGCCGTGCTCCGCGGCGACCTCCGGCGTGCGGTCGGCCGAGCCGTCGGAGATCACGACGATCTCGAGCCCGGGGTCGAACGCGCGCAGCTCGTCGATCACGCGGCCGACGTTCCGCTCCTCGTTGTACGCGGGCACGATCGCGATCCGGCGGAGCGCCGCGAGCCGCGCGTCCGGCTTCGCGCGCACGTCGAGGAGCTCAGTCGACACCTGCGGTCACCCCCACGCCGACGAGCTCGAGCAGCCGCCGCGCCCGGTGCCGGTACGTGTGCTCGTCGAGCACGCGCTCGCGCGCGCGGCGGCCCATCTCCTCCGCCTGCGCCGGGTCGTCGAGGAGCGCCCGGTACGCCTCCACCGCCTCGTCCGCGTCGCCGACGACGAGCAGCTCCGAGCCCGGCTCGAACCAGCGCTCGATCCCCTCGGTCGGGTTCGCCACGATCGCTGCGCCGGACGACGCCAGCTCGAACGGCCGGCACGACGACGACGCGTAGACGCTCGCGTGCGAGCGGCGCGTGACGCAGAGGTTGACGCGCGCAGCCGAGATCGCCCGCGCGAAGAGGTTGAACGGCACGTCGCCGAGCTGCCGCGTCCGCCCGAGGTCGCCGCGGAAGTCGTACCCGCCGACCGCGAAGTCGGCGTCGGGCAGCGCCCGCGACGGCTCGGCGACCATCGCCTCGATCCACTCGCGGCGGAACTTGTCGCTGTGGCCGTAGAAGAAGACGTCGCACTCCTTCTCGATCGGCTGCGGCGCGAAGAACTCGGGGTCGGCCGCCCAGAAGACGGCCTCGGCGCGCCGGGCGCCGAGCTCGAGCAGCCCGTCGAGCCCGCCCTCCGAGTTCGAGACGACGAGGTCGTACTCGCCCGGATCGGCGCCGTGGTAGTAGTTGAAGCCGGTGTCCATCCCGCCGAACTGCGGCAGGCTCATCGGCACGTCGCCGTCGTAGTAGACGACCGGGATCCCGAAGCGGGCGCGCAGCGCGGACGGGATGCCGCGGAGGTGCGCCATCGGCACGGTGAAGACGACGACCGCGTCGGGCCGCTCGCGCTCGACGAGCCGCTCGAGGTGCCGCCGCCAGCGCGGCGTCACCCAGCGCCAGATCGTCTCGCGGGTCACGCGATCGGCGAGCGAGTCGTCGGGGCTGTCCTCGTCGCGGCGGAGGTACCGGTCGCCCTTCAGCCGGGCGAGCGTGTCGCGTGCCCGCGCGAACGACTCGCCCTCGAGGTACGCGGGGTTCGGCGCCGTCCGCCACCACGGAGACTCGACCGGTCGGCCGCGGTAGGGCGTGACGACGAGGTCGGCGCCCTCCTCGTACAGCCCCTTCCAGAGCTGCCACCACGCGGGCGTGCAGCCGTAGCGAAAGTCGAGGTCGACCGCGGAGGCGACGCAGAGGAGCTTCGGGGCGCGCACGCGCGCTAAGTGTCGCAGGCGGTCGTTACGGCGTCGTTAGCCCGCGGACGGCCTACCGGGTCATGGAGTCGTGAAGCTCGTACCAGGCCTGATGGTCGGGCGGCGCCCCGTTCTCGGCCGCCGGGAGCAGGTCGGCGAGGATCGGCTGGAGGCGCTCGGTCAGGAAGCGCTCGCCCTGCTCGCGCGTCTCCCAGATGTCGAAGACCCGGAAGACGCCGGCGTCGTCGTCGAAGCCGGCGGTGTGCGCGATCAGCCCGTCCGGGGCGGCGGTCTCGAGGTCGACCCGCGCGGCGACGGCGTCGTAGTTTCGGGTGCTGTGGTCACCGTCGACGATCTTGAACTCCTGGACGAATGCGACTGGCACGTGGGCCTCCCGGGTCGTGGAGGCCCGATCGTAGTTCGCGGCGGGCGCCCGCCCGTGGACGGGCACCCGCGCGAACGAGACGTCCGGGTCGATCAGAGGCAGCCGTCGCCGTCCGAGACCCCGCCGGCCTCGTCGTCGTCGCCGTCGCTGCCGAACCCTGCCGTCTGGATCGTCGTCCCCGGCGGACACCCGTCGGCGTTGGTCGTCCCGCCGCCACCGGTGGTCGGCGGAGTCGTCGTGACCGGCGTGGTGGTCGTCGTTTCGCCGCCCGACGTGTTGGTCGGCGGCGGCGAGGTCGTTCCGGTCGTCCCCGAGGTCGAGGCCGCTGCCGGCGCCGCCACCTTGACGCCGATTCCGAGCAGACCCTTCATCCCGGCCGCCGCGTGGCCCGGCACCGAGCAGAGGTACTCGTACTTACCGGTCTTCGTGAGCTTGACCGTCAGCGTCGCCGACTGGTTGCGCTTGAGCAGCCGCGTCACCTTGCCGACGCACGCGTTCTTGGCGCTGCTCTTCACCGGCGTCGTGCAGATCTTGAAGTCGTGCGTGGCGTAGCCGCGGTTGGTGACCTTGAAGGTGACCGTCCCGGCGGGCAGGGACGACCACTTCGAGAGCTTGAAACCGAGCTCCACCGGCTTGCCGGCCGTGACGGCGATCACCGTCACCTTCGGCGCTGCTTTCGCCCGCCGTCTGCCCGGACGCGGGCCCCGTCGCCATTCCGAGCAGGAACGTGACGAGCCCGACGCACGAGCCCGCGAGAACACCGAGCATCACGAGTCTGCGACGCATCAGTACGACCCCCTTTGTTCGCTACGCGTGAACTTTCGAGGTGCCCGTACCCGCTGCGCCCGCATCCATGCGTCTTTCCCGAGACCCTTACGCGGTCGTAACCGCCGCCTCACACTTCCGCGTCAACGGAAGCGGATCGACGAGACGACGCGCTGTGCGGCGCGAAGCTCGCCCGCGGTCGGCCGGGGCCGGCGGATGTCGACCCAGACCTCGACCGCGCGGCCGGCGACCCGGCCGCGGAGCCGGTACTCCGGCGTGTCGGTCGTGCCGTCGAGCAGCACCGCGGGCTTCGCCGGGAGCGCGCGACGCAGCGCCGGCTGGCGTGCAGCGGTGCTCGGGAAGAAGACGCGGACGACGATCCCGCCGCGCGGCATCGAGGCCGCCCAGCCGAAGCTGTTCTCGCGGTAGCTCCAGCTCGTCGCGTACGCGCCGGCCCCCTCGGCGAACGCGCGCCAGCCGGCGGGCAGCCGGGCGAACGAGACGATCGGTGCGGGCTGCTGCGCGACCACGACGCGACCGTGCATCCTCCCGGCAACGACGTCGTCCGTCAACGGAGAGGAGAGCGCGATGCATCCGTCAACGAGACACAGGTGGGCCGTCGCACCTCTAGCCGTCGCGGCGCTCGCCGCGGCCCCGGCGGCGCTCGGCGCGTCGCCGACGGCCGCGACATGCCCGTCGGCGTCGGTCGTGAGCGCGGCGCTGAAGCAGAAGGACAGGACGCCGACGTCGAGCACGACCGCGTACGGCAAGACGTGCACCTACGCGGGCGGCGGGATCGTCCCGACGAAGATCACCTTCCAGAAGGACACGGCCGCGACCTTCGCCGCGGGCGAGAAGGCCGTCGCGGCGCTCGGCATCGTCAAGATCGCCGGGCTCGGCCAGGCCGCGTGGACGACGAAGGCCGGCGGCGACCTCGAGGTCTACCGCTCGGGCGAGACGATCAAGATCCTCTCGCCGCTGACGCCCGCGGCCGAGCTGGAGGCGCTGGCGCGGAAGCTCATCTGACCGGGAGCCCGGCGGCGCGAAGCAGGCCGACGGCCCACGAGTCGACCGAGTTGCCGTCCACGACCCGCTCGCGGAGCCGGCGGCCGAGCGCGTCGCGCTCGGCGGGCGCGAGCGCCGCGACCGCGGCGAGCTTCGCGGCGAGCCCCTCCGCGTCGTCGCGGGCGAAGAACGCGTCCGGGTCGAGGACGTTCGCGTTCGCCGGGTTCGACGCGAGCACGGAGACGCCCGCCGCGCCGGCCTCGTACACGATCCTGTCCGCGCCGCCCGGCGCGTTGTTCACGAGCACGTCCGCACCCGCGAGGAGCTCGACGACCCCCGCCCGGGTCACGGCGCCGTGCAGCTCGACGCGGTCGCCGAGCCCGAGCTCCGCGACGAGCGCGCCGAGGCCGGCCCGCTCGCGCCGCGCCTCGTCGTTCGGCGCTGGCCCGTACACGTCGAGGCGCAGGTCGACGCCGGAGTCGAGCGCGAGCCGCACCGCACGGAGGATGGTGCCGACGCCCTTCGCCGGCGAGTAGCGCCCGACGACGAGCGCGCGCATCGGTCCCTCGTGCGGCTCGCGCACCGCGGCGAACCGGTCGACGTCGATCGCCTGGCCGATCGTCACGAGCTTCCGCGACGGCTTCGGGAACGTCGTCGGCCCGACGGTCGCGACGCGCGTGGAGACGGCCTCGGCGGTGCGGACGACGGCGTCCATCTTCCAGTGCGACCACCAGAGGACGAGCGGCACGCCGGCCGGGCGGACGAGCGGCGCGACCACGATCGCGTAGAGCGGGATCTGGTGCGCGACCACCGCGCCGCCGCGCCGCAGCCCCGGCAGCTCGCGCGCGACCGCGTCGAGGAGCCGGAGGCCGCGCCCGAGCTGCGTCGGCGCGCGGAAGCTGCGGCCGCGGCCGTTCGGCGGCAGCGCGGACTCGACGACGCGGTCGGCGACGACGACGACCTCGTCCACCCGGCGCGCGATCGCGGCGACCTGCGCCACGACGATGCCGAGGTTCGGGTCGTCGGGGTCGAACTGCTGGGTGACGAAGACGACGCGGCTCAATACGCGCCGCGGCGGGAGACCACGGCGGGCACGGTCTTCACCAGGATCGAGATGTCGAGCCAGGGCGACCAGTTCTCGAGGTAGTAGAAGTCGAGCCGGACGAGGTCGTCGAACGAGAGGTCGCTGCGGCCGGCGATCTGCCACAGGCCGGTCATCCCGGGCAGCACGTGCGAGCGGCGGCGGTGCCACGGCTCGAGCCGCTCGTAGTCGCGCACCGGCAGCGGGCGCGGGCCGACGAGCGACATCTCGCCGCGGAAGACGTTGAGCACGTTCGGCACCTCGTCGATCGAGAAGCGCCGCAGGACGCGGCCGACGCGCGTGACGCGCGGGTCGCGCCGGATCTTGAACAGCGCGCCGCTCGCCTCGTTCGCGCTCTCGAGCCCGGCCTGCTTCGCGGCCGCGCCGGCGACCATCGTCCGGAACTTGCGCATCGCGAACGGCCGCTCGCCGAGGCCGATGCGCGTGTCGGAGTAGAAGACGGGCCCGCGCGAGTCGAGCTTGATCAGCGCCGCGATCAGCAGCCACAGCGGCAGGCCGAGCACGAGCACGATCGCCGCGAGCACGAGGTCGAACGCGCGCTTCACGATCCAGTCGGCGCCGGTGAGGATCGGCGGGCGCAGCTCGAACAGCGGGATCGCCTGCCCCGGGACGTACTCGCCACGCTCGACGAGCAGCTCCGTCGTCCGCGGCGCGACGCGCACCTTCACGCCGCGGCGGTGCGCGGTCTCGACCACCTCGAGCAGCTCCTGCTCCTCGAGCCCGCCCTCGGCGACGATCAGCTCGTCGACCCGGTCGTCGCGGGCGAGCGCGGCCGGCACGCCGGCGCCGAAGGCGAGCTCGCCGACGAACTCGTAGTCGATCCCGCCGCGCGTGTCGCCGAGCGTCCGGCGGAGGTGCGCGACCTGCTCCGGCTCGCCGACGAGGAGCGCGCGGCGCCGCACGCCGAGCGAGCGCAGGAGCGCGCCGCTCGCCGACTCGTACGCCCAGCGGAGGAGGCTGATCAGCGTCGCGATCAGGATCGCGGCGACGACGTAGAGGCCGAAGGTCGTGAAGTGCTGGCCGGTGCCGATCGCGAATGCGAGCGCGAGCGCGGCGACGAGGATCACCGACGGCACGATCCGGCCGGCGCCCTCGCGGAGCTCGCGGGGCCCGTACAGCCGGTTGCGCCAGAAGACGAGGATCAGCAGCAGCATCAGGAACGTGAGCCACCCGGTCTCGCGATCCCAGAGCAGGTTCCAGAGGATCGGCTTCGGGTCGCGGACGAGCGAGCGGAGAACGAGCGCGACGTAGAGGCCGATCACGAGCCCGGTCAGGTCGATCGCGACGAGCACGGCGATGCTGAGCACGCGTCGGACGAGCGCCGACCACGAGCTGCGCGCGAGCAGGTACGGCCGCGCCCAGCGCTCGTCCTCCACGTACGGGGGCGAGCTAGCCGCTGGCTCCGTGTTCACGCCGTCATCCTAGGCGCCTTCGAGCACGAGCTTGCCCTCGACGTCGGGCCCGTGCACGCGGACGACGACGCCCGGGAGCGGCCCGACGTTCCACGTCCAGGCCACGTCGTGGCCGTCGAGCGTGACGTTCCGCGGCCGCAGCGGGGCGGGGACGAAGAGCTGGACGCCGCGCGGCTGGCCGTGCAGGTCGAGGTCGGCGCCGTTCGCGACGAGGAAGCCGGCGCGGCCCGGACGGGTCAGGTCGTCGAGCCCCCACCACGAGCCGGTCGCCGTCCGGAGGTTGAACGGCACGACCGCACCGGCGCGGAGGTACAGCGGGAGCTGGGTGAGCGGCGTGTCGCGCGTGAAGCCGCTCGGGCCGGTCACGGTCCCGCCGGTGTACAGGTCGATCCAGTCGCCGGCCGGCAGGTACACGTGCGGGGTCGTCCCCTGCCCGGTCACCGGCGCGGCGAGCAGGTCCGGGCCGACGAGGAACTCGAACTGGTTCTGCCACGCCTGCGGGTCGGCGGGGAACGAGTAGCCGAGCGGGCGGAGCACCGGCTCGCCGCGGCGCAGAAGGTCGTAGAAGGCCGGAAAGAGCTCGTAGTGGAGGACTGCCGCCTCGCGGAGGGCGGCCATCGCGTCCGGGCCGAGCACCCACGGGGTCGCGTTCGGGCCGGCGCCGCCGACCTCCATGATCGGCGAGACCGCGCCGAGCTGGGCCCAGCGCGCGAACACCTCGGCGGTCAGGTCGGCCGACGAGTACCCGCCGACGTCGGAGCCCCACGTCGGGAAGCCGCTCATCGCCGCGGTCTGCCCGAGCACGATCGCGCGCTGGAGGCCGACGAACTCGCCCGGCTCGTCGCCGCCCCACATCCCCGGCAGCACCGCCTGCGACCCGACCGTCGCGGCGCGGAAGATCGCGCCGCCGCCCGCCGGCAGCGTCGGGATCGCGGCGTTCGCGTACAGCAGCGGGTAGTCGTTCTGGAGCGTCGGGCCAACGGCCGCAAGGTCGACCTCGTCGCCGCGGTCGCCCTTGAAACCGTCGACGCCGAGCGCGACGAGCCGCCGCAGCCGGGCGCGGAACTTCGCCACGACGGCCGGCTGGCGGAAGTCGAGCACCTCGTGGCCGGGCGGGCCGAGGAGCTGCGACGGCGTGTAGCCGACGCCGTCGCACATCGCCTTCGGCGAGATCCAGAGCATGAACCTCGCGCCGAGCGCGTGGACGCGGCGGATCAGCGCGGCCGGGTCGGGGACGAGCGTGGGCGCGAACTCGAGCGTGCCGACGCACGTCTCCCACGGGTTGTCGAGGAGCACCCAGCCGACCGGGACGCCGGCCGCGCGCAGCCGCTTCAGGTCGCCGGTGAGCTCGGACTCGTGGTCGTTGACGTCGCGCCACTTGATCAGCGCGAGCTCGGACGGCGCGGGCGCGCGCGGCGGGCCGGTCGCGGCCTGGTAGTCGGCGAGCGTGCCCGCGAGGTCGCCGACGTAGAGGTCCTCGTCGAGCCGCGCGCCGCGGACGCAGACCTCGGCCCGATCGGCGAGCGCCGGGAACACGCACTGCGCGCCGGCCCCGAACTGGCAGCCGCTCCCGCCGGACGAGCCCGGGAACGCGAGCCCGGCGGTGCGCTGCGAGTCGAGCCGGAGACCCCAGCCGGCCGTGCTCGAGAAGAACGGCACCGGCGCCGCGGAGCATTCGTACGAGACCTTGATCGGCAGCACCTGGCCGCGCAGGTCGACGGCGCCGCCGCGCTCGCCGCCGCCGAGGAAGTGGTCGTCGGGCCCGGTGTCGAACGCGTCGTACACGGCCGTCACTCCGGTCTCGGGATGGAGCCGGACGGAGATGCGGTACCCGCGCGGGATCGCGCGGACGGCGACCGTCGCGGTGCGCCCGGGCTCGCTCGTCGCGACGCCGAAGACGTTCCCGTTCGCGGCCGTCACCTTCGTCAGCGAGTACTGCCGGCCGCCGACCTCGTACCGGAGCCGCGCCTTCGCGTCCTCGGCGACCACGACCTTGCCGTCTTGGCGGACCGAGATCCCGAGCGGGTCGTGCTCGATCCGGACCGAGAGCCCGCCGGGCGAGGACGCGCCGCAGCCGGCGAGGACGAGCGCGGCGGCGGCGAGCGCCGTCAGTCGGCGCATACGTCGGCCCAGGGCACCTCGCGTTCCGCGGCGAGCGAGCCGAGCTCCGCCGGCCGGCGTCGCCGCGCGAGCACCGCGAGCGTCACCTCGAGCGCGAGCCGGCGCTTCGGGTCGAGCAGCTCGAAGTCGTGGAAGTGGACGTGCACGATCGGCGGCAGCCCGCGGGCGAGGCTCCGCGCCGCGGCGCCGAGCGAGTGCGTCGTCGGCAGCTCGAGCACGCGCCGTCCGTCGTCGAGGCGGACCCACGCCGGCTGGTCGAGGACGGCGGCGGGCCGGAACCGCGGCGGCCACGCGGTCGCGGTGCAGTCGGCGTACCCGAGCTCGGCGACCGCCGCGAGGACGGGCGCGTCCATGTACCAGTTGCCGCCGCAGAAGAACCGCGGCTCGAGCCCCTGCTCGCGGAGCCAGCGGCCCTCGTCGAGGACGCGCGCCGCCGGGTCGCCGCCGGTCGGCCGCGCGTCGGTCGGCGACGTCCAGTGCGTGTGATGGCCGAACGGCCCGAGCGCAGAGGCCTCGCGCGCCCGCTCGAGGAACCGCGCTCGGTCCTCCCCCTCGAACGGCGCGCGCAGAAGCGACGTGATCGCGAACCCGGACGGGCGCCGGCGGACGAGCGCCGCGTACCGCTCCCACACCGGGTCGTCGAGGGGCCGTTCGACGTGGCACGAGACGACCGCGTAGCCTTGCGTACCGGGCATGTGCGGGATCTGCGGACTCCTCGGCAGGGACTCGCCCGATCCGGCGGCGGTCGAGCGCATGAACGGGGCGATCGTACATCGCGGTCCCGACCACGGTGCCGTCGAGGCCCACGGCCGCTGCGTGCTCGGCTACCGGCGCCTCGCGGTCGTCGATCTCGCGACCGGAGACCAGCCGGTGGCGAACGAGCGCGGCGACGTCGTCGCGGTCTTCAACGGCGAGCTCTACAACTTCCGCGAGCTGCGGCGCGAGCTCGAGGCGGCGGGCCATGAGCTCCGCGGGACGGGCGACTCGCCGCTGATCCCGCACGCGTACGAGCAGTGGGGCCTCGGCTTCGCCGAGCGGCTCGAGGGGATGTTCGCGATCGCGCTGTGGGACCGCGCCGCGGAGCGTCTCGTGCTCGTCCGCGACCGGCTCGGGAAGAAGCCGCTCCTCTGGACGCGGCTCCCGGACGGGTCGGTCGCGTTCGCGTCCGAGACGAAGGCGCTCCTCCAGCTCCCGGAGGTCTCGCGCGAGCTCGACCTCGCGGAGATCGACGCGTTCCTCGCGCTCCAGTACGCGCCGCGGTCCGGGTTCCGGGCAGTCGAGAAGGTGCCGCCGGGGACGGTCGTCGCCTTCGAGGGCGGCGGGGTTCGCGCGACGCGCTACTGGGATCCTCGGCGGCCCATGTGTACACATGGGCAAGCCTCCCTTTCGGACCCGTCCGAATGGGCCGAGCGCGTGAAGGAGGAGGTGACCGCCGCGGTGCGCCGCCGGCTCGTCGCGGACGTGCCGCTCGGCGCGCTCCTCTCCGGCGGGATCGACTCGTCGGTCGTCGTCGCCGCGATGGCGCAGGCCTCGGCCGAGCCGGTGCGGACGTTCACGGTCGGCTTCCCCGACCGGCGGTACGACGAGCGGCCGTTCGCGCGCGCCCTCGCCGAGCGTTACGGCACGAGGCACGAGGAGCTCGAGGTCGATCCCGGGCCGCACCACCTCGAGCGGCTCGCGCGCGTGCTCGACGAGCCGTTCGGCGACGAGGCGGCGCTGCCGACTGCTGCTCGTGTGCGAGGCGACGCGGCGGCACGTGACGGTCGCGCTCGTCGGCGACGGCGGCGACGAGGTGTTCGGCGGGTACGAGCGCTACCGCGCGCACGCGCTCGCCGGCCGCGTGCCGTCGGCGCTCGCGCGTGCGGCGGTCGCGGCGCCGTGGGGGCGGCGCGAGCCGCGCTCGGCCGCGTTCCGCGCGCGGCGGTTTCTCGCCGCGGCCGCGGCACCCGCAGCCGACCGCTACGGACGGCTCGTCGAGGTCTTCCCGCTCGAGCTCCGCCGCCGGCTGTGGACGGTCGACGCACGCGCCCACGCGACCGCGAGCCTGCTCCCGGCGGACGGCGACCTCCGCCTCGTCGACATCGAGTCGTACCTGCCCGGCGACCTGCTGCCGAAGTCGGACCTCGCGTCGATGGCGGTCTCGCTCGAGCTGCGCTCGCCGTTCCTCGACCACCGCGTCGTCGAGCTCGGGCTCTCGCTGCCGCCCGGGCTCGCGTCCGGGAAGACAGCGCTTCGGCGCGCGTTCGCCGCCGATCTCCCGCCCGAGATCGCGGGGCGCGGCAAGACCGGCTTCGGCGTCCCCCTCGACCGCTGGTTCCGCGGCGAGCTCGCCCCAGTCGCCGGGGACCTGCTGCTCGGCGGCGACGACCGCGGCCTCTTCCGGCGGCCCGAGCTCGAACGGCTGCTCCACGAGCACGCCGACGGGCGTGCCGACCACGGGCACCGCCTATGGTGTCTCTGCATGCTCGAGCTCTGGCAGCGGAACTACGTCGACGTGGCCCGGCCGGCGCTCGTCGCCGCGTGAAACGCCTTCCGGCCTACGCGATCGTCGTCGCGGCCTGCGTGCTCCCGCGCGCGATCGCGCTCGGGTACGAGCGCGGCGCGATCCTGGCGTCGTACGTCGAGAAGTCGGACATTCTCGCCCGCGTCTTCATCCACAGCGGCACCTTCGGCTACATCCCCGGCGTCCCGTCCGCCTCGACGCAGCCGCTCTACGGCTGGTTCCTGATCCCGATCTACTGGATCGCGGGCCCGCACTGGTGGTCGGTCGGGACCGCGCAGATCGCCGTCGCCGCCGCGACCGCGATCGTCGTGTACGAGACGGGCCGGCGGTTCCTCTCGCAGTGGGCCGGACTGATCGGCGCCGTCGTCTCGACGATCCACCCGTACCTCGTGTGGCACGACGTGCACGTCAACCGGGAGATCCTCGACCAGCTCCTCGGCGCGGCGATGTTCTTCCTCGCGCTCCTCGTCGGCACGCGCCGGAACCTGTGGCTCGCGGCCGCGCTCGGGCTCGTCAGCGGGATCGCGATCCTCTCGAACGCGCGGCTTCTGTTCCTCCCGCTCGCGCTCGGCGCGTACCTGCTCTGGCGCAGGTCGGGATGGATCGCGGCCGTGCTCGTGCCGGTCGTCGCGGGCGCGGCACTGCTCCCGTGGCTGATCCGGAACGACGTGCAGGTCGGGTGCTTCACGCTCACGACCGACTCGCGCGCGCTCTGGAAGGCGAACAACCTGCGGACGTACGGGCTGCTGAAGCACGGGCTCTGGATCGACACGCTCGACTCGCTGCCCGGCGAGCCGTACTTCGGCCCGACGCCGACGCAGGCGCGCGACCACTACCTCGCGACCGGCCAGAAGACCGACGTGCGCGAGTGCTACCAGGAGAAGCGCTGGCAGCACCTCGTGATCCAGTTCTGGAAGAACCACCCGGGCGCGAAGGCGAAGCTGATGGTGCAGGCGACGCAGCTCCTGTGGGACCCGGCCGTGACCGCGGACAACGACGTATCGGGGACGAGCGGCCTCTTCCACCAGCTCCGGCACTTCGCCGAGCCGGCGTTCGTGATCCCGCTGTACGTGCTCGCCATCGTCGGCCTCTTCCTCGTGCCCGCGCAGTTCTGGGTGCTCGCGCTGATCTTCTTCGGCTACGAGACGTTCGCCGCGTGGGTCTTCGCGGGGACGACGCGGTACCGCGTCCCGTGGGACTTCGTGCTCGCTCTGCTCGCCGCGGCGACGCTGACGCGGATTCCGTGGCGGCGGTGGCTCGGGCGGGGTTCGCAGACCGCCGCCGGGCCGGCCTGACCCCGGGCGCGCACGCCTCGCGGCTGCCCTTTGCCGTTCACGTCCGAGGTTGACGCGCGCGCGACACCCCCGCCCGGGTGGGGACCGACCCGCCGCCCTCGAGGCCGACGCTATCGAGGAAATCGCTACGCGTCAGTCACGGAACCGTGTCAATTGCGAAAAACCTGCAACGCGGCACGTCCTCAGCCCGGGCCTGCGCCGTTCCGCCCGTTCCGGCGGTCGCCGAGCCAGTAGCGGTAGACCTCCTCGGTCCGCTCGGTGCAGCGGTCCTCCGGGAAGCGCTCGAGCGCCCGCGCACGGCCGGCACGGCCCATCTCGGCGGCGCGCACCGGGTCGGCGGCCAGCTCGAGGATCGCCGCGGCGAGCGCCTCCGCGTCCACCGTCGGCACGAGGAGGCCCGTCTCGCCCTCGCGGACGAGGTCGTCGAGCCCGCCGATCGACGCGGCGATCACCGGCCGCGCGCGCTCCATCGCCTCGAGCGCGACCATGCCGAAGCCCTCGCCGAGCGATGGGACGACGACGGCGTACGAGTCCTCGATCGCTCGCTGGATCGGAGTCACGTGGCCGAGGAAGCGCACCGAGTCGTCGAGCCCGAGCTCTCGCGCGAGGTCCTTCAGCCCGTGCTCGAGGATCCCGCGGCCCGCGATGTCGAGCTGCAGGTCGGGCCGCACGTCGAGCGCGGCGCGGAACGCGCGCAGCAGCACGACGTGGCCCTTGATCGGGATCAGCCGGCCGACGCACAGGAAGCGCGGCGCGCCGCCCGCGTACGGCTCCGGCTCCGGCGCGCCGACGATCCCGTAGTGGACGATCTCGAAGTCCGGCTCGGCGAAGCCCTCGGTCTCGGCGAGATACCGCGCGAGGCCGCGCGAGATCGCGATCTGCCGGTGCGCGAGCGCGCCGATCGTCCGGTCGCCGAGCGCGAAGGCCCAGCCCTCGCGGAACTCGTTGAACCCGTGCTTCGTCGAGAGCCGCACCGGCACGGCCGCGAGCGCGCCGGCGGTCTGGCCGTACGCGTCGGCGTGGACGAGATGCGTGTGCAGGATCGTCGGCCGGTGCCGCGCGAGGTGCCCGAGCACGCGCACGAACGTGAGCGGGTCGACGTCGGCGCGCATCGGGATCGCGTCCACCGGCACGCCGCTCCCCTCGAGCGCGCGCGCGAACTCCCACGCGCCGGGCTCGTGCTCGTGGAGCATCAGGAAGCGGATGTCCCAGCCGCGCGCGCGAAGGTCGGGGAGCAGCGAGAGCAGGTGCGCCTCCGAGCCCGAGATGCCCGCGACCTTCTGGACGTGGAGGACGATCACCGGCGCGCCACCTCGAGCACGGCGTCGGCCCAGTGCTCGACCGAGTGGCGCTCCTCGACCCGCGCGCGGAGCTCGCGGCCGAGCGCGTCCCGGTCGGCGGCGGCGAGCGCGCGCAGCTTCTCCGCGAGGTCGTCGGCGTCGTCGCGGCGGAAGCGGAGCTCGGGCGGGAGCAGCTCGGCGAAGCCGCTGTTCGACGCGAGCACCGGCATGCACGTCGCCGCCGCCTCGTAGACGACCTTGTCGAGCGCGCCCTCGCGCATGTTGTTCACGAGCACGTCCTTGCCGCCGCGAGCAGCGCCGGGATCTCGTCGTGGCGGAGCGGCGGCTCGACACGGGCGCCGAGCGCGCGGAGCCGCGTCGGCCTCGCCGCGCTCCTCGTCGGTCGAGCGACGGCCCGCGCAGCTCGAGGTCGGCGTCCGCGAGCGCCGCGGCGCGCACGATCGTCTCGAGCCCCTTCGCCGGCGAGGTGCGCCCGAGCGCGAGCACGCGCAGGCGCTCGGCCGGCTCGCGCGTGACGCAGGGGAACGCCTCCATGTCGATACCGTGCCCGATCGCGACGACCTTCGGCGAGTCGAGCGGGAACGAGCGCCGGTCGACGGTGACCACCGCGGTCGCGAGCCGCTCGGCGAGGAGCAGCCGCCGCGTCACGCGCCAGTGCGTGAACCACAGCAGCAGCGGCACGCGCCGCGGGCCGCACGAGCGGCGCCGCGAGGATCGCGTACAGCGGGACCATGTGCGCGACGACCGCGAGCGGCCGCGGCGAGAGCTCCGCCTCGAGCGCCCGCGCGAAGCGGGCGCCGCGCCCGGCGCGCGAGCCCGCGCCGAACACGCGCACGCGGCAGTTCGCGGGGAGCGCCCCTCGACCACGTGGTCGGCGAGCACGACGACCTCGTCGACGCGGGCGGCGAGCGCGCGGATCTTCGCCGCGGTCACGCCGAGCGTCGGGTGCTCCGGGTCGACCTGCTGGGTGAGGAAGACGAGGCGCGACATCAGAAGAAGTCGAGGTCGCCGAGCTCGAAGTGCGGCCGCGCCGGGAGCGCGAGCGCCGGGTCGAGCGACTTGCCGAGGAGCGGGAACGTCTTCGGCGTCGGCACGTAGCCGGCGAGCGCGTACCGGCGGCGCTCCCACGGCGGCGGCGCCGCGACGAGCGCGCGGCGGTCGCTCGCGGCCGCGGCGTCCGCGAGCAGGTCGCCCTCCGACCGCGGCGACGACCGCGAGCCGTCCGCGCGAGCCGACGGCCGCGTACCCGTCGCCCTCGAGGAGCGCGTACCGGCGCGGCGGCGGCGCGTCGGCGAAGCGCCAGTTCAGCCAGTCCGCGTCGCGCAGCACGCGGTCGCCCGAACCGTCCGCGTGACAGGTTGCGGCTTGCGGGTCGAAGCGCTCGACCGGGCGCGCGCGGTCGGACGGCCGGCCGCGGACGGCCCGCGCCCGCGCCCACACGCGGAGCGACGGCAGCGCCGTCCACCCGAGCCGGCCGCGCAGCACCGACCCCGACGCCGCGGTCGGGACGACGAGGAGGAGCCGCGCGCCGGCCTCGCGGGCGCGCTCCTCGTTCGCGGCCTCGAGCTCGGCGAAGATCCCGCGCCCGCGGAACGCCGGGTCGGTCGCGAGGTGCACCGGCATCCCGGCCAGAACCTCCTCGCCGCCGACCGACATCCGCACGAACGAGATCGCCGCCGAGCCGACGACCGTGCGCCGCTCCTCGGCGAGCAGCACCGACGCCGGCGCGACCGGGTTGCCGCCGTAGAACCAGTCGAGCTCCTCCTCGTCCGGCCGCGTCCCCCACACGCGCGCGATCAGGTCGGCGAGCCCGCGCCGCCGCTCCGGGCCGTACTCGACGATGTTCACCGGGTCGAGGTGCCGAGCGCCTGGTTGAACAGGCGGCGGGCGTGCGTCCCGGCGACGGTGTCCTTCAGCGCGATCAGGTCGCACGCGCCGGCGAGCACGAGCTCGAACGTCCGCCGCGGGTACGGCTCGACGTTGTACCGGCCGAGCCGGAACGGGTTGCCGGCGGCGCCGTTCGCGCGCGAGATCGACGTGAACGCGATGTCGTAGCCCGCCTGCTTCAGCAGGCTCTCGTGCACCGGGTGGAAGTGCGCCTCCGAGCCCTTCACGTACGCGTACGCGCGCACCGGCCGGCCGAGCTCCTCCTCCAGCCGGAGCTTCGAGACGGCGATCTCGCGCACCGCCTCGTCGAGCGAGACCTCGGCGAGCGGCCGGTGCGAGATCCCGTGCGACTCGACCCGCACGCCGGCTGCGTCGAGCTCGCGGACGAGGCCCCAGTCGAGCGTCGCGTTGCGCACGCCGCGCGCGGCGAGGTGCATCTCGTGCGGCAGCGGCATCGGGTCGCCCATGAAGGCGACCGGGACGAAGATCACCGCCGGGAAGCCGTGCCGGTCGAGCACCGGCAGCGCGTTGTCGATCACGTCGCGGTAGCCGTCGTCGAACGTGATCAGGACGGCGTTGTCGGGGAGCGGCGCGCCGAGCGCGTAGTGGTCGAGCACCGCCTCGAGGCCGACGACCTCGTAGCCGAGCTCGGTGAGCTGCGCGAGCTGGTCGTCGAACCGCCCGACCGGGACCGTGGTCGGGTTGTCGGGGATGTCGTTGATCTTGTGGTACATGAGGATCCGCAGCGAGGTCGCCCCGTTCGGGACGAGCCGGAGCGCGGCCGACGTCTCGCCGATCGAGCGGTAGAGCGCGTTCTTGACGATCTGCTTTCCCTGCTGCACGGTCATCGGCGCGCCCAGTCTATTCGGCGTCTCAGCGGGCGAAGACGCTGATTCGTCGCGGCGAGGTCGCGACCACCGAGCGGCCGAACGCGGCCACGCCGCTCGCGTGGCGGAGGGCCGTCGTCCCGGCCGGACGGAGGCTCGCGTCGAACGCGGCGATCCCGTCGCGGTACGAGACGTACGCCCGCGCGCCGGCGAGCGCGAGGCCGGTGGCAAGCGGCAGCCCGCCGCGCCGGGCGACGAACGCGCCGACCGCGCCGGTGGTGCGGTCGACCCGGTACTGCACGACCGCGCCGGAGACGGTCGAGACGATCCAGAGCAGGGAGCTCCCGGGCGTGAACGCGAGCGCGGCCGGCTGGAGCAGGCCGAGGCCGATGGTGCAGCCGGGCAGATCGGCAGCGAGGCCGCAGAGGACGGGGCCGAGCGGCGTCAGTGTCCCGGTCGCGGCGTTCCGGCGCCACGCGCGGAGGAAGCCGTGCGCGCCGCCGCCGCCAGCCCCGTACACCGTACGGCCGTTCGGCGCGACGACGAGGGCGGCGTCCTGACCCGGCACCGTCGCGACGAGGCGCAGCGCGCCGGTCGCGCTGCGCGCGAAGACGTACGTCCGGTCGCCGCCGACGTACACGTTCCGGCCGTCGGGGCTGACCGCGACGGAGAGCGGATGCGAGACGCCCACGACGGACCCGCTCGGGACGAGCGTCCCGTTCGCGCGACGCGCGTACACGCCGAGGGAGCGGCCGTTCGCCGCGGTGACGTACGCGCTGCGGCCGTCGCGGGAGAGCGCGAGCGCCGACGGCGTCTCGAGCCCGCGGCCGTCGGTGCACAGCCTCGTCCGCCGGGCGACGCACTGGATCTGGCGCAGCCGGCCGGTCGCGGCCGTCCGCGCGAACACGCCGACCGAGCCGAGCGAGCCGACGCCGCTGCGGACGTACACGGTGCGGCCGTCGGGCGAGACGACGGCGCCGGCCGGCAGCGAGACCGCCGTCGCGCGCGCGCAGCCCGCCGTCGCGGCGGCGAAGCACTGCACCTGACGCAGGCCGGTCGCGGGCACCGCCGCTCCCGCGAGCGCGAGCGCGAGCGCGGCGATCGCGACGGCCGCGAGCCTCATCGGCTCACCGTAGCCTCGACGAGCGCGGCGAGCCGGTCGGCGAACTCCTCCGGGGACGCGAGCCAGCGGCCGACCGCGTGGCGCGCACCGACGCCGAGCCGCTCGGCGAGCTGCCGATCGTGGAGGACGCGGACGAGCGCGTCGGCCAGCTCCTCGTCGGAGTCGACGAGCAGGCCGTTGAGTCCGTCCTCGACGAGGTCGCGGATCCCGCCGACGCGCATCGCGACGACGCCGCGGCCGCGCAGCGACGCCTCGACGATCACGCGGCCGAGGCCCTCCGAGCGCGACGGCAGCACGAGGCACGTCGCCTCGTCCATCGCCCGCGCCACGTCCGCCTGCGGGAGCCGCTCCGTCCACGTCGTCTGCGCCGGCAGGTCGCGGACGAGCTGCTCTGCGACGGCGCGGTCCGAACCGCGGCCGACGAGCCGGAGGTGCGCACCCGGCGACCGCGGCGCCGCGAGCCGCCACGCGCGGGCGAGGCCGTCGACGTTCTTGTACCGCTCGAGCACGCCGACGAAGAGCGCGGCCGGCTCGGGCGGGAGCGGCACGGGAGGTCCCTCGAAGAGCTCGAGGTCCATGAACGCGGCGAACTCGGCCGCGGGCTCGACGCCGAGGGCGCGGACGAGGCCGGTCGTGTACGCGGAGATCGTCCGCACCGCGTCGGCGCGGCGGACGCCCTGGTTCCCGAGCGCGTCGGCGACGGGCGCGAGCGCGCGGCGGCGGCGCGAGCCGTAGAGGCGCGTCGCCGTCCTCCAGTCGCCGTGCACCTCGACGATCACCTTCGCGCCGGTCCGGGCGAGCCGCGCGAGCGCCGCCTCGTACGGGCTCTGAGCGACGATCGCGTCCGGCCGATGCTCGCGCGCGACCCGCCGGATACGCAGCGGGAGCAGCGCCCAGAAGAGCGGCCCGTCGAGGAGCGGCAGCCGGGGCACGAGCCGGAACGTCCCGTCGTCGCGCGCCCGGCCGTCGGCCGCGGTCGCGAGCACCCGGAGCTCGAACCGCTCGTGCAGCGCCGCGAACTTCCGCTCGAGGCTCGGCGAGAGCGGCAGCTCGTACCGCGTCCGCGAGACGAGGAGCAGGCGCGGCTTCATCGCCCCTCGTGGACGCGCCCCGAAGGGGCATGTCCGGCGGCAGCCGTCGCAACAGAAGTGCGACGAACGATCCACAGGGCGCCCGCACTCATCGGGCCAGCACGCCGTCGACGAGGGTGCGGAAGCGGTCGGCGAACTCCTCGGGCGTCGTGAGCCAGCGCGCGGCCGACTCGCGGGCGGCGTCGCCGAGGCGCTGCGCGAGCCCGCGGTCCGCGAGGACGCGCTCGAGTGCGGCCGCGAGCGCGACCGGGTCGCCGCGCTCGACGAGGAGGCCGTTCACCTCGTGCTCGACGATCTCCGGCGTGCCGCCCGCGCGGGTCGCGACGACCGGGCGGCCGCGGAGGAACGACTCGACGACGACGCGCGGCAGGCCCTCGGACTCCGACGGGAGCACGAGCGCGCGCGCCTCGTCGAGCGCCCGGGCGACCTCCGCCTGCGGGACCCGGCGGTCCCACGTCGCGCCCTCGCGGGCGAGCGCCGCGGCGACCTCCGCCTGCGGGCCGTCGCCGATCACGTGCAGCCGCGCCTCCGGCAGCCGCCGCGCGACCTCCCGCCACGCGGCCGCGAGCCCCTCGACGTTCTTGTACCGCTCGAGCACGCCGACGAAGAGCACGCGCGGTTCCTCCGGCACCGGCTCGACCGGGCCGTCGAACGCGCCGAGGTCGGTGTACGCCGTGAAGACGCCCGCGGGCTCGCGGCCGACGCCGCGGACGAGCGACGCGGTGAACTCCGAGACGGCCCGGACGGCGTCGGCCCTGCGGATCGCCCACGTCGCGAGCCGGTCGGCGACCGGCCCGAGCGCCGCCCGCGAACGCGACCCGTACAGCCGCGTCGAGGTCCGCCAGTCGCCGTGCACCTCGACCACGAGCTTCGCCCGCGACCGCGTCGCTCCGAGCGCGAGCACGCACGCGACCGCCTCGAACGCGCTCTCGGCGACGATGGCGTCCGGGCCGAACGCGCGCAGCTCGCGAACCACCCGCGCCGGCAGCGTCGCGTAGAAGAGCGGCCCCTCGAGCGGCCGCGGGCGGAAGAGCCGGAACCGCGGATCGGTGCCCGTGCCGCTCGCGAGCACGCGCAGGTCGAGCCGCTCGGAGAGCGCGTCCCACTTGGCCGCGAGCGGCCCGTCGAGCGGCAGCCGGTACCGCGTCCGCCCGACGAACAGCACCCGCGGATTCACCTCGCGGCCTCGCGCAGGATCTCCTCGAGCCGTCCGTAGATCGACGCCGCCGAGTAGCCCTCGACCGACGCCGCGGCGTTCGCGCGCAGCCGTGCCGCGAGCTCCGGGTCGGCGAAGAACCGCTCGATCGCCGCCGCGAGCGCATCGACGTCCTCCGGCTCGACCACGAGCCCGTTCTCGCCGTCGGTCACGACCTCGGCGACTCCGCCGGTGCGCGTCGCGATCACCGGCGTCCCGACCGCGAGCGCCTCGACGACCGTGTGCGGGAAGTTCTCCCACGACGACGAGAGCACCGCGGCGTCGCCCGCGCGGAAGAGCTCGAGCACGCGCTCGCGCGGGAGCGGGCCGAGGAACGTCGCGCCGCCGAGCCGCTCGAGCGCGGCGCGGTCGGGGCCGTCCCCCGCGATCGCGAGCGCGACGCCGGCCCGCCGCGCCGCCTCGATCCCGAGCGGCAGCGACTTCTGGGCGGTGAGCCGCCCGGCGAAGACGAGCGTCGGTCCGTCGAAGCCGAGCTCGACGCGGAGCTCGTCGCGCGGCCGGAGCGACGGCACCGCGGGCGCGGGGTTCGGCAGCACCGTCGCGCGGTCGGCCGGGACGCCCCAGCCGAGCGCGAGCTCGCGCAGGTACGCCGACGGCGTGACGACGTGCGCCGCGCGCCGCGCGTCCCAGTCGCGGGCCCGCCGGAGCGCGGCCGTCCGCGCGCCGCGCTCGACCTGGAACCCGGCGAGCGAACCCGAGAAGAGCCCCCACCGCCGCGCACGCTCGTACGCCGGGTCGGCGGTCAGCTTCACGACGACCGGCGTCCGCGCGAGCGACGCGCCGAGCGACGAGCGCCCGAACATGCCGGTCGTGTAGACGACGTCCGCGCGCCGGGCGCGCGCCGCGATCACGCGCACGCCCTCGGCGTGGCGGACGCCGGGCGGGAGCGAGCGCGCGATCCACCGCACCGGGTACGACTCGGCCGCCGGCGCGGCGTCGGCAGTGACCACGACCTCGACCTCGTGGCCGCGCCCGGCCAGGAAGGCGGCCACCTCGGGCGCGTGCGACGCGGGGCCGCCCACGTCCGGCGGCCAGATCCCGGACACGACCAGGACCTTCAGGTCGCGAGCGCCTCCGTGCGGACGCGGTCGCCGCGCACGCGGGAGAGGAGCACGAGCCAGAGCGCGCAGAAGACCACGGTCGAGACGAGCGTCGCCCCGGCGGCGCCGGTCGCGCCCCACGACGAGCCGAACCAGAGGAGCAGCGGCACGAACACCGCGATCTCGACGCTCTGGGCGACGATCCGCAGCCCGGGCCGCCCGATCGAGACCGGGAAGGACTTCGTCCAGCCCCACACGAGCTGCAGCGCGGCCGCGACGAGGATCAGCCGCGCGGCGTGCGCGGCGTGGTCGCGGAACGCCGGGCCGTACGCGACGCCGAGCAGGAACGGCATCCACCACCAGAGCAGCGGCACCGCGACGAGCATCGCCACCGACGTGCCCGCGATGTAGCGGCGGAGCATGCCCCAGACGCGGACGTGCCGGCCGGCCTCGAAGTCGCGGGTCTGCTCGGTCAGCAGCACGAGCCGCGCCGGCGACGACAGCGCCGCGAACCCGGTCGCCGGGGCCTGCGCGTTCCGGAAGTACCCGGCCTGGACGATCGGCGCGACCGCCGGCAGCAGCGCGGTGCCGAGCTGCGCGCGCGCCGAGAAGAGCGACGAGGCCACGGTCGACTGGACGAGGAAGCGGCGCAGCGGCCGGCGATCGTCTCCGAGCGGCTCGGCCGGCGCGTGCGGGAAGCGCCCGAACGCGAGCGCTCCCGCGACGCAGATCGCTCCGGTCGCGACGACCTGCGCGATCACCATCCCGATCACCGCGCCGGTCACGCCCCAGAGGCAGCCGATCCCGAGCCCCGCGAGGCGCAGCGCCATCGAGACGGCGAGGAACGCGCCGCGGACGTCGTACCGGCCGCGGAGCACGATCGCGCCCGCGGCGATCGCCTCGGGCGCCTGCGCGAGCGGGATCACCGACGCGACGAGCATCGGCACGAGCACGTCGCTCGTGCTCCACACGTCCTGCGCGAACGGCGCGAGCGCGACGAGCGCGACGAGCGCGATCGCGCCGCCGAGCAGCTTGAACCCGAGCGCGACCTCGAACAGGCGACGCAGCCGGCCCCACCGCTGCGACTCCGTGTAGCGGAACCCGTACTTGACGAGCGCCTCCTCGATCGTGAGGTCGAAGAGCACCTGGAAGAACGCGGTCGCCGCGAGCACGGCCGCGAGGCGCGCGTAGTCGTCGACGCCGAGCTCGCGCGTCGCGACGACGGTCGTGAGGAAACCGAGCGCCGTCGCCGTGTAGACCCCGAGCGCCGTCGCCGAGCGTCGCCAGAGGACACGGGAGCGCATCGGTGGGCGAGTATAGTGGCAGCCCCTTGAGCTCCCGTTTGCGCGCCGCGGAGCTTCTGCCGCTCGTGCCGGCGGCCGCGATCCCCCTCCTCTTCCTGCACCGGAGCTACCAGGCGCACGTGTCCGTCGGGCCGGTCGACGTCTACAGCTCCGACGCCGCGGCCGCGGCCGTCGTGGCCGCCGCGCTCGCCGCCGGGATCCTCTGGGGCTGGGCGCCGCTCCGCCGCCCGCTGCCGCTCTGGATCGCCGCGGGCGCGCTGCTCGGGCTGCTCGTCGCCTCCGTCTTCTGGACGCCGCTCGAGCTGACGACGAAGCACCTCGTCACCGCCGCGAAGATCGTCGAGTACGCGCTGCTCGCGCCGTCGGTCGTGCTGCTCATGCGCCGCGCGATCGACGTCGACCGGTTCCTCGCGATCTTCGTCGCGTGGAGCGTCGCGGCCGCGGTCTGGGGCGTGCTCCAGTTCCTCGGGCTCGTGAACGAGTTCTTCGGCAAGCGGCCCGGGCAGCGGGAGGTGTCGTTCCTCGGGATCCACGACTTCGCGGGGTTCGCCGGCGCGGCGCTCGCGATCGGGTTCGCCGGGCTCGTGCTCGGCCGACGGCGACGGCTGACGTGGGTCGCGCTCGCCGCCGGCACGGTGGGCTCGATCCTCCCGGCGTCCGTGTTCGCGTACTCGGGGATCGTGCTCGCGGCGATCCTCGCGACGGTGATCGGACGGCGCGCCGGAACGCTCAGGATGCGCCACGTGCTCGCGCTCGTCGGCATCCTCGCGGTCGTCGGGGCAGGCGCGTTCGCGCTGCGCGTCTCCGACGTGACGAACTTCCTCTCGTTCCTCGGCAAGCCGACCACGAGCGCGCCGACCGACCAGATCCAGACCGGCTCGCAGCGCGTGATGCTCGCGTACATCGGCCTCCGGATCTGGCGCGACCATCCGATCCTCGGCGTCGGCTTCGAGCGTTCGACGACCGGGTACGGGCCGTACCTCGCGGACGCGAAGCGCCGGTACCCGGACGAGGCGCCAACCTCGTTCCCGTCGAAGCAGAACGCGTGGGGCGTCCAGAACTACTGGCTGCAGACGCTCGCCGACCTCGGCGTCGTCGGGCTCGTGCTCGCGCTCGCGACCTTCGGGACCGGGCTCGTCCTCGCGCTGCGCGCGCCCGCCGCGGTCGGCTTCGTCGCGCTCGTCGCGGCGTCGTGGATCCTCGTCGCCGCGGCGACGTGGAACGCGCTCGGGATCGTCGCCGGCAACCCGCTGCAGGCGCTCACGTGGCTCGGCCTCGGGACTCGCCGCCGCGGTCGGAGGGCTCACCGAGTGAGCGAGTGGCCCGGCGCCGACAAGCGGAAGCCGCGGAAGAGCTACTACAACTGGAGCCTCCGCGCGCCGCTCGCGCGCTGGCTCGAGGAGGAGGGCCGCGCCGCCGCCGGCCTGCGCGTCCTCGACGTCGGCTGCGGAGAGAAGCCGTACCTGCCGTACTTCGACGGCGCGAGCGAGTACGTCGGCGTGGACGTCGACGAGAGCGCGCGCGCCGACGTCGTCGGCGCCGCCGAGCGGCTGCCGCTCCCCGACGCGAGCTTCGACCTCGTCCTCTGCCTCCAGGTGCTGGAGCACGTCGACGATCCGGCGCGCGCCGTGCGCGAGCTCCACCGCGTCGTGAAGCCGGGCGGCCGCGTGCTCGTCGCGACGCACGGCGCGTACGTCTTCCACCCGAGCCCGGTCGACTACTGGCGCTGGACGCACACCGGCCTCGCGCGGCTCCTCGAGGACAACGGCGAGTGGCGCTCGGTCGAGGTCGCCGCCGGCTCGGGCACGGCGTCGTCGCTCGGCCTGCTCGTCGGCGTGTACGTCGACCAGGTCGCGCAGCGCCTCCACGCCGTGTGGCTCGGCCAGGCCGTGAACTGGACGATCAACTCGGTCGCCGGCTGGCTCGACCGCCGCGCCGCATCGCTGCGCGATCCGCGGCCCGGATCGCTGACCGTCAACTTCCACGTCGTGGCCGAGAGGTGATCCCGGTAGGTTCCGGCGCGTGACGAAGGCGCTGGTCACCGGCGGAGCGGGGTTCATCGGCTCGAACCTCGTGCGCGCGCTCGTCGAGCGAGGCGACGAGGTGCGCGTGCTCGACAACTTCTCGACCGGCAGCCGCGACAACCTCGCCGGCCTCGACGTCGAGGTGGTCGAGGGCGAGCTGCGGAGCTACGAGCGCGTGCACAACGCGACGCGCGGGGTCGAGGTCGTCTACCACCTCGGCGCGCTCGGGTCGGTGCCGCGGTCGGTGCAGGACCCGCTCACGTCGAGCGCCGTCAACGTCGAGGGGACGCTCAACGTCCTGCTCGCCGCGCGCGACGAGGGCGTGCGGCGCGTCGTCTTCTCGTCGAGCTCGTCGATCTACGGCTCGGCCGGCGACCTGCCGCGCACCGAGGCGATGACGCCCGACCCGATCTCGCCCTACGGCGTCGCCAAGCTCGCGGCCGAGCGGTACTGCGTCAGCTTCGGCCGCGTGTACGAGTCGTTCGAGGCGGTCGTGCTCCGGTACTTCAACGTCTTCGGCCCGCGGCAGAGCGCGCGCTCCCAGTACGCGGCCGTCGTCCCGCTCTTCCTCACCGCGATCGCGCGCGGCGAGCCGGTGACGATCTACGGCGACGGCGGGCAGTCGCGCGACTTCACCTTCGTGAGCAACGTCGTCGACGCGACCGTGCGGGCGGCCGACGCGCCCGGCGCGAGCGGGAACATCTTCAACGTCGCGGCCGGCTCGCCGGCGACGGTGAGCGAGCTCGCCGACCTGATCGGGACGATCCTCGGCCGGGAGCCCGAGCGCCGGTACGAGCCGCCGCGGCCGGGCGACGTCCGCGACTCGTGGGCCGACGTCACCGCGGCGCGCGAGACGCTCGGGTACGAGACGGGCGTCGGGCTCGAGGAGGGCCTGCGCCGAACGGCCGACGCGCTGCTCGGGTGACTCAGCGGGTCGCGGCGACGCGGCCGAACGCGGTGAACGACGGCTTCTTCTTCCCCGCGGTCGCGATCAGGCCGGACTGCCAGCCGTTCGAGCGCGCCTCGTCCTTGAGCAGGTACCAGAGCATGAGCTGGATCCGCGGGTTCGCGCGCGCGATCCCGAACGCCTGGGTGAGGTACTGCGCCTGCTTCGCCGGCGTGACGCCGTTGGCCTTGTCGGGCGGGTTCGTCTCGTAGCCGTACTGCGTGATCCAGAGCGGCTTCCAGCCGTAGAGGCTCGTGAGCAGGTTCGTGAGCAGGTCGATGTTCCCGAGCGTGACAGCGCTCGCCGAGCCGGCGGCGGCCGGCGGCTTCGAGTCCGGTGACTCGGACGGGTCGGTCGGGTACGGGTCGTGCGCCCACGCGTCGAACCGGAGCAGGCCTGCGCCCTTGGCGGCGCGGAGGAACGCGAGCGGGCCGACCGACGGGTGCGGGCTCGTCGGGTCGTTGTTGCCGCTCGGCGCGGTCGCGCCGCACGCGACGCGCTCGCCGGCGGCGGGCGTCGCGTGGACGCCGCTGTAGACGGCGTTGCAGATCGTCGCGTAGGTCACCGCGCTCTCGATCACCCAGCTCCCGCCGATCTGCTGGTACTGCGGCTGGAGGAACGTCGGGTCGTTCGGCTCGGTCCAGGCGAGCCAGTCGCGGACGGCCGGGAGCGTGCTCCCGTCCGGGCCGGCGAAGCTGCCGCTGTAGCGGCTCGCGGCCGCGTACGCGAAGTTGCGGAGGTCGATCCCGAACCGCGGCGCCACGTTCGCCGGCCGGCCGCCGTTCGCCCACGCGGGCGTGCCGTAGATCGAGAAGAGCACCTGGATCCCGTCGCGGGCCGCGTCCGTCACGACGCGGTCGTACGGGCCCCAGCGGTACGCCGGGTCGTTCGGGTCGGCGGCATTGCGCGGCCGCGAGCGCGCGACGCCGTCCTTGCCGCCCCACTTGAGGTTGACGCGGAGGACGCGGACGTGGAGCGTCTTCAGCAGCCCGTACGTCTTCGCACGCGGCCCGTGGAGCGCCTGGGTCTGGTCGAAGATCCCGACCCGCATCGCGGGCGAGGCGGACGCGCCCCCGACGCCGACGGCGAGCGCGGCCGCGGTCGCGACCGCCAGGAGGACGGCCGCCCGCGCCACGGTCAGACCTCGACCGGCTCCCGGCCGAGTGCCTTGATCCAGCGGCGCATGCCTTCCTCGAGGTCGATCTCCGGCTCCCAGCCGAGGATCTGCCGCGCCCGCGTGATGTCGGGCCGCCGCACGAGCGGGTCGTCCATCGGCAGCGCCTCGAAGACGATCTCGCTCGACGAGCCCGTGACCTTGATGCACGTCTGCGCGAGCTCGAGCATCGTCAGCTCGCGATCCGGGTTGCCGAGGTTGACCGGCAGGTGCTCGCCCGACTCGGCGAGGAGCACGAGCCCGCGGATCAGGTCGTCGACGTAGCAGAGCGACCGCGTCTGCGATCCGTCGCCGAAGACCGTGAGCGGCATCCCCTCGAGCGCCTGGTGCAGGAACGTGACCGACGCGCGGCCGTCGTTGCGTCGCATCCGAGGGCCGTACGTGTTGAAAACCCGTGCAATTCCCGTATTTACGCCCTGCTGGTTGTGGTACGCCATCGTCAGCGCCTCGGCGTAGCGCTTCGCCTCGTCGTAGACGCCGCGCGGGCCGATCGGGTTCACGTGGCCCCAGTACGTCTCGCGCTGCGGGTGCTCCTGCGGGTCGCCGTAGACCTCGCTCGTCGACGTGATCACGAAGCGGGCGCGCTTCCACTTGGCGAGGCCGAGCGCGTTGTGGGTGCCGTGCGAGCCGACCTTCAGGGTCTGCAGCGGGAGGCGCAGGTAGTCGATCGGGCTCGCCGGGCTCGCGAGGTGGAAGACGAAGTCGACCGGCTCGTCGATCCAGATCCCGTTGACGACGTCCTGGTGGACGAAGACGAACCCGTCGTCGCGGGCGTGCTCGATGTTCTCGAGCGAGCCGGTCTCGAGGTTGTCGACGCAGATCACGCGATGGCCCCGCCCGAGCAGGTAGTCGCAGAGATGCGAGCCGAGGAAGCCGGCACCACCGGTGACGACGGACGTGGGCACTGCGCGGAATCGTACTCGCGGCTCGGCTCAGCCGTTCTCGCGCCGGAGCGCCGAGTACAGGAGCACGAACGTGGCGACGAGGAGGAGGTTGCGGACGAGGAGCGGCCAAACCGTCCAGTCGAAGTCCCGCAGCGTGCCGCCGTACGAGTACGGCTGCGTGAGCGCGAGCGCGGCGAGGAACGTCCCGGCCGCGGCCACGCCCCGCCGGCCGGCCGCGAGCGGCACGAACGGGAGGATCCACGTCAGGTACTGCGGCGAGAGGATCTTCCCGAACACGGTGAACGCGACGAGCGCCGCCGCCCACGTGGTCACGAGCCGCCGCTCGCCGTCCGGGCCGCGCCAGTACGTGACCACGACGAGCGCGACGAGCCCGAGCGAGACGAGCGTCGAGAGCACGCCGACCGCGTCGGGCAGCCGGCCGCCGAGGTCGATCGAGCCGGGGTTGCCGAAGATCCAGTGCGCGCCGTAGAGGTGGAGCTTGTCGGCGGCCATCAGGAGCGACGCGCCGAGCGTCTCGTACTGGAGGTGGCGCTTCGCCTGCGTCCACAGGCTGTAGCCGACGCCGCCCGGCGCGAGCGCGAAGAACGGGAGCACGAGCACCGCGGTCGCGACGAGGAACGCGACCGCGGCGCCGGTGCGGTCGCGGACGCGCCGCGCCGCGACCAGCGCGACGACGGCCGGGTAGAGCTTCATCGCGGTCGCGACGCCGAGCAGCGCGCCGGTCGTCCGGTCCCGCGACCGCAGCAGCGCGACGAGCGCGAGCGCGGTCAGCAGCGCGGCGAGCGGGTCGTACCGGTTCAGGAACACGGGGCCCATCAGCGCCGGCGCGAGCACGATCGGGAGCAGCCGGAGCTGCGAGAGCCGCAGCCGGTGGAGCACCCACGCGGCGCACGCGAGGAACCCGATCCCGCACGCGGCCATCAGCAGCTTGAAGACGAGGACGTAGTGCGCGTCCCAGATCAGCGCCGGGAGCACGAACACCGGGACCGAGCCGGGCGGGTACTCGTCGTAGAAGTCGCGGTACGGGATCCGGCCGTGGTGGAGGAGCGCGCGCCCGTACTTCGAGTACGTGTACGTGTCGCCCGGGCGCGAGTGGCTGAGGAGCCCGCCGTAGGCGAGCAGGCACGCGACGAGGAAGAGCACGGCTGCGAGCGCGGCCGGCACGAGCCAGTCGCGGCGGCGGCCAGCGGCGGCCGTCACGCGGCGCGGCACGCGCCCGTCCTCGCCCCGGAGGCCGGGGAGACGACGAGCAGGTAGGAGTTGCCGAGCTTCCGCTGCGTCCAGCCGACCCTCGTGAACCGGCCCGCCGCCCAGCGGTTCGCGCCCGTGCCGACGACGACGTAGAAGAGGTGGTTCCGGAGCGCCGCGAGCACGGCGTTCTCGACCGGCAGGTAGACGACGCGATGGGCGAGCGTCGGCCCGTAGAGGGGGAACGAGGCCTCGTCCGGCGCGAGCACGGCTCCCGTGCACGCGCCCGGTGGGACGAGCCGGTCGTACGCGGCGATCGCGGGCCCCGAACCCGCCCCCTGCCACGACGAGAGCGCGTCGACCCACGAGAGGTTCCACGGGCGGCCGACGGGGCTCGCGATCGGCTTGCGCACGTCGTGGACCAGCACCAGCGCGCCGTACAGCGTCCCGGCGACGAGCGCCGCGACGGCCGCCGGACGCGAGCCGAACCACCCCGCGAGGAGCGGCGCGGTCAGCGCGGCCGGGACGAGGAGGAAGCGGGTCTCCCACGGGTTCCAGACCGACGTGAGCGAGAACAGCACGAGGAAGAGTGGCAGCGCGAGCGCCAGGGCGAGGAAGCGTACGTCCGCGCGCCCGGCGGCGTACGCGACCATCGTCGCGACCGAGACGCCGAGGAGGAGCACGACCCCGAGCGGGCCGAACGCCGAGGAGTCCTCGATCGCGCCGCGGTTGAGCCCGCCGGCCCAGCCGCCGACGTGCACGGGGATCCCGGCCCCCGCGGTCGCCCACGCGAGCGCGTTCGCGCCGCCGATCGTGAGCAGCGGCGCGAGGAACGGGATCGCGCCGCCGCCCGCGCCGACGAGCGCGCCGCGCACCCCGGCCCGCCGGTGGCCGTAGATCCCGCCCGCGACCCCGGCCACGACGCCGACCGCGGCCAGCAGGCGCACGTCCCGGTACGAGAGCACCGAGAGGTCGAACGTCCGGTAGAGGATGTGCAGCGCCGTGTGGAGCGTCCCCGGGAACGCGGGCGAGGCCTGCCACTCCGAGTAGGCGACGCCGCGGCCGAGCAGGTGCCCGGTGTGGACGACGTTCAGGACGTACCCCCACATCGCGACGAGGACGAACCCGGCGACGCCGCCGACCGCCACCGGCAGGAGCCCCCTCCGCCCGCGGCGGAGGAGCAGCACGAGCAGCACCGGCCACACGAGGATCGTCGTCAGCTTCACGCCGAGCCCGAGCGCCGCCGCCGCGCCGGCGAGCGCGAGCTCGAGCCCGCCACCGGCGAGGATCAGGCACGCCGCGACGGCGGTGAACGACGTCGCCACGAGGTCGTTCTGCGCCGTCGTCGCCTCGAGCGCGAAGAGCGCGAACGTCGCGACGAGGAACGCGCTGCACGCAGCCGCGCGGACGTCGAACCCGAGACGCCGGGCGCTGCCGTACACCGCGACGAGCGTCGCCAGCTGCGCGAGGTACTGCGGCAGCGCGAAGAGCGCGCCCTTGCCGGTGGCGACGAACAGGAAGAGGATCTCCTGCTCGGCGACCGGCTGGAACTCGTTCATCCGGTCGGTCGGCGCGTTCGGGATCCAGTACACGCCGGCGTGCTGCGCCCACGCCGCGACGCGCGGCAGGTGGTAGACGAGCGAGTCGGTGTTGTTCGGCGGGTCCGTCAGCACCAGCAGGAGCTCGTACGCGAGGAGGGCGCCGGCCGCGACGAGGAACGCGGCGCTGACCGGGTCATCGACGATCTGCCGCAACGCGCGCCGCGCGCGGACGAGCGGAAGGCCCGGGCGGCCGCGCAGCCACCAGCAGCCGAACGCGGCCGCGAGCATCACCGTCTCGACGGCGGCGAGCCCGGCTCTCGTGACCTCCCGGAACGGCGAGAGGACCAGCACGCCGAGCACGGTCGCGGCGACGAAGGCGAGGTAGGCGGCGAGAAGCGTCGAGACGAGGCTCGGGAGGCGCGCGCTCGCCGCGGCCAGGAGGGCGGTCGCGGTCGCGAGACCGATGAGCGCGAGCGCGGCCAATCAGCCCACGAGGCGCACCCTCAGCAAGACCCACACGGCGCGAAAGCCGTCGCGCCAGGTGATCTTCTTCCCCTCCTCGTAGCTGCGGCCGTAGTAGGAGATCGGCAGCTCGTAGATCCGCAGCTTCCGCAGGCAGACCTTGCCGGTGATCTCGGGCTCGATCCCGAAGCCGTCCTCGCGCAGCTCGAGCGAGCGGAGGACGTCGATGCGGAACGCCTTGTAGCCGGTCTCCATGTCGGAGAGCGTCGTGTTGTAGAGGACGTTCGTGAGCAGCGAGAGGAAGCGGTTGCCGACGAGGTGCCAGAAGAGGTACGCGCGCTGCGGGCGCCCGCCGGAGAGGCGCGAGCCGAAGACGACGTCGGCGGAACCGCCGACGATCGGCTCGATCAGCGCCGGCACCTCGGCCGGGTCGTACTCCATGTCGGCGTCCTGGATCACCGCGATGTCGCCCTCGACGAGCGGGATCGCCGCGCGGATCGCGGCGCCCTTGCCGCGGTTTCGCTGGCGGACGACGGTCGCGCCGGCGGCCTCGGCGATCTCGGCCGTGCCGTCGGTCGAGCCGTCGTCGACGACGATCACCTGCGTCTCGAGGTCGAGCCGGGCGACCCGGGCGAGCACCTCGCCGATCGTGGCCGCCTCGTTGTAGGCCGGGATCAGGAACGAGACCTTCACCGCGTCCCGATCCTACTGCCGGGGCCGGGAGGTTTACGCGGCGGCCGGGCGCGGCCCGCGGTAGTGCACGATGAGCGCCGCGCCGAGACCGACGAGGAAGCCGATGATCGCGCCGACGACGATCGAGCTGCGGCGCGAGCGGGCCGACGTCTTCGCGGCCGTCGCGCCCTGGATGAGCTGGGTCTGCTCCACGTCCTGCGCGAGGATCTGCTGCTGCTGCGCGGTCGAGAGCGAGTCGATCGTCTGCCCGAGGGTCGCCTGCGCCTGGTCGAGCTGGATCGTGAGCAGGAGCCGCTCGTCCAGCGAGAGACCGGGCTCCTTCAACGCCTTGTTCAGCACGTCGACGCGCTGCTGCAGCGACGCGAGCCGCGTCTGGAAGCTGTCGATCCTCGACCCGTAGATCCCGATCGACTTCCGCACGTACCGCGACGTCGTCGTCCGCTGGACGATCTTCGCGACCGCGTTCGCAACGTCCTCGGCGCGCTTCTTGTTGTTGAGCCGGACGTTGATGTCGACGAGCACGGCGTTCCGCGACGCCGTCGGCGTGCCCGTGCCCTGGTTCACCGCCGAGGTCGAGACGTGGCCGCGCAGCCTCGCGAGCGGCATGCCGGCGGCGGCCGCGGCCTCCTCGAGGGTCGTCGCCGAGGTCGCGATCTCGTTGATCGCCGCCTGGCTCGTGAGGTACGTGAGCACCGGCGAGCTCCCGCTCGGGTTGAACGCCTGGCCCGGCGCGATCCGCGCGGTCGCCTCGTACAGGCTGCCGCCGCGCACCGAGTAGAGCGCGCCGACGATCGCGCCGACGACGACGCCGATCGCGACGATCCACCAGAGCTTGAGGACGGCGCGCCCGAGCGCGACCAGGTCGATCTCGCGCTCCGCGTCGTCCGCCGGGCCCTGGTCGCGCGACGTCATCGGGCGACGACTCTAGTCGACGCCCACTCCCACTGGCTGCGCAGGCCGTCCTCGAGCGAGACGCGCGGCGTCCAGCCGAGCTCCTCCTCGATGCGTGTCGTGTCCGCGCTGGTGCGCCGCTGGTCGCCCGGGACGGCGGCGCTGCGGCGCACGTCGAGCGTCCGCCCGGAGATCCGCTCGAGCAGCGCGATCGTCTGGTTCATCGACGCCTCGAGCGCGCCGCCGACGTTGTACGTGCCGTCGCCACGCTCCATCGCCGCGACCGTCCCGGCGACGACGTCGGAGACGTACGTCCAGCCGCGCGACTGGTCGCCGTCGCCGAAGAGGTCGAACGGCGTCCCCTCGGCGAGCGCGAACGCGATCCGAGTGAAGGCCATGTCCGGCCGCTGCCGCGGGCCGAACGCGTTGAAGTACCGGAGCACGACGCAGTCGAGCCCGAACTCGCGCGCGTACGCGGCGGCGAGGTGCTCGCACGCGAGCTTCGCGATCCCGTACGGCGAGAGCGGCCGCGGCTCCGTGTCCTCGGGCGTCGGGTACCGCTCGGCCGCGCCGTACACCGACGACGACGAGGCGAAGACGACGCGGACGCCGTCGCGGGCCGCCGCCTCGAACAGCCGCTGCGAGGCGAGCACGTTCCGGCGCAGGTACAGCGGGAAGACGTCGCCGAAGCTGCGGACGCCCGGCTGCGCCGCGAGGTGGAAGACGCCGTCGAAGCCGGCGAGCTCGAGCTCGTCCGCGGCGAGGTCGAGCCGCCGCACGTCGAGCCCGCGGGCGTTCTCCTCCTTCAGCGCCGGGTCGTAGTAGTCGGTGAAGCAGTCGATCCCGACGACGTCGTGGCCGGCGGCGACGAGCGCCTCGGCCAGGTGGGAGCCGATGAACCCGGCCGCGCCTGTGACCGCGTAACGCATCGCGGGCAGGGTACTCGGACGGCCCTCAGGCGCCGCCGAGGATCGCGGCGAGCCCGGCGACCCCGGTCGTGTCGAGGACCTCGTAGCGGTGGAGCTCGAGCGGCGCCTTCGCCGACTGGTCGCGGCCCGGCCTCGTCGTCACGGCGAGGACGTAGCCGGCCCGCCGCGCGAGCGCGACGACGCTCGCGTTCACGCCGCCCTCGGGGTACGCGAGCCACTGCACCGGATGCCCGAGCCGGCGCTCGAGCGCGCGCCGCGAGTCGCGCAGCTCGGCGAGCGCGCGCGGCGGGCTCAGCGTCGTCAGGTCGGCGTGGGTGACCGTGTGCGAGCCGATCGCGATCCCGGCCCGCTCGAGCCGACGCAGCTCGGGCCAGGTGAGGAAGCTGACGTCGCCGGCCGAGACGCGGTCGGTGATCACGTACTCGGTCGCCGGCATCCGCAGCCGCCGGAGCACGGGCGAGGCGTTCCACAGGACGTCGCGGTAGCCGTCGTCGAACGTGATCGCGACCGGCTTGCGCGGCAGCCGAGCGCCCCGCTCGAGCGCGGCGAACACCTGGCGCTGGGTGACCGCGTGCCAGCCGTGCCGCTTCAGCCACTCCATCTGCGCGGCGAAGTCGGCGCTCGCCACCGTGAGCCGCCGCGTGATCGGCGGCCCGGCCGGGAGCGTCGGCGCGACGCGGTGGTACATCAGGATCGGCAGCGCCACGGTCCGCGCCGGAGGATTGCCCGGCAGGTGCAGCGGCACGCCGAGCGCGAGGAGCGCCGCGGCCGCGAGCGCCCTCACCGCTCTTCGACGGCGAAGAGCCGCGAGTACCCGTGGAGGAGGAGCCGCTGCCCGCCGCCGGAGACGGGCACGTACTCGCCGTGCGGGAAGTCGAGCACGACGCGGCCGGTGAGCCCGTCCACGCCGACGATCCGGTGCGAGAACGAGCCCGCGTACGCGACGCCGTCGACGACGACCGCGGCGCCCGAGACCGCGCCGCCGGTCGGCACGGCCCACAGCGTCCGGCCGCTCGCGGCCGAGAGCGCGAAGAACGTCCCGCCGTACGTCCCGAAGAAGACCCGGCCGTGCCATGCCGCCGGCGACGAGTACACGTACGAGCCGAAGTCGCGGTTCCAGAGGAACCGGCCGCCGGTCGTGAACGCGTTCATCGAGCCGCCGTCGGAGGAGCCGACGAAGACGCGGCCGGCGGCGACGGCCGGGGTGCCGTAGATGCGGCCGTTCACGGTCCGCGACCAGCGCAGCCGGCCGGTCGCGCGGTCGAGCGCGAGCAGCCGGCCGCAGTAGTCGCCGATGAAGACGGTCGAGCCGGCGATGGCGGCCGACGAGGTGATCTTGCAGCCCGAGCGGTACGTCCACACCGTCCGGCCGCGACGGAGGTCGAGCGCGCGGACGACGCCGTTCCACGCGCCGAAGTAGTCGATCCCGTCGCGGACGACCGGCGACGACTCGATCGGCGCGCCGGCCCCGAGCCGGGCGAGCAGCCGTCCGTCGGCGCGGCGCCGCACCGAGACGGTCCCGTCCATCTGGTGCACGACGAGCCGGCCGCCCCAGATCGCGGCCGACGCCGCCATCTCCCCGTGCGGCGTCGCGCGCTGCCAGATCACGTGGCCGTCGTCCATCGAGAGGGCGAACACCGTGCCCTTCGCGTTCCCGATGTACGCGACCCCCTCGGACACGACCGCGGGGAACTCGATCAGGTCGCCGAGCCCGTGCGTCCAGACGACACGGAACGGCGGCCGCAGCCGGATCGCCGACTGCGCCTGCGTGCGCGCGGCGTCGACCCCGTACATCGGCCACTGCGCCGACAGCCGGTACACCCGGACGGTCGAGCGCGGGAACGAGCGGAAGTAGAGCCGGATCGTCTTCGCGACGTAGCCCGGCGCCGCGACGTGGACGACGCCGGCGTGCCGCGGAAACGGGACGAGCACGGCGCCGCGCGCGTCCGCGAGCGCCGAGTGGCGTCCGATGCGGACGCGCGCGCCCGGGACGCGGCGGCCGGTGTCGCCGTCGAGCACGGTCACCTCGACCTTGTGCACCCAGCGCGCGCCCTGGACGGTCGCGGCCGGATGCGCGCGGCGGCTTCGGCGCCGCGGCGGCGGGCGCGGACGGCGGCGGAGCGGGGACAGGCTTCGGAGCGGTGCTCGTGCCGCCGCAGCCCGCGAGCAGAGCTGCGAGCGCGAGCGGGAGGAACCGCTTCACGCCTCGTCGGGGACGACGAGCTCCTCGAGCGGCTCCAGCGTCCCGTCGGCGTCGCGGAGCACGACCTCCGAGAAGAACCGCGTCATCACGACGCCGGCGCGGAAATCGCCGAGCCGCGGCTCGGGTTGCTCGCCGTTCGCGAGCGCGAGCGCGAGCTCCGGGTAGCGCGAGCCGGCCGCGGTCGGGAGCGGGAACGCGCCACCGAAGCGCGGGTTCACGTCCGTGACGGGCAGCGACCCGTCGGGCTCGCGGAAGCACTGGACGTTCGCGGGGCCGACGATCCCCAGCTCCTCGGCGACGCGGCGGCCGTGCCCGATCAGCTCGCTGTCCTGGATGGTCATGCCCTTGATGGATTCGCCGCCCTTCGACTCGATCATTGTTCGCGGCACCGCGTTCAGGCAGCGCGCGTCGAGGTCGCAGAAGACGTCGATCGAGAACTCCTCGCCGCGGCAGACCGCCTGCACCATCGAGTCCTCGCTCGTGCGCGCGAGGAAGAAGTCGAGCTCGGCCCGGTCGTCCGCGCGGAAGATGTGCTTCGACGCGAACCCGCGGCGCGGCTTCACGAGCACGGGGAACTCGAGCGCGCCGGGCAGCTCGCCGGGGAGCCACGTCGGCGGGGTCGGGATCCCGCGCGCGTCGAAGAACTCGTGCGCGCGGTACTTGTCCTCGCAGAGCCGGATCGTCTCGGGGCCGGGCAGCAGCACGAGCGCGCCGAGCCGGTCGCGCTGCTCGGCGAGGAGCAGGTGATCGAGGTCCGCGAGCGGCACGACGAGCCGGACCTCGTGCAGCTCGACGAGCGCCCGCAGCGCGTCCACGTAGCCGGGGTCGTCCACGCGCGGCACGAGCGCGCGGCGGTCGGCGTGGTACAGCGCCGGTGCGAGCTCGCTGACGTCGACCGCGAGCGTCGTCGCCCCGGCGCGGCGGAAGGCGGTGACGATGTCGACGCGCTGCCCCGCGCAGGTGAAGAGGACCACCGTCACGGGCGGGAGGGTACCGCCGGTGACTCGTAGACTTGGCGCGATGCGTCGCCCGGTCGAGCCGCGCACGGCACTGATCACCGGCGCCACGGGGCAGGACGGCTGGTTCCTCGTCCGGCGGCTGCTCGCGGAGGGCCGCACCGTCCACGCCGCCGTTCGCGACGTCGAGCGCGCAGAGCGCCTGTTCGAGCGGCACCCGCGGCTCCACGCGGTCCGGCGCGACCTCCGCGACCCGGGCCCGCTGTGCGCGCTCGTCGGCGACGTCCGGCCCGAGGAGCTCTACAACCTCGCGGGCGAGAGCAGCGTCGGCGCGTCGTTCGCCGACCCGCGCGCGACGTGGGAGTCGAACGCTCACGTCGTCGTCGCGCTCCTCGACGCGGTCCGCGCCGACAGCCCCGGGACGCGCTTCTACCAGTCGTCCTCGGGCGAGATGTTCGGCTCGTCCCCGGGCGCCGGCGTCGTCCACGACGAGCGCTCCCCGCTCGAGCCGCAGAGCCCGTACGCGGCGGCGAAGGCGGCGGCGCACCTCCTCTGCCGGAGCTACCGCGAGTCGTACAACCTCCGGATCGCGTGCGGGATCCTCTTCAACCACGAGTCGCACCGGCGCGGGTCGCAGTTCCTGACGCGGAAGATCGTCGACCACCTGCGGGCGCTGCGCGACGGAGGGCCGCGCTCCCCGCTCCGGCTCGGGAACCTGATGGTGCAGCGCGACTGGGGCTTCGCCCCGAACTACGTCGACGCGATGATCGCGATCCTCCGCCAGGCCGACGTACGTCGCGTCCCCGACGAGGCCCGGTACTACCGCGACTACGTCGTCGGCACCGGCCGCCCCCACCACGTCTGGGAGCTCGCCGACCGCGCGTTCGCGCTCGCGGGCCTCGAGCTCGCGTGGCACCTCGACGGAGCAGACCCGCTCGAGTGGTCGGCGACCTTCGCGGACACGGGCGAGCCGGCGGTCGAGGTCGACCCGGCCTTCCTCCGCCCGGCCGACCCACAGGCGATCGTCGCCGACCCGAGCCTGATCGTCGCCGACCTCGGCTGGCAGCCCGTCCTCGGCCTGGACGCGTTCCTCGAGGACATGCTCGCGGCGGCGCCGGCGACGGCCGCTCAGTAGACGAGGAACGGCAGCTCGACGAGCGCGGCGAGAGCGACGAGCGCCGTCGCGGCAACGAGCCAGCGGCCGCGGAGCCGGTCGAACGCCCAGCCGAAGCCGAGCGCCCAGCCGGCCGTCGTCGTCAGCAGGTACGTCGCCTTCAGCACGTCGCCGTCGTTCGACGGGTGCCCGACCGTGAAGTACAGGAACCCCACGATCCCGATCGCCGGGAGCAGCGCGACGACGAGCTTCGGCGGGCTGCGCCACGAGGCGGCGAGCAGCCCGAGCCAGCCGACGACCGCGAGCAGCGTCGGCACGATCCCGACGAGCGACTGCAGCTCGAGCTCGCGCCGCGGCGGGCGCGCCGGGCTCGTCCACGCCCAGACCCCGAAGTAGTCGCCCCAGAGCTCGGTGTACGTCGTCGGCAGCGCAAGGTTGACGAAGTGCGGCCGGTACGGCCGCGTGATCGCGGCCGGCAGGCCCGGGTCGACGTAGAACCGCACCGGCCGCCGCTCGAGGAACGGCTTCGACGGCGCCGGACGGTTGAACGCGAAGAGGCTTCCGTAGACCCGCTCCTGGTGGACGTACCACGCCGCCGGCACGACCGCGGCGAGCGCGATCACGACTGCGAGCTCGCGCCACCGCCGCCCGACCGCGAGCGCGATCGCGACCGACGCGACCGTCCACAGCGCGAACGCGCGCACGAGCTGCGCCGCGCCGAGCGCGAGCCCGAGCGGGATCGCATACGCGTGCGACGCGAACGTCCGCACGCCGAGCCACAGCGCGAGCGTGCAGAGGAACATCGACATCGTCTCCGGATGGAACATCGCCTCGGCCTTCACCGTCACGGGCACGAGCGCCGTGAACGCGACCGCCGCGACGGCAAGGCGCGTCCGCCCGGGCCAGAGCTCGCCCGCGAGCTTCCACACGAGCAGCACCGTCCCGAGCAGGAAGAGGACGTTGACGGCCATCCCGGCGCGGTGCGGCTCGCCGGCGCCGAGCTTCCGCGCCACCCAGTCGAGCGAGCCCGCGACCGCGTAGTAGCCGGGCGGGATGTGGAACTCGCCCGTCCCGCGCGGCAGCCGCCCGCCCGGTACGAGCCCGTCGGCGTAGGCCATGTGCGCGGCGGCGTCGTACCCGAACCCGGGCGGGTACCGGAGCACGTTCCACGCCCCGAGGACGACGACGAACGCGCAGATCGCGACGAGGGCGTATCTAGCCGGCCGGCTTCCAGCCACCGGTCTCGCCCTTGTACGTCCCGCCGAAGAGGGCGCGCGGCGTCCGCAGCAGGATCTTCAGGTCGACCGCGGGCGAGCGATGCTCGACGTACCAGAGGTCGAGCTCGATCCGGTCGGCCCAGGCGAGCTTCGCGCGGCCGTGGATCTGCGCCCACCCGGTCAGGCCCGGCTTCACGTCGAGCCGGTGGCGCTGCCGCTCGTCGTACTGCTCGACCTGGTACCGGAGCGTCGGCCGCGGCCCGATCAGCGACATCTCGCCGCGGACGACGTTCCAGAGCTGCGGCAGCTCGTCCAGCGAGAGCCGCCGGAGGACGCGTCCCGCGCGCGTGATCCGGGGGTCGCCCTCGTTCACGGCCGCGCCGGCTCCGAGCCGCTCCGCGCCGACGACCATCGTCCGCAGCTTCAGCAGCTCGAAGTCGCGCCCGTCCTTGCCGACGCGCGTCTGCCGGTAGAGGAGCGGCCCGCGGTCGTCGAGCTTGACCGCGACCGCCGCGACCACGAGCAGCGGGCTCGCGAGCACGAGCCCGGTGCCGGCGAGCGCGATGTCGAGCGTCCGGTTCAGCGCGTCTCCTCGCCCGGATGTGCGAGAACGCATGACGGCTGGACGAAGTCGACGTCGTAACGGGCGCCTCGCAGGAGCTCCGGCACCCGCGCACCGACCTCGGCCCCGTGCAGGTCGCAGAGGATCGTCGGTCGCGCCTCGAGGAATCGCGTCGCGGACTCGAGCGCCGCGAGCTCTGCGCCCTCGATGTCGATCTTGACGAAGTCCGGCCGGCCGTACGCCTCGAGAAGGCCGTCGAGCGTCGTCGCGTCCACCTGGACATTTCCGACGATCGGCGCCTCCGCGACGCCGCCCAGACCCGCGACGCGGGACATTCCCCCCTCCGACGAGAGCTCGAAACGGACCCTGCCGGCGCTCCCCGCGACGGCAACCTCGACCACCGTGACCGAGACGTCGTTGAGGCCGACGTTGCGGCGGAGCCGGGCAGCCATCTCCGGGCTCGCCTCGACCGCGAGGACGTGATTGCTGCGGCGTGCGAGCAGGAGCGTGAAGTACCCGATGTTCGCGCCGATGTCCCAGGAAACGCCGTGCGCCTCCCGATCGAGCACAGCGGCGAGCTCGGGCTCCCACACGCCCAGCCAGAAGGCCTTGTCCCGAGAGAGATCGACCTCGATCCTGGCGCCCTCGATCGGCCCGTGCAGGATCCGGACGACCTGCGTCCCGGCGGGGAGGGCCCGACCGGCGAGACGGCCGACGAACCGGCGCTTCCTGATCCAGACCAGCGCGGACGCGGGCAGGAGGCGCGCGGCGAGCCCGACGGCGCGGGCCCGCGCGCTCACCGCGTCCCCTCCGCGGCCTCCCACGTCGCAGGGACGCCGCGCCGGAGGTAGTTCCAGAGCGCGACGACGGTCGCCCAGCTCACGAGCACGTAGTAACGGGCGATCCCGACCCCGACCGCGGCGGCGGCGAGCAGCGCGAGCTGCGCCGCGAGCACGGCGTCGTAGACCCAGCCCTGCGTGACGAGCGCGATCGAGGTGGCGAGCAGCACGAGGTGGAGGATCCCGCTCGCGTACCGGAGGTGCCGGTGCGAGAGGAGCTCGACGAGGTAGTCGGCGCGCTGGCGGCGGAGCATCTTCCCTCGCAGCACGATCAGCCAGCAGTGCTCGAACATCCGCACCTTGCGCCGGTACTCGGTCTCGTTCGTCGGCGTCGGCTTCTCGAACGCGTGCGCGTCGGGCGCGTAGACCGCCCGGCGGCCGCGCTGCACCATCAGGTACGGCAGCGAGAGGTCGTGCCCGAAGCGCGGGTCGACCTCGACGTAGTCGGAGCGCCGCACCGCGTAGATCGAGCCGTTCCCGCCCGTCACGCCGCCGAGCCGCGACTCGGCGTCGCGCACCGCCATCTCGTAGCGCCAGTACAGGCCCTCACGATTCGACCCGTCGGCGGCCTGGAGCCGGAGCTGCCCGCAGACGTACGCGACCGCCGGGTCGGCGAACGGGCGGACGAGCATCCGCAGCGCGTCGGGCGCCCAGGTCGCGTTCGCGTCGGAGAACGCGACGAGCTCGGACTCGGTCTCGCGCACCGCGCGGTCCTGGGCGGCGACCTTGCCGCCGCGCGGGTTGCGGATCACGCGCGCGCCGGCCGCCGCGGCGAGCTCCTCGGTGCGGTCGCTCGACGCGTCGGAGGTGACGACGACCTCGATGCGGTCGCGCGGGTAGTCGAGCTCGAGCAGGTTCGCGATGCGCCGCTCGATCACGGTCTCCTCGTCGTGCGCGGCGACGATCACGGCGACCCGCGGCGTCGCCTCCCCGCTCTGGACGGGACGAGCCGCGAGGCGGGCGACGAGCGAGAGCACGGCCGGGTACAGGACGTGGGTCCAGAGAAGCCCGACGAGGGAGGCCCAGAACAGGATCTCGAGCGCGATCACGTTCGTGATCGTAGGCCGCGAGCGGCCGGCCGGCCGCCGCGACCGGTACGGCGGCGGAGACAGCCGTAGACTGCGTCGCGGTGACCGACGCCGTCGCCCCGCTCGAGCGGCACCGCAGCGAGACGCGATTCGCGTGGCTCGAGTGGCCGGTGCTTGCGGTGCTCGGGACGTTCGCGCTGTTCGCGCTGAACTTCGGCGCCTACCGGGTCTTCGGCGACGGCGTCAACTACTACTCGTTCACGCAACGCCTGTTCGGCGACGGCTCCGACGCGACCGCCTACAACTTCGGCGACGGGCTCATGGACGCGCCGTTCTACGCGGCGGCGAAGCTCGCCTCGACCGTCGTCGGCGACGGGCACAGGATCGAGCCGGCCTCGATCACGATCGCGTCGATCGCGTGGGTCCTGGTCGCGGCCGGGCTCTCGTGGCGGGTGCTCGTGCTGCTCGACCTGCCGGCCCGCGCCCTCGCGCTCGGCGCGGCGATCTTCGGAACGCCGGTCTGGTACTACGCCTCGTTCTCCCCTTCGTACACGCACGCCGCCGACGCGGCGGTGTTCTCCGCGGCGTCGTTCGCGATCCTCGGGCTCTGGAGGTCGCCCGAGCTCGGCTGGCGGCTCGGCGCGGGTGCCGCCCTCGGCCTCGCGGTCGCCGTCCGCCCGTTCAACGTCGGCGTGACAGCCGGCGCGGTGGTCGCCCTCGCGTGCCAGAGCCGGCGTCGCGACGGCCTTACCGTCGGAGGCATCGCGGTCGCGACCTACCTCGTCCTAGACGCGATCCCCCGCTCGCTCGGCCTGAGCTCCGCCGTGCAGCAGGACGGCAGCAGCGTCACCGCCTCGACCATCGGGTTCAGGCCGCTCTCGCCGCTGCGCATGCTCTTCACCGACCACCGCGGACTGTTCGTCTGGACGCCGGTGACGCTCCTCGCGGTCGTCGGCCTCGGCCTGCTGCTCCGCCGGCACCCGTCGCGGGGCTTCCTCGTCACGCTCGCGTCGATGGGTGCGGGGCTCCTGCTGATGAACCTCGCCCTCAAGCCGTGGGACGCGGGCTGGTCGTACTCCGCCCGCTACCTCGCCTCGCCGGTGACGCTGTACGCGGTCGGAATCGCCGGGCTCGTCGCGGCTACCCGCGCGGCGGCGCGCACCGCCGCCGTCGTCGCGACGATCGCGTGCACCGCCTGGGCGGTCGTCGTCGGCATGAACCACGCGTTCGGAGAGAGTCAGAGCGACGGCGCGGTCGAGATCCGACCAGCCGGTCGCCGGCGGCGTTCATCCACCGGACGTGGGCCTACTCGCGCGTCCGGCACGTGGTCGAAGCCGTTCGCCGCTGACAGGGGGGTTACCCCGGCGGGACGACGCTCCGGACGACCTCGGCGATGCCGGCAGCCGCGCGCTCCCACGTCAGCTCGCCCGCACGCTCGAGGCCGCGCGACCGGAACTGCTCGAGCTCGGGGCCGGCCTCCAGGAGTCGCGCGACGGCTCCTGTGACCGCGACGGGATCGCGCGGGTCGACCTCGAGCGCCGCGCCCGCCGCGACCTCGGCGACCGCCGATCCGGCGGCGCAGACGACCGGCAGGCCGAACCGCATCGCCTCGACAACCGGCAGCCCGAAGGACTCGGACTCCGACAGGTGGAGGAGGAGCGTCGAGGTGAGATAGAGCTCGACGAGAGTCTCGGGCGCAACCGGCCCCGTAAGGCGGACGCGCGACTCGACCCCGCGCGCCGCGATCCTGCGACGCACAACGGAGCCGTAGTCGTTCCAGTCGCCGCCGACAAGCACGAGCTCGACCGACGGCAGCAACGCGACGGCGTCGATCGCGGACTCGACGTTCTTGTACGGCGCCAGCGTCGAGACGAAGAGCAGCCGGTCGGGCGATCGCTCCGGCAGGCTCGCCGGAGGCGCCGGGAGGAGGATCGAGTCGGCTCCCTCGAGAACGACCACCGTCTTGCGGCGGTCGAGCCCGGCCCGCGCAGCGAGGGCGGCGGCGGCGGTCTCCGAGACTGCGACGACGGCCGAGGCGCGCGCGTACGCGCGGGCCATTCGGCGGCGGTAGTAGGCGCGCTGCACCCGCGCACGAACGCGATCCCGCGCCGTCACGCCGAGGAACGCCGGCCGTCCGCTGTGGTACGCAAGGTTCTGCGCAACGACGACCGACCGCCCCCAGCGAAGCGGCAGCGACTCGTGCGGCGAGATCAGGACGTCCGCGCCGATCGACCGCAGCTCTCGGCCCAGCTGGAGCGTCTCCCAGAGGACGCGTCGCCAGCCCGCTTCGATCGCCGGGACGACGCGCACCTCGACGTTCGGCGCGGCCGGGACGGAGACCCCGTCCTGCACGAAGAAGACGTGCCGCGCCTCCGGGAGCGCGGCGGGGAGATGCGCCATCACGTTGACGGCGAACGTCGCCGCGCCGTCGTGCACGCCGGCGCGGACGGGCGCCGCGTTGAACGCGACGATCACCGGACGGCCCGGGCGAGCCCGGCCGCGCACGCGGCCGGAGTGTGCGAGTCGGCGACGCCGCGGAACGCGGCGCCGAGCCGCGGCGCGAGTCCCGGGTCGGCCGCGAGCCGGTCGAGGCAGCGCCTCAGGTCGTCGACCGACCCGGCGCGCGCCACGAGCCCGTTGACGCCGTCGACGACGAGGTCGCGCGTCGCGCCCGCACCGTCGGACGCGATCGGCGCGACGCCGGCGCACGCGGCCTCGTTCAGCACGAGGCCCCACGGGTCGTAGCGCGACGGGAAGACGACGGCCGAGGCGGAGTGGTAGAGGCGCCGCACGGCTTCCGCGTCGCACGCGCCCAGGAAGCGAACGCCCGGCGGGGCAAGCCGCTCGAGCGAGCCGCGCTCGGGCCCGTCGCCGGCGACGACCAGCTCCCACGTCCGCGACAGCTCCGAGCCCGCGAACGCGCGGATCGCCACGTCGACGCCCTTCGACCGCGTCAGCCTCCCGACGTAGAGGAGCCTCGGGGCCGGCGGCGCGTCCACGTCGTCGGGCCGCGCCGACCAGTAGGCGACGTCGACTGCGTTCGGCGCGGTCTCGATCGCTTCCGCCGGCGCCCCGAGCGCGGCGAGGTACCGCGCGGCGGACGGCCCCGGGACGACGTACCGGTCGGCCGACCGCACGACCGCGCGCTTGACGCGCCGCTCGGAGCGGGCGCGCCGGCAGCGCGCCGAGCAGCGGCGTCTCCGACCAGAGGACGAATCGCCGCCGCGCGCAGCGCGCAGTAGGCGAGCGCGTAGTAGCACTCGAGGTGATTCCACCCGCCGACGATGACCGCGTCGTAGCCGCCGCGCCACAGCCGCGGGAGGAGCGGCGGGCAGAGGTACAGCGGCAGCGAGTCGCCCTGGTAGGGGACGTTCAGCCTGGAGCCCGCCGAGCACCTCGTAGTCGAACCGGGCCTCGCCGGCGTCGAACTCCCACGTCCGGCGCCGTTCGGTGAGGCTCAGGAAGAAGACGGTGAGGTCTCCGCCGAGGAGTGTCGACAGCTCGCCGAAGACAGGGAGGCGGTACGGAGCGGCGATCTCGGTGACGAGCGCGACACGCGTCATGTGCGCCCGAAGGCCCGGACGCTCCCGACGACGAACGCCGTCCGGCCCACGAGCTCGAGCCCGACCCACCACGCCCGCGCCGCGAGCCCGCCCTTTCCGGCCGTCCTGCGCCAGCAGCCGAGGCCGGTGCGGGCGAGGAAGACGGGCAGGAGCAGCGCGCGGAGGAGCGCCCGCGATGCTCGCCCGCTCTTCGTCGCGAGCCGCGTCTCGCCGAGGCCGCGGCGATACATGTGCAGGACGAAGTCGCGGAACGACTCGAGCTCCTCGTGGTAGACGACGGCGCCCGGCACGAACTCGAGCCGGTAGCCGCGCGCGCAGAACGCGAGCGGAGAGATCGGGGTCGTCGCCGCCGGGATAGCGGAACGCCCTCGTCGAACCCGCCGACCTCGTCGAGAACCTCGCGGCGGTAGCAGGCATTCGCGGTCGCCGCGTTGAGGAACTCCGGCTGGATGCCGCTCGAGTACTCGGTCACCGCGCAGAACGTGCTGACCCAGTTCGTCGGCGCCGCCGCGAGGACGCGTCCGCCGACGCCGCCGAGCGTCGGCTCGCCGTCGACCAGCGGCCGCGTGAGCTTGCGTGAGCCACCCCGGGTCGGGCGCGCAGTCGTCGTCGATGAACGCGACGAGCGGCCCCGACGTCGCGCGGACGCCGCTGTTCCGCGCCGTCGGCCGGCCCGCGGTTCCCCGCCGCGATCAGGCGCGCGTACGGCCGGACGGCGACGAGATCGGCGACCGCGCGCGCGTGCTCCGCGGTGGAGCCGTCGTCGACGACCATCACCTCGAACTCGCCGTCGGGAAGCGTGCTCGACGCCGGTCGAGCGCGGCCAGCGTCCGCTCGAGACTGCGGCTACGGTTGAACGTCGGGATGACGACGGACACGAGAACGCCCACGGGGAGCGATCCTAACCGGGGCCCTTCCGCCGTCGGCGCGCCCGTGCAGCCGCCGGCCGACCGGCGTCGCGATCACGCTTCGTCTCGACGCTGAAACCGGCCGCGGCCGGCGTCGACGAGGCCCAGCGCATCGCCGTGCGGAGCTGGCGCGACGCGCGTCCGCCCTGCCAGGTGGTGCTCGTCGGCGACGAGCCCGGCACCGCGGAGGTCGCGGCCGGTCTGGGCGTCGAGCACGTCGCGGACGTCGCGCGAAACGAGCTCGGGACGCCGCTGCTCGACGACGTGCTGCGGATCGGGGAGGCACGAGGCCCGAGCCGAGCTCGTCTGCCTGCTGAACGCCGACCTGATCGTGTCTCGAGCGAGTTCGTCGCCGCCGCGCTCCGGCTCGCGCGCTGGCGCCCGCGCTTCCTGATGGTCGGGCAGTGCCGGAACGTCGACCGCGCGCCGGCGGAGACGACCGACGAGGCGGTGCGCGCGGCCGCGCTCGCGGGCGAGCTGCGCGGCCCGGAGGCGCTCGACTTCTTCGTCTTCCCGCGCGGGCTCTTCGAGCTCCGTGCCGCCGTTCGCGCTCGGCCGCACGGGCTTCGACAACTGGCTCGTGTGGAGGGCGCAGCAGCTCGACGCACCCGTCGTGGACGTCACCGGAGCCGTCGCCGTCCTGCACCAGAACCACGGGTACGGCCATCTCCCCGCGGGCGGGAGGACGCCTACCACGGCGTCGAGTCGCGGCGGAACTGGGATCTCGCCGGCGGGCCGCGCCACTTCCGGACGCTCGAGGACGCGAACTACCGCCTCACGCCGACGGGCGTGCGTCGCAACCTCGGGTCGATCGGGCGCGTCGAGAGCCGGAGGCGCCACGCGGCGTGGATGCTCTCGCGTGCGGCCGCGCGGGCGCGCCGCGCTCGTCGGGCGATGAGGCGCCCGGCCCGAGCCGCCCGGCGCGCGGCGGGCGTCGCCGAACGGCAGCTCCGTCGCCGGCGGTTGCTGCCGGGCGTTCCCGCCCCGACGGGGACGGTCGCGTCCGCTCGTGGAGTGGGCCGCCGGAAGACCGGGCGTCCGGCTTCTCGAAGGCCACCGGGACGTGCCGCGGCCGGCGACGGTCGCGCGCTCGGTGCAGCCATCCGTGCCGGAGCTGTTCGCCCGGGTCGGCGAGCCGCGGCTCCCGGCCCAGCCGCCCCGTACGTCGCCGTGATCCCCGGCGGCCGCGTCGCGACGACCGCGGGGATCGTCGTGACGCCCGACAACCTCGCGCTCGAGGAGTCAGCGTGGACGGCCGAGATGCTCGCGGCATCGGGCGTGCTGACGGCGGGGCGGCTCGCGCCGCCGGCGCGCCTCGCCGGAGTGCACGCCTCGCTCGTGGCGGAGTGGTCGCTGGGGCTACTTCCACTGGGTGATGGACGCCCTGCCGCGGCTCGAGGCCCTCGGCCGGAACGGATTCGACGACGTCCCGCTGATCGTCGGCCCCGGGGTGCTGCCGTTTCAGCGCGAGTCGCTGGCGCTCTTCGGTCGGCGCCGCCTCACGCCATTCGCGCGCGAGCACGTCGAGGCCGAGTCGCTGGTCTGGCCGGCGCCGGTCGCTCTCACCGGCCACACGACGCCCTCGGCGGTCCGCTTCCTGCGCGACACGCTCGGGAGCGCGACCGGGGCCGCCGAGGGGAACCGGAAGCTCTACGTCAGCAGAGCGCCGCCGGCCGGCCGGTGCGTCGCGAACGAGGACGAGCTGCTGCCGCTGCTCCGTGCGCGCGGATTCGAGGTCGTCCGCCCCGAGCTGATGGGCTTCGCCGACCAGGTTCGCGCCTTCGCCGGTGCGACGCCGTCGTCGGAGCTCACGGCGCGGGGCTCACGAACGTCGTCTTCTCCCCGCGGCTCACGCTCGTCGAGCTCGTCGATCCCGGCTACGCGAACCTCTGCTACTGCGACCTCGCCGCGGCCGCAGGTCACGACTACTGGTTCGTCGCCGGCAGCCCCGCCGCCGCTCACGAGATCGTCGTCGCTCGGGCCGACCTCGAGCTCACCCTCGACCGGGCAGGTCTCTGAGAACCCCGCGGGGCGAGCGTAGACTCGCTCGATGGGGATCGTCCGGAACGGCGCTCCGCACGAGCTGATGCTCCTGGTGCGGGACCGCCTCGGGATCCGCACGTTCGTCGAGACCGGGACGAATGTCGGAACACGGCCTCGTGGGCCGCCGGTCAGTTCGAGCGCGTGGTCACCGTCGAGGCCGACGCGCGGTACCAGGACCTCGCCGTCGCCGCGCACGCGCACCTCGCCAACGTCGAATTCGTCCTCGGCGACTCGCGCGAGGTCCTGCCGCGGATCGTCGCGGGCCTCGGAGAGCCCGTAATGTTCTGGCTCGACGGTCACTACAGCGGCGACGACACGGCGGGCTCCGGAGACTAGTGCCCGCTCCTCGAGGAGCTCGCGGCGGTGCGGTCGTCGTCGCTGCCGCACACGATCCTCGTCGACGACGCGCGGCTTTTCGAGTGTCCTCCGCCGCGCCCGCATGACAGGGACGACTGGCCGACGATCGACACGGTGATCGACGCGGTGCGGCAGGACGAGGTGCCGCGGTACGTGGCGATCGTCGAGGACGTGATCGCGGCGGTCCCGGTGGCGGCCACCGACGTACTGGCGGGCTACGCGCAGGACGTGAGCACGCGCACGTGGGAGGCATCGCTCCCGAAGCCGTCGCTGGCCGTGAAGGTTCGGGTGAAGGTCGCGAGCTTCTCCGCCGCCCGGGGTGGACGCGCCGCATAGGCGCGTCCACCCCGGGCTAGCCCTGCGCGGCGAGACGCCGGTAGTGGTCGCGAAACGCGGCCGCCGTCGCGGTCCAGCTCAGGTTCTCGATCCGCCGGTGCCCGCGAGCGACGAGCTGTCGGCGGAGCTCGTCGTCGCGCCAGAGGCGGGCGATCGCGGCGGCCGCCGCCGCGGCGTCGGTTGGGTCGAAGAGCAGCGCAGCATCGTCGGCCTGCTCGGCCAGCGAGGCGGCGTTCGAGCTCGCGACGGGCACGCCCGCCTCGAAAGCCTCGGTCAGCGGGAAGCCCCAGCCCTCGAACAGAGAGGGGATCACGACGATCCGCGCGAGTGCGTACAGGCAGCGAAGATCGTCGGCGGTCACGTAGCCGACGAACCGGACCTGCGGCTCGAGCCCGCGCTCGGAGACGCGCGCCCGGATCGCCGCCTGGTGCTCGGTCTGCAGCCCGCTGCAGACGAGCGGCACGACGAGGTCGTGCTCGTCCCGGAGCCGCGCGAGCGCGTCGAGGAGGAGGAGGTGATTCTTGTGCAGCCACGTCTGGGCGGGATAGAAGGCGAACGCCGCCGGGAGGTCGAGCCGGGCGGCGACCCCGTCGACCTCGGCGGCCGTGGGGGTGCGAAACGCGGTCGGTCGGCGCTGCGGCAGGCACAACCGCCACACGATCGGAAGGGATGCCGTAGTGCTCGATCACGTCGCGCCGCGAGGCCTCGGAAGCGACCACGACGAGCGCCGCCCGGGCGCAGAGACCGCGGTAGCGCGCCTCCCGCGCGAGGTACTCGCCGCGCGAGAAGAACTGCGGCAGGTGCAGGTGCTGGAGGTCCCACGGCTGGTAGATCGTCGGGATCGAGGTGACGAAACCCTGCTGGGTCGTGAAGTGCACGACGTCCGCCTCCGCGCGCTCGACCGTCCCATCCGACGCGGGAAGGACGTTCTCCGGCGGCGCGTGCTCCAGCCGCACCCGTCGCACCCCCGACCGAGCCGCGTCGGCCGCCCGGGCGACCGCGTCAAGCGGCGGCGAACCAACCGGCGGAGGGGCGTCGACTGCGGCAGCGTCGGCAGCAGCTCGCACAACCCGCCGAGGTGCGACTCGATCCAGTCGCTATGACCCGGGATCGAGAGGAACAGGTATCGCTCGGGCCCCTCGAGCTGCGAGAGGCCATCGGCGAGCCCGACGACGTAGCGCTCGATACCGCCGGCGAGGCCAGCGATCAGCCGCGCGTCGACCGCCACGCGCAGCGGCCTCTCGCCGGAACTCATCCGCCGGCAGGCTTCCGCGCGAGGAAGGTGTACATCCGGCCCGGCGCCCGCTGACGGTCGAGCATGCGCTCGACTGCGCGGCGTGCGCCGGGCAACCAGCCGCCGCGCGGCCGACGCGCCCGAACCGACGCACGAGGTGCTCGCGGGCTCTCGCCTCGAGCTCGTCCTCGCCCCGGTACGCCGGGAACGCGTTGACGATCGAGTCGAGCGGGCCGAGCACGCGCTCGATCGCCCAGCCGGCGCCGGCGATGGCGGCGACGTACACGCCGAGCGGGTGTGCGCCCTCGCCGCCGGCGAGGCGGTGGACAGGATGCGAGGCGAGGAAGACCTCGAGGTCGAGGTCGTTGTCGACGACGTGCTCGCGGCAGGCGAGCAGCGTGGCACCCGGCCTGGCGACCCGCGCGGTCTCTCGCAGCAGCGCCGGAAGGTCACGCGCGTGGTGGAGGACCTGGCGCGCGTACACGACGTCGACGGTCTGGTCGTCGAGCGGGATCGACTCGCCGAATGCGTCGACGATCCGGACGCGCTCGAGCCCGAGCTGCTCGATCGCGCCGCGGCCGATGTGGTCGCTCGGGTCCGGCTCGAGCGCGATCACCGCGCGCGGCGCCCTCGCTCTCGAACGCGTACGCCGCGATCCCGGTTCCGGCGCCGACGTCGAGGATGGTCTTGCCGCCGAGCGGCGGCAGCAACCGGCGTACGGCGTCGAACTCGGCTGACCGATGGAAGCGCCCGGCCGACTCGCGGACATCCGCGCCGAGATACGCGTCCCGCACGAGCTCGGCGTACGCGGGATCGTCGCGCAGCGCGAGCACCGCCTGCTCGGTCGTCATCGCCGTCACCGCGAGAGCGTTCCACGAACGGCCGCGAGAATGTTCTGCGGGCGGACGGGCGAGTACGGCGACCGGAGCTCGGCCGCGCGGATTCGCAGGCGGCGCACCGGCGAGCGCGCAAGAGGGACGGGCTCGCGTCCGACTCGATCGCGTCGATCACCTGCGCCGAGAACCGCTCCCAGTTGAAATGGCGGTCGAGCGCGGCGATGTTCGCGTCGCGCAGCTCCTCGAGCCGCGCGGTCGGCGCTGCCTGGAGGTCTCGCAGGACCGCGACGGCGCCGTCGACGTCGTCGAGCGGGACGTTCACGATCCCCGCCTCACCGGCATAGCCGCTCTGCGGCGTGCACACCGGTACAAGCCCCCATGCCATCGACTCGAGGATCGTCGCCGGGTTCGCGTCCGCGCGGCCGACGGTCAGCATGAAGTCGAAACCCGCAAGCAGGCGGCGCGCTTCGGACGACGACAGATCATGGCGGCCGAACGCCTCTACGCCCGGGATCGGATCGCCGTCGCCGATCCACGCGAGGTTGAGCTCGGGCGCCCGCGCCGCTATCGCCGCGACGTACTCGACGTTCTTCGTCCAGCTCGAGCGGCCGATGAACACGAACCGGCGCGCGCCCGGTGCGGCGAACCGGCGCTCGAGCGGCGGGAACTCGCCTCGATCGATCGCCAGGTCGACGTGGACCATCTTGGGGAGCCAGTGCGCGAACGGCGACTCCGGGACGCCGCGAAACCAGAAGCCGCCGGTGATTGCAAGGAAGAGATCGCACTGCGGCAACACGTGCTCGTGGAACGCCACCTGCACGTCGTCGCCGTGGTGGTACGGAGCGAGGTCGATCACGCGCTCCCAGCCTGCCCGGGCCGCGCTGCGACGGAACGTCGTGCCGGGAAAGGGGTGCGGATGGCCAACGAGGGCGTCTCCCGCCTCCGGCACGATCGCGTCGTGGGTGTGCCAGTCGTGGAGGATGACCTCGTATCGATGGGCAAGGCCCGCTCCGAGGTGGCGGCCGATCGCGTCCGGGTACGAGCGCGCCCCGGCATGCGGATAGATCGAGGTGTACGCGCGTCACCTTTTGGCGCGCGCCGGCGGGTCAGAGCGCCCACCGGCCCTGCGAGCTGTCCGTGCGGTAGTAGGCGAGCGGGCGATCGAGGACTCCGACCGGGAAGAGCGCTGCCACCCGGAGCTGGAAGTCGCGGTCGTCGTACGCGCACACCCGCCGCTCGGGCGGGGCGTAGCCGCCGACGGCGACCCACGCGGCCCGGAAGAACGAGCACGACGACTGCGTCATGTTCAACTCGTTCAGGGTCGTGTAGCCGAGCACGACCTCCGGCCTCGTGACCGTCGGCGACAGCCGGTCCGCCGGCACGGGCTCGAGCGGCGGCAGCTCCGAGGCGTCGGTGAACGCGAGGCTGCCGCCACCGAGCATGAAGATGTCGCCGACTCGGCGGTAGATGTCGACGATCGTCTGCACGCAGTCGGCGGTCAGCAGGTCGTCGGCGTTGAGCACGACGAAGAGTGAGCTCGCCGACGACTCGACCGCGCGGTTGAGCGAGCCCGCCTGGTAGAGACTGCGCTCGTTCGCGAGCACTCGGACGCGAAAACGGTCGGGATCGGCGGCGCGCTCGAGCCTGCGCATGACGGCCAGCGAGCTGTCGGTCGAGTGGTCGTCGATAAGGGTGACTGCGAGCGGCGTCTCCGCCCAGGTTTGGGCCTCGATGCTCGCGAAGGCGTCGCCGAGGTGTGCGCCGTGGTTGAAGCACGGGACGAGAAGCTCGGGCGGCTCGTCGATCGACGCGGGCCGGCAAACGCCGCCGACGACGCCGTCCGGCACCGACGCGCGGAACCGCCGGAGCGCGGCGCGGATGCCGTCCGGGTCGCCGCGGCTGACGAGCGACCGGATCCGCCTGCGCACGCCGTGCCCGCGCAGCGCGGCCATCAGATCACGTCGGCGAACATCCGCTCGGTTCGCCGGAAGTAGGTTAGCCCGAGGTACAGCAAGAGGAAGGCGCTCGCCGTCGAGATGCCGAACGCCGCCCACGGGATCGGCCCACCTCCGAGGAGTCCGGTGCGGATCAGCGAGATCACGCCGGCCATCGGGTTCAGATACAGGAACCAGCGGTAGCCCGCTGGCACGAGCGTGATCGGATAGATGACCGGAGTCACGAACAGCAAGAGCTGGATGAAGAACGGGACGGCGTACCGGACGTCCCGGTACGCGACGTTCAGCGCCGCGAGGTACGTGCCGACCCCGACGACGGTGACCGCCGAGACGAGCAACGCCGGAACGAGCATCGCGATGCCGATCAACCCGGCGCGATCTCGTAGTAGGCGAGCATGCCGACGAAGATGACGAAGGAGAACGCGAAGTCGACGAGCCCGACGATCGTGGCCGAGACCGGAGCGATCAGCCGCGGGAAGTAGATCTTCGAGACGATCTGCGAGTTCGCGATCAGGCTCGTGCTCGCGCTCGTCACCGCCGTCGTGAAGAACTGCCAGAAGAGCAGCCCGCTGAACGAGAAGATCGGATAGGGGATCGAGCCGGTCGTGATCCCCGCAACCTTGTTGAAGAAGATCGGTGAACACGATCATGGTCAGGAACGGCTGGATCACGGCCCAGGCGACGCCGATCGCCGTCTGCTGGTAGCGAACCTTCACGTCGCGCCAGGCGAAGAAGAAGAAGAGCTCGCGGTACGCCCACAGCTCGCGCCAGTCGATCCGCGTCGACCCGCGCGGACTCGACGACGATCTCGTACGCGCCGGGCAGGCCTGTCTCGGCGTCTACTCCCACGCGTACTCCAGCTCCCAATGAGGGGCGTTGTTGCGTACGCCGAGCACCGGCTCGAGCGCGATCCGCCCGCCGTCGAGGAACCGCCGGTTCAGGAGCTCGACCGTCACGCCGCCCGAGCGGTTCGGGACCTCGTCCTGGACGCGGTTCGCGGGCACGTTGACGAGCCGGGCCCGTTCGAAGCACACGCCCATGCGCCCGCCGAGCGGCTGGAGCGACAGGGCGCCCTCGAGCGTGTTCGGGCTGTGAAAGTCGAGCGAGCGCGTCCGCTCGACCAGTTCCGGCATGCGGAAGAGGTTGCCGTCGAGCGACATCGGATAGCCCCAGTCCCCGCGGGCGCGCGGCCACGACCAGGTGCGGACCTTGCCGAACCCGAGCCAGGGGTGACCGGTGACCAGGTCGAGGGCGTACGAGTATGTGATCTCGGGGCCGAGTCTCAGCGACACGAACGTCACCTCGGCGCGCTCGCGCAGCGCCGCCAGCTCGCGGTCGCCGGGTCCGATCGGCGCCTTGAACACGTCGTCGTCGACGAGGAAGCCGCCGAGCTCATATCCGGCATCGAGCAGGCCGAGCGTCTGCGACCGGAACTCGCCGGGCCGTTCCCGGACGTACTCGACGTCGGGATGCTCACGTTGCGTGAGCGCGTAGCCCGCGTCGAAGTCCTCGCCCTCGGCGGCGTAGAGCACGGAGATCCGGAGCGCGCCCCCCGTCAGGAAACGGCGGATGCTGCGCAGCAGAAGATCGAGCTGGCACGCGCGGTTCTTGCTGAAGATCGTCAGGCTGAGCATCGGCGGCCGGCTCCCGGGCAGTGCACTACGATAGGCCAACGGCCGCGCGACGAACTCCGAGGCACGATGCGACGCGTACCGGGCGGCGGCGCAGCAGACCTACAGCCGCGTGGGAAGGACGCAGCCGAAGGTCGGGTGCGGCCCCTGCATCCGCGGCGAGCGCGAGGAGCCCCGAGACATGAGCGCGATCATCGAAGTCGAGCAACTCGGGAAGATGTACCGGATCGGCCAGTCCGAGACCGTAGCGAGCTACCGGTCCCTCCGTGACGGCCTGACGCGGGCCGTGTTCCATCCAGTGCGGTTCGCGAAGCGGCACATCCACCGCGACGAGTCATTCTGGGCGCTGAGGGACATTTCGTTCGAGCGTCGAGCCCGGCGAGCGACGCTCGGCATCATCGGGCCGCAACGGCGCCGGCGGAAGTCGACGCTCCTGAAGATCCTCTCGCGGATCACCGAGCCGACGGAGGGACAGGCGCGACTGCGGGGCCGGGTGGCGAGCCTGCTGGAGGTCGGCACGGGCTTCCATCCCGAGCTGACCGGCCGCGAGAACATCTTCCTCAACGGCGCGATCCTCGGGATGAGCGCGCCGCGAGATCCGCCGCAAGTTCGACGAGATCGTCGAGTTCGCCGAGAGTCGAGCAATTCCTCGACACGCCGGTCAAGCGCTACTCGCAGCGGGATGTACGTGCGCCTGGCGTTCGCCGTCGCCGCCCACCTCGAGCCGGAGATCCTGATCGTCGACGAGGTCCTGGCCGTCGGCGACGCGGAGTTCCAGAAGCAGTGCCTCGGCAAGATGCAGGAGGTGACGACGCAAGAGCGGCCGCACGGTCCTCTTCGTCAGCCACAACATGGCCGCCGTCGAGAGCCTCTGTACGACCGGGATCCTGCTCTCACATGGCCGGGTCGAGGCGGCCGGGGCCATCGACGACGTGGTCGCCGCGTACTCGAAGCGGCTCCGCCCGTCCGTCGATGCGAACCTCGAGACGCGGCATGACCGACGCGGGTCGGGCCGAGCCGTCTTCACGGGCTGCGGCGTCGTTGGCGAGACGCCCGACGACGCGCGCACGATCAGGCTCAGGCTCTCGTACCGCAACGACGCGCCGGAGCCCCTCGCGAACGTGAAGGTCTCCGTCGTCTTCCGCGACGCGGTCGGCCAACGGCTCGTGGACCTCACGAACAACGTGCTCGCCCAGCGCATCGATCTCGCGGCCGGAACGGGCGACATCCTTCTCGACGTCTTCGGCGTCAACCTCGGGACCGGCATCTACTCGATCGACCTGCTCATGGCCGCCGACCTGACACACAGCGAGGTGCTCGACGAGATCGAGAACGCGATCGCGATCGAGATCGACAACAACCGCTTCTACTCGACGCACCGGACGCCGCCGACGCACGGCGTCGCGCTCTTGGACTTCCGGTACCACTCGGCGTGAACCGCACCCGGGCTCAGCCGGCCGGTCGCCTCAGGGGCGCACGACGAGACCGACGAACCACCCGAACCGGGATCCGAGCAGCGGCGCGAGCGGGCCGGCGACACGCCGGTCGTACGGCGTCACGAACCGCTGGAAGCGGACACTCGAGTACGACGAGAACAACCCCTCGAGCTCGCGGCGCGTGTACGCCTTCGTGCCCGGGCTCTCCATGTGGTCGGCGAGCAGGCTCGAGACGCTCGCCCAGGGCCGCCCTCGCAGCAGCCCGTACCGTGCCCACACGCCGAACGCGACCCACGAGCAGCGCGAGTAGAGCATGATCCTCGCCTCGCCGCCCGGCTTGAGCACCCGCCGCAGCTCCTCGACCGCGGCCCGCGTGTCCGGCGTGTGGTGGAGGACCCCCCACGAGTAGACGAGGTCGTAGCCGCCGTCGCCGAACGGGAGGTGCTCCGCATCCGCGACCCGCACGTCGGCCTCCAGACCCTCCTGGTCGAGCCGGCGGCGGACGAGCTCGACGGACGCCTCGGTCAGGTCGACGCCGGAGAGGACCGCGCCGGCGCGCGCGAACCGCACGAAGTCGGTGCCGAGTCCGACGCCGACCTCGAGCACACGCTTCCCGCGCCAGCGCTCGAATTCCGCAAAACCATGGATGAACGGCTCGAGCTCGTCACGCGAGCGCTCGACCTCCGCGAAGAACTGCTCGGACCCGACCTCCGAGCTCGCGAGCTTCGCGCCGCACGGGTCTGCCTCCCAATGGGCTCGCACCATCTCCTTGAGCTGGCCCACGCGGCCGACGCTACCAGAGCTCCGCGGAACGGCCCGTACACTTGCCGGCTGATGAGCGGCCAGACGCTGATCGTCCATGTGGTCGGGGCCCGGCCCAACTACATGAAGATCGCGCCGCTCTACGCGGCGCTCGCGCGGGCGCGAATCGATCGAGCAGCGGCTGATCCACACCGGGCAGCACTACGACGCGGCGATGAAGGACGTCTTCTTCGCCGAGCTGCCGTTGCCGGCGCCGCACGTCGAGCTCGACGTCGGCTCGGGCTCCCACGGCGAGCAGACCGCGCGCGCCCTCGTCGGCGTCGAGCGCGTGCTCGTCGAGCTCCGGCCGGAGCTCCTCGTCGTGGCCGGCGACGTCAACTCGACCCTCGCGGCCGCGCTCGCCGCCGCGAAGCTCGGGATCCCGGTCTGCCACGTCGAGGCCGGCCTGCGGAGCTTCGACCCGACGATGCCCGAGGAGCACAACCGGCGAGCTCACCGACCACCTGTCGACGCTGCTCCTCACCCACTCCGAGAGCGCCAACGAGAACCTCGCGGCCGAGGGGATCCCGGCCGACCGGATCGCGTTCGTCGGGAACACGATGATCGACACGTTGCTCGCGAACGTGGACGCGGCGCAGGCGCTCGCGGCGTGGCGGCGCTTCGGGCTCGAGCGGCGCTCGTACGTCCTCGTGACGCTCCACCGGCCGGCCCTCGTCGACGACCCGGAGCTGCTCGCCGCCACCGTCCGCGCGCTCCGCGAGGTCTCGCGCGAGCTCCCGGTCCTCTTCCCGGCGCACCCGCGGACGGCCGCGCGGCTGGACGGGCTCGAGCTCGACGACGACGGGGACGCGCGCCTCGTCGTCTGCCCGCCGCTTCCGTACCGCGAGTTCCTCTCGCTCGAGGCCGGGGCCGCCGCCGTCGTCACCGACTCCGGCGGCGTCCAGGAGGAGACGACCGCGCTCGGCGTGCCGTGCTTCACGCTCCGGGCGAACACCGAGCGCCCCGTCACCGTCGAGCAGGGGACGAACACCGTGCTCGGGCTCGAGCCGGAGCGGCTGCTCGAGCTCCCGCGGCTGCTCGACGAGCGCCGCCCGGCCGCCGTGCCCGAGCTGTGGGACGGCCATGCCGGCGAGCGGGCCGCGGACGCGATCGAGCGCGTGCTCCGGCCGGTCGCCGCGCCGGTCGTGGCGTAGACCGGCTCCGTGGTCGCCTCGCTCCACGCGAGCGGCGCGGTCGCCGTCGTCGTCGTCCTGGCGGCTGTGCTCCTCGCCTACCGCCGCTCGCCCGGGACGGCGTTCGCGGTGGTGGTCGCGGCGCTCTGCGCGTCGAACAGCGGCTTCCTCTGGCTGAAGCAGCCGTTCCTCACCGCCCGCTGGGCCGCGACGATCGCGCTCGCCGTCCTGCTCCTCCCCGAGCTGCGGCGAGCCGACGCGGCGGCGCGGCGGGCGCTCGCGCTCCTGGCGATCCTGCCGGCCCTCTGCCTCGCCTCGGCCCTGTGGTCGGTGGACCCGCGCCTCACCGTCGAGCGCGCGTTCAGCTTCGCCCTGGTGCTCTGGATCGTCGCCGCGCTCGCGCTCGCGTGGCGGCGCGAGCCCGCCGAGCTCTCGTCGTTCGTGGACGCGCTCGCCGTGCTGGCGGCCGTCGTCCTCGGGTTCTCGCTGCTCGCGTGGGCCGTCACGGGGAGCGCGCAGCTGAACCATGTGGTCCGCGGGATCTTCGAGAACCCGAACGGTCTCGGGCTCATGCTCGGCCTGACGTTCCCGTTCGTCGCGGCGGCGCTGGAGCGGCGGCGACACGCGTTGCTCCAGCTCGCGTACCTCGCCGTGTGCATCGTCGTCGCGACCGAGGCGCGTGCTCGCGGCGGCCTGGTGGTCCTCGCGATCGCCGGCGTCGGCTTCGCGCTGAGCCGCCGCCGCCCCCGGCACGCGGTGGCGGCGGTCGCGATCGGCGTCGCGGCGATCGCCGGGGTGACGCAGCTCTCCGGCGGGAACCTGACGTCGCCGGCGCCTCCGGCTGCGACCGTGCAGCCGTCGCAGCCGTCCAGCCTCATCGGCCTCGGCCGAACGTCCCGCCGGTCGTGGTCCAGCCCGTTCCGCAGGAGAGCGTGATCGCGCGGATCACCGGCGCCCGCAACGAGGCCTGGAGCGCGACGATCCACCTCGCGAGACGGAAGCCGCTGCTCGGATACGGCTTCGGGACGGGCGACCGGATCTTCGCCCTGCACCCCGACGTCGCCACGTTCCGCTACTTCGAGGGCAGCGATCCGGCCAACGGGTACCTCCGGCTCCTGCTCGAGCTCGGCGTGCTCGCGCTCGTGCTCGTGGTGCCGCTGCTCGGCGCCGCGGCGCTCGGCGTGGCGCTCCTCTGGTCCGGCCGGAGCGTGGACGGCTCGTGCTGCGCCCTCGTCGTGATCGGCGGGCTCGCCGCCGGGGTGGTCGAGAGCATCTTCGCGACGGCCGGCGCTCCGTGGACGCCGCTCGTCTGGAGCGCCGCGGCGGGCTGCCTCGCGTGTGCGCCCGCCGCGTGGCTCCGGCTGCGGCGCGACCCGAGCTAGCGGCGCAACCGCGTCGAGCAGGACCTGCTCGAGCCGCTCGGCCTGGACCGAGCGCAGGCGCGTCCGCGCGAACGTCCGGCCGCGCGACGCCATCGCGCCGGCCTCGTCCGGGTGCGCGGCGAGCCACAGCGCCGCCTCGGCGAGCGCGCCCGCGTCCTCCGGCGCGACCACGACGCCGGCGCCGCGCGCGCTCCACCATCCGCGCCGACTCGCCCGACGCCGAGAGGATCACCGGCTTCCCGGCCGCCATGAAGTCGACGAGCTTCGACGGCATGAAGCTCGCGAACAGCGGGTGCCCCGAGAGCGGCACGAGCAGCGCGTCGCTCGAGGCGAGGATCCGCGGGATCTCCGTCGATCGGCACCTGCGGATGGAAGTGCACGTTCGCGAGCGAGCGCGCGCGCGCCTCGTCCTCGAGCGCCTGCTTCATCGGCCCCTCGCCGACGAACGCGAAGTGGACGCTTCCCGTTCACGCGCCCCGCGGCGTCGAGCACGCTGCGGCAGCGACTGCGCGATCCCGTGCGTGCCCGGCGAAGGTGACGAGGAACGCGTCCTCCGGGACGCCGAGCTCGCTCGCGGCTGCCGCCCTCGGCGTCCTCGAAGAACATCTCGAGCGTGCCGTTCGGGATCAGGACCGTCGCCGGCGCGCGCGAGCGGAGCGCGTCGATGTGGTCGCAGAACGGCCGGGTCACGGCGACCACCGCGTCCGACTGGCGGTAGAGCCAGCGCTCGAGCGCCGCCGCCGCGCTGATCATGCTCACGCCGCTGATCTGGCCGAGGGCCTCGGCCGCGGCGGGCCAGAGGTCGCGGACGTCGAGCACGAGCGGCGCGCGGTTGAGGCGGGCGAGCGCGACGCCGGCGAGGCCCGTGAAGAGCGGCGGCGAGGTCGCGAGCACGACGTCGGCGCGGCCGGCGAGCGGCCCGACCGCGGCGGCGGCCGCCGTGAACGACGCGTAGAACGCGAGCCGGGTCGCCTGGTTCTTCTCGACGCCGGTCTTCACCCAGACGCGGAGCACGCGGTAGTCGTTCGTGCGGTCGTCCTCGAGGAACCGGTGCCGGTAGGCCTCGGGGAGGACGCCGCGCGGATGGTTCGGGAACTCCGCGATCACGGTCACCTCGTGGCCCCGCGCGGCGAGGTACTCCGCGAACGCCTGCATCCGCGACTGCGTCGCGCCGACCTCGGGCGGGAAGTACTGCGAGACGACGAGCACGCCGGAGCCGGCGCGCCGCAGGCGCGATCCGGGAGCGCACCGACGCCGGGAACGCCGGCTCGAGCGGCGGGGTGAGCGCGCGCCGCCGGGCCGGCCGCTCGCGCCCGCGCTCGAGCAGCCCGCGGTAGAGGGCGTCCATGTCGGAGACGAGCCGCGGGATCGCGTAGCGGTCGCCGACCGCGAGCCGGGCCGCGGCGCCGAGCCGCGCGCGGAGCTCCGGGTCCTCGGCGAGCCGCACGAGCGCGTCGGCGATCGCGTCGATGTCGCCCGCCGGCACGACGAGGCCGGTGGCGCCGTCGTCGACGACGTCCCGCACGCCGCCGACGTCGGTCGCGACCGCCGGCAGGCCGGCGGCGAGCGCCTCGATCAGCGTCACCGGCGTCCCCTCGTTCGCCGAGGTGAGCGCGACCACGTCGAAGGCGCGGTACAGCGAGCCGACGTCGTCGCGGTAGCCGAGGAAGTGGCACCGGTCCTCGATCGCGAGCGACCGTGCGAGCGCGTGGAGCGACTCGCGCGAGCGGGCCGTCGCCGACCAGCACGAGGTGCGCGTCGACGCCGCGCGCGCGCACGCGGGCGAACGAGCGGAGGAGGTCCTCGACCCGCTTGATCTCGATCATCCGGCCCGAGCCAGCCGATCACGAAGGCGTCGTCGCCGACGCCGATCGCCTCACGCTGCGACGCGCGCGCGCGTCGGGCGGCGCCGCGGTCCGCGCCTCGAGATCGAGCCCGAGCCGGACGACCGTGATCCGGTCGGCCGGGGCGACGCCGAGGCGGACGAGGTCGTCGCGGACCTCCGGGCTGACGGCGACGAGCGCGTCGGTGACCGCGGCGAGCCGCCGCTCGACCTGGAGGAACGCGGCCGTCACGGCCGGGTTGAAGTAGCCGCGGAGGACGTGGCCGTGGTAGGTGTGGACGACCGCCTGCGGCCGCGCCGAGCCCGGCGAGCTGCGCCGCGACGCGGCCGAGCGCACCGGCCTTCGCCGTGTGCGTGTGGACGATGTGCGGGCGGAACTCGCGCAGGATCGCGAGCAGCCGCGCGATCGCGGCGGCGTCCTTCAGCGGCTCGATGTCGCGCTGGAGCCCGCTGATGTACCGCGGCGTCGACGCCGTAGTCGGCGGCGACGCGCTCCATCGAGCCCTCGCCGCGCCCGACCCGGCCGGCCGCGAGGACGGTCTCGTAGCCGATCTTGTCGAGCTCGGAGCAGAGGTACGCGACGTGCAGCGCCGGCCCGCCGACGTTCAGGCGCGCGATCACGCGGAGGACCCGGATCGGCTCGTCCGTCACGGGCTGGAGGGTAGCCCGATCCGCCAGCCGAGCCGGGCCGGGAGCCGGACGCGGCCGGCCGCGACGAGGACGCTCGATCGGCGTCCGCTCGAGCATGCGCTCGCTGAGCCAGCCCGGCTCGCGCGACGACCGGCAGCGGCCCGGTCTGCTCGGCCTCGACCGGGCCGCCGAGCGGGAGCGTCGAGCGCACCTCGACCTCGCCCGGGCCGTCGAGCTCGTCCTCGACGTGGAGCACGTCGGCCTCGAGCCGGAGCGCGTCGCCGGTGCGTGACGCCGCCGAGCCGGACCTCCGCCTCGAGCGGGTCTCGGTCGAGCAGCCGCGGGCGCGGGAGCGGCCCGGCGCGGAACGCGCCCCACAGCTCGAACTGGTCGCGGCCCCCGACCGCGATCGTCGAGTGCGCGCGCGTCGACCGGAACCAGTCCCGGTCCGCGCCGGGCTCGTACGTGAACGCGCCCGGGTCGACCACCGCCGGCCTGCCGTCGATCCACAGCTGGAACGAGAGCGCGTCCGCGTGCGCGTGCGCCGGGAGGAACGGCGGTGCGGGCGGGCCGCAGTCGAACGCGAGCCACACGCGCCCCTCGCGCAGCACGGCATAGCCCGTCTCCGGGAAGACCGCGAGCCCGTCCGGCGGCGACGGCAGCTCCAGCTCGGGCGCGAGGTCGAGCGCGCCGTCGTTGAAGAGGGCCGGCCGCCCGTCGGGCCGCGCGAGCGCCGCCGCGAAGCCGGTCATCCGCTCGATCGGCCGGTCGAGCCACGCCTCGCCCGTCGCCTCGCGGACCTCGAGCAGGTCGCGCAGGACGACGAGGTGGTACGCCGGGCTCCGCTCGTAGTGGCCGCCGTCCGGGAGCACCTGCTCCGGCAGCTCGCGGCGCAGAAGCGCGAGGCCGCGGTCGAGGTGCTCGCGCTCGCCGAGCGCGAGCCCGCCCAGCACGAGCGCCCGCGCGTTGCGGATCACGTGGTTGCCGAGGACGTCGTCCTCGACGTTCCGCTCGAGGAAGGCGAGCTGGCGCCGGAGGCTCTCGACGACCGCCGGCGTCGCGAGCTCAGGCGCGAGCGAGAGCGCCGCGACCCAGCTCCCGACCCGCGTCGAGAGCGGGTACGGGTGCCACGCGTCGCCCGGCCGCGGCGGGTTGCCGTCGATCCATGCCGCTAGCGCGGCGCGCGCCGACTCCAGCTCGCCGCGCCGCGCCCAGCCGAGCACCTCCTCGCCGTAGTGGAGGTGGAAGCGCCGCAGCCGCGGCTCGCCCGGGAGCTTCCAGTCGGCCGGCGGAAACGGGAGCTCCGCGCCGAGCAGCGTCACCGTCCCGCTCCCGGAGACCCCGTCGGCGCCGGCGAACGCGCCCGACCGCCACAGCCCGACGTCGAGCCGGTGGAACGCGCCCGTCCCGGCGACCGGCGGGAAGCGGCGGCGCCGCACCGGCCGCAGCGCCCGCGCGCGGAGCTGCCCGGGGCGGGCGGCTCGGAGCGCGTGAAGGTAGAGAACGGGGCGCGTCACCCCGGCATCGTCACCGCGACCGGCGCGAACGACCGCGCCGATTCGAGCACCGCGAGCGTCGCCGCCGCGATCCGGAGCTGCTCGTCGAACGTGACCGGCGGCGGCGCCGTCCCGCGCGCGGCGGCGACGAACGCGCGCATCTCGGCGGCGTGGCCCTTGTCGGCCCTGCCCTTCACGACCTCGTCCTTCGCGCCGTGGAGCTCGAGGCGTCGGAAGTCGTCGAGCACGAACGCGCCGCCCGCGGCGAGCGCCTCGACGCGCTCCTTCGGCAGGCGCCCCGGCTCGCCGATCGAGTACGCGATCGACGCCGCCGAGCCGTCCTCGAACCGGAGCTGCGCGAGCAGCGAGTCGCCGACCGTGACGCCGTCGACCTCGAGCGGCGGTCCCGCGGCGAGGAACGACGCGAGGTCGACGAAGTGCGAGAGCTCGCCGAGGATCTGCCCGCCCTGCTCCGGGTCGGAGAGCCAGTGGCCGGACGCGATCGGCGCCGTCGCGACGCGGATCTGGATCACCGCCGGCCCGGCGAGCGCTGCCCGGAGACGGCGCGCGAGCGGCGCGAAGCGGCGGTTGTGGCCGACGAGCAGCAGCCCCGGCGGCGCCGACGCGACGCGCGCGAGCCCGTCGAGGTCGATCGCGAGCGGCTTCTCGACGAACACCGCCTTGCCGGCCTCGAGCGCCGCCGCGGCCATCTCGGCGTGCTCGGCATGGGGCGTCGCGATCACGACCGCGTCGATCCCGCCGTCCTCGACGAGGGCGCGCCAGTCCGTGCCGGCAGACGGGATTTCGAAGCGGTCGGCGAGCGAGCGGGCGCTCGCGCCCGACCGGGCGCACGCGGCCGCGAGCTCGACCTCGCCCGCGGCGACGAGCGCCGGCAGCAGCGTCCCCCGCGCGAAGTCGCCCGCGCCGATCACGCCGACCCGGAGCGCGCCCGTGCTCCGCGGCCGCGCCGGCGCGGGCGCGGCCGGCGCGGCGCGCGCGTCCTCGCCGAGCTCGAGGAGCACGGCGAGCGCGTCGCCGCGCAGCGCGTCGTACGCGTCCTCGGCGTCCGCGACGGCGAACCGGTGCGTGACGAGGTCGGCGACCGCGAGCGAGCCCGACGCGAGCAGATCGACGACGGCCTCGACGTTCCGGCCCTCGGTCCAGCGGACGTACCCGACCGGGAAATCGAGCCCGCGCTCCTCGAACCCGCGCTCGTATCGCCCCGGCCCGTACGAGCGGGCGACGACGAGCGAGAGCTCCTTCTCGTAGAAGGCGCGGCGGTCGAGCTCGAGCCCGACGTCGCCGACGACGACGACCGGCGCGCGGTCGCGCGCGAGCCGCGCGGCGAGCTCGACCGCGTCGCTCGAGCCCGACGCGGCGCAGACGAGCACGGCATCGGCGCCGCGGCCGCGGCTCGTCGCGGCGACGAGCGCGCCGATCCCGTCGGCGTCGGCGGCGTCGCCGTGCAGCTCGCGGCGATCCGGGCGCGGGTCGGTCCCGACCGCGCGGCAGCCGGCGGCGGCGGCGGCGCGCGCGGCCAGCTGGCCGATCAGCCCGAGGCCGATAACGGCGACGACGCTCCCCGGCCCGGCCTGCGCGAGCCGGAACGCGTGGAGCGCGATCGCCGCCGGCGCCGCGAACGCCGCGTCGACGGCCGGCACGCCGGCCGGGAGCGGGACGGCGAGATTCGCCGGGACGGAGACGACGCCGGCGTGAACCGCGTATCCGGCTCCGACGCACGCGACCGCGCTGCCGGGCGGGAAGCGCGCGTCGCCACCGGAGTCGAGCACGTGCCCGGCGCACGAGTAGCCGAGCTCGACGTACCGGTCGAGCCGGCCGCGCACCTTCGTCATCGCGGCGCCGACGCCCTCGCGGCGCGCGACGTCGATCGTCTTCGCGACGAGGTCGGGCCGCGCGCGCGCCTTGCCGAGCAGGCTCTTGGCGCCGAGCCCGACCATCGCCCGCTCGGTGCCCGAGCTGATCAGCGAATGCGAGACCGCGACGAGGACGTGGCCCGCGCGCGGCTGCGGCTCGGCGACGTCGAGCACGAGCACGGCGCCCGAGCGGAGGTCCTGCACGACCTGCTTCACGCCGCGTGCTCCCGCTGCCACTGCTCGAGCACGATCAGCGCCCAGACGTGCAGCGAGACGTCGCGGCGGCCCGCCCGCAGCTCGGAGACGAGAGCCTCGACCCGCTCCGGCCGGAAGAGGCCGCGCGCCTCGACCACCTCGCGCGACAGGTGCGAGTCCACGAGCGGCGCGAGGTCGCGGCGGAGCCAGACCCCGAGCGGCGGGTTGAAGCCGAGCTTCCGCTTCGTGAGCGCCGACTCGGGAACGCGCCCCGCGAGCGCGCGCCGCAGCACCGCCTTCGTCGTGCCGCGGTTGAGCTTCTCCGACCCGGGCAGCGCGTACACGTGCTCGACGAGCCGGTGGTCGGTGAACGGGGCGCGCACCTCGAGGCCGTGGGCCATGCTCATCTTGTCGCCGTACTCGAGCACGTTGCACGGCAGGAACGACTGCAGCTCCACGAAGCTGAGCCGGTTGACGAGGTCGTCGCGCGGCGCGCGCTCGAGCAGGCCGGTGAGGAACTGCTCCGGCGGCGCGGACTCGCGCAGCCGCTCGGCGAGCGCGGGCGCGTAGAGCTCGTCCCGCGCCTGCGGCTGGAAGTACGTGATCCACGAGAGGTACGCCTCGTCCGGCGAGCCGAGCGGCGCGAGCGCGAACTCGCGCGCGCGGCGGAGGCCGTGCCGGCCGCGCGTCGACTCGGGCAGGGCGCGCGCGCCGGCCGCCGCGAGCGCGCGCACGGCACCCGGGACGCGGCGGTACGCGGCCGCGGCGACGATCCCGCGGTAGCGCGGGTATCCGGCGAGGAGCTCGTCCGCGCCGTCGCCCGCGAGCGCGACCTTCACGTGCTCGCGCGTCAGCCGCGACAGCTCGTACACGAGGAGCGCGGTCGGGTTGCCGAACGGCTCGCCGAGGTGGTGGACGACCTCCGGCAGCAGCGCCGCGACGTCCGGCCGGTCCTCGAGCTCGTGGTGCCGCGTGCCGAAGGCGCTCGCGACCGCGCGCGCGTCGTCGCTCTCGTCGTAGAGCTGCTCGTCCCGCCCGGAGAAGACGACCGTGAACGTGTCCGGCCGCTCGCCGGCGGCGACCGCCGCCGCGACGATCGAGCTCGAGTCGAGCCCGCCGGAGAGGAACGCACCGACCGGGACGTCGGCGACCAGCCGGAGGCGGACCGCCTCCTCGAGCAGCTCCCAGATGTCGACGTCCGACGGCGGCGCGTCCGCGTCGAGCGCCCAGTACGGCCGCACCGTCGAGCGTCCGTCCTCGTGGACGAGGACGTGCGCGGGCGGGAGCTTGCGGACGCCGCGGACGGCGCTCAGCGGGTGCGGGACGTACAGGAACGCGAGGTACGCGGCGAGCGCCTCGGGGTCGAGCTCGGCCGGCAGGCCGGGCACGGCGAGGAGCGCCGAGAGCTCCGACCCGAACGCGAGCTCGAGCTCGCCCGCCGGCTCGGCCCAGTACAGCGGCTTCACGCCGAGCCGGTCGCGCGCGAGCACGAGCCGGCGCCGCCCGGCGTCCCACAGCGCGAACGCGAACATCCCGCGCAGGTGGTCGAGCATCCCGAGGCCGTGCTCCTCGTACAGGTGCGGGAGCACCTCCGTGTCGCTGCGGTTCGCGAACCGGTGGCCGCGCGCCTCGAGCTCGCGCCGGAGCTCGCGGAAGTTGTAGATCTCGCCGTTGAAGACGACGTGCACGGTGCCGTCCTCGTTCGTCTGCGGCTGGTGGCCGCCCGGGATGTCGATGATCGAGAGGCGTCGGTGCGCGAGCACGGCCGACCGACCGCCGCCGGCGTCGAGGACGCACTCGCCCGCGTCGTCCGGGCCGCGGTGCGCGAGCGTCGCGGCCATCCGCTCGCCGAGCCCGGGACGCAGCGGTCCGACGTAGCCGGCGATGCCGCACATCCGGCTGATGTTACGCGCGGGCTACGCGCGAACCTCGGCGTACACCTCGAGCGCAGCGGCGACGTACGCGTCCCACGAGAAGCGCTCGGCCGCGCGCGCCCGGCCGGCCGCGCCGAGCCGTCGGCGGAGGTCCGGATCGCCGAGCAGCCGCTCGATCGCGGCCCGCAGCGCGGGCACGTCGCCGCTCTCGACGAGGAGGCCGGTCTCGCCGTCGGCGACCGCCTCGACGAGCCCGCCGACCGCGGTCGCGACCACCGGCCGGCCGTGGGCCATCGCCTCGCGCGCGACCATCCCGTGGCCCTCGCGCCGGGACGGCACGCACACGACGGCGGCGCGGGCGTAGTACGGCCCGAGCTCCGCCGGCGGGACGAACCCGACGGCCTCCGGGACGCGGTCGCGGAGCGGGCCGTCGCCGACGATCGTGCGCGGCATCCCGTCGGTCGCCGCGAGCAGCTCGAGGATCCCCTTCTCCTCGCGACAGCCGTCCCGCGAAGAGGACGTGCGGCGGCTCCTCCGGCTCGGCCGGCGCGGCGGGCAGGTCGACGCCGGGCACGAGCACGCGGACGTCGCGCGCCCCGAGCTCGCGCGCCGCGGCCGGCGAGGAACTCCGACGACGCGACGACGACCCGAGCGCGACGCAGCACCGGCCGGACGAGCCGCGGCGCGCGCCGCGCGAGCTCGACGTCCGTCCCCCAGACCTGGAGCACGAACGGCTTCCCGGTCGCGAGCGCCGCGAGCCCGGACGGGAGCCAGTGCGCGTGCACGACGTCGGCGCCGCGCGCCGCCCGCCGCGCGGCGCGCGCGTATGCGACGAGGAACGCCGGCAGCGCGAGCGCGAGCCACGGCCGCGCCCGGAGGTTCTGGACGATCCCGTCGCCGAACGCGATCCCGAAGTGCCGGAAGTCCGCCGGCGAGACGACGTCGACCTCGACGCCCGCGGCTCGGAGCCGCTCGACCGCGTCCGCGACGAACACGCCCGCGACGTCGCCCGGCGAGCGCGGATACGACGTCGTCAGGACGCAGACGCGCACCCCCGTATCCTCCCAGCCGTGGACGAGCCGCTCGCGCACGACCTCCAGGCGATGGCGGGAGCGACGGCGTACAACGCCTGGCTCTTCGACCGGGCCAGGCCGTGGGTCCGCGGGCGCGTCCTCGACGTCGGGGCCGGGATCGGCACGCCACTCGCTCCAGCTCCGGGACGTCGCCGACGAGGTGGTCGCGCTCGAGCCCGACGCGGACCTCGCCGCGATCCTCCGCGCGCGCGCCGACGGGATCGAGGTCGTCGAAGGCGACGCGGACGAGGTCGAGGGGCCGTTCGACGCGATCGTCTGCTTCAACGTCCTCGAGCACATCGCCGACGACGCCGGCACGCTCCGACGCCTCCGCGAGCTGCTCGCGCCGGGCGGCGCGCTGCTCCTGCTCGTGCCCGCGCACCCGGCCCTCTTCGGCACGCTCGACAGCAGCTTCGGGCACGAGCGCCGCTACGGGAAGCGCGAGCTCGGCGGGAAGCTCGACCGCGGCCGGCTACGACGTCGCGGTACTGCGGCACGTGAACCCTGTCGGCGCCGCCGGCTGGCTCATGCAGGCGAAGATCCGCCGCCGCGAGCACATGTCGTACCGCGGCCTCGGCCTCTACGACCGGCTCGTGCCGGGGCTCCGCGCGCTCGACCGCGGTGCCGCTCCCGGTCGGGCTCTCGCTCTGGGCCGTCGCGAAGACGACGGGCAGCGCGAGCGCGAGCGCCAGGAACGCGTAGAAGTAATAGAACTGCATCGTCAGGTAGAAGGCGTTCGCGGCGATCGTCCCGGCGAGCGCGGCCGTGTATCCCCACGCGAGCGGGCGCACGCGTCTCGCGAGCGGGTTGCCGGCGACGGTGAGCGCCCGGCCGAGCGCGCGCGCGCGGCCCAGCCTGCGGAACACCCAGAGCAGGAACGTCACGAAGAGCGCGGTGCCGACGAGCCCGTCTCGACGACCAGCGCGACGTAGAACGAGTGCGGCCCCCAGTTCGTCTTCCCGGTCGCGAGCTCGTAGTAGAGCGAGAACGTGTTCAGCCCGAGCCCGAGCAGCGGGTGCGAGTGGAGGATCTGCGGGATGAAGCTGTAGACCTGGAAGTGGGCGGACTCCGAGCCGCCGCCCGTCTGGACGCCGCGAGCGGAACACGACCTCGAAGAAGTGGAGGCGGGTGAGCACGATCGCGCCGAGCACCGCGAGCGCGCCCGCGAGCGGGTAGAGGAACGCGCGCGTCAGCACGAAGCGGCTGTACGGGATCGCGAGCACGATCGCGCCGACCCCGAGCCCGAGCAGGGCGCTCCGCGACAGCGTCGAGATCTCGACCAGGAGCAGGAACGCGATCAGGAGCCCGAGCCGGACCGCGCAGTCGGTGGCCGCGCTCGAGCCGCAGGTACAGCGGGACGAGGACGAGCAGCGGCACGATCAGCATGATCCCGAGGTGGTTCGGGTCGCCCGTGATCGCGTTCGGGCGGTACACCTTCGCGCCCTCGACGGCGCCGTAGATGTTGATCTGGCTCGCGCCGCCGGTGAGCGGCGAGAGCAGCGTCGCGTCGAGGTTGTGCCCGCTCCGCGCCGCGAGGAGCTGGAGGACGCCGTAGGCCGCGTTCGTCGCCATCCCGCCGATGAACCACGCGAGCGTGCGCCAGTAGTACGGCCGGCCGCGCCGCGCGAGCCACGCGACGCCGGCGGCGAGGAACGAGAAGTGGATCACGAACTTCACGAAGCCCTTCGCGAACTGGGCGAGCGCGTCGTGCGTCTCGAGGTTGAAGTACCCGGCGAGGTACACGGCGAGGAACGCCGCGAAGAACGCGAGCACGATCGCGCTCGTGAGCGGCAGCCGCGGCCGCGAGACGATCGCGAACGAGAGCAGGAACAGGATCGCGAACACGTCGGCGATCCCGACCGCGCCGGCGATGTTCCAGTGGATCTTCTCGAACGTGCAGCAGAAGACGGTCGCGAGGAAGAGGAAGCTGGTGACGCTTCTCATCGGCCATCCCGGCCGCGCCTCGACGAGCCATGTCCGGCGGCAGCCGTCGCAACAGAAGTGCAACAGACGATCCACAGGCGGCAGGCCCTCATGCGAGTCCCTGGAGCAGGTCGGCGAGCTCCTCGACCCGGGCGCGGCGCGCGAGGCGGTGGCGCCACTCGTCCGCGAGCGGCGTCGCGTCGAGGGCGCCGGCGGCCCAGCGGTCGCGGAGCGCGGTCAGCTCGCGGACCGTGCCCTCGACGTCGTCGGGCGCGACGACGGTGCCGACGCCCGTGTCGGCGAGGAGCTTCGCGGCGGCGCCGTCGGGCGGCACGAGCGCGAGGATCGGGCGCTCGGCGGCGAGGTACTCGAACACCTTCCCGGAGAGGACGCCGCGCCCGCGGCCGCCCGCCTCCGGGATCAGCAGGAGCAGCGCCTCCGAGTCGCGCTGCAGCTCGAGCGACTGCCGGCGCGGCACGAAGGGCACGAGCTGGAGCCGGTCGCCGAGCCCGAGCGACTCGGCCCACTCGCGGTCGGCGCTGCGGAAGTCGCCGACGAAGCGCGCGACGACGCCGTCGACGCGGGCGAGCGCGGTCAGGAACGGCCGCGGGTCGCGCTTGCCGAAGAACGAGCCCGAGTGCGTGATCCGGAACCGCTCGCCGCGGTGGTACTCGAGCCCGACGAAGTCGTCGAAGTCGGAGCCGTTCGCGATCGTGACGACGGGGCCGCGGGGGCCCAGCTCGTGCGTCTCGGCGGCGATCGCGTCGGACACCGCGACCACCGCGTCGGCGCGCCGCGCGACGAGCCGGGCGACCGCGTGCAGCGTCTGCTCCTTCGCGCGCACCGCGGCCCGCGACGCGTCGCGGTGCGGGTTGGCGACGAGCGAGTCGCGGAGGTCGGCGACCCAGCGCACGCCGGTCGCCTGCTTCACGGCCGCGCCGACGAGGTGCACCGACGGCGGCGGCGAGGTCGTGAGCACGACGTCGATCCCCTCGCGGCGGACGATCCGGATCGCGGCCGGGATCGCGGTCAGGTTCCAGCGCGACGTTCTCGTCGGGGAGGAGCAGCCGCCGGCCGAAGAGCGCCGCCTGCTTCTGGAGGCGCTCGAGCCCGGCCGTGCCGTGCAGCTCCTCGGCCGGCTTGCGGCCGGCCGGCCCGACGTAGCGCGCGCGGTGCACCCACGCGAGCGTCGGCGGCGCGAGCCCGTCGTCGCGATGGATCCAGTGCGGGTCGTCGGGCGCGAGCACGTGCGTCTCGATCCCGAGCTCGGGCAGGTGCGTCGCGAACTTGAGGGGCCGCTGCACGCCGCCGCCGCCGGCCGGCGGGAAGTACACGGTCACGATCAGGACCTTCACCGCGGGAGACGATAGAGGCGTCCGTTCTTCACGGCCCACGTCGGGTGGTACCGGCTGCAGCACCGCCGGATCGCCGGTCGCGAGCCACCGCTGGACGTCCCGCACGCGCACGTACGGCCGGTTCGCGGTCGTGTTCGCGACGTGCGGGGGCGGCGCGGCGACGACGTACACGGGCGCGGCGGCGGCGATGCGGTAGCTCACCTGCGGGTTCGCGATCACGATCGCGCCGGCCGGGACGGCGCGCAGCTCGGCGCGGAGCGCGGACGAGAGCGCGAACGGGTCCGTCGGGTTGAGCGGCGTCCAATGCCGGAAGCCGTGCACGGCGATCGGGAGCACGAAGAGCGCGGCGGCGACGGCGGCCCGGCCGTGCCACTCGCGCACGCTGCGCCGGCGGAGCCAGAGCCCGGCGACGATCGCGGCGATCCCGCCGACGAACGCGATCCACGTCGCGAGCGCCGGGCCGCCATGGCGCAGGCCGTACGCGAAGTCGCCGGGCCACTCCCGCTCCGCGACGATTCCCGCCACGAGCGCGGCGGGCACGACGAGCCGCGTCCGGCCGAGGAGCGCGAGCCCGCCGGCGAACGCGAACGCGAACGGGACGAAGCCGGCCGCGCGCCGCGCCTGCGACAGCGACGTCGCGTCCGAGAAGCGGACGAACAGCGTCGGCACGAGCATCAGCGCCAGGATCGCGACCGTTCCTCCGAGCACGAACGCGCTCCACCGCCGGCGTGCGGCGAACGCCGCGAGCGGGACCAGCACGAGCGCGGCCACGGCGACCGGGCCGGCCCGCCCGAGCAGCTCGGGCGCGACCCGGAAGCGGTGGAGCGACCAGACGTCGAGCTGGCTCCCGTACTGCGCGAGGTCGACCGCGCGCTGGTGCGGGCTCGGGTTGCGCGAGAGTGTCTCGTCGGCGAGCGGCCGCACCCAGAGCACCACGAGCGCGGTCGGGACAGCGGCTGCGGCGAGCGCCGTCGCGGAGGCGCGCCACTCGCCGAGCCGGACGACGGCGTACGCCGCGAGCGGGATCAGCGCGAAGAGCGCGTAGGTCACGTGCACGAGCGCGAGCGCGCCGAAGGCCGCCGCGAGGACCGCGGCGTCGGCGCGTCGCCTCGACTCGAGGTAGCGGAAGAAGAGCGCGAGCGCGGCGGGGACGAGGAGCTGGCGCGCCGCGGTCGCAGGCAGCGTGAGCGAGACCCACGACCCGCCGTGGCCGGCGGCGAAGACGTACAGGCCGAGCTGGCCGGCGAGCACGGCGAGCCCGCCCGCGGCCGAGCCGAAGAGGGCGACTCCGGCCTCCCACGCGACGAGGCACGCGAGCGGCGCGAGCACCGAGGCCTCGTGGCGGACGACGACCGCGGGATCGAGGCCGGAGAGCTTCGCGACCATCGCGTCGAGCCCGTGCCAGAGCGGGAACGCGTACCCGGGGTGGAGCCCGCCGTCGCGGAACTCGTCCACCGTGCGGAGGTGGAGGTCGCCGAGCTCGACCAGCTTGCGGACGCGCGCGAGGTGGAAGAGGCCGTCACCTGTGACGGTGCCCGCGACGTGCCAGAGCGCGATCCCGAGGAGCGTGCCGCCGGCGAGCACGAACGCGGGCACGCGGGCCCCCGGCCCGCGTCGCGGGAGAAGGACACGGCGGCCGCGGGCGACCGACGTCCCGCCGGCCGCGAGCGCGATCGCACCGAGGAGCACGAGCGCGAGCACGATCGACCCGTGCACGAGGAAGGTCGCGGCCCAGGCGGCAAAGAGCGCGGCGAGCGCCCAGGCGAGCGTCGCGGAGACGCCGCCCTGTCCGAACGCGCACGCGATCAGCCTCCCCGGCAAGAGGACGAGGAGGGTCCCGCCGACGAGCCGCAGGTACTCGCTCACGTGTCCTTTCCAGCCATGGCGGGTGCCTGTCCCCGGACCGGTCCGAAACGGGCACCGTTCACGAGCCGAGCGCGCGGACGTCCGCGGAGGCGAGGAAGCGCGCACCGTCGCGGTAGGCCTGCCCGCGCTCGCCGCGGAAGAGGAGCGCGCGAAGCCGCAGCGACCACAGCAGCATCCGCCGCGCGCGCTCGGCCTCCCGCGCGCCGCGGTGCTTCGCGAGGAACCGGAGCTGGCCGCGCAGGTTCTCGACGTACAGCCGCCCGCCGTGCGAGGCGCCGCCGACGTGGACGACCTCGGCGTCCGGGGTGAACCACACGGTCCACCCGGCCGCGCGGAAGCGGAACATCCAGTCGGCCTCCTCGCTGAACATGAAGTAGCCCTCGTCGAAGAGCCCGACCTCGTCGGCCGCCTCCCGGCGCACGAGCAGCGCCGCGCCCGAGACCCAGTCGACCTCGCGGGCCTCGTCGTGGTCGAACCCGCCGACGTACAGCGGGTTCAGCCGCGACGACCGCGGCGCGAGCTTGCGGATGAAGAGGTACTCGGTCGCGAGCCGCCACACGGTCGGGAACGCGCGCGCGGAACGCTGCAGCGACCCGTCCGGGTTGCGCAGCCGCGGCCCGACGACCGCCGCGCGCGGGCGCGCGTCCGCGAACTCGACGAGCCGGTCGAGCCCGTCGCCGACGACCCACGCGTCCGGGTTCAGCAGGAAGAACCACCGCCCGCCGGCGAGCTCCATCCCGGCGTTGTTGCCCGCGCCCATCCCGCGGTTCTCGCGCTCGACGAGCCGCACCTCCGGGAACTGCTCGCGTACGAGCTCGACGCTGCCGTCGGTCGAGCCGTGGTCGACCACGATCGTCTCGCGGCCGTGCACCGACTCGAGGCACCGCTCGAGCCACGGCAGCCCGTTCCACACGACGACGACGACCGAGACGTCCGCGCCGCCTTCAGGCATCCGGAACCGGCGTGCGGTGCCGCATTCCCTCCCAGAGGATGATCACGAGGCCCGGCAGCGCGAGCAGGAGCGTCATCAGGAAGAAGAGGAACCCGGTCGCGAACGCCGCGTCGGGGTCGACGCCGAGCGCGCCCGAGGAAGCTGACGAAGAACGCCTCGCGCACCGCGAGCCCGTTGATCGTGAACGGCACGAGCATCACCAGGAAGAGCAGCGGCCCGAGCACGATGTACGGCCGCAGCGGCAGCTCGATCCCGACCGACTTGCCCGAGGCCCAGATCGCGACGATCCGGCCGAGCTGGACGATCAGCGTCGCGCCGCACACGAGCAGCAGCGTCGAGACGTGGTAGCGGTAGCCGTGGATCCCCTCGTACACCGCGCGCGCCGGCCGCTCGATCCGCAGCCGGCGGGCGAGCGGCACGAACGGCCGGAGCCAGCGCCGGACGGTCCGCGAGAAGAACACGATCCCGGCGAAGATCGTGAGGATCACGAACAGGATCTCGATCCAGAGGTACGGGCCGATGTCGTACTGGCCGATCGCGAGCACCATCCCGACCGCGGCGAGGAGCAGCGTGATCGCGCCGCCGAGCGCGCGCTCGAGGAGCACCGAGCCGGTGATCGGCGAGAGCTGGCCCGGGTGCCGGCGCCCCGTCTCGTAGATCCGCGACGCGTCGCCGCCCACGGAGGTCGGCAGCACCTGGCCGACCGCGTAGGAGACGAAGTACGCGCGCGTCAGCCACCGGTACGTGTCGTCGATGCCGCGCGCCGCGAGCAGCTTCTGCCAGCGCCAGGTCATCGGGATCACGGTCACGAACATCAGGAAGATCGAGAGCGAGAGCCACCCGATCGACGCCGACCCGATGATGTCGAGCGTCTTGCGGACGTCGATCTTCGAGAGGATGTAGAGCCCCGCGAGGAGCGTCACGGTCAGCGACGCGCCGAGCCGGAACCAGCGGTTGCGGATCATGCGAAGCGCGCGTGGACGCGCCGGAGCGCGTCGATCGCGTCGAGCACGTCGTCGTCCGAGTGGGCGGGCGAGAGCGGCAGCGAGAGCACCTCGGCGCCGGCGCGCTCGGCCACCGGCAGCGGGCCCGGGTGCGAGCCCGCGAACGCGCTCAGCCGGTGCACCGGCAGGAAGTGGATCGAGGTGCCGACGTTCTCGGCCGTGAGCGCGCGCTGGTACTCGTCGCGCGTCGCACCCGCGCGCTCGGCGTCGACGCGGACGACGTAGAGGTGGAGCGCGTGGACGTCGCGCGGGTCGCGGGCGACGGCCTCGATCCCGTCGAGCCCGGCGACCGCCTCGTCGTACGCCGCGAAATGACGCTCGCGGATCGTCCGGTGTCGGTCGACCTTGCCGAGCTGGACGAGCGCGATCGCCGCGAGCACGTCGGAGAGGTTCGCCTTGTAGCCGGGCACCGCGACGTCGTAGAGCGAGCCGTGCCCGCGCCGCATCACGCGCAGGTCGTCGACCGCCGCCGCGACGGCGTCGTCGTCGGTCGCGAGCAGGCCGCCCTCGCCGGCGGCGACGTTCTTCGTCGCGTACAGCGAGAAGCAGGTCACGTGCGCGATCGAGCCGACCTTGCGCCCGCGGTAGCGCGACTCGATCGAGTGCGCCGCGTCCTCGACGACCGGCAGCCCGAGCTCGAGCAGCGGGTCGAGGTCGCACGGCTGGCCGTACAGGTCGACCGGCATGATCGCCCGCGTCCGCGGGCCGACGAGCTCGCGCACCCGCTCCGGGTCGACGTTCAGGTCGCTCTCGCGGACGTCGGCGAAGACCGGCGTCGCGCCGCAGTGGACGATCACGTTCGCGGTCGCCGGCCACGTGATCGGCGTCGTGATCACCTCGTCGCCGGGCCGGACGCCGGCCGCGAGCAGCCCGAGGTGCAGCGCCGCCGTCCCCGACGAGAGCGCGAGCACGTGCCGCGCCTCGAGGAACTCCGCCGCCCGCGCCTCGAGCTCGGCGACGCGCGGCCCGCTCGTGAGCCAGCCGGAGCGGATCGCGTCGGCCGCCGCTTCGACCTCCTCCTCGCCGACCGCCGGCGGCTGGAACGAGAGGAACGTGGAGCGCGACGGACGCGTCTCGGTCTCAGACGAGAGCTTCGGCATCGGCGGTGACGAAGCGTATGCGTTCGGCCGCCGAGTCGGCCCGCGCGAGCGCCTCCTCCCGCGAGGCTCCGAGCGCGAGCACGGCGCCGGCCCGGTCGGTGCCGCGCCGGAGCGGCGCGACCACGTCGCCGGGCGAGCGGTACACCCGCACGCGGACGACGCCCGGGAGGTCGTCCGGCACCACGACCGACTCGATCGTCCCCGGCGGCGCGACCAGGAAGCGCGTGACGGCGCCGCCGGCCCGTTCCTCGTAACGACCCGTCACTTCGTTCGGCGGCGAGCGGCTCGCCGAGCGCGGCGTCGAGCGCGAGCCCGTTCAGGTCGACGCCCGACCGCGGCCTCGACGAGCTCCGCGTCGTGGCCGCCGCCGAGCCGCGCGGCGACCTCCATCACCTCGGGGCCGCGCGGGCCGATCCGGAGCTGCGTGTACGTCGGGCCGTCCGCGATCCCGAGCGCCTCGACCGCGCGGCGCGCGACCTCGGTCGCGGCGTCGGCGTGCTCCGAGGGCCACGCGTGCGCGAGCGCGACGCCGAACGCCGGCGGGTCGGCCGTGATCCGGTCCGTGACCGCGAGCGGGACGAACTCGCCGCCCGCCGAGAAGGCGACGACCGTCACCTCCGGGCCGTCGACCAGCTCCTCGACGACCGCGGTCCCGGAGCGGGAGGACTCGCGCGCGGCGGCGATCGCGGCCGGGAGCTCCGCCGCGTCGAGCACGAGCGAGAGCCCCTTCTGCCCCTGCCGGTCGGTGGCCTTGACGACGAGCGGCGGCTCGAGCTCGACCTCGCCGCCGCTGACGAGGTGCCAGCGCGGCTGCGGGACGCCGGCGTCGTCGAACCGCTCGCGCTGGCGCAGCTTGCTCGTCGCGAGCACGGCGGTCGCCGGCGTGAGCGGGTGCGGCAGCCCGAGCCGGGCGGCGACGCGCGCCGCGACCGCGACCGGCCAGTCCGTCCCCGGCGAGATCAGCCCGTCGAGCTGGAGCGCGGTCGCGAGCCGGTCGATCGCCTCCTCGTCCTCGGTCGAGACGATGCAGCGCCGGTCGGCGAGCGGGAAGCCGGGCGCGGCCGGGTTGCGATCGGCGACCGCCGTCCAGATCCCGCGGGCCCGCGCGGCCTCGAGCAACCCGAGCTGTGCCGGGCCGGCGCCTAGGACGAGAAGGCGCGGGCTTCTCTCGCGCGGATGCCTCGCCACCACGCCTCATTGTCGCGGTACCACGCGACGGTGCGCTCGAGGCCGTCGGCGAAATCCGTGCGGGCGCGCCAGCCGAGCAGCGCCGCCGCCTTGTCGGTCGAGCCGATGTGCCGATCGACCTGGCCGGGCCGCTCGTCGACGAAGACGCGCTGCGACTCCGGCGCGCCGAACGCGTCGAGCACCATCTCCGCGATCTCGGCGACCGAGATGTCGACGCCGGTCGCGACGTTCACGACCTCGCCGGCGACGTCCTCGACCGGCGCCTCGATCGCGGCGCGGATCGCCTCGGCGTCGTCCTCGACGTAGAGCCAGTCGCGCGTCGCGTGCCCGTCGCCGTGGATCGTCAGCGGCTCGCCGAGCAGCGCCTGCGTGATGAAGCGCGGCACGACCTTCTCGGGATGCTGCCGCGGCCCGTAGTTGTTGAACGGCCGCACGATCACGATCGGCAGGCCGTAGGTGACGAAGTACGAGTACGCGAGCCGGTCGGCGCCCGCCTTCGTCGCCGCGTACGGCGAGCGCGGGTTCAGCGGGTGCTCCTCGTCCATCGGCGCGTACTCGGCGGTGCCGTACACCTCCGACGACGAGACGAGCACGAACCGCTCGACCGGCGTGCGGCGGATCGCGTCGAGGAGGATCTGCGTGCCCTCGACGTTCGTGGTCACGAACTCGGACGCGCCGTCGGCGATCGACTTCTCGACGTGCGACTCGGCGGCCGCGTTCACGATCACGTCCACGCCCTCGACGAGCTCGCGCACGAGGTCGGCGTCGCGGATGTCGCCGTGCACGAACGCGAGCCGCGGGTGGCTCATCACGTCCGCGAGGTTCTCGAGGTTGCCGGCGTACGTGAGCGCGTCGAGCGTCACGACCTCGTAGTCGGTCGCCTCGAGCAGGTAGCGGATCACGCCCGACGAGATGAAGCCGGCGCCGCCGGTCACGAGCACGCGCTTCGCGCTCATTCGAGCTCTTCCGCCACGGTGTAAAGAGGTGTGCCTTCCACGTCCCGTTGGATCCTCCCGAGGTACTCGCCGATGAGCGCGAGGATGAATCCTTCCACGCCGAGCACGAAGACGATGGCGGTGCCGGCGAAGAGCGGGCCCGGGAAGTTGCCGTGGCCGATCCAGTACGCGACGCCGAAGATGCCGAGCGCGGTCGCCGCGAGCGTGCACACGAGCCCGAGCGTCACGCCGATCCACTGCACCGGCTGCGGCCAGAAGCCGGCGACGACGTGCAGCGCGAGCCGGACGAGGCGGAACGGCGAGTAGCGCGAGCCGCCGTCGGCCGCGGCGTGCGCGACGTCGACCTCCTCGACGCTCGCGCCGCTCGAGAGGACGAGCGCCTTCGTGAACTTCTGCTTCCCGATCGAGCCGAGGAGCGGCACGATCGCGTCGCGGCGGTACGCGTTGAACGCGCAGCCGAAGTCGGAGATCGGCACGCCGGTGAACCGGCGCAGGAGCCCGTTGATCGCGCGCGAGGGGACGCGCCGCGAGAGCGGGTCGCGCCGCCCGACGCGGCGCCCCGAGGCGACGTCGGCGCGGTCGAGCGCGGCGACGAGCTTCGGGATGTCCTCGGGCGCGTTCTGGAGGTCGCCGTCCATCGTCACGATCGCAGCGCCGCGGGCGCGCGCGATCCCGGCGTGCATCGCCGGGTGCTGGCCGAAGTTCCGCTTGAGGCGCACGGCGCGTACGCGCGGGTCGGCGTCGTGCAGCCGCGCGAGCGCGGCGAACGTCCCGTCGGTCGAGCCGTCGTCGACGAACACGAGCTCGAACGACTGCCCGTCGAGCGCGGCGACCGTCCGGCGGTGGAGCTCGTCGACCGACCCGACCTCGTTCAGGACGGTGACGACGACCGAGAGTGCAGGGGTTTCGTCCACGGAGCGGACGGAGCCTAGCCGCCGCCCGCGGCCGTTACGGACAGGGCCGAAAGCGGACTGGACACCTATGGGCCGGCCCATGTGTACACATGGGCCGGGGCGCGAAACAGCCCCGGCGGCCGCGACCGTGGACCGCCGGGGGCGAGCTCCGCTTCGGGCGACTACGCGACGAGCTCGAGCGCAGCCTGCGGGTCGACCTGCTCGGCCGTCCGCGCGCCGCGCCTGATCGCGAACGCGGCGACCGAGCCGAGGGCGACGACGACCGCGCCGATCCACACCGCCGGCGTCATCCCGTCGGTGAACGACGTGCCGGTGCCGTAGCCGCCGTAGTGCGCGAACACCGAGGCGAGCACCGCGACGCCGAAGACGCCGCCGAGCTCGCGGATCGCGTTGTTCGCGCCCGAGGCCTGGCCCTGCTCCTCGAAGCGGACGGTCGAGAGCACGACGTTCGCGACCGGCGCGAAGAAGAGGCCCATCCCGATCCCGGAGATCGCGAACGGCAGCACGAGGTCGGCGTACGGCGTCGTCGGCGTCGAGACCGCCGCGATCCACGCGAGCCCGACCGCCTGCAGCGCGAGGCCGACGCCCATCAGCTTGTGCCCGCCGATGCGGTCGGAGAGCGCGCCCGCGATCGGCGCGACGATCATCGGCATCGCCGTCCACGGCAGGATCCGCAGCCCGGACTGGAGCGGCGAGTAGCCCTGCACCGTCTGGAAGAACTGGGCGAGCAGGAAGATCGAGCCGAACATCCCGAAGAACATGAACAGGCTCGACACGTTCGCGAGCGCGAACGTCCGGTTGCGGAAGAAGCGCATCGGCAGCATCGGCTGCTCGGTGCGGAGCTCCCACGCGACGAACGCGGCGACGAGCGCGGCGCCGGCGACGAGCGCGCCGACGATCTCCGGCGAGGCCCAGCCGACCGAGTTGCCGCGGACGAGCGCCCACACGATCCCGAACAGCCCGGCGCTGACGAGGCCGAGCCCCGGCAGGTCGAGCCTCGAAGCGGGGCCGTGGCTCTCGTCGAGCCGCGCGAGCGCGAGCGGGGCGAGCACGAGCCCGATCGGGACGTTCAGCCAGAAGATCCAGTGCCACGAGATCCCGGAGACGACGGCGCCGCCGACGAGCGGGCCGAACGCGACCGCAAGGCCGCTGATCCCGCCCCACGCGCCGAGCGCGACGCCGCGCCGCTCGGCCGGCACGGCCGCCGAGAGGATCGTCAGCGTGAGCGGCATCACGATCGCGCCGCCGAGCCCCTGGACGGCGCGGGCCGCGTCGAGCGCGGCGATCGACGGCGCGAGCGCAGCCGCCGCCGAGGCGAGCGTGAAGATGCCGATCCCGATCGCGAACATCCGGCGCCGCCCGAACCGGTCGCCGAGCGCGGCCCCCGTGAGGAGCAGCACCGCGAAGGTGAGCGTGTACGCGTTGACGGTCCACTCGAGCCCGCTGATCCCCGCGTGGAGGTCGTGGCGGATCACCGGCAGCGCCGTCGTGACGACGAGGTTGTCGAGCGTGACCATGAAGAGCGCGACCGAGGTGATCGCGAACGTCCACATCGTTTTGTGATTCATCACTTACCTCCTTGCGAAAAAAAGAGAGGGTCAGCCGTCCTTGTGCAGCCCTCGAGCAGGCGCTCGGCCCAGGGCTCCGATGCGTCGCCGGTGAGCTCCATCGACGCGAGCACGTTCAGGAGCATTCCGGTCGCGAAGAAGCTCGCGACCTCCTCGTTCGAGAGGCCCGAGACCCGCTCGACGTAGGCGACGAGGTCGCCGTAGCCCTGCCGGACCGACCTCGCGGATGTCGGGGTCGTCGCAGGCCGCGTACGCCTGCATCTGGGCGCGAAGCCGCGCCCGGTCGGTCAGATAGCCGCTCCACGTATGCGTTTCCGATCGCCTGGCAGCGCCTCCTTGCCCCGCTTTCCCTCCGCGGCGCGCTGGAACATCTCCAGCGTCTCGCGGAAGCAGCGGGCGACGACGGCCCTGAAGAGCTCCTTCTTCGTCCCGAAGAGCCGGAAGACGTAGGGCTGCGAGATGCCCGGCCCTGCGGGCGATGTCCTCGGTCGACGCGCCGTGGTAGCCGCGCTCGGCGAACTCCTCGAGCGCGGCGTCGAGGATCTCCTCCCGCCGCTCCTCCTTCGTCTTCCGTTCCGTCACGACCATGGTCGCGGAGGTTAGTGATGACTCACAAGTTTGTCAAGCGCTTCCGCGACGCGGTCGAGCTCGCTCTCGGTCAGCCGCGTGTGGAACGGCAGCGCGAGCGCGCGCTCGAAGGCGTGCTCGGCGCCGGGGAAGAAGCCCTGGTCGCGGTAGGCGGCGAGCAGGTGGAGCGCGAACGTCCCGATCTGGGCCTCGATCCCTGCGGCGCGGAGACCGGCGAGCACCTCGTCGCGGCGCTCGACCTGGATCACGTAGGCCTGCCAGCCGTGGACGTCGCCGTCGTCGGCGCGCGGGAGGACGACCGGCAGGTGCGCGAAGGCGCTCGGCGTAGGCCGTCGGCGATGCGCGTCCGGCCGGCGAGCAGCTCGTCGAGCCGCCGCACCTGCGGGATGCCGAGCGCGCAGAGCACGTCGGGGAGCCGGTAGTTGAAGCCCGGCTCGGGCATGTCGGCGTCGGCGAGCGAGCGCCAGCCGTGGTTGCGGAGCCGCCGGACCGTCTCGGCGATCCGCGCGTCGTCGGTCGTGACCGCGCCGCCGTCGCCGGTCGCGACGATCTTCCGCGGGTGGAAGCTGAGGCAGCCGACCGCGCCGAGCGACCCGCACGCGCGGCCGCCGCGGCGCGCGCCGAGCGCGCCGGCCGCGTCCTCGACGAGCGGCAGGTCGGGCAGCTCCTCGATCCGCGCCGGCCGGCCGAAGAGGTGCACCGGCATGATCGCCCTCGTCCGCGGCCCGACCTCGACGAGCGCCGGGTCGACGTTCATCGTCTCCGGGTCGACGTCGACGAGCACGGGCCGCAGGCCGGCGAGCGCGACGACGTTCGCCGTGGCCGGGAACGTGTACGCGGGCACGAGCACCTCGTCGCCCGGCTTCAGCCCGAGCGCGAGCACCGCGAGGTGGAGCGCCGCCGTCCCCGACGAGACGGCGACCGCGTGCTCGACCTCGCAGGCGCGCGCGAGCTCGTCCTCGAACTCGGCGACGCGCGGGCCCATCGTGAGCATCCCGTCGGCGATCACCTCCGCGACCGCGGCGAGCTCCTCGGCCCCGACGTCGGGCCAGCGCTAGACGGATGCGGTCAGCTTCTCCCGATACCACGCGATCGTCCGCGCCAGGCCGTCGTCGAGCTCGACCTCGCGGCTCCCAGCCGAGCAGCTCGCGCGCCTTGCTCACGTTCGGGATCCGCAGCTCGACGTCGGCGTAGCCGAGCGGCGCGAAGACGATCTCGCCCGGGCCGCCCGCGAGCCGCTTGATCCGCGTCGCGAGGTCGTAGATCGTGACCGACGAGCGCGGGTTGCCGATGTTGAACGCCTGGCCGACGGCCTCCGGCCGCTCGAGGCACGCGAGCACGCCGCGCACCATGTCGGTCACGTAGCACCACGCGCGGATCTGCGAGCCGTCGCCGTGGATCGTCAGGTCGCTCGCCCGCGAGCGCGGCCTCGATGAACGCGCGGATCGCGCCGCCGCCGATCTGCCCCGGCCCGAACACGTTGAACGGGTGCACGGTGACCGTCGGCAGCCCGAGCTCGTCGTGGTAGGCGTGCGCCATGTGCTCGCCGGCGAGCTTCGAGACGGCGTACGTCCAGCGCGCCTCGCCGACCGAGCCGATCGTCGAGACCTGGCCCTCGGTGACGTTGTACGCGTGCGTGCCGAAGACCTCGCTCGTCGAGAAGTCGACGAACCGCTCGAGCGTCGCCGCGGTCGCGAGCGCGGCCTCGAGCGCGTTGTACGTGCCGATCACGTTCACGCGCATCGTCCGCACCGGGCTCTCGAGCACCGTCTCGACGCCGGCGATCGCGGCGCAGTGGACGACGTGGGTCGCGCCGCGTGCGAGCTCGGCGAGCAGCGGCGCCGTCGAGCACGTCGCCCTGGTGGAGCGTGAAGTTCGGATGGTCGGCGAGCTCGGTGCCCGAGAGGGCGTCGCGGTGCAGGTTGTCGACGGCGACGATCTCGTTGTCCTCGACGAGCCTGCGCGCGAGCGTCGTCGCGATGAAGCCGGCGCCGCCGGTGATGAAGATCCGCTTGCCCTGGAGCGCCACGCACGGAACCCTACTCGCGCCGCAAGTAGCATCGCCGCGCGTGCAGAAGACCGTCCTCTTCGTCGGCGCCGGGCGCCATCAGCGGCGCGCGATCCTGCGCGCGAAGGAGCTCGGGCTGCGGGTCGTCGCCGTCGACCGGAACCCGGACGCGCTCGGCCTCGCCGAGGCGGACATCGGGCGCGTGGTCGACTTCTCCGACCCGGGAGCGGTGCTGAAGGCGGTCCGGCGGCTGCGGATCGACGGCGTGCTCACGATCTCGGCCGACCGCGCGGTGCCGGTCGTCGCCGCGGTCGCGGAGGCGCGCGGCCTGCCGGGGATCGGCGTCGAGACGGCGCACCTGATGACGCACAAGGTCGCGATGCGCCGCGAGCTCGCGGACGCGGGCGTGCCGCAGCCGCGCTTCGCGGCGCTGCGGACGCTCGCCGAGCGCCGCCGCGCAGCCGACGAGGTCGGGTTCCCCGCGGTGCTGAAGCCGGCCGACTCGGGCGGCCAGCGCGGGGTCTTCCGGCTCGACTCGCTCGACGACCTCGAGCGGCACCTGCACGAGGCGCTCGCCGCGTCGCCGACCGGCGAGGCGATCCTCGAGGAGTTCGTCGACGGGATCGAGATGAACGGGATCGTGATCGCGCGCGACGGGGCGGCGATCCCGCTCACGCTCTCCGACCGGATGCGGCCGCCGGGGATCGGGTTCGGCGTCGGCTGGATCCACGTCTACCCGCCGACGATCGGCGCGGCGCAGCTCGAGGAGTCCGAGCGCGTCGCGGCGCACACGGTGCGCGCGCTCGGGCTGCGGACCGGGATCGCGTTCCCGCAGCTGATCGCGGCGCCCGACGGCCGCGTCGTCGTGGTCGAGTGCGCGGCGCGCATGCCCGGCGGCGAGATGGCGAACCTCGTCCGCCACGCGGTCGGCGTCGACCTCGTCGAGGTGCAGCTGCGGATGGCGCTCGGCGAGGAGCTGCCGGACGAGCTCGTGCTGCCGCGGTTCCACCAGCCGCTCGCGATCCGCTTCCTCACCGCCGAGCCGGGCCCGCTGCCGGCCGGGCGGGTGACGCGGATCGGCTCGCTCGAGAAGGTGCTCGCCTTCCCGGGCGTCGTTCAGGCGGAGACGTACCTGCAGCTCGGCGAGACGATCCGGCCGGTGCGCCTCGACGGCGACCGGCGCGGCTTCGTGATCGCCGTCGCCGACACGAACCTCGAGGCGCTCGAGCGCGCGGAGGCGGCGGCGCGGCTCGTCGACGTCGAGGTCGCGGCCGCATGAACCGTGTCGCGAACGGCCGGCTGTGGATCGCTCGTCGCAGTTCTGTCGCGACGGCTGATACCGCCGTCCACGAGCCGGCCGACGCCGCTGAGCAGGCGGTTTCGGCCCGGCGCGCGCCGCGAGCCGCGCAGCGGCTGCCGCCGGACATGGCCGTTTCGGACCGCGGACGGACGGGACGGTGAGCTGCGACTTCTCCCTCCACCACTACCGCGAGCTGCTCGACGGCGGCGAAGGCACGGCGGCTACCGGTTCGCGGGCTTCGACCGGCCCGCCGGAGGCCGGCGACCTGATCCTCCGCCACGACGTCGACCTCTCGCTCGAGGCGGCGCTGCGGATGGCCGAGCTCGAGGCCGACGCGGGCGCCTGGTCGACCTGGTTCCTGATGACGCGCTCGGTCTTCTACAACCTCGACTCGAGCGAAGGCGAGCGCGCGATCGCGCGGCTGCGCGAGCTCGGCCACCGCGTCGCCCACCACGCGGTCTGGCCGCACGTCGACCTCGACGAGCGCTTCGACCCGGTCGTCGCCTGGCACAACCCCGACCCGGAGTACATGACCGCGCCGATCGACGGCGCCCCGAACGTGATGACGGCGCCGTGGTTCGACCCGGAGCGCTACCGCTCGGACTCGAACCAGCACTGGCGCCACGGCTGCCCGCACGAGCAGCTCGCAACGCGGCGAGTTCGAGTGGCTCCAGCTCCTCACGCACCCGGAGATCTGGGCCTTCGACGGCGCGACGATGGGCGAGACGATGCGGTCGTTCCTCGACGCCGACCGCGCAGCGCGGCTCGAGCACCTGCGCGCGGACAGGATCGACCTCTCGTGAGGCCGATCACCGTCGTCGTCACCGCCTCGGGCGCGCCGGGCACCGCCGCGCTGCTCCGCGGCGCTGCGCGAGAACGGCGAGCGCGAGGTGCGTCTCGTCGGCACCGACATGAGCGAGCGGTCGGTGGGCCGGCACCTCTGCGACGCGTTCCATCTCGTCCCCGCGGGCTCCGATCCGGGGTTCGCCGACGCGGTGCGCGAGATCGCCGACCGGGAGGGCGCCGACGCGATCCTGCCGCAGTCGTCGTTCGACCTCGAGGGCCTCGCCGGCGCGCTCGACCGCTTCGACGGGATCGCCGTGCTCGTCTCGCCGCCCGACGCGATCCGGCGCTCGAACGACAAGGCCGAGACGTACGAGCTGCTCCACCGGCTCGGCCTGCCGGCGCCCGAGTTCCGGCGCGTGCGCGGCGGGCGCGAGGTCGAGGCGGCGGCGCGCGAGCTCGGCTACCCGGAGCGGCCGGTCTGCTTCAAGCCGGTGTTCTCGTCCGGCTCGCGCGGGTTCCGCGTGCTCGACCCGACCGTCGACCGGGCGCACCAGCTCCTGCACGAGCGGCCGGGCTCGGTGGCGATGCGGCTCGAGGAGGCGCTCGAGCTGCTGCCGGCCGAGGGCGGCACCGAGCTGCTCGTGATGGAGCTCGCGACCGGCGGCGAGCGCACGATCGACGGAATCGCGAACGGGCGCGAGGTCGTGCTCGGCCACCCGAAGACGCGCGAGGCGATGCGCGCGGGCCTCGCGATGTACTTCGTCACGCTCGAGGACGAGGCGCTGATGGAGCTGGCCGGGCGCGATCGTCGCGGAGCTCGGGATCGAGCACTTCTTCAACATCCAGCTCGTCGGCGAGCTCGTGATCGAGATCAACCCGCGGATCTCGACGATCGTGTACCAGGACGACCTGAACCTGCCGTACCTCGGCGTGAAACGGGCGCTCGGCGAGGTGTCGGACGAGGAGCTGCGAGCGCTCGCCCCGCGCATCCGGCCGGGGCGGGCCGCGCTCCGCTACTTCGACCAGCTCGAGTGGGATCCGTGAGCGCGATCGTCGTGGCGGTCGGGCGCGCGAGCGAGCGGCCGCGGCGCGTTCCCATCCCGAACCCCCACCCACCCACGGGGAACGTGCATGGTAGACGCCGTCAACCCGCCCTTCGCCACAGCATCGCAACGAGTTCGTGAAAATCGATCCCCAGCGGCTGCGCGTCACCCACTGCCCCGTCAACGTCGCCGGGATCCCGTGGGCGAACGTCCAGGCGCTGCGCCGGAAGGGCGTCGACGCCCGGCTCGTCGTCTTCGAGCGCGGGCGGCTCCACCCGGAGGCCGACTGGTCGCTCGGGCGCCGCGGCGGGCTCGCCCGCCGGCTCGCGACGCAGGCGCGCGCGTTCGGGCGGCTGCTCCCGCAGACGGACGTCTTCCACTTCTACTTCGGGCTGACGCTGCTGCCGAAGTCGCGTCCAGTTCCCGCTGCTGCGCGCGTCGCGCCGGAAGAGCGTCTTCCACTTCCTCGGCTCGGACATCCGGGGCAAGAGCCCCGCCGAGCTCGCGTACGGGCAGCGCGCCGACGCGCGGATCGTCGGCTCGTACGACGCGATCCGCTGGGTGCCCGACGCGCACGTCGTCCCGCCCGGGCTCGACCTGCGCGAGTACGCGCCGCGCGCCGCCGTCGGACGCGGCGCGGCCGCTCGTCGTCCACGCGCCGTCGAACCGCGCGAAGAAGGGCACCCAGTACGTGATCGACGCGTGCGCCCGAGCTCCCCGTCGAGCTCGACCTCGTCGAGGGCGTGCCGCACGACGAGGCGCGCGAGCGGTACGCGCGGGCCGACATCGTCGTCGACCAGCTCAACGCGGGCTGGCACGGCGTCTTCGCGCTCGAGGCGATGGCGCTCGGCAAGCCCGTCGTCGCCCACCTGAAGCCCGACGTCGTCGAGCGCAGCGCGGCCGCGTTCGGCGTCCGCGTCCCGATCGTCCCGGCCACGAAGGACACGCTCGTCGACGCGCTCGCCCCGCTCGTCGAGAGCCCGGCGCTCCGCCGCGAGCTCGGCGCCGCCGGCCGCGCGTACGTCGAGCAGGTCCACGACATCGACCGCGTGGCCGACCGCCTGCTCGAAATCTACGCTGGGCTCTGATGCCCCTCGGGCGTGAACTCGCGCCTCGCGCAGCACTCCGCGATCTACGGGCTCGGCGGGCTCGTCTCGCGGATCCTCGCGATCCTGCTGCTGCCGCTGTACACGCACTACCTGCCGCCCAAGGCGTACGGCCAGGTCGAGATCGTCACCGCCGCGGTCGCGGTGGTCTCGATCCTCCTGCAGCTCGGCATCTCGACCGCGTTCTTCCGCTTCTACTTCGACGCGAAGGACGCGGCGCCGAAGCTCGTCGTCGTCCGCACCTCGTTCTGGTTCACGATGGGGACCGCGACGCTCGGGCTCGCGCTCGGGCTGATCTTCGCGGCGCCGATCGCGCACCTGCTTCAGCTCGGCGACGAGACGTCGCTCGTCCGCGCCGGCGCCGTCGGGCTGTGGGCGCAGACGAACTACCAGCAGCTCACCGCGCTCTTCCGGGTCGAGGAGCGCTCGGTCGCATACGCGATCGCGAGCGTCGCGAACGTGCTGATCACGGTCGTCGCGATGATCCTGTTCGTCGCGGTCTTCCAGTGGGGCGCGATCGGGCTGATCGTCGGCAACTTCGTCGGGACGCTCTGCGTGTACCTCGTGCTGCTCGCCTACCGGCACGAGCAGCTCGGGTTCCAGTTCGACCGGCCGCTGCTCCGGGCGATGCAGAAGTTCGGGATGCCGCTCGTCCCGTCGGCGCTCGCGCTCTGGGCGATCACGTTCGTCGACCGCCTCTTCGTCGCGCACTTCAAGGGCCAGGCCGAGGTCGGCGTCTACTCGGCGGCGATCAAGGTCGCCTCGGTGGTCACGTTCGTGATGGTCGCGTTCCGCACCGCGTGGCCCGCGTTCGCGTACTCGATCGAGGACGACCGCGAGGCGCGCCGCACGTACGCGTTCGTGCTCACGTACCTGATCGCGTTGGCTTCGTGGCTCTCGCTCGGGCTCGGCGCGCTCGCGCCGTGGCTCGTGAAGCTGCTGACGAATCCGGAGTACCAGCGCGCGCAGGAGGGGGTGGCGCTGCTGGCGTTCGCATTCACGATCTACGCGGGCTACACCGTCCTCGCGATCGGGAGCGGCCGCGCGCGCCGGACGCAGCTCAACTGGGTCGTGACCGGGGATCGGCGCGGGCGTGAACGTCGCGCTCAACTTCTGGATGATCCCGAAGTGGGGAATGGTCGGCGCCGCGATCTCGACGCTCGTCGCGTACGTCGTGCTCTTCGTCGGGATGGCGATCTACGGCCACTCGGTCTACCCCGTCCACTATCAGTGGCGGCGGGTCGCGACGGCGCTCGTCGCCGGCGCCGTGCTCACCGTGGCGGCGCGCGCGGGCGGCCTCTCGCTCGCGCCGTCGATCGTCGTCGCGCTCTCCTACCCGCTCGTCCTGCTCTGCCTCGGCTTCTACCACCCGGCCGAGCTCGCTCGCCTCCGCCGGCTCGCGCCCGGCTGGTAACGGCGCGCCTACGGCCCGTCGAAGAGCGCCGCCGCCTCGGCGATCGCGCCGCGAAGCGCGAGCGCGCGGTTGACCGCGTTCACGATCGCGCGGAGCGACGCGGTGACGATGCTCGGGTGGAGGCCGACGCCCCACACCGGCTCCTCGTCGACGTCCGCCTCGACGTACGCGGCCGCGGTGGCGTCGGCGCTCGCAGCCATCGCGTGCTCGTGGTAGTCGCGGACGCTGATCGTGATCCCGAAGTGCCGCTCGAACGCGTCGACGAGCGCGTCGATCGGCCCGTTCCCGGCGCCCTCGACCCGCTGTGGCTCGCCGTCGACGCGGACGACCGCGGCGATCCCCTCCTCCTCGCCGTCGCCGCTCGAGTGGGTGTACGAGACGAGCTCGTACGGGCGCTCGACGGCGAGGTAGTGCTCGTGGAACGCGACGAGGAGCTCGTCGGCGGTCAGCTCGTCGCCGCGCGCGTCGGTGATCGCCTGCACCTTCTGGGCGAAGTCGACCTGCAGGCCGCGCGGCAGCTCGAGGTGGTGCTCGGTCTCCATCAGGTACGCGACGCCGCCCTTCCCCGACTGCGAGTTGACGCGGATGATCGCCTCGTACGTGCGCCCGACGTCCATCGGGTCGACCGCGAGGTACGGCACGTCCCACTGCTCCGAGTCGGAGCGCTGCTGCGCGTACATCCCCTTCTTGATCGCGTCCTGGTGCGAGCCCGAGAACGCCGTGTAGACCAGCTCGCCGGCGTACGGGTGGCGCGGGTGGACGGGCAGCTCGTTGCACTCCTCGACGATCGCCTTCGCCTCGTCGATCCGCGAGAGGTCGAGCCCGGGGTCGACGCCCTGCGTGAGCAGGTTCAGCGCGAGCGTGACGAGGTCGACGTTGCCGGTGCGCTCGCCGTTCCCGAACAGCGTCCCTTCGACGCGGTCGGCGCCGGCCATCAGCCCGAGCTCGGCGGTGGCGACGGCGGTGCCGCGGTCGTTGTGCGGGTGGACGCTGAGCACGATCCGGTCGCGGGCAGAGACGTGCCGCTGGAACCACTCGAGCCGGTCGGCGTACACGTTCGGCGGGAACGCCTCGACCGTCGTCGGCAGGTTGACGATCATCTTCTCGTCGACCGTCGGCCGCCATTCGGCGATCACGGCCTCGCAGATCTCGAGCGCGTAGTCGAGCTCGGTGGCGTGGAAGCTCTCCGGCGAGTACTCGAACACGATCTCCGTCTCCGTGCGGCCGGCGAGCTCCCGGCAGAGCGCGGCGCCGCGCACCGCGAGCTCGGTGATCCCCGCCTTGTCCAGCCGGAAGACGACGCGACGCTGCGTCTCCGAGGTCGAGTTGTAGAGGTGCACGATCGCGCGCCGGGCGCCCTCGATCGCCTCGTACGTGCGCTCGATCAGCTCGGGCCGCGCCTGTGTCAGCACCGCGATCGTCGTCCCCTCGGGGATCAGGTCCTCCTCGACGAGCCGGCGGACGAAGTCGAAGTCGGTCTTCGACGCGGACGGGAAGCCGACCTCGATCTCGGGCATGCCGAGCGCGAGCAGGAGCTCGAACATGCGCTGCTTGCGCGCGGCGTCCATCGGCTTCACGAGCGCCTGGTTGCCGTCGCGCAGGTCGGTCGAGCACCAGACGGGCGCGCGCTCGACGACGCGGTTCGGCCAGGTGCGGTCGGGCAGGTCGACGGTCGTGTACGGGCGGTATTTCCAGTACGGCATGGTCATGGCTGAAAGTCTCCTCTGAAGACGGACTCCTCCCTTGATGCGGGAGCGCGGGACGGGTATGTCGAGCGGTCGCTTCCCCTTACCGGGGAAGGAGGAGGCCGAGCGCAGCGAGGCTCACGAGAGCGGTTCCGTCCGGAGCGGGCTGCACGACCATCGCCCGCACCTTAGCCGAGGTCGGCCCGGGCGGCAACGCGCGCCGCTACGCGACCGGCCCGGCGGCGGGCTTCGTCTTCGGGACGGCCGGCTGCGACCCGCCGTCGCCGCCGTTCTGGAGCAGGCTGCGGCAGATCGAGAAGGCCTGCCGGAAGCCGGACGACGGCCCGCCGCGGTAGCGGCCGAAGCCGCGCGACCCCGAGCTGCCGGCCATGTTGTGGAGGCACTCGCGGTAGGAGGACATCGCCGCGCGCTGCTGGTCCTCGGCCTTCTGGATCACCTGTTTCGGGATCTTGTCGCCGCACGCCTTCATCTGCTGCTGCGCCGCGACGGTCGCGTCGAACTGCGTCGGGTAGTCGCCCGTCGACTGGAGCCCGTTCGCGGTCAGGCACGCGTCGAACGCGGCCATGCTCGGCTGGTCGGCGATGTTCCCGCTGCGCTTCCCGTACGTGGCGAGCGCGAAGAACATGAGCGCGGCGACGATCGGCACGAGCGTCGTGAGGAGGATCGGCCCGGCCGAGGACTTCATCCCGGGAAGCTTGCGCAGATCCATCCAGCCTCGAACTCTGTCACATGGCGAATGTACGAGCGAACCGGCGGACGGGAGCGGTGGGTGGCGGAGGCTGCCCGCCGCCCCCGCCGCCGGCTCACTGCTTGGCTGCCTCCCTAGAGGCCAGCACCCGGTCTTTCGTGGGAGCGGCGCGATCGGTTTTCGAGAGCGCGGCGCTACCCGACCGCGGGATTGATCTCGCTGGCCGACGTCGCGTTGTCGCCGACGTGGAGGACGCCGCGGAACGCCTTGCTCTTGTCGAGCGTGCTGCTGTACGGGAAGGAGCCGCGCTTCACCAGCGCGACGAACAGGTGCGCCTTGCCGCCGGGCTTCACCTTCGGCGTCGTCTTCCCGAGGATCGTGAAGTTGTGCACCTTGCTGCCGCGGTTGAAGACGTTGATGCTGACGTAGTCGCCGCGCGGGACGGCTCCCATCAGCGGGCTCAGCGTCGCCGTCGAGCCCGTGCCGAGCTGCGTGAACGCTGCGAGGTTGACGCCCTTGTCGTTGAGGATCACGACGATCGTGATCTTCTTCGCCGGCGCCGTCGTCGCCGGGGTCGCGAGCGCGGCCGCCGGAAGTACCAGCGCCGCCGCAACCGCCGTGATCGCCACCCGAGCTCTCAACCTCGTCCTCCCCGTTGAACCGCCCCGAAATCGCGGCCATCGTAGCAAGGTCGCCTTCGCGTTTCGGCTCAGAGAAGGCCGGGCGCGAGGTCGGGCGGGGCCTCGTCGCCGGCCTCTGCCGCCGCGAGAGCCTTGGCGGCGGCGAGGTCCTTGCTGATGTGGACCGCGGCCGAGGTCAGCGGCGCGCCGAGGATCAGTCCGACCATCCCGAACAGCGCGCCCGCGCCGATCGTCACGATGAGGACGACGAGCGGGTTGATCTCGAGGGTCGCGCCGAACGCGATCGGCTGGACGATGTTCTGCAGGAGGCCGTTCGCGAGGATCACGATCACGAGCATGACCAGCGCCGTGTTCGTCCCCTGCGAGGCGAGCGCGAGCATGACGGCGAACGCGCCCGAGACGAAGGCGCCGATGAACGGGATGTAGGCGGTGACGAAGGTGACGACCGCGATCGTCCCGGCCAGCGGGACGTCGAGGACGTACGCGCCGACCCCGACCACGACCGCGTTGAACGCGGCGACGATCGTCACGCCGATGAAGTAGCGGCGCAGCGACGTGACCACGTCGCGGGTGATCGTCGAGGCGACCGGGGCCGGGACTCCCATGTTGCGGTTGACGAAGCGACGGAAGGTCGGGCCGTCCTTGAGCGTGAAGAAGATCGTGAAGAACGTGAACGTGAAGAAGAAGACGAGCGACGTGAGTCCCTCGATGCCGTGCGCGAGCCCCTGCAGGAGCGTGGCGCCGCTCGTCGAGACGCCGTTTGCCGCGTCGCTCTCGAGACCCGACGTGTCGTTCGCGCCGACGTCGTTGAGCCAGCCCGTGACCTTGTCGAGCGCCTCCGAAGCCGCCGAGTTGATCTGCGTGGACTGCTCGCTGATCCCGCCGACCACGAGCGCGAAGATCAGGATCCCGAGCGCGAAGAAGCCGAGGAGCACGAGCACCGCGCCGGCCGCGCGCGGCCACCCGTGGGCCTGGAGCCGTGTCACGAGCGGCGCCGCGACCGTGGCGACGACCCCTCCGGCGACGACCGGGCCGACGATCGTGTAGGTGATCGAGAGCAGCCAGGTCGTGCCGACCAGGACGAGCGCGACACCGACGAGGAACCACGCCAGCAGCCCGAGGTCGCGGAACCACCGCGGCGCCGAGAACACGCGCGAGAGCGTGGTCGCATCGATCTCGACGACCGTCCGCGTCGGCGCCTCCTCGACGTGAGGCGGCGGCTCGTGGTGGCGGAAGCGGTCGAAGAACCCCATCGCGCGCATTCTCTCGCGTGGCCCGGCCGGAGGCGGCCGGCTACGCGATCGCGCGGTAGACCTGGAACACCTCGGCGTACTCGAGGTTCACGTTGATCCCGTGGGTGCGGGCGAGGTTCCAGACGTACTCCGGGTTCGCGTACCGGCGGTGCTGCTGCGACGCGTATCGCGCGAGGGCGGCGACCTTGCGCTCGAGGTGGCGCTTGTCGAGCGAGAAGTACGCCTGGTAGGCGAAGTCGAAGTTGTTCCACGGGATCTCGTAGCCGAGGATCGTCGTCCGCTTGAACGCGCGGAGGCCCTCGGCCGCGACCGTCTGGTGGTCCTGGTGGACGTCGTGCAGCGACGGCTGGAAGACGAGGTCCGGCTCCCACTCGTTCCACAGCGCGATCAGCAGCTCGAGAATCTCCTGGCGCCGGTCGGGGAACGTCCGCACGTCGAAGTCGTGGACGGTGAGGTTGGCCTCCGGGATCCCGAGCTCGGCCGTCGCCTCGCGGACCTCGCGCGCCAGCGTGTCGGGCGCGAAGCCGTCCGGGAGCGATCGTGTCGCGATCGAGAACGCGACGTAGCGGACGTCGGCGCCGGCCTCGACGAGGCGCGCCATCGTCCCGCCGCAGCCGAACTCGCCGTCGTCGGTGTGCGGCGCGAGCACGAGCACGCGCCGCGGATTGCCGATCACGCGGGCTCGCGCTTCACGAGGGCCGCAAGCGCGAGCAGGCTCCAGAAGAGCGGATCCTCGATCAGGGCGTTGTAGAAGAGGCTGTGCACGACGATCGCGAGCAAGGCTAGTCCGAAGGCAAGCCGGGCGCGGCCGGCCGCGGTCGAGACCGGATTGCGCCAGAACGTCAGCCAGATCCCGAGGCCGACGAGCCAGGAGAGCAGCGCGAGGCCCGGCAGGCCGGTCTCCGCGGCGACGGTGATCGGCGTGTCGTGCGACGCCGCGGCCTTCGGCTCCTTCCCTTCGCGGCAGCCGTTGAGGTGGGTCAGGTTCGCGTAGCCGCACTTGAACGCGCCGGCGCCGACCCCGAAGACCGGGTGGTGCTCGACGAGCTTCACGCCGTTCGAGACGAGCTTCGAGCGGCCGCTCGTCGCGTGCGAGAGCCCGGCCTTCCCGACGAGGCGGTGCCGCACCTGCGGCACACCGATCGTGACGACTGCGAGCACGGCCGCCGCGACGACGAGCGGGACGACCGCGCGCCGGCGCCAGAGCATCACGAGCGCCGCGACGATCCCGGCGCCGAGCGCGACGAAGCTCGACTGCGAGAAGGACGGGACGAGCCCGAGCCACGTCGCGACGGCGAGCACGAGCGCCGCCCATGCCACGGGCGCGCGGCCGAAGAGCACGAGCACGAGGCTCGCGAGGATGGCGACGACGAGGAAGCGCCCGTAGATCGACGGGTCGTAGAACACCGAGTTGATCCGGTAGAACCAGCTCACCGGCGCGTACGCGTTGTCGACCTTCACCTTCGGGTTCCAGTAGATGTTCCGCGTCAGGTACTGCCAGCCGCCGATCGCCGCGAAGACGAACGCCATCGCGGCGAGCTCGACGTAGAGGGCCTTCACCCAGCCGAGCCGCCACGGCAGCCGCGAGAGCGAGACCGCGAGCAGCGCGAAGGGCAGGACGTAGAAGAGCAGGTAGATCGCGCCCTGCCGGCGGTCGAGCGACCAGACGAACGTGAGCCCGGTCCAGCCGACGAAGAGCGCGAGCGGCCAGGCGAGCGGGCCGAGCTCGCGGCCGGGCCGGTCGTCCCAGAAGAGCCGCCACGCGAGCGCGAGCGCCGCGCCGGCGACGACGACGTACATCGGCAGCAGCAGGTTCGCCTTCGTCGCGCCGACCGAGACCGGGATCCGCGCGGGCGCGCACGCGAGCACGGCCACCGGGAGCAGCCACGGGACGCGGAGGAAGAGCAGGGCAAGGAGCACGGCGGCGACCACGCCGACGACGCCCGCCGCGGCGTACGCGCGATGGTGGCCCGACGGCGCGAGCCAGAGCGCGAGCGCGCCGCAACCGAGCGCCCACGCCGCCAGGCCGCCGAGCCGCCACCACGGCCCGCGGCCGAGCACGAGCAGGGCGAGTCCGAGCGCACCGACGGCGCCGCCGGCGCGCGCGATTTCCTGGATCACGCGACGACCACGAGGGCCTTCGCCGCATGGCCGGAGGCCCCGACGTACAGCCGGTACACGCCGCGCTTCCTCGGCGCGCGCAGGTGGAGCGTCGTCTTCCCGTTCCCGGTCCGGGCGGTGCCGTGCCCGCGGGCGAAGAGCCAGCTCACCCGCGGCGCGTCCGCGAGCACGAGCAGCGCGAAGCGCGAGCCCGGCTTCGCGAGGATCCGCGTCCGGCCGAGGAGGACGAAGCGGACGGTGACGACCGCGAACGCGAACGGCTTCGAAGTGTTGCCGGCGGCGTCGCGCGCGGCCGCCCGGAGCACGTAGTTCCCGGGCGCGACGACGCGACGGTCGATCTTCCCGTTCCACTCGAGCACCCCGTGGAGCTGCTGGCTGCGCGTGACCTCGACCCGCCGGCCGCGGACGGTGAGGATCGCGTGCGCCGGCCCGTCGAGCGAGTAGCGGACGCGGAACACGTCGTTGTGGCCGTCGCCGTCGGGCGAGATGTGCGTGTAGACACGGTGCGGGACGGTGATCGTCGGCGCGACCGTGTCGATCTCGATCGGGTTCGGCAGCTGGATCGTGCGGTGGGAACGGCCGAGGTGGACGACCGGCACGTACGTCCCGTCGGGCAGCGTGAGCCCGTTGTCGGCGATGCCGGTGAACTCGAGCCGCACCCAGCCCGGCTTGTACGTGTGGCCCGGGACGATCGTGGCGACGTGCTTGCCGTCGCGGTTCATCCACACGGTCAGGTGGTCGGTCTTGCGGAGGCGGAAGTCGATGTCCGCGGTCGTGATCCCGGGCGAGAAGACCTTCGTCGGCACGCTCGTCCGGTAGATCGGGCTCAGCTCGAGCTTCGCGCCCTCCGTGAGGGCGAAGGCCGCGGCCGTGGCGGCGAGGAGCACCACCAGGAACGCCGTCGAGAGCACCCGGGCCAAGGCCCGGGGATTCTACGTTGCGTCCTGCGCCGCGACCCGGCGGACGAGCAGCGTGCGCACCCACCAGCCGGCCGCGACCGCCAGGGTGACGGCGAGCGTGACGAGGACGATGATCGTCGAGTCGGGGACGTCGACGATCTTGATCCCGGAGAGGACGAGCACGACGCCGAACGCGACGCGGAGGCCACGCTCGGGGACGCGGATGGAGAGGTTCGCGCCGAGGAGCACGCCGGGGATCGATCCGACGAGGAGCCACGCGAGCGCGTGCCTGTCGACATCGCCGTGCGCGAGGTGCGAGACGCCCGCCACCCAGAGCAGCAGCGCCGCGTGCGCGACGTCGGTGCCGACGATCTTCTGCGCCGTCAGCGGGTACACGAACAGCATCGCGAGCCCGAAGAACGTGCCGGACCCGACGGAGGTGAGGCCGACGATGAAGCCGCCGATCGCGCCGATCGCGACCGCCGTCGCCTTGTCGCGGTTCGTGAGGAGGAACGGCGCGTCGTCGCCGTGGCCGTGGACGAACGTCTTCGCGAGGAAGCCGATCCCGCCGACGATCAGCGCCGCGCCGACGAGCTTCTGGAGCGTGCTCGTGCCGCCGTCGCCGAGCCGCACCGCGAGCTCGACGCCGAGCAGCGAGAGCGGCGCGGAGCCGAGGAGCATCCAGAGCACGAGCCGCGCGTGCACGGTGCCGAGCTGCCGGTGCCGGACGGCGCCGAACGACTTGAAGATCGCGCCGTGGAGGATGTCCGTCCCGACCGCGACCTTCGCGTTGAACCCGAAGAGCAGGATCAGGATCGGCGTCATCAGCGAGCCGCCGCCCATGCCGGTCATGCCGACGAGGACGCCGACCAGCAGGCCGGCGAGCGAGAACTGCCAGGTCACTTGCGGACGGTCGGGATCGGGCAGGCGACGAACGGCCGGCCGGTCACGCGGTGGAGGAGCTTGTACGCCTCGCAGCCGGTGCAGAAGCCGGTCGCCGCCGCGAGCAGCGCGAGCGCCGCGACGAGGAGGCCGAGCGCGGCGCCGGCGAGGTCGAAGCCGAGCGCGTAGGCGATCGACGCGGCGCCGAGGACGGCGAGCCCGACCATGTTCGCGGCGCGCGGCGGACGCGAGTCCTCGAGCCGGCCCTCGCCGAAGCGCGGCTGGACGAGCTCGAAGTACGCGAGGCACGGCAGGCACCAGCGCCGGCCGAGCGTGAGCCCGAGCGCGAGCTGGAGCGCGAGCAGCGCGAGCAGCCACCACCAGCCGGTGACGACGGCGAGCACCGAGAGGAGGCCGATCACGGTCTGGTTGAACCGCGGCGCGCGCGAGTCGATCACGGTCAGGTCGCGGTACGGGTCGGCGAGGCGCGGCCGAGCCGAGGCGGCCGCGCTCACGACGCGTCGACGACCATGCCGGCGGCGACCGTGTCGTTCGTGGCCTCGTCGACGAGGATGAACGCGCCGGTCGCGCGGTTCCGCTCGTACGGGTCGACGGCGAGCGGCTCGGCGAGGCGGAGCCGGACGACGCCGAGGTCGTTCAGCTCGAGCCGCGCGGGCGCGAGCCGGTCCTCGAGCGTGTGGATGTCGACCGCGGAGACGAGCTCCTCGACGATCACCGGCACGGTGCGCGTCGTGTGCTTCAGGAGCAGCCGCGCGCGCGGCTCGAGCGGCCGCTCGCTCATCCAGCACAGGTGCGCCTCGAGCGCGCGTCGCGACGGCCGGCGGCCGGTCGGGGTCGGCGAGCATGTCGCCGCGGGCGACGTCGACGTCGTCCTCGAGCCGGATCGTGACCGACTGCGGCGACACCGCGGCGTCGAGCGGCCCGTCGATCGTCTCGACCGCGGCGACGCGCGTCCGCAGGCCCGACGGGAGGACGACGACCTCGTCGCCCGCGCGCCACACGCCGCCCGCGACCTGGCCCGCGTAGCCGCGGTAGTCGTGGTGCTCGTCGGCCATCGGCCGGATCACCCACTGCACCGGGAAGCGGCGGTCGAGGAGGTTGCGGTCGCCGGCGATCTCGATCGTCTCGAGGTGCTCGAGCAGCGTCGGCCCGTCGTACCACGGCATCGCGTCGCCGCGCTCGACGACGTTGTCGCCGCGGAGCGCCGAGAGCGGGATCGCGCGCACGTCGTGGAGGCCGAGCCGCGCGTCGAGCGCCGCGAGGTCGGCCTCGATCTCGGCGAAGCGCTCGGCGGAGAAGTCGACGAGGTCCATCTTGTTGACGGCGACGACGACGTGCGGGATCGCGAGCAGCGCCGCGATGTACGAGTGGCGGCGCGTCTGCTCGACGACGCCCTTGCGCGCGTCGACGAGGATCACGGCGACCTCGGCGGTCGAGGCGCCGGTGACCATGTTCCGCGTGTACTGCACGTGGCCCGGCGCGTCGGCGAGCTGGAAGCGGCGGCGCGGCGTGACGAACGAGCGGTACGCGACGTCGATCGTGATCCCCTGCTCGCGCTCGGCGCGGAGCCCGTCGGTGAGAAGCGCGAGGTTGACGTAGCCGTCGCCGCGCCGCTCGGAGGTCTGCTCGATGTGCTCGAGCTGGTCGGCGAGGATCTGCTTCGTGTCGTAGAGCAGGCGGCCGATCAGCGTCGACTTGCCGTCGTCGACCGAGCCCGCGGTGACGAGGCGCAGGAGCTCCGCCTGCATCATCGACTCAGAAGTAGCCATCGCGCTTCCGGTCTTCCATGGCGGCGTCGGAGACGCGGTCGTCGGCGCGGGTCTCGCCGCGCTCGGTGATGTTCGTCGCCGCGATCTCGGTCACGACCTCGTCGATCGTCGCCGCGTCGGAGACGACGCCGCCGGTGCAGGTCATGTCGCCGACGGTGCGGAAGCGCACGGTGGCCGCGAACGGCTCCTCGCCGGGCATCCGCTCGACGTACGGCGACACCGCGTAGAGCATCCCGTCGCGCCGGAAGACCTCGCGCTCGTGGGCGAAGTAGATCGCGGGCAGCTCGAGCTGCTCGCGGGCGATGTACTGCCAGACGTCGAGCTCGGTCCAGTTCGAGATCGGGAACGCTCGGACGTGCTCGCCCTTGCGGACGCGGGCGTTGTAGAGGTTCCACAGCTCGGGCCGCTGCGCGCGCGGGTTCCACCGGCCGAAGCCGTCGCGGAAGCTGAAGATGCGCTCCTTCGCGCGGGCGCGCTCCTCGTCGCGGCGCGCGCCGCCCATCGCGGCGTCGAAGCCGTGCTCCTCGATCGCGTCGAGGAGGGTGACCGTCTGGAGCTGGTTGCGCGACGCGCGCGGCCCGGTCTGCTCGACGGCGCGTCCGCGGTCGATCGACTCCTGCACGCTCGCGACGACGAGCCGCTCGCCGAGCTCTGCCACGCGCCGGTCGCGGAACTCGATCACCTCGGGGAAGTTGTGGCCGGTGTCGACGTGCATCACCGGGAACGGGAACCGGCCCGGGTGGAACGCCTTCTCGGCGAGCCGCAGCAGCACGATCGAGTCCTTGCCGCCGGAGAAGAGCAGCACCGGCCGCTCGCGCTCGGCGGCGACCTCGCGCATGACGTGGATCGCCTCGGCCTCGAGCTCGTCGAGGTGCGAGAGCGTCCGCGGCGGCGTCGCGGTGCTCACGCCGCCACCTCGGACGAGAGGAGGCCGAGCCCGACCAGCCGCTCGATCACGATGCGCGCCGACTCCTCGGGCGGGCGGCCCTCGGTGTCGATCCGCAGCTCGGGCTTCGAGGGCTCCTCGTACGGGTCCGAGACGCCGGTGAACTCGACGAGCTCGCCGGAGTAGGCCTTCGCGTAGAGACCCTTCGGGTCGCGGCGCGCGCACTCCTCGAGCGAGGTCGCGACGTAGACCTCGACGAAGACGGCGCGCTGCTCCTCGGTCAGCGCGCGGGCACGCTGCCGCGCCTCCTCGTACGGCGAGATCGCGGAGACGACGACGGCCGCGCCGGCGCGCGCGAGCCGCGAGGCGACCCAGCCGATCCGCGCGATGTTCGTGTCGCGGTCCTCCTTCGAGAAACCGAGGCCGGCGGAGAGGTGCTGCCGGACGACGTCGCCGTCGAGCCGGTCGACGAGCAGCCCGCGCGTCTCGAGCTCGTCCGCCACGATCCGGCCGATCGTGGACTTGCCCGCGGCCGAGAGGCCGGTGAGCCAGACGACGAAGCCCGTGCTCATGCGCGGTCCACGTGCAGCCCGCACTCGGTGCGGCCGGTCCCGGCCCAGCGGCCCTCGCGGCCGGCGCCCGGCATCGTGGAATGCGTGTCGCCGATCGACTCGTAGCCCCGATCGTGGAGCGGGTTGTACGGCAGGTTGCGCTCGCGGACGTACGCCCAGCAGTCGTCGTCGCTCCAGTCCGCGAGCGGGTTCGCCTTCCAGAGCTCGTGCGCGTCGTCCCAGCCGACCTTCGGCGCGTTCGCGCGCGTCGGCGCCTGGTCGCGGCGGATGCCCGTGATCCAGCAGTCGAGATCCATCAGCGCACGGGCGAGCGGCTCGACCTTCGCGAGCGCGAGGTAGAGGTCGGGCTTCGTCTCCCAGAGGCTCTCGCCGTGCTGCGCGGCGAGCTCCTCCGCGCTCGGACCCTCGAACACCTCGATCGTCGTCGCGTACCGCCGCTCGACCTCGCGCCAGAGCTCGTACGTCTCGGGGAAGAGGTAGTGCGTGTCGAGCGCGAAGACGCGCGCCTTCGGCTCGAGCTCGAAGAGCATGTCGAGGAGGACCGACTCCTCCTTCTGGAACGAGCACGCGAGCGAGACGCGGCCCGGGAAGGCGTCGAGCATCGCGCCGACGATCTCCTCGGCCGGCATCGACTCGTAGTCGAGGTCAGGAAGCGGGGGCGGGCTCGGCACCGAGCAGCACCTCCTTCAGCGTGTCGCCGCGGAGGCCGAGACGGAGCGTCTCGAGCGGGATCACCTCGTCGGGCGGGATGTTGCCGAGGTTCACGTTCGGGCCGAAGTGCTTCACGAACCAGGCCTGGCTCGCCTTCGTCGGCGCCTCGAAGATCAGGTCGGCGACGGCGATCTCGTGCGCGATCTCGTCGAGCAGGCCGGTGCGCATCTCGCCGGTCGGCCGGTAGATGCCGGCGGTGCCGCCCTCGCGGCCCTCGGTGATCGACCTTCCACGCGCCGGCGGCGAGCTCCTCGCGGATCCACTCGACCCACTGGTACGGCGCGAAGACGACGTCGGCGTCCTTCGAGCCGACCTCGGAGAGGACGGTGAAGTCGCGGGCGAAGTCGGCGATCAGCTCGAGCTTGCGGTCGCGCGGGATGTCGAGCGTCCCGTCGGAGATCTCGACGTGTGCGAAGCGGTGCTCGGCGAGCCAGCGCTTGTAGTCGTCGAGCTGGTCGCGTGCGTACACCGCCTCGAAGAGCGTGCCGCCGCAGACGACCGGCGTCTCGAACGAGCGGTAGAGCGCGATCTTCTTCTCGAGGTTGTTCGTGACGTAGGCGGTGCCCCAGCCGAGCTTGACGATGTCGACGAACGCGCCGCGCGGTGTCGAAGAGGCCCTCGATGTCGCGCGAGCCCGAGGCCCTTGTCGATCACGTGCGTGAGGCCCTCGGCGCGCGGCTTGCCGGGGCGCGCCGGCAGGTCGAGGAAGCCGTCGTGGAATCCGTTAGAGCCGGGCAAAGATCGCCTCCAGTCGCTTCTGCGCCGCGGCCTGGACGTCGTGGTAGAGCGAGCCGCCGTGCGCGTCGATGCCCACCGTGAGCGGGCCGAAGTCCTTCACCCGGAACTTCCAGAGGCACTCGGGCATGAGCTCCTCCCAGGCGACCTCCTCGATCTCCTCGATCTGGGTCGTCTCGAGCGCCGCAGCCCCGCCGACGATCGCGAAGTAGACCATCCCGAGCCGCTGCATCGGCTCGATCGCCTCGTCCGGGAACCCGCCCTTGCCGCAGATCGCGCGCACGCCGTACTGCGCGCCGAGCGGCTCGGTGAAGCGCACCATCCGCGCGCTCGTCGTCGTGCCGATGCAGAGCTTCTCGTACTTGCCCGGCCCGAGCTTGCGGACGTTCGGCGCGGTGTGGAGGAGGAACGCGCCCTTCAGATCCATCGGCGGCTGGACGCCCTCGTCGAAGATGCGGATCTGCGTCCGGTCGCGGATCCCGATGATGTGGCCCTGGACGACGACCTCGTCGCCAGCGCGGAGCTTCAGGATCTCGCTCTCGTCCGTGATCGGGAAGGTCACCTCGTGCGTCGCCATCAGGAGCCTGCCTGCGCCTGCCGGCGACGGCGCGCGGGCGCGCGGCGTCCGCGCGCGCACCCCCGCCCAGGGTGGGGCCGCACCCCGCCGCCCTCGAGGCCGATCCTACGTCGCCGCAACCCGCGAAACCGTGCCAATACTGGAAAAACTCCTCCACACCCGGCTCGTTCGGACGGTCGGTCGCCATCTCAGAACTCCCGGTCGTAGTCGACGTCGCCGTCGGGGCCGATGTGGGCGCTCGCGCGGCGGGCGGCCCAGCACTGGTAGTTGACGGCGACCGGGTTGAGGGTCATGTGCGTGTCGGCGTGCTCGATGTGGCAGTTGAGGACGGTGACGTCGCCGCCGAGGCCCATCGGGCCGATGCCCGTCTCGTTCAGGAGCTCGAACAGCTCGTCCTCGAGCTGCGCCACGATCGGGTCGGGGTTGCGCGTCCCGATCGGCCGCATGATCGCCTCCTTCGCGAGGTGCATCGCGTAGTCGGCCGAGCCGCCGATGCCGACGCCGACGATCCCGGGCGGGCACGGCTTGCCGCCTGCGCCGACGATCGACTCGAGCACGAACTTCTTGATGCCCTTCACGCCGTCGGCGGGGACGCACATCTTCAGGAAGCTCATGTTCTCGGAGCCCGAGCCCTTCGGGACGCACTTCACGTCGAGCCCGTCCCAGTCGGCGATGAACTCCCAGTGGACGATCGGCAGCCGGTAGCCGATGTTCGGCCCGGTGTTCTCGCGCGTGATCGTGTGCACGGCGTTCGAGCGGAGCGGGTGCTCGATCGTCGCGCGCGCGGTGCCGTCGCGGAGCGCCTCGTAGATCCGCACGGGGTGGAGCGGGAAGTCCTCGCCGACGCGGCAGTGGTAGACGGCGATGCCCGTGTCCTGGCAGACGAGGTTCCGTTCGCTGTCGGCGATGTTGACGTTCCGGTGGATCGTCTCGAGCACGCGCTTGCCCGGCACCGACGTCTCGCGCTGGCGCGCCGCGTCGAGCGCGTCGCGGAGGTCCTGCGGGATGTCCTTCAGCGCCCAGACGTAGAGGTGCGCGGCGGCGTCCTCGACCGTGTGCTGCAGGTCGGTCGCGACCGTGCTCATCACGCGGCCGCCTTCGCGCGCGCGGCGCGGCCGGCGCGCCGGCCGAAGACGACGCACTCGAGCAGCGAGTTGCCCATCATCCGGTTCCGGCCGTGGGTGCCGCCCGCGATCTCGCCGCAGGCGTACAGGCCCTCGAGCGTCGTCTCGGCGTCGGTGTCGATCACGAGGCCCCCGTTCTGGTAGTGGAGCACCGGATACGTGAGGATCCGCTCGGCGAGCGGGTCGATGCCGGCCGCGCGGTACCGACGGAGCATGTACGGCAGCGAGACCTCGGCGTCGGCCTCGGCGATGCGCGTCGTGTCGAGGTACACCGCCGGGCGGCCGTCGGGCGTCTCGACGCCGCGGCCGGCCTCGACCTCGTCGAGGATCGCCTGCGAGACCGCGTCGCGCGGGCCGAGCGAGTCGGTGAACTCCTCGCCGTCGGCGTTGAGCAGCACCGCGCCGTACGCGCGCGTCGTCTCGGGGATCGAGTAGCCCTGCATGTTCGCCGGCCACGCGCCGCCGTTCGGGTGGTACTGGAGCGCGTCGAGGTCGCGCACCTCGGCGCCGAGGCCGAGCGCGAGCTCGGTCACCTCGCCGGTCGCGCCGGGATGGTTCGTCGAGAGCTCGCCGCGTTCCTCCGCGACGCGGAAGCAGCGCCCGCCGGCGGCGAGGACGACGGTGCCGGCGTCGATCGTGTGCTCGCCGCACGTCGCGCGCCAGCCGGCCTCGGTCACGCGCAGCTCGAGCAGCGGCGAGTGCTCGAACGAGACGCCCGAGCCCGCCTCCCACGCGTCGCGGAGCGCCTTCGTGATCGCGTGCCCGGTGCGGTCGCCGACCTGGAGCAGCCGCTTCGCGGACGCGCCGCCGCAGCGCGCGAGGCGGTAGCCGCCGTTCTCGCGGGTGAACTCGACGCCGAGCTCCTCGAGCCAGTGGATCGCGGACGGCGCCTCGGAGGTCAGCGTCTCGACGAGGCGCATGTCGGCCGTCTCGTGGCTCGAGCGCCAGACGTCCTCGGCGTGCTGCTCGGGCGAGTCGTCGTCGCCGAACGCGGCCTGGATCCCGCCCTGCGCCTTCGCCGAGTTGCACGACTGGAGCGAGCCCTTCGCCGCGACGGCGACGCGCGCTCCGGCTCTCTCGGCGGAGACGGCGGCGGCGAGGCCGGAGGCGCCGCTGCCGATCACGAGCACGTCGAAGGGCGCCGACTCGGGCATGGGCCGGAGTCTAACAGCCGTCGCTAATCGGAGAGATAACGCCGGTTTATCGGTAGATCGACCGCAGGAGCGATTCGATCTCCCCCGCGCTCGCCGGACGCGGCATCGCGCGGTTGCCGGCGCGTTCCGCGGCGGCGACGGCGACGGCCGCGAGCTCGGCCTCCGGAACGCCGAAGTCGTGCAGCGGCCCGAAGCCGCCGAGAGACGCGAGCTCCTCGACCCGCGCGGCCGGGTCGTCGGCGCCGCCGATCGCAGCGGCGAAGCGCGCGACCGCGGCTGGAGCCTCAGGCCCGGCGAAGCGGAGGGCCGGCGGGAGGCAGAGAGCGTTCATCGCCCCGTGCGGGAGGCCGTAGGTCCCGCCGAGCGCCTGCGCCATCGCGTGTCCGAGCCCGAGTCCGGCGAGCGCGAGCGCCTCGCCGGCAAGGGCCGCGCCGCGGAGCAGCCCGGCGCGGTGCGCTTCGGCACCGGTCGTCGACCACCGCCGGCAGCTCGACCGCGATCACCTTCGCGCCCGCGAGCGCCGCGGCGTCGCCGGCGTCGTTGCGGCCGCGGACGTAGAGCGCCTCGGCGCAGTGCGCGAGCGCGTTCATCGCCGTGCCGACCGTGTGCTCGCGCGGCAGGTCGAGCGTGAGCCCGACCTCGTAGACGATCGCGGCGAGGTTCGCGCCGCCGCCGCCGCCGACCATCCGCCGGTCGGGCCTGCGGACGCCGAAGCCGGCCGTCCACTCGGCGCCGGAGTACGTCGTCGGGACCGAGACGACCGGCAGGCCGGTCGCCGCCGACGCCGCCTTCGCCGTGTCGATCGCCGATCCCCCGCCGACCGCGAGCAGCGAGTCGGCGCCCGCCGGCACCTCGATCCGGTCCGACGGCACCTCCGACCAGTGCGCGGCCCGCGGCACGTCGAGCGCGGCCCAGCGGTCGCTCGCGACGAGCAGCGGCCGCTCGAGCCCGAGCCCGGCGAGCACCGCCGGCAGCTCGGCGAGCGACCAGCGGACGATCACGCGAGGCGGTCGCGGGCGAACTCGACGAACGCCCGCGCCGCGCGCGTCTCGGCGCGCCCGCTCGCGCGCACGAGGAAGATGTCGCGGCCGAGCTCGAGCCCCTCGACGCGCGCCTCGGCGAGCGTGCCGGCTGCGAGGTCGGACTCGACCGACGTGCGCGAGATGAACGTGACGCCGTAGCCGGCGCGGACCGCGGTCGTGACCGACTCCTGCAGCCCGAGCTCGAGCCGGACGTCGAGGTCGCGCAGCCGCCCGCCGGCGCGGCGCAGCTCGTCCTCGATCATCTGCCGGACGCCGGCGCCCTCCTGCATCAGGATCAGCGTCTCGCTGCGCAGCTCGTCGAGCGTCACCGTCCGGCCGGCGAACGGGTGGCCGGGCGGGCAGGCGAGGATCACCTCGTCGTGGAAGAACGGCTCGAACGAGACGCCGCGGTGGCGCCGCGCCGCGCCGACGACGCCGAGCTCGAGCTCGCGCGCGGCGACGCGCTCGACGATCGTCTGGGTGTCGAAGACCCAGAGCGCGACGTGCAGCTCCGGGTTGCGCGCCTGGAACTCGCAGAGGAGGTGCGAGAGCACGATCCCGCCGGGCCCGGTCGACGCGCCGATCTCGAACGTCCCGGAGAGCGCGTCGTCGCCGTCGACCGCGACCTCCGCGAGCACCTGCTCCTCGAGCGCGAGCAGCCGCTGCGCCCCGCGGTAGAGCCGGAGCCCGGCCTCGGTCGGCTCGACCCGCCGCCCGGAGCGGTCGAGCAGCTGCGTCCCGAGCCGCTTCTCGAGCGCCCGCACCTGGAGGCTGACCGCCGGCTGCGTCACCCCGAGCCGCTCGGCCGCGAGCGAGAAGCTGCGCCGCTCGACGACGGCGCAGAACGCGGCGAGCTGTCGCGTGTCCATAAGCGGACGTTATACCTGGTCAGCCCGTCGCACCTCGAGCCGGTTGCCGAACGGGTCGTGGACGAAGAGCCGGTCGACGCCCGGCGATCCGGTCGTCGTCCTCGACCTCGACGCCCGCGTCGCGGAGGCGCGCGCGCAGGGCCGCGAGGTCGGACGCGACGAATCCCGGGTGCGCCTTGCGTGCCGGCGCGAACGGGTCCTCGACGCCGAGGTGGAGCTCCTGCGCGCCGGCCCGGAACCACACGCCTCCGCGCGCGCGGATCGGCTCCGGCTTCGGGATCTCTTCGAGGCCGAGCAGCCCGGCGTAGAAGGCGCGCGCCGCGTCCTCGCCGCCGGGCGGGATCGCGACCTGAACGTGGTCGATTCCGAGGATGCCCACGGGGCCAGGGTCTACCATCGCTGCGTGCCCGCGCAGCTCGAGGACACGCTCGTCTCCGGGTACGTGCGGCTCGCGGCGGGCTCGCCGCGGCGGCGGATCGACCTCGAGCTCCGCGCGCTCGACCTCCTGTTCGGCGCGGTGTTCGGGCTGCTGCTCCTGCCGGTCGCGGGCGCGATCGCGCTCGTCGTGCTCGTGACGAGCGGGCGCCCGGTGCTCTACCGCGGCGAGCGCGTCGGGCACGGCGGGCACGTGTTCACGATGCTCAAGTTCCGCACGCTCCGGGCCGACGCGGAGACGCGGCTCGGGCCGTACCTCGGCGAGGAGCTCGTCCGCCGGACGGACGCCGAGTACACGCGGATCGGCCGCTGGCTGAAGGCGTCGCAGCTCGACGAGGTCCCGCAGCTCTGGAACGTGCTCCGCGGCGACATGTCGTTCGTCGGCCCGCGCCCGATCCGGCCGCGCTTCTTCGCCGAGCTCGCGACCGACCTGCCGGCGTACTGGCAGCGGCTCGTCGTCCGCCCCGGCCTGACCGGGTTCGCGCAGGTCCGCCGCGGCTACGAGACCTCGATGGCCGAGAAGCTCGCGCACGACCTCGAGTGGATCGCCGACCGCTCGGTGCCGCTCTACCTGCGGACGCTTTCGCGGACCGCGGGACGTGTGGTGAAACAGACCCTAGGCCGCTGACGCCGGCGCGGCCTCGCTCGGGGCGGCGAGGTTTCGCTGGATCGTGTCGAGCGCACGGGCGAGCACCGCCCGGTCGCGGTGGCTGATCCCGGCGAGCACGCGCGCCTGCAGCTCGATCACGGCCGAGAGCAGGCGACCGTGCAGCTCGGTGCCGGCCGCCGTCAGCTCGAGCCGCCGCACGCGCCGGTCGCCCGGGTCGAGCTGCCGGCGCACGAGCCCGGCCGCCTCGAGCCGGTCGATGTGGTGCGTGATCGTCGCGCCCTCGAGCCGTACGTGCGCGGCGAGCGCGGCCTGGCTCATGAGGCCGACCTCGCTGAGCGCGCTGAGGACGACCCACGTCCCGAGCGATCCGCCCGCAGCGGTCAGGGTCGCTTCGAACGCCTCACGCATGGCCTTGGCGGTGAAGACGAGCTGGCGCCCGAGCGGCTCGACAGGCTGGCTCACCCGGTCACCATTTCGTTAGATGTTAAACGATTTGACATCTCACGACAACCCGGTATTCTGCCGCGGATGCTCGCCCGCCTCGCCCACTTCACCATGCGGCACCGCCGGCTCGTGATCGGGGTCTGGGTCGTCCTGACGCTGTTCGGCGCGTTCGCCGCCGGGCAGGTCTCGAAGCGCTGGTACCAGAGCTTCTCGATCCCCGGGAAGTCGGCCTACGAGGCGAACCAGCGGACGCTGAAGGCGTTCGGCACCGGCGTGCGGCCTCCGAACGTCGTCGTCTTCCACACGAGCGGCGACGCGACGAAGAGCACCGCGATCAAGGCCGCGATGCTGCGCGCCGCGGCCACGACGCCGGGCGCGCGCACGAGCTCGTTCTTCTCGACCGGCAACCGGATGTACGTGTCGGCCGACGGGCACACGACCTTCGAGGAGATCTACCCGCCCGGGATCGCGAAGTTCGACACCAAGAGCGGCGCCGACCAGATGCGGGCCGCAGCCGCGCGCGGACTTCCCTCCGGCACGACCGTGGAGGTGACCGGCCACGACCCGCTCGAGGAGGCGAGCACCCACGGCGACAGCGGGGGCCCGAGCGTGCTGCTCGAGGCGGTGATCGGCGGCCTCGGCGCGCTCGTGATCCTCCTCTTCGTGTTCGGCACGCTGCCGGCCGTGCTGATGCCGATCGTCGTCGCGATGGCGTCGATCCTCAACACCTTCACGCTCGTCTGGTTCCTGACGTACATCACCAACGTCTCGATCATCGTCCAGTTCCTGATCGCGCTCGTCGGGCTCGGCGTCGCGATCGACTACGCGCTGCTGATGATCTTCCGGTTCCGGGACGAGCTGCGGGAGGGCGAGGACGTCGAGACCGCGCTCGTCGAGACGATGACGCACGCCGGCCGCTCCGTGATCGTGTCCGGGTCGACCGTGGCCGTCGGCCTGCTCTCCCTGATCGTGATTCCGCTGCCGTTCATCCGCTCGATGGGCATCGGCGGGATGCTGATCCCGGTCGTCTCCGTGATCACGGCGATCACGCTGCTGCCGGCGCTGCTCGCCGACCCTCGGCATGCGGATCAACAGCCTTCGCGTGATGCCGAAGCGCTTCGTCGACAGCGGGCACCCCGAGGACGGCGCGTGGGGGCGCTGGGCGCGCTTCGTGCTGCGGCGCCCGTGGCCCGTCGCGATCATCGGGCTCGTGATCGTGGGCATCCTCGTCAGCTACGGGCTGCAGCTGAACCCGAACGAGTCGCAGCTCAAGAACTTCCCCGGCACCGGCACCGCGATCGCCGGCCGGCAGATGCTCGCCGACGCCGACATCAGCCCCGGCGTGATGAAGCCGTTCATCGTGCTCGTCGAGCACGGCGGCAACGCGAACGCGGTCGTCGCGAAGGTCCGCGACCGTCCCCGGCATCGTCGGCGCGACCGCGCCGGCGTCGTGGCGGAGCGGCGGCGACTCGCTCGTCGAGGCGTTCCCGGCGATCGACGGCGCGGCGCCCGGAATCCAGACGGTCATCAACCGCACCAACGACACGCTCGCGGGAACCGAGGGCACCCTCGGCGGCGTCCCGGCCGTCGACCGCGACTTCGTGCACGCGATCTACGGCAACTTCCCCTACGTGCTCGCGTTCGTGCTCATCCTCACGCTGATCCTGCTGACGCGTGCGTTCCGCTCGATCGTGCTCGCGATCAAGGCGGTGATCCTCAACCTGCTCTCGCTCGGAGCGGCGTTCGGGATCGTCGTGTTCATCTTCCAGCAGGGGCACGGCTCCTCGCTCTGGAACATCACCGCGACGCAGGCGATCACCGCGTGGATCCCGCTGATGATCTTCGCGTTCCTCTACGGCCTCTCGATGGACTACGAGGTCTTCATGCTCACGCGGATGCGCGAGGCGTACGACGAGACGGGGTCGACCGACCGCGCGATCGAGCTCGGGCTCGCCCGCACCGGCAAGCTCGTCACGAGCGCGGCGCTGATCCTGATGTTCGCCTTCCTCGTGCTCTCCTCGAGCCCGGGCTTCGAGATCAAGGAGTTCGCGATCGGGCTCGCGGCCGGGATCATCTTCGACGCGACCGTGATCCGCGCGCTGCTCGTCCCGTCGCTGATGAAGCTGCTCGGAGAGTGGAACTGGTACCTGCCCGAGAGCTTCGCCCGGGCGCTCTTCCTGCGCCGGGAGTCGGCGCCGCCGCCGCCGCCTGCCGCGACCGAGTCCGCGTAGGGACGCAGCGTGGTGACGGGCTCGGACTGAGGTCCGACGCCTTTCGCATACATTCGCCGGGTGTGCGGGATCTGCGGGATCGCCTCGGCCCGCGGCGCCGTCGACCGCGATCGGCTCGCCGCGATGTCGGCGACGCTCGCCCACCGCGGGCCGGACTCGGAGGGGACGTTCGTCGACGGCGGCGTCGGGCTCGCGGCGCGGCGGCTCGCGATCATCGACCTCGCGGGCGGCGATCAGCCGATCGCGAACGAGGACGGCACGTGCACGGTCGTCCAGAACGGCGAGATCTACAACTTCGCCGAGCTGCGCCGCGAGCTCGAGCGCGCCGGCCACCGGTTCCGGACGGGCTCGGACACCGAGGTGCTCGTGCACGGCTACGAGCAGTGGGGGCTCGGGTTCGCCGAGCGGCTGCGCGGGATGTTCGCGGTGGCGATCTGGGACGCGCGCGAGCGCCGGCTCGTGCTCGCGCGCGACCGCTTCGGGATCAAGCCGCTCTACTACCGCCAAGCCCGGCGCGGGCGAGCTCGCGTTCGCGTCCGAGCTCGACGCGCTGCCGAAGGGCGAGCTCGACCTCGACGCGGTCGAGGCGTTCCTCGCGTTCAACTCGATCCCGGCGCCGCTCTCGATCTTCCGCGAGATCCGCAAGCTGCCGCCCGGGCACGTGCTCACGTGGCACGACGGCCGGATCGAGCTCGAGCGCTTCGCGCGGCCGGGTCCGCTGCCGCCGCGGACGGGCGAGGACGAGGCGGAGCTCGTCGAGGAGTGCCGGGCGCGGCTGCGCGACTCGGTGCGAGCGCACCTCGTCGCCGACGTGCCGGTCGGCGTCCTCCTCTCGGGCGGCGTCGACTCGGGGATGCTCGCCGCGCTCGCCGCGCAGGAGAGCTCCGGACCGGTGCGGACGTTCTCGATCGGGTTCGAGGAGGCATCGTTCGACGAGCTCGAGGGAGCACGCGCCGTCGCGGCGCGGTACGGCACGGTGCACCGCGAGCTCGTGCTCCGGCCGGACGCGGCGCTCCTTCTCCCGGCGCTCGCGGACGCGTTCGACGAGCCGTTCGCGGACTCGTCGGCGCTGCCGACGTACCTCGTCTCGCAGCTCGCGGCCGGCGACGTGAAGGTCGCGCTCTCGGGCGAGGGCGGCGACGAGCTCTTCGGCGGGTACTACACCTACGTCGCGGACCTGCTCGCCGAGCGGGTCGGGCCGCTCGCCGCGCGCGCGCGGCCGCTCATCGAGCGGCTGCCGAGCTCGAGCCGGCGCGTGAGCCTCGAGTACCGGGCGAAGCGGTTCACGCGCGCCGCCCACCTGCCGCCGCTCGAGCGCCATCACGGCTGGAAGGAGATCTTCTCGGCGGACGCGCGGGCCGAGCTCACCGGACGCCGGCACGGGTTCGACCCGGTCTCGCTCGACCGCGCCCGGTTCGCCGAGACCGAGGGCCACGAGCTGCTGACGCGCCTGCAGGACGTCGACCTCGGCGGGTACCTCGTCGACGACCTGCTGGTGAAGACGGACCGCGCGTCGATGGCGTGGTCGCTCGAGGCGCGCGTGCCGTTCCTCGACACGGTCGTGTCGAACTTCGCGTTCTCGCTGCCGGCGCGGCACAAGGTGCGGTGGCTCTCGAAGAAGCGGCTGCTGCGCGCGGCCGCAGAGCCTCTGCTCCCGCGTTCGGTCGTCCACGGGAGGAAGCGCGGGTTCTCGATCCCGGCCGCGGCGTGGCTCCGCGGCGACCTCGAGCCGTTCGCGCGCGAGACGCTCGCGCCCGACCGGCTACGCCGGCAGGGCGTGCTGCGCCCCGAGGCAGTCGCGCGCGTCCTCGACGACCACGTCGCCGGCCGCGAGGACCTGTCGCGCCAGCTCTGGGGCCTGCTGGCGTTCACGCTCTGGCACGAGCGCCACGTCGAGGGTGTGACCCGCGACGTCTCGCTCGACGGCGTGGTCGCCTGACGCGCTCGGGTTGCGGTTGCAGAGCCGACGCGCGGGCGGCCACGAGGCCGGCGCCCCCGGGCGGCACCAACCCACCGCACACCGGCCGTCGCGCTCGTCGGCGCGGACCTCGGCGCCTCAGCCCGCCAGGTCGTTGCGCGTGTCCGGGGCGCGACGGCGCGTCGGTCCGACACGGGCGCGGGCGGCATGGCAAGCGCGGGGACCGGCGCACGCGTCCCCACCCTGGGTGGGGAAAGAGCCACCCGCCACCCACCGTGAGCATCGCCCGGTTGCTGCCGCCGCGCAAGGTGTCCTTCGTGAAAAGAGTGTGACAATCACTCCACAACCGCCCCGAACGGACAGTGGGCGGCTGTGCGGAACGCGACCGGGCGGGCGGCGCCGTCGTCCGCGGCGGCTCGACGCGCGCGCTCGGGTGACGCGTGAGGCGCGGCCAATCGACCCGATCCGCTCGTTCCGACGCGCGCCGCGATGACCGCGAGTCGTGCCGAACGTCCTGCGACGCGGGTCCGCTCCCGGGCTCGAGGCTCCGGATCCGCCACGCCGAACGCCGCGGCACCGTATAGCGTCGCCTTCGGCTGTGAGGGTCTGGATCGACATGACGGCGAGCGCGCATCCGCTCGTCTTCCGGCCGCTCGTCGAGCGGCTGCGGGCGCGCGGGGACGAGGTGGAGATCACCGCGCGGCAGTACGCGCAGACGCTGCAGCTCATCGAGCAGCACGGGATGACCGCGACGGCGATCGGGCGCCACGGCGGGCGGTCGCGGCTCGGCAAGGCCTCGCAGCTCGCATCACGGCTGCGTGCGCTCCACCGCTGGGCGCGGGGCCGCGACTTCGATCTCGCGCTCGCGCACGGGTCGCACGAGCTGACGCTGACGGCGCGGCGGCTCGGGATCCCGAGCGCGACGACGTTCGACTACGAGTGGGCCTGGCTCCAGCACGAGCTCGGTTGCCACGCCGCGACGAAGGTCGTCGTCCCGGACTCGATCCCGGTCGAGCGGCTCGCGCGGTACGGCGCACGCCCGCCGAAGCTGCTCCAGTACCCGGGGCTGAAGGAGGAGTACTACCTCTCCGACTTCGAGCCGGACACGGCCGCGCTCGACGGCTGGGAGCTCGACCCGGCGCGCACGCTCGTCGTGCTGCGTCCGCCGCCCGACGTGTCGCTGTACCACCGTCATTCGAACCCTCTCTTCCCGTTGACACTGGAGCATCTCGGGTCGCTCGAGTCGGTGCACGCGGTCGTGCTGCCTCGGACGGAGGAGCAGCGCGAGTACGTCCGCTCGCTGGCACTGCCGTCGGTGATCGTCCCGGAGCAGGCTGTCGACGCGCAGAGCCTGATCGCGCTCTCCGACGTGGTCGTGTCGGCCGGCGGGACGATGAACCGTGAGGCGGCGGCGCTCGGCGTGCCGGTGTACACGACGTACGGCGGCCGGCTCGGCGGCGTCGACGAGGAGCTGATCCGGCAGGGGCGGCTCCGCCCGCTCACCGATCCGCGCGCGCTCGAGCTGCGAAAGCGCGACGCGGCCACGACCGGCGAGCGTGTCCGGCGCGACCCGGGCGAGCTGCTCGAGCTGCTGCTCTCGGCGCGCGAGAAGTGATCCGCGAGCTCGAGATCGCTCGAGCACGGTGGCGGGCTCGCCGCCGATGCGGCGCTCCACTCGGCTCGGCTGCCCTGCTCGCATGACCGCCGCGACGGCTCGCTCGTCCGAACCGTGCACGATCGCGTCTGCGACCGACGCCGGCAAGGTGCTCGGCGTGGCAAGCGCGCCCGCCGGCGCAGCGAGGCCGGCGACGCAGCCGCGAAGTCGCTGCGTCGGCACCTTCAGGAGCGCGAGGCTGAAGATCACGGTCGGGCCGAAGGCCGAGGCGTCCGGCGGCAGCGGCGGCCCGGCGGGAATGAAGACCGTCACGCCGACGGGCCTCGGGTCGATGGCCTCGGAGGCATACGACCACTCGACGCAGTTCAACGTCACGAGCATCACGTTCGTGAAGGGGCCGTACTGGCTCTCGCCCTGGGGGAACGGCTGCGTCCCGACCGCGCTCGCGACCGCGTACGCGTCCGCCGCAGCGCGTCGTCGGATCGCCTACGCCGCCGCGACCACCTCCAGGACCTCGTCGCCGTAGCGCTCGAGCTTCGCCGGGCCGATTCCCGGGATCGCGGCGAGATCGTCGCGGGAGCGCGGACGGGTCCGGGCGATCTCGTCGAGCACCCGGTTGTGGAACACCTTGAACGGCGGCACGTCCTCCGTCTCCGCGCGGGCTCGCCGCCACGACGCGAGGGCGTGGTACAGGCCCGCGGCCGGCGGCCCGGCCGCGTCGGGTGTGGGACCGGGCGGCCGCGCGGCGACGACCGGCGAGTCCACCGCGGCGCCCGCCTGCGGGCTCTGCGCGAGCAGCTCCTTCACGAGCGCGTACAGCTCGCGACCGAACTTCGCGAGCCGCGCCGGGCCGAGGCCGTGAATCGCCGCGAGCTCCGCCGGGCTCGTCGGGCGGCGGGCGAGGATCTCCGCGATCGTCCGGTCCGGGAAGATCGTGTACGCAGGCACGCCCTCGGACCTCGCCCGGTCGAGCCGCCAGCGGCGCAGCGCCTCGGCCTCCGGCGAGCGGTCGCGCTCGGGCCGTCCCGCGCCGTCGGCCGTCGCCGGGCTGCGGCCGGCCCACGTCCACGCCGAGCTCCGCGAGGAACGGGCTCGGCCGGCGCGACCACGTGAGCGCGAGCAACCGCTTCGCACGCGTCATCCCGACGTACAGGAGGCGACGCTCCTCGGCCTGCTCCTCGGGCGTCCGCGCGAGCTTCGACGGGAGCTCCTTGTCCTCGAGCCGCGGCAGGAAGACGGCCTCGAACTCGAGCCCCTTCGCGCGATGGAACGTGAGCAGGTGCACGCCGCGGGCCGAGTCGCCGCCGGGGTCGAAGCGCCGCCGCAGCTCCGCCACGAACTCGCCGCACGTGCGCACGCCGTCGTCGAGCTCCTCCGCGAGACGGATGAGCCGGCCGAGATCCGCCTGCCGGGTCAGCTCGCGCTCGCCGAGGCGGTCGGGCGGCTCCTCGAGCCAGCCGGCCTGCTCCGCGAGCACGCCCACGCGGCCCGCGACGTCCGTGGACTCCACGCCCTCGAGGAGGCGGAGCAGCCGCCTCGCCGCCTCGCGCCCGAGAAGCGACGAGCCCTGGAACGGCAGCCCGGCCTCGTGCAGCACCTCCTCGAAGTCGGCCAGCCGCGCATTCGTGCGGCACAGGATCGCGGCCTCCTCGAGCGGGACGCCGTCGCCCGCGAGCCGCTTCAGCTCCGCTGCCAGCCAGGCGTTCTCGGACTCCGCGGTGACGAACGAGCGCGCGACCGGCTCGGGGCCGGCCGGCCGCGTCGCACGCAGCACCTTCTCCGCGCCGCCGAGCCGCGGGACGAGCCTGTTCGCGAGCGCGAGCACCTCCGGCGACGAGCGGTAGTTCTCCTCGAGACGCGCGACGGTCGCCGACGGGAAGCGCTCGCGCATGCCGAGCAGCCAGCCGCGGCGACGCGCCGGTGAACGCGTAGATCGACTGGTAGTCGTCGCCGACGACGCACAGGTCGTCGCGGGGCCCGAGCCACTGGTCGAGCAGCGCCTCCTGGAGCAGGTTGACGTCCTGGTACTCGTCGACGGTGAACGCCCGGTACCGCTCCCGCACCTCCGCGCGCGCGCGCTCGTTGCTCTCGTACATCTGCACCGCGAGCTCGAGCACGTCCTCGAAGTCGAGCTCGCCGCGCGACGCTTTCCGGCGCTCGTACTCGCGGTACACGGTCGCCATCAGGTCGGCCGGGATCGGCGGGTCGTGGTCGCCGAGCGCGCCGAGGTACCGCTCGGGTCCGACGCGGAGGTTCTTCGCACGCTCGACCTCGGTCGCGAGATCGCCCGCCGGGCGGAACCGGTACGGCCGCGGGAGCGCGTTCGCGATCTGCCGCAGGAGGACCGCCTTCGTCGGCAGGATCCGTCCGACCGCGCCGGGCGCGTAGCGGTGGAGTTGACCGAGCGCCGCGGAGTGGAACGTGCGCGCTTCGACACCGACCACGCCGAGCCCCGCGAGCCGCGCCTTCATCACCCCGGCCGCCTTGTCCGTGAACGTGACGGCGAGGATCTCGCTCGCCCGGAAGGCGTCCGAGGCGACCTGCCACGCGATCCGGCGGGTGATCGTGGTCGTCTTGCCCGAGCCGGCGCCCGCGAGGATGCACACCGGCCCGCGCACCGCCTCCGCCGCGCGGCGCTGCTCCGGGTTCAGGCCGTCGAGAACCTCCACCGAACGACCTTAGCCGGCGCCCCGGCCGGAATCTGTCAAGGAAGCGCAACAAGCGTGGAACATCTCTTCCACAGGCCGTCAGGCGGGCGTCCGCGCGAGGAACACACCCTCGACGAGGCGGCCCGGGCTGGTCGACGGCCTGTGCGAGACTTCGGGTCATGTGCCGGAACATCCGCATCCTCTACAACTTCGAGCCGCCGTCGACCGCCGACGAGGTTCATGCCGCCGCCGTTCAGTACGTCCGCAAGGTGAGCGGGATGCAGCGCCCGTCGCACGCGAACGAGGGTGCCGTCGAGCGTGCCGTCGAGGCCGTCGCGCGAGCGACCGAGCAGCTCCTCACGGAGCTCGTGACCTCGGCGCCGCCGCGCGACCGCGAGGTCGAGGCCGAGCGGCGCCGCGCCCGCAGCGCGGTCCGGTTCGGCCCTGTCGCGTAGCTCGCCCCCGCTCGACCCTCGCGAATCGGCGCAGAACGTCGTAGACTCGCGTGACGGCGCAGGCCGTCGGGTCAAGACCAAACGGGGAGGGAGATCATGAGCGAAGACCTCGGCAACGAGGACGTCTACTTCGAGACGCGCGGCGAGCAGTTGCTCGACTCGCTGGAGCGGCGGCACGGGCTCTCGCGGCGGCAGCTCCTGATGCTCGGAGCCGCGTCCCTGCCGATCGTGGCCGGGTTCGCGCGGGTCGCGTCGCCGTCGGCCGCGCGGGCCGCCCGGCTCGTCGGCGGCTCGCCGATCCAGAAGCCTCTGCCGCCGGAGTGGTTCGACGTCTTCCCGACGAACGCCGAGATGCGCTGGGACGCGGCCGGCGACCTCGGCCGGACGGTTCCGAACGAGCGCTTCTTCGTCCGCGACCACACGCTGACGCCGACGATCGACGCCTCGACGTGGCGGCTCAGCGTCTTCGGCACCGGCCTCAAGGACGCGCCGGACCTCGCCCACGCGGTCCAGTTCAGCTACGCGGACATCCTGCGCATGCCGAGCCACACGGTCACGTGCTTCGTCGAGTGCGCCGGCAACGGCCGCAGCTACTTCGCCTCGCAGCAGGGCACGCCGATCGCCGGCACGCAGTGGCACCTCGGCGCGATCGGCGTCGCCGAGTGGCGCGGGGTGCGGCTGTCGGAGGTCCTGAAGCGCGCCGGAATCCAGAAGAACGCGGTCGACGTGATGCCGTCCGGCCTCGACCCGACGGTCGTCTCCGGCGGCGTCGACGCCGGGCACGTCCGCCGGCCGATGCCCGTGAGCAAGGCGCTCGACGGCGACGTGTTGCTCGCCTACGAGATGAACGGCGAGCCGCTGCCGCTCGACCACGGCTTCCCGCTCCGCGCGATCGTCCCGAGCTGGGTCGGGATCGCGAACATCAAGTGGATCGGCCAGATCGAGGTCTCGGCGACGCCGCTCTTCTCGCTGTGGAACACGACGCAGTACCGCATGATCGGCCCGACGTATCCGCTCGACTCGCCGCCGCTCACGAACCAGACGATCAAGAGCGCGTTCGAGCTCGCCCGCGGCGCGACGTTCCCGGTCGGAGTTCGGCAGGAGCTGACCGGCCGCTCGTGGACAGGGACCGGAAAGGACATCCACGAGGTCGAGATCAGCACGGACGGCGGCGCGAGCTGGGACAAGGCGCAGGTGACGGGCCCGAAGCACGACGAGGCGTGGGCGCAGTGGAAGTTCAAGTGGACCCCGACCGCGCCCGGCAGCCTGAACCTCATGGCCCGGGCGACCGACAAGGACGGCACGACCCAGCCGGACACGGTCCCGTTCAACACCGGCGGCTACCTCTTCGGAGCTGTGGTCAAGCACCCCGTCACGGTCGCATGACGCCGACGGTCGTGTGCGCGTGGCCCGGCGACGGGCGCTCGGCCACGCGCACCGATCGTCGTAGACTCGCGCGAAACGCCGTCGAAGGGAGACCGCGATGCAGGGCGTGATCGTGCAGTTCCAGTACGGAGACGACTTCGACGCGGCCCGGATCGCCGGGATCGCGCACGAGGCCCGCGGGCGCTTCGAGGGGATGCCGGGCCTGCGGCAGAAGGCGTTCACGGTCGACGAGCAGGGCCGCCGCGCGACGAACGTCTATCTCTGGGACTCGGAGGAGGCGGCGCGCGGCTTCTTCGACGACGAGCTCGTCGAGCGGGTCACCGGCCTCTACGGCGTGCGGCCGACGGTCTCGTTCGTCGAGGTCGCCGAGCTCGTCGACAACGGCTGACGTCAGGGAATCCGAGCGTCCCGGTTCTCGCCCGCGACGCGCCGCTCGTCCTCGCTCAGGTCGGACTCCCTCACCGGCACGACGAGCGACCAGTGCCCGCCGACCGGGCAGCGCTGGAACCGCCACCAGCCGAGCCGCACCGCCTTCAGCGACGCGCCGGGAATCCAGATCGTCGTGAACAGGTGTCCGCGCCGGCAGCGGACGACTGTCTCACCGCCGACCCCGTACCCGAGCCGGCGCGCGACGACCGTCGCCGCCACGTAGAAGGCGACGACCGCGACGAGCAGGTTACGGCGCTTCCGCCGGGACAGGTGCATGCGGCCAGGCTATCCCGCGGCTTGCTTCCCGAGGCACGCCCCGCGTAGATTCCCGCGCATGCTCGGGTCGTGTGCGGTCGCGGTCGCGCTTGTCGGGGCTCTGGCGCTACCGGCGAGCCGGGTCGTCGAGGTTCGCCGGCGAGGGCGGCCCCGGCGTGGCCTGTGAGACGGTGAGCGAAGCTCAGGTCCACTACGCGGCGCGCGTCCGCCCAGGCAGGCGACAAGCTCAGGGTCGGGTTCGGAGACCTGAAGTTCCCTCCCTCCTTCGACGAATATCCCACCACGTACCTCTCGCGCAGCTCGTAGCTCGGGTCGGCCCGGGCGTTCGAGAATGAGCGGATGGCCGACGAGATCCTGATCGGCTTCGACGCCCGCGAGGCGGGCGAGTGCGACCCGCGCTGGGACGACGCCCGCCGCGGTCGCTATCTCCTGCGGGCCGACGTCGCCCGGCCGTTGTCGGTCGACCGCCTCGCCTGGCCGTCGCTCGCCGACGTCGGGCACGGGCGCTCCCTCTCCGGGGAGGAGCGCGAGCGGCTAGGGATCGGGTGGAACGGGCGCCTCTGGGCGAGCCTCGACCGCATGACGGGCTACCTCGACGAGCAGGGCGCCGATCCCGCCGAGTCGGTGCTGGTCGCGGTGGGGTGGGTGTCCCGGGTCGGCTTCACGGATACCGCCAAGGGCCCGCACCCGATCCGGCCGAGCCAGCGGAGCCGGCGCAAGGCTGGAACCTGCTCGGCTACGACGTCGCGGACGGATGGCTGTTCAGCGGACTCACCAACTGCGGATACGCGCCCGAAGCGAGCGAGCGGCTGCGCGGGCAGTGGGCTCCCGAGCTCAACGACCAGCACCTGTTCCGCGATCGGGAGGCCGGCATTCGCCTTCGCGGAGGTCACGAACGCACGCGTGCCGGAGCACGCGCCGTTCCACGTCTTCAGCCTGTACCGCCTGCCGTAGAACGCGCGCTAGTGGAGCGTGTCCTCGAGCACCGCCGACCCCGCGCGGCGCGGGTCCTTCACCATCGCGCCGAGCTTCGAGACGACGCCGAGCGTGTCGCCCTCCGCGACCAGGCGCTCGAGCTCGGCGAGCTCCTCGTCGAGCCACTCGCCGTCGATCGGCGGGCGGGCGGCGCGCATGATCTTCGGATGCGAGGTCGGGCCGACGGCCTCGCCCTCGTTCCACAGCTCCTCGTGCAGCTTCTCGCCGGCGCGCGTGCCGACGAACGCGATCGGGACCTGCTCCTCGGTGCGGCCCGAGAGCTCGATCATCTGGCGCGCGAGGTCGAGGATCTTCACCGGCTTGCCCATGTCGAGCACGTAGACCTGGCCGCGGCCGCCCATCGCGCCGGCCTGGACGACGAGCGACGACGCCTCCGGGATCGTCATGAAGAAGCGCGTCATCTCCGGGTGCGTGACCGTGACCGGGCCGCCGCGCTCGATCTGGCGGCGGAAGATCGGGATCACCGAGCCGGACGAGCCGAGCACGTTGCCGAAGCGCACCGCGACGAACCGCGTCTCGACGTCGTCGCGGAGCGCGAACGACTCGACGATCCACTCGCACACCGCCTTCGACTGGCCGAGCAGGTTCTTCGGGTTCGCCGCCTTGTCGGTCGAGATCATCACGAAGCGCTCGACGCCGAACTCGACCGCGACCTCGCGCGATCGTCCGCGTCGCGAGGACGTTGTTCGTCACCGCCTGGAGCGGGTTCGCCTCGAGCATCGGCACGTGCTTGTACGCGGCCGCGTGGAAGACGACCTCCGGCCGGTAGCGCTGGAAGACCTGCGCGCATCTTCGGGCGGTCGCCGCAGTCGGCGAGCACCGGGATCGCGGCCGCGAAGCTCGCGCTCGTCGACGAGCTCGCGCTCGATCTCGTACAGCGCCGACTCGTCCTGCTCGACGAGCACGAGCCGGCTCGCGCCGAGCCGCGCGAGCTGGCGGCAGAGCTCGGAGCCGATCGAGCCGCCGGCGCCGGTGACGAGCACGGCGCGGTCGCGGACGTACGCCGCCGACGCCTCGAGGTCGACCTCGACCTGCTCGCGGCCGAGCACGTCCTCGACCTGCACCGGGCGGATCTGGCCGGCGAGGTTGACGTCGCCGGAGATCAGCTCGTACAGGCCCGGCAGCGTCTTCACCGGCACGCCCTCGGCGCGCGTCATCTCGACGATCTTCCGGCGCAGCTCGCCCGAGGCGGACGGCATCGCGATCAGCACCTCGTCGGGCTTGTTGTCGCGCAGCAGGTCGCGGCAGCTCGTCGGTCGTGCCGAGCACGCGGACGCCGTGGATGCGGAGGTTCTTCTTGCGCGGGTCGTCGTCGACGAGGCCGATCGGCGTGTACGCGAGCTGCCGGTTGCGCTGCATCTCGCGGATCGAGCAAGCTGACGCGGCGTCGCCGGCGCCGACGACCAGCACCTCCTTGCCGTGCGCGATCGAGCCCCGACTGCGGCCGCTCGATCAGCGAGCGCGCGAGCAGGCGCGAGCCGGCGACGAACGCGAGCAGGAGCAGGTAGTCGAGCGCGACGATCCGGCGCGGCAGCCGCGAGGTGTGCGCCGGCGGGAACGCGTAGAGCGCGAGGTCGGCGAGCAGGCACGCGACCGTGACGCCGCGCGCGGCGCCCCACATGTCGCGCGTCGAGACGTAGCGCCACCAGCGGTTGTAGAAGCCGAAGAGGACGAAGACCGTCAGCTTGATCAGCGACGACGAGCGCGACCACCTGCCACGAGAGCAGGTGCCGGTAGTAGACGGGCACCGACTTGTCGAAGCGGAGGAAGAACGTGAGCCGCCACGCAGCGGCGATCAGCACCGCGTCGGCGACGAGCTGCCAGACGCGGTGCCGGTTGACCGGGAGCGAGGTCACGTCGCGACGAGCGTCGGCGGCGCGGCGGAGGACGGCGACGACCTCGGCCTGCTGCTCCTCGCTGATCCCCGGCCAGAGCGGCAGGCAGAGGTTCTCGCGCGCCGCGCGCTCCGTCTCGGGCAGGTCGCCCTCGGCGTAGCCGAGGTAGCGCAGCGCCGGCTGGAGGTGGAGCGGCGGCTCGTAGTACGACGCGTGGCCGATCTCGGCCTCGGCGAGCGCGGCGGCGAGCCGGTCGCGCTCGGGCGAGCGGACGCAGTACATGTGGTAGACGTGGCCCGGCTCGTCGGCCGGGAGCTCGACGATCTCGCCGAGCCCGAGCTCCGCGTACCGCGCGGCGGCCTCGCGGCGCAGCCGGTTCCACCCGTCGACGCCGCGGCAGGAAGATGCGGAGCATCGCGGCCTGCAGCGCGTCGAGGCGCGAGTTGTAGCCGACGTACTCGAACTCCTTCTTCGCGCGCGAGCCGTGGAAGCGCAGCATCCGGACCCGCTCGCCGAGCTCCGGCGTCGTTGACGGCGACGAGGCCGCCGTCGCCGAAGCGCGAAGAGGTTCTTCGTCGGGAAGAAGCTGAACGTCGAGGCGACGCTCGTCGCGATCCCGGGCGCGCCGAAGGCCTGCGCGGCGTCCTCGACGATCGGCAGGCCGAACCGCCGCAGCGGCTCGACCGGCGCCGGGCGGCCGAACAGGTGCACGGGCATGATCGCCTTCGTCCGCTCCGTGATCCGCCGCTCGACGTCGGCCGGGTCGAGGTTCAGCGTCGCCGGGTCGATGTCGGCGAAGACGGGCGTCGCGCCGCGCCGGGCGATCGCCTCGGCGGTCGCGTAGAACGTGAACGCCGGGCAGACGACCTCGTCGCCCTCGCCGACGCCGAGCGCGTCGAGCACGAGCACGAGCGCGTCGGTGCCGTTCGCGACGCCGATCGCCTGCTCGACGCCGAGGTAGCCCGGCGGCCTCGCGCTCGAAGCCCTCGACCTCGGGCCCGAAGATGAACCGGCCCGACTCGAGCGTCCGCGCGAACGCGTCCTTCAGCTCCGGGATGAGCGGCGCGTACTGCGCCTTGACGTCAACGTGCGGAATCGGAGGCACGACGCGCCATGGTAATGGAGCGCCGCCGGCGCATGACCACGATGGCGACCGCGATCGCGACGCCGGCGGCGACCAGGAGGTCGAGATAGCGGAAGTCGTGGTGCGCCTTGCTCCAGCTCGCGCCGAGCGCCCAGCCGAGGCCGGCGAGCACGAAGCACCAGATCGCGCTCCCGATCGCGGTCAGGATCGTGTACCGCCGGAACGGCACCTCGAACGACGCCGGCCGGGATCGAGACGAACGAGCGGACGACGGGCACGACCCGGCCGACGAGGACGGCCCAGTCGTCCCAGCGGTCGAACCAGCGCTCGGCGCGCTCGAGCCGCTCGTGGCTCAGGTGGAACCAGCGCCCGCGCCGCTCGAGGAACGGCCGCCCGCCGTAGAGCCCGATCGCCCAGCCCGCCGATCGCGCCGACGCAGGTAGCCGAGCGTGCCGGCGATCGCGATCGCGAGATACGCGCCGAAGCCCGACCGCGGCGTGCCGAGCACGTCGAGCTGGTGCGTGAGCGCGCCCGAGGCGAGCGCGCCGCCGTAGAGCATCACGACCTCGCTCGCGGCCGGGAAGACAGCGTCGATCGCCATCAGCACGAACACCGCCCAGAGACCGTTGCTCGCGAGGAAGCTCTCGATGCTGCTCGTCACCGCGGGGCGGACCCTAGCCTCGTAGCGCGAACGGCGCGGTGAGAGCCATCGTCCCCGATCGCGCTGGTCGCGGTCACGCGCGCGACGTACGAGCCGGCCGGCGCCTTCGCCGTCCCGTCGAGCGTGCCGTCCCAGCGGAGCGACGCCGCGCCCGCGGCGAGGTCCTGCGCGGCAAGCGTGCGCACGACCGTGCCGCGTGCCGTGTCGATCTCGAGCGCCGCCGTCGCCGGCCGCGAGAGCCGGAACCGCACGGTCACGCCGGCGGCCGCGGGCGCCGAGCGCGGCACCGCGAGCGCGGAGAGCGTGAGGTCGTACGTGAAGGTCTGGTCGACCTGCGACTGCCGGCCGAGGTCGTCGAGCGCGGTCACGCGCCAGTGCCACGTGCCCTCGGCGTCGATCGCCGACCACGTGAACCGGTACGTGCCGGGCTGCCGGCTGCCGGAGTCGACGGCGTGCTCCGTCCCGTCGGGCCCGACGACCGAGGCGGTCACGGTCGACGGCCGCACGAGCCGGTAGGCGAGCTGCTCGCCGGCGGCGAGGTCGTTCTTGCCGAGCACCGTCACGGGCGGCGGCGGCGCGTACACGCCCGCGTACTGGACGAGCAGCGCCTCCTTGACCGGGCGGCCGCCGGCCGTGCGCGGCCGGTTCAGGAGCTGCCCGTCGAACGCGGACGTGACCGCGCCGTCGTAGTCGAGCGCGGCGGCGGTGACCGCCCCGAGGCCGGCCATCGTCTGTGCGAGCTCGAACGTCGAGACGCCGGCGCTGTAACCCGGCTGCCCACCGTCGACCGCGACGAGGACGATCCTCCCGTCGGCGAGCTGGCCGACGCCGGCGCGCGCGTCGCGCCGCGCGAGTGCGCCTGCGTCGAAGTCCTCGCCGGTGTGGAAGACGGGCTTCCCGTTCTTCACGAGCACCGGCCCGCCGCCGACCGCGTTCGCGACGGTCGACCAGTCCGACGGGAGGATCAGCCGGACCGTGACGTTCGTGCCCTGCGCCGCCTCGGCCTGGAGCGGCGGCGAGCCGACGGACATCAGCACCGCACCGTCGGTCGGGATCGTCGTGCCGCCGCCGGTCGCCTGCGCCGTGACGGGCGCGGTGAGGTCGGCGTCGACCGCGGCGGCCGGAAACGGGTCGAGGACGACCTCGGTCGAGCCGGCGACGAGCGGCGTGGTCGCACCCCACGCCGGGGTGAAGAGGACGACCTGGCCCGAGTGCGGCGGCTGGTTCACGCCCGCGAGCGGCCGGCGCTGGCCGGAGCCCTTCCACGTGCCGACGAACCCGAACCGCTTCACGCGCAGCGTTCCGCCGGCGTCGATCCCGATCGAGGACCGCCCGGCGGCGGCGCCGTGGAGGAGCGTCCTGCCCTGGAGCACGATCCCGCTCGGCAGCCCCTTCGCGGTCGTGAGATCGCCGTTGACCCCGGCGACGGTCGCGCTCGCCGAGGCGTCGTGCTCGATCTCGGTCACGGGCTCGCGCACGCCGCCGACCGTCCCGCCCGCGAGCACGGGCGCGAGCGCGTAGAGCCCGCCGGGCCGGGGCGCCGTGATCACGTCGACGACCACGGGGCCGTGCGGCGTGAGCTGCACGAGACGCTGGAACGTGACGCCCGGCATCAGGTCGGTGACCGGCGCCTCGGCGCCGCCGGCGGCCGCGGCGAACGAGGCGAACAGCACGACGGCGAGGGCGACCCGGCGCGACACGACCCGCGGCGAGCGTACCCGAGCCGCCCGACGGTCTAGTTGAAGACGCGTACCTCGCGGTACAGCGTGTCGCGCTGCACCGGGATCTTCCCGAGCGCCCGGATCGTGCGCACGAAGTCGTCGGTCGTGGCGCGATACGTCGTGCCGGCGGCCGAGACGACGTTCTCCTCGATCATGATCGAGCCGAGGTCGTCGGCGCCGAACTCGAGCGCGACCTGGCCGATCTTCATCCCCTGCGTCACCCAGCTCGACTGGATGTGGTCGACGTTGTCGAGGTAGATGCGCGAGACCGCCTGCGTGAGCAGGTAGTCGAACGAGGTCGGCCGGGTCGCCGGCGGCACGAGAACGCCGAGCCGGTTGCCGTCGTCCTGGAACGTCCACGAGATGAAGGCGCGGAAGCCGTGCGTCTCGTCCTGGAGCTCGCGGATCCGGCGCATGTGCTCGACCCGCTCGGCGACCGTCTCGACGTGGCCGTACATCATGGTTGCGGTCGTCGACATCCCGAGCCGGTGCGCGTGGCGCATCACGCCCAGCCACTCGGCCGTCTTCGTCTTCTTCGGCGCGATGATCTCGCGGACGCGGTCGACGAGCACCTCGCCGCCGCCACCCGGGATCGAGTCGAGGCCCGCGTCGCGAAGGCGCGTGAGCGTGTCGGGGATCGAGAGCTTCGAGCGGCGCGCGATGTGCTGGATCTCCGGCGGCGAGAGCGCGTGCAGGTGCACCTTGTAGCGCGCCTTGATCGAGGTGAAGAGGTCCTCGTAGTAGTCGACGCCGAGGTCCGGATGGTGGCCGCCCTGCATCAGCACGCCGGTGCCGCCGAGCGCGAGCGTCTCCTCGATCTTCTTGAAGATCACCGGCTTCGGCAGCAGGTAGCCCTCGCGGCGATCGCCCGGGCTGCGGTAGAAGGCGCAGAAGTCGCAGTCGGTGACGCAGATGTTCGTGTAGTTCAGGTTGCGGTCGACGATGAACGTGATCCGGTCGGGATCGGTTCGGCGGCCGCGCAGCTCGTTCGCGACGCGGCCGACCGCGACGAGGTCGCGCGACTCGAGCAGGGCGAGGGCCTCGGCGTCGCCGATCCGCTCGCCGTCGAGGGCGCGCTCGAGGATCTCGGCCGTCCCGTTCCGGGTCGCGGTGTTCATCAGACCGTCGCCCCCGCGGTGACGAACCGGAGCTCGGGCACCTCGTCGAGCTCGCCGACCTCGTGCGCGAGCTCGAGGAACGTGTAGAGGCCGGCGCGCTCGCGCGGCCCGAAGCGGTAGCGGAGCTTCTCGAAGTAGCGCGCGAGGAATCCCGCCGGGTAGCCGTAGCGCTCGGCCGCCTCGTACGCGAGCTGCTCGGGCTCCTCGCGTGCGGCGCGCACCGATGCGACGAGCGCTTCCTCGAGCTCCAGCAGGTCCGGGTGCGCCGGCTCGGGGGCCGCCCAGACGGCGAACACCATCGGAAGGCCCGTGCGCTCGAGCCACATCCGGCCGAGGTCGTGGTGCGGCGTCGGATCCTCGAACGCCGAGCGGAGCGCGGCGTCGCCGATCAGCAGCTTCGCCTCCGCCTCCTCGCCGAACGGCACGTGGTCGGCGTCCGGGAGCAGCACCCTCGTGAGCACGACCGACGTCGCCGATTCCGGCGTGACCGCCACCGTGCGGATCCGCTCGAGCGGCGTCCGCGAGACGAGCTGGATCGAGTCGACCGCGCCCTCGGAGGAGACGCAGAGCCGCGCGAGCAGCCGCAGCGAAGCCGCGTTCCGCGCGTAGGCGATCGACGAGATCGGGGCGACGTCGATCTCGCCCGCGACGAGCTGTTCGTTGAGCTCGGTCGGGACGCCGACGACCTCCTCGACCTCGGCTTCGAGCCGGTAGAAGACCGGCGCCATGTTGACGTATCCGATGCGGCCGAGCCTCACCACGGCTCCCGCCCCTCTCTCATGTACACGCGAGAACCAGGGACCCCACCTCCCTCCCCAATGCCGACGAGGCTATCGAGGAAGTGGTGCCGTGTCTGTGACGAGGCGTGACGAATGTGTGTCATCTCGTCCCCGGCTCCGGCCGGGCGGCGCTCAGTCGTCCCATCGCCGCAGCTCGTTGTAGAGCGTGTCGCGCTGGACGGGGATCCGGCCGGCGGCCCGGACGACGCGGACGAGCTCCTCGAGCTTCTGCTCCGTCCCGGCGGTCGAGCCGGCGGCGCGGAAGATCTCCTCGCGCACGAGCGTGCCCTGGACGTCGTTCGCGCCGAAGTGGAGCGCGACCTGCGCGACGGGCATCGTCAGCGAGATCCAGTACGCCTTGATGTTCGGGATGTTGTCGAGCACGAGGCGCGAGACGGCGAGCATCTTCAGGTCGACCGCGCCGGTCTGGAACGTGAAGCCGCGGCGCTCGAAGACGGTGTTCTCCGGATGGAACGCGAGCGGGACGAAGGCGAGGAAGCCGCCGGTCTCGTCCTGCTGGTCGCGCAGGCGGAGGAGGTGCTCGATCCGCTCCTCGTACGTCTCGACGTGCCCGTAGAGGAGCGTGCAGTGCGTCGGGATCCCGAGCCGGTGCGCCGTGTCGTGCACGTGGAACCAGATGTCGGCGGGCTCCTTGCCGGGCGCGACGAGCCGCCGCACGCGGTCGGCGAACACCTCCGCGCCGCCGCCGGTGAGGGCGCCGAGGCCGACGGCCTTCAGCTCGCGCAGCACCTCCTCGTGGCTGAGCCCGGAGAGGGTCGTCATGTGGTGGATCTCCGACGCCGTGTAGCACTTGAGGAACACGTCGGGCATCGCCTCGTGGAGCCCGCGGATCGTGTCGCGGTAGAAGTCGAAGTCCACGTGCGGGTTCTCGCCGTTCACCATGTGGATCTCCGTGAAGCCCGTGCGCTCGCGCTGCGCGACCGCGTCGGCGACGAACTCCTCGGGCGCGATCGTGTACGCCTGCTCCTGCTTCTGGGTCGCGGCGAACGCGCAGAACTTGCACTTCACGCGGCAGACATTCGTCTGGTAGACGTAGAGGTTCTGGATGAAGAAGACGCGGTCGTCGCCGCCGCGGACGCGGCGGGCGAGATCCGCGAGCTCGCCGAGCGCGAGCAGGTCGTCCGACTCGAGCAGCGTGAGGCCGTCCTCGAGGTCGAGCCGCTCGCCGGCCTCGACCTTGTCGCGGATCACGTCGAGCGTCCTGTCGGCGGCGACGGCCATCAGCTCGCCCTGTCCACGACGGCGTAGGTCAGCGCCTCGAGCTCCTCGCGGTGCGACTCTCCGCCGAGGTACAGGCGGGCCTTCGACGCGTAGTCGAGCGCCGCGGCGCGCGAGCGCTCGAGGGCGTCGGTCATGCCGACGCGGACGAGGGCGCCGTCGAGCGGGCCGCCGGCGAGCGCGGCGCGGACGGTCTCGTCCGCGGCGGCCGCGTAGAGCAGCGGCATCGTCGGCGTCCCCTCGCGCAGGTCGGTGCCCGGGATCTTCCCGGTGTCCTGCGTCTGGCCCGCGCAGTCGAGGATGTCGTCGGCGATCTGGAACGCGATCCCGAGCGCGAGCCCGTACGCGCCGAGCGCCTCGTCGCCGCCGGAGCCGAGCAGGCACGCGGCCTCGAACAGCTTCCCGGTCTTCAGGGCGCAGCGCTCGAGGTACGCGTCGATCGCCGTGTCGGCGTCGTGGGTCTGCCGCCGCTGCAGCGCCTCGCCGCGGGCGAGGCAGAGGCACGCCTCCGCGAGCACGGCGACGGCGGCCGAGTCGCCGGTCGCGGCGAGCTCGCCGAACGCGCACGCGAAGAGGTAGTCGCCCGCGCTGAGCGCGGCGTCCGGGCCGAAGACCGACCAGGCCGCGGGTGCGCCGCGGCGCATCCGCGCACCGTCGACGAGGTCGTCGTGGACGAGCGTCGCCATGTGCACGAGCTCGACCGCGACGCCGGCCGCGTACGGGGGCTCGTCGCTGCTCCCCGGCGAGGCGAGGAAGCAGAGCAGCGGGCGCAGCCGCTTCCCGCCGGCGGCGAGCGCACCGCTCGCGACGTCGGCGGCGGAGCCCGAGCGGCGACCGACCGCGAGCGCGAGCCGGTCCTCGAGCTCGGCCATGTACGCCGCGAGGCCCGGGGTCGCGTCCACGGCGGTGAGCTGGCTCACGACCCCGCCTCCCCGACATGGAGCGCGACGATCGAGCCGCCGAGGAAGCGGAAGCGGACGTCGTCGAAGCCGGCCGCGCGCATCAGCACCGCGAGCTCGTCCGCAGGCGGGAACCGGCGCACCGAGGCGGGCAGGTACGAGTAGGCCTCGCCGCCGACGAGCAGCTTCCCGAGCAGCGGCACGATCCGGTCGAACCAGAGCGAGAAGAACGGCCGCATCGCGCCGCGCGGCTGCGTGATCTCGAGGATCGCGAGCCGGCCGCCGACGCGAAGGACACGACGGAGCTCGCGGAGCCCGAGCTCGAGGTCGGCCACGTTGCGGATCCCGAAGCCGATCGTGGCCGCGTCGAACGCGCCGTCCGGGAACGGCAGCGCGAGCACGTCGCCGCGGACGAACTCCACGGCCGGCACCTTCCGCCGCGCCCGCTCGAGCATCCGCTCGGAGAAGTCGAGGCCGACGACGCGCCCCGCGCCCGCCCGGAGGGACGCGACCGCGAAGTCGCCCGTGCCGCACGCGGCGTCGAGCACGCGGTCGCCCGGGCGCACGGCCCGGGCGGCGGCGAGCCTGCGCCAGCGCACGTCGAGCCCCGCTGTCATCACGCGGTTCATCGGGTCGTAGACCGGCGCGATCCGGTCGAACATCGTCCGGACGGCGTCCGGCGCGAGCGTCACGAGTCACCCCGCCGCTGCGCGAGCGCGTCGTCGAGCCGGCTCAGGTTTCGCGTCCGCCGACCTCGCAGCCCGCGGCGGCGAGAGCCTCGACGAGCCGCTTCGCGTAGGGCGCGCTCGAGGCGCCGGTGATGCCGAGGAACACGCGCACAGGAGCTGACAGCCTATGCGCAGCCGCGCGGCTGCGCGGGCTACTTCGGGCCCTTCGACGCTTCGAGGAACGTCGCGATCGCCTTCAGGTTCTCCTCGCCGAGATCGGCGAAGTGCGGCATCGGGCTGCCCGGGTGGACGCACGACGGGCACTTGAGGTGGTCGATCTGGAACTGGATTCCGCGGCCCTTCGCCCCCTCGGCGCTGAGATCGGGCGCACCGAGGTTGCTGCCGCCGGCGCCGAGGTACGTGTGGCAGTTGAGGCAGCCGATCTGCGCGAAGAGCTTCGCGCCCGCGATCGCCGTCGGGTCGTCTGCGAAGCCCTGCTTCGCCGCCCACTCCGGAACCTTCGCGAGCTCCTCGGAGCCGAGCGACTCCTTCGCGGTCGCGCCCTTCCACGTGAGGGTCGCCATCGAGATGATCACGAGGACGCCGGCGACCATCGCGACCGGCCGGTGCGACGGCCGCCGCTCGTCGCGCCGGTCGTAGAACGGGAGCAGCGCGAGCAGGACGAGCGCGATCGTCGGGATCCCGATCGTGCCGAGGAACACGGTCTCCGGCCACTTGAAGATCCGCAGGAGATAGAAGAGGAAGTAGAAGTACCAGTCGGGCCGCGGGACGAAGCTGATCGTGCCCGGGTCGGCGGGCTGGTCGTAGAGCTTGCCGAGCCAGCCGGCCTGGTCGGGGACGTCGGTCGAGCCGGTCGGCCCGAAGCCCGTGTGGTCGCCCGGGGTCGTGAACTTCCAGATCACCGCCAGGCCGACGATCACGACCACGACGACGAGCGACATGATCGTGTCGTGGAGCATCGCGTACGGGAAGAACACCTTCCCCCGCTTGTGGACGTCCTCCTTGTACTGCTTGAAGACCTTCCGGCGGCGCTCGACGCTGCTAACGGCCATCCGCGTCTCCGTTCGTGGCGGCGGGCTCAACGGGGGCGTCGCCGTTCGAGGACGGCTCGTGCTCGTCGTCGACCGGGCCGGTGCCGGCGGCCTCCGGCGACCACGGCGGCGACACGACGCCGAGCCGGATCACCAGCAGGAGGTGGAGCGCGATCAGACCGGCTATCGCCCCGGGAAGGACGAGCATGTGCAGCGAGTAGAACCGCGGCAGCGTGTCCGGGCCGATGTACGCGCCGCTCTGGAGGAACTGCGCGAGGAACGGCCCGACGAACGGCCCGGTGCCGTTGATGTTGATCCCGACCGTCGTCGCCCAGTACGCCGTCTGGTCCCACGGCAGGAGGTAGCCGGTGAAGCCCTCGGCGAGGCCGGAGGCGAGGAGCCCGACGCCGAGCAGCCAGGTCAGCTCGCGCGGGAACTTGTACGCGCCGAAGAGGAAGACCCGGCCCATGTGCATGAACATGAGGATGATGAAGACGGACGCGCCCCACCGGTGCATGCCGCGGACGAGCCAGCCGGCGAAGACGTCGTTCGTGATGTTCACGATCGACGGGTACGCGGTCGTCGGGCCGGGCTTGTAGTACATCGCGAGCATCACGCCCGTCAGCGCCTGGACGATGAACGCGGTCAGGGTCGCGGAGCCGAGCGTCTGGAACCAGTTGACGTCGCTCGGGACCTTCCGGAAGAGGAAGAACTTCACCCCGCCGACGAGCCCGGAGCGCTCCTCGATCCAGTCCAGCGGGTAGACGACCGCCTGCTGCATCTGCTCCTGCCGGGTTGCGCGCCGCGTCGCCATCAGCCCGTCGGCGGCGTGATCGGGTACAGCCAGGACTCGATCCCGTCCACCGGGATCCCCGGGTACTCGCGCTTGTACTTGTAGATCTTCGCGTCGGCGCCGGTGCCGACGACCTTGCCGACCGAGTACGGCGTGCCGAGGAAGAGGTGGTCGTTCACGATCGAGAACGAGTAGCGGTCGAGCGACCGCACGGGCGGCCCGGCGGTGCGGTTGCCCTCGATGTCGTACTGGCCGCCGTGGCACGGGCAGCCGAAGCCCGACGGCGTCGTCTCCAGCTCGATCAGCGTGACGCCCTTGTACTCCGTCGGCTTCGGGCTCAGCGGCGCGCTCGGCTGCACCGGGCAGCCGAGGTGCGCGCAGTGGTTCGAGATGATCGTGTAGCTCGGCTGCTTGCCGAGGAAGCCGTTGTTGCGGACGAAGGCCGTCTTGCGCGAGACCTCGCCCTGCACCGGGTCGGCGAGGAACGTGACCACGATCCACTTGTTCTCGGGGAACTCGGCGAGCTTGCCGAGGTCGACGTCCTTCCAGTGCTGCTTCAGGAACGGCGGCAGCACCATGAAGCCGAGCACCGGCAGCGTGATCACGCCGCCGATCACCTGCGAGAGGCCGAGCGTGGTCACACCGAGGAACGCCGCGCGCCCGTAGCGCGGCGACTCCGCCGGTTGGTAGCCCGGGTCGGCCGCCGCCGCTTTCTCGCTCGGCCTCGACCTCCTCGGCCTCGAGGAGCTCGCGCGTCCGGGTCAGCTTCCGGACCCAGAAGAAGACGCAGACGGCGGTGATGACGAGCCCGACGGCCGCGGCCTCCCACGAGAACGCGATCCCGGCCAGGGTCGTGAGGATCCCCAAGGCGATCCCCCACGGCCAGATGCTCCGGCCGGCGCGATATGGGTGTTCACGGCTCGAATCCACGTCGGTGCGATCGCCTCAGGGTCGTGACAACCGGCGCCAACTATGACGGATCGATCCGTTTCCTGCAGAGGGATCCGAGGGGATCCCGTACGCATCCCAGCGCGAGGTGACGAGGTCGCGGACCTCGTCGCTCATCTCGATCTCGGGCGGCCATTCGCGGGCGCCCTCGTCGGGCCCCTTCGCCGTCGCGTCGATCCCGATCTTGCCGCCGAGGAACTGGAGCGTCGAGGAGTGGTCGAGGTGGTCGACCGGCCCGTCGGCGAGGACGACGTCGCGGGCGGGATCGACGTTCGCGCCCACGTAGAAGAAGACCTGCTCGTAGTCGTGGACGTCGACGTGCGCGTCGACGACGACGACCGCCTTCGTGAGCGAGAGGAGGCCGAGCCCCCAGACCGCGTGCATCACCTTCCGCGCGTGGCCGGGGAACGCCTTGCGGATCGACACGATCGCGCAGTTGTGGAACGCGCCGGCGACCGGCAGGTCGTAGTCCACGATCTCGGGCACGCTCGCCCGGATCGCCGGCAGGAAGATCCGCTCGGTCGCCTTGCCGAGCCACGCGTCCTCCTGCGGCGGCTTGCCGACGACGATCGACGGGTAGATCGCGCCGCGCCGCATCGTCATCGCCGTGACGTGGAAGAGCGGGAACGGCTCGGTCGGCGTGTAGTAGCCGGTGTGGTCGCCGAACGGGCCCTCGTCGACGAGCTCGCCCTTCTCGACGTAGCCCTCGAGCACGATCTCCGCGCTCGCCGGGACCTCGAGGTCGACCGTGACGCCCTTCACGAGCTCGACCGCCTCGCCGCGGAGGAAGCCGGCGAACATCAGCTCGTCGATGTGCTTCGGGAGGGGCGCGCTCGCGCTGTACGCGGTGACCGGGTCGAGTCCGAGCGCGACCGCGACCTCCATCCGGCCCTCGCTGAACAGGTAGTCGGCGCGGCCGTCCTTGTGGAGCTGCCAGTGCATCGCGGTCTCGCGCGGACCGACGACCTGGAGCCGATACATGCCGACGTTGCGGCCGCCGGTGCGCGGGTCGCGGGTGATCACGGCCGGCAGGGTGATGAACGGCGCCGCGTCGCCCGGCCAGCACGTCTGCACCGGCAGCTGCCCGAGGTCGACTTCGTCGCCGCGGAGCACGACCTCCTGGCACGGGCCGCTCCGGACGACGCTTCGGCCGGGAGTCGGCGATCGACTTGAGCTGCTTGAGGCCGCGCAGCTTGTCGGCGAGGCCCTCCGGCGGCTGCATCTCGAGCACGTTCGCGAGCTTCGCGGCGACGTCGTCGAGCCGCTCGACCCCGAAGGCGAGGCACATCCGGCGCTCGGTCCCGAACTGGTTCACGAGCAGCGCGTGCTCGCTGCCCTTCGCCCGCTCGAAGAGGAGCGCCGGCCCGCCGGCCTTCACCGTGCGGTCGACGATCTCGGTCACCTCGAGGTGCGGGTCGACCTCGACGCCCACGCGGACGAGCTCGTCCTCGCGCTCGAGGAGGGCGATCCACTCGCGCAGGTCGGCCGAAGGGGCCACCGGCGCGAACCTAGTGAGTAGTTCCACGGCCGAGGCTGCGGCTCGGGGGTAGGGGCCGGTAGCAGTCAGGTCGAAGTCGGCGGTGCCTGTTTGCACCGTCGATCCGGGAGGGACACGATGCTCGCCGACCTCGACCTGTTGCTGATTGCGGTGTTCTGCACGGCTGACGATCTCCTGCCTGAGCCGGCGAAGAACGCCAGGCGGATCCTGACCGACGCGGAGGTCGTCACGCTCTGTGTCGCGCAGGCGATCATGGGGATCCCGTCCGACGCGCGTTTCCTCAAGCGGGCGCGGAAGCAGCTTGCCCAGCTGTTCCCGAAGCTGCCCAACCGGACGGGGTACTTGAAGCGGCGTGAACGGCTCAGCGACACGATCGAGTGGTTGACCACGGTGTTCGCGAGCGACAGCCCCGGCTTCCACGACAACCTCGTGCTGGTCGACTCGACCCCGGTCGAGTGCGCCCGTAGCGTCGAGACGACCAGGCGCAGCCAGCTCGCCGACGCCGCCGACTACGGCTACTGCGCCAGCCACAGCCGCTACTTCTGGGGCTTCCGCCTCCACGGCCTGTTCGCCGTCGACGGGACCCCGCGGGCGCTGCTTTTGACCTCGCCCAAGACGCCCGAACGCGACGTCTGCCTCACCCTGCTCCAACGCTGCCAGCGCGACGGGCACCTGTTCGTGGTCGGCGACAAAGGCTACGCCGGACGCGAGTTCGAACAGCTCGCCGCCGAACTCGACGCCACGATCGTCCCTCCACGCCGCAAAGACGAGCCCGCACGCGGCCCTCACCTCGCACCGATCCGGCAACGGATCGAGTCGATCTTCCAGACCTGCAAAGACCTCCTCACCCTCAAACGACACGGCGCCCGCACCCTCAACGGCCTCGGAACCCGCATCAAAACACGCTCCCTCGCCCTCGCCGCCGCGATCAGCCTCAACCACCGCCTCGGCCGACCACCACGCGCCCTCGCCGACTACACGGCCTGAACCCGTGGAACCACTCATCTAGTAGGTGCGCGCCGCGTTCTTGCGCGCTTCCCGACGGTGCCCGCGCCACTTCGTGAGCTCGCCGATCCCGATCGTGCCCAGGAAGATCAGGCCCACGATCAGCATCCCGATCACGACGTGCTTGCCGTCGATGCAGCGTCGAAGATCACGGCGCGACTCTAACGCAGTGGCGGGCGAGCGCGTGCGCGATCGCGCGGCGCCCGGGTCGCCGCCGAGCCGCCGCGCCGCCGCCACCCACGCGTCGCCGTCACCGTCCGCGTGCGCCGCGCGCAGCGCCGCGCACGTCGCGATCAGTCGGCCATCGCCGCGACGGCGTCGACGCCGCCGGCCTCGGCGATCCGGACGAGGCCGTGCGCGTACAGGTAGTCGCCGAGCAGCACGCGCTCCTCCGCACCGAGCGAGCGGAAGAGCCGCGACTCGCCGTAGTGGACGAGATAGGCCTCGTACACCGTCTCGAGCCCGAGGGTGAAGGGGCGCGGGGCCAGCGGCGAGAAGATCGGCTCCCACTCCGGCGGATCGCGCAGCGCCTGCGCCCAGTGGGGGCTTTCGCCGCGAGCGTCGGCGGCGATCGTCTCAGCCGCGAGCGAGGCCATCGACGGCGAGTCTAGTGCGCGGCTTGACAAGGGTGCGCCGAGGGGTATATGCCGCCGTGATGCGGTTGCGTCGGAATCCGGCGCGCCCGTGGGAGGTACGGGTGCGCCCGCTCGGCGACGAGCGCATGCCCTGGCGAAGCGTCGCCGCAGGACCACTCCCGGACAGTCGTGAAAGGAGAGGGATGAGACGTTTCGCCTTCGTGCTCGTCGCAACGGCGGCTCTGGTAGCCGCGCTCGCCCTGAACGGTTCCGCAGCCGACCAGGGTTACACCGTCAGAAACTGCAGTCAGGGGGCTGCGGTCTGCACCGAGGTAGTCCCGAGTTCGAGCCGCCCTGGATCGGACGACCCTATGTCACTGCACCCAGTCTCAATCGCCTCGGCGAACGCGAAAACGCTTCCCTGATCGACTGGCTCACCGGCAACAAGTCGCTGCCGGAGAGCATTAGGCAGGTCGAGCGCACTGACGGCATCCCACTGTTCGTCGAGGAAATCACTAAGGCGGTATTAGAAGCAAATGACCGCGCTGTTGCGCACGGCGAGGGGATTCACTGCCGAGGAGATGGAGAAACTCGTTAGTCAGGCACAGAAGATCAAGCAGAAATAATTCCGCAGGTACGTTGTCACAGCTTCTGAAAATGTAGATGAGGATGCAAACGGATGGCAATCAAGGTCAAATATTTGACTGAAGATGAGATTGAGAAGGACGCGAAATTGCTGTTGGCCGAATATGAGGACACAATCGGCGAGCCGGGGGGCTGCCGGTGCCGGTTGACGCGCACCTTGTCGTCCCCAATGGCTTCAAACACCACCACCACCCTGTCGCCCACGTATAGAGGTTCCAGTAACATTCAAACCGCGTTGCGGCGGAAGGTTCAAAGCACCATGCCGCCGCAGGTACGTGCGCGAGGAGGTCCTGGAGAAGCAGTTTACCGAATTGCTTGGCCGGCTCCGGTTCGACGATGAGGTGCTGGAATGGGTGCGGAAGTCGCTCCAAGCAAGCCACAGCGATGAGTGGCGCGAGCACGGGGGTGCCGCCGGCTGCAGGGCGAACACAAGCGGCTCGGCGGACCGCATCAACGCGATGTATCTCGACAAACTCTAAAGAAGAAAGAGATAGGTTTATTTGCTCCCTAACCCTGTACTGCACTAGATCGTGGCACCGTGGCCCTGAGGTTTTGTTGAAACCGATAGCGACCACACGGCGGACATCCCGGCAGGTCCAAGTGGTGCCACATCCGGACATTCGCGCCGACGATTTCTCACGTGTTTCAGAGAGCGGTGCCCGCATCAATAAGCCGGGGAAAACAGCGGAACCGGCTCTGAAAATCCCTTCAGCGTTTCAGAACCCGCTGGCGCAAACTCCAGATCGACACTGGTACACGCATCCCTGATCTCACGAGATACAAGGATCGCGTCTGCTTGGGCAATATCACAAATTCGAGCCGCCATTTGCACCGCCGAACCAAAAAGATCATCGCTTTCCTCGACGGGTTCGCCGGCATGTATGCCGATCCTTACATGGATCGGGCTCTCACTGTTTTTGTTATAGGATGCGAGTTTCTCCTGAATCTCAATTGCACACGCGACCGCAGCCGGTGCGTCGTCGAATGACGCCATAATGCCGTCGCCCAAATGTTTTACCTCGGAGCCGCGATAGTGTTCCAAACACCGCCGGATGATCGCATCGTGAGCCCTGAGCAGCTCCACCGCCATCGTATCGCCGAGTTGCACCGTCATCTCGGTCGAACCGACCATGTCCGTGAACATGATGGCGCGGAAGGCTGATTCGTTGATCGGCACCGTTTTTGCCGAGAGCGGATCCTGGATGCGACCGAGAAAAGCCTCGACAGCCGACAGATCCACGGCGATCATATCGTTGGCCACGTGTCCATGGGCCTCTGCATGGACCTTGTCGGCTGTCTCCTTATCTGGTGCATCCAAAAGACAGAATGTCGTTCGACGTTCAGCATCGTACCAATACGTCAGAAACTTCACTCCGTATTTGTCTTGGACTTCCAAGTCCTTGACGTGCAGTTTGGCAACTTCCTTCGCCGAAGATTCGACCATATCGTGACGGTCCAGGAAGATTGGCATCTGCTCCCTCCCTATTAGTCCGGCAAAATCCTAGCAAGGAATTGCTGAAGCTCTAGCCGCCAAAAGACGCCAGCATTGGGCATGCCCGCTTGTATTCGCTCCTGACCACAAGGCGGATGATCCGACTGCCGGTTTGGGTTCAAAGATCGACGTGGTAATCGCGATATCCGATCTATTCGACCGGATCAGCAAGTACAAAGAAAAGATGTCGCGCTTGGATGAACGGCGGCCGGCTGAGGCTATTTCAGTGCATCTGACTGATCCGGAACTCCTGGCCCGCGGGATAGACCACTTTACAAAAGCATCGCCGTCCCTGCTAGCGGAGTTACAATTGCCCGCATTCGGTCCGAACAAACAGTCGAGCT
>CAVSMT010000004.1:0-225949 GCA_963729135.1 uncultured Actinomycetes bacterium
GCAGTGTATTTGAAGCTGACCGTGGCGGTTCCCGCTCCTGTGGGGACCGTGCCCGGGGCCGCGGTGAGTTAGCTGTCCGGATTCAGGGTGACCGTGCCGCCCGAAGCGCTGCCCGCGCATGAGGACCGCGGTCAACGGATGTCCGGCGGGATCCTTATCGTTCAACAGCACGCCCGGCGCGCCGAGCTGGAATATTGATGCAACGTTGCTGGTGTAAGTTGCACCGGTCACCACAGGCGGACCGCCGAGGCATGTGCCTGCGTTGCAGGCCGCCAAGCTGACGGTAGCCAGCAGATTGCTCGGGCATGAAGTCGCGGCCGTTGCCGCGGAGGTGTTGGCGCAATAGGTGAATGAATCAGCCCCAGTGCCAGCCGGCACGTAAGTGAACGTCCCGTCGGAATTGAGGGTCACGGTGCCATTCGTCGGCGGCGTGACCAACACCACGCCATACACATTGATGTCGTTCGAAATCAGACCCTTGCCGCGATCCAAAACGTTGAGGGAGATTCCGGGGACGTACCAGTACGCGTCGGCGACCGCAGTTGCGCCGGTTGCGGCGCTGGCAGCCGCCGGCGCCACGCCCCCGTTGGCGCCGATATAGGCCAACATGCCCCCGTCGCGCTGGTTGTTTGCCGACAGGCTCAACTGGCGGTCGAACACAGGAAGGGCTGGGGCACCGGCCGCCGGCGCATTGACCATCACGTCGTAAGTCTTGCCCGCAGCCAGAAACACTTCGTTTTGAATTCGCGGTATGCCCGGGAGCACGTTGCCGTCTTCCGCGATGAGCGAGAAGCCCGGAGTGGGCACCGTCGGGGATCCCGTTTGAGTTTGCGCGCCGACGATCGCGGGGACGTGCATGCGGAGGCCCGCGTTGACGAAGCGCACCAGCACCGTGCCCGTCACATTGGCAGCAGGAGTCGTGGCGAACAACGACGGCGAGGCACCGGCAACGACCGCGCTTCTATCGAAGGCCACGCCGTTGACCAGGTAGTAGCGCGGGTCGTAATTCACTGCAGGGGGATAGCAGGTGAGATAGGTGGCGGACGAGGGATTGCCGCAGCCGTTGGGCTGACCCGACCACACCGCCGTCTCCGTGAATCCCACGGTGGTCACAGCCGCCGCCACGGTGGAGTTTTGCAAGGGGTCGATTTCACTCAGCACCAACGGAATTTCGGCGTTGTAGGTGACCGCAGGATACGCGGTGCCCGGGGAACTGCCGGCGGGAATGGTCGTCACGACCAATACGCCATACAGGCCCATGGCACCCTGAATGGAGGGATGCGTGCCCGACTCGATGAGATACGTGCCGGGTTTGAGGTTGGTCCAGGTCAAGGCGGTGGTAGTCGCCGGGGTGGTGCCCGGTACTTCTGTGGAGAACGATTGCACGCGCGGCCCTTGAACGGGAGGCGTGAATTGCGGACCCGTGGCATCCCCGGCGATTGGCCAGGTGGCATTCTGGGTCGCATGCACGACGGCGGCGCTCTTCGTCGCCGTGTTTCCAAGACCGCCGCCCAACTGGCCGACGATCACCAGCGAAGTGGGCACGCTGTTGGTCCCGGTGCCCGCGGTGAAGGTAAGATTATTGGTCAAGTTGATGGTCAAATTTCCGGGTGCGACGGTGATGACGATCGGCGACCAGTTCGTGCCCGCGTTCGGATTCGCCGCCGCGCAAGTTGCGCCGGTGGCTCCGTTGCAGGTATAGCCCCACATGGGAACGGTTTGTCCGTTGGGCAGCGCAGCCATCGTGCTGCCCGCCGTCAAGTTGACGGACTGGGCGTGCACGGCCCCCGTTGTCAGTAGGAGAGCGGTGGCCGCGAGTCCCGCTGAAGACAGGACCGACGTGAGTGACTTGAATCGCATCATATGTCTCCCTCGACCTTAATTCGCTTCGTTGATAGCGAAGACCCGGGGATCGACCAGCATCATCATCATCATTCCGCCCGGGAAAATATTATTGGTGGTGATTTCTCGTTCGTTATGCGAATGCCACATGAAGGCGAATCCCGCCTCGCCGCTGGGTGAATTCGCGACCGTGCCCAAGGGCGGCGTCGTCCCAGTGGGCGACGTCGCGCGCATGGTGGCATCCGGTCCGAGATAGGGGCTGCCGCCGAACCATGCGCCGTTGGTCATATAGTTTGCATCCGGCAACGTCACCGGACCGCCGCTCGCGACGGTGCCGAAGGGATGCTGTTCGAGCGCCTTGTTGTGGTCCGCGCACCATTCGTAGTAGTTGGGCTTCGTGGCATCCGCCGTGTAATAACCGTTGGCATCGCACGTCAAAGCGGCACCATTGGGATCGCCGGAATACCCGTGCCCATAGACGTCCCAATTCAAGCCTCGGCCCGTCCAGTAGAAGATCCCGTCCATGGTCAGGCCGGGCGTGGTCGTCGTGGTGAACAGCAGCGGGCCCGCGAGCTTGGTCGTATCACTCTGCGCGAGGATCAAGTTCCCGTCGCGCGCCAAAACGCGGACATGGTTGCCATGCTCATGGAAGGGATGCTGCCAGCGGCCGTTGCCGATGATTCTGAGCAGCACCAATTCGCCCGGATGCATGTGCGGATTGCCGTTGTATGGCTGGTGCGGGTATTGGACTGCATAGTTGGTGTCCATGTCGTCGGGCATGGAGCGTCCGTTCACCATGAAATAGGCGGGGTGGTAGGGTTCGGTCGCCACCTGCATGCAGCCCGCGGTGTTGGTGCACACATTGCCGATCTGCGCCAGAGCCTGCGAATGGATGACGGGGTCCATTTCCGAGAACTGGGAATAAATATTCTCGGTCGTAGCAGCTATCGGGGTGGTCGTAGGCAGCCTTTGCGAGCCGGAAGTCGGTTTCGCCGCTGGTTGTCTCCGCCGTTAGATTCTTGGCCGCGAGCCCGGAGCTGCATACCCCGGGTACGTTTTCGGCAGAACGATGATCGCTCCATACATGCCCGCATTTTCAGACCCAGGCAGGTCGCTCTGTGTGCCGCTGTAATAGGTATGCGTGCCGGGCGTCGAAGCCGTGAAGGTATAGGTCACCGTGGCATTGGTTGTGGCTTCCTGGGTCAATAGGCCCGCGGTTCCTCCGGTCGTCGTCACCTGGAAACCAGGGAAAAGCATCGACGTGCTTCCCGCCGCCGCCGGCAGCTTGTTCGTCAGATTCACGGTGACCACTTGCCCCTCCGTCACGATCAGAGTGGGGCCCGGGATTTGCATGGTCGGGCATGCGTTGCCCGGCATGGACTGCACAAACGTCGGTTTAAAGCCGGTTAAAGCAGCCGTAGCCCCAGGAATAGACCATCTGCCCGTCGGGTTGGGTGATGTAACTGTCCTGCGCAACTAAATTGAAGGTCGTGTTCGCATTGCTCGGACTAGCGGCCTCGATGCCCGGAGCCGCGGCGTTGGCCGCAGTCGTGAGCAGCGTGGTCATGACGACTGCAACGGCCGGCGACAGCAGCATGACCGCACTCCGATATCGTGAATAAAGGTGCCTCATTGCCGCTCTCCTAAATGATATGGACTTCGGTCATCAGGCCACCGAAGTTCTCGGCGTCGTTTGACAAGTGATCGAGATTCGGCGTGTACAGGTAGTACACGCTGCCCTTGGGATATTTCGTCACGTCGGTCGCATCGAGAATGACGTCGACCGATTCACCGCCGCCCAGGGTGACCGAGTTCGTGTTGTAGTACAGGTTGCTTCCCGTCTGGTCGCGCAGCAGCCGCGCATTGATGGCGATAACCTGCATCGGTATGCCGAGCGAGGCGAGCGTCTGGAACTCGGTCACATCCAGGTCGGAGATGCGCAGCAACGCACGGCCGCCCGCGGGAATGTTGACGATCGCGGGCAAGGGTTGCGAATAATGGTTCGAGCCGTCGGCGACCTGCGTGTACATCGGCTTCGGGTTCACCGTGTCCGGGTAGCTGCGGCCGTTCAGCAGGAAGTACTTGTCCTTCATGTCGGTGAACGGCTCTGGATTGAACGTCATCCCGACGAAATGGAAATTCGGGTCGAAGCCGTGGATCTGCTCCGGCGCGGGAGTCGCACGCGCGATCGGCGCGTCGGGCGACGCCGCTGCTTCGACGAGCGGCGCGGCCGCGGCGACCGCCGCCCGGAGGCCCGGCTCGGCGGCCGGGACCGCCTCCGGTCCGTCGTCGCCGGACGGTTCCGGGAACAACCTGGACGGCTCGGGTTCGCGCCGCGGCCTCCCGGTGGGCGCGGCCCTCACCGTGACGCGCGTTCCCGGAGGATCGGCTTCGGCAGGCGGTGCAGGCGCCCGGGCCGGGTCCGGTCGCCGCGCCGCCGGGTCAGGCGGCGGCACGAGCGCGACCGGTCCTGCTGCGGCGCGCGGCGCCGCGACCTCGAGGTCGATCGTCTCGAGCCCGCCCGGGGCGGGCGCCTCGTAGAGCGCCGGAAGCCGCGGGCGCGCGACTGCCGCCTGGCCGACGGCCCGCGCCGCGACGCGGGCGAGGAAACCGGTCACGGCGCCGCCTCCCGCGCGAGCTCGAGGTACGCGGCCCGCCGCGGCTCGGCCAGCGCGAGTACCTCCGGCTCCGTCCAGCCGTACGCGCGCGCGAGCGTGTCGACCTCGTGGAGCAGGCTGCGGGCGCGCACGCGGAGCTCGGCCCAGACGAAGCCGGCGACGTCGAGGTCGGCGACGAACACGGTCTCGCACGCGGGGCACGCGACGTCGACGAGCACCTCGCCGAGCGGGTCCGCCTCGGCCATCGCGCGGCCGAGCGCCTCGCGGACGTCCTCCGGCAGGTCGGGCCCGGCGACCTCGCCGTCCGGCCCGGTCGCCGCGAGCACGCACCGCGCGAGCAGGACGCGCTCGGCCGCCGCCGCGTCGCCGGCGGCCGCGGCCGCCACGACGTCCGCGCTGTCGGGCGGACGCCACGAGACCGAGAAGCCGGCGAGCTCGAGCGGCGTCGGCGCCTCGACGTCCGCGCCGGGCAGCCCGTCCGGGTCGACCGAGAACTCCGCCAGCTCGCCGCACGCCGGGCACGGCGCGGTCGCCTCGAACTCCCGGCCGCCGAGCGCGGCGTGGAGCGCGAGCAGCCGCGCGTCGCGCCGCCCGAGCGGCAGCCGCTCGAGCACACCCGGCTCCTCGCCGCCCTCACCACCCGATGCGGCGAGCACGAGCGAGCGCTCCGCCGGCGGGCGCCCGTCGGCCGCCTGCCAGAGGTCGAGCGTCGCCGTCGGCGAGAGCGTGCGGACCCCCATCGCCGCCCCTACAGCGCGTCGAACTGCGGCTCGCTGGGCTCCGTGACGGCCAGGTCGCGCTCCCAGCCCTCGTTCTCGAGCTTGATGTGCTGGATCGCGACGGCGTTCGCGTTCGCGTCGAGGTCGGGCAGCGCCTGGAACTCCGAGACCCAGGCCCGGTACACCTTGTACGAGAGCACGAGCTGGCCGGCCTCGTTGTAGACGTCGATCAGCACGTCCTTGCGGAAGTTCTTCAGCGACACCTCCGCGCCGAGCCCGGAGCCGAAGTTCCAGACGCGGTTCGCCCACGCCTCGAAGTCGGTGTCGTGCGTGATCCCGCGCTCGAGCGTGATCGCCTCGTACTTCGTGCGCCCGGGCGACTTGCGGCTCGTCGAGGGGTCGCCGCCCTCGCGGTGCTCGACCACCTCGGTCGTGCGCTTGAGGGCGCCGACCTTGCTGACCCCCGCGACGTAGCGGCCGTCCCACTTGACCCGGAACTTGAAGTTCTTGTACGGGTCGAACCGCTGCGCGTTGACGGTGAACTGCGCCATCACGCACCCCCTGTCTGGCCTGCCAGCTGCTGGATCTGGATCACGACGAATTCGGCCGGCTTCAGCGGCGCGAAGCCGACCACGATGTTGACGATCCCGTTGTTGACGTCGTCCGGCGTCGTCGTCTCCGCGTCGCACTTGACGAAGAACGCGTCGCGCGGCGTCGTCCCGGCGAACGCGCCCTGCCGGAAGAGCGTGGTCATGAACGAGGTGATGTTGAGCCGGATCTGCGCCCAGAGCGGCGAGTCGTTCGGCTCGAAGACCACCCACTGCGTGCCGCGGTACAGCGACTCCTCGAGGAACAGCGCCGTCCGCCGGACCGGCAGGTACTTCCACTCCGAGGCGAGCGCGTCGGCGCCGGCGAGCGTCCGCGCGCCCCAGACGACGGTGCCCACGTTGGGGAACGTCCGCAGGCAGTTCACGGCGAGCGGGTTGACGACGCCGTTGTCGCCGTCGGCCAGCTTCGCCTTCAGCTCGGTGATCCCGCCGATTCCCGCGTCGAGCCCGGCCGGCGCCTTCCAGACGCCGCGGCTCGAGTCGGTGCGCGCCATCACGCCCGCAACCGCGCCGCAGGGCGGGAAGTCCGCGATCAGGCCCCCCTGCTCCGGGTCGGGCGCCCGGAAGTACGGGAAGTACAGAGCGGCGTTCTTGCGGAAGTCCGACGCGATCGAGCCCACGCGGTTGTCGAGGTCGATGCCGCCGCCCGTGATCTGCGACGTGGCCGTCCAGTCGGGATGCGCGTCGACGATGAGGACGGCGCGGTGAGCCGCGCAGAACTGGGCGGCCGCCGCGACCGAGGTCGGATCGAGCACGCGGGCCGTGTCCGTGCTGGACGCCGGCTGGATCGGCGGGATGCAGAGCAGGTTGAAGAGGTCGGCCCTCGCGAGCGCGTACATGCCCGTGTCTTCCGTCGTCGGGAAGATGTCGGCCTCGTTCAGGTCGCCGTCGACGCCCGCGCCTGCGGCGCCAACGGCCGGGAACGCCGTGTACCGCGTCGGCTCGTTCGGGTCGAACGGGTCGCCGCCCGGAGGAGTGATCGCCGCGTGCGCGTCGGGCCGCGCCGTCGGCAGTGTCGTCGTCGCGCGGACGAGGTTCGACTGCTGCTCGATCAGGGCGGCGAGCGCCGGCGTCGGCGTGAGGTTGCGGAGGACCTCGACGGCGCCGGTGCTCGTGTCCTTGACCGAGAGGTTGAACTGCGTCGTCGAGCTCGGGTCCTGCGTGTCGTGGTCGACGCGAACGAGGAGGCTCGACGACCACGTCCCCGGGCTCACGGCGTCGAGGTCCATCGTGTCGGCCGTCCCGACGGTGACCGTTCCCGTCGCAGCCGGGGTGCCCCCGGAGAGGTGCACGACGCGCACGATCAGCGCGGTGCTCCCGCCGTTCAGGAAGAACTGCTGGACGGCCTGGCTCATCGTGCTCTGCGACCACAGCCCGCCGAAGACGCGGTTGAAGTCGGAGAAGCTCAGGACGAGCGTGGGCTCGTTCGCCGGGCCGCGCTCGGTGTAGCCGACGAACGCGGTGATCGAGGTGGCCACGCCGGTGATCGGGTGGACGCCGCTCGGGATCTCCTCGACGTAGACGCCGGGGAACGTCAGGGTTGGTGGCATCGGACCGACCTCCGTTCGCTCGTTTCGTCCATCAGGGCTCGGCGTTCCACGTGGGCGCCGCGCGGATCGTGTGCAGGAGCGCCTCGGGCGAGATCTCGCCCAGCGCGACGCGGTGCGGCCGGAGCTCGTAGAGGACGCTCTCGCGGCCGTCCGACCGGAGCTCGAGCGCGCGGACGCCGCGGTCGGCGGCGACGAGCGAGCTGACCGCCGCGTCGGCGTTCGCGTCGGAGCCGACGATCACGAAGTCGGCGTCGTTCCGCTCGACGGCGGCCCGGACGTCGACTCCGGCTTCGTGCTCCGCGACGACGTCGAGGTCCGGCTCGCGGGCGAGCGTCTCTCGAACGATCTCCCGTAGCAGGGGTGACATGTCTATGAGCACGATGCGGGTGCGCTCCAAGCGGGCTTCCCCCTCGAGGGCCTGCGGCGAGTCTCCGTGTCGGCCGGCGCCGTGTGAATGGATCGAAGGGCCCGGATTCGGTCCAGCCGGAGGACCTGGATCCTCCGGCGCCGGGATCTACGCGGCGTCGATCTCGCCGCGGTCGCGGGCGGCCGAGACGGCCTCCGCGCGACGGTGCACGTGCAGCTTCTCGAGGATGTTGTGCACGTGGTTCTTCACCGTCGGCACCTCGATCCGGAGCGTGCCGGCGATCTCCTTGTTCGAGAGCCCGCGGCCGATGAGGCCGACGATCTGGCGCTCGCGCCGCGTCAGCGTCGCGTCCGCGGCGCGGCGCTCTCCGGCGAGCGAGGCGACGCGGCGGAGGAGGACCGCGGTCACGGCCGGCGAGGTGAGCACCTCGCTGCGCGCCGCCGCCTCGACCGCGTCGAGCACCTCGGCGAGGCTCGCCTCCCGCGTCACGATCCCGGCGACGCCGGCCTCGGCGAGCTCGAGCACCGGCTCGTCGGCTTCCGGGACCGCGAGCGCGACGATGCTCACGCCCGGCCAGCCGGCGCAGAGCGCGCGTGTCGCCCCCGCTCCCTCCGGCAGGCCGAGGTCGACGAGCGCGACGTCGGGCAGCCGGGCGAGCCGCCCGAGCTGCGAGCACGCGGCGTCGAGCGACGCCGCCCCGCCGACGACGCGGAAGCGCTCGTCGCGCGCGAGCGCGTCGGAGATCCCGTCCCGGTACAGGCGCACGCCGACGAGGACGAAGACGTCGACCTCCAGCCGCAGCAAACCTTCCCCGGGATCGTGCACCGCGCCCCCCTTTCCCGGCGTGCAGTCGCTGGCGCGAGTTAACCGGGCGGGCCCGCCGCTGTCAAACCGGCTCGCCGCGCACGAGCTGGTAGGCGAGCGCGCCCGCCGCGGCTCCCGCGAGCGGCGCGGCGATGTAGAGCCAGAGCGCGTGGAGGTCGCCCGAGACGAGCGCCGGCGCGAGCGACCGGACCGGGTTCATCGACGCGCCCGAGACCGGGCCGCCGACGATCGCGTCGAGTGCGATCGTGCCGCCGATCGCGATCGCGGCCGCCTCGCCGACCGCGCGGGTGTCGGTCGCGACGGCCATCACCACGAACATCAGGAAGAAGGTCAGCACGAGCTCCCAGGTGAACGACTGGCCCTGCGAGCCGGACGGGAAGGTCGCGCCGAGGTGGGCCACGTTGCCGAGCGACGCGCGCAGGAGCAGCACCGCCGCGAGCGCGCCGAGGAGCTGCGCCGCGAAGTACCACGCCGCGCGCGGCCACGGGAACCGGCGCGTCAGCGCGAACCCGAACGTGACCGCGGCGTTGAAGTGCGCTCCGGACACGTGGCCGACGGCGTAGATCATCGCCATGATCACGAGCCCGAACGCGAGCGCGACGCCGAGGTGGCCGAGCGCGTGCGTCGTCGAGTCGACCATGATCGCGCCGCAGCCGGCGAAGACGAGCGCGAACGTGCCGACGAACTCGGCCGCGAGCACGCGGGCGAGCGCGAGGTCGGGCACGGCTCAGCCGTCCGGGAGCAGCTCGGCGACGAGCACGCGGACGCGCTCGTCGATCTCGTCGCGGATCCGACGCACGGCCTCGAGGTCGCGCCCGGCCGGGTCGTCGAGCTCCCAGTCCTCGTACCGCTTGCCCGGGAAGACCGGGCACGCGTCGCCGCAGCCCATCGTGATCACGACGTCGGCGGCCCGCACGACCTCGGCGGTGAGCGGCTTCGGGAACGCCTCGCTCAGGTCGACGCCGAGCTCCGCCATCGCGGCGACCGCGGCGGGATTGACCTCGTCGCCGGGCGCGGAGCCGGCCGAGCGGACGTGGACACGCCCGGCCGAGCGGAGCGTGACGAGCCCCGCCGCCATCTGGCTGCGCCCGGCGTTGTGCACGCAGACGAACAGGACCTCCGGGTATCGACGGGTATCGATGCGCCGGATGATGGCGACGACATCGACGTCTGTCAATATGCAGCCGTGCAGACGATCGCGACGATGGCGGCCTCGTGCCCGCCGCTCCTCCAGGAGCCGATCGCGGCCGAGGACGCGGAGCGGCTCGCGGCGGCGCTGAAGGCGCTGGCGGTCCCGGCGCGGCTGCGGCTCCTCAGCCTGATCCAGGCCCAGCCCGGCCACGAGGCCTGCGTCTGCAACCTGACCGGGCCGCTCGGGCTCGGCCAGCCCACGGTCAGCCACCATCTGAAGGTGCTGCTCCGGGCCGGCCTCGTGGAGCGCGAGCAGCGCGGGAGCTGGGCGTACTTCCGCGTGCGGGAAGAGCCGCTCGCCGCGCTGCGCGCGCTCCTCTCCTGACTACTCCGTCACCCGGTACCGCGTCAGCATCCCGGCGCGGATGTGGTCGTTCACGTGGCAGTGGAAGAGCCAGATCCCGGGGTCGTCCGGGACCATGTCGGCCACGACCATCGACGCCGGCAGCAGGCTGATCGTGTCCATCCGCATCCCGTTCACGGTCACGGTGTTGCCATGCCAGTGCGGCGTGTGCAGGTCGACCTCGGTGCCCATGCTCATCACGTACCAGCGGACGCGCTGCCCCTTCCGCACCGTGATCAGCGGCCCGTTCCCGAACACGAAGCCGTTGATCGAGTGCATCAGGTTCGACTCCTGGAAGTCGTCGTCGTCGAGGTCGTGCGGGAACGGCGGTTGCGCGAAGCGGTGCAGGTTGTCCCGCAGGAAGGGGCTCAGGTTCTCGTTCATGACCGAGAAGAGCGCGAACACCTCGCGGTCGACGTCCTTCGGGCTGCCGTCCGCCCGCGCCATCCCGCCGGCGGGTGATCTCCATCGGCCCGATCAGGCCGGCGTACGTGTCGGAGATCTCGTCGGCGTGCGAGTGGTACATCCACATCACCGAGCTGCCGTCGTCGGGGCCGGGGCCGGCGCGGTCCGGCACCTTCCAGACGTACGTGTGCCGGCCGCCGGTCGGGACGGCGTCGTCGGCCCTGTCCTTGCCGCTCGTGCCGTCGTCGTACGGCGCGCCCTCGCTCGACTTCTCGTAGAAGACGCCGTGCGGGTGGACGCTCGTCGGGAACGGGCACGCGTTGCGGAAGACGACCTTGATCGTGTCGCCGACCTCGGCGCGGATCACCGGCCCGAGGAAGCCGAGGTAGTCCTCGTCGGCCGGCCGCGCCTTCCGGTGCGAGAAGCTCGCGTCGGTGTAGCCGCGGTACAGGCACTTCAGGTACTTCGAGCCGATGCGGGCCGGGCCGGACTTCACGTACGTGTCGGCGACCTGGTCGAACGGCTTGCCGGTGATCTCGTTGCGGCCTTTCGGGGCGTAGTCCCACACGACCTCGTCTGCCCCGATGTAGTACGTCCGCGTCTTGCCGGTGGCGTGGAAGGCGCCGCCGCCGACGGCGTTCCAGTACGCGGCGCCCTCCATGCTCATGTCCATGCCGGCCGTCGGGCCCGCGGCCCGCGCGCCGCCCGCAGGCTTGAGCGCGACGGCGGCGACGACCAGCGCGACCGCGGCGGCGGCCGCGGCGAGAGCGAGCAGGGCGCCGCGAGGGCGCCCGAGCCTCTGTGCCATCTCGAGTCCTTTCTCGAAGGATGCGTCGACCGGGCCCGGCCTCAGGCCGGGGCGGGCGAGGCCGGCGGCGCGCGACCCGAGCGGGCGTGCGGCCGGCGCGAGGCCGACGGCCGGCGCTCGAGGAGCTCCCGCGGCGGCGCGGCGAGCGCGAGCCGGAACGGCGCGGGGCGGGCCTGTGCGAGCAGGCGGCCGGCACGTTCGCCGAGGCGGAGGAGCGCCCGCGCGGCGAGGTATCCCGCGAGCGCGAACGGCGCCTGGAGCGCGAGTCCGGCGAGGAGCGTCGCCGACGGCGCCGGGGGCGTGCCCGAGTGGAGCAGGCTCTCGAGGAGCTCGAGCAGGAGGAAGCCGAGCGGCGGCAGCAGCGCGAACGGGAGCGCCGGCGGCCGCGTACCGCCGGGCCGCGCCGCCCGTCCGGCGAGCCCGACGAGGACGGCCGCGAGCGCGAGCGCGCCCGCGAGCGGCAGGAGCCCGGCGCCCGAGCGGGCGCTCGCGAAGAGCTCCTCTCCCTCGGTCGGCGACCCGAACGCGGCGTTCGCGAGCGCGTGCGCCGCCTCGATCCCGGCCAGGGCAAGGGGCAGCGTGACGAGCCACGTCAGTCGCCTCCGCACGACGAGCGGAGTCTACGAGGACGAGCGGAAGATCTCGACCTTCAGCTTCCGGAACGCGAACCAGGCCATCCGGAAGAGGAGCCAGCCGTGGCGGAAGCGGGCGATCTTCGTCTCGCCGTACGTGCGCGCGTGGTACCGGACGGGCACGTCGACGATCTTCATGTTCAGCCGCGCGGCGCCGAGCAGCAGGTCGAAGTCGCCGAACGGGTCGAAGTCGCCGAAGTACGAGCGCCCGGCCGCGATCTGCTCGTAGCGCGCGCGCTCGAGCACCTTCGTCCCGCACAGCGTGTCCTTCACGGGCTGGCCGAGGAGCCCCGTGAAGATCGCCGAGAACAGCTTGTTGCCGAGCAGGTTGAGCCCGCGCATCGCGCCGCTCTCCATCCCGTACACGAGCCGCGAGCCGTTCGCGAGCTCGGCGCGGCCGGTCTCGATCGCCTCGAGGAAGAGCGCGAGGTCGCGCGGCCGTACGGTGAGGTCCGCGTCGAGGATCATCAGCACGTCGTACTTCGCGCCCGCGAAGCCGAGGCGCACCGCGTCGCCCTTCCCGCGGCCGGTCTGCTCGACGTACACGATCTCGCGCTCGGGGTGGAGCTCGGCCTGCCGGAGGATCTGCTCGCGGGTGCCGTCGGTCGAGTGGCCCTCGACGAAGATCAGCTCGCTGCGCGTGCCGAGCCGCGGCGTCTCCTCGACGATCCGCTCGACCATCCCCGCCTCGTCCCTCGCGGGCACGACGACGGAGACGCTCAGGCTCCGCCGCTCGGTCGTCGGCCGCACGCGCGCGACGATCCAGTACGTGAGGCAGAGGTGCCGGACGATCCACAGGTTCGCGAGGAAGCCGTTGAAGAACGCGGAGACGAACGGGATCCGCAGCGGCAGCAGGATCCGCCGCGTGGTCGTGATCGACTCGAGCCCGGCGAGCTGGAGGAACGTCTCGACGTCGTTCGGGCCGACCCAGTTCCGCACCGGCTTCCGCGGCTTCAGGCGGAGGGTCTCGAGCACCCACAGCGCCGGCCGCCAGAGCTGGCTGTACGACTGGATCACGATGCGCGTCTCCGCGCCGGAGTGGCGGCGGACGGTGCGGAAGAGCGCGTGCAGGTCGTAGACGTACGGGAGCACGTCCGAGAGGACGACGTAGTCGAACGTCTCGCCGAGGTCGGCCTCCTCCCCCGCGCCGACCTCGAAGCGGAGCCCGGGGTGGCGGTCGCGGGCGAGCGCGACCATGCCGGGGCTGACGTCGACGCCGACGCCCTCCTCCGGCGAGAGCGCGGCGAGCAGGTCGCCGTCGCCGCTCCCGAGCTCGAGCGCCGACGAGCCCGGCGCGACGATCGACCGGTACACCGCGGTGACGAGGTCGTGGTAGCCGCGCGTCCGCCCCCGCCACCGGTCGGCCTCGGCGGCGAACTCGTCGAACGAGCGTGCGAGCGCGTCGTACTCGCCCCCGACGGACTCGGTCGCGTCCGTCGCGCTCATCTCGGCCGGATCGGGCTGGTCGGGGCGGTCGCGACGAGCCCCGCCGCGAGGCCGGCGAAGAGGGCGACCTGCGAGATCACGGCGAGCGGCAGGCCGACACCGCCCGTGCGCGTCGCGCGCTCCCACCCGTGGAGCGCCGCGCCGACGACCGGAACGCCCGACCACGCCGTGTCGAGCCAGAGCGCGCCGAAGAGCGCGACGAGCGTCGCCGTCGCGAGCAGACTCCGCTCGCCGGCCCAGCGCGTGAGCTGCGGCACCGCCATCAGCGCGAACACGAGCCGGTAGTCGAAGCTCCGGAAGAGCGCGTAGCAGCCGACGTACACGCACGCGCCGGCCCAGAACAGGTCGAGCTCGCGGCCGTCGCCGCCGGGCAGCTCGACGCGGAGCCGGCGCCGGCAGAGCACGACGGCGGCGGCGACCGCGACGACGACGATCCCGTCCCACGCGCGCAGCGACGACTCCGCGCGCGTCGCCGCGCCGAGCCACTCGCTCACGCGGCGGACGCCGAAGCTGAGCACGTCGCTCTGCGGGACCGCGCGGTTGATCGCGCGGATCGTCCCGAGCGTCGCGAGCGCGTAGATCGCGAAGCCGGCGAGCACGGCCACGGTCGCCGCAGGCGGTGCGCCGCGCCGGACCCGGCGGACGAGGAAGCCGGCCGCGAAGATCGGGAAGAGCTTCAGCGCCGCGGCGAGGAAGACGATCGCGTTCGCCCAGATCCAGCCGCGCAGCCGGCGTGTCGAGACGACGACCGCGAGCACGACGAGCGCGAACAGAACCAGGTCGACGTTCCCGCGCTGGACGCCGAGCATCACCGCCGGGGAGCAGACCGCCGCGCCGTACAGCAGCCCCGCCTTCACGCCCGCCGCCGCGGGAACGACCGCGAGCGCGGCGACGACGAACGCGATCGCGACGAGGATCCCGAGCGCGACGGTGCTGCTCTCGCCGAGCCCGAGGAACGACGGCACGAGCCAGAGCCGCGGATAGTTCGCCGGCCGCTGCTGCGGGTCGCACGGGTTGAACGGCAGCACGGCGATCCCGCGGCGGACGCACTCCCACGCGGTCGTGACGTTGCGGAGGTCCCCGAACGCGAGCCCGCTCCCGAAGCCGGGGACGCCGAGCCGGCCCCAGCTCCCGTAGCCGCCGAGCGCGACGAGGACGGCGAAGTACGCGCCGACGACCGCGCCCGCGGCGGTGCGGCCTGGCGGCAGCCCGAGCCCGGGCCGGGCGAGTCTCGTCGCGTGCACAGGGTGATTATCGGGGGGCTACGCGCGGCAGGCCGGCGAGCCGTCGAGCCGGTACATCAGCAGCCCGCCGACCTCGTGCCCCTGCGCGAGCTTCCCGGCGATCGCGGGCCAGCGGTTCGGGAGCAGCACCCAGTGGCCGTGCGTGAACCCGACCTCGGGGCCCTTCTCGACGAGGATCACGGTCACGCCCTTCCGCTTGCGCGTACTCGCGGAGCGGCGCGACGCTCGTGCCGGGCAGCTCGCCGTACGTCGCGAGCGCGGCCACGCCCGGCGGCGAGAGGAACGCCTTCGGCGGGATCGCGGCGACGTAGCCGTTCGCCATCCGGAACCGGAAGCCGGCGTCGGCCTGCCACAGCATCGAGTTGCCGTGGAAGATCGCCGGGAAGATCAGCACGCGATCGTCGGGCCGCAGGCAGCGCCTGTAGATCCCGCTGTCGATGAACGCGGGAACGTGCGTCGTCGTCGCCCAGCTCGACCGCTGCAGGTGCGGCGCGAGCGCGAGGATCGCGAGCACCGGCAGCCCGACGCGCGCCCACCTCGGCGCCCGCGAGGCGGCCCACAGCGCGACGATCACGGCGATACCGAGCGACACGTACATCGAGAAGCGGACCGTGAGCACGTTCGAGAAGAGCGGCAGCGGGCTGATGTGCTCCCACGGCAGCGTCACGACCTGCTTCCCGCGGACGTGCAGCCACGAGCCGAGCGAGAGGAAGATCCCGACGGCGACGGCGGCGACGAGGAAGCGCGCGGCCGGGTCGCGGCGGCGGCGCCACGCGAACCAGACGACGATCGCGAGCGCCGGCACGCCGTAGTACGCGCCCTGCTCGGTCTCGAACGCCGTGTAGTGCCGCGAGATCCCGTGCGCCCACCGCCAGCCGACGGCGGCGAGGTCGCTCGGGACGATCGCGTTCAGCAGGTCGGCGCTGTACTGCGTCGGCGACTGCGGGTTGAACGGGTCCTTGTGGAAGTTCGTCAGCATGAACCAGAGCAGCGGGCTCGCGACGACGACGGCGATGCCGTACGCGGCGAGGAGCGGCAGCAGGATCGAGCGGAGCCGCGGCCGCCCCGCCGGCACGAACAGGAACGCGAGCACGAGCGCCGTCGCCAGCGCGAGCGTGAGCGTGAACGCGATCTCCGTCGAGAGCGTCAGTTCGAGCCCGACGAGGACGCCGAGCCGCCACGCGAGTCCGCGGCCGGTCAGGTCGCCCTCGACGAATCGGAGCACGACGAGCGCGACGAGCGGGATCAGGAAGACGGCCGAGAGCTGGATGTGCCCCTGGAGCTGGCCGAGCTCGTAGGCCGAGAAGCCGAACACGTACCCGCCGGCGAGCGACGGCCAGAACGAGCGCGTCACGTGCCGGCAGAGCAGGAACGCCGTCCACGCCGACACCGCGGGCATGAGCACCGACGCGACGTCGAACGACGCGACCGGCCCGAGCAGGAGCGTCAGCGGCGCGAACGCGAGCACGAGCCCGGGCGCCATCGTCGGCCACGCGAGGCTGACGCCGCTCGGCGCCCAGATCGCGTGCGTGACGAACGGGTTCTGCCCGTGGAGGATCGCGTGGGGCCACCACGCGAAGGCCCAGATCTCGAGCTCGGGATCGCCGTTCGGGAGCCCGATGTACGTGCGCCCGGCGTGCCCGAGCGCGGGCACGCCGAAGAAGAGGAACGCGACGAGGACGTAGCCGCCGAGGGCGAACCCGCTCGCCCAGCCGCGGCCGGACGATCCTCACCCGGAGGGCGGAAGCGGGTGCCGCGAGAGCCGCACCAGGCACGCCGAGGGAGGGTACTCGACTAGGACCCCGACGTCCCGAAGCCGCGGTGGTACGTGTTCTCGTAGTCCGACAGGTCGAACTTCGCGAGGAACTTGTTCGCGGCGTCCTTGCCGTTCTGGATCAGCAGGTCCTGCAGCGCGGGCGTGAGGTCGAACTGCGTCGTCCCGACCGAGCCCGCGTCGACCGTGACGGTGCGCACGCGGGTCGAGTGCGAGACGAAGCGCTCGTCCCAGGCCTCCTGCGCGGTGTGGAAGATGTCGAAGCCGAACTGAATCGCCCACGGCGCGTGCGAGACGAGCCGGTTCAGGCCGGCGCCGACGCCCTTGCCGCCGGTGAGGGTGAAGCCGAACGTCGGGCGCGTCAGCGGCTTGCCGGCGTCGGAGACGTCGAACAGCCAGACCGGGAAGTTCGAGAGCGTGCCGCCGTCCACGATCACCGACGTCTCGGCCTCGAGCTCCTTCCCGACGAGCTCGCGGAAGACCGCGATCGCCCCGTTCACCGCGGCGACGGCCGCGTTCGCCGCCGTGCAGTCGCCCCGGTCGCAGAGCCCGAGCGCGAGGCTGTCCGCGTCGCGAACCTCCTCGATCCAGACGCGGTCGCGGACGAGCTGGATCGGCTCGAAGAAGTACGGGATCGACATGCTCATCCGCGCGGCGTCGGCGATCTCGAACTCGTCCGGGTCGATCGCGGTCGCCTCGCCGGGCCGCCGGTACTTCGGGAGGTCGTCGGGCAGCACGAGCAGGTCGCGGTTCGTGACGTCGACCGCGATCAGCTTCAGCCTCGAGCCGGTGCCGTCGGCGGTCTTCACGTCCTTGAAGGTGGCGTGCCCGAGCTCGTTCGAGAACCACTCGCGGAACGCCTCGCCGTGCGCGAGCCCGTGCTTGCGCAGCAGGTTGAGGCCGCCGCCGATGAACTCGCCGCCGGGCGGGAAGTCCTGGAACTCGGAGAAGTTGGTCTTCTTCATCAGGTCGACCATCTGGGTTGCGTCGTGACCGGTCGCGAGGTAGCAGGCGATGATCGCGCCCGCGCTCGCGCCGGCGACGTTCACCCACTTCTTCACCGGCTTCGTCGGGTGCTCGGCGAACCCGAGCAGCGCGCCCGCGAGCCCGAGCCCCTTCACCCCGCCGCCGCGGAAGACCCCGTCCGCCTCTTCGATCCAGTCCATCGTGACCTCCGTTCGCTCGAGGATCAGAACGCGCTCAGGAACACGGCCGTCGCGGTGCCGCCGTTCAGCTTCCGCTGGATCGCGTCCTCGTCGGAGAACTTGACCTTCACCGGGCCGGCGTCGCTTCCGTGCGAGACGAGCGTCGGGTTCGCGCCGGTCGCGACGATCACCGCCGCGTGCGATCCGTTCGGCTTGCTCGGCGACGTCCACACGACGAGATCGCCCGGCTTCGTGCCGCCCTGCGGGACGCGCTTGCAGTGCGAGAGCAGCGTGCCGGTGAAGCCGCCGGCGGCGGCGCTGTACTTGCCGGGGAAGTTCGGGTTCGGCGCTCCGGCCCACGCGTAGCAGAGCGTCGCGAACGCCGAGCAGTCGACCGCGAGCGGCAGCGAGCCGGGCGTGCCGAGCGCCGAGAACCGGGTCGAGCCCTGGCCGTAGGCGATCCGCGCGCTGTTCGTCACGCCCCAGAGCGCCCACTGGACGATCTGCGCGCGGATCCCGTCCTCGGTGGCCGTCGAGGCCGCGAGCCGCTGGTCGCGGACGGTCTGGTAGGCGGGCGGCAGCGGCTTCTCGACCTTCAGGTACGCGGCGAGCACCGGGCCGTACGTGCCGTTGACCGCGGACTGCGGGAAGCCGAGCGCGAGCTTCGCGCGCTTCACGGCGTCGGACGTCGTCTGGCCGAAGTCGCCGTCGATCACCCCGGGCTGGAAGTTCCCGAACGGGTTGGTCGTGAGCAGCGTCTGCGCGTCGACGACGTCGGGCCCGACCAGGTCCGGGTTCGCGAGCTGGAGGACGCGCGCCCCGGGGAGCTGCACGGCGCCGCTCTGGACGAGGCGCTTGAGGATCGTCGCGGCGCCGCACTGCTGCGAGACGGCGGTCGGCGAGTACTTCCCGTCCGCGACGTACTTCCCGGCCGTGTAGTGGTTCGAGAAGCTCCACAGGTAGGGCGTCGGGATCGGCGGCCTGACGCTCCGGTAGCCGAAGCCGTTGTACGCCTCGAGCTGGTAGAGGAGCCCCGGCGTCGTCCAGTCCTTCCACCTGTCGAGGCCGCGATATGCGAGCGCGTCGGCGGCGCTCTGCTCCCACGTGAACGGCGGGCTGCCCGTCGCCGGCCGTCCGGCCGGGACGTGCACCGTCCGCGCGGTGAGCGGGTCGCCGTTGTGGAGGTGCGTCGAGAAGTCGAGCGACGACTCCATCGCGTGGATCAGCCCGACCGCGTACCAGGGGATCCCGAGCGGGCCGCCGACCGTCTGGTAGCGGGCCTTGCCCGCGGCGACCTTCGTCGCGATCGCGTTGACCGCGCCTGCCGCGCGGGCGCGACCAGGCACGAGTCGAAGAGCAGCTCGTACTCGCTGGCCAGGCTGGCGGTGAAGCTCGTCGGCATCGCCCTCCCCTAGTTGTCTGCGGCTGACGCGTCCCCCGCCGGCGGCCCCGGCCGGCGGCAGCGGCGCCGCCTTCGTCGCCGGCCCGCTCCCCCGGAGGTTCGAGACCTTGCCGAGCAGATCGAACCAGAACGGCGCTCCGAGCGTGAGCGCGAACGCGGTCACGAGCAGGCCGGCGACCTTGCCGAGCCCGTCGGTGAAGGTGTGCGGCTCGGTGTCGTTCGACCAGCCGAGCGGGATCGAGAGCGCCGTCACCTTGTTCACGCACGTGGTCGCGACCTCGACCGGCGTCGAGCCGGCCGCGCCGCAGGCGGAGGCGCTGCCGGCCGAGACGACCCGGGTCGCCTGCGCGACCGCGGCCGCGCGCAGCGCGTCGTCCTTCCAGAGCCGCTGTCCCGACCGCGAACGTGTCGGCGTTGATCGCGCCGACGAGCACCACCGCGACCACGAAGAGGATCAGCTGGACGCGGCGCTTGTACCAGCCGCTCGCGCGGTCCATGACGTCGTCGAACGAGCGCTCGAGCGACGCGCGCAGCCGCTCCTCGTGGCCCTTCGCGTCGGCGAGCGCGTCGGTGAGCAGCCCGCGGACGGTCGGCGGCAGCGCGCCCTCCTTCTCGTTCAGCGCGTGCGTCACGCGCTGCACCATGCTCTTGTGCCCGGGCCCGGCCGGCGCGTACTCGTCGAGCAGGGTGAGCGCGAACGCGTGCGACGGGAGGTACGACGGCTTGCGCACGTGCTTCACGATCCGGCCGGCCGGCTTCGTGAGCGCGGCGATCCGCCAGTGCGCGTAGAACTCCTTCGCGTTCGTCTCGCCGTCGAGCAGCTTCCAGACGCCGCGCTCGAGGAACCGGGCGCGCAGCGAGAGCGCGACGGCGATCCCCTCGTTGATCGACGAGCAGACGATGCTGAGCAGGAAGAACATGAAGAAGAGCCCGATCAGGACGTCGAGCGCGGAGTTTCCGCTGATGCTCGGCACGCGCGCTACCTCGTGTGGGATGTGGTCGTCGGCACGCCGGCTCCGTTCTCCACGTCGCGCCGCCCGCGACCATGAGTTCATACCCCGCGCGCGCCGACGGCGTCAAGCCTGGCGGACCCGCGACGCTACCGTGTCCGGAGGCCGATGGCAGCGGGCGAGGTTCAGGGAGAGCGGACGGCGGGCGTCTACGCCCGCCTCGGGGCGGCGTTCGCCGCGCTCGCAGCCGCCGCCGTCGCCGCCGTGCTCGTCGCCACGCTCGTGCGCGGGCTGCCCGCGATCTCGTCCGGGACGAGCTCGGCGCCCGCGCCCGCCGGCACCGCGACGACGACGACCTCGACCCCGGCGTCCGCCGGCGCGTCGAGCTCGGGGTTCCCGTCGCCGCCCGCCGGCTCGGTCGTCCTCGCGCAACAGGCGGGCAGCGACCCGGTCGCCCTCGCGGTGAAGCCGATCGGGAAGAAGCTGCTTCTCCAGGCCTCGCTCGTGCAGGCCTTCGCGAAGCCGCCCGCGCCGACCGGGGCGCGCTTCGAGGTCACCGACGCGAACGGCCGCACGACCACGACCGCCGCCGCGGCGCCGTGCGGCAAGGGGTGCTGGCGCGCGACGTCGGCGGTCACCTCGCCGCGGCGCGTCGCGATCGTGCTCGACGGCTACGAGCCGTCGCGCCTCGCCTTCGCGCTGCCCGCGCGCGTGGCCGCCGAAGAGCGGCTCAGCGATCGTCTCGCGCGCGAGCGAAGACGTGGCTCGGGCTGCGCTCGCTCGTGATCCACGACAAGCTCGGCGACGGGAACGCGACACTCGACACGTTCTGGAAGATCGTCGCGCCCGACCGGGTCGCGTACGCGATCTCCGACGGCGACGAGTCGATCATCATCGGCAACCGGCGCTGGGTGAAGCCGGCGGGCTCGAAGCGCTGGATCGAGTCGGCGCAGGAGCCGGTCCAGCAGCCGCAGCCGTTCTGGCAGAGCGCGGCCGACGCCCGGATCCTCGGCACCGTCTCGGTGCACGGCCGGCCGGCGTGGAAGATCTCGTTCTTCGACCCGCAGACGCCGGCGTGGTTCACGATCCTCGTCGACAAGGCGACCATGCACACGGTCGACATGCGGATGACCGCGACCGCGCACTTCATGCACGACACGTACGGCTCGTTCGACGGGCCGGTCTCGGTCACGCCGCCGCCCACGCCCTGACGGCGCGGCGCGCTACTGCGTCAGGAAGGCGACGAGGTCGTCGAGCTGCGTCGGCGTGAGCGTCGACCCGAAGGTGCCCGGCATGATCCCCTTGCTGTAGCCGGGCGCGATGTACTTGTCCGGATCGACGATCGACTCGCGCGTGAAGTCCTCGACCGACCCCATGTTCGCCTTCGACGCCTCGTCGGCGAGCTTGTCGAGGTCGGGGCCGACCGTCCCGGTCGCACCGGCCGGCGTGAACATGTGGCACCCGCCGCAGCCCGCGGAGGCGAAGACCGCCTTGCCGGCTACCGGGTCACCGGTCGGCTGGGGGCTGGTCGGAACGGTCAAACCCGGCTTCCCGCCCGCCTCCTCGTTCGGTTTCGCCGCCTCCGCCGTCGACGGCTCCTTCGCGATGAAGATGATCGCCGACATCATCGCGACGAAGAACGCGACGCACACGACGACGTACCAGCGGAGCGCCTTGCCCGGGAAGTTCGGGTTGAGCCGCGGGGCCAGGAACGACGAGAGCAGCGCGAAGAGGATGAAGAGGCCGCCCATCGTGGCCAGCTCGACCTTGGAGTGCGTCGGAAGGGCGAGAAGCAGGGCGAACAGCATCGCGCGCGCAACCATACCGTGCCCGCCGGGCGGGCGTGCCGGGTGCCGTCAGTCGCCCGGAGAGGCCGGTCCGAGCGACGCCGGGGCCGGCGCCGGAGCCTCGGATCGGTCGCGCGCGGGCTCGGCCGGGCGCCGCCGCCAGCGCCTCTTGGCGGCGGGCTTCGCGGGCTTGCCGCCGCCCTTCGCCCGCGGCGCCTCGGAGAGGAGGATCCGGCCGAGGTGCTCCTCCTCGCCGAAGAGCAGGCTCGCCAGCGTGACGAGCACGATCGCGACGAGCGACAGCACCAGCACGTCGAACGCGACGCGGTAGTCGGTGCCGAGGTTGCCCGGGTACAGGCCCTGCGAGCAGCGGGTGGCGCATCAGGTCGATCCCGTAGGTGAGCGGGTTCGCGCGCACGAGCGGCTGCAGCCAGCCCGGCAGCAGCGCGGCCGGGTAGAGCGCGCTCGAGAGGAAGAACATCGGGAACATGAGGAAGTTCATGATCGCCGGCGAAGTTCTCGATCGAGCGCATCCGCGAGGCGATCACCATCCCGAGGCTCGAGAGCGTGAACGACGTGAGCGCGATCGCGCCGACGAGGACGACGACCGAGCTCGCCGACGGGCGCAGGCCGAGGATCCAGATCAGCGGGAGGAGGACGACGCACTGGATCAGCGCCGATCAGCGTCGCCGCGGCGACGATCTTCGCGAACACGGTCGCCGAGCGCGGCAGCGGCGCGATCAGCAGCATCCGGATCGGCCCGAACTCGCGGTCGTGCACGGTCGCGAGCGCCGAGAGCATCGTGCTGAAGAGGATCACCATCCCGTAGATGCCCGGCAGCAGGAACTGCTGGTAGGAGACGGTGCCCTGCGTCGGCACGAGCTTCTCGAAGCCGGCGCCGATCACGACGAGCCAGAGGAGCGGGCGCGCGAAGCGTCGCGACGAGCCGGCCGCTGCTGGCGCCAGAAGCGGATCAGCTCGCGGACGACGACCGCGTAGATCGCCCCGAGGATCACGCGGCCGCCGCCCTCGGGCCGGCGGGAGGTGACGTCGACGAAGACGTCCTCGAGCGTCGGGCGGCTGACGCCGAACCTCGACGCCCTCGCGCGTCGAGCGGCAGCAGCAGCGGCAGAACGACCTCGGCGTCCTCGACGAAGAGCGAGAGCCCGTGCTGGCGCGCGCCGCGGCTCGAGCCCGGTGAGCTCGCGGACGCGCGGCGACGAACTCGTCGGGCCGCTCGGTGCGGAGCTCGATGCTCGGTCGCGGCCGAGCGCGCGCTTGAGCGTCGGCCGGCTCGCCCGGCGGCGACGATCGCGCCCGCGGTCGACGATCGCGACGCGGTCGCACGGATCGGCCTCCTCGAGGTAGTGCGTGGTCAGGAAGAGCGTCGTCCCGTGCTCGCTCGGCGAGCCGCTTGAGGAACTCCCAGATCCGGCGCCGCTGGCCCGGGTCGAGGCCGAGCGTCGGCTCGTCGAGGAAGAGGATCGACGGGCCGGTGGAGGATCCCGCGCGCGAGGTCGAGCGCGCGCCGCATGCCGCCGGAGAACGAGCGCACGCGCGCGTCGCGGCGGTCGATGCAGTCCGAAGAGGCCGAGCGCCTCGTCGATCCGCGACCTTGCTCTCGCTTGCGCGAGAGCCCGTAGAGGCGCGTGCAGAAGCGCAGGTTCTCCTCGGCGGTCAGGTCGAGGTCGAGCGTCGTCTCCTGGAAGACGACGCCGATCTGCCGGCGCACCGCCGAGCGCCTGGCGTCCGGACGTCGTAGCCCGGCGATCCGCGCCGCGCCGCGCGACGGGCTGCAGCAGCGTCGTCAGCATCCGGATCGTCGTCGTCTTGCCGGCGCCGTTCGGGCCGAGGAAGCCGAAGAACTCGCCCGGCTTGACGTCGAGGTCGACCGCGTCGACCGCCCGCACCCGCCGTAGTCGCGCCCGAGCCCGGCGACTGCGATCGGCGGGTTCGCGCTGCCACCGATCCCGGCGGAGAGCCTAGCTGCGCGCCGTCGGGACGGGATCGAGCGTCGCGGTAGATCAGGTCGCCGTTGCCGTCGGCGATCGCGGCGCTCGCGCGCGTCGACGATCAGCGACGTGGTGCGGCGAGAACTGGCAGACCGGATCGGTCGCCGTCGCGTCGCCGGAGCAGCGCGAGCGCCTGGCAGCGGCAGCCGCCGAAGTCGACCTCCTGCCGGTCGAGCGGGCAGGTGCGGCACGGGCTCGGGCATCCAGTCGGTGCCGCGGAAGCGGTTGAACGCCTCCGACTCGAACCAGATCTCGGCGAGCGACTTGTCGCGGACGTTCGTCGAACTCGAGGTCGGGGATCGATCGACGCCGCCTGGCACGGGAGCACGTCGCCGTTCGGCGCGATCAGGATCGCGTCGTGGCCCCAGCCGCCCATGCACGGCTTCGGGTAGCTCCTCGTAGTAGTCGGGCAGCACCCAGAGGATCTCCATCTTCGGGCCGATGCCGCTCGCGCGCCGCGATCACGACCGCCTCGCCGTGCTCGAGCTGCTCGCGCGTCGGCATCAGCGCGGTCGCGGTTGAGCGCCGCCCAGCCCTGGTACTGCGTGTTCGCGAGCTCGACGCGGCGGGCGTCGAGCTCCTCGGCCATCTCGATGATCGCCTCGATCCGGTCGAGGTTCTGGCGGTGCAGGACGACGTTGATCGTGAGCGGGAAGCCGAGCTCGCGGGCGAGCGTGCGCGGCCTCGATCTTCTTCGAGAACGACTTCGTGCCCGCCGATGCGGTCGGACGTCGATCGGGTCGCTGTCCTGGATCGATGATCTGGACGTGGTCGAGCCCGGCCTCCTTCAGCGCCTCCGCGCGCTTGCGCGTGAACGGCGTGCCGGCGGTGATGAGGGTGCTGTAGAGCCCGGCCTCGCGTCGCGGCGCGCGCGAGGCTCTCGGCGTCCTTGCGCACGAGCGGCTCGCCGCCGGTCAGCGCGAGCTGGAGCACGCCGAGCTCGCCGGCCTCGCGGAAGACGCGCGACCAGTCCTCGGTCGGGAGCTCGTCGCTGGTACTTGGCGGCGCCGATCGCGAGCGGGTTCGAGCAGTACGGGCAGTGCAGCGGGCACTTGTACGAGAGCTCGGCGATCAGGAGCAGCGGGTTAGGCGTCGGCATCGACGACCAGTCCTCTCGTTCGGCGAGTTGCGATCGAGCAGGTTCTCGACGTCGGCGTGGACGTCGGCGCCGCCGTAGCGCGCGCTGAGCTCGGCGGCGATGTCGTCGATCGTGCGCTTGCCGTCGCACAGCTCGAGCACCTGACGGCGGTCGGGTTCAGGGCGATCGCGCCCTCCGGGAAGAGGAGGACGTGCCGGTCGCGCACCTTGTCCCAGTGGAGGCGGAACCCGGTCGGGAGGCCGGCGACGTTCAGCACCATCGTCCTGCGGCTGGCTCACGCATGCGCCCTCGGGCGCGTGTCGCCCCGGTCGATCGCCTCGAGCTGGGCCCAGAGCATGTCGACTTGAAGGTGAGCGCGGCGACGGCCGCTCCTGCTGCTCGCGCGTGCGGCAGCGCTCGACGACGAGGCCGAGCGCGTACTGCGGCGTCGCGCGGCGCCTGGTGGAGCCGGGAGCGGAAGTAGTCGAGGCCGGCCGGGTCGATCCACGGGTAGTGCTGCTCCATCCCCTCGAGCCGGACCTTGATCGCGGCCGGGCCGAACAGCTCGGTGAGCGACGAGGCGACCGCCTCGATCCACGGCTTCGTGCGCGGCAGAAGGTGACGTAGGCGTCGACGGCGTAGCGCACGCCCGGGAGCACGAGCCGCTCGCTGCGCGATCTCCTCGCGGTCGACGCCGAGCGCCTCGCCGAGCCGGAGCCACGACTCGATCCCGCCGCCGCCCGTCCTCGTCCCCGTCGTGGTCGAGGATCCGCTGGATCCACTCGCGGCGGATCGTCGCGCTCGGGGCAGTTCGAGAGGATCGCGGCGTCCTTGATCGGGATGACGATCTGGTAGTAGTAGCGGTTCGACGACCCAGCGCTGGAGCTCCTCGCGGGAGAGCTCGCCGGCGTTCATGCGGACGTGGAACGGGTGGAGGTGGTGGTAGCGCTCGCCCTGGGCCCGGAGCGCGGCGACGAACTCGTCGTCGCGTCCACGGCGCCTGGTCGGCGGTCGTCTCGATCGTGCTCGTCACAGCTCGAATCTCCATTCCGTCGTGCGCCGACATCGATGCCGCTCCGCGGTCACTATCGCACGCTCCGCCGAGTCGTCCAGCAGGATCGGGTTCGTGTTGTTCACGTGGACGAGGACGGCCTGGCGCGGGCAGCGCCTCGAGCGTCGCGAGGCTGCCGCCCGGGCCCGGTCAGCGGCATGTGCCCCATCGCGCAGCGCGTCGCGCTCGGCGAGGCCGAGCGACGACGAGCTCGTCGTTCGTCCAGAAGGTGCCGTCGACGCAGACGACGTCGCTCGGCGCGAAGGCGCTCGGCGATGCTCGTCGTCGATCGACTCGAGCGCCGGCGCGTAGCTGAGGACGCCGCCGGTCTCGCGGTCGCGGATCGTCAGGCCCATCGCGGTCATGCCGCTCCCGGCCCCGTTCGTCATGTAGAGCGGCGGGTCGCCGCCGGTCGGGAACGCCTCGACCTCGAGCACGTCCCCGAGCGACGATCGGCTCGCCGGGCTCGAGCTCGCGACCAGTCGCACGCCGCAGTAGCGCTCGAGCATCGCAGCACCGGATAGTGGTCGGTGAGCGCGGCGCGGACCGGCTCGCTCGAGTACACGTCGAGCGGCACGCTCGACTCGCGCAGCAGCAGCAGGCCGGCGGTGTGGTCGATCTCGGCGTCGGTGAGGACGATCCCCGCGACGGGCGTGGCGCGCAGCGCGTCCGTCGGGTCGACCGGCGGCAGGTCGGCGAGCTGCTGGCGCAGGTCGGGCGAGGCGTTGACCAGGAACCACGGGCCGTCGTCGGCGCGAACCGCGATCGACGACTGCGTCCGCGGCCTCCGCGCGGCCGTTCCCGCGCGCGCACGGTCGCACAGACGCGGCAGTTGCAGTTCCACTGCGGAGAGCCGCCGCCGGCAGCGGAGCCGAGAATCCGTACGACCACTATGTGCTTCCCATGGAGAGGACGGTCAGCGCGGAGCCCCGGACGGTTCCGCGCCCGAGAGCTCCGCGCAACACCGCACTACTACCTGTGATACCGGTAGCAGGTGACCTCAGACGAGAGCTCGAGGACCTCGAACTCCGGCTTAATCCACTCCATGGAAGCCTCCCAGATACGTCAGGATGGTGGACTTGCAGGCCCGACTATAGGCCCGTCGCGGGCCGAACGCAAGTGTTATAGGAAAGTGACAGATTTTCGAGGACCCGACGTCGAAGCCCGGAGGCAGCCGTGAAGGTCGAGATCGAGAGCGCCGAACCCGAGAGCGTCGAGGCGGAGCTCCTCGCCGTGCCCTTCGACGGCGCCCTCTCGGCGGGCCGCGCGCCGGCTCGACGGGCTGCTCGGCGGGCGGCTCGCGCGGCTCGTCGAGAGCGGCGAGGCCAGGGCGGGCGCCGGCGCGCCGGTCGTCCTCCACCTCGCCGGGGACGAGCGGATCGCGGCGACGACGCGTCGCGCTCGTCGGGACGGGCGCGCCGGACGCGGCCGACGAGGACTCCGTTCCGGACGGCGGCCGCGGCCGCGGTTCGCGCGGCGAACGGCGTCGGCGGCACGGTCGTGTGGTGCTTCGACGGCTCGCTCGCTCTCGAGCCGGAGCGGCAGGTGGCCGCCGTGGTCGAGGGCGCCGTGCTCGGCGGCCACGATCCTGCGCGCTGGAAGACCGGCGCGACGCCGGCCCGCGCCGAGCGGCTCGTGCTCGCCGGCGCGCCGGCCGGCCTCGAAGCCGCAGCCGCCCGCGCGGCGGTCGTCGCGCGCTGGACGAACCGCGCGCGCGAGCTCGTCGACGGGCCGCCGAACGAGGTCACGCCCGCCGGGCTCGCGGCCGCGGCGGTCGAGCTGCTCGAGCCGCTCGGCGTCACCGTCGAGGTCGCTCGGCCCGGACGAGATCGAGCCGGCTCGGGCTCGGCGGGCTCGCGGCGGTCGGCGCGCGGCAGCGCGCAACGAGCCGCGGCTGATCGTCCTCCGCTACCGCCTCGGCGACGAGCCGCCGGAGCTCGCGCTCGTCGGCAAGTCGGTCACCTTCGACTCGGGCGGCTACTTCCTGAAGCCGCAGGGCGACATCGTCAAGCAGAAGGCCGACATGGGCGGCGGCGCGGCGGTGATCGGCGCGATCGGCGCGATCGCGGAGCTCGGGCTGCCGCTCGGCGTGCTCGGCGTCCTCCCCGCCGCCGAGAACATGATCGGCGGCGACGCGTTCCGGCCCGAGCGACATCGTCACGACCGCCGCCGGGCTGACCGTCGAGATCACGAACCCCGACGCCGAGGGGCGGCTCGATCCTCGCCGACGCGCTCTGGTACTGCGGCCAGCGAGAGCCCGACGCGGCTCGTCGACGTCGCGACGCTCACCGGCGCGATGCGCGCCGCGCTCGGCGACATGTACATCGGCGTGTTCGCGAACGACGACGACCTGGCGCGACGAGGTCGTCGCGGCCGGGAACGCGAGCGGCGACCACGCCTGGCCGTGGCCGCTCCACCGCCGCTACCGGCGGCTGCTCGACTCGCAGCTCGCCGACCTGAAGAACACCGCCGGGCCGGAGCTTCGGCTACGCGATCATCGCGGCGAGCTTCCTCGAGCGCTTCGTCGGCGACGTGCCGTGGGCGCACCTCGACATCCACTCGACCGCGTTCCTCGACGAGGAGCGCGACTACCTCGCACGCGGCGCGAGCGGCGCCGGCGTCCGGCTCCTCACCGAGCTCGCGAGCCGGCTCAGCCCTTGAGCTGAATCTGGACGAGCTGCCGCGGCGCGTCGCTCGGCAGCGCCGTCGGCCAGGAGACGAGATCGATCGGCCCGCCCGGCGTCGCCTCCCGGCGCGAGAAGAGGTTCAGCCGCGCCTCCCACAGCGCGACGGTCCTGCCCGGCGAGCCGCTGCGGCAGCACCATCTTGAAGCCGCCGGAGGAGTCGAGCCACGTCGTCGACACCGGCCGCACGACGCGGTCGGCCTGCGAGACGCCCGCGACGATCCCGACGTACACGGCGCCCGGGTACGAGGCCGGCCGCGGGATCGCCATCGCGTAGCCGCTCGGCGGGAGCTGGATGTCGAGCCGCGCGCTCTGCAGCCGCTGGAAGTTGACGAACTCCTGGGGCAGGAACTGGTAGACGTAGTCGCCCTTCGAGACGCGCACCGTGAACGGGACCGGGTTCCCCGGCGACTCGGCCGAGGCGGTGAAGAGCGAGGTGTAGAACCCCTTCGCGTTCGGTCACGGTCGAGACCGTCCAGTAGTCGCGGTCCTCGGTGCGGGTGCTGACCTGCGCGCCGACGACCGGCTTGCCGTTCGAGTCCGTCACCGTGCCGGTGAGCTGGTAGGTGAGCAGCCCGACCGGCGGCGGCGTGGCGCCGCGCGCGTCGACGAGCCGGCCGGTGACGACCGGGATGCCCGGCGCCGTCGCGCGAGACCTTCAGGTCCTTCAACGCGTACGCGACCGTGATCGCCGCGTGGCTGGCGAGGAGCGCCGTGCGCTCCGCGTCGGTGAGCGGCTGGCCGGCGGCCTTCGCGCCGGCCGCGTCGGTGACCGTGACGACGTGCCGGCCGAGCAGCGTCTGGTCGAGCAGATACGTGAAGTGCCCGTTCGCGTCGGTCGGCTTCGGCAGCAGGTAGCTGTCGACGCGCACGTACGCGCCCGAGATCGGCCTGCCGTTCAGCGCGATCGTCCCCCGCGCGGGAACGAGGTTGTCGGTCTCGGACTGCCACGGCTGGAGCGCGTAGGTCGGCGGGGCGAGGATCGCCTGCCGCGTCTGCGCGACTCCGCCCGCGAGCGCGGTTCCGATCGCCGTGCCGGCGAGCACCAGCCCGCAGGCGAGGACGCGGACGCGGCTACCCACCGAGGCCTCCGCTGGACGGCGCGACGATCGCGAAGTCCTGCTCGGGGAGGTGGAGCTGCGGCGGCTTGTCGGCCGCGACGACGACGAAGTGGATCCACTCCCCGGCCGCGGCCTGGCCGCGGTCGGTCGAGGCGAGGACGTAGCGGCCCTCGTCGGACGCAGTGAACTCGAAGTACCCGACCCCCGAGCCGGCGACCGGCTGCGACGTCTGCGCGCCGTCGAGCGCGGCCGTCGTGCCGCCGGGCACCTTCGTGACGATCGCGCCGTCGGGGCGCGCGGCGGCGTGGTTCGCGAACGTCACGTACACCTTCCAGCCCTGCGGCACCGTCACGGTCATCCCGCCGTGCGGACGTCCCGTCGAACGTGTTCTTGCCGACGCGGCGAGTCGAGCGACGCGACGATCTGCAGGTCGAGCGTGTGCGGCTGCGGGCCCGCCGAGAGGTACCGGCTCGGCGTGCGGAGGACGCCCGGCCCCGGCCCTGGCGGCCGCAGCGCCGGCGCGAGCGACTGCTTCTGGTCGCCCTTCAGCGTGAAGATCTGGAGCTGCGAGGCGGTGCCGCCGTACGACGAGGTCGGCGTGCCGCCGACCGTGATCGCGATGTACTCCTTGCCGCCGACCTCGTAGATCGCGGGGCCGGCCGCGATCTGGAAGCCGGTCTGGAAGCTCCAGAGGACGTTCCCGGTGTACGTGTCGAAGGCGCGGAGGATGCCGTCGCCGCCGCCGGCGAAGCCGAGCCCCGTCGCGGTCGTCGTGACGCCGCCGCGGCCCGGCTCCGGGGTGACGATCCGCCACGCGACGCGCCCGAGCGACGCGTTGACGCGGTGATGCTGCCGTAGTCGTGCCAGTCCTTCGGCGTGAAGCCGAACGTCCCGGCCGGCGAGCCCGTTGTCGACGTCGCCCCGGATCTTGTACTTGTTGATCGCCTTCGGGTTCGCCTTCTGGACGAGCGTCGAGGACGTCTCCGCCTGGTTGTTCAGCACGTAGCCGGTGGTCGGGTCGAACGACGACGGCGAGTAGTTCAGGCCTCCGAGCGACGACGGGTAGACGGTCACCGGCTTGCCCGGCTTCAGCGCGGGGTGCTCGAGCTGGTTGATCACCTTCACGTGCTGGTAGATCGGCGCGCCGGTCTTCGCGTCGTACATCCACCAGGTGCCCTCCTTCGTCGCGACCGAGACGACGCGGCGGCGCTGGCCGCCGATCTTCACGTCGTAGAGGAGCACCGGCTGCGTCGTCGAGTAGCCCCACTGGTCGCCCGGGATCTGCTGCTGCCACCACTTCTGCCGGCCGGTGGAGAGGTCGAGCGCGATGATCGAGTCGGTACGCGGGTCGGGCCCGGGCCGGACGTGCGGGTCGAAGATCGGCGACGGGTTCGAGGTGGTGACGTAGACCGTGTTGGTCTCGGGGTCGATCGTCGCCGGGTTCCAGTTCGTGCCGCCGCCGATGTACGGGCCGAGCTTGCGCCAGTCGGTGCCGTCGGGCGGGATGATCCAGTACGGGCTCGACCACGCCGCAGTGAGGTCCGGGCGGTACGCCATCACGAACCCGCGGACGCCGTAGTCGGAGCCCGACGCGCCGATGACGAGCGTGTTCTTGAAGCAGATCGGCGCCTGCGTCTCGGAGTAGCTGTACTGCGCCTGGGCGCCCGGAACCGCGTCCGAGATCGCGACCTGCTTCACGAGCTTCCCGCTGTTCGCGTCGAGCGAGACGATCTGCATGTCGAGCGTGAGCAGGTAGACCCTGCCGTCGCAGTACGCGACACCGCGGTTCGCGTTCACGCCGTAGTTCGAGAACACGCCGGTGTCCGCGGGCTTCCAGTGCCAGAGCACCTTGCCGCTCCCGCCGTCGACGGCGAAGACCCAGTCGTTCGCGGTCGTGACGTAGATCACGCCGTTGACGACGATCGGGAAGCTCTGCTGGCCCTTCGGCACGGCCGGATAGAGGCGGCGGAAGTCGATGTTCGCGACGCGCCCGAGCTCGTTCACGTTCTGCTTCGTGACGAGCGGTGAGCGGCGAATGCCGGTTCTCGTCGGGCGTGCCGCCGTACATGCCCCAGTCGTCGGGGCCGAACGCGGTCGCCTCCGCGCCCCCGCTCTGCGGCGCCTTCGGGTTCGTCGTGACCGCCGGCGCCGTCGTCGGGATCGCCTTGCCGGTGCCGCCCGTGCTCCGCGAGAGGACGCCGCTCGCGAGCAGACCGACGAGCAGGCCGCCGGCTACGAGAACCACGACGATCGCGACGCGCTTGGTGCGAACGGGAGGCCTCCCCTTCCCGAGACGACGTGATCCTAACCGCTTTCGGCGAAGGGCTGCTAACCCTGCGTAAAGCTACGCGCGCACCCCCTCGCTGCGGCTGCGGTACCTTACGGTTTGCGGCGCGACGGCTTCACGCTCGCACGGCCCTGTCCCGACACGAAAAAGGAGTTCCGACTTGAGGAACCGGTTGACACGACGGCTCTTGCCGCTCCTGCTCCTGCTGGTCATCGCGGGCGCCGGAGTAGCCCTCGGGGCGGGTGCCGCGCCGACGACGTCGTCCGCGAAGAAGATTCCGTACTGCAAGGTGCATCAGAAGAGCACGAAGGCGCATCCGTGCAAGAAGAAGCCGGCTCCGAAGGTGACGACCACGGTGAAGAAGACCACGACCACCACGCCGAAGACCACCGGCACGTCGTCGTCCTCGAGCTCGTCGAGCAGCTCGAGCTCGTCCACCGGCTCGACCACCGGCGGCACCGCGGCCGGCGGCGGCGCGACGACCGGCGGCGGCGCGGGCGGCACGCCGGACTGCCCGCCGGCGATCGACGCCGACCCGACCTGCTGACGCGATTGCGGCGAGGGGCGGCGGCTCGAGCCGCCGCCCCTCGCGCTACAGCCGCTCGAGCACGACGACGGGGATCTCGCGCGTCGTCCTCGCGGCGTACTCGGCGAACTGGGGTCGTACGGCGGCCTGCGCGGCGAACAGCCGCTCCCGCTCCTCGCCGGCCGCGATCGTCGCGCGCACCGGGAGCGACTCGGTCCCGACCTCCGCGGTCGCGAGCGGGTTCGCGCGCAGGTTGTAGTACCAGTCGGGGTTCGTCGGCGCGCCGCCCTTCGAGCCGAAGACGACGAGGCGGTCGCCGTCGGCGAGGTACATCAGGGGCGCCGTGTGCGCGCGGCCCGTCCGCGCGCCGGTCGTCGTGAGCAGCAGCAGCGGCGCACCCTCGTACGGTCCGCCGACGGCGCCGCCGTTGGCCCGGAACTCCTCGATCACGCGGCGGTTGTATTCGTTCACGGCAGCCGGCTGCGTGCGATGGACCCCCCATCCCCCACGCGGCAACGATAGCGGTGACTACGATCGCGCCATGACGACAGCGACGATGCAGACGAACAAGGGCGCGATCGAGCTCGACCTGTACGACGCCGACGCGCCCGCGACGGTCGAGAACTTCGTGAAGCTCGCCCGAGACGGCTTCTACGACGGCGTGATCTTCCATCGCGTGATCCCGGACTTCATGATCCAGAGCGGCGACCCGACCGGCACCGGCAGCGGCGGCCCCGGCTACAAGTTCGACGACGAGGCGAACGACCATCCGGTCGACCGCGGCGCGCTCGCGATGGCGAACTCGGGGCCGAACACGAACGGCTCGCAGTTCTTCATCGTCACCGCCGAGGCGTGTCCGTGGCTCGACGGGAAGCACACGGTCTTCGGCCGCGTCACCGGCGGAATGGACGTCGTCGACGAGATCTCGCACGTCCCGGCCCACCGCGACCGGCCCCGCGACGAGGTGCGGATCGAGTCGGTCGCGATCGCCGAGGGCTGACGGTTCCCGCGGCGAGCGCGCCGCCCGAGCCCGACAATCGACGCGCAGGTCTCCGCAACCGATCCGAAGGGAGTCGTGCGGCAGTGATCGTGAAACGCCTTCTTCCGCTCAGCGGAATCGTCTTCGTCGCCCTCGTCGCGGCCGCCTTCGCCGGGCTGAGCGGCAGCACGCCGGGCATCAAGGCGTCGCCGGAGCAGGTCGCCGCCTTCTACCGCGCGCACCACGGCCGCCAGAGCGCCGCGCCGATCGTGCTCCTGCTCGGCGTCCCGTTCCTGATCTTCTTCGCCGCGAGCCTCAGCGCCGCGCTCCGGCCGCTCCAGGGCACGGCGCCGACCGTCTGGCGGCGGATCTTCTTCGGCGGCGCGGTGCTCGCCGGGGGCGGCTTCCTCGTCGCCGGCGGGATCCACCTCGCGCTCGCCGACGGCGCCCAGCACGGCCTCGACCCGGTCGCGCTCCAGGCGCTGAACGCGCTCGACGCCGACGACTTCCTCGCCTTCGGCGGCGGCATCGCGGTGATGATGCTCGGCGCGGCGGGCTCGATGATCGGCGCCCCGGGAGCGCTGCGCTGGCTCGGCTGGGCCGCCCTCGTCCTCGGCGTGCTCGCGTTCTCCCCGGCCGGGTTCTTCGCCTTCCTCGGCTCCGGCATCTGGATCGCGGTGGTCAGCGTGATCGTGTTCATGCTGCCGCGCCCGGACGGCTACGCGGCCGTTCCGGCGCCGGCGGCCTGACGCACAGGAGGAGGCGCGGTCCCCCCGGGCCGCGCCTCCTCCGAGCGCTGCGAACCTACGAGACGCAGTCGCGGAGGCCCTGCGCCTCGGGCAGGGACTCGAGCTTCTTCAGCGTGTTGTTCTCGATCTGGCGGATCCGCTCGCGCGTGACGCCGAAGGCCTTGCCGACCTCCTCGAGCGTGCACGGCTGCATCCCGTCGAGGCCGTAGCGGAGCTCGATCACGCGCCGCTCGCGCTCGGGGAGCGAGGCGAGCGCGTTCTCGATGTCCGAGCGGCGGAGCGTGAGCGAGGCGGAGTCGAAGGGCGACTCGGCCTGGTCGTCCTCGACGAAGTCGCCGAGCTCGGAGTCCTCCTCCTCCCCGATCGGCTTCTCGAGCGAGATCGGATGCTGCGCCATCCGCAGGATCTCGCGCACCTCCTCGGTCGTCGATCTCGAGCTCCTCGGCGATCTCCTCGGGCCGCGGCTCGCGGCCGAGACGCTGGACGAGCTGGCGCTCGATGTGGACGACCTTGTTCAGCTTCTCGACCATGTGCACCGGGATCCGGATCGTGCGCGCCTTGTCGGCGATCGCGCGCGTGACCGCCTGGCGGATCCACCACGTCGCGTACGTCGAGAACTTGTAGCCCTTGCGGTAGTCGAACTTCTCGACCGCGCGGATCAGACCGAGCGAGCCCTCCTGGATCAGGTCGAGGAACGTCAGCCCGCGGCCGAGGTAGCCCTTCGCGATCGAGACGACCAGGCGCAGGTTGGCCTCGATCATCTGCGTCTTCGCGACCATGTCGCCACGCTCGATCCGCTTGGCCAGGTAGACCTCCTGGTCGGCGGTCAGCAGCGGCACCTTGCCGATCTCGCGCAGGTACAGCCGCAGCGAGTCGAGCGACGGCTCGACGGTCAGGTCGAGCTTCGGCGAGCTCTTCTCCTCCTCGACGAGCGGCTGCTCGTGCGGGCAGGCCTCGGTGCTGCTCGCCCTCGACGAGCTCGACGCCGTGGTCGATCAGATACGTGGTGAAGTCCTCGATCTGCTCCTTGGTGAGCTCGACCTCTTCGAGGCCGGTGACGATCTCGTCGTAGGTGAGGAAGCCCTTTTCCTTCCCCGTCTCGACGAGCTTCTGGAGTTCCTCGACGTCGGGAAGAGAGATGTCGACAGTGAGCACCTTGAGCTCGACCTCCGGTCTACGTGGCTGACGGGAATGACCCTTGTCGCAGGAGCCGGTTTGCCCCCTTTCCGGCTCGTCCTCTGTGCGAGAGGGATCGGACTATACATCGCGTACATCGGCGACACTGTCTTCGGATCGCAGCCGCATCGGGTGGTTTCCGGAGGCCCCCTCAACGTGTCGGCGGCGACCGATATGGCCGCCGCCGCAACCCTGCCGCAGGATGATTGCCGTCAGTCCCCGGCAAGGGAGTCTCTCGAAATCCTCTCGAGCCGGCCCCGCCGCACCAGGCCGACTCGATGCGGTGATCTTCGCACCACGCTCGTCGCGGTTCCGATCTACCACCCCTTTCGTGGTTCACCGCGGGACTTGACCAACCGCGGCATCGTCTAGCCTCTCGACGTGGCCGACCCGTTTCGAGAACACGACTGCGCGAGGGCCCGCCGATCGTCGCCGACGGCGGCATGGGCTCGCTCCTGACGAGCGCGGTCCCGCGGCTGCGCTCGCCCGAGGAGGCGAACCTCCGCGCGCCCGAAGCGGTCGTCTCGCTGCACCTCGAGCTTCATCAAGGCCGGCGCCGAGCTGATCGAGACGAACACGTTCGGCGCGAACCGGCGCAAGCTCGCGGCGCACTTCCTCGAGGACGACCTCGAGCGGATCAACTCGACCGGCGTGAAGCTCGCGCGCGACGCGCGCGAGATCTCCGGCCGCGACGTCTTCATCGGCGGCGCGATCGGCCCGATCGGCGAGCCGACCAGCTCGCGCGTCCGCCGCGAGCTCTTCGCCGAGCAGGCGGCGATCCTCGAGGGCCGCGGCGCCGACCTGTTCATGGTCGAGACGTTCTACGACCTCGACGAGCTGACCGACGCGATCGACGCGGTGCGCAGCGTCTCGAGCCTGCCCGATCGTCGCGCTGCTCACCTTCGACGAGGGCGCCGAGACGCTCGCCGGCGTCACGGCGCGCGAGGCGGCCGAGCGGCTCGCCGGCGCTCGACGTCGCCGCGATCGGCGCGAACCACGGCGCCGGTCTGCTCGCGGCGCTCACCGCGCTCGAGCAGATGCAGGCCGACGGCCGCGCGCTCGCGGCGCTGCCGAACATCGGCCTCGCGAGCCTCGCCGGCGGGCGCGTGATCTACCCGCACGCGACGCCGGAGTACTTCGCCGAGTTCGCCGCGCACGCGCGCGACCTCGGCGCGCGGGTGATCGGCGGCTGCTGCGGGACGACGCCGGCCGAGATCGCCGCGATCCGCGCGGCGATCGAGGAGGAGCGCCGGCCGCACTCGCGGCTCGAGCTCGCCGAGCGGGAGCTCGTCGTCGCGCTCGGCGAGGAGCAGCGCGAGACCGAGCTCGCGCGCGCGCTCCGCGAGGGCGAGTTCGTCGTCTCGGTGCAGGTCGACCCGCCGCTCGGCGGCTCGAGCCGCGGCCTGCTCGACGTCTCGGCCAGAGCTCGAGGCGTCGGGCCTCGTCCAGCTTCGTCGACGTGAACGACAACGCGACCGCGCGCGCCGGGATGAGCTCGCTGATGGTCTCCGGCGCGATCGAGCGCGCGAGCGGGCTCGAGACGATCCCGCATCTGACGACGCGCGACTGGACGGTGCTCGGGCTCGAGTCGATGCTGCTCGGCGCACACGCCGACGGAGTCCGCAACGTGCTCGCGATCACGGGCGACCCGCCCGAGGTCGGCGACTACCCGGGCTCGCGCGGCGTGTACGAGATCGACGCGATCGGGCTGACGCGCCTCCTCACGTCGCTGAACCGCGGCGAGGACTACAACGGCCGCCCGATCGACGCGCCGACGTCGTTCTTCGTCGGCGTCGCGGTCAACCCGACCGCCGACGACCTCGAGTTCGAGGCCGACCGCTTCCGCCAGAAGGTCGAGGCCGGCGCGCAGCTTCGCGATGACCCAGATCGTCTTCGACCTCGACGCGCTCGACCGGTTCGGCGAGGTCCTCGGCGGCGGCTGGCCGATGCCGGTGCTCGCGGGCATCTTCCCGGTCACGAGCCACCGGCTCGCGCTGCGCCTCCACAACGAGGTGCCGGGGATCGTCGTCCCGCAGGCGCTCCAGGACGCGCTCGACGCGGCGGGCGCGGGCGCGGCCGCGGTCGGGATGGCCCACGCGCGCGAGCTGCTCGTCGAGGCGCGCGAGCGCTGCGACGGCGCGTACGTCGTCGCGCCGTACCGCCGCCCGTCGACCGTGCTCGAGCTCCTCGGCTAGAGCCGGCGCAGACCCGGGTCGAGCTGGAGGACGTCGCGCGGCGGCGCCAGCTCGTTCAGCCGCTGGAGCACGAGCGAGTCCCTCACCTCGCGGCGCACCGCCGCGCTCCCCGGCAGCGCGAGCGCGACGGCGCCCGCGACCCACACGAGCGCGAGCCCCCAGAGCGCGCCGGCCGCGAGCCCGCCCAGCGAGTCGAGCGCGCGCAGCGGCGGGAGCAGCCGCAGACCCGCCGCGGACGAACGACCCGGCGATCCCGGCCGCGCCGCGAAGCACGAGCGCCCCGGCGACCGCCCCGCCGAGCGCGAGCAGCGGCGCGTGATCGCCCCCGATCCCGCCGGAGACGAGCCCGGCCGCAACCCGCGCCCCGACGACCGCGCCGGCCACGAGCCCGGCGAGCGAGAGCACCGTCGCCACGAGCCCGGTCCGGAACCCCGCGAGCGCGGTGAGAGCCACGAATCCGAGCAGAACCCAGTCGAGCGTCGTCACCCGCCCAGGTTCGCCTCGCGGCTACACTGCCCTCCGCCCCGGGGGCGTAGTTCAGTTGGTTAGAACGCCGGCCTGTCACGCCGGAGGTCGCGGGTTCGAGTCCCGTCCCGGCCTGTCACGCCGGAGGTCGCGGGTTCGAGTCCCGTCGCTCCCGTAAAAGCCCTGCAAATCGGCATGTTTTGTTGACTGTTTTGGCGTATTCGACCGCCGGCTTCTCTTCATCCCGCGCAGATCCCGCGCCCGAATCGACCTGAGATTTCCACAGGAACCCGGACAGCGGCGGGAATCCCCGCGAGCTGGATGGCCGGCCGAATGGGCCGGAGCCGCCGGACGCGGGGATCGCCCGAGGCAGCCGCCTCTCAAGGTCAGCCTCGTACCTGGATGTTGCCGCCGTCGATCGCGAACGGGAAGCGGTAAGCGGGATGGCCGGCGCAGAAGTCGGCCGTGGCGGCTAGCGAGCCGATCCCGAGGAAGGTCGTGATGTCGGGTGGCGATCCGGCGCCCTCACCGTTGTCGGTTACGTGCCACCAGGAGCCGAGACCGACGACCGTGGGGTCATTCGAGCTTTCGATGGTCCCGCCGATCCAGGCGTCGTTGCCGATCACCGTGAGGCACGTGACCGGGCCTTTGGCGGTGAACGGGGCGCCGTCCTCGACGTCGCGGTAGGTGTACCAGCCGTCGGCGCTCCCGTCCTTCTTGAGCTTGGCGTTGAAGCCGAAGTCTTGAAGCTCGAGCGTGGCCAGACCGAAGACGTCGTGGGCGACAAGGTGGCTCCCTCCGCTCGCCGACGGGCCGTTGCCGCCTGCGTTCGCGACCGCCACGCCCATCACCGCCGCCACCACGAACGTTGCCGGGAACACGCGCCGCACCATCTCGATCTCCCTTCGCCGGAGGCTTGAAGGCCAAGGCTAGGGTCGGCTGGCGTTCCTGTCTTGAACGGCGGTGGCCCGTCTTGAATCAGCGGTGCGCGAGCCGGAAGCGGCCGGGCGCGACGCCGAAGCTGCGCTTGAACTCTCGCGTGAAGTGGCTCTGGTCGGCGAACCCTCCGCGCGCCGCGATCGACGCGAGTGCGTCGTCCGAGGACGCAAGCTGCTGCGCGGCCCACTCGAGCCGCAGGCGCCTGCCGCACTCGCCGATGCTCTCGCCGTATCGCGCACGGAACACGCGCGCGAGATGCGAGGGGTGGATGCCGAGCTCCCGTGCGATCTGCGAGAGCGACGGCGGAGACGAGAGATCCTCGACCAGCATCTCCCGAACCGCGTCGAGCCGGGGATCGCCGGGGCCGCTGTCGCGGTGACGTCCCACCGTGGCCGTCAGCTCGAGCGCGAGACCCTCGAGTGCGAGGCCCGTGTACGCGTCGGGCCGCGCGAGCTCGCTGCTCACGCGCTGCGCGAGCACCGTCGCTCCCCAGTCGCGAAAGCAGCAGAGAGTCTCGCGCTCCGCCTCCGACTCTACGACGACGATCCGCGCGCCGTCTCGCCCGAACCGATCCTCGTGCGGCTCCTCTGCCGGCATCTCGATCACGGTGCCGTGCACCGCGTCCTCCTCCGTCCGCGCGAACCGCTTCCGAACCGCGCCCGCGATCACGACGGCAAGGCAGTTGCGCGGATGGAAGTGCCACGAGAGCCGGGATCCGGGTGCGAACACGACGTCGCTGATCTCGCGGCCGCCGACGCTCTGCCCGCGCACCAAAACCGTTCCGGTCTCGATGCCCGCAACGCTCGTCACCGCTGGATCTTACGACCGCACCGACACGATGACTGCCGCGACCTCAACAGCCAAAGCGTGTGTTCGCGGCCTGAGGTTCGGGCACCGGGGCGGCGACCGCTCGCCGCCCCGGTGCCTTCAGCTCAGTCGTCGTTGCCCTGGTCGCCGCCGACCGGGAGCAGCGCGTTCGCGAGCACGAACCGGCCGACCTGGTCGCCGAGCTTGGCGCCCGCGACGTGGTCGAGCCGCGTGTGGACGCCCGCGTAGATCCGGCTCAGCCCCGCCTCGAGCGCTGCGGCGCTGAAGCGCGTGAACGAGCGGGTGACGCCCGGCAGCGCCGGCGAAGTGACCGTGAACCGCTGCCGGTCGCCGTAGAAGCTCGCGAGGACGTCGGCGCCGGCGGCGCTGATCGTGCTGTGCGCGCCCGGGTACGACGGGTCGGCGGGCGTGTTGCCAACGAGCGGGAGCCAGTTCGGGTCGGCGACCGTCGCCGGGTTCCCGTCGGTGTCCGCAGCGCGGATCGCGGTGACCGGACGCCAGAGCTGGTACGTGTACTTCGAGTCGTAGAACGCGATCGCCGAGTCGGCGAACGAGAGGTTCAGGAGCGCGAACAGCCGCGCCGTCGTCGGCAGGTCGCTCTGGTGGGCGGCCGCGACCTGGTCGGCGATCGCGTTCCAGAAGTTCTGGATCGGCGGGTTCCAGAAGAGGCCGATCTGCGTCTGGTCGGGCGTCCGCGTCGTGCTCGTGGCGGAGCCGAGGCTCTGCACCTCGTTGATCGCGGCGGCGTACTCGGGGCTCGTGAGCGCGGGCGGCGGTGGCGTACGGAACTGGCTGCCGCTGTCGAGCACGAACGGCCGCACCTGCCCCCACGTCGTGAACACGGGCGCCGGGAAGTTCGGCGGCGTCGGCTGGTAGCTCCCGGGGCTCGTGCCGGGCGCGAACGGCGGCGCCGGCGTGGCCGAGCCGTCGTCGGCCCGGATCGCGAGCAGGTCGTGCGCAACCGTCTCGCCGACGCGGACGCCCTCGTCCTTCGCCGGCCCGTCCGGGACCTTCGCCAGCTCGGAGGCGTAGTCGCTGTCGAGCGTCCCCTGCATCGCCGGGTAGAGGCCCACGAGCGCGGCGTGCGCCGCCGCGTCCGCGGCGGCGGTCTCGGACGCGTCGCGCGGCGCGCGCACGGCGATCCGGTACGGCTCGTGGCTGCGGTCGATCGAGTTCACCGCGTCGTAGATCGCGACGTGGAGGATCGCGAAGTTCCGGGTCGGCTGGATGTTCGCCGGCTGCGCGCCTGGCGTGTTGACGATCGAGAGCAGGATCTGGTTCCAGTCGATCACCGGCTGGCCCGACTCGCGGGCGTGCGGTGCGCCATGTCGGTGCGCGGCCGCCGAGGCGCCGGAGGTGAGGACGGCCGCCGCGCCGAGCAGGCCGAGTGCGATGGCGAGAGCGACGATTCGCGGGGTGAACGGTCTCATTGCGATGCTCCTTTGGCTCGTTTGGCACGGGAGCAGGGGCTCCCGCGGAACGCCCCGCGAGCGGCCGGAGAGTTCGTCGAGCGATCCGGCTCGCCTCTCCCTTCGGTCGCGCGGGCACAAGGGCCCGGCGGGGAAGAGGCGATTCGTGGCCTCGCGCGGCGTCGTCGCGAACGCCGCGCGGAGACCGTAGCAGGCGCGCGGGGGCTATCGTTCTCCGCGCCGTGGAGCCGTGCCCGGACTCGTAGACACCGACGCGGCGAGCGTCCGGCCCGTCGCCGTTCCCGCTCGTGCGCGGGCGCCCGTCGCCCCCGTCGCCGACGCCGGCCTCGAGCTGGAGCTCCGCGTCCGCGCACTCCGCGTCGGATTCTGGCTCGGGTGCCTCTCGCTCGCCGCCGTGCTCGGCGCACTCGCGCTCGACGCCGGCTCACGAAACCGCTGGCCGCTCCTCGCGCTGACGCTGGCGGCGGCCGCGCTGAACGCGGGCTCGCTCGCGGTGCCGTGGAGCGAGTGGCTTCCGGAGCGCCGTGGCCGTGCCCTACTCGATCTCTGGTCCGGCGGCCTGATCGCCTTCGTCGCCGTGCTCGTCGCCGCCGGGAGTCCGACCTTCTCGCTCCTGCTCTTTCTCGCGGTCCCGTTCGTCGCGGTCGTGCAGACCGGCCGGCGTCGCGGCTTCTGGCTCGCGGTCGCCGCGGCGACGTGCACGACGCTGGCGGTGCTGATCCCCCTCCCCGCCGCCGCGACCGCGATGCGGCTCGCGCTCGTCGCGGCGACGGTCGCCGTCGCGCTCGCGCTCGCGCGGGCGATTCGCAGCGAGGCGGCCGCGCACCGCCGCGCCGAGGCGCGGGCCGAGAACGAGCGCGCGCTTTCGCGCGAGGCGAACCACCGCATCAAGAACAACCTGCAGACGGCGGCCGACCTCCTCCTGCTCGCCCGCCCGCACGGCGAGGACGGGCGCGCGTTCGACGACACAGCAGCGCGGATCCGCTCGATCGCGACGGTGCACCGGCTGCTCACCGAGACCGACGGGCCGGTCGACGGCGGCGGCCTCCTGCGCGGCATCGCAGACGGCGCTCTCGTCCCGGTCGCGATCGAGGCCGAGCCCGTCGCCCTCGACGCCGCGACGGCGCAGAAGCTCGGGATCGTCGCGAACGAGCTGATCGCGAACGCGCACCAGCACGGCGCGGCGCCGATCGTCGTCCGGCTGAGCGGCGGGCCTCAGACGCGCCTCCGCGTCGACGACTGCGGCGACGGCCCGAACGGGCCGATCGGCCTCGGGCTCGAGCTCGTGCGGCGGATGGTCGAGCAGGGGCTGCACGGCCGGTTCGAGCTCGGGCCACGACCGGGCGGCGGGACCCGCGCCGAGGTCGTCTTCCCGGCGGTCGGCGGATGAGGATCCTCGTCGCCGAGGACGACCCCGTCGTCGCGCTCGGCCTCGCGGAGCGGCTCCGCTCGCTCGGGCACGAGCCGATCGGGCCAGTGGCCGACGGGCACGAAGCAGTCGCATCCGCGCGGACAAGCCTGCCCGACCTCTACCTCTTCGACATCGAGATGCCGGGCCTTGACGGGCTCGCCGCTGCGGTGCAGCTCGCGGAGGAGGGCCTGCGGCGGCCGGTCGTCGTCGTCACGGGCGTCGACGACCCCGGGCTCGTCGATCGCTCGATCGAGAGCGGGGTCGCGGCGTACCTCACGAAGCCGATCGACTCCCGCGAGCTCGACGCCGCGATCCGGCTGGCCGCGTCGAGACACGCCGAGCTCGAGGCGCTCGAGGCCGAGGTCGACCGCGCGCACAAGGCGCTCGAGGACCGCAAGCTCGTCGAGCGCGCGAAGGGGCTGCTGATGACCGGGCTCGGGCTCTCCGAGCAGGACGCGTTCCGCCGGCTCCAGGTAAGCGCGCGCGAGCGCAACCTCCGCCTCGCCGACGTCGCGCGCCGAATCGTCGAGGAGAAGAGCCTCCTCGTGCCCAACCCGGGGCCGTGACCCGAAGACGGGCGGCCGCGGACCGGTGGCACTGGCCGTCGCCGGGCGCGGCACGGTCGTCTCGGGCCGCCGTAGGGCGAAAGAGGCGGGCGTCGGGTGGCGCCATCTGGTGGCCGTTGACATGGTTCCGGTGGATGAGAGGATTGAGCTTCACCGGTCCCTGATGCCCCGGCTTCGGCCGTCCGGCTTGCGGCATGGGTCCCGCTCGAAGGAGAAGCGATGTTTCGGATGCATTCCCGCAGGCCGCGTTTCGCGCCCTCGTCGCGGTTTCGCAAGCTCGCGCTCGCTGTTCCGCTGCTCGCAGCGCTCGCGGCCGGTACGCAGGCATTTGCACACGACGGCGGAAGCCCGGACTGGACGACGATCGGTCACGATCCCGCCGACAGCCGCAATCAGCCGTTGGAGACGGACATCGGCCCGGCGACGGTGAACACCCTCATCCCGAAGTGGGTGGCGACCACGACGGGCGACGTGTCGGGGACCCCGGCGGTCGCCAGCGGGGCCGTGTACTTCGGGGATTTCGGCGGCACGCTCTGGAAGCTCGACGCCGACACCGGCGCCGTGATCTGGTCGCACAAGGTGTCGGACTACACCGGCCTCGCGGGCGACTTCGCGCGTACGAGCCCGTCGCTCGACGGAAACACGCTCGTGGTCGGCACGAACAAGACCCCGCTCATGCTGGGCGTCGACGCCGCCACCGGAGCGCTGCTCTGGAAGACGCAAGTGCATCCGGATCTGCACGGGACGATGACCGGCTCGCCGGTGCTCGTCGGGGACACGATCATCACCGGCGTCTCCGCGGCCGGGGCGTCCGCGCCCGCGACCGCCACCTTCCGCGGCGAGATAGTCGCCCTCGACGCGCTCACCGGCAGGATCCTGTGGCAGAGCTACTCGCTTCCCGACAACGGCGGGCTTCCCGGCGGCTATGCGGGCTCGACGATGTTCTCGGCGCCCGCGGTCGACGTCGCGGACGGGCTGGTCTACGGCACGTTCGGGCAGCCCTACAGGGAGCCGGCGAGCGTGGCCGCCTGCAACGCCGCCAACCCCAACGGCTTCAGCGAGCACTGTGAGCAGCCCGGATCCTTCCTCCAGTCGATCGTCGCGTTCGACCTGAAGACCGGCGCGCCCGTCTGGTCCTACCGCGTCGTCGGCGACAACGCCTGGCAGCACGCGTGCGGCGCACAGCCGGCCGCGGTGACGTGGTGCGCCCCGGAGTCCGACAACCCGCTCCACGGCGGCGACAAGTGGGACCTCGGCGGCTCGAGCCCGAACGTGTTCAAGATCGGGAACCGCACCGTCGTCGGCGTCGGAGAGAAGAGCGGCGTCTACGTCGTTCTCGACGCGAAGACGGGGCAGTTCGTCTGGAACACACTCGTCGGCCCGGGTGGCGACCAGGGCGGGTTCGAATGGGGCACGGCCTACGACGGCAGCCGCATCTACGTGTCGCTCACGAACCAGCATCACATCCCCTACAAGCTGACCGAGAACGGCGTGCTCACGAACACGACCGCGACCGGCGGCTCCTGGGCGGCGCTCGACGCGGCGACCGGACAGATCATCTGGCAGATCGCCGATCCTCAGACCGAGTCGGTTCCCGGCTTCACCAACGTCGGCGTGTGGGACCTCGCCCCGGTGACCTCGGCGAACGGCGTCGTCTACGCCTCGTCGATGGCGAAGAGCGGCAACGAGTTCTACGCGCTCGACGCGGCGACCGGCGCGATCCTCTGGGCGCACACGGCCGGCAGCTCGGTCAACTCCGGGCCGTCGGTCGTCGACGGCTCCGTCTACTGGGGAACCGGCTACTCGAGGTCCGGCGTGGAGGGGAGCGGCAACACCCAGCTCTACGCGTTCGGCCTCGCAGTCCCGCTGCTCGAGTCGCAGATCGCAGGCATGGATCTGAACAACGGCTTGACGCACGACCTCACAAATCGTCTCGACCACATCGAGAAGACGCTCGGGACGCCCGCTGCGTGCGCCGGCCTCGGCGACTTCCTCCAGAAGGTGCTCGACGAGGCCGGCCACCCGAATCCAAAGCTGACAGTCGCACAGGCCGAGACGATCGTGACGGCAGCCAACGCCGTCGAGAGCCAGATCGGCTGCGCCGATGCGAGCACGGCGAAACCGCAGGCCGAGCAGGACCTGCTCGCCCTGATCGGGACGATGAACGGGATGGGACTCGAGAACGGCGTCATGAACAATCTGCTCGCCAGGATCCGCGACGTCGGCAGGCAGCTCGCAGGCGACACCGTCGCGGACGCGTGCCGGTCGCTCGGGGATCTCAGCGAGAGGATCACCGCGCTCACGGGCAAGAAGAACGGCCTCACGGCAGCGCAGGCAGCCCAGCTCTCCGCCGCGGTGGCTCACATCGCCACCGAGCTCGCCTGCTGATGCCCTGAGCAGCTCTCGACGTGCACGTGCGAGGGCCCCGCGCCGGGGCCCTCCACAGTGCTCGCTCATTCCTTCCTTGATGCTCGCGGGCGGATGCGGCCGCGGCCGAGGAGGGTCGAAACAGGCAGCATGGTCGCCGTGTCGGGGTATGTACACGGGTACGCGACGAAGGAGCAGGAGCGCCTCGTCCAGCAGGCCGAGCATTGGCGCCGCCGGCTGATTCGTGACGGCACGCAACTCGAGCCGGGGACGCGACTGCTCGAGGTCGGCTGCGGTGTCGGGGCAGTGCTGGCGGTCCTCGGCCAGGAGTTCCCCGGTGTGCGGCTGTTCGGCGTCGACATCGAGGCAAAGCAACTCGAGTTCGCGCGAGGTCACCTCGAGCGAAGCGGAGTCGAGGCGACCCTGCTGAAAGCCGACGCGCTGGCGCTCCCGTTCGACGACGGGTCGTTCGACCACGTCTGGATGATGTGGTTCCTCGAGCACGTTCCCGATCCGCCTGCGGCGCTTCGTGAGGCGCGGCGCGTGCTCGCCCCGGGCGGGCCGATCACCGCGATCGAGGTCGACTACTCGACGGTGCGCGCAGAGCCGTCGACGCCCGCGCTCGAAGCGCTCTTCGACACCGTGGTTCGGGGCATGGCGCCTCGCGGCTGGAGCGACGCGGGCACGCGCCTGCCCGGATGGCTGCGCGAGGCGGGCCTTCGCAACGTCGACGACGGCGTGCGGCGGTTCTGGTGGCAGAACGAGCAGCTCGCGGCGGAGGCGAACTACGCGGCTGACGTCATCGAGAGCGCCCTCGACACGCTCCTGCAGGTTCCCGGCGCCGGCGAAGCACAGCTGCGCGACGGGCTCGCCGACCTGCGGGCCTCGATCGAAAGCCAGGCGCAGGCGTCGGCTGGATCGTCCACAAATCGACCGGACGGCGATAGACCGGCATCGACTCCACCGCTGGATGTTGTGCGAACAGCCAACACGCCGCGGGTACGAGACGGGTACATCAGCCAGAGCACGGGCGGGCACGTGCGAGCGCCGGCGACACACGGCCAACCATGGTAAGGAGAGGGGTCGACGGTTCGAGTCCGTCAGAGGGCTCCTCGACAAAAGCCCTGCAAAAACAGGCTATATCTGATTGAGCGCGACCGCGAAGCTCGCGGGTACAAAACGGGTACAAATTCCGCGTCTCTTAAGAGGGCCGGCCCGGGCCGCTCGTCGCTAGCCGGTGACGCTGGTCGCGGCGGCGTTCTGGGCGTCGCTGTCCGGCTCGGGGACCTGGCGCCGGCTCCAGACGTGCACTCGCTTGGCCGTGAAGGTGGCGGTCGAGGGGTTGAAGGACGGCGCCTTGAAGAAGCCGTTCGCGGCGAAGACGATCCCGACGCCGTCGCCGGCCTGGAGCGAGCCGAACGGAATCCGGCGGTCGTGCCTTCCGCGCAGGTAGACCGTGGTGTCGTTCACCTGGAGCGTGATGTCGTGGTGGCGGAGAACCGTGTCGTACGGGCCGGTGCGGTCGACGTGCACCGTCACGCTGCCGCCGGCTGACGCGACGGAGCTGATCGTGCCGCCGATCCAGTGACAGTTGCAGTAGACGTGGATCCCGGTCGCGCTGAAGCTCGAGTCGTCGTCGGTCGCGGCGCGGATCGCGACGAGATCGTTGACCTGGATGCTCGCCAGGGCGATCGGCCTGTGGTGTTTGCCGCCCTGGATCCGGGTGTTCGGGGCCACCGAGACGTTCAGGGTCTGGCCGTTTAGGGAACCGTCGTGCGGTCCCGTCCAGAGGACGTTGACCGTCAACGAGCTCGAGCCGACGCTGGCGACGGAGCCCGCGAACCACACCTTGTGTGACCGCGGCGCGACGGCGGCCGTCGTGAAGGTCTGGTCGCCGCCGGTTGCAGCGCCCGCGGTGTTCGTGGCGACGAGGCGGTAGTGGTACGTGGTGTCAGGCGTGAGCCGGCCGAGATACGCGTAGACGGTGCGGTTGGCGGCGTTTGGGCCGACGTCCGCGACGTGGGTGTGGAAGCCGTAACCGGTCGTGGTCCCGTACTGGAACGTGTACCTGGTGCGGCTGCCGTTGCTGCTGAGCATGCCGCTCAACAGCGCAGACTTCCTCGAGACGTGGCTTGCCGTACCGGTCGTGGCGGTCGGCAGCGCGACGGCGGTTGTCGTGAAGCTCTGGTCGCCGCCGGTCGCGGTGCCCGCGTTGTTCGTCGCGACCAGGCGGTAGTGGTACGCGGTACCCGCCACGAGCCGGCCGAGATACGCGTGAACCGTGCGGTTGACCGCGTTCGGCCCGGCGACCTGCGTGCGGGTCTGCGAGCCGTAGCCCATGGTCGTGCCGTACTGGAACGTGTACGCGGTGCGGCTTCCGCCGCCGCTCAGCGTGCCGCTCAACAGCGCGGACTTGCCCGAGACGCGGCTGGCAACGCCAGTCGCGACGACCGGTAGCGCGACCGCGGTAGTCGTGAACGTCTGATCCGCTCCGTCGGCCGTCCCCGCCCCGTTCGTCGCGACGAGGCGGTAGTGATACGCAGTGCCCGACGTGAGCCGGCCGAGATACGCGTAGACCGTCCGGTTGACCGCGTTCGGGCGGGCATCCTGGACGTGGGTCTGGAGACCATATGCGGTGGTGGTGCCGTACTCGAACGTGTACCGGCTGCGGCCGCCGTTGCTGCTGAGCGTGCCGCTCACCGTCGCCGACCTGCCCGTGACCTGGGCCGCCGCGCCCGTGGCGACCGTCGGAAGCGCCGCCGCGGTCGTGGTGAACGTCTGGTCGCTGCCGGCGGTGGTGCCGGCCTGATTCGTTGCGACCAGCCGATAGTGGTACGCGGTCCCGGCCGTCAGCCGATCAAGATATGCGGAGACCGGATGGTTGACCGCGTTCGGACCGACGTCCCGGACGTGGGTCTGGAAGCCGTAGCTCGCGGTGGTGCCGTACTGGAAGGTGTAGGTCGTGTGACCTCCGTTGCTCGTGACCGTGCCGCTCACCGTCGCCGACTTGCCGGTGACCTGGCCGGCCGCACCCGTGACGACGCTCGGAGCCTGCGGGGTCACAGCAAGCGCGGACGGTGCGGCGAAGATCACGAAGAACACCGAGGACCAGAAGGATCGTCGGCGTGCGCATACTAACCCGGCGGGCAATTGGTTGACGGTCAGGCTGCGTAGCCGACGTCGGGGTGCTGGAAGAAGTTGCGGATTACGTGTGGTTGTTTTTGGCGGCGGTGGAGGTGGCTGCGGGTGCCGTCGATGAGTTCGTCCGGGTGGCGTGGTCTGCGCCGGGTGAGTGCGGCGTGCTTGGTGTCGTTGTTGAGTAGCTCGGCGGGGTTGAGCTCGGGGCTGTAGCCGGGCAGCCGGTGGAGTTCGATCAGCTCGGTCCGTTCGGCCAGCCAGGCGTTGACGTTTTTGCCGCGGTGGACGGGGTGGCCGTCGACGATCAGGTAGAGCTTGCGGCCGCCAGCCTGTTTGAGCAGACGTTTGAGGAAGTCGCGGTAGATCGCCTGGGTGAAGCTCCCCTCGAAGACGCGGAAGCAGAGCTCGCCCCGGTTGGAGACCGCCTGGATCACGTTGCAGCCGAACCGTTTCCCGGTTTTGCCGACGACCGGGGTGCGACCCCGAGGCGCGAAGGAACGGCCGGCGGCCTGATCGGAGCGCAGGCCCATCTCGTCGGCCCAAAGGATCCGTGCGCCTTCGCGCTTGGCTCGCGCCTCGATCGCCGGGTACTCGCGCTCCAGCCAGCGCGCGACCGCGACCGGGTTCTGCTCGAACGCACGCTGCACCGGCTTCTGCGGCGTGAACCCCCACCGCTTCAGGTACTGACCAACCGTCGTCAACGCCAACTCGACCCCATACCGGGTGCGGATCAACTCGCGCACGGCCTCCGCGTCCAGAGAAAGAACGGCAGCCGCAACTGATCGGGGTTACGACCACGGATCGTCTGCACCAGCTGCCCCTGCATCCACGGCGGCAACGCCTGCTGCTCACCGGCCCGCCGGCCCCGCCGCGCCGCCGCCAACGACAGCTCACGCTGCCGCCGAAAACCGTTCACCCAACCAGACACCGACTGCCGCGAAACCCCGAACACCCGGCCAGCCGCAGCGACACTCATCCCCTCCTCGACCACCGCCGCGACCGCCAACCGACGCACCCGCTCCTGTTCGGCCTGCGACCACACCCGAGCATCCGAAACCACAACCCAAACACTACACTGACCGTCGGCTATTTGCTCACCAGGTTAGTAACTGTCCCCCCCAACGTGTTCGACAATGAACAGAGCGGCTGAGAGCGACTGTTCCCGCAGGCTGTTCGAACACCGTTCCCGGAACGTAAAAAGGACGAAAAACGCGGCGGCCGGCTCCGGCTACCCCGTTTGCGTTCTCGAGCCTCACAACCGCTTCTACTCCCCGACGACCCGATCGCCACCGCCCAGCGTCAGGAGCGAGCTCACACTGATGAGTCAAATCGAACTCTCGTGAACTCAGCTTGCCCCGGAAAATAGCGGTCTGGCGACATGTCCTTGGAACCGGAACGCGTCGGGGGGATGAGCGACAGCCCAGAGGTCGAACGGCGGTACGGGTCCAGTTCGTCGACCACTCGGATGATCGCGCGCGGGGCGCAGCGAAGAATCCCTTCAACGCGGACGTGGACGCGTTGCTACCGAAGTCGCAGCAGCTGCAGAAGGGAGGTGGCCCCTACCCGGGCGACGACGCCTCGTACTCCTTCAAGCTCTACCGAGATCCGAGCCTGACCAAGAATGTTGGCTCGGCCGAGTACGCCTGCACGTTCGCGTTCAACAAGCATGCGTTCTGCAGCGCCACGTTCCACCTCAAGAACGGGACGATCCAGGCCGAGGGCCCAGCCGACTTCAACAGCACCCGGTTCAGACTCGCCGTCACCGGCGGCACCGACAAATACGTAGGGGCGGTTGGACAGGTCTCCGCCGCTCCTGCCGGTGCGAACGCGCACCGACTCAGCTTCACGATCTTCGGCTGAACCCGGTCAGCGCGCCGCTACCCGTACGCCCTCCGGGCCGCGGCCTCCAGGCTCGAGGCGACCCGGTCGACAGCATTTCGGTTACCGAGCAACGGCCGAAGGAGCCTCGACATGCCGTCGGCGCCGCCGAACGCCGGGGGCTGCAGCGCCGCCAGGTCGAAGCGGAACACGTCGGCCTTGCCGACGGGACCAGCCGTCTTGGTCGTGATCGGGTCGGGGAAGGCGTAGCGATCGCGCGTCGCCTCGTTGTTCAACGTTGCGAACCAGCCTCGCGGCGTCCATATCCCGGCAGCGTCGGATGTCGTCAGGTAGTCCATGAACGCCTTCGTCGCTGGATCGTCATTGAACGACATCGCCGTGTCGCCGCCGCCGACGATCGTCGGCGGCGAACCGTTAATCGACGGGAACTCGAATACGTTGTAGTCGATGCCTGGCTGCCGTCCCCACAGGACCGGCACAGGATTCGGCGGAGCCACGACCGTGGGCAACCAGTCGCCGCCAAACACCATCGCTGCTTCCGGGTTGTCCCTGAACACGTTCGAAACCGATTGAGGGAAGTCGATTTCGCGCGGGTCGCCCGCGATCCTCGACCTGTGCGCGAACATCTGCGCCATCGTCCGCAACGCGTCCTTGACCGACTCGCGGTCCACGGGATCTCGTGCGCGGCGAGCCGGTCGTACTTGTCCTGCCCCGCCTGTCGGATGTAGATGTTGTCGAAGAGGATCGCGAGTGTCTCGCCGTCGGCGACGCCGATCGAGTACGCGGGCGTCCCGTAGTCCGCGAGCGCCTTCGCCGTCTTGTTCAGCTGCCTCCACGTCGAGGGCGGCGAGAGCCCGGCGTCCGTAAAGACCACGGGGCTATACCAGATCGTCGAGTTGTTGAACACCTTGAACAGCACCCCGTACAACTTCCCGTCGAGGCTCCCGAGCGTGACCGCCGACTCGCCCAGGTTCTCCTTGACGTCGTCCTTCATGTAGTCGAGCGAGCTCAGCGCTCCCTCGTCCACGAGCTTCCTCATCAACCTCAGGTCACTGATCACTGCAACGTCGGGCGGCGCGCCGCGCCCGAGCGCCGCCGTGAGCTGCGCCGGCAGCCGGTCCCCGGCCGATCGGTACTTCACCTTCACGCCCGGGTTCTCGAGCATGAACTCGTCCGCCAGCGCCTGGAAGGACTGCTGGTCGCGCCCCGACCACGGTCCCAGCACCGACACCGTCCCCGACGCCGGAGCCTCGTCCGCGGCCCCACTGCTTCCTCCGCCGCAGGCCGGCGCCGCGAGTACCAACGCGGACAGACCGACCGCGACCACGAACTGTGCGAACGAACGTCGTGTCACTCCGCCGAGCCGGGAAAGATGCCGCAGCGACGCCACGATCGCGCGCAACTGTAGACGGTCTCGCGTCCGATTCGCCCTCCGCCCAACCATTAGGCCCCGGAACGCCGCGCAAAGTGAGCCCTCTGAATCCAGCCGCGCTCCCGGCGGAGACGGGTCGACGCCGAAGTCGCTACCGGCGGGCCGCGCTACTGCTGGTGAAACCGAACCCCGGTCAGAGAGTCGGCACCGAGAACCGAGGCACCGCAGAGCGCGAGCGCGATCGACGGCTGCGTCGTCACCGTCAACGTCCCGGTCGTCCCCTTGCGGCAAGAGGCGAGTGAGGAGCGGACGACCCGGACGGTAAATCTCGCCTGCGCCTTGCGCTTGGCTGTGCCGGGGCGGAAGTCGATGCCCTTGGCGAAGGCAAGCGTCAGTGTGTGGCCCGTTCCCTTCACCGCCACACCGAGTTGGAACGCGGTCGCGATCACGCGGCTGATCGGAGTCACATCCGAGCGTTCCCCAGTGGGCTCGATCCAGAACAGCGTCTCGACTCGCTTCTTGGCCAACGTGAAGTCGAATACGTAGCTGGAAGTCACCGTGGTCGGCCTCGAGCCCACGTTGCACGGATGCCCGTAGCCACTCACGCTCGCGAGCAGCCGGCGTGTGACGTTCGTAAAGCCCGAGACGTCTCGGCTGGTGAGCGGGGTGAGGGCGTTCGTGAACATCGCGTACGCCCATTGCTCGATGCTCGCGACACGCAAGACGCTGTACTCGGCGCTCCACGGCGCATCACCCTTGCCGCAGCCATAATTGAAGTCCGCGGCGGGGTTGGGATCGGTCGGCAGTGCGTAGTTCACGACCACGTTCGTCCGGTTCCCTTCCGAGGCGAAATAGGTGCACGTGATCGAGACCAGGTTGCCGCCGCTCATGTACGACTCGGGCAAAGCCGTGGAGACGGTTGTAGGAGTCCGCACGTTCTTGACCACCGGCAGGGCGGACCAGCCGGCCGGAGGACCCGGGCACGGGATCGCGTTCGGATCCTTGACGGAGTCGGCGCGCCCGCCTGCCGGCGCCACGAGTGCGCACGCGACGAGGAGCGCAAACGGGGCGAGCGACCAGTGCGAGAGCCCTTGCAGTCTCATCGCGGAGATGGTAGTCGACACCGTCTGCGGACGGTGTGGCGAGATCCGTGGGCGGTAGCGCCTTCGTAGCGCGAACGCACCGAAGTCGGCCAGCGCGGCGCTGCGAGCATGCAGTCGCGACGGGGATGGCGGCGTCGCGCCTACGCGGGCAGCAACGCGAACTGGCGGTTGATCAGCACCAGGCAGTTCAGGACGGGCTTGGCGAACGCGCTGCCGTAATGAGTCGTGACTGCGGCCTTCGAGACCTCGTTGCCATAGTCGAAGGAGTAGTCACCCTTGACGCCGTCCGGCCCGATGACGGCCCGAAGCCACGTATACGTGCGGTTCGCGTTCGGCAGCGGGATCCACGTCATGAACACGTCGAACAGGAGCGGCTTCCGCTTCTGGATGTGGACGACGCACTTCGTCGGGGGGAAGCCCTCTGTGTATGTCGCCTTCGCCGCGGTGGTCCACACGGCCGTGTTCCCAAGCTGCGCGAGCGCCTGCTCCGCTGCCTTCCGATCGCTGCCGGTGAAGCCGCCGCCGTCGACCTTGCTGCCGCCGCACGCCGGAAGCGCGACCACCGCCGCGGCCGCCGCAAGCGCCGCCGCCGCGCTCCTAGCCCGAGTGGACACAGGGATGGTCGGTCGTGCTCGACTGCCCGCGCCTTGCAGATCGGCAGGTCGATGTTGCCCTTCGCGCCCTGGTACGAAGGGATGAGGTACGGCACCGGCGTCATGTGCTGGAGCCGGAGGTAGCCGCCGACGACGCCGTGGTACTGATTCGACGCCGTTCCCTTCGCGACTCGGCCGGAACCCGCGCCGTGAACACGATCGTCATCGAGCCGCCCGGCAGACACGTGCATTTCGGCGGCGGGAGCGCCTGGCGGTCGCACACGATGTTCCCGCCGTCGAGCCGGCAGATGCCCTTGCTGCTGCCCGTCACGTGTGTGATCGTGAGCTGGCTCGGGGCGACCCACGTGAAGCTGTTGATGAAGCCGATCTCGGTCGTGTTAGTGATCCTGAGCTGGTAGCGGCCGTGCCCGAGCGAGCGTCACGACCACGAGCGCATCCATGCCCGCCCTCGGGCTCCTGGTCCGGATCGATCCCCACCTGCTGCTTCACCGTCGGGTTCGGGTTGAGCTCGTAGCGGTGCGGGTCGACGGTCGGCGTCGCGCTCCGCCGCCGTTCCCCCCGCAGCCAGCGAGCGCGACGAGCGCGAGCGACGCCCAGAGCGCAGAGGCTCGCTGCGGCGCCCGAGGCGCCTGGCCCGGTCACGACCTCTCGTGTTGCTCAACCCCGACCTCCTTGAAGCGGGCCGGGCGCCGCTGTCGAGCAGCGGCGCCCGGCGCCGCGTCGTCTACTAGAGCGAGAACACCGTCAGCAGGTCGCGCTTGCCGACCGACCGCGGGTTCGTCGTCCCCGCGCCCTCGACGTAGATCGCGACGTACTGCTTCCCGTTGATGCTGTACGTGATCGGCGGAGCCTGGATGTAGTCCGGCGCCTGCCACTGCCAGAGCGTCTTGCCCGTCTTGGCGTCGAGCGCCATGACGTACCCGCCGTACGGCGGGTCGCCGACGGGGATCGCTGCGGGCGCGCCGCGCGTGCTGTCGCCGCGGCTGGCCGTGAACACGAGCCCGCCGGCCGTGGCGATCTGGCCGCTGTAGCACGCACCCTGGTTGTTCGCCGTCCACTTCTGCTGCCAGTCGATCTTGTTCGTGCTCATGTTCAGCGCGGTCAGCCAGACCGACTCCGCAGTCGGCGAAGTCGCCGCGATCCCCGTCTGGATCGACCGGTTGTGCCAGTCGGTCGGCGAGAGGTTCTGGTACGCGTTGATCTGGATGTTCGCGCAGATGTAGAGGTCGTTCGTCAGCGGGCTGTAGCCCGAGTGCTGGTAGTCGATGATCCCGTAGTTGCTCCCGCCCCACGCGTAGTACGCGTCGTTGTAGGTGCCTGCCATCGGGCACGTGGGCACGATCGGCGACCCGTTCGGCGCGACGAGCGCGGACAGTCCGAGCTGGTTCATCACCTGCTGGCCGGTCGGGCAGTGGACCGAGAGCTGCCCGGCACCGCCGGCCGGCTCGGGCTGCGTCGGCCACGCGTCGTTGAGAGCCAGCCCCTTGCCGCTCGGGTCCGGGACCTTGACCTCGGGGATCGGGAAGTGCGCCACCGGCCCGCCGTTCACCTCGTTCCGGACGAACTGGTAGCCGGTCTTCTGGCCCCACGTCGCGACCGGCGTCCGCTTCCCGTCGATCATCACGCGCAGGATCATCGGCGGATTCGACTGGTCGTAGTCCCAGATGTCGTGGTGGACGGACTGGAAGAACCACTTCATCCCGCCGGTGTTGCTGTTGAGCGCGACCATCGACGCGGTCCAGAGGTCCTTGCCCGGCTGGCGCCCCGTGTACGGGTACGCGTTCCCGACACCGACGAGCACGGTCTTCAGCTCTGGGTCGTACCCGAACTCGGTCCACGTCGCTCCTCCTCCGAGCGCCGCCTCCGCAGGGTTCGCCCACGACAGGATCGCCGGCAGCTGGCCGGAGTCGGGCGTCGTCCAGAACCGCCACACGAGCGCGCCCGTCTTCGCGTTGTACGCGTCGAGGTGGCCGCGGAGCGGCGCGTCGCCGTAGTTCGGGCCGGCCAGGACGAGCCCGTCCTTGCCGTCCTCGACGAACGACGTCGCCGGCGGCGACAGCGTCGTGTGCCCGGCGAACACGCCGGCACCCGACACCTGAGCCGTCCACTTCGGCGCGCCCGTCTTCGCGTCGAGCGCGACGATGGAGCCGTCGGACTGGCCGGTGAAGACGAGGCCGCGCCCGTACGACTCGACCCGCGCGCCGGCGCCGAAGGACAGGAACTCGGCTCCGTTGTCCGCGGCCGGGCCGCGTGTACTTCCAGAGCGTCTCGCCCGTCACCGGGTTGAGGGCCAGCATGCCCTTGGCCGCCGAGACGAACATCGTGCCGCTGTCGATGGGCAGGTTCTTCCCCTTGCCGCTGACGACGATCGGCTCCGTCTCCTCGACGCCGTTGTACGTCGGGCCGTTGAGCGACACCTGCCAGGTCTGCTTGAGGTTCGCGACGTTGCTCGTGTTGATCTGCTTGAGCATCGAGAACCCGGTCAGCCCGTTGTCGCCGAACGGATACGCCCAGTTGTTCGTGCTCGTGCCCGCGGGCGCCGTGCCGCTCGGCAGCCACGGATACGCCGCCTCCGGCGACGTGGCGTGTGCGGTCCCGTGCGCCGCTCCCGACGCTGATGCCAGCGCCGTCACAGAGACCGCGACCGCCGCGAACACGAATACGAGCGGGACCAGCTGCCGTACGGTGAGACTACGCATTTTGGTTCCTCCCCTTGGTGGTCCCTCGATGTCCAATCGAACAATCGACGGTCATCCGGCTTAACCCTTCGCGAAGCTCGTTGTGCTGAAGCCGGTGCCCGCCGCGGTCGTGACGCTGATCCTCCCACCCTTCGTGAGCGGCGGGACAGTGAGCGTGAGCTTGGTCGAGGACACGATCTTGAACACGGCCTTGACCGCGCCGATCCGGACCGCGGTGGCGCCCGTGAAGGCGGACCCGGTCACCGTCACCTTCGCTCCGGTCTTTGCTTTCGTCGGGGTGAACGTCAGCACCGACGGCTTCGGAGACGGAGCCGCGACGGCCGTCTGGTCGGCGCCGGTGAGACACGGGTTGACCTTGAAAGTGGCCGTGCTCGTCGCGGTGCCCGCGGGCGTCGTCACCGAGATCGGCCCGGTCGTCGAGTGGTCCGGAACCATCGCGTAGACCGTGCTGTTCGAGCCGATCTGAACGTACGGCGAGGCGACGCCGTTGAACGAGACGGCGCTGACGCCGCCATCGCTCACGAACCCGGAGCCGCTGATCGCGATCACGGCCCCCGGGCACTGGCTCCCGTCGGCCGGTGTCTGCGTGAGTCCGCTCGTCGGCGTGAAGCTCGTGATCGACGCTGAGAGCGCCGAGCCAGCAAGCGCAAGCGCCGAGACGAGCAGGATCGACATCCCTGCCGCACGGCGGAAAGCTCTGGACATGACCTACTCCCTCTGTCTTGGAACGGCGGCAGGCTACAAACGTAAGAAGGAAAATCGTAACCCGGAGGTGAGAATAGACTCGCGATCCAGACCTTTCAAGTACGGCTAGCTGCGCGTACCCGCGAGGTCGATCGCGCCGTGCACGACCTGGCCGCCGCGGCCGGCAGTGGCGAGTCGTCGTCGCGACGCAGTTCGATCGCGAACCCGAGTCCCACTCCCACGTCAACCGCCACGAACCTGAGCGCGTGGAGGTCTCGGAGACCTCCCTCGCCACGGTCGCGCAGGTCACGTTCCGCGCCCGCCGGTGTGATCAGGCGACGTTGACGACGCCGCGGAAGCGCTTGCCGCCGTCGACTGTGCTGCGGTACGGAAACCGCCCCCGAGACACGGCGACGACGAACAGGTGGGCCTTGCCGCCCGGCTTGATCGGCGGCGTCTGCTTGCCCATGAACGTGAAGTCGTGCCGCTTGTGGCCGCGGTTGAGAACGTTGATAGTGACGTAGTCGCCACGCGGGATAACTCCGCTCGCGAGCGTGTCGAGCGTGTTCGCGTTGTCGCGAGCCGTGAACATGCTCAGCTTGATCCCGTGGTCGTTGATGAGGACGAGCACAGTGACGAGATTCGTCGGTGCGGTCGTCGCCATGCCGGCGGATGCGGCCGCGGACAGGGTCAGCGCGGCGGCTAGTACGGCGAGAAGGCACGTGAAGCGGCGCGTCCCTCTCATCGCCGCACCTGTGTATCAGATATCGACAAGCCGTCGCGCTCAGCCTCTTGCGCTGATCCTGATCAGCTGACGGTCACGCCGCTGGCGGATCGGCGGGCTGGTCCTCTCGCTCCCGGGTCGCCCGAACTTGCGTCGCTGCCTCATTTCGTGGCTGCAACGCAGCGTCGAAAGGATCATCTTCGGATACTGTCCCGGCCTGCATGAGCCACCTCCCCGAGACGCTGATAGGCCGGTGGGCATCGAACTGCCTTCCCTCGGTGCCCACCGGCCGGTGGCATCGCGTATAGGCATCGCCTAGGTTCAGGAAACCCTCCTCGCGATGTGCGCAGCCCCCGCCACCGTCGACGCGATCGTGACGGCGCGACGACCACGATCACCTGTCTCGTTCTGGACTGTCTGACAGGCCGGAAGGACGAGCTGGCGTTCGGGTGCGAGCTCACTCGAGCGACGGCATCGACGTCTTGCGGAACTGCGGCGCCGGTGGTTGACTTCGCTGCGTGCTCCGGCGCGCGCCGGCGATCCTGATCGCAGCGGTTATAGGTGCGGTCGCCGCCCCCCTATCCCCGGCCGCCTCGGTCGACCCTTACGCCAGCGCGGCCGCGAATGTCCCGTGCCCGGCGTCCCCGGCCGGCTGGTTCAACCCGGCGGGCGCGGGCGGCCGGTTCGTGCTCACACCCCTCGACGTCCCCGGCGACGACGGGGAATACGGCGGGAGCGACGTCGAGGAGGTCGACTGCGGTTACTACACGAACGCCGGCAAGCACCTGATCGTCGCGGTCCGCTACGCGCTGCCTCGGGACCCGAACCCATTCGCCGACTTCAATATCGGCTGCACGGTGAACGACCTCGCCGCCGGGGTGCCGACCGGCGCGTACGGTTGGAACACGACCGACCGCGTGTACCGCGTCGTCAGCGAGCAGCGCTGGGGCTACGCGACGTTTCGCGACTTCTTCGGCCAGTTGGCGCCGACCGACGTCGCGGGGTTCGAGGCAATAGCGCGCTCGATGCTCCACGCCTCCGAACCGAACGCGCACGAGTGCGGTGTGGCGCACCTCGGGCAGGCGGTGGCGCTCCGCTCCGACTGGGGGTTCGGGTTCGATGTGACCGCGATCGCGAACGGCGGCACGACGCACGCGACGGGCGAGGGCACGTTCGCGATCCGGGCGAACCCAGACGGCGGCACTGGCACGCTGCTCGACCTCCGCGCGCAACCGATCACGGTCACCGTGACCGCGAAGGGCGCGCGGCCACGCTCGGTCACGATCCGCCTCGTCGTGCCGCGTGACTTCCGCTCCTCGTCGGGCGCCGTCTTCCACGCCCGCGTCGCGGTCACTGCCTCGACGCTCCCGGTGTGCCACGTCGGCGCAGCGGGCACGCTCACCGTCTCGACCGACACGGATTCGGTACGGCTCGACGTCTGCGGCCGCCGACTCCTCGACGCCGGCGGGAACGTCACACTCGAGAACCTCTAGCTGCACTTCGCAGCGCGGCGTTGTGGGGCGAGCCCGAGGCGGGGCGCCACCGGCCCCTCGTGATGAGCGAGTCTCGGTCGAGCCAGATGCGTGGACGCCCTGTCCGCGACGTGCGGGTTAGAGTCGGCCCATGCGGTGGACGGTATTGCCCTCGATGCGCCGGTTCGCGGCTGACCGGGCTGAAGAGCCGCGTCGTCTCTACCTCGAACTCCTCAAGAGCGCGCTGACGAGGATGGCCTTCGAGGATGAGTCGCTCATCCCCGAGGATCCGGACAGAGTCCCGGTACCCCTCGACCTCGAGTTGCGGTCCGTCGGTCGCGACTGGCCGCTCCATGCGGAGACGATGATCGGTCTGGCTCGACTCGAAAACGTTCAGCACGCGGTGGAGACGGTGATCACCGAGAACGTGCCCGGTGACTTGATCGAGACGGGCGTCTGGCGCGGAGGCACCGTGATCTTCATGCGAGCCTTGCTCGCCGCGTACGGCGAACGTTCACGCCAAGTCTGGGCGGCGGACTCGTTCGAAGGGATTCCGAGAGTCGACACTTCGAGGTACCCGGCCGACGAGATCGCGACCGGCCTGTCGGAGATCAGGGAGTTGGCGGTGCCGCTTGCACAGGTCCAGGCCAACTTCCAACGGTACGGACTACTCGACGACCGCGTGAGGTTTCTCCCTGGCTGGTTTCGAGACACGCTGCCGACCGCCCCGATCGAACGCCTCGCCGTCCTGAGGCTGGATGGTGATCTGTACGAGTCGACGATCATCGCGCTCGAGTCGCTCTATCCGAAGCTCTCGCCAGGTGGGTTCACGATCATCGACGACTATGCACTGCCGATGTGCCGCGCTGCCGTCGACGACTACCGCAACCGTCATGGGATCACCGATTCGATCAGAGAGGTCGACTGGACCGGGATCTATTGGCGGCGGAGCTAGGTGCGCCACGCCCCCGCGGCGCGCCGAGACCAGGCTGGAGAGCGCTGTATCATCGTCGCGCGGTGGGAGGTCTACGGAGGCTCGTGATGTTCATGACGGTGGCGCTCGCCGCAGCGGTCGTCGGTGCGTCGGTGTCCGGCGTCGGCCGGTCGGCTGCGCCGAGTTGCCCAGCCACCGGCAAACCAATCCCGGGCTGCCTCGTCGAGCCGTGGCCGACGGATCCAAGCAAGTACTCGTCGATCGTCGCGAAGGCCGCGTTCACGCACGACTACGACACGGTCTGGAAGTACCTGAACCCTGCGCTGCAAAGCGCGGTCTCGCAGAAGAGCTGGCAGTCCTGTCAGAAGCGATACCCGCTCTCGTCTCCCAACGTGAAGATCAAGAGCGTGCGCGTCGCCGACTCGCGCTCACTGCCGGCGACCGTGCCGCCTTTCGGCGCGGTCAGGCTCCGAATGGTGACGGTCCAGGTCTTGTTCACGTCCCCGGCCGCGAGCTCCGAGCAGGCCGCGATTGAGTACACGTACTGGCTGAACTCAAAGGGGAAGTGGACGGCGGTGTGGCTGCCGTCGACGTTCGAGCTCTACAAGTCTGGCAAGTGCGACACGAGCGAGACGCGCGGACTCTACTGAGCCTGCTCGCATCCGGCTCCTTGCGAGCTGGGACTACTGAGCGACCACAGCAGGAGCGGCGAACGACCTGACACGTCTGAGAGACGGTCACGGCTAGAAGCGGAAGTAGAGGAACGGCGCCGGCCCGGCGATCGCGAGGATCGCGGCGCCGAGCGCCAGCCCGACCGCGACGCCGTAGGCCGGGCGCCACTCGAGGCGGATCTCCCACGTGTTCGGCGCCGCGTTCACGAATGCGACGAGCGCGGCCACCGCGGCGAGGAAACCGGCGCCCATGCCCGCGGTGCCGAGCCCGTCCAGCCCGGCCATCGCGCCGAGGACGTCGGCGGCGTCGCCGAGGCTTGACGCGCGGAAGACCACGAACGCGGCGACGACGCAGACGAATGTGAGCGCGCGGGCGACCGCGACGCTCCGCGGCGTCAGCCCCCTGCTGCGGCAGAGCGCGTGGACGATCAGGAAGACGCCGTGGAGCGCTCCCCAGACCACGAACGTCCACGCCGCGCCGTGCCACAGCCCGGCGAGCACCATCGTGATTGCGAGGTTCCGCACCGTCCGCGCCCGGCCGCCGCGGCTACCGCCGAGCGGGATGAAGAGATAGTCGCGGAACCAGAACGAGAGGGTCATGTTCCAGCGTCGCCAGAAGTCGGAGACGTTCCGCGCCTTGAACGGCGAGTCGAAGTTCTGCGGGAACCGGAACCCGAGCAGGAACGCGAGCCCGACCGCCATGTCCGAGTAGCCGGAGAAGTCGAAGTAGAGTTGGAGCGAGTACCCGAGCGCGGCCGCCCAGCCGGAGACGAGCCCGAGCGACTCGTGCGCGTGGAAGAGTCGGTCGACGTGCGGCGCGAGCGAGTCGGCGACGATCGTCTTCTTCACGAGCCCGACCGCGAAGAAGAAGAGCCCGGTCGCCGCGAGCTTCGAGGTCAACCTGGGGCGCAGGCGGCGGAGTTGCTGCTCGATGTCCGCGTATCGCACGATCGGCCCCGCGATCAGGTGCGGGAACATCGAGACGAACGCCGCGTACCGCACCGGGTCGGTCTCGGCCGGGACGCGCCGGCGGAAGACGTCGATCGTGTACGACATCGAGTTGAACGTGTAGAAGGAGATCCCGATCGGCAGGAGCACGTGCAGCGTCGGGAACGCGTCACCGGCACCGACGAGGCTTCCGACCCCGTTCGCCGAGTCGAGGAAGAAGCCGGCGTACTTGAGGTACGCGAGGAGCGCGAGGTTGATCGTCAGCGCGGTCGCGAGGTACGCCCGCCGGCGCCTGCCATCCTCGGTGGCCGCGATCGCCCGTCCGGCGGCGAAGTCGACCGCGGTGGTGGCGAGCAGGAGCGGCAGGAAGTGCCAGCTCCACCAGGCGTAGAACACGTACGAGGCGAGCGCGAGGAACGCGAGCCGCGCGCGCGCCGGACGGATCGTCCACCACCCGAGCAGCGCGAGCGGCAGGAAGCAGAACAGGAAGAGGTGGCTGTTAAAGAGCATTGCGCTCGCGGCGAACGACCGCGTCGAGCAGCCGGTGCATGTTCGGCAGGGTCAGGTGGAAGCCGTCGTAGAAGCCGTCCGGCGAACCGCCGAAGCTCGAGAGTAAGCTCAAGTCGAGGAACTCGAAGCGGTGGCGGGCACGCAGCCCGGCGAGGAACTCGAGCACCTGCTGGCGGCGCTTCGTCCAGCCGAGCGGTGCGAGTGCGCGACGCATCGCGGGGTGGAGCGGCGTCAGCACGATCACCGGGGGCTCGCCCCACGCGTCCATCCGCGCGAGCGTCCGCTCGAAGTAGCGCATCTGCACCGGCGAGAGGCCGCGATAGCGCGAGTAGACGCTGGCGTAGAGCGCCTCGGAGGCGCGAAGCTCCTGCGCGAGCGTGCGTCCGCGGGCGAAGGCGGCGTCGTGGATGTCGTAGCGCCGGAAGCCGTTCGGCGCGAACGCCGTGCTCCCGAGCCGGATCGGCGGCCCGAACCACGTCCGGCGCAGGACGCGGAGCGACGCGCGCGCCTCCTGCCACGAGAGGAGCGGCATCGCGGCGTCGAGGCGCTGCCGCCAGCGCTCGCGGAACGGGACGAAGCGTGCGAGCGCGGGCGTGTCGAGCAAGCCGGGGTCTGGGCCGCCGCGGAACGACTCCACGTCGACGAGCCACAGGTAGTGCGGGTGCGAGCGCGGGAAGCGCGCATGCAGGAGGTTCAGGAAGGCCCAGGCGTCCTCCGGCCGCCCGTCCGAGACGGCCGCGTTGAAGCCGGTCTCGCCCAGTTTTCGCCTCAGGTAGGCGGGGTTGGCCTTCAGGGCCCGCGAAGAGCCGAAGACGATCAGGTCCGGCGGTCGCCGGAGGCGGTCGACGAGCGCGACCTTCACCGGCCGGTCGGTCGGGGTCAGCGTCGGAAGGATGCCGGTGTCGAGCCTCCCAAACGGGTCGACGACGGCGTTGAACGCGGCGACCGCGAGCAGGAGCGCGGCTGCGGCCGCGAGCGCCGGGACGACGAAGCGCCGCGCGTCGCCGGGCGCGTCGTCGACCGTCGGGCGGCGTACCGGGCGGGTTGCGGTCTCGACTGACGTGATCCCTGATTCTCGTCACCCCGACTAACCTCGTGAAAACGGCTTTGCCCGGGGGCTCCCGCTCGTTGTCCGCGGCGCTCGTACGAGGGTCGTCGGTCCGGCCGTAACCCGAGGAGCTTCTCCTCGGTGCGCTCGACGAGCGTTCGATCACTGCCTCGAGCGCCCGAGGCTCGGAACGTCATTCCTCGGACCCGCTCTCCGCCAGCTTCACGACGTCTCGGGCGGCAACCCGTTCTTCGCGCTCGAGATCGCGAAAGCGGCGCTCCGTTCGCCCGACTGCCACGCTTCTCGAGCAAGTCTCTGTCGGGACGCGCGCGCAGACCTTGCCGAGACGCTCGAGGCGGGCGTGCTCGTGTTCGACCACGGATACCAGCGCTTCTCCCATCCACTGCTCGCCTCGACCGTCTAAGCGAGTCGTCCACCGGCCGAGCGGCGCCGCGTCCACCTCCGTCTTGCGAACAGCGTCGACGATGTCGAGGAGCGGGGCGCCACTGGGCTCGGAACCGAGGTCCCGGACGCATCGGTGGCCGCGGCTCTCGACGAGGCCGCGGCCGCCGCAAGAAGGCGAGGCGCAAGCGACGCCGCCGAGCTGCTGACCGAGCACGCGCTGCCTGAGGCCGAGACCGGGCTCACGCAGCGTTTCGATGGAGGCGGCCGATTCGCTGTTCCGATCCGAGAGGCCGAACACCCCCACGCCATCGCCCCCGAACTGGCGGCGCGGATGCCGGCGGACGCCTCACGCGCTCGCGTGTTTCGGCGGCTGGCCCGCGCACGCGGTACAAACCGCCGGATTCGCCACGATCAATCGAGTCGAATCGCGGAGATCGCCTACCCGGCCGTCCTCCCGACGACGGACGCTGGAGGCCCGACCCGCGCCCGCCCCGGCGTCACCGCCTGGGCGAGCGCGAGCGGCCCTGCCTGCGTGCCGAGGCCGGAGGACCCCGCGACAGCAGGGACGGCGAAGGGGCACCCGTCCTACACGTTCCCGCCCGTGACGACGGCGCCCTTGACCTCGTTGGGGACGAGGTCGCCGAACACGAAGCCGCCGACGTTGCCGGTCAGCGTCGCGTTTCCCGAGACCGCATTGGCGGAGAAGTCGGTGCCCTGGGTGTCGCCGGTGATCGAGACGTTGCCGTCGATCCGGTTGCCGGGACAGTCGCCCGAGGCCGGCTCGCCGACAAGAACCGGTCCGGTGCCGCCGCTGATCGACAGCCCACCCGCGATCCGCGTGTTGCAGATCGAGATCACGGCCGGACCCATGGCAGTCACGCCGCCCGAGATGAACGCGCCGTTCGAGAAGAAGTGCGCGCCCGGCTGGACGGTGACCGGTCCCGACTGGTGCGCGCCCACCCCGAGACACTCGGAATCACCCGAGACGACGACGAGCGGGCCCGCGTGATGGCCGGTGATGCACGGCGACTTCGCGAGCACGCCGGTATCCAGCGTCGCGCCCGTGATTCGCGAGCGCGTGTACACGCCGCGGTCGCTGGCCAGACCGCCGGTGCCGTTACCGACCGTCCTGTGCGTCGTGCTGCCGGTCGCGCCGAGCATGTGGCCGTGGATCGCGCCGCTCGAGCCCGCGCTGTCGGTACACGCCGTGCAACTGTCGACCCCGGTCGTATCGCTGATCCCGGTCGACGCGTGTGCGATCCGGAAGATCACCGCGTGGACCGGACCGACGATCCCGTTGACGATGCTCGCCCAGGTTGCGTCGACCTCCGTCCTCGTGACGGTGTCGCCGTTTGCATCCGTGAACGTCGAGCTGTGGGTCGTCCCCGGGACGATCGTGTCGGTCGAGATCGACGTCGTCGGCGGCTCGGCAGCCGCGACGGCCACCCAGCAGACGAGTCCGACCACCGCGAACGCGGCCAGCAGCGATGCGCGCTTCCTCATGACGTGTACCTCCTCGGGTCGAGAGATCGCAAGCGGGCGTGCACTCGAGGGCCCGTCGAGTCTCGCCTCCTCGGGGGCGATTATCCCCCGCCGCCCCGACTGCGGTCAACGCGCCACCTGCAATGGAAGGCAGAGGCCAGCACGACGAAGCTCACCTCAATTCCACTGAGCGCACGACGGAGCTCGTCGAACCCCGCGAGCGCGGGCGCGCGCCTCCGGCCTGGTTCCGGGACGTGAGGAGCGGCTCGACGGTCGCGGTCGTCTGCCGGGATCGGTGCGACCTGGTTTGCGTCGGCGCCAACGGCGCATCCCGCGTAGATCCCGCAGGACGGCGGCGGAAGCTCCCGCCCGCTCCCCGCAATCCCCCCGATGGCAAAGTCGGCTATCCCTACTGACGGCGGCTATCCCCGCCGATCCCCGCTCGGCCCGGAAGCGCCATGCCCGACCTGTCACGCCGGAGGTCGCGGGTTCGAGTCCCGTCGCTCCCGTCTCTCTGCTTGCCGTGCAAATAACGTGCTTCCGTTGTCCTGAAAGGCAGGCGACGGAGGGTCGCGGGCAGCAAATCGGCAGCAGTCCTCATCTAGGCAGAGATGGCAAAGTCCCTGCAAACGGGCAAGTTGTGCTCGCTCGGTGGAATGACCAGCTCCGCAACCTCCCGATCACGCCGGCGGTCAAGCCGCCACCAGCGCGTGCATCACGCACCGCCTCGACCCGCCCGGTCCTCACGGAGCCCGATCAGCACCTCGAGGAACCGACCGAGGTTCGCAGTCGACACTGAGGGCTCGCGTGTGTTCCGGCTCGCCCGCGTTGCCGCGAGGTTCCGGTCAGGTAGTGGACACGATCAGGGTCAGCTGCTCGATCGCGTCGACCGTGACCGACTCGCCGATCTCGGCCCCGTCGCTGCAGCGGGCGTTCCAGCGCTCGTGCGAGAGCTCCACCTTGCCCTCGGGATTGCAGGCCGCGATCACGTTGACCCGCTGCCCGATCATCGCCTCGGCGCCGACCGCCACCGGAATGCCTCTCGTGCGCTGGACCCAGAACGCCTTCTCGCCGATCTCCCAAACGATCGCAACGCCGACCAGCACGATCCCCCACGAGCCGGGCAACACGAGAAGCGCGACCAGGACGGCAGCACCCACTGTCAGCATCCCTTGCAGGCTATCGGCCCACGCTCACCCCCGAACCCCCGGTCGGCGGTGGAGGCGCTCGCGGATCCGCCTAGTAGGCTCCGGAGATGACTTGGAGGCGTTGTTGGAGTACGTGAACCTCGGCCGGACGGGGCTGCGGGTGTCGCGGCTCTGCCTGGGGATGATGAGCTTCGGCGTCTCGCCCGAGCGGGAGTGGACGCTCGCCGAGGAGGCCGCCGAGCCGATCGTTCGCCGCGCGATCGAGGGCGGCGTGACGTTCTTCGACACCGCGGACGTCTACAACGTCGGCGAGAGCGAGGTCGTCACCGGCCGGATCCTCTCGCGGCTGCTCGGCCGTGAGGAGTACGTGCTCGCGACGAAGGTGCACGGGCGCACGATGCCCGGCGAGAACGGCCGCGGCCTCGGCCGCAAGCACGTGCTCGCGTCGATCGACGCGTCGCTCGCACGGCTCGGGCTCGACTACGTCGACCTCTACCAGATCCACCGCTGGGACCCCTCCACGCCGATCGAAGAGACGATGGAGGCGCTCCACGACGTCGTCCGCGCCGGCAAGGCCCGCTTCATCGGCGCGAGCAGCATGTACGCCTGGCAGTTCGCCAAGGCCCAGGCGGCCGCCGAGCGCCACGGCTGGACACGCTTCGTGTCGATGCAGAACCACTACAACCTCCTCTACCGCGAGGAAGAGCGCGAGATGATCCCGCAATGCCTCGACCTCGGCGTCGCCGTGCTCCCCTGGAGCCCCCTCGCACGCGGAATCCTCGCCGGCAACCGGACCGCCGCCGGCGAACGGCACACCATCCGCTCCCGCACCGACCCGTTCGCAGACTCCCTCTACGTCCCCGAGCTCGACTACCCCGTCGTCGACCGCGCCGCCGAGGTCGCCGCGGCCCGCGGCGTCCCGACCGCCCAGCTCGCGCTTGCATGGCTCCTCGGCAAGCCCGGCGTCACCGCCCCGATCATCGGCGCAACCCGGACCGACCACCTCGAAGCCGCACTCGCCGCAGAACAACTCGCACTCACCGACGACGAGATCGCCGCACTCGAAGCGCCTTACCTCCCCCACGCGATCTCCGGCCACACCTAGCCCGGCTATGCCTTGATCGGCATCGACGGCGACAGATGAGCCTGGACGGCCGGATCGTGGCAGTCACGGGGGCCGCATCTGGAATCGGCGCCTCCATCGCCCGTCGGTTGAGCGCCGACGGTGCACAGCTAATCGTGTCCGACCTGGCCGAGGCTCCACTTCATCGCCTCGCGGAGGAACTCGACGCAACAGCAGTCGTCGCTGACCTTGCCCTTCGCCCGGACGTGGACCGGATCGCCCGCGAGCTCGCGCACGTCGACGTACTCGTCAACAACGCAGGGCTCCAGCACGTCGCGGCTGTCGAGGACTTCCCGGTCGAGGAATGGGATCGACTCGTGGCAGTCATGCTGACGGCACCGTTCCTGCTCGCGCGGAGCGCCCTCCCTGGCATGTACGAGCGCGGCTGGGGACGCGTCGTCAACGTCGCGTCGGTCCATGGGCTCGTCGCGTCGCCGCTCAAGTCGGCCTACGTGAGCGCGAAGCACGGCCTACTCGGGCTCACGAAGACGATCGCGCTCGAGGCGGCAGCGCGCGGCGTGGATGTCACCGCGCACGCGATCGCGCCGTCGTACGTCAGAACGCCGCTCGTCGAGGCCCAGATCGCGGCGCAAGCCGAGGCACACGGGATCGACGGGGCATCGGTGCTCGGCGACGTTCTCCTCGAGGCGAACGCCGTCAAGCGCCTCATCGAACCCAGCCAGGTCGCCGAGGCGGTGCACTTCCTCTGCGGGCCGAACGCATGGACGATGACGGGCGCGGTGCTGACGATGGACGCGGGCTGGCTCGCACACTGAGCACGCGGCGCCGAACCGATCGCCGCCTCCTTAGCGGTCGATGCGCGACGCGGTCCAGCCGACGAGCCCGCCGGCGGCTGCCACCTCGAGCACGAGCGGTGGGGCGGCAGGTACGTCGAAGACGGAACCATCGACCTCGACTGCGCCCGCCGTGTCGATAACGACGCGCGATCCGTCGTGTGCCGCGTCGACTGCCTCCGGACAGCCCACGATCGCGAGGCCGAGGTTGACGCAGTTGCGGTAGAAGATCCGGGCGAAGCTGCGGCCGAGGACGCCGCGGATCCCGCTCCCCTTCATCGAGAGCGGGACGTGCTCGCGCGACGAGCCGATGCCGAAGTTCGAGCCGACGACGAGGATCGTCCCGTCGACGAGCCGCTCCCGCAACGTGGGGTCGAAGCCCTCGAAGAGGTACTGCGCCATCTGCTCCGGATCCTCGACGTTGAGGTACGCGCCGGGGTACATCACGTCGGTGTCGATGTTGTCGCCCTGCACGACGAGCGCGGCACCCTCGACTCTCACGTGATCACCTCCGGATGGACGAGCTCGCCGGCGACGGCGGCCGCGGCGGCGACCCAGGCGTTCGCGAGATACACGGCCGCGTCGGGCGACCCCATGCGGCCGCGGAAGTTCCGGTTCGTGGTCGAGACGCAGTTCTCCCCCGCGGCGAGCACGCCGTTCGAGCCGCCGAAGCAGGCGCCGCATGTCGGCGTCGAGACGATCGCACCCGCCTCCACGAAGAGGTCGAGGAGGCCCTCGTCTGCCGCCTGGCGCCAGATCGCCTGCGTCGCCGGCACGATGATCGCCCGCGTGCGCGGGTGGACGCGACGGCCGCCGAGGATCGACGCGGCTTGCCGCAGATCGGTCATCGTCCCGTTCGCGCAGTTGCCGACGTAGACCTGGTCGACCACGACGCCGCGGGCGTCGGAGACCGTCGTCACGTTGCCGGGCAGGTGCGGGAGCGCCACGAGCGGCTCGAGCGCCGAGAGGTCGATCTCGAGACGTTGACGGAACGTCGCGTCGGGGTCGGAGCACTCCGCCGTCCACGCCGAGCGCGCGCGGCCGTCGAGATACGTCTCCACTGCCCCGTCGGCCGGGAAGATTCCGGTCTCCGAGCCCGCCTCGACCGCCATGTTCGCGACCGCGAGCCGCTCGTCGACCGAGAGTGCCTCTGCGCCCGGCCCGACGAACTCGAGCACCGCATTTGTCCCTCCGCCGACGCCGATCTGCCCGATCACGGAGAGGATGACGTCCTTTCCCGTGACGAAGCTGCCCGGGCGACCGGTGAGCTCGATCCGGATCGTCTCGGGCACCGCCTGCCAGAACGACCCCAGCGCGAGGCACGAGGCGATGTCGGTTGACCCGAGTCCGGTGCCGAACGCGCCGAGCGCCCCGTAGGTGCAGGTGTGCGAGTCGCCGCCGGCGATCACCGACCCCGGCACGATCCAGCCCTCCTCGCAGAGCAGCGTGTGCTCGATGCCGCCGCGGCCCTGGCCGTAGTACGTGACGCCCTGCGCGTCCGACCAACGCTTCAGGCGCGCCTGCAGTTCGGCCGACCTCGCGTCCTTCGCCGGCACGAAGTGGTCGGCGACCATGACGACCCGCGACGGATCGAAGACGCGCTCCGCGCCCATCTTCTCCATCGCACGGAAGGCGACGGGACCGGAGACGTCGTTCGCCATCACGACGTCGCAGCGGACGGTGACGACGTCCCCGGGCCGCAGGTCGTCCACGTCCGCGTGGGCCAGCAGGATCTTCTCAACGAGCGTGTGCGGCAACGAGCCCTCCCAGCGCCTCCAGGCACTCGTGGAGCGACACGACGTCGCCGTACTTCAGGTCGATGTCGTAGAGCGCCGCCTCATGGGCCGCCGGGTTCCGGTCGCCGACCGCCTCGCGCGGCACCACCGGCCGGTAGCCGTACTGCAGCACGTCCACGGCGGTCGCCCGCACGCAGCCGGAGGTCGACGCTCCCGTGACGATGACGCTGTCGCACTGGTGCGAGGCGAGCAGGCTCGCGAAGGGCGTGCCGAAGAACGCAGACGCGTACAGCTTGTTCAGCACCGGCTCGCTCGGGCGGGGCGTGATGCGCTCGTCGATCTCGGTCCAGCTCGAGCCAGCCTCGAGCGTGAGCAGCGCCGGAACCTTCTCGATGAACGCCTTCGCCGTGACCCTGTCGCCCTCCCCGTACGAGACGGTCGTGTAGACGACCGGGATCTCCGCGCGCCGCGCCGCGTCGAGCAGCTTCCGGATCGCGTCGATCGTGTCGTCGAGGTCGCACACGAGCGGCGACGCCGGGTCGGTGAAGCCGTTGTTCATGTCGATGACGATGAGCGCCGGGCGGCCGCCCACGCCGCCGCCGCGCTGCCCGAAGCCCTCGAACTGCCGCCCGCTCATGGCTACACCTCCTCGCGCGCGCGGACGCGGGCGAGGGTTCTGGCCCCGTCCTCGAGCGGCGACCAGCGCAGCGGCTTCGCGGGCTTCGGCGGCTCGAGCCCGGTCTCCGCCATGCAGTTCGCGAGCGCCTCGGCGAGCGGCGGGCCGAAGTCGAAGGCGAGCGCCTCGCCGCGCTCAACGCGCTGGCGCTCCCGCTCCTGCTCGGTCGCCGCGTCGTCCACGGAACCGTCGGCGGCGACGACGACGCCGTAGCTCGCGAGCGCCTTCTCGCGCGAGACGAGGCCGAACTGGACGTCACGCGCGACGGCCTCAACGGGACGGTCCAGACGATCCTTCCAGCCACCACCCCCGGCCGTCCGGTAGACGAGCATGTCGCCCGGCTCGACCACGACGTTGTCGCACTTCGAGGGCAGGCGCTCCTCGTTTCCGTCGGCGCGGACGAGGATCTTCTCCGACCGCTCGCCGGGCTGGCCGCCGAGCACGCCCCACGGACGCGTCAGCCAGCGGTCGTCGTGGATCGAGACCTCGCCGGGCTCGAGGTAGACGTAGCGCTTCTCGACGCCGTTGCCGCCGCGATGGAGCCCGGCGCCGCCGGAGTCCTTGATCGTCGTGTATCCGTCGATCCGCATCGGGTAGTAGGCCTCGAGGTACTCGGTCGGGATGTTCTCGAAGAGCGGCCACCAGGAGTGCCCGTCCATCCCGTCGCCGATCGGCCGTCCCGGGATGCCGCCGTAGAGGATCTCCATCGAGTAGAAGAAGTCCCCGTTGCCGTCCCAGCCCGAGTAGAGCATGTACGGAGACGTGCCGTAGCCGGCCGCCGTGTTCAGCTCGGGGGCGTTCTTGCAGAGCGCGCCGCCGAGGACGTCGAACTGCCGCGCGAGGGCGTGCGTGCGGCAGCCGAGCGCCGCCGGGTACCGCGGCTTCAGCAGGCAGCCCTCCGGCATCACGACGTGCAGGAGCGGATAGAAGCCGTCGTTGAAGAGGATCTGGGGATCGTTGACCATGATCAGGTAGATCCCGATGAACATCTTGAACATGCCTTCGGAGAGGTAGAAGTTGATGGGCCCGAGCGCCTGCGGGTCGGTGCCCGACCAGTCGAAGAAGGCGTGCTCTCCCTCGCGCCAGATCGTCAGCTGCATCTTGAACGGGCCGTTGCCGAGCCCGTCGTCGTCGATGTAGTCGACGAACGTCTGCGGCTCCTCGGGGATGGCAACCGAGATGAGGAACTTCATCGCCTCGTACGTCCGGTCGAGGAGCGCCTGCAGCGCGGCGAGGTACGTCTCCTTGCCGAATCGCTCGCACAGGTCGAGCACGCGCCGCTCGCCCGCCCGGCAGCCGGCGACGATCGCGAACAGGTCGGCGCGGTTCATCTCGGGCAGCCGGACGTTGTTGAGGATCAGCCGCAGGACGTCCTCCTGCACCACTCCGCGCTCGATGATCTTGATCGGCGGGATGATGATCCCCTCCTCGAAGATCGTGCGCGCACCGGTCGGCAGCGACCCCGGGAGCGGACCGCCCGCGTCCATCTGGTGACCGAACTGGCTCGACCAGCCGACCAGCTCGTCCTCGTAGAAGATCGGCAGGAGCACCAGCCAGTCGTTCGTGTGCGAGATCGAGCCCGAGCACTTGAACGGGTCCGACGTCAGGATCACGTCGCCCGGGTACACGCCGCGATCCCAGTCGGCCATCATCTCGTTGATGTAGGCGCCGAACTGGCCCACGACCATGCGGCCGCGCGGGTCGGTGAGCATCGGGAACTCGTCGTGCTGCTCGCGGATGACCGGGCTCATCGCCGAGCGGAAGAGCACCGCGTCCATCTCGAACCGCGCGTTCTTCAGTGCGCCTTCGATGATGTCGAGCGTGACCGGATCGACCGTGACGCCGGTCGGGATTTCGGCGATCCGCAGCTCCTCGTTCATTGTCGATGCCATCAGAGCGCCTCCCGGTCGGGGTTGATGAGGATGTTGAAGTTCACGTCGACCTCGGCGACGTAGCCGGGGAGCACGACGGTCGTCGAATCGAACTCCGTCACGATCGCCGGGCCCTCGAACCGCATCTGCGGCCGCAGCCTCGACCGGTCGTAGATCGTCGTCGCGTGCTGCTGCCCCTCGAACCAGACCTCGTGCTCGTCGACGACCGCGCCGGACGCGTCCGCGCCGCCGGACTCGCCGACGGCCAGCTCGGGCTTCGGCACGCTGCCGAAGCCGACCGCGCGGAGGTTGACGATCTCCGACGCCGTGCCCGGCATGCGGAAGCCGTAGAGCTGCTCGTGGAGACGGTTGAAGCGCTCCTCGAGCTCGGCGACGCCGACCGAGCGGATCTCCTCGGGGTCGATCGCCACGGGGATCTCGTAGCCCTGGCCGTGGTAGCGCATGTCGGCCGTGTGCGTGATCGTCCGCGCATCGTCCGAGATCCCCTCGCTCGTGAGCCACTCGTCGGCCCGGCCTCCTAGCTCGTCGAGCAGCCGTGCGACCTCGTCCGGCTCCGCCTCGGAGAGGAGGCGGATGTAGGTCTGGGCGAACTCGTCGCGGAAGTCGGCGACGAGGTCGCCGATGGCGCAGAGCAGGCCGGGCGCCGGCGGCACGAGCACCGGGAAGGAGCCCATCAGCCGGGCGACGGCGTTCGCATGGAGTGGGCCGGCGCCGCCGTAGGCGACGAGCGCGAACTCACGGGGGTCGTGCCCGCGCTGGACGGAGACGAGGCGCAGCGCGCCCGCCATGTTCTCGTTCACGATCGCGAGCATCCCTTCGGCCGCCTCCTCGACCGAGGCGAGGCCCATCGCGTCGGCGATCGTCTGCACCGCGCTGCGCGCAGCCTCGACGTCGAGCGACATCTCGCCGCCGAGAAGCTGCGGCGGCAGATGCCCGAGCACGACGTTCGCATCGGTCACGGTGGGCAGCTCACCGCCCTTGCCGTAGGCGGCCGGCCCGGGGACGGCGCCCGCCGACGCCGGCCCCACGCGAAGCGCCTTCGTCAGCTGCGGGACGTGGGCGATCGACCCGCCGCCCGCGCCGACGGTGTGGACGTCGACCGAGGGGACGCGGATGCGGAAGTGCGAGATCGACGTCTCCCGCCCGATCGTCGGCTGTCCGTTCTGGCAGAGGGCGACGTCGGTGGACGTCCCTCCCATGTCGAAGGTGAGGATGTCCTCGAAGCCCGCTTTGCGCGCGACGAAGAGGGCGCCGGCGACGCCGCCCGACGGGCCCGAGAGCACCGCGTAGATCGGGTTGCGGGCCGCCTCCCGCGTCGTCATCAGACCCGCGTCCGAGCGGAGGATGTTGACGTCCGCCTTCGCGCCGGCCGACTGGAGCTCGGACTGGAGGCGGCCGATGTAGTCGGCGACCTTCGGCCGGACATACGAGTTCATGCACGCGGTCAGCGCCCGTTCGTACTCGCGGAACTCCGGCAGCACGTGCGCGCTCAGCGTGATCGGGAAGCCGGGATAGAGGCGCTCGACGATCGCGCCGATCTGCTCCTCGTGCGCCGGGTTGACGTACGAGTTGATCAGCGCGACGGTCAGCGACTCGATGCCCGAGGCGACCAGGTCGTGGACGATCTCCTCGACCTGCCCCTCGTCGACCGGGACGACGACGGTTCCGCGCGCGTCCAAGCGCTCGACGGCCTCGCGCGTGTCGGCGAGGGACGCAGGCGGATCGGGTTTGATCATGATGATCCAGCCGGCGAGCGGGCCCGGCGTCTGCGAGCGGGCCAGGTGGAGGATCTGGCCGAAACCCACGGTCGTGATCAGGCCGACGCGCGCCCCCTTCGACTCGAGCACGGCGTTCGTCGCGACGGTGGTGCCGTGGAGGATGTTCTGCAGCTCGCCGACGCCGATGCCGGCCTCGTCGCAGATCCGGCGGACGCCGGTGAGGACGCCCTCGGAGGGGTCATGGGGCGTCGACGGCGTCTTGACGCGGAACTGGGCGCCGCCGTTGCCCTCGGACACGAGGAAGAGGTCGGTGAAGGTACCGCCGACGTCGACCCCAAGCCTGTACGCCATCTCTTGTCCTTTCTCTCAGCCGGCCACCGGCGCGAACGTGCCGGCCTTGTAGACGTGACCCTCGAGCTCGCGCCCGAGCTGTGATTCGAGCCACTGGGCAACCTCGATCAGCGCGCCGAGGTCGATGCCCGTCTCGACGCCCTCGCCGTGGAGGAGGTACACGAGGTCCTCGGTCGCGATGTTGCCCGTCGCCCGGGGGGCGAACGGGCAGCCGCCGATCCCGCCGACCGACGCGTCGAACACGGTCGCCCCCGCCTCGAGCGCGGCGTACGCGTTCGCGAGGCCGGTGTTGCGCGTGTTGTGCAGGTGGATGCCGACCGGGACGCCGAGCTGCTCGACGCGGCCGACGAGGTCGCGTACCTGCCGCGGCACGCCGACTCCGATGGTGTCGGCGACCGCGATCTCGTCTGCGCCGGCGCGTGCGAGTCGCGCGGCAAGCTCCGCCACGCGGCCCGGGTCGACGGCGCCCTCGAAGGGGCAGCCGAACGCGACGCCGATCGTGACGGTCGCGCGGATGCCGTCCGCGGTCGCGCGCTCGAGGATCCGCTCCGCATCCGCGACGCCCTCGTCGACGGATGCGCGCGCGTTGCGGCGGTTGAACTCCTCCGTGGCCGCGAACGCGAAGTGAACCTCGTCGAGTCCACTCTCGCGAAGCCTCTCGTAGCCCTTCTCGTTCACGGCGAGGCCGGCGTAGACGACCCCCTCACGCCGTTCGATCGCCGCGACGACCTCCTCCGCCCCGGCCATCTGCGGCACGGCTCTCGGGCTGACGAAGCTGACGGCCTCGATACGCGGCACGCCGGCGGCGGCGAGCCTGTCGACGAGCTCCGCCCGCACGCCGGGCGCGAGCGTGACGGACTGGTTCTGCAGGCCGTCCCTCGGCCCGACGTCGGAGATCGTGACCCTCATACGACGCCATCCTCCTGCAATCCGCGGAGCTCCACGTCCGTGAGGCCGAGCAGGCCGCAATAGATCTCCTCGTTGTGGCTCCCCTCCTCCCACGTGCCGGACCACCGCACCTCGCCCGGCGTGTCCGAGAACTTGGGGACGATGCCCGGCCCGACGAACGGCCCGAACTCGGGATCGACGTGCTCGACCAGCATGTCGCGCGCCCTGTACTGCGGGTCCGCGAAGATCTCCGCGATCGTGTAGATCGGCCCGCAGACCACACCGGCCTCGTTGAGGATTCGGTCGATCTCGCGGGCGTCGTGCTGCGCCGCCCAGTCGGCGACGATGCCCTCGATCTCCGCCTGGTTCTCGCCCCGCGGGAGATGCGTGGCGAAGCGGGGGTCGTCGGCCAGCTCGGGACGGCCGATCACGTCGCACAGCCGGCGGAAGACGCCGTCCTGATTCGCGGCGATGACCATCCACAGGTCGTCGCGCGAGCGGAAGATGTTCGACGGAGCGATTCCCTTCAGTCCGGTGCCCATCGGCTGACGGACCAGGCCGAGCCGGTCGTACTCCGGCACGGCACTCTCGAGCAGCGCGAACGACGCCTCCATCAGCGAAACGTCGACGACCTGTCCTCGCCCGTCGCCGAGCACCTCGCGGTGATAGAGCGCCGCCAGGATGCCCTGGACGGCGAACATCGCGGCGAGCGAGTCGCCGAGCGAGATACCGGCGCGCGGCGGCGCCTCACCGGGAAAGCCGTTGATGAAGCGGAGGCCGCCCATCGCCTCCGCGACGGACGCGTAGCCCGCTCGCTCGGCGTACGGTCCCGTCTGGCCGTATCCGGAGATGCGGGCGAGCACGATGCCGGGATTCAGGGCCGACAGCCGTTCGTAGCCGAGGTTCCACCGCTCGAGCGTGCCGGGGCGGAAGTTCTCGGTGACGACGTCCGCGACGCGGACGAGCTCGAGCAGGAGCTCCTGGCCCTTCGGGTCGCGCAGGTTCAACGTGATGCACTTCTTGTTCCGCGACTGGACGGGCCACCACAACGTGCGGCCCTCGTAGCGAGCCTGGCCCCACTCGCGCAGCGGGTCGGGCTTGCCGGGCGCCTCGACCTTGATCACCTCGGCGCCCATGTCGCCGAGCAGCCGGCCGGCGAACGGCCCGGCGAGCAGCGTGCCGAGCTCGATCATCCGCATGCCCCCGAGCGGCCCCATCGCCTTACCAGGCCGTCCAGCCGCCATCGACGGCGAGGATGTGCCCCGTGACCATTGCGGCCTGCTCCGAGGCGAGGAAGACGACCGCGCCGACGACATCCGACGGCGCGCCGATGCGCCCCATCGGCAGCCGGCGAAGCACGTCGGCCCGAAACGCCTCGTCCTCGAACATCGGCCGTGTCAGCGGCGTGTCGACGAACGTCGGCGCCACGGCGTTGACGGTGATCCCTACCGGCGCCCACTCGACCGCGAGCGCGCGGACGAGCCCGTTCACGGCGTGCTTGCTCGCGCAGTACGCCGCTCGACCCGGGTAGCCCACCTCGCCCATCTGCGACGAGATCGCGACGATCCGTCCGCCGCGCCCACGCCCGCGGATCGCGGCGGCGAACGCCCGACAGGTGAGATACGTGCCGCGGAGGTTCGTGTCGACCACGAGGTCGAAGTCGTCGATCGGCTGCTCGAGCGTCGGGCCGGCGCGGTTGAGTCCCGCGGCCGTCACGCAGATCGAGAGGCCGTCGTTGGCCGCGGCCGTCTCGACGAGCCGCTGGACGTCTTCGGACGAGCGCACGTCTCCGACGCACGTCTCCGCCCGCCTGCCGCGCTCGCCCACCTCGTCGGCGACGGCGGCGAGCTCTGCCTCCGAACGCGAGAAAAGCGTGACGTCCGCGCCTGCCTCGGCGAGCGCGAGCGCCGCGGCGCGGCCGATGCCGCGCCCCGCGCCGGTCACGATCGCGTGCCGGCCGTCGAGCCGCTGCGTCGGGAGCACCCGCGATAGCTCGGCGCTCACAGGCCGACCGCCCGCCGGAGCCGCGCGAGGCCGGCGTACGCGCGATCCCTCCGCGCGACGAGCTCGTCGACTTCTTCCTGTGACAGCTCGAGGAACCCGCGTCCGGTCTTGACGCCGAAGTCCCCTCGGCCGACGTGCTCGCGCAGGATCTCGGGGGCGGCGAAACCCGCCCCGAGGCCGCGTTCGAGAGTCGCGTAGATGTCCGCGTAGACGTCGAGACCCGCCATGTCCGCGATCGCGAACGGCCCGAAGAACGGGAGCCGGAAGCCGAACGACGACCGCACGACCTCGTCGACCTGCTCGGGCGTGGCGAGGCCGTCCTCCACGATCCTGGCCGCCTCCCTGAACATCGCGAACTGGATCCGGTTGGCCACGAACCCGGGGCCGTCTCCGACGACGACGGCGGCCTTCCCGAGCCGCGTCAGCGCTCCGACGACCTGCCGCACCACCTCATCGTGGGTCGAAGGGGCGGCGATCACCTCGACGCACGGGACGAGGAGCGGCGGCACGAACCAGTGCATCCCCAGGAAGCGGGCCGGTCGCCGCAGCCCCGCCGCGAGCTCGGCGATCGGGATCGACGACGTGTTCGTCGCGATGACCGCGCCGTCTCCGGCCGCCGCCTCGATCGCCTCGTAGACGGCTGCCTTCACGTCAGGGCGCTCGACGACCGCCTCGACGATCAGATCGGCGCCGTCCATTCCCTCGTCGACCGACGCCGCCGCCGTGAGGTGCCGCTCCGCCGTCGCCGCCGAGCCCTCGTCGACGGTGCCGGCGACCTCGAGCCGCGAGAGCAGCGCGACGGAGCGCTCCCGCGCCGCCTCGGCCAGCTCCGCCGTGCTGTCGACGAGCACGGTCGGAATGCCGTTCGATGCGAAGACGTGCGAGATGCCGACGCCCATCGTTCCGGCGCCGACGATTGCAACACGTCCTGGCCAGGTGCGCTCGGACTCGCTCACAGCGACGCTCGCAGCAGGGCCTCGAGCTCCATCGCGCCGACCTGCTTCGGCGAGCCGACGAGGAGCCGGCGCTGGTCGAGCGCACCCGCGACGACCGCCGCGAGATCGTCCTCGCCGTACCCGATCTCGCGCAGGCGTGTCGGCGCCCCGACGTCCTCGAGCAGACGCTCGAGCGACAGCGCCAGGTCGTCGCCGCCATCGAGCAGGCGGGCCGCCTTCGCGCACCGTTCCGGGACCGCATCCTCGATGAAGCGGAAGACGGCCGGTGCCGTCACCGCAACCGCGAACCCGTGCGGGACGAGCGCCGCGCCGCCGTAGCCTGGCGGCTTCCACTCGTGCCTGAGCGACGCGATCGGATACGCGAGGGCGTGCGGGACGTGCACGCCGGCACCCGAGAACGCGATGCCGGCGATGGTCGACGCGAGCGCCATCGCCGTGCGCGCCTCGACGTCGTCGCCGTCGGAGACCGCGGCACGGAGGGTGCGGCCCACGAGCTCGATCGCGCGCTCGCAGAAGGTGTCCGAGAACGGGTTCGCCCCCTGGTAGGGCGGCCGCTCGGCGAGCGGGAGAGCCGGGCGGGCGTCGTACGGGACGAGCGTGTAGGCCTCGAGCGCGTGGAGCAGCGCGTCGACGCCGACCGACGCGGTGACCCCGGACGGGCACGACAGCGTCAGGGCAGGGTCGACGATCGCGAGAGCCGGCCGGAGGTGCTCGTGCGAGACGCCGGTCTTCGTCCCCAGCCGCGGGAAATCCACGACCGCAACCGTCGTGACCTCCGACCCCGTGCCGGAGGTCGTCGGCAGCGCGACGAGCGGAAGCACCGGTCCGGGAACCTGCTTCCCGCGGCCGATCGGTGCGTTGACGAAGTCGAGCAGCTCTCCCTCGTGCGTCGCGAAGAGCGCGCAGAGCTTCGCGGTGTCGAGGGCCGAGCCGCCGCCGATCCCGACGAAGCCGTCGAAGCCGTCGCGTGCCGCCTCGACGGCCTCGTGCACGGAGCTCTCGCTCGGCTCGCCGGCGACACAGTCGTAGAGGACAGACTCGACGCCGGCCGCGCGGAGCGACGCTTCCAGGCGCTCGCCGAGCCCGGATTCGGTCACGAACCGGTCGCAGACGGCGAGGGCACGCGTGACTCCGAACCGGCGCAGGTGTTCCCCAGCCTCGGCTGACGACCCGGGGCCGAAGACGACGCGTGCGCTGTTGAACGTGACGACCGTGGCGGTGCCGATGCTCAAGGACGGTTCGCCTGCGGGAGAACCCGAGCACCGCCGACGGCCGCGATCGCCTCGCCGATCGAGATCACGTCTCCGTACTTCGCGTCGATGTCGAGCAGAGAGCCGTTGTGGGCGTCGACCGCCCTGTCCGCCACACCCTCGCGCGGCACGAGCACGCGGTAGCCGTACTGCAGGGCGTCGACGGCCGTCGCGCGCACGCATCCCGACGTGGACGCACCGGCGACGACGACCGTGTCGCAGGCCGCGTCCCGCAGCAGCTCGTCGAGGCTCGTGCCGAAGAACGCGGACGCGAAGAGCTTGACCACCAGCGGTTCCTCCGAGCGGCGACCGAGGCGCGCGTCGACTTCGACCCAGGGAGAGCCGGGTCGAAGCGTGGCGAGCGCCGGCGCCTTCGCGATGAACATCGCGGCGCGCTCGAGGTCGCCCTCGCCGTAGGCAACAGTCGTGAAGAACACCGGTACCGACGCGGCGCGGGCCGCATCGAGCAGCGACCGGGTCGCCTCGACGGCCGCGTCCGTGTCGCAGTGGAGCGCCGATTCCGGGTTCGTGAAGCCTTCGATGAAGTCGACGACGACGACTGCCGGCCGCTCGCCCGCCCCCTGGCGGCCGCCGAAGCCGCGGGCGTCGTAGACGTCCCGGGCGCTCATCGCGACTGCCACTCTGCGAGGCCGAGCAGGGCGTTGACGTCGTCGAAGCTCGTGAAGCGATCCGCGAGCGACGCCGTCGTCCGGTCGCGGAGGACGGCGCGGCAGAGCTCCTCGTACACCTTCGCGAAGACCCAGGTCTGGGTGCTCGGGAAGATGACGAGCTTGTAGCCCATCGTCTCCAGCTCGGCGGTCGGGATGGCCGGGGACCTCCCGGTCTCCGACATGTTCGCGACGCACGGGCCGGAGCAGCGCTCGGCGATCGCCGCGTACTCCTCCACGGTCCTGGGGGCGTCCACGAAGACGAGATCGGCGCCCGCCTCGCTGTAGGCGTTGCAGCGGGCGATCGTGTCGTCGAGCCCGGTGACCTGCAGCGCATCCGAGCGGGCGATGATCAGCGTCTCGTCGGACCGTCGTGCGGCGACAGCCGCGCGGACCTTGATCACCATCTCCTCGGGCGGGATCACCTCCTTGCCCTCCATGTGCCCGCAGCGCTTGGGCGAGACCTGGTCCTCGATCTGCACGGCATTCGCGCCGACCGCCTCGAGCTCGCGCGTCGTCAGCCACACGCCGGCCTCGGAGCCGTAGCCGGTATCGGCGTCGACGATGATCGGCAGGTCTGTCGCCCCGCGCATGCGGCGGACGCTCTCGACGACCTCCGCGCGGCCGACGAGGCCCACGTCGGGCAGGCCGAAGTGGTGCGCGGCGAGCGCGTACCCGCCGTGATAGAGCGCCTCGACGCCGGCCCGCTCCGCGATCTTCGCGGTGAGGCCGTCGTGCGCACCGAGGGCGACGAGCGCCCCCGGCTCCGCCAGTCGGGAACGAAGGCTCGTCGTCATGCGGGTCCTCCTGTCGGGGCGTGGCCGAAGTCGAAGGGCTCGACCGGCCCGCGCTGCTCGCGATGCCGCGCGCGCTCGGCCTCCGTGGCGATCCGGTCGACGGCGTCGCCGGCGACGACGACGCCGTATTCCTGGAATGCCGCCTCGGGCGAGACGAGGTCGCGCAGCACGTCTCGGAGCACGAGCTCGGGATCGCGGTCGAGCGGGTCGCCCCATCCGCCGGCGCCCGCCGTCCGGAAGACGAGCGTGTCCCCCGCGCTCACAGGGACCTGGTCGATCTTGGACGGCAGCTCGACGATCTCGCCGGACGCGCGGATCAGCTTCTTCGTGCTGCACCCGCCGTGCCGCCCGCCGTTGATCCCCCACGGCGGGATCGTGGCGCGGTCGTCGTTCACGGTGAACGCGCCGGGCCCGAGGAACACGTAGGTCTTCTCGATCGCGGTGCCGCCGCGGTGGAGCCCGGCTCCTCCTGTGTCGCGCGCAGGGACGTAGCTCGAGATCCGCACGGGGTAGTAGCTCTCGGCGTACTCCGCCGGGGTCGTGCGGAACAGCGGCCACCACGAGTGCCCGTCGAGACCGTCCGCCGAGTACCGGGCGGGCAGCCCGCCGAACAGCAGCTCGACGAACTGGAAGTACTCGCCGGCGCCGTCGTAGCCGGAGAAGACGAAGAACGGGCTCGTCCCGTAACCGGCCGCCATCGAGAGCTCGGGCGCCTTCTGGCCGAGGGCGCCGCTGATGCAGTCGAACAGGCGCGTGTGGACGTTCAGCCGGTTCGAGAGCGGCGCCGGGAACTTCGGGTTCAGCAGCGATCCCTCAGGGAGGGTCACCTCGAAGACGTCGTAGATCCCGTCGTTGAAGAGGATCTCCGGGTCGAAGGCCATGATCATGTAGATCCCGAGGAAGAGCTTGCAGAGGCCCTCGTGGATGTGGAAGTTGATCGAGCCGGGCGCCTGGTCGTCCGTCCCGGTCCAGTCCGCGTGGCAGACGTCGCCCTCCCGCCAGATCGTCAGCACCATCTTGAAGGGCCCGTTGCCGAGACCGTCGTCGTCGACCCAGTCGGTGAAGGTGGCGGGCTCCTCCGGGATGTACCTGCGGATGATGTGCGCCATCGCTCGCCGCGTCCGCTCGAGCAGCGCGTCGGAGGCGGCTTCGAGCGTCTCCGCGCCGAAGCGCTCGCAGATCTCGACGATCCGCCGCTCCGCCGCCCGGCAGCCGCCGACGATCGCCATCAGGTCGCTCCGGTTCGTCTCCGGGGTGCGCGTGTTGTTGAGGATCACGTCGAGCGCCGTCTCGTTGAGCACGCCGCGGTCGAAGATCTTGATCGGCGGGATCCGGATCCCCTCCTCCCAGATCGAGAGCGCGTCCGAGACCTGGCTGCCGGGCACCTTCCCGCCGACGTCCATCATGTGGCCGAAGAGCGACGCGAACGCCACGCGCCTGCCGTCGAAGAAGATCGGCAGGATCACGAGCCAGTCGTTGCAGTGGGAGATCGACCCCTTGCAGAGGTACGGGTCGTTGAGCAGGATCACGTCGCCCTCGGCGATGTCGTCGCCGAAGCGGTCGATCACCTCGGGGATGTAGGAGCCGAACTGGCCGACGACCATCTGGCCGCGGGCGTTGCAGATCATCGGGAACTCGTCGTGCTGCACGCGGATCATCGGCGACATGGCGGCGCGCCTGACGACCTCGTCCATCTCGAAGCGCGCGTTGAGGAGCGCGTTCTCGATCAGGTCGAGGGTGGCGACGTCGAGCGCCGTCTTCATGGGGACAGCTCCTCGGGCCGGATCAGCAGGTTCATCCAGGGGTCGACGACGGCGCGGTGGCCGGGGAGCAGGACCGTGGTCGCGTCGTACTGCTCGACGATCGCGTAGCCCTCGAGGGTCATCCCCGGCTCGAGCGCGGTCCGCGCGTACGTCGGCACGTCCAGCGTGCCCTCCGGCGTCCAGACCTGGTGCGTCCCGGTCTGCGCCTCGGCGGCGTCCTTCCCGGTCTCCGGGTGCGCCTCGAGCTCGGGGACGGGGACGCGGCCGGTCGCGACGACCCTCAGGTTCACGATCTCCGCGCCGCCCTCGAGCACGAACCCGTACAGGCGGGTGTGCTCCTCGCCGAACCTGCTCTCGAGCGCCGCGAGATCGAGCGCGGCGAGCTCGACGCCGTCCAGCTCGATCGGGATCTCGAAGCCCTGGCGGCTGTAACGCATGTCGAGGATGAAGCGGACGTCCTGGTCGGCGACGTCGACGCTCTCGGCGTCGAGCCAGTCGCGCGCGCGGGAGGTCAGCGCCTCGAAGGGCTTGCGGACGGCGTCCGGCGTGGTCGCCGCGATGCTCTTGACGAACGTCTGGCTGAACTCGTTCTTGATCTCGGAGGCGATGAAGCCGAGCGCGGAGAGCACGCCGGACTCCTCCGGCACGATCACCGGGTAGCAGCCGAGGATCCTCGCCAGCGCGTTCGCGTGCAGACCGCCCGCGCCGCCGAACGCCACGAGCGCGAACTCGCCGGGCACCCGACCGCGCTGCACGGTGACGACGCGGAGCGCGCCGAGCATCGCCTCGTCGACCATGCTCACGATCGCGCGCGCGGTCTCCTCGACACCGGCGCCGCGAACCTCGGCGACCCGCGCGACCGCGCTGTACGCCGCGTCCCGGTCGAGCTCGAACTCGCCGCCGAGGAGACGCGGCGGCAGGTGGCCGAGCACGACGTTCGCGTCGGTCACGGTCGCCGCCGTCCCGCCGCGGCCGTAACAGGCGGGGCCCGGGATGGCACCGGCGCTCTCCGGGCCGACCCTCAGCGCCGCCCGTCGCTTCGGCGACGTAGGCGATCGAGCCTCCACCGGCGCCGATACTGGCGACGTCGACGGCCGGGGCACGCACGGGGAAGTCGCCGACACGCGTCTCGCGCGTGATCTCCGGCCGGCCCGACACGCAGACGGCGACATCGGTCGAGGTGCCTCCCATGTCGAAGGTGAGGATGCGGTCGAACCCCGCGTGGGAGGCGACGAAGGACGCGCCGCTGACCCCGCCGGCAGGCCCCGAGAGCACTGTCTGCACGGCGTTCTTGCACGCCGACTCGAGGCTCATCAGCCCGCCGTCGGAGCGGACGACCTGGAGCGGAGGCCGAACGTCGGCGGCTGCGAGGCCGTCCCGGACGTTCGTCAGATACTTCTCGAGCACAGGGGCGACGTACGCGTTCATCAGCGTCGTGACGGTGCGCTCGTACTCGCGGAACTCGGGAAGGATCTCGGACGAGATCGAGACCGGCAGGTCGGGGGCGACGGAGGCGGCGATCTCGGCGATCACCCGCTCGTGGCGACCGTTCGCGTGGGCGTTGATCAGGCAGACCGTCAGCGCCTCCACGCCCTCGGCGACCAGCTGCTCGACGGCCTCCCGCGCCGCCCTTCGTCGATCGACTCGACGATCGCGCCGTCGGCGCCGATCCGCTCGGGCACCTCGCGCACGCAGCGCGTGTCGGTGAGCGGCTCGGGCTTCTCGTAGACCATGAAGCCGAACAACGGCCCCGGCGTCCACGCCTCGGCGAGGTGCAGGATCTGCCGGAACCCGCGCGTGACGATCAGGCCGACGAGGGCTCCGCGACGCTCGAGCACGGCGTTCGTGGCGACGGTCGTGCCGTGGAGGATCGCGCTCGAGATCGGGAAGCCGCACGTCGGCGCGCGTCGCTGCGAGGCGGATGCCCTCGATCACACCGACCGACTGGTCCTGCGGCGTGCTCGGCGTCTTCGCCAGCCAGACACGCTGGGCCGTGCTGTCGTACAGGACGACGTCGGTGAACGTCCCGCCGACGTCCACGCCGAGGCGATAGGTCATGCGGTCCCGGCCCCGAGGCGGGCTGCGTCGCGGTACTTCTCGACGCGGACGTCGCAGCTGCGCGCGTGGCCCTCGAAGTTCTCGATCCGGCACTGACGCGCGCAGATCTCGCCGATCACGGCGCTCGCCGCCTCGTCGCACTCCTGGAAGGTCACGGTCTTGAGGAACTTCCCGACCCAGAGCCCGCCCGTGTAGCGCGCCGCGCCGCCGGTCGGGAGGATGTGATTCGTGCCGATCGTCTTGTCGCCGTAGGCGACCGTTGTCGCCTCGCCGAGGAAGAGCGCGCCGTAGTTCCTCATCCGCTCGAGGTACCAGCGCGGATCGGCGGTCTGGATCTCGACGTGCTCGAAGCCGTACGCGTCGGCGGCTGCGAGCGCCTCGTCGTCGCAGTCGACGACGACCACCTCGCCGTGATCCTCCCACGCCCGAGCCGCGATCTCGGCGGTGGGCAGGTTCTCGAGCTGCACGGCGATCTGGCGCAGCGTCTCCTCGGCAAGCGCGTGTGAGGTCGTCAGCAGGACGGCCGGCGAGGCCGGGCCGTGCTCGGCCTGGCCGAGGAGGTCGGCGGCGACGATCACCGGGTCGGCGGTCTCGTCCGCGACGATCAGGATCTCCGTCGGACCGGCGACGAGGTCGATGCCCACCTTCCCGAACAGGCGGCGCTTGGCCTCGACGACGTACGCGTTGCCGGGCCCCACGAGGAAATCGACCGGATCGATCATCTCCGTCCCGAGCGCGAGCGCGGCCAGCGCCTGGACGCCGCCGAGGACGTAGATCTCGTCGGCGCCCGCGAGGTGCATGGCGGCGACGGTGGCGTCCGGGCACGCGCCCGTCGAGCGGAGGCGTGGATGCCGCCACCCGCTCGACCCCCGCGACCTTCGCCGTGACGATGCTCATGTGTGCCGATGCGACCATCGGATAGCGGCCGCCCGGGACGTAGGCGCCGACGCTCTCGACGGGGATGTGCCGGTGGCCCAGCCGCACGCCCGGCAGCGTCTCCACCTCGAGATCCATCATCGTGGCCCGCTGGGCCTGGGCGAACCGCCGCACCTGGTCCTGGCCGAACGCGATGTCGTCGCGCACCTGGGCCGGGACGCGCTCGAGGCTCGCGGCGATCTCGTCGCCGTCGAGCCTGAACGCCTGCGGCTCCCAGCCGTCCAGCCGTGCCGAGTAATGGCGGACGGCGGCGTCGCCGTCGGCCGCGACCGCAGAGACGATCTCGTCCACGACCTTCGCGACGGCGTCGTGGTCGGTGTCGCGCTCGTGGCGGCGCGTTGGCTTCTTGAGCGTCTGCACGTCTCTTCTCCCGGGGTGACTACGTATGCATAGAGCTCGGACCTTGATCTTGTCAAATCCGGGCGTCCAGCGCCCCGAGGCGCGCGACGTACGACGCCTCGCGGAAACGCGACGCGGCCCCGAATCGAATGTGATTCGCGCGCGGTCTGCCATGCTCCGGCCGTGGCCGTGACCAGCAAGGACATCGCACGCAAGCTGAAGATAAGCCAGTCCACCGTGTCTCGCGCGCTCCGCGGCGACCCGCGCGTCGCCGCCGACACGGCGGCCCGGGTCGTGGAGGCCGCGCGCCAGATGAACTACACGCCGAACCTCGCGGCCCGGAGCCTCATCACCCGCCGCACGGGCACGGTCGGCGTGGTCGTGAGCGACATCACCAACCCGTTCTACCCCGAGCTCCTCGACATCCTGCACAACGAACTGGCCCTTGCCGGCTACCGGACGATCCTCTTCAACGAGCAGACGGACGCCAGCGTCGAGCGGGACGTGGTCGACCAGATCAACGGTGCGGCAGTCGACGGGCTCCTCTACGTGTCGGCGACGCTCGATACGCCGCTTCCGGGGCACGGCGCGAGAGACGTGCCGGTCGTGCTCGTGAACCGCTACGCCGAACCGACGCTCGTGGACACGGTGGTTTCCGACAACCACCGTGGAGGGCGGCTCGTCGCCGAGGCCATGGTCGAGCTCGGGCACCAGCGGATCGCGCTCATCGCCGGGCCGGAGAACACGACCACGAGCCGCGACCGCGAGCGCGGTTTCCGGGAGCAACTCCAGGAGTGCGGGCACCAGCTCGACGAGACCCTCCGCCGCGTCGGCCAGTTCAGCCACCACAGCGGCTACCAGTGGTGCCTCGACCTCCTCGCGGCGGAGTCGCGCCCTACAGCCGTGTTCGCCGCCAACGACGTGATCGCATTCGGAGCACTCGACGCTGCACGCCGCGTGGGCGTCCGCGTCCCCGCCGAGCTCTCGATCGTCGGCTTCGACGACATCGACATGGCGGGGTGGGAAGGCTTCAACCTGACGACCGTGCGCCAGCCGCTCGCCGAGATGGGCCGTGCCGCCGCGACGCTGCTGCTCGAGCGCATCGGGTCGGACGACGAGCTCCCGCCGCGCCGGCGTGTCTTCCCGGTTGGTCTGATTCACCGGGAGACGCTCGCGGTCGCTCCGGCGGCCTGAGCGGGACCGAGCGCGACGAGCAGACGTTTGACACGGTTTCGCACAGGTTGTATGCCTACGTATGCATTGTCGGCGTTGCCTAACTAGTCCGTCCCCGCCCGGTCTGACCCAGACAGGGGCGACTTGCACCATCCAGCTCTGCGGACGTTCATCAACCGTTCGACGGAAAGGACGTAACAGCATCATGCGCAAGACATTGCGTTGGGTTTCGCTCGCGGCACTCGCACTCGCCGCAGCCGTCTTCGTCACCGGCGCATTGGGCGCGAGCGGGCAGAAGGGCTCGCTTTCCGGGAAGAAGGTCGGCGTCATCATCTGCACCAACCAGAACCCGTTCTGCGCGGCCTGGGCGAACACGGTCAAGAGCGGCCTCCAGAAGCTGGGGGCGAACGTGACGGTCCTCACCTCGGTGTTCGATCCCGCAGTCGACGCGCAGAACATGAACCGTCTCATCGCGGACAAGCCGAACCTGATCATCTCGGTGCCGGCGAGCGCATCCGCGATCGTGCCGTCCTACATCCGGGCGAAGGCGGCGGGCATCCCGATCCTCGGCGCCATCGGGCGCCAGTCCGCGGACGGAGCGAAGCTCGTCACCGCCGAGGCGCGCACCGACGATCCGTCGCTCGGAAGGTTCGCCGCGATGAACCTCGTCGAGGGCATGAAGAAGGCGGGCTTCAAGACGGGCAACGTGATCGCGCTCACCGGCACCGCCAGCCAGAACAACGTCACCGATCGCATGGCGGCGTTCCAGGCGTACATGAAGAAGTTCCCGCAGTACAAGGTCGTCGCCGTCGAGGACGCGAACTGGGATCAGGCGACGTCGGCCAAGGACACGCAGGAACTGCTCTCGAAGTACGCCTCCAAGGGCGGCATCCAGGGCGCCTACGGCATGGCCGACAACATGGCGGTCGGGATCATCCAGGGTGCCAAGCAGGCCGGCGTGCCGATCGGAGCGGCCAAGAAGGGCCTGATCATCTCCGGGAGCAACTGTCTCGCCGTCGGCATCAATTCGATCAAGAGCGGCCTCGAGTACGGCACCGGGACGCAGGCGCCGCAGGTCGAGGCGGCCCTCGCAGTCAAGGTCGCGGCCCAGATCCTCGGCGGCAAGACGCCGAGCCCGAAGGTGCAGTACGTCCAGGAGCAACGCATCACCCAGGCGAACGTCGGCCAGTTCTCGAAGATCTGCACGTTCTAACAGGACTAACCTCGACCCGATGAGTGGGGAACGGGATCCGGCGCCGACGTCGCCCGGATCCCGTTCTCCGTCTGACGATCGAGCGGGCGCCCCGGTGCTGCTGGAGGTCGTGAACCTTTCCAAGTCCTACGGCCCGGTCCAGGCGGTTCGGGGCCTTTCGCTCGACGTCCGGGTCGGCGAGGTGCACGCGATCTGCGGCCACAACGGGGCCGGCAAGAGCACCCTCGTGAAGACGCTCGTCGGCCTCGTCAGGCCCGACGAAGGGGTGATCCGCCTCGACGGCAAGGAGCTCTCGCTCCGCAACCCGCACGAGGCACAGGCGTACGGGATCGCGCTCGTGAACCAGGAGCTGAGCCTCGTTCCCGAGCTCAGCGTCGAGGACAACATCTTCCTCGGGGGACTCCACGTGCCGCTGCTCTACCGGAGGCGGCGGCTTTCCGAGCACGCGCGGAGCGTTCTCGACCAGCTCGGCCTCCGCCACGTGCAGCTCGGGACAGCGGTCGAGACCCTCTCGATCGGCGAGCGGCAACTCGTGGAGATCGCCCGGCTCCTCGTCCGCGACGCACGCCTGCTTATCCTCGACGAGCCGACCGCGACGCTGAGCAAGCCGGAGATCGAGCGCGTGTTCCGAGCGACTCGCGACCTCGTCGCGCAGCAGCGGAGCGTCATCTTCGTGTCGCACCGGCTCGACGAGGTCTTCGAGCTGTGCGACCGCGTGACGGTGCTGCGAGACGGGATGCGCGTCGGGACGCACGAGATCCGCGAGATCGACCGGCGCTCCCTCATCGCGCACATGCTCGGCGAGATGGAGGGGGCGAAGACGCAGGTCGAGCACGAGCACGCGCTACCCGGATCCGGCGTAGACGTGGTCAGGATCGATCGGCTCCACGTCCCCGGCAGCATCGAGGAGGTGTCCCTCACGCTCGAGAGCGGGATCATCACGGGACTCGCCGGGCAGGTGGGGTCCGGCACGAGCACTGTCCTCCGCGCGCTCGGCGGGCTCGTCCCGAATGCCTCCGGCGCGATCGAGGTCAACGGCAAGGGGGTGCTCCTGAACACGCCGCGGCGTGCCGCCGATGCGGGCGTCCTCTACATCCCCAACGACCGCCAGCGCGAGGGGCTCTTCCTCGGGCAGACGGTCGAGCGGAACCTGACGGCCACGCGGCTCCGCCGGTTGAGCCGGCTCGGAGTCATCCTGCGACGGAGGGTCCGGCGCAGCGCCCGCGAGCTTGCGACCATGGTCGCCGTCCCCCTCGACCGACTCGGCTCCCCGGCCGCCAGCCTCAGCGGCGGCAATCAGCAGAAGGTCCTGCTCGGCCGGGCGCTGCAGCTCGAAGGCACGGCGTTGCTCGCCCTCGACGAGCCCACGCGCGGCGTCGACGTCGGGGGGCGCACCGAGATCCACAACCTCGTCCGTGAAGCGGCCCGCAACGGCACGGCCGTGATCTTCTCCTCGACGGAGCTCGACGAGGTCCTCGACCTCGCGGACGTCGTCGTGACGATCTTCGCCGGCCGCATCGTGTCGGTCGTCCCGCGGGCGCAGGCGTCGGCCTCGGCGATCCTCGCAGACATGACGACGAGTCAAGGCACAGAGAGCGGAGCCGCTGAATGAGCGCCCGATGACCGCCGCCATGGGCCGCTTCGGCCTGGAGCGCCGTGCGATCCGGCTCGCCGACGTCGCGCTCGCAATCTGGATCGCAGTGCTGCTGGCAGTGACGGCCTACGGCGCCGCGACGACGACGGGGTTCCTGACGTGGAGCAACTTCAAGGCCATCCTCACCGCCGCGGCGTTCGTCGGGATCATCGCCGTCGGGCTGACCGTCATCGTGCTGAGCGGCAATCTCTTCTCCCTCGCCCTGGGCCAGACCGCCGCCATCTCCGCGATGGTCTTCATCTACACGCTCCGGATCGACCTGGGTGCCGCGATCGCCCTGACGCTGCTGCTCGGCCTCGCAATCGGAGCCGTTCAGGGCTTCGCGGTCGGCGCCTGGGGCGCGAACCCGATCATCATCACGATCGGCGCGGCGGGCCTCATGGAGGGCATGGCGGTGTGGCTCTCGAACGGTCAGAGCATCGTCCCGCCAGCCGGGACGTCGAGCTGGGAGCGTCTCGCGAACCCGGTTCTGGGCCTGCCCGCCCCCGTCTACATCTTTCTCGTCGTCACGATCGTTCTGGCGGTGGTGATGCGGCGGACGCGGTTCGGACGTCAGATCTACCTCCTCGGCACAAATCGCGTCGCGGCCCGGGCAGCCGCTCTGCCGATCACGCTCCTGACGGTCGGTGCGTTCGGGATCGCGTCGCTCTACACCGCGGGCTCGGGGATCCTGATCGGCGCGACGAGCGCCAACGCGTCCCTCCTCCTCACCGGGAGCTACACGTACGACGCCATCGCCGCCGCTCTCGTCGGGGGCAACGCCGTGACCGGAGGCCGGGGGTCGATCGCGCGGACGGCCGCGGGTGCGATCTTCATCGCGACGATCTCGGACATGCTCCTCCTGCGCGGCTACTCGACGGGTGTGCAGATCCTCGTCCGCGGCATCATCGTCGTCGTCGTCGTCGTCCTCACCAACCTCAGGGAACGCAGTCGATGAGCATGACGGAGGCGACACGTCGGCGTCCCCGGGCGGGCGAGCTGGCGCCGTTCGCGATCCTGGCCCTCATGATCCTGGCGCTGGCGCTCCTGCCCGCGGTCACGCACTACACGGTGCGCACGGCGAACGTCTACGACATCTTCCAGAACTTCGCCTCGTACGGTCTGGTGGCCCTCGCGCTCGGCATCACGATGATCGCGGGCGAGTTCGATCTCTCCGTCTCGTCCATCTACCTCCTCGGCGGCATGGTCGCGGTGCTGACCGGCGCCGGCTCGCCGCTGGTCGGCATCCTCGCCGCGCTCGGCACCGCGATCCTCGTCGGCCTCGTCCAGGGCGGACTGATCTCGGGATTTCGGCTCAACTCCATGCCGGTGACCCTTGGCGGCTATCTGGTCGTCCTGGGGATCACGTACATCCTCGGCCATTCGAAGAGCGTGACGTACGACAAGTACACGGTCGGCCTCAGGCTCGACAAGCCGGTATTGCAGATCTTCTCGATCAGAAGCCTCGTGTCGCTCGGGATCTTCGTCGTGGCCGCGATCGTGCTCCGGTATCTGCGCGTCGGCAGGGACATCCGTGCGATCGGCGGCGACAGGCGAGCGGCACGCGTCGCCGGCGTCCCGGTCGACCGGCTCCTCGTCGGAGTGTTCGTCGTCTCCGCGCTCGGAGCGGCGCTGCCGGGCGCGCTGCTCAGCTACAGCCTCGCGACCGCGAGCCCGACCAACATCGGCTTCGACGTGCTCACGTTCTCTGCGACGGCGGCCCTCATCGGCGGGGTCCGCCTGTCGGGCGGCAAGGGCGGAGCGGTCGGCATCGCGGCGGGCGTCCTGTCCCTGAGCGTGCTCGAGGAGATCCTCGCCATCCTCGCCTCTCCCGACTACGTGTCGAGTCTGATCACGGGCGGTCTCCTCATCCTCTTCACGATCGTCTGGGCGCCCGACCTGTCGCAATGGTTCCGAACGACGCGCGTCGCCGCCGCGGTCGAGGAGCGCGCGTGACCGACGCGCGCCAGATCCGTCTCGATCCCGGATCCGCTCGAGCCATACCTCCTCTCGCAGGGCTTCCGCGTCGGAGACCTCGTCATCGTCTCAGGCCAGGCAGCCCTCGACGAGCACGGGAACGTCGTGGGCGCGGATGACTTCGACGCGCAGGCGGAGCAGGTCTTCCGCAACCTCTCGCGCGTCCTCGAGGCCGGCGGCTCGAGCCTCGAACGAGTCGTGAAGGTCACGATCTTCCTCACGGACATGACGAACTTCGGGAAGATCGTCGAGCTCCGGAGGCGCTGGTTCACGCCGCCCTACCCGGCCGACACGATCGTCGAGGTGAGAGCGCTTGCGCTTCCCGAGCTCGAGATCGAGATCGAAGCCATCGCAACTGTCTGCTGACCGGACAGGACTCACCGTGGCTAACGCGGCGAGACGCTCGTTGAGCCACGGCCACGGGCTTGGTCTCGATCTCCTCCGAAAGCCGCCAGCGCGCTGACGACAAACCGATCGAACCCTGGCGCGCTCGACACGCTCGGACCGCTGATCGATGGTCGACGCCACCATCCTCCGATCCCGCCGCAAGCACTCATCCGAGCGTCAAGCCCGGGCAGCAAACGGGGGAGCAAACGTCCGAATCGGCTTCGCGCAACCATGCGAAAAGCTGATCGCGGAATGCGAGAGAACCGCATGAAGAGAGCGACCGCGCGACCATCGTCGTCGATCGTCGTGACCGTTGAAGTGGCCTGTCACGCCGGAGGTCGCGGGTTCGAGTCCCGTCGCTCCCGTCTCTCTGTTCGCCCTGCAAATAATGTGTTTCCGTCATCCTGAAAAGGCAGGCGACGGAGGGTCGCGGGCAGCAAATCGGCAGCAGGCCTCATCTAGGCGGACATGGCAAAGTCCCTGCAAAACGCGGGGCGAGCCGGAAGACACGCGAGCCCTCAGTGCGACCGCGAACCTCGCCACCAGCGCGTGCATCACGCACCGTCTCGACCCGCCCCGGTCCCTCGCGGAGGCTGATCAGCACCTCGACGAACTGACTCGCCGCGGGGTTCCGGTCAGGTGGTGGACACGATCAGGGTCAGCTGCTCGATCGCGTCGACCGTGACCGACTCGCCGATCTCGGCCCCGTCGCTGCAGCGGGCGTTCCAGCGCTCGTGCGAGAGCTCCACCTTGCCCTCGGGGTTGCAGGCCGCGATCACGTTGACCCGCTGCCCGATCATCGCCTCGGCGCCGACCGCCACCGGAATGCCTCTCGTGCGCTGGACCCAGAACGCCTTCTCGCCGATCTCCCAAACGATCGCAACGCCGACCAGCACGATCCCCCACGAGCCGGGCAACACGAGAAGCGCGACCAGGACGGCAGCACCCACTGTCAGCATCCCTTGCAGGCTATCGGCCCACGCTCACCCCGAACCCCCGGAGGCGCTCGCGGCCTCGAGGGCAGCGGCCTCTACAAGGCCGGGCTCCCCGTCACGCTCAGTAGCAGCAGGATCGAAGACATCGCTCCCGACGAGTGCTTCGGGTGCTGAGCAAGTCAACATTCCTCCTACCGTCCGACGCGAAAGACCCGCACCCCGCAGGGCTTTCCACTTCCCGCGCCGACGCACAACGGTGGACGATCTCAACCGACTCGTCCATCGACTCGTATCGAGGGTGCCTTCTCGAGATTAAGGTTGCCAGGAGGGATCGATGTCGCTCGCGGCTGAGTCTGTGAGTCGGACCTTGTTGTGGCCGTCAGCGTCGATCACGTAGATGTCGCCGTTACCGGTTCGGTCTGTCGCGTAGGCGATGGAGCGCCCGTCGGGTGCCCAGGTCAGGGCTCCCGACTCGACGGGGCGAGGCGAGTCCCGCGTCAGCCTGCGGTTGTTCCGTCCGTTTGCGCCGATGATGTAAATGCCTTCGCGGTTCGCCCTTCCATAGAGAATGCTCCGCCCGTCGGGAGACCAAGCGAATCCGTACTCGTTGTACGCATGGCCCGTGACGAGGTGAAAGTTGCTGCCGTCTGCGTCTGCGACATAGATCCCGGCGTAGCGTGCGACGCAGCGCCCGCCCGAAAACCGGCAGCCGATTCCCCCGATGTGCGTTCCGTCGGGCGACCACGTCGGCATCCCAAACCCAGCTTCTGCGGGCTGGGGAAGAAGGGCCGTGCCCTGCTCCCGTCCGTGCCGATGATCCGGTCCCTGCCTGACCACCCGTAGGCGATCTCGTCTCCTTGCGGTGACCAGTCGAGGTACTGCGCATCGCCGGAAGGGAGACGCCGCGACGCGCCCCCGTCGGCCGGGACGACAACGATCCTCAGGTGCAGACCGTTGGTCTGGCGCGTCAGCGGTCTGACGGCCGGATCACGTGCGTCCACCGCGATCGCCTTCCCGTCCGGAGACCAACTCAGAAACCACGGACTTCTCAGGAGTGAACTCGTAGCGAGACGCTGACGCCCCGTACCGTCGGGGCGCACGAGGCGGAGTGCGCCGCTCGCATCCAGGTAGGCGATCCGGCTCCCATCGGGCGCCCACTCGAAGGAGGCGACGTCCAAGCCGCTCGGCGTGAGACGACGAAGGCCGCTGCCGTCGGCCTCGATCGCGAACAAGTGAGACGGCCCAGCTCCGACGGTGCGGAGGAACGCAATCGTCCCCGAGCGACTCCGTACGTCCGCGTTGCTCGCACCCGCTCCGACCAAGAGGGCGGTCGCAACGGTCGCCGTGAGAATGCACAGAGCTGGGGCCAACTTGGTGCGGGTCATGTCGTCTCCGTTCATTCGTCGCTTCGTTACGTCGGGCTGAGGAAGCCTTCGAACCGCGCCTTGGTGCTGCCGTTGGGCGGGGCGGTGCCGGCTCCGCGTCCGCCTCCCGAAAGCGCGGCGTACTGACCCGTGCCACGGATGACCGTCCAGGTGCCGGTGAAGACCGCCCATCCGTCAGGCAGGTCGACATACCCGATCTCGTTGCGGGCGACGAGCGTCCCCCGCTTCCCGGTGAGGGTCATCTGAGGGTTGTTGACGTCAACCGTCTCCCCGTCGCGCATCGTGTGGCGTTCTGTCCAGCAGCAGAAGCTGGCCGTGCCGGTATCGGGCTTGACGGCTCCCGGCGTCAACGGGGTCAGGACGAACGACGATCCGTTGTGCTCGATCGCGATTCGCTGCTTCGTTGCGACCGGTCCGGCCGCCGCGACGGCCGCGAGCATGACGGCCAGTGCCGCGAGAGCCGCGACTGCAGAGAGCTTCGTGCGCATTGCGTTCCTCCCTTGCCTCGTGCGACACGATCCGGAGGCAAGCGTGATCGCCTGGACTGAGGAGGGGCTGAGGTTCCACTGAGGCCCCGTCCGGCGCTACATGGGACAGGTGAAGCCGCCGTCCTGAGATGGAGCGGCCGCCAACCAAAGGCTTCCCGAGCCGATCGTGATCGCGGTCAAGCACGGCCCGTACGCGTCCACTGAAAGCCTCGTGAGGTGGATCGTGCGAATAGGCCCGCCCGCGACCTCCTGGCGGAACAGGCTTCCGGTCTGCCACGTGTACCACCAGAGAGCGCCCAGTTGCCCTCTGTCCTCGCCCCAACTGGGCGAACAACAGCCGCCGTCGGGATCGACGCTCAGCGAGGACGGATCGACCCCGACAGTCGACCCGGGGCTCCCGTCCAACCTGAACCAGATGTCGTGGCCGCGGGGCATGATCTCGGGCCTAGAGGCGCGCGAGGCGCCGAGCACGACGCGCCCATCCTGCTTGGCCGTCCCTGCGTCGATCCGGTAGAGCGTGGCGTCGGCCGAACCGACGACCCACACAGCACCGTAGCCAACCGCGATCGAGTCGATTGGGTTGGAGGCGAGAAACCGCGTCCGTCCCTCGATGCGTCCGGTCGCCGGATCGATGCGCAGCACCTGGTAGCCGTGGGCGCCCTTACCGACGACCCAGACAGCGCCTCGATCCGCCGCGACCCCGGTCGGCGTGATGTCGAGTCGGTACTCGCGCTTCCCACGCCCTTCCGAAAGCAACCTTGTGAGAAGCGGCCGATCGAAGACGCCCAGTGCGCCGCTCACGAACCACGCACCCGACGCGTCCGCTGCGAGCACCGGCCCGGCGAACCGGCTGACGTCGACGGGGTAAGGGCGGATCGGCGTCGTCTTCGCCACGCGGTTCGTTCTCGCGTCGATCTCGGAGATGGTCGAGTCGCCCTGGTTGTAGACCCAGACGCTCCGCCCGCCTGCCGCGGCCGTCGCAGGCGTCGCCCCAACGCGAATTACGGCCGTGACCCGGTTCGTCGCAGGGTCGATCCGGGCGACCGTATTGTTGGCGGCAAACAGCGGGACGGCGAGCTTGGAGTGACCGCGAGTCACGAGAACAGCTGCGGTCGCCGCAGCCGCTGCGAACGCAGCGACGAGAATCGACGCGACGAGGAGCAGCCTCCGGCGCCGATGGAGCGGCAGCGGTCGGCGAAGCCCGAGCGCCTCCTCCGCCGCCGTGATCAGCGCGCCGCAGGTCGGGTAGCGGCTGTCTGGCTCCTTCGCCATCGCCCGGCGGATCACCGCGTCGATCGCTTCGGGGAGCTCGGGGCGCCGCTTGCGCGCGCTCGGCGGCTCCTCCTCCAGATGCGCCCAGGCCAGTGCCAGCCGCGATCCGACAAACGGAGGCTCGCCTGTCAGGCACTCGTACAGGAGACAGCCGAGCGAGTAGCCGTCAGTGCGGCCGTCGATCGGCCCGCCTTCGATCTGCTCGGGGGCGAGGTAGGCGGGGGTGCCGACGGAGCGGCCCTCGCCAGCCCCGGCTCCCTGCTCGTCGAGTCGTCGGGTCAGCCCGAAGTCGGCGAGATAGACATGCTCGTTCGCGATCGAGCAGCACGTTGGACGGCTTCACGTCCCGATGGACGAGACCTCTCGCGTGTGCCGCATCGAGGGCGTTTGCGACCTGGCTGCAAATGGCAAGCGCACGGGCCGGGTCGAGCGCCCCTTCGTCGTGCAGGAGTGCCCTCAGATCCGTTCCCTCGACATACCGCATCGCGAGGTAGAGCCGGCCGTTCGCATCGCCGGCGTCGTGGATCGGCACCACGTTCGGGTGCTCGAGCGACATCGCGAGTTCTGTCTCGCGGGAGAAACGTTCGCGGAAGCGTTGATCGAGCGCGAGCTCGGGTGCCATCAGCTTGAGCGCAACGGTCCGTTTCAGCCGCAGGTCGTAGGCGCGGTGGACGACGCCCATCCCACCGCGGCCGATCACCTCGTCGATCCGATAGCCGACAAACTCGGAGCCGATCCGAACCTCTGTCTCAGCGCTCACGGCATCAGCCATCCTTCTCGTCCAACCCTACGCTGGCCCTGCGGCCGGGAGAAATCGTCGGGGATCGGCCTGAGGTACCGCTGAGCCTCAACTGAGCCGGCGAGTGGGTGTTAGCGTCGCCGCCGTAGAGCAGAACGCAGGCCGCGGGAGGAGAACGACGTGGAGTTTCGCATCCTCGGACCGCTCGAGGTCGTCGAGCAGGGCCGTACGCTCTCGCTCGGCGGGCCACGCCAGCGGACGCTGCTCGCAGTCCTCCTCACACGCGCGAACGAGGTGGTTTCTTCTGACCGGCTCATCGACGCGCTCTGGGACGGACAGCCGCCTCGGACCGCGACCAATGCTCTGCAGTACCACGTCTCGCAGCTCCGCAAGGCACTCGATCCGCACGAGGCGATCGTCACGCAGGAGCCGGGGTATGTGATCCGCGTCGGTCCCGACGAGCTCGACTTGCTCCGCTTCGAGATGCTGGTGGAGGAAGCGCAACATGCGCCGCCCGAGCTTGCAGCGCGACGGCTTCGCGAAGCCCTCGATCTCTGGCGCGGGCCGCCACTCGCCGGCCTCGCCCACGAGTCGTTTGCCCTGGAGATTCTCCGGCTGGAAGAGCTCCGGCTGGCGGCGATCGAGCGGCGGCTCGACGCCGACCTCGAGCTCGGCAACTTCGCGGAGGTCGTCGGCGAGGTCCAGGTGCTCGTCCGCGACCATCCGCTCCGCGAGCGGCCACGAGCGGTGCTCATGCAGGCGCTCTACGGCTCAGGTCGCCAGGCCGAGGCGCTCGAGGTCTACCGCGAGACGCGCCGGCTGTTCGTCGACGAGCTCGGCATCGAGCCGAGCCCGGCCCTGCGCGAGCTCGAGCAGGCGATCCTTCGCCAAGACCCAGCCCTGACCTCACAGAAAGCGCGGGGAGCGCAACAGCGCGCGATCCTCGTCGTTGCAAACGACCCGACACGGCTCGACGAGCTCCTCGCGATCGCCGAGCCCCTAGCCCGACGACCTCCGCGCGAACTCATCCTCGCTCGGCTCCTGCGGGACGACGGCGAACTCTCGGGCGCGAACGCCATGCTCTCCGAACGCCGCGACGCTCTCGCGCAGCGCGGGATCTCGTCCCGCACGGCCAGCTACACCACGCAGGAATCGGGCGCAGACACCGTGCGACTCGCCACCGAGTACGACGTCGACATCGTTCTTCTCGACGCAGCCCCGGGTCTCCTCGAGACTGGCCATCCGGACGAGGATCTCGCGGCCGTCCTCGAACGAGCACCCTGCGACGTCGCCGTCCTTGTCGGAGGTGGAGGAATCGGAACCGGCCCGGTCGTGACGCCGTTCGGAGGCGACGAGCACGACTGGGCCGCGATCGAGGTCGCCGCTTGGCTCGCCCAATCGCTCGAGACGACGCTTCGGCTCCTCGGCACCGAGGCGGATCGCGCTCTCGAGCGCCGCGACGCCAGCCGACTCCTGTCGCGCGCCTCGATGCTCGTGCAGCAGGTGGTCGGGATCGTCACCGAGCCTGTTCTCATTCCCCCCGGTGAGAAAGGCGTCCTCGAGGCCTCCCGCGACGCGCGCCTGCTCGTCCTCGGCCTATCCGACCGCTGGCGAACCGAGGGCATCGGCCGCACCCGGCTCGCCGTCGCAACCGGCGTCGATGCGCCAACGCTTTTCGTACGGCGCGGCCTCCGTCCAGGCGGCGTGGCACCAAACGAGACGCTCACGCGCTTCACCTGGACACTCGGGTCCGAGCGACGATCCTCACGATAAGGCGGTACTCGCCGGCACTCCGGCTTGGCTCATCCAAGGGTACGGCAGGGGTAGATCAGCGCGTCCACGAGCGTCCACGGGCAGGCACGCCACGCACCCCGGAATGCCTGGTTGTGCAGACGAAACGTGCCCGCGGGAGGACGCGCTTACCCGTCGTTCCCGTCATCGGACTTCCCTCGCAATGAAGGGTCCGCGATTCCCGCAACCTGAATGACCGGCCGAATCGAACGGAGGCCGAGCCTACCGATCCGGTGAAAGACGCGACGCCGCCCGCGCCGCCTTCTGCTCAGCTGCCTTCTCCTTTGCCTCGGCGTACGACTGCTCGACGAGCGACCGGCCTTCCATCCAGCCGAAGGTCCACATGACCAGCACGAGCGCGACGAGGATGTTCCACGCGGTCATGATCAGCTGCTGGCTGACCGAGAAGGCGGTCGCGGTCGCGGTCGACGTGACGCCCTGGAGGGAGGCGACGTTGAAAGCCTGCGTGACGCCGGCGCCGCCCGGCGTCACCGAGGTTACGTTCGCGATCGAGTTGCCCGCGACCACGCGCATGAGCGTGTCGAACGTGACAGGGATCGCATACGCCGCGAGGAACACCCCGATCACGCAGAGCATCGCGATCCAGCTGATCACGCCCGGCAGGAACACGCGCGTGACGTACGCGCGCGGGTGGCCGAGGATCGCCCCGCCTGCTTTGGCCTCTCCCCACCAGTGCACGACCCGCGGCCAGTAGGCGCGGACGAGGATCGCGATCAGGAGGCTCCCGCCGACGAGCGCGATCGCCGTCGCCCACGGGTGATCGCGGACGAAGCCGAACTTGATGTCGAACGAGCCGGCGACGCTGAGAAAGAGGTACAGGTACGGGATCGCGCCGAAGACGCAGTAGAAGATCTTCTGCACCGCGTACCCGCCGAGCACCGCCGCGAACGTCGCGCCGGCGATCAGCGTCGTGTACATCAGCAGCATCATCAGCGTGCCGAGGTTCGCGGGCAGGATCCCGTTCAGCGCGACCGAGGCCGCGTACACGGCCCAGATCCACCGCCACGGCACGCGGGCATCGGGGAATCCGTACCGGAGGATCGCCCACCAGCCGAATGCCGTCGCAGTCGTCTGCACCAGCCCGGCCGTGCACGCGGCGACCACGTAGCCGGCTGGAATCCCGGTGATCGCATCCCAGAGCTGTCGGAACCACGCGGAGAGGTCCCAGCCGAGCAACTCGGCGAGCGCGCCGGCCACGACCACCCCGAGCGCGCCGACGAGGATCCGGCGCACGGCGAACGCTCGTGACCGACCGGTCACCGAACGCAGCTCATCAGCATCGCGTCGCGCGTCTCGGGCGTCCGTGCCGGCACGGTTCCGGTTCGTCGTGAGAGATCCATGAGAGGCGCCCGCCGCCGGCTAGCGGAGCACCCCGGTGTGGCCGAGGGAGTAGCGGCCGGCTGGGGCCAGACGCACAGCCCGTGCGGTCCCAGACCGACCGGGATCTTCGCGAGCAGTTTTCCGGTTCGCGTACCGGCCGTCGGCCGAGAAGTCCATGTGGTCGACGCCGCGGCACGGCACGTTGACCGACCGCCGAAGCGCGAAGGTGCGCGGATCGCGGAAGTCGAGCCGGCCCGAGCCGCTCGGCCACGACGATCGCGTAGCGGCCGCCGGGCGTGAAGTACATGTTGTACGGGTCCGCGACGGGAATCGGTCGGCCGGGCTCCCCCGTCTGCGGGTCGATCGGCGTCAGGCTGTTGCCGAGGTCGTTCGTGACGTAGAGCTTCTTCAGATCCCAGGCCAGGACGACGTGCCGGGGCAGTCGGCGTGTCGACGATCGCGCCGCGGCCGCCGATGACGTACGCGAACGCACCGAGCGTGGCGGCCGCCGCGTGCGTGGTCGGCGCGGGCAGCCGGCCGACGCGGCGGACCGTTCCGGTGCCGGGTCGAAGGCGAGCACGGCGTCGCTCGCCGTGCCGGAGGGAAGCGAGCCGCCCGCGACGAGGATCCGGCCCCGCACGGCTGCGACCGCCGCGTACCTCACCGGCGACGGCAGCCGCCCGGCGGCCCGGGCGGGCGAGCCGGGCCGCCAGGCGACGATCGTGTCGAGCCAACGGCTGAGGAGCGAACACCCGCACGTCGCCCCCGTCGGGCCCCGAGCGCCATGCGCACAGAGTCGGCCGGCGCGCCTGAACGGCGCCTGATCGCGTCAGCCGGCCGGCAGCGTGACGACGGGCGAGCAGCCGGAACGCGATCGGGCGCAGCGCAACCTCTCCCGACCGATTCGCCGCCGAGTGGCTGACGCGGTCGAGCCGCAACCCGAAACGGCGGTCGCGCGCCGGACGACGTGCGGGAGCCTACGGGGCCGCGTGACGAGGGTCGTGCGACTCCGTTTCTATGGCTCCCGCCCCGCTCGCGGCGCCTGCCATCGGCTGGGCGGATCGCGGCGGTTGCCCGCGGTTCGGTGCCGCAACACCGCGGGGATGCGTGCAAGGTAGACCCGGACAGCTGAACGGGGCATGACCGCCGGCGATCAGTCCGCCGCTTGCCCCCGCCACGCGGCCGGCTCGAGCCACCACAGGTCGAGCACGATTCGAGGCTGTCCTCGTCGGCGGCGCCTGTCTCGTCGTCGCGTGGTTCGAGGGCGAGCGGTTCGGGTCAGTAACCTCTGGGCGAGGGTCTTCCTGGTCTGTGGCTGGTCGCGCGACACTCCTCGTTCTTGCCGTGATCGCAGTTCTCGCTGCGACGGACGCCGCCGCCTCGGTGTCGCGCGTGCGCGACAGCGACTACTACTCGGCGGCGGTCGGCGGCCGGCTCCACTTCGAGGTGTACCTCCCTCCGGGCTACGACACGAGCGGTCTCCGCTATCCCGTCGTCTATTTCTTGCACGGGCTTCCGGCGGCGGCCGGCTCGTTCACGAGCCTGGGCTTCGTCGAGCGCGCCGTTGACCGGGTCGGGAAGCCTGCGATTCTCGTCCTGCCGCAGGGAGCCCGGGAGGGCGAGCGCGACCCGGAGTACGTCGATCGGGGCGCAGGAGACGACTGGGGCACTGCGATCGCCGACGAGCTCGTGCGGACGATCGACGGGCGGTACAGGACGATCGCGACCCGCGAGGGCCGGGCGCTGATCGGGGTCTCGGCCGGCGGCTACGGCGCGATGCATCTCGCTCTCGGGCACCTCGACGAGTTCTCGGTCGTCGAGTCGTGGAGCGGTTACTTTCACCCCACGGATCCGACCGGAACGAGGCCGCTCAGCCTCGGCTCGAAGCGTCGCGACGCGTTGGCCGACGTGCACGAACAGCTCGCCCGCGTCAGGTCGACCCTGGCGATTCTGCCGACCTTCATCGCCTTCTACGTCGGGCGCGACGACCAGCGGTTTGCCGCCGAGAACGAGCAGTTCGACCGGGAGCTGTCACGTGCGACGATCCGTCACACCTTTCGCGTCTACCCCGGCGGCCACGAGCAGGCGCTCTGGAAGCGGGAGGCTCGGAGCTGGCTCGGCCTCGGTCTCGCGCACCTCGCTGCGGCCGGCTAGCGCGGTTGCCGCGTCGCGCGTGACCCGGTCGTCTCGGGCGAGCGCTGCGGCGCCGAGGACGATGCAGCCGAAGGCGACCAGCCGCAGCGCGCCGAGCGCGCCGCCGGGCAGGTGTTCCCCGAAGAGTGCGATGCCGGCTGCGATCGGGAGTGCGTTGGTGACGAGCGTCGCGGTGCCGGCGGTGGCGAGGGCGCGGCCGCGCTGGAAGCCGAGTTGCAGCGCGACGAACGCGACCCCGTGGGCGAGCAGGACGATGGGCACGAGTGCGAGCCAGCCGCCGCCGAAGGTGGCGGCCTTCGTCGCCACGTCCCCGCCTGCGTAGAGCGTGCCGGCGGCGATCCCGAGGCCCGCGCCGGTGACGAGCCGCGCGCCGCTGGCCGCCGCCAGGGCGGCGACAGCGCTCGCGCCGACGAGGCAGCCGAGGAGCGCTTCCGCCCGCGGAGCCGTCGTTCCGCTCGTCCCGTGAGCGAGCGACAGCCCGAGCAGTCCGAGCCCGGCGACGGAGGCGGCGACGGCGACCCAGTGCCGGCGCGTGACGGTCTCGCCGCGGCGGTGCGCGAGCACGGCCAGGATGCCGAGCCCTCCGGCGGACACGGCCTGCACGAGCGAGAGCGGCGCGAGCGCCAGCGCCGCGACGTACAGGACCCAGCCGCAGAGGCCGACGAGAAAGCCTGCGAGCCAGGGGGTGTCGGAGAACAGTGAGTGCAGCGACGACCACGGCCGGCGGAGGGAGAGAGCCGGCAGCCCGCCGGCCGCGCCGTGCTGGGCGATCCAGCCCCAGTTGAGCGCCACGGCCGATGCGAGCGCGAGGGTCAGTCCGGCGGCAACGGTCATCGTCGCTTGCTCTGGAGCGGCAGGTACGCCTCTGCCGCGAGCGAGGCGATGCCGACTCGAGGCAGGTCGCGGCGGTACTCGTAGACGACGAAGCGCTGCTCCCAGAGCGGGAAGAACTTGCGGTTGAACGTGAGCAGGTTGTCGAGCTGGAAGTGGCCCTTGAGCGCGAGCAGCGCGCGCCGCTGCACCTCCTGCACGATCGTGAGGTCGGTCTCCGGCACCAGCAGGGCGGCGAACGGCGCGAAGTTGAGCGAGACGCGGCGGTACCCGTTGCGCTTCGCCCACTCGATCGCCTCGCAGATCAGCCACTCGTTGAAGCCGTTCGGCGTCGTTCGCAGTCGCGGCATCGACGAGAGCGAGAGAGCCTGCCCGGCGTGCGAGATCGCGAAGTGGAGGAATCCCGCGGGGCGTCCGTCCGCGCCGAACCCGACGACGAAGACGGCGTCCTCGTCCCCCAGGCCGAAGAGTGCGTCGAGCGCCATCACGAAACCGCGCTCCGGGGCGTTGCCGCGCCACTCGCGCGCGACCGTCTCGAGCTGGACGCGGACGTCGGAGCCGAGCTCGCTCGGGCGCAGCACCTCGGCCCGGTACCCGGCGGCTTCGAGACGGTGCACGGACTGGCGCACCTTGCGGATCGCGCGGCCGTTCAGCGAGAAGACCTCGGTGTCGACGATCGCCTCGTCCCCGTGGTACAGGGCGTGAAGCCCGTGCTCGGCGTAGAGCTCGAGCCACTGCTCGGACGCCCCCAGGATCGCGAGGCGCCAGTCGCGCTCGCGCGCGAATCGCGCGAACGTCCCGACCAGCTCGGCGCCGCGATCACGCGGGCCGATCGGGTCGCCCGAGACGATCGCGACGCCGCCGACGACGCGGTAGGCGAGGAACGCCGTCTCGTCCGGTGAGAAGAAATACGACTTGTCGGGCCGGAGGACGAAGGGGGCGAGCGTGTCGGCGCCCCAGGCGCGGACGACTTCCTGGGCGAGAAGGCGCTCCCGCTCCAGCCAGACGACGCGGTGGCGCCACGGGGCGACCCACCCCTCGACGATCCAGAGCACGCCTGCCGCTCCGAGCACGAGCAGCGAGAGCGGGAACCAGGCCCCGAACGCGCCCGCGAGGTCCGGCGAGCCGCCGAGGTCGCGCCCGAGCAGCCCGCGCCCGATCTCCCTCACCGCGAACCCGGAGCCGAACGTCTGGTCAGCCGCGACGCGATTGACCCAGAGCGCCGCGACGCCGTAGACGACCACGGTGCCGGCGACGACGACCAAGCGTGCCAGCACGCGCAGGCGGGTGGTCGGGTCTCCTGGCCCGTCGAAGTCGTGGCGACGCGCGACGAGCAGGACGAGCACGACCGCGGAGGCGAGCGTGCCGCCGTTCAGCCCGTGGAGGACGTGCAGGAGCGTCGACAGGCCGGCCACCGCAGTCGCCACCTGCCAGGCGCGGCGCCGGCGTCGCGACAGGCCGCGGGCCGTGGCGAGCAGCGCGATCGCCGCGAGTACGCCGACGGCGCGGGCGAGCGGGCCGACCGCGTCGGGTGTGAGCGGCCGCAGGATCCCGGTGTCCTCGCCGGGCAGGATCGCGTGGAGCAGGTTCAGCGCTCCCCCGGCTGCGACGAGGCAGCCGACGACGAGCGGCGCCCGCCGTGCGCTGCGCTTCGCGGCCAGGAGCGCGACCGCCACCGCGACGAGCGTCGCGGGCAGGTAGACGGCCTTCATCTGCGCCGCCGTGTCGAGAGCGTCTCGCATCGAGACCTGCCGCACGACCGCGACCGAGAGGGCCGTCTCGAGGTGGACGACGACGCACACCGCGAGGCCGACGAGGAGTGCCGCGGTGACGCGCTCGACGGCCGCCCACCGCGCGTAGAGCGCGAGGAGTGCGGCGACCGACGCCCAGACGACGACGAACCAGACCAGCGGCACGGCGTCGTGGTGCGAGAGCTCGTCGAGCGGCAGCGCTTCCCCGATTCGAGGGCCGGGCAGGTTCGGCTCGACGAGGTACAACCATCCGGCGGCCGCAATGCTCAGCACGACCACGAGCGGGGGGAGCGCGAGCCTACGCGCCATCCGCCCTCCGCGACGCTGCGAGGTAGGCCTTCGCGGCGTTCCCGCGCCAGAGCGCCCAGTTGTGGCCGCCGCGCACGACGAAGAATCGATGCGGGATCGCGTACTCGGTGAGCTCGCGGGCGAACGCGGTGTTCTGCCGGAGCAGCTGGTCGTCGCTGCCGCTGTAGAACCAGATGAACGTGTGCGAGCGCCGGAGCTCCGGCGCGGCCGCCGGAAGCGTGTCGATCGGCGTGTTGAGCGCGAGCAGCTGCCGGCGATGGCCGAAGATCGCGCCGAGGTCGTCGGCGCGCATGTAGCCCGACCAGCTCTCGATCGTCGAGAACTCGCCCGGGTGGTGGAGGCCGATGTTGACCGCGCCGTAGCCGCCTTCGGAGAGCCCGCCGAGGATCCGGCCGGCACCGGTGCGAACCGTCCGGTAGCGGTGGTCGACGGCGTCGACGAGGTCGCGCGCGACGAACGTCTCCCAGCCCTGGTCGTGGCCGATGCCGTTCGCCCATTCCTTGTCGGTGAACGAGCCCGTCGACCCGAAGGGCATGACGAGGATCATCGGTCGGGCCCGGTTGAGCGCGACGAGCTCGTCCTCGACGACTCCCATGCGCACGGTCGAGAGGAACGCGTCGGGCCGGCCCGGAAAGCCGTGGAGCAGGTACATGACCGGATAGCGGAGGGCCGGGTGCGTTGCGTAGCCCGGCGGGAGGTAGACGTCGACCGGCTGTCGTCGGCCCCCGAGCGCGCGGCTCCGGAGGTAGAACCGCTCGGTCGTCCCGGGGGTCTTCACGAACGCGGCGTCGTGCGGGGGTGCAAAGCCCCGGTAGAGCCAGTAGTTGTCGAGGTACCGGTACGCGCCGACGAGCCCGACCCCGATCACCGCCGCCGACGCGACGCCGGCGAGGCGCGGGACGAGCGCCGCGACCGCGCCCGTCATCGGGACCCTCGCGCGCGAAGTGCGCGAAGCACCGCCGCCTCGCGCGGCACGGGGTGCCGGCCGAGCCTCGGGAACGGATGTGCGTCGCGGGCCGGAAGCAGGCCGAGCAGGGCCAGTGCAAAGGGAAGCCGGCGGAAGTACCACATCTCGGCCGTGTGGCTCCACGTGCCGACGAGGCCGACCACGGGTGCCCGCGGGTTCAGCGCGACGACGCGGTCGAACAACGCTTGCGAGTTCCTCGCCTGGTCGATCACGACCCGGTCCCGCATGCTCCACCAGATCTCGAGCGGCACGCCCGAGAACGCGATGCGGCGCGCCTGGTCGATCGGGCTCCGCGCCCGGTACGCGGCGAGATCTCCACGCGGGCTGCTCCCGACCTCGTCGCGCGCGAGCCGCCGGAGGCGGCGCTGCGTCCGGACGAACGCGAAGTCGCGGTAGCGGAGCGCCAGGTTCGTGTCCGCGTCGAACGACACCGCACCGGCCAGCTCCCGGGCGTGACGCGCGACGAGCAACAGGGTCTCCTGGCCACCCATGCTCCCGCCGACCGCATACACGCGCTGCCGATCGACCCGGAGCCACGGCAGCGCCCGCGCGACGAGCTCGGGCATCCGCGCGAGATCGGCGATCTCGCCCGGATCGCCCCACGAATAGAGCGTCAGCCGTCGACCCTGGCCCTCGGGATTGACGACAGCAAACCGGCCGACCGCCGGGAGATTGCCCCAGAAGCGCGTGTTGTCGAATGCCTGGACCCCGCGTCCGTGAGGCGAGATCACGAGCGGTATCGGCGGGTCGTCTCCCGGCCCGTACCACGCCGGCAACAGGACGTACGCGCGCCGCGAACGCCCGTCCCACGCCCGGTACCTGATCGTCCAGACCGCCGTCGCCGCCAACGGCCGCTCAGCGGCCTCGACCCACCTCGACGAGGACGCCCGCGCCACCAGGACGAACGAAACCCCGAGCGCGAGCACGATCGCCACGGGCAGCGCGCGCCTCGCCGCCCGGAGTCCGGGGGAGCGCCTCCGCCCGAGCGTCCGCGCACGAGTTGCCGCCCACCGACGCATGGCTCGCGAGGACATGCGGCACGTGTACTCCGGCGCCGCGGCCGCAACCATCCTCCCGCCGGACGATCACGAAGCCCGTCCGGATCCACCCGTCGCCGGGGCCCGCCGACATCGGGAGGATGGCGCGACGCGATCGCGCGCGACGGTGCGCGGCCCGTCGGTACACCCTGCCACTCCGTGCATTCCGCTCGCGGCCGGGCAACAAGCTTCGAAGGCCCGCGCCGAGCGCGGCATGGTGGTCGCATTTCTCACGTCAGCGACGCGGTTTTCGGGGTTGCAGGTCAGCCGACAGCACTCCCCGTGCTCATCCCGTAGGAGGCTCGCCCGAAGCTTCCGGACAAACGACCGGCAGGCTCGGCATCGTCCGGGATTCGCGTTCGCGTGACGACGATGGCTAGCGGCGTCCCAGATCGGGTACTGCACGAACATGTCCGGGTTCATCGATGGGCACACCCCGCCGGATCGCGACGGAATGAGGCAAGACTCGGCCGTAGCCTCGGCCGAGGAGCCACTCCTCGTGTTCGCGAGTCACGATCGCGTGACGCCGGCGATCGATGTCCGGGTGAACTTCGGAATCTTCGCGGGCCGCACCGTCACGGCCGCCGAGATCGACCGGCTCGGGCAGTCGCTGCTCGACGAGATCGAAACGGTCACGATCCTCTCCGAGGAGCGCTACGAGATCAGCAAAGCAGCCGAAGCCTCGGCGCATCAGGTCAGGATCGAGATTCCAGAGACCGGCGTTCCGAAGCCGGGCACCGAAGCCCGCGAGAGGCTCCAGACGCGCGTGATCGAACGCGTCGACCACTGGGCTCGCGCGTGCATCGCCGAACGGCACGGGGAGACCTAGGGTTTCAACCGAAATCCCAAGCCGTCGCGCGAGAATCGAGTCGAGCCCGACGTCTGACGGCCGCCGGCGGGTGAGGACGGGCGAGTAGCACGGAGATTCCGATGCTCAAGAAGCGTTCGCTCGCGGGTGCGTACGCAGGCGTCTGTCAAGATCGCCGGAGGTGGTGCCGAGGGTGGACATCGAGCGGGGATTCCGCAAACGAGAGCCTTGGCTGACCCGCTTCGAGATCGGCGGGCACGTCTACGGCGGCGAGATCGACTACGCCGGCGACCTGCTGCTCGACCAGTTCCAGGAGCGTGTGCCGCTGGGGGCGAGCGTGCTCGAGCTGGGGAGCCTGGAGGGCGGCCACTCGCTCGAGCTCGCCCGCCGGGGCTACCGGGTCACGGCCGTCGAGGCGCGACGCGTGAATCTGGAGCGCGCCCTGTACGTGCAGGAGCTACTTGGCGACCGCAGCGTGCGTTTCGTCGAGGCCGACCTGGAGCGGACATCGCTGCCGACGTTGGGACGCTTCGATTGCGTTCTCTGCGCCGGGCTGCTCTACCACCTGCCGCAGCCGTGGCGTCTGCTGGACGAGCTGCCGCGCGTCGCGCCGCAGCTGGTTGCCCGTACCCATTACGCCGCGAGCGCCGAGGTGGAGATGGAGGGGCTGCGCGGCCACTGGTACACCGAGGGCGGGCCGGATGAACCGTTGGCGGGATTGTCGCCGCGGTCGTTCTGGCTGACGTTGCCGTCGCTGCTTGGCCGGTTGGAGGCGAACGGCTACGGCCGGGTCGAGATCATCGACTTCCCGGAGCATCCGAACGGGCCGCTGGTCACGCTCGCCGGAACCCTCACCCACAGGCCCAGCTCCGCGAACACGGGGACCGTGACCGACCCCAGGCGTGGCAGCCGGAGGAAGTGGGAGACGAGCCGGGCCGCGTCGTCGAGGGCCTACGCCCGACTCCGCGGCATTCCGCTTCGGATGCGGCGCGGGAGCTGACGGATCGAGCCGCTGAGCGCGACGTACCGGGGCGGCGATCACGGAAGCCACGAGAAGCTGGGAACCTCGCGGTGTGCCGCGCGAAGGGGATCGCCGACCGCCGGCTTGGCGGCGATCCCCTCGCTCGTTCGACTAGACGTTGCCGTCGGTCGTGACCGGGCCGCGGATCGTGTTCGGCGCGATGTCGCCGAAGATGAAGCCGCCGATGTTGTTCGTCAGCGTCACCGGGCCCGAGACCGAGTTGCCGGAGAAGTCCGTGCCCTCGGTGTCGCCCGTGACCCTGACGCGGCCCGTCGATCTGGTTGCTGGCGCAGTCGCCGGTTGCCGGCTCGCCGATCGCCCGGCGCCGTCGCTCCCGAGACCGAGAGCGGACCGGAGATCTGCGTCCCGCAGATCGAGATCGCGGCAGGCGTTGTCGCGTTCACCGGCCCCGAGATCTTGGCGCCGTTCGCGTAGAAGTGCCCGCCGTCCTGGACGGTGACGGGGCCGGACTGGTGCGCGCCCGGCGCCAGGCACTCGGAGTCGCCGGAGGCGACGACGAGCGGCCCGTGATGGTTGCCCGAGATGCACGGCGACTTCGCGAGCACGCCGGTGTCGGTGGTCACGCCCATCGCATTGCCGAGGGTGAACGTGCCGCGGTCGTTGACGAGGGTGCCGGTGGCGTTGCCCAGGTCGGTGTGGGTCGCACTGCCGGTGACCCCGATCAGGTGATTCGCAATCGTGCCGGTGTTCCCCGCCGTGTCGACGCAGGCTGTGCAGAAGTCGACGCCGGTCGTGTCGCTCTTCCCGGTCGCCGCGTGCGCGATCCGAAAGATCGTCGTATGGAACGGCCCCGTGACGCCGTTGGCGACGCTCGTGAAGTGACCGTCGATCGTCGTCTTCGTCACCAGATCGCCGTTCGCGTCGGTGAAGGTGGTCGTCATTCGCGTCGTCGGATCCGTGATGTCGGTGAAAACCGCCGGCGCCGGAGGTTCACCCGCCGCCAGCGCGGCGAACGAGAGCACGAACCCGACGGCGACCGTGCCGAGAAGTAGTGCGCGCTTCTTCCTCATCCCTGTACCTCCCTTGAATCGGTCCGTCGACAGAGCAGGCCGGCGGCCGTCAGACGGCGACGACGCAGCCTCGCTCCCAAGAGCGCGCCGATCCTCCCCCTCGCACTCGTTCTCGTTCGTCCCGTGCCAGCTCTTGCCGGGCAATCGGAGCCTCTCTCGTCGTTTCTCCCTCAGTTTCCCGCGGGGCCCGGGTGAAACGTGCCGAGGAGGGCGTCGAGAGTCAGGGTGTTGAGGACGTCGTCGGGCGCGGCGCCGCCGCGGCGGGCCGTGTGCACGGCGTAGGGCATGTTGTAGGAGCCCGGCGACCGAGTGGGCGTCGGTGGAGCACACGATCGAGACCCCGGCGGCGAGGGCCGCGGCGACGTGGCTCGCCGCTCAGGTCGAGCCGGGCGGGGAGCCCGTTGACCTCGAGCGCGACGCGGGCCTCGCGGGCAGTCTCGAACGTCCGCTCGAGGTCGAGGGCGTTCTCGGGCCTGTGGCCGATCAGCCGCCCGGTGGGATGGCTGAGGCAGCGGACGGCCGGGTGGGCCATCGCGTGGGTGACACGGGCCGTGAGCTCGCGCCGCGGCGTCCGCTGTCCGGCGTGGAGCGAGAGCTGCACCCAGTCGAGCTCGTCGAGCACGTCGTCGGGAAGGTCGAGGCTGCCGTCGGGGAGGATGTCGCACTCGACGCCGCGGAGGATCCGGAACGGGGCCGAGCGTCTCGTTCGCCTCGGCGATCTCCTCGGCCTGCCGGCGCAGGTCGTCCGCGTCGAGGCCGGCCACGACGCGGACGGCCTTGGTGTGGTCGCAGATGGCCAGGTACTCGTAGCCGAGGGCGATCGCTCCCTCGGCCATCTCGCGGACCGTGCCTCTGCCGTCGGAGGCGGTCGTGTGGCAATGGAGGTCGCCGCGGACGTCGGCTGTGTCCACGAGCCGCGGCGGGGTCGGCGGCGCGCCGGTCTCGCGCAGCTCCGGCGGCACGACGGGGAGCCCGAGGAGCCGGAACACGCCGTTCTCGTCCGGGGCGTCGGGAAGCGGGCCGAGCGACTCCAGGTAGCCGGGTGAGCCCGTCGCGCGCACGAGCGCCGTCCCGAATGCCTCCGGGGCGGCGGTGTGGAGCTCGATCGCGATCCCTTCGACCGTGACGCCGAGGTCGGGCGCGATCGTCGCGACGATCTCGGGCAGCGACGCGAACCGCGCCCGTGCCGCGTCCGGATCGTCGGCGGGAACGGCGACCGCGAGCCAGTCGCACTCGTCCCGCCAGCGCCGCGGGTCACCTGCCGCGACGCCGCCGAGCGCGGAGGCGACGCGCTCGACGACCGCCCGGGCGCGGTCGAGCCGCAACGGCCGGCGTGGCGGGGACGCGGCTCGCTCGAGCGCCGCGCGGATCGACGCCTCGGTCTTGGGGCCGATCCCGCGCACCTCGCGCAGGCGCCCTGCCGCGGCGGCCTCCCGGAACTCCTCGACGGTGCGGATGCCGAGCGCGGCGCCGATCTCGATCGCGCGCCTGGCGCCGAAACCGTGGAGGCGGCCGAGCGCGGCGAGCTCCGGCGAGACCGTCCGGCGCAGCTCGTCGAGCTCGGCGATCGTGCCCGTCTCGACGAGCTCGCGCAGCCTGGCGTCGATGCCGGGCCCGATCCCACGAAGCTCGCGGGCCCGTCCGGCCCGCACGAGCGCCGCGACGTCGACGGGCGTCGCCGCCACGAGCTCGGCGGCCCGCCGGAAGGCGCGCGCCGCATAGGGGCCGGCGCCCGCCAGCTCGAGCAGCGCGCTGTACTCGCGCAGCGCCGCCGCGATCGCGAGGTTGTCGAGCGCGCGCACCCTCCGGACGGTAGACCGGCTGCCGGGACGAGCGGGTGCCCGTTCGGCGGGCGGCGCTCGAGGCCCCGCGGCGGGAGGAGGCCTTCCGGCTGCGCGCCGGGGCTGCTGTCTGGATGCTCCGGCGAAGCGCGTCCATCAGGTCGGCGGGCCGCCAGGGTCTGCGGTACGACTCGATCAGCTTGGCTTCATACTGGCGCGGATGGTGGCTCTGGACCAGTGGCCGCGGGCTCGGCGGAAGTCGAGCTCGCCTTCGAAGAAGGTCGCCGTGAACGGCGGCGGCCGCGGCGCGACCGGATCGGGCGACGCGCCCGGATCCGGTTTCGCCTCGACCGAGAGGAGTCGTTGATGACGTTCGCCGAAATCGGGTCGTGGTTGGCCGAGATCGACCTGAGCCCGCCGGCCCGCGCGTGGTCCGAGTCGCCGCTCCGATTCCCCGACGGCCGGCGCTGGCACATCGAGATCCCGAGCGTCGAGGGACCGGAGGTGCTGCGCGCGGTGATCGAGGAGGCAGCACAGGCCGACCTTGCGATCCAGCGGGTCTCCCAGGGCTCGGGCGTGATGATGCTCTCGGACGACGAGCTCGACGAGATGGCCGCGCTGGGCGCCGAGCACGCGATCGAGATCTGCCTGTTCCTCGGGCCCCGCGGCGCCTGGGACACCGGCGGTCAGTCGTTCGCGACCGAGGCGGCCGCCGGCGTCGCTCGCGGCCCCGAGGCGGTCGAGGCGTGCGTCGCCGAGGCGAGCCGCGCGTGCCGGCACGGCATCCGCTCCTTGCTCGTCGGCGACGTCGGCGTCCTTCACGCGCTCGCGTCGCTGCGCCGCCTCGGACGTCTCCCGAGCGACCTCCGCTTCAAGACGTCCGCGATCCTGTGCGCCGCGAACCCGGCGACCGCGATCGTGTACGAGCAGCTCGGAGCCGACACGATCAACGTCGCCACCGACCTCGAGGTCGGAATGGTCGCAGCGATGCGCGCCGCGACCGCGCTCCCGCTCGACATCTACGTCGAGGCCCCGGACGACATGGGCGGGTTCGTGCGGAGCTACGCCATTCCCGACCTCGTGCGCGTGGCCGCGCCCGTGCACCTGAAGTTCGGCCTTCGCAACTCGGCGTCCGTCTATCCGAGCGGGCAGCATCTCGAGCCGGTCGCCGTCGTGCAGGCGAGGGAGAAGGTCCGTCGAGCGGCGAACGCCGAGCGCCTGATCCGGGAGCTCGCACCCGAGCTCGCCGATCGGGTTCCCGCACACCGGTGAGCGTGACCGCCGAGCCGGTGCAGCTCCGCTCGTGCATCGCGGGGCAGTGGATCGACGGACGCGAAACCGTCCTCGACCTGAACCCGTCGCGACCCGACGACGTCATCGCGGAGGTTGCGCTCGCCGACGAGGCCGTCGCCCGCGATGCCGTCGCGGCGGCCGCGGCCGCGTTCGACGGCTGGCGCCGGACGCCGGCACCGCAGCGCGGGGAGATCCTTCGCCGCGCCGGCGACCTTCTCGACCGGCGCGCGGACGAGGTCGGACACGGCCTCGCACGCGAGGAGGGGAAGACCGTCGCGGAGGCGGTCGGCGAGACTCGCCGCGCGGCGGCGATCCTCCGGTACTACGCCGGACAGACGCTCGAGCCGGACGGCGACACGTACCCGAGCCACTTCTCGGAAACCCTTCTCTACACCCGCCGGGAGCCTCTCGGCGTCGTCGTCGCGATCACCCCGTGGAACTTCCCGCTCGCGATCCCGGCCTGGAAGATCGCGCCGGCGATCGCCTACGGGAACACCGTCGTCTGGAAGCCCGCCGAGCTCGTTCCGCTCACGTCGGTCGCGTTCCTCCAGGCGCTCGACGACGCCGGGCTCCCGCGGGGCGTGCTCAACCTCGTGCTCGGTCGAGGCTCGCAGATCGGCGAGACGATCGTCTCCGCACCCGAGACGGCCGCGGTCAGCTTCACCGGCTCGAACGCCGTCGGGGATCGGCTTCGCGTCACCGCGGCAGCCCACTCGAAGAAGCTCCAGCTCGAGCTGGGCGGCAAGAATCCCGCGGTCGTGCTCGCCGACGCCGACCTCGACTTCGCAGCCGAGCAGGTGGCTCGCGGAGCGTTCCTCTCGGCCGGGCAGAAGTGCACCGCGACCAGCCGCGTGATCGTCGAGGACGCGGTCCTCGACGACTTCCTCGAGCGTCTCGTCGCTCGAGCGGAGACATGGGTCGTCGGGGACGCGCTCGACGAGGCGACGCAGGTCGGGCCGCTCGCGTCGCAGGCGCAGCTGGACACGGTGCTCTCGTATCTGGAGGTCGCCGGCGACGAGCAGGGCGAGATGCGCGCCGGCGGAGGCCGGCCCGAGGGGCTCGGCGGCGGCTACTTCGTCCGGCCGACGGTCGTCACGGGCCTGCCCGCGGGGAGCCGCGTGGCGAGCGAGGAGATCTTCGGCCCGGTGGCCGCCGTGCTGCCCGCCGAGTCGTACGACCACGCGCTCGCGCTCGCCAACGACACGCCCTTCGGGCTCACGGCGGCGCTGTTCACCCGCGACCTCTCGCGTGCGCTCTCCTTCGCCGAGAGCGTCCGCGCGGGAGTCGTCAAGATCAACCAGGAGTCCGCCGGTCTGGAGTTCCACCTTCCGTTCGGCGGCACGAAGGGAAGCTCCAGCGGAACGCGCGAGCAGGGAAAGACGGCGCGGGACTTCTACACGGAGTGGAAGACGGTCTACGTCGATTACCGCGAATGAGCCCGATTCGCGGTCACGGCCCCACATGACGAGACGGAGGTTTGCGTGAAGCGTCTGGACGAGCGCGTCGCTGTGGTGACGGGCGCTGCGACGGGGATCGGTCGCGGAATTGCGCGCGTCCTCGCGGTCGAGGGCGCGCGGATCGTGATCGCGGACATCGACGGCGCGGCCGCCGAGGCGACCGCGTCGGAGCTCCGGGCAGACGGCGCGGACGCCCTCGCGGTGACGGCGGACGTGACCGACCGCGGGGCGGTCGACGCCATGGCGGCGGCCGCGCTCGAGCACTACGGCCGCATCGACATCCTCGCCGCGAACGCGGGCATCTACCGGTGGGATGCGATCGGCGAGATCACGGGCGAGGTCTGGGACCGGATCATCGACACGAACGTCAAAGGTGCCCTGCACTCGATCCAGGCCGTGCTGCCGACGATGCGGAGCCAGAGGTACGGGCGGATCGTGCTCACGTCGTCGATCACGGGCGCGCTCGTCGTCGCGCCCGGCCTGGCCCACTACGCGGCGTCCAAGGCGGCGCTGATCGGCCTCATGCGGAGCGCCGCGCTCGAGACGGTCACGGACGGCATCACCGTGAACGCGGTGCAGCCCGGCAACGTGCGTACGGCGGGGCTCGCGCACATCGATCCGGAGCTGCTCGCCGCGGTCGAGCGGTCGATTCCGCTCGGCCGGCTCGCGGAGCCCGAGGAGGTCGGCTGGGTGGTTCGCTTCTTCGCCTCGGACGAGGCGGCGTACGTGACGGGGCAGTCGCTCGTGATCGACGGCGGCCAGGTTCTCCCCGAAGCGGCCGGCTGATGAGCGTCCGGCTCGGCATCGACACCGGCGGGACGTTCAGCGACTTCGTCGCGGTCGACTCGCGAACCGGCGAGGTCCGGACCGCGAAGGTCGCCTCGACGCCGGCCGAGCCCGCCCGCGCGATCGCCGCGGGCCTCGCCGAGCTGGGCGTGCTCGACGCCGAGCAGGTCGTGGTCGGCACGACGGTCGCGACGAACGCGGTGATCCAGCGCCGCGGCGCGCGCGTCGTCTTCCTGACGAACGAGGGGTTCACCGACGTCCCGTTCATCGGCCGCATCGACAAGGAGCGCCTCTACGACCTGCACTGGGAGAAGCCGGCCCCGCTCGTGTCCCGCAGCGACTGCTTCGGCCTCCCGGGTCGGCTCGACCGGCACGGCGAACAGGTCGAGCCGCTCGACCGCGAGCGGCTGTCGTCGGTCGTCGAGGCGCTCTCGACGATCGACGACGACTTCGCGGTGGCCGTGAGCTGTCTCTTCTCCTATCTCCGACCCGACGACGAGCAGGCGATCGCGGCCGCGGTCCGCGACGCGCTCCCGAGCGTCTCCGTCTCCGTCTCGCACGAGGTCTCGCCGGTCTGGCGCGAGCACGAGCGGGCGAGCACGACCATCGGCGACGCGTTCGTGAAGCCGATCGTCAGCGCCTACGTGGACGGCGTCGGCGAGGTGTTCCGCCGGGAAGGCGTCGAGAGCTGGAACGTGCTCTCGTCGAACGGCGGCTACCTCCCGGCCGGCGCGGCGCGCGAGCGCCCGGTGCAGCTCCTGCTCTCGGGCCTCGCCGGCGGCGTCGTCGGCGCCCGGTACTTCGCCGAGCGCGCCGAGCACGCGTCGGTCTTCTCCCTCGACATGGGCGGGACGAGCTGCGACATCGGGCTGGTGCTCGACGGGGAGCAGCAGTACGCGAGCGAGTTCCAGGTCTCGTGGGGGATCCCCGTCAGCATCCCCTGCGTCGCGGTGACGACGATCGGCGCCGGGGGAGGCTCGATCTGCTGGCTCGACAAGGGCGGCTTCCTGCACGTGGGGCCGCGGAGCGCCGGCGCCGAGCCGGGCCGGTCGCGTACGGCAAGGGCGGGACCGAGCCCACCACGACCGACGCCAACCTCGTGCTCGGCCGGCTCGACCCGGACTACTTCCTCGGCGGCCGGATGCGGATCGACGCGGCCGCCGCGCGCGACGCCTTCGCGGAGCTCGGCGGCGCGCTGGGCCTCTCGGCCGAGGCCGCGGCCCTCGCGGCCGTCCGGACCGCGGACGAGAACATGGCGAACGCGATCCGCCTCGTCGCGGTCGAGCGCGGCCTCGACCCGCGCGACTTCGCGCTGATCGCGTTCGGCGGGGCAGGCCCCCTCCACGGCCGCGCGGTGGCCGACCGGCTCGAGATGACGACGGTGGTGATCCCGCCGCACCCGGGACTCTGCTCGGCGTTCGGGGCCGCGATCGCGCAGCCGCGGGTCGACCGCGTGCGGACGTGCTACGCGCGCTCCGACCGCCTCGACGGCGAGGCGCTCGCCCGCACCGAGCGGACGCTGCGCGCGGAGGCGGTCGACGCGCTCCGGCGCGCGGCGAAGACCGCGGAGCCGCTGCTCGACCGGGCGGGGTCGCTGCGCTACGCGGGTCAGAACTACGAGCTCGAGGTCGCGCTGCCGCCCGGCGACCTCGACGAGGGCAACTGGGAAGAGCTGCTGCGGCGGTTCGAGGCGGAGCACGAGCGGCAGTACGGGTTCGCCCTGCCGGGCGAGACGGTCGAGCTCGTCAACCTGCGCGTCACCGCGCTGGGCCCGGAACAGCCTCCGGCGTTCGCGCTCCCGCCCGTGTCGCCTTCGGCCGACGAGGAGCGCGCGGTCTGGTTCGACGCGGCCGGTCCCGTCACGTGCGCGGTCGTCCGGCGCTCGTCGCTCGTTCCGGGCGCCGAGCTCGGCGGCCCGCTCGTGATCGAGGAGCCGGACTCGACCACGCTCGTCCATCCCGGCGACGCCGTCCGGGTCGACGGCAGCGGCGCGCTCGTCCTCTCGATCGGGAGCTCGACGTGAAGAGCACGCTCGAGCTGGACACGGTCGGCCTGCACGTCCTCCACAACGCGCTCACGAACATCGCGGCCGAGATGGCGCTCGTGATGATGAAGACGTCGTACTCGACGATCTTCAACGAGGGCCTCGACTTCTCGACGGTGCTGCTCGACGCCGACGGCAACCTGATCGCGGAGAAGAACTACACGCCGTCGATGATGGGGGCGATCCCGAACACGGTGCGGTGGACGCTCGAGGAGTTCGGCCCGGAGTTCTTCGAGCCCGGCGACGTCGTCGTCCACAACGACCCGTATCGCGGCAACTGCCACCTGCCGGAGCACATGATGATGAAGCCGATCTTCCGCGAGGGCGAGCTGCTCGGGTTCGCCGGCAACATGGGCCACATCGCGGAGGTCGGCGGCAAGGCGCCCGGCAGCTTCGCGTCCGACGCGACCGACGTCTACCAGGAGGGGCTCCGCCTTCCGCCGGTGAAGCTGATGGAAGGCGGGCGGTACAACGAGGGCCTGTGGCGGGTCGTGCTCGCGAACCACCGCACGCCGCGCAACACCTGGGGCGACTTCCACGCGATGATCGGCGCGCTCAACGTCGGCGAGCGGAGGCTGCTCGCGCTCACCGACCGGTACGACGCCGAGACGGTGCGCGAGGGCGCACGGATGCTGATCGACTACTCGGACCGGCGGCTGCGCGCCGAGATCGAGGAGATCGCCGACGGGGCCTACGAGGCGTCGATGGTCGTCGAGGACGACGGCGTCACGAGCGATCCGTTCGAGGTGAAGGTCAGGCTCGTCGTCCGCGGCGACGAGGTGATCGCCGACTTCACCGGCTCGAGCCCGCAGGTGCGCGGGCCGATGAACGGCACGTTCGTCGTCGCCGCGTCGGCCGTCTACAACGCGACGTTCTGCGTCGCCGATCCGCAGATGCTGATCCCGCGCAACTCGGGCTGCTACCGGCCGATCCGGCTGATCGCGCCGCCGGGCTCGGTCGTGAACGTCCTCCACCCCGGCCCCTCGGTGGGCGGCAACACGGACCTCCAGCCGAAGCTCGTCGACCTCGTCCTCGACGCGTACTCCCAGGTCGTCCCGGAGCGGGTCGCGGCGGCGTCCGGCGGGTCGAGCTCCAACCTGCTCTTCGGCGGCGTGCACCCCGAGACCGGCCGCTACTACTCGAACTACCACTTCGACGGCATGGGGGCGGGCGGCACCGCGCGGAAGGACGGCAACAGCGCCGAGATCACGCGCCACTCGAACTGCCGCAACACGCCGGTCGAGGTGTTCGAGCACCGGTATCCGCTGCTGACGCTCGAGTACTCGCTCGCGCCCGACTCCGGCGGCGCCGGGGAGCACCGCGGCGGCCTCGCGACGCAGCGGACCTTTCGCGTCGAGGCCGACGAGATCACGTTCAGCGCGCTCTTCGATCGCTCGAAGATCGCGCCGCAGGGCCTCTTCGGCGGGCTCCCCGGCCGCGGCTCCGAGCTGCTCGTCCGCCGGAACGGCGAGAGCGAGTTCCGCCGCTTCGACGAGGTGTTCGGCGTCGCCTCGCCGACGAAGTTCACGAACGTCGTCCTCCGCCGGGGGGACGAGCTGCGCTACCGGACGCCCGGCGGCGGCGGCTTCGGCGATCCGCAGCGGCGCGACCCCGGGCTCGTCCGGCGGGACGTCGCCGAGGGCTACGTCAGCCGCGAGGCCGCGAAGCGCGACTACGGGGTCGACGCCGGTGAGTGAGCGGCGCTGGGTCGAGCTCGACCACCAGTGGTACGACACGAACACGGTCCAGTGCGACGTCTGCGGCCGCATGCTCCCGCGCCGCGCGTGGACGTTCGACGGCGGCGACGGGGAGCTCGCCTCGTGCGGGCCCGAGTGCGAGGAGCTGTACGAGAGCTACGTGCGGCCGACCTACGGCGTCCGGGCGCGAAGCGCGCGGCCCGGCAGCGCCGCCGGGTCGTAGACCCCGGCCGAGACGACCGGCTCTCCGTTCACGAAGACCCACTCGATCCCGGCGGGCGCCTCGGGCTCGAGGAACGTCCCGCGGTCGCCGAGCTGCGCGAGGTCGAGCAGCACGACGTCGGCGAACGCGCCGGGCCGGAGCTCGCCGCGGTCGGCGAGGCGCGCCCGGCGGGCGGGAAGGCTCGTGATCCGTGCGACCGCGTGCTCGAACGGCAGCAGCTCGAGCTCGCGCGAGAAGCGGGCGAGAAAGCGCGGCATCGTCCCCCAGAAGAGCGGCAGCGGTAGCGACAGCTTGCCGTTCGCGACGACCGGCACCGTGTCGGTCTCGGGGATCGCGTCGGGCCGCAGCACGAGCCGCCGCAACGGCTCCTCGTTCCCGGCGTCGCCGCCGTAGCCGTCGTTGACGATCCGCGCGGCGCCGCGGGAGGCGAGCAGCAGGTCGAAGTACAGGTCGAACGGGTCCGCCGAGCGCTCCCGGGCGGTCTCGCCGAGCGTCCGCCCCCGCGCGTCCTCGAACCCGGGCGCCGCATCGGCGAGATGGAGCGCGTCCCAGCCCATCTCGAGGAGGACGTTGCGGGTGACGCGGTCCTCGACCCACGGCGGCCATTCCGGCCACGCCGCCTCGACGAGGCGCCGCAGGTGGCCGCGGCCGTCGCCGCTCGACGCGAGCGCGAGCACCGCGTCGAGGCCGAGCTCGGCGACCGTGTGCGGCAGGGTCTCGAACGCGGTCATCGTCCACGCCGTGTAGCCGATGATGTCGAACGCGACGTCGAGGCCGGCCGCCCCGGCGTCGTCGACGCTCGCGAACAGCCGGTCGATCGCGTTCCAGTTCGCACGCCCCATCGGGTTCACGTGCGCGAGCTGGAGCCGGCAGCCGCTCGCCCGCGCGAACCCGATCGCCTCGTCCATCGCGGGGTCGAAGAGCTCCGAGATGCCCCGCGTGTGCACGGCCACGAGGGCGTCGCGCGCGGCCGCGATCCGGGCGAGCCCTTCCACCTCCGACGGCCCGGCGTAGCGGCCGGGGAAGTACTCGAGGCCGACGGAGAGTCCGACGGCGCCGTCGTCGAGCCCCTCGACGAGGAGCGCCTCCATCTCCGCCAGCTCGGTGGGAGTCGGCGCGCGCCGGTACTCGCCGAGGACCGTGGCGCGGAGCGTGCTGTGGCCGACGTAGACCGCGACGTTGAACGGCAGCCCGCGCCTCTCGATCTCGTCGAGGTACTCGCGCACGGAGCTCCAGCTCCACCCGAGGTCGGCGGTCACCGAGCCGACGAGGAGCATCTGCTCGATCGCCCCGCGGTTGAACGAGCTGCCGAGCGGCGCGGGCGAGATCCCGCAGTTGCCTCCGAGCGACGTCGTGATGCCCTGGCGCACGTTCGCCTGGAGCAGCTCGGGGCCGGCGGCGAGCGGCGCGATCCAGTCGACGTGGGAGTGGATGTCGACGAAGCCCGGGACGGCGACCAGCCCCGCGCCGTCGATCACGGTCCCGCGCCGTTCGCCGGAGCCGATCGCGGCGATGCGGTCGTCCTCGATCACGACGTCCGCCGTGCGCCCCGGCGAGCCGGTTCCGTCGACGACCGTCGCGCCGGCGAGCGTCCAGCTGCCCATCAGGCGAGGGCGGCGAGCGCGCGCTCGACGAGCGGCCGGTCCTGCGCCGTGATCGCCTCGGGACAGACGACGAGCTCGCCGCGCGCGAGCGGCGCGTGCGGCACGACGATCGCGGGCTCGCCGGCGGCGAGCCGCGCCGCAACCGCGCGTGCGTCCGGAACCTCGATCACCAGTCGCGGGTAGAAGTGCAGGTCGGCGCGCACGGCGCTCGGCCTCCCCGCGAGCGAGCCCCGCAGGCTCTCGAGCCACGCGCCGTGCTCGGCCGCCTCCGCCTCGTGGTCGCGGCCCGCGAACTCGCGCAGCGCGACGGCGAGACCGGCGATCTGCTCCTTGCCGACCTTCATGCTGCGCCCGAGGCCGTGGTGCGGCGGCTCGGTCGACTCGCGCTCGATCCACGACTCGACGTCCACGTCCATGTCGAGCGTCTGCAGCCGGACGGACTCGATCAGCTCGCGGCGGCCGGCGAGCACCCCGGATCCCTGCGGGCCGCGGATCGCCTTGCCGCCGCTGAAGACGACGAGCGCCGCGCCCTCGTCGACGAACCGGCGGAGGTTCGACGACGGCGGCAGCTCCGCCGCGGCGTCGACGATCACGGGGACGCCGTGTGCCGCGGCGAGCTCGCAGACGCGGCGCAGCGGAACGCCGTCCGCGTCGGCGAGCGCGAGCTGGCCGACCGCGACGGTCTGTTCCGAGAACGCCGCCTCGAGCTGCCATTCGTACGTCAGGCCGACACCTTCGATCCACGGGTAGCCGACCTCGACGATCCGGGCGCCGGCGGTTCGGAAGGCCCGGTCGTAGGCGTTGCGGTGGCCTCGCTGCACGATGATCTCCGCGGGCATCCCGGCCGTGTCCGGGAGGGCGTCCATGGCCGAGAGGCGCGTCCGCGCGATGCAGGCCGCCGCGGCGAGCGTCATCCCGGCCGCGGCGCCGGCCGTCACCCACCCGGCCTCGGCGCCCGTCAGCTCCGCGATCGTCTCGCCCGCCCACGTCTGCAGGTCGTCGGGACGCCACGTGCTCGCGGCGGCCTCGTCCATCGCCGCCCGGACCGTCGCGGAGAGGGAGCCGCCGCCGAGCGAGGTGACGAAGCCGGCGGCGCTGATCACGCGAGGGACCGGGATCGGGCTCATCCGGCGCTCGCGATCGCCTCGGCGAGCAGGCTCTGCCTCGTCTGCGGGAAATGGCACGCGGCGGCGTGATCCGGCCCGACGCGCTCGAGGACGGGGTCGAGCTCGCGGCACCGCGTCCGCTCGCCGAGCGGGCAGCGCGGATGGAACCGGCAGCCCGTCACCTCGAGCTCGGCCGGGGCCTCGTCGACCACGGCCGCGAGGAGCCGCTCGTCGGCCGCGGCATTCGAAGGGATCGAGGCGAGCAGGGCGTGCGTGTACGGGTGGACGGGGTTCCCGAAGAGCTGGTCGCGGGGCCCCGACTCGACGATGCGCCCGCCGTACATCACCGCGAGGCGATCCGACATGTACCGCACGACCGCGAGGTCGTGGCTGACGAAGAGGTACGTCAGCGCGAGCCGCTCCTGCAGCTCGCGCAGGAGATTGAGGATCTGCGCCTGGATCGAGACGTCGACCGCCGACACGGCCTCGTCGAGGACGACGAGCTCGGGCTCGAGCGCGAGCGCGCGCGCGATCGACACCCGCTGGCACTGCCCGCCGGAGAGCTCCCGCGGATAGGCCCCGGCGTGCGCGGGCCGGAGGCCGACGAGCTCGAGCAGCTCGCGAACGCGTTGCGAGCGCTCGGCCGACCTCAGGTCGCGACGGTGGACGCGCAACGGGAGGGCGACGGACTGCTCGACCGTCCGGCGCCGGTTCAGCGACGAGAACGGGTCCTGGAAGACGATCTGCATCCTGCGCCGCAGACGCCGGAGCTCGGACGGCGGCAGCGCGCCGAGGTCGTGCCCGTCGAAGACCACGCGGCCGGCGGTCGGCCGGTCGAGCCGGAGGAGGAGCCGCGCGAGCGTCGACTTGCCCGAGCCGGATTCGCCGACCAGCCCGAACGTCTCCCCGCGGCCGATCTCGAACGAGACGCCGTCCACCGCCCGGACCACGTGCCGGTCGCGGGACGTTCCGACCCGGAAATGCCGGTGGAGGTCCTCCGCGGCGACGAGCGGCCGGTCGCTCATGCCGCGACCAGCCCCGCCCGCTGCTCGGCCAGGTGGCAGCGAGCCTGACGATCGTCGGGCAGCTCGCGGAGCGGCGGCGCCTCCGTCTGGCAGAGGTCGAGCGCGTACGGACAGCGGGGGTGGAACGAGCAGCCCGACGGGAGCTGCTGCGGGAGGGGCGGCTGTCCCCCGATCGCGGCGATCGGGCGGTCGACGTCCTCGTCGAGCCGGCAGATCGCGCCGAGCAGGGCCTCGCTGTAGGGATGCACCGGGCCTGCGAAGAGCAGCTCGGCGGGGCTGCGCTCGACGATCCGGCCCGCGTACATGACGTGGATCGTGTCGCAGATGGTGGCGGCGAGCCCGAGATCGTGCGTGATCAGGATCACTCCCATCTCCCGCTCGTCGACGAGCCGGCGGAGCAGATCGACGATGCGCGCCTGCGTCGTGACGTCGAGCGCGGTCGTCGGCTCGTCGGCGATCAGGACGTCCGGGTTGGCGGAGATCGCCATCGCGATCATCACCCGCTGGCGCATTCCGCCCGAGAGCTGGTGCGGGTAGCTGTCGAAGCGGCGCGCCGGAGCGGCGATGCCGACGTCGCCGAGCAGATCGATCGCGCGCGCGCGGGCGACGTCCTTCGAGACGTCCTCGTGGATGCGGATCGCCTCGACGATCTGCCGGCCGACGGAGCGCACGGGGTTGAGCGACGACATCGGATCCTGGTAGACCATCGCGATCCGCGCCCCCCGCACCGCGGCCATCTCGCGCTCGGACAGCCTCGTCAGGTCGCGGCCGCCGAGCAGCACCGAGCCGGAGGCGATGCGGCCGGGCGGTGGCAGCAGCCGCATCAGCGACAGCGCGGTCAGCGACTTGCCGGATCCGGACTCACCGACCAGACCGAGCTTCTCGCCCTTCGCGACCGTGAAGGAGACGTCGATCACCGGGGTGACCGGGTTCGAGGAGGAGGGGAACTCGACCGAGAGCTCCCGGACGTCGAGCACCGCCGCGTCTGCGCTCGCGCCGCTCATCGGCGAGCCGGGTCGAGTGCCCGCTGGATGTTGTCGCCGAGCACGTTCAGCGAGAGCACCGCGATCACGATCACGAGGCCCGGGAAGATCGGGTACCAGTACGACGTGTAGAGGTTCGTGTAGCCGGTGTGGAGCAGCGTCCCCCACGAGGCCGACGGCGGCTGGACGCCGAGCCCGACGAAGCTCAGGCTGGCCTCGACGAAGATCGCGTCGGCGGCGACGATCGAGGCGCGCGCGAGCAGGACGGGCAGCGTGTTCGGCAGCAGCTCCTCGAGCAGGATGCGCCAGGTCGGAGCGCCGACCGAGACCGCGGCGAGGTAGTAGTCGGACTCCAGCTCGGAGAGGAGCGCCGACCGGGCGAGACGTGCGGTGGCCGGCGCGAACAGGATGCCGAGGATGAGGACGAGGTTGAGCGTGGACGGGCCGAAGGCCGCCACGAACACGAGCCCGACGAGGATCACCGGCAGGCCGAGCGTGAGGTCGGCGAGGCGCATGAGCACCTCGTCGCTCCAGTTGCGGGCGAGCGCCGCGCAGAACCCCCAGGCGGCGCCGAAGACGATCGCGACCAGGGTCGCGAGGAACGCGATCTCGAGCGACGTCCGCCCTCCGTAGAGGACGCGCGTCAGGAGGTCGCGGCCGAGCTCGTCGGTGCCGAACAGGTGGGCGAACGACGGCGCGGCGAACAGGTGGTCGTAGTCCGAGTGGCTCGGCGCGTACGGCGCGACGAACGGGGCGAAGACCGTGCAGAACACGAGCACCGCGACCACGAGAGCCGCGAGTGCGGCCGACGGGCGGCTCAGGACGCGGGCGGCGACGCCTCCGCCGCGGAAACGCGACCGGACGCCCTCGAACGAGCCGACGGCCGCCGCGCTCACTCAGGCCTCCCGGGCGACGAGCCGCAGCCGCGGGTCGATGACGCAGGAGAGGACGTCGACGACGAGGCTCGTGAGGATGAACACCGCCGCGGCGAACAGGACGAGCGCCTGCAGCACCTGGTAGTCCCGCTGCAGCACCGAGTCGACCATCAGCGTCCCGAGCCCCGGACGCGCGAACACGTACTCGACGATCACCGTCCCGCCGATCACCGTGCCGAGGATGACGCCGATCATCGTCAGGGCGGGGATCATCGCGTTCGGGAGCATGTGCCCGAACACGACCTGGCGACGCGTCATGCCCTTCCCGGCTGCCGTCCGGATGTACGCCGCCGAGTCCACCTCGGCGAGCGACGTCCTGAGGATGCGGAGGATCGGCGCGGCGACGCCGATCGCCAGCGTGATCGCCGGGAGCAGCACCGCCTTCATGCTCCCCACCGGGTCGTGCTCGATCGAGACGTAGCCCTGGGCCGGAAGCCAGTCGAGCTTCACGCTGAAGGCGACGATCATGAGGATGCCGAGCACGAAGGTCGGCGTGGCCATCCCGATCGCGGTGAAGCCCGAGAGCGCCGCGTCCAGGAACCGGTTCCGCCAGATCGCGCTCAGCGAGGCCGCGAGCACGGCGAACGAGACCCCGAGGACGAACGCGGTCAGCGAGAGCTGGAGCGTCGGGAAGATGCGCTCGCCGACCAGCGTCGTCACCGGGTACTGGCTGAAGTACGACAGCCCGAAGTTCCCGTGCAGCATCCCGGCGACCCAGCGCTCGTACTGCACCGGGAGCGAATGGTCGAGGCCGAGCTGATGGCGGACGTCGTGGAGAGTCTGGGGGTCGAGGTCCCGGATCGAGCCGCCGAGCTTCGTGATCGTCGGGTCGCCGGGAATGACCCGCATGACCACGAAGATGACGACGGACGTGAGGGCGAGCAACGCGATGCTCGTGGCGGTTCGCCTCGCGATGAACAGGACCGTCGGCCCCAAGACTCTCCTCTCTGCGTTCTCCTCTGTTCGGATCAGCCGGCCAGCTGGGCGTCCTCGAGGTGCAGGTTGCCGCGCGGGTCCTGCCACGCGCCCTTGACCTTCTTGCTCACCGCGATGATGTTCGTCTGGCTCGCGATCGTGAAGACCGGCGCCTGCGTGCTCACCATCGACTGCATCTGGTTCACGATCGCCTGACGGTTCGTGCTGCCGAAGGCCTTCGACAGCAGCCCGTCGTAGGTCGCGTTGTTGAAGTTGCACTCGCACTTGCCCGAGGTCGGGAAGGCGAGCGTGAGGACCGGGTTCGGCTGGAGCGAGAGGAAGTTCGCGACGATCACGCCCGGATAGGACTTGCCCGGCGGATAGAACTCGTCGAGATACGTGCTCTCGTCCTTCACGCTGATCGTGAGGTTGAGGCCGATCTTCTGCAGGTCCTGCTGCAGGATCTCGCCCATCGTCGTCCACTCGGGCGTGCCGTCCGTCAGGAACGTGAACGTCGTCCCGGGCTGGACGCCCGCCTGCGTGAAGAGCTGCTTCGCCTTGTCGAGATTGAACGCGTACGAGGTGAGCTTCTTGTCGAACGCCGGGTTCGCCGGGTTGACGAGGTCGTTCGTGAGCGTCGGGGTCGCCTGGCCCGCGAACGCCACCTTGACCATGGTCGCGCGGTCGATCGCGTACGAGAGAGCCTGGCGGGCGACCACGTTGTCGAACGGCGGCGAGGTGGTGTCGACCTCCCACGCCTGGACGCTCGAGATCGTCGTCGGCTTGAGGATCGTCGCGTTCTTGTCGCTCTGGATCTTGGCGACCGCCGACGTCGGAACCTGGAACGCCAGGTCGAGCTTGCCGCCGGTGAAGGCCGTGACCATGGACGTCGCGTCGGGCTCGCGCACGAAGTTGATCTGGCTGAAGCACGGCTTCGGGCCCCAGTAGTTCGGGTTCGGGACGAGCGTCAGCGTCTGGTCGGGGGTGAAGCTCGCGACCTGGTACGGCCCGGTGCCGTTGCCCGCGAGCTTCGGGTCCTTGCTCGCGATGTTCGCGACGTCGCTCATCTTCGTGAGGAAGACCTGATCCGGCAGGATCGAGCTCGGGCTGCCGGTCTTGAAGCGGACCTCGTAGTCGCCGATCGCGCGCACCGACTGCACGTCCTTGATGTTGCCGCGCGCCTGGGACGCCGTGGCCGGGTCGAGGACGCGGGTCACGTTCGCGACGACGTCCTTGGCCGTGAACGGGCGGCCGTTCGCGTACTTGACGCCGTGACGGAGGAAGAACCACCACGTCTTCAGGTCGGCCGAGTGCTTCCACCTCAGGGCGAGGTCGGGAAGGACGGAGCCGTCGTGCGCGTACTTCGTCAGCCCGTTGTAGAGCAGCGGCTGGATCGTCCACTGCGCGGCCGATGCGATCGTGTTGGGGTCGAGCGCCGGGATCGCTCCGCCGGCGACGCCGAACGTGACGGTCCCGTGCTGCGTGCACGTCGCGCTCGTGGCGCGAGGAGTTGCGTGTCCGGACTGGACGAGGATGAGTGCGATGAGCGCGGCGGCGGCGGCCGCAGGTACGAGCGCGGCGACCCCCTTTCGTCTGTCGAGGCCGTGCATGTTTCGTCCTCCTTGCTGGTGGCTTCCTGACGGGCGAGCGTGCCGCGGCCTGCTGTGTTGGAATCGCTGTCGGACCGCAGTGGGCCGCACTGCGCATGCTCGATGGCGAAGCAAAAGAAAGACTTATCACAATTATTAGGACAACAGACAGTCATGATGAACGACCGGGTCGAGTGGAAGGGAGACGATCGATGGCAGAGGCAATCCAGGCCGCCGGCGCGCCGGCGCCCTCCGGGCTGTACTCCCACGCGGTGCGCGCCGGTGGGCTCGTGTTCCTCGCCGGGCAGGGTCCCGCGGATCCCGCGAGCGGCGAGATCCCCGGCGAGTTCGAGGAGCAGGTGAGGCAGACCCTGCGGAACCTCGCCGCCGTCGCGGAGGCGGCGGGCGGATCGCTCGCCGACGCCGTGCGCATCGGCGTGTACCTGCGCGACATGAGCGGGTTCGCGACGATGAATCGGGTCTACGGCGAGTTCTTCGCCGCGCCGTATCCCGCCCGGACGACGATCCAGTCCGACATGGAGATCGAGGTGGAGATCGACGGCATTCTCGAGCTCCGCTGACAACCGGCCGGGCTTCAGCTCGTCACGGACGCGGTCTCGAGATGGCCGCTGCCGGCGCGATCACCCGGGCCGGCATCGAGGGGGTGCGGGGCAGCCGACGGAACGACGGCGACGCGCGGCAGGCGGGGCGTCCTCGACGCGTGCAGGGGTGCTCCTTTCCACATCAGGGGCGACCGAAGCGGGGGTTCTAGCCGATTCCGCGAGATACTGTCAAACGACGACGGCGCGTTCACGCCGAGGCGAGACCGCTCTCGAAACGCCGGTCGACCGCTGCGAGGTATCCGTCCGCCAGGCGCGTGATCCCGCAGATCGGGCCGAAGTCGCGCTTGCCCAGAATCAGAGCCTCTGCATGACCGCTCGCGGCCTGCAGCTCGGCCTCCACCTCGAGCGTCCCGTCCGCGGCCCGAACGGAGACGTGCGGCGATGCCACGGCCTGCTCGAGCGTCGCGCCGTACCGGACGACGTCGACGACCGCCGAGAGCAGGAGCGCCGGGATCCGGGGGCCGCCCGCCGCTCCGAGTGCATGCCGGACGCCGTCGCCGGCGTCCAGCACGATCGGGGCCATGTTCGTCACCGCGCGACCGCCCGAGGCCGACGGGGCCAGGATGTTCGCGCCCCCGTTCAACACGATTCCGGTCCCTGCCGCGATCAGATCGGATCCGAACCACGGACCGTGCGTGAAGGTCAGCGTGGCGAGGTCCCGGTCGGGCCCTGCAGCGCAGAGGTGGGTCGTGTGGGGGTGGCTGGCCGGCACGCCGCATTCCGAGATCCGCATCGTCCACGCGCGCCGCAGGCTGTCTGCGATCGCCGCCACGTACTCCTCGCCTCGGTTGGCGCCCAGCATCGCCGGATCGATCTCGTCGAGAGCCTGGAAGAGGATGCCGGCCCCGCTCACGGCCGGTGACGGCCCGTAGACGGTCGCGCCGGCGAAGGTTGAGGTCGCCGGCGGTCCGACCGAGACGTGGTCCTGCGCGAGGTCGTCCGGCGTGAGCACGCCCCCCGCCGCGATCGCGCTCTCGCAGATCGCCGCCGCGATGGCTCCGCTCCGGACCGCCTCGGCGCCGACGTCGCGAATCGTCTCGAGCGTGCCGGCCAGGTCGCGTTGAACCAGCGTCGATCCGCCCGCGAGCGGCACCCCGTCGGGGTAGAACAGCGAGTCGAAGTCGCCGCCCCGGCCGGCGCCGCCATGCGCGAGGTGCTGCTCGAGGGCCCAGGCGAGATAGGCACCGACCGGGAAACCGTCGCGGGCCAGCCGGATGGCCGGCTCGAGCACCTCTGCCCGCGGCCGTCGGCCGAACCGGGCGTGCGCCTCGAGCAGTCCCGGCACGACGGCCGGAGGCGCGACGCCGAGCCCGCCGCGCACCACGGGGCCGACCCCGCCCGGCCGGCGAAGCCGCGACGGGTCGAGGCGTGAGGGCATCCACGTGTTGAACTCGACGGCGACGGGCCCGTCGCCGGCCGGTGCGTAGACGAGGAATCCGCCGTACCCGCCGATGCCGCAGTTCGACGGATCGACGACGCACAGCGCGAAGGCCGCCGCGACGATGGCGTCGACCGCCGAGCCGCCCGCGACGAGCAGATCCCGTCCGACGTCGGCCGCGATCTGCTGCGAGGTCACGAGCAGCCCGTGGGCGGGACGCATCTGGCCTCCGGTCCCGGGCGCGCCGCTCAACTCGACGAGCGTAGTCGAGCGCCGGCCGCAGGGTGCCGGCGTTCGGATAGACCGGACGCCGAGTCGGGTCTATCGTTGACACGTGGAGCTCCTCGAGCGCGACGAGGCGCTGGCCGCGCTCGCCGACGCGTACGAGGCGGCGGCGCGCGGCGAGGGTCGGGTGGTGTTCGTGACCGGCGAGCCGGGGATCGGCAAGACCTCGCTCGTGACCCGGTTCCTGCGTGATCTGGACGCGAGCGCGAGGGTGCTGGTCGGCACCTGCGACGATCTCTCGGTTCCGCGTCCGCTGGGGCCGATCCGCGACCTGATCGGGAGTGCCTCGCCCGAGCTCGAGCAGGCGCTCTCGGCCGGCGCGGCGCCGCACGACGTCCAGGCGCTGCTCGTCGCGGAGCTCGAGCTCCCGCCGCGACCGACCGTGCTCGTGCTCGAGGACGTGCACTGGGCCGACGACGCGACCTTCGACGCGATCACGGTGCTCGGTAGGCGGATCGGGTCGCTCCCCGCGCTGCTCGTCCTGACCTTCCGCGTCGGCGAGGCGCCGCCCGGTCACCCGCTGTACGCGACGGTCGGCGCGATCCGGGCCGAGGACTCGATCGTGCTCGAGCTGGCGCCGCTGTCGGAGCGCGCCGTCGCCTCGATCGTCGCCGGCCGCGCGGAGCAGGTGTACGCCGCGACCGGCGGGAACCCCTTCTACGTCACCGAGCTCATGGGCTCCCGGTCGTCGGTCGACCTGCCGCCGTCGGTCGCGATCGCCGTGCTCGGCCGCGCGTCGCGGCTCGACGACGACTCACGCCGCCTCGTCGAGCTGGTCTCCGTGGTGCCGGGCCGCGTGAGCGCGTCCTTGCTGGACGCGGTCATGCCGGACTGGGCCGGCGCGGCGGTGGAGCCGGAGCGGCGGCAGCTGCTCGAGGTCGACTCCGCGTACGTCCACTTCCGCCACGAGCTCGCCCGGCACGCGATCAGGTCGAGCGTCCCGATCGCCGCGCGGCGCCGTCTCCACGCCGAGATCCTGGCAGCCCTGCTCGCCGCGAACGCGGACCCGGCCGACATCGTCCACCACGCCGAAGCCGCGGGCGCCGAGGACGTCGTCGGCGACTACGCGCTCGTCGCCGCGCGTCGCGCGGCGGAGCTGGACTCCAACCGGCAGGCGTACTCCCTCTATCGACGAGCCTCGGACTTCGTCGGTCGCCTGCCCGCACCCGAGCAGGCGGCCGTGCTCGAGGAGCTCGCGACCTCGGCGTACGCCGTCGGCCGGCTCGAGGACGCCTTCTCCGCGATCGAGCGCGCGATCTCGATCTACGGCGACCTGCGGCGAGGACGAGGCCGTGGGCCGGTGCACGCGGGTCCTCTCGCGTTTCCACTGGGTCACGGGCCACGGGGACGCTGCGCGGAAAGCGGCGCTCGACGCGGTCGCGATTCTGGAGCCGCTCGGCCCGTCGCGCGAGCTCGCCCGCGCCTACAGCACCGTCTCCCAGCTCGAGATGCTCGCGGACGACGCCGACGCGACGTTCGCCTGGGGGGCGCGGGCGCTGGAGCTCGCGACCGAGCTCGGCGACGAGCGGACGCGTGCGCACGCGCTCGTCAACATCGGCACCGCCCGCCTCAACATGGACGGGACGACCACCACGCTCGTCGAGGCGCACACCGTCGCGGAGGCCGCCGGGGATCGGCACGAGGCCGCGCGTGCGCTCGACAACGCGGGCTACAGCCTCCTCGGCTGGGTGCGCCCGGACGAGGCGCTCCGGTATGCGGAGCAGGCGGCCGCGTACGGCACCGGGCACGAGCTCTTGATCATCTCGTCGTACGCCGCCGTCGTGGTCGCCTGGCTGCGGCTGCGTGCCGGCGAGTGGGACGAGGCCGAGCGTCTGACCCGGCGCGAGATCGAGAGCGGCGTGGTCGTCCGGCTGATCACGAAGACCGTCCTCGCCGAGCTCGCCCTCCGGCGCGGCGACCCCGACGCCGCGGAGCGGCTGGCCGAGGTCGCCGCCGAGGCCGACCGCACCGGCGAGCCCCAGCGGACCGTGCCCGTGCTCGAGCTCGCGATGGAGCGGGCGCTCACCTCCGGCGCGCCGATGCCCACCGAGCGGCTCGAGAGGCTGGTCGGCGAGATCCCGCCGCACGGCACGCTCGGCGCCCGGTATGCGGCCCGGGTGGCGGCGTGGGCTGCCGTCGCCGGGATCGAGGTCGGGCTCGACACGCCGATGTCGCCGCCCCACGCCGCGATGGCGCGGCGCGACTGGCGCGCGGCGGCCGACGCCTTCGGCGAGGTCGGATGGTCGTACGACGCCGCGCTCGTGCTCTCGCTGCTCGACGACGAGGAGTCGCTGGCCGAGGCGATGCAGATCGCTCGCAGCCTCGGCGCCGACCCGCTGACGAGGCGCGTCGCGGCGCGGATGCGCGAGCGCGGACTGCGTGTTCCGCGCGGACCGCGGGAGGCGACTCGGGCCAACGAGGCCGGGCTCACCGCCCGGCAGCTCGAGGTGCTGGGCCTCCTCGCGGCGGGGCTCACGAACGCGGAGATCGCCGATCGCCTCGTCGTCTCCCCACGGACGGCCGAGCACCACGTCGCAGCCGTGCTGACGAAGCTCGGGGCGACGACGCGCCAGGAGGCCGCACGGCGCGCGTCCGAGCTCCAGCTCCTCGAACGCCCCTGACCGGGGACAGGCTCTCGATAGCGTGCCCGGCATGTTGCTCCCGTACGAGGCATGGGCCGCCACGTGCGACACCCTGCACGCGCACACGCAGGTGCTGGGCAAGCTCGCGGTCGCGCTCGCGCCGCCCGAACCGCAGCTCCAGCACGCGGCGCTGCGGCTCGGCGTCCGCGGCTGGGAGACGCTGCCGCTTCCGGCGCCGGACGGCTCCGGCTCGTTCGCGGTCGTGCTCGACCTGCGCACCCACGAGGCGATCGTCGAGCACTTCGACGGGCGGGTGGAACGTGTCCCGCTGACGCCCGACCGGGCGGTCGGCGAGGTCACGCGCGAGCTGCTCGCGGCGGTCGCGCGGCTCGCCGGCGCGGTCGAGATCGATCCCACCCCGCGCGAGACGCCGTGGACGACGCCGCTCGACGAGGACGAGGAGCACGCGACCTACGACACCCGGCAGGTCGCCGACTACTTCGCCGCCGCTACCCGCGCGGCATTCGTGCTCGCGGCGCTCCGCGCCCCGTTTCGCGGCCGCTCGACCCCGGTCAACGCGTGGTGGGGCTCGTTCGACCTGGCCGTCAGCCTCTTCTCGGGCCAGCCTGCCGACGCGCCGTCGAAGGACTTCATCATGCGCAACGCGATGGACTCGGAGGAGGTGGCCGTCGGCTGGTGGCCGGGCGACCCGCGCTATCCGCGCGCGGCGTTCTACGCCTATGCCCACCCCGCGCCGGACGGCTTCGCGAGCGCGACGCTCGCGCCGACGGCCTCGCGCTGGGAGCCGAGCCTCGGCGAGTTCATCCTCGACTGGGACGACGTTCGGGCCGACCCGGATCCGCACGGGACCGCGCTCGCCTTCGGCCGCTCGGCGGTCCTGCACGCGTGCACGGTCTGCGGCTGGGACCCGGCGCTGTCCGCCAGCCTCGAGGGGAACCCGCCGCCGGTGAGTTGAGCAAGGCCGCCGTCGGGCCCGGCCGGAGCGAGACGGGCGCCGTCTACGCGGCCGCGGCGGTGCAGGGGGTCGTGCTCGTCACGTTCCCCGCCGCCAGCACGATCCTGACCGACCCCGACCGGTACGACCTCACGACCACCCAGTACGGCCTGCTGTTCGTCCCGCAGGTCGCGACGGCGATCGCGGCCTCCCTGATCGGCGCGTCGGTCGGCCGCCGGTTCGGTGTGAAGCTCGTCTACCTGGCCGGGCTCGCCGCCGGTCTCGTCGCGATGGTCCTGCTGCTCGCCAGCCAGATCGTGATGACGGACACGTCGGCCGCGTTCGCGCTCCTCCTCGTCGCGACGGCGTTCCTCGGCGCCGGCTTCGGGTTGACCGTGCCGGCGCTCAACACGCTCACGGCCGCGTTCCACCCACGACGCGTAGAGCCGGCCGTCCTCGTCCTGAACGCCCTGCTCGGCCTCGGCACGGTGCTCGCGCCCGCCTTCGTCGCGCTGTTCGTCGGCCTCGGCTTCTGGTGGGGGCTGCCGCTCCTCTCGGGGATCCTCCTCGCGGCGCTGATCGCGGCGAGCATTCCGCTCCCCCTCCGCGCAGGCGGGCAGGCCCGCGAACGGCGCGCCGCGGCGCGCGGAGTCCCGGCCCGGTTCTGGGCGTTCGCCGCCTTCGCCGTCCTCTACGGCATCTGCGAGACGGTCAGCGGGAACTGGTCGCAGCTCTTCATGACCACCGACCTCGGCTCGTCCGCGACGGTCGCGTCGATCACGCTCGCCGCGTTCTGGGCGATGGTCACGGCCGGCCGCGTCCTGTTCGCCGCGGTCGAGCGCTGGATCCCCGGACGGCTGACCTACCACGGGCTCCCGTTCCTCCTCGCCGGCGCGTTCGTCCTCGTCGCGCGGATCCCGGCGGGAGACGAATGGCTCGGCGTGGCCGGCTTCGCGCTCGCCGGGCTCGGCTGCTCGGCGCTCCTGCCGCTCACGATCGGATTCGGCGAGGAGGAGCTCGCCGCGATCGCCGCGACCGTCGCCGGCTGGGTGATCGCCTCCTACCAGGTCGGCTACGGGATCGCCGCGCTCGGGGTCGGCCCGCTCCTCGGCAGCGGCCGTTCCCTCTCGACCGTCTACGAGCTCGCCGCGGCCGTCGCCGTCGCGATGGCCGCGCTGTCGTTCCTCGTCGTCCGGCGACCGCCGGGCACGGCGACGGTGCCCGGTGCCGGTCGCCGGCGCGAGTGAGTCGAGCTCATGCGGCGATGCGATGGTCGAGCGCCCGCGCGACGGTCTCGCCGGCTCGGGAGACGGGCAGCGCGAAGCGCCCGCGTGCGCGCAGCACGAGCTCGTCCGCGACCCGGATCGACCGCTCGGACAGGCCCGCGATCACGATCTCGTCGGCCGCGAACGTCTGGAGTGCGTCCCCGATCGCCAGCAGCGGGTCGGCGTCGCCGACGCGACCCTCTGCGTGAACGCCGCCCTGTTCGAACCGGTCGACCCATGCGGCGGCCAGCTCCTCGGCGCGCCTGCGCGCGGAGTCGTCATCGGACAGCCAGTGCCGGAGCCACGAGTTGAGCGCCGGCGCGACGACCAGCACCTCGGCCGGCGGTACCTCCACCGGAGTCACGTCGTCGAGGACGACGAGCAGCACGTTGTCGAGCGTCGTTGTGTTCATTGCTCAGGTTTCCTTTCCGACTGGTTGATCTCTTGCGGCTAGAGACACCGTCGGCCGGCGCCTATTCCCGCCGGCGGCCGAAAGCGGGAATAGCTTCCGACGCAGCGGGGTCTTTCCAGATGTGAGCCGCTTGAGAGTTGTCGACTTGGACCGCGGGTCGCGCGCGGTGACCACCGGCGCGCGCCTGCCGTTACCTTTCGGGGTGCCATGTCGATGAGACGCCGTCGAGAACCCCAACCGGGCGGTCTCGAGCTCGACGAACTGGCGGCGCTGGCCGACGGGTCGCTCGCGCCGGAGCGCCGCGCCGCGCTCGAGGTACGCGTCGCAGAGGACTCGGAGCTCGCCGACCGACTCCGCGAACAGCAGCGGGCGGTCGCGCTCGCCCACTCCGCCGCGGCCGAGGTCGAGGCGCCCGCCGCTCTCCGCGCACGCATCGAGGCGCAACGACGTTCGCGGCAGGCGCGGATGCCGCGTCGGCTCGTCCTCGTCGGCGCCACCGCGGCCGCTGCGGTCGCCGCCGCCGCCGCGCTCGTGGTCGTGGTCGGTTCCGGCACGTCGGGCGAGCGCTTCCACGCCGCGCTCGCGGCGACCGAGCTCGCGCCCGGCGCCGCCGGCGAGGCGACGCTGGTCAAGAAGTCGTCGGGCTGGCGGATCCAGCTCGATGCGACGGGGCTTCCCCGGCTCGACAACGGCCGCTTCTACGAGGCGTGGCTGCGCAACGGCGCCGGCGTGCTCGTGCCGATCGGGACGTTCAACGAGGGCCGGGACGTCACGCTCTGGGCGGGCGTGTCGCCGAAGGACTTCACGACGCTGACGGTCACGCGCGAGCAGGCCGACGGCGATCAGACCTCGTCGGGCGAGAAGGTCCTGGTCGGGACGGTCGACACCGGCGGCTGATCAGGCCGGGCCGCCCTCGAGCCGGCGGACGACCTGCTGGCGGGCGCGGTAGAGGCGGCTCATCACCGTGCCCTCGCGGATGCGCAATGCGCGTGCCGCCTCCTTGTAGGAGAGGCCGGTGATGTCGACGGCGACGAGGACGTCGCGGAAATCGCCCGGGAGCGCGGCGACCGCTGCGTACAGCTCGGCGGCCTCGAGAGCGGCCTCGGGGTCGCGCGCGCGCGGGTCGACGACGAGGTCGAGCTGGTCGGGGAGCGGGCCCGTCCGCAGCCGGCGGGCCTCGGTCCGCTTCTGGTTCAGGAAGGTGTTGCGCAGAGCCCGCAGGAGGTAACCGAGATCGTCCTCGTTGCGGAGCAGCCGCGGACGGGCGAGCAGTCGCGCGTACGTCTCCTGAACGAGGTCCTGCGCATCCTCGCGGGAGCCGCAGAGCGCCCAGGCGGCCCGGTAGAGCCGGTCGAGATGGTCTCCGAGCCGGGCGGGGTTGAGCGTCCGCTCCATCGTCCGATGGCCTGCGACGGCCGGTGGGTCCCGGCGAGCATAGAGCCCGGGACGGTTACCGGGCGCGGGACGGCCCCTCGGCGGCGGCGCCGCTTCGAGGCCGTCCGGCATCCCGGCCGGCTACTGGTTCTCGACCGTTCCCACGCCGAGCGCGCTCAGCCTCAGGGAGTAGTGAACGGTGTCGTGCGTGTCGTTGCTGCTGAACACCTGGCACGAGACTCGAACGGTGAAGCCGTGGTCGAACGACGTGAACCCCGAGCTGGAGAACGGGATCACGGCATGCTCGACCGACGTGAGCTCGGTCTGGATCTCGAAGCCGCCGAACGCCGGGAAGACGCTGTCGTTCACGAGCTGGCAGTTGCCCTCGATGTTGCCCGTGTCGTTGTTGTTCGCGGTTCCGGTCGCCAGGACGAAGTAGCTCCCCGCCGGCAGCGCGAGGGTCGCGACGGTCGCGGAGCCGCTCGGAGCGATGGTGGCGTCTCCGGTCGAGGTGAACATCGTCGGGCCCGGGGGCGCCGAGCACGTGACGCCGCCGTCGGGGCCGACGCCGTCGGAGAACGTCCCGCTCGCGCAGGACTGGCCGGCGAGCGAGAGCGTGACCGCGCCGTTGTCGCCGCCGCCGGCGAGCCCGCCGCCGGCGGTGACCTTCGTGATGTCTCCGCCGCCCAGATGGATCAGCTCGTCGGTCGGATGACAGGACTTGAGCGGCGTGAGCCCGGAGGCGACGTCGCTGATCTGGCCGCCCTTGTTCAGGCAGCCGGTGAACGTGGCGACGTCAGTGTCCGGAAACGCGGCCAGCGCGGCGCCGACCGCTCCGGCGGTGAGCACGACGACGACGAGCGAAGCCAGGCGGACGCGCCTGCTGAATGGGAACCTCATCTCCACCTCTCCTTTGCGAGTTGCTTCGTCTCGCGCGGGGCTGCTGGACGGCACCTTTCCCGCGTCGAGCCGAGGTCGTCCGCGACGGTACGACGAGCCCCTCGCGGGCGGCATCGGGACGCGTACCCATGTTGCGCGGGCGCGTTACCGATCTTCGTTCGCTCGTACGGGCCGAACGGAAGAAACGGCCGTGTTCCGGGGTCTAGTAGGGCATGACACCCGTCATCCACACAGACTCGAACCGCGCCGGCGACGCCGGGCGGATCGCCCGGACGACCGCCGAGAGCTCCACGCTCGACGGCAAGCGCTACAAGCTGAACCCGGGTTTCGCCAGGAACTCGTGGCTCCAGCCGTACGTCTTGCAGGAGAGCTGATCAGCTCGCGAGCAGGTCGACGATCGCGACGATCCCGACGGCGACGACGATCGCGCGGAGCGTGCTCGGCTTCAGCCGCTGCCCGTACCGCGCGCCGAGCTGCGCGCCGACGATCGAGGCGGCGGCGATGATCGCGGCCGGGCCCCACTCGACGTGCGCGGCGAACATGAAGTACACCGCCGCGACGCCGTTGATCAACCCGGCGAGGACGTTCTTCAGCGCGTTGGTTCGCTGCAGGTCCTGCGCGAGCATGACCCCGAGGATCGCGAGCAGGAGGATGCCCTGCCCGGCGCCGAAGTAGCCGCCGTAGACCCCGGTGACGTAGACCGCGACGAGCGTCGCCGCGCGGTGCCCCCGCCCGAGCCCGTGGCGCCGTTCGAGCCACGCGCTGAGGCGTGGCTGCAGCACGGTGAGCACGAGCGCGATCGCGATGAAGACCGGGACGATCACGGCGAACGTCGACGCCGGCACCACGAGCAGCAGCGCGGCGCCGGTCAACCCGCCGAGCACGCCGGCCGCCCCGAGCCTGACCGCGCTGGCGCGCTGTCCGGCCAGCCAGCTCCGGTAGCCCCACGCTCCCGAGACCGAGCCCGGGGCGAGCCCGATCGTGTTCGCGACGTTCGCGGTGACCGGCGAGTACCCGAACGCGAGCAGCACCGGGAACGTGATCAGCGTGCCGCTGCCGACGACCGTGTTGATCGCGCCGGCGGCGAGGCCCGCGAGCGCGAGGGATGCGATCTCGACGGGGCTCAGCGCCGGCCCATCCGGTGACGGGGGCGGCCGTCGGGGTCGCGACCGCCACGGGCGCGTTCCGCTTCACCGCCGTGGTCGATGAGGGCGAACACCTCGACGCAACTCCCTTTCGGCTTGTCCTGCGCGGTCGGGAGCGACCTCGCCGCCGCCCCACCCCCGAATGTTGGCGGATGAGCTGGTGCGGGGCCCCCGGACGGAGGCCCCGCGTACCGCTGCGTCGGTCGAGTGCAGTGGTCTATGGAACGAGGACGCCGTCGACGAACAGCTGGATCGCGCCGGCGGCGAGGCCCGCGGAGCCGACGGTGTCCGTGCCCGCGAGCGTGTTGAGGTCGAGCCGGTCGTTCGCGACCTCCGGGTGGAGGACGTCGACCGTCGCGGCCAGACCGCTCACCTTCACGGCGCCTGCGTCGCCGCTGACGTCGATCGCGTCGTTGCCGTTCGTGCCGTTGACGACGACGTGGTCGGCGGCGCCGTCGCCGGCGGTGCCGCCGAGCGACCCGGCGAGGTCGACGTCGACGCCGGTGACGTCGGTGCCGGTCAGGTCGTTCACGGTGACCGTGTCGGCGCCGCCGAGGGCGTTGAAGTCGACCGTCTCGACGCCGTGCGTGTCCATCGTGATGCTGGCGACGTCGCGCGTGAACCTGAGCCTGTTGCCGTTCGCCGACAGGTCGACCTTCTCGGCGACGTTCGCGCCGTTGAAGACCATCGTGTCGGCGCCGGCCTGGCCCTCGACGGTGTCGCTGCCGTCGCCGGGGTTCCAGACGAACGTGTCGTCGCCGCCGCCGAGGAACGCGACGTCGGTTCCCCTGCCGCCGTTGACGAGGTCGCCGCCGGCGGAGCCGACGAGCAGGTCGCCGTCGTCGCCGCCGTTGGCCTCGAGCCCGATCGCGGACGCCGCGAGCCCGGACGCGGACACGACGTCGTTGCCCGCCAGCGCGTTGATCGTCAGCGTGTCGTTCGCGGGCTCGGCGTCGGTCACGCCGATCGCGGCCGAAAGGCCCGTGACGCTGGCCGAGCCGTTCGCGCCCGCGGCGGTGATCGCGTCGTCGCCCGCGGTGCCGTTGACGATCACGTGGTCGGCCTGACCGTCGGCCGCGCCGAGGTCGGTGTTCACGCTCGTGACGCCGGTGCCGGTGAGGTCGTCGACCGTGACCGTGTCGGCGCCGCCGAGCGCGTTGAAGTCGACCGTCTCCACGCCCGCGGTGTCCATCGTGATGTTCGCGACGTCGCGGAAGAACCGCAGCCGGTTCCCGTTCGCCGACAGCTCGACGTGCTCGGAGGCGTTCGCGCCGTTGAAGACCATCGTGTCGGCGCCGTCCTGGCCCTCGACGATGTCGCTGCCGTCGCCCGGGTCCCAGACGAACGTGTCGTCGCCTGCACCCATGAAGGCGACGTCGCCGCCGCCGTTGCCGTCGATCCTGTCGTTGCCGTCGCCGCCCTGGAGCAGGTCGGCGCCCGCGCCGCCGGCGAGCCTGTCGTCGCCGGCGCCGCCGTCGAGGGTGAGCCCGATCGCCTGCGCGGCGAGCCCGGTCGCCGAGAGCGCGTCGTTGCCGCCGTTGCCCTCGACCGCGAGCTGGTCGGTCGGCTCCTGGCCCCTGATCGTCACCTGCGCCGGCAGCCCGGAGACGGTGACGCCGGAGGCATCGCCGCTCACGTCGACCGTGTCGTCGCCGTTCGTGCCTTCGACGACCACGCTGTCGGTCCTGAGGTCGCCGGCGCCGAGGTCGAGGTTCACAGCGCTCACGTCGGTGCCGCTCAGGTCGTCGACCCTGACCGCGTCGGCGCCGCCGAGCGCGTTGAAGTCGACCGTCTCGACGCCTGCGGTGTCCATCGTGATGCTCGCCGAGGTCGCGGAAGAACCGCAGCCGGTTCCCGTTCGCGGAGAGCTGGACGTGCTCCGCCGCGTTGGCGCCGTTGAAGACCATCGTGTCGGCGCCGTCCTGGCCCTCGACGATGTCGCTGCCGTCGCCCGGATCCCACACGAACGTGTCGTCGCCGTTGCCCATCACCGCCACGTCGTTGCCGCCGTTCCCGTCGATCGAGTCGTTCCCGTTGCCCCCCACGAGCGTCTCGGCTCCGGAGCCTCCGGCCAGGGTGTCGTCGCCGTTCCCACCGTCGATCGTGGTCGGGATCGTGTTGGTGAAGGCCCCGTTGCCGTCGTCGATCCGAACGAGGTCGTCGCCGTTCCCGGCGTCGACGGCGATCGTCGCGACGTCCGCGCGCCGGAAGCTGAAGTCGGCGGAGCCGTCGTCACCGACGTCGACCTGGAGCACGTCGGGCCGGCCGGCCTGCAGCCGGAGCGCGATCCTGTCGTCTCCGTTGGTGCCCTCGATCGCCAGCAGGCCGTGCTTCAGCTTCGGCTGCTTGAACTTCTCGACCTTGGGCGATGCCTTGTGGGCGTTGGAGGCGGGTGCGGCGTGGCCCTGACCGGTGACGATCCCGGCTGCGCCCGCCACGGCCGCGGCCACGACGACCGCCGCGGTCGCGAGCCGCGCCGGCCTCACGACGCGCGGCTCCTCGAGCCGAATGAGCTTCCTCATGACGTTTCCTTTCGGTGGAGTTGCGCTCTTGTTGCGCTAGAGACACCGGCGGCCGGCGTCCATTCCCACGCCGTCGGCCGAGTCGGGGATTGCTGTCCCGGCGATGGTCGGAGCGGCGGACGTGCATTCGCACCGTGGTGACCCCCGTGTCTTTTCCGAGTGCCGCGCGCGCGCCGGCTCACGAACGCAACCCCTCGTCCTCGAGCAGCTCGGCGAGCCGCGCGAGCGCACCGCGGGTCTGCGTCTTGATCGTCCCGAGCGGGACGCGCAGTCGGGTCGCGATCTCGGATTGTGAGAGCCCGCTCCAGTACGCGAGCTCGATCAGCGTGCGGTGCCGCTCGGGGAGCTCGTCGAGCGCGCGGTGGAGTCGGAAGCGCACCCAGTCGGACTCGGCGCGCTCGGACGGGCCCGGCTCGTCGGATGGCGAGTCGGGCGCCTCTCCGGCGGGCTCGAACCGGAGGCGTGTCTGGTTGACGATCGCGTTGCGCGCGACGGCGTACAGCCAGGGCGCGGCAGGGCCGCGATCGGGTCGGTAGGTCGCCGCGGAGCGCCAGATCGCCGCGAACGTCTCCTGGGCCGCGTCCTCGGCCCGACCTCGATCGGCGAGCCGTCGGAGCGCGAGCCCGAGCACGGGTCGCGCGAAACGCCGGTAGAGCTCCTCGAACGCCTCGCCGTCACCCTCGCCGATCCGCCGGATCAGCTCGCCGTCGGCCGGGCGCCCGCTCCGGCCGAGGGGCGGCGCCGTCGCTTGCGTCCCCGCGAGAGCAATGCCGTTCATGTCGGTTGCCTCCTGAAGGTGATGGGCTCGCGGATCGAGCCGGATCGGATCTCGCGATCGTCGAGCTCGCGGCCCCCGATTCGCGCCGTGGAGATCCCCCGGACTTTTCGCCGGCGTCCGGGCGGTAGGCTCGGGCGCATGACGAGGGCCGCGGTGATGAATCCGCTGCTCGAGCGGAGCGCGGAGCTGGCGCGGATCGAATCGGCGCTGGCGGACGCCAGCGCCGGCGACGGCAGGTTCGTGGTGATCGAGGGCCCGCCCGGGATCGGCAAGACGGAGCTGCTCGCGGCCACGCGGGCGGCGGCGACGGAGCACGGGATGCGCGTGCTCCGGTCGCGCGGGACGGAGCTCGAGCGCGAGTTCGCCTTCGGCGTCGCGCGTCAGCTCTTCGAGCCGCCGCTCGCCGACGCGTCGGAGCCCGAGCGCGGGAATCTGCTCCAGGGGGCCGCGGGGGTGGCGGCCGGTCTCCTCGGGCTTCCGGGCGCACCGCCTGCCGAGGGCCCGCCGTCGTCGGGCGTGGATCCTTCGTTCGCGATCCTGCACGGCCTCTACTGGCTGTGCGCGAACCTGGCGGCCGCGGCTCCGCTGTGCGTGGTCGTCGACGACGCCCACTGGGCGGACGCTCCGTCCCTCCGCTACCTGGCCTTTCTGCTCACGCGCCTTCAGGAGTTGAACGTCGCTCTCCTGGTGGCCAGTCGCCCGCGGGAGGCGGGCACCGACGCCGAGCTGCTCGCGACCGTGACGACCGATTCGTCGGCGACGGTTGTCCGCCTTCCCCCGCTGACCAGGACCGCGGTCGCCCAGCTCGCCGAGTCGAGGCTCGCCGCCGCCCCGGATCCGGTGTTCGTCGACGCGTGCCTGCGAGCGACGCGCGGGACGCCGTTCCTCGTGCGCGAGCTCGTCGACGCGCTGGGCGAGGACGGCATCGCGCCGACGGCGGAAGCCGCGGGCCACGTCGAACGGATCGGCGCGCGAACGGTCGGCCGCTCGGTTCGCCTGCGGCTCGGGCGGCTGCCCGAGCGCGCGGGCCGGCTCGCACGCGCGCTGGCGGTCCTCGAGCAGAGCGACCTGCTCCAGGCCGCCCGACTCGCGAGCCTCGACGAGGCCGAGGCCGCCGACGCCGCGGAGCTGCTCGCGACCGCGGCGATCCTCGAGCCCGGACGCCCGTTGAGGTTCGTCCATCCGATCGTCCGGAGCGGGCTCTACTCGGAGCTCTCGGGCGCGGAGCGCGCACGAGGGCATCGCCGTGCCGCGCAGCTGCTCGCCGAGCAGCTGGTCGCGAACGAGCGCGTCGCCGAGCACCTGCTGCTCAGCGAGCCGGCCGCGGACGGCTGGGTCGTGGAGCGGCTGGTCGAGGCGGCACGGGCCGCCACCCGGAACGGCGCGCCCGAGTCGGCGGCCGTCTTCCTGCGTCGAGCGCTCGACGAGCCGCCGACGCCGGATGACCGCTGGGGATTGCTGCTGGAGCTCGGAGCGGCCGAGGCCAGCGCCGGCCTCGACGGCTGGCCCGAGCACCTGCAGCGGGCGGTGGACGCCGCACCGGACGCCCCGGCGGCCGCCCGCGCGGCCAGGGCGCTCGCGCGCGCGCTCAACCGGGACCAGCGCTACGGGGAGGCGGTCGAGGTCCTCGATCGTGCTTCGGCGGCGCTCGACTCGGATCACGCCGAGCTCGCGCTCGAGCTCGAGGCCGCAGCCGTGGTGTCGGGGATGAACGACCCCGTCACGGCGCCGTCCGTGGGCGTCCGTCGGGTGGCGCTGCGCGAGCGGGCGGCCGCCGATCGCGCAGCGCCACCCGAGCTGTGCGCGGTCGCCTCCTTCATCTCCGTCCTGATGAACCAGCCCGCCGAGGTGGGCGCCGGGCTCGCGACCCGGGCGCTCGCCAGAGCGAGCACGACCGCGGGGCCGGACGGTCGTCCGCTGTCGTCGTCGGCTCTGTCCGAGCGGGCGACCTTCGCCCTGCTGTGGACGGAGCGGTACGACCAGGTCGGGCCGCTGGTCGACGCCTCGATCCTGGAGGCCCGGGCGACCGGCGACAGCGGCCGGCTCGCCGTGGGGCTGGCGACCCGCGGCTGGCTCGCGCTCCGGCTCGGCGATCTGAGCGCCGCCGAGACCGACACGCGAACGGCGCTCGCCGCGACCGAGCTCCCGGCCCCGCCCATGTACCGCGTCCTGAACGCAGGCGTGCTCGTCGACGCGCTCGTCGCTCGGGGCGAGCTCGACGCGGCGGAGGAGACGCTCGCGGCACTCGGTCCGGAACCGGAACGCGGATCGCTCACGGCCGCGGTCCTCCGCCTTGCCCGCGGTCGCCTGCGGGTCGGGCAGGGCCGGATCGCCGAAGGGCTCGACGACTTCCTGGCCGTCGGCGCTCGCCTGACGAGGGGGATGGTCAGCTGCCCCGGCTATCTCGCGTGGCGGTCGGACGCCGCGCTCGCCCACCTCGCGCGCGGGGATCGCGAGCCTGCGGAGCGTCTCGCCGAGGATGAGCTCGAGCTTGCTCGGACTTTCGGCGCCCCGCGCGCACTCGGCGTCGCGAAGCGCGCCGCGGGCCTCGTGGCGGGCGGCGACCGCGGGGAGCTCCTGCTCCGCGAGGCGATCGACGATCTGGCGCGAGGCGATGCGCGGCTGGAGAAAGCGCGCGCACTCGCCGATCTCGGCGCCCTGCTCCGTCGGCGCAATCGGCGCACCGAAGCGCGAGAGCTCCTGCGCGAGGCACTCGACTCCGCCCACCGCGTCGGCGCCGGACCGCTCGCCGAACAAGCCGAGACGGAGCTCCGCGCCACCGGCGCACGTCCTCGCCGCGTCGTTCTCACGGGACTCGACTCGCTGACGGCCAGCGAGCGCCGTATCGCCCGGCTCGCCGGCGAGGGGCTCACCAACCGCGAGATCGCGCAGACGCTCTTCGTCACCACCCGGACGGTCGAGGGCCACCTCACGAGCACCTTCCGCAAGTTGCGACTCGACTCGCGCGGCGAGCTTCCGGCCGCACTCGCGGCCGGCGTCTGAGTCCGGCAGCCGAGCCGGACCTACCGCCGCGTGCGGGCGTTGCTCAGTTCTGCGAGGGAAAGATGCCCAGCAGGGCGATGATGTAGTTGAGGCTCAGATAGGGCTGCCGGTTGTCGTGCGGGTTTCCGCCGCCGGTCCGACCGAGCATCGCGGTGTTCATCTTGGCGTTCTGCGTCGCTGCGTATGCACCCCCGAACGCCGGAAACGCAGCCGCCGGATCCTTCGTCGTCGACGAGCCGCTGTTCGCTCGCACCGGATGCGAATGCGCCGGAAGCTGCGCCGCTGTCAGCTTGACCGCTTCCTGGCCGCCGGTCGAGCCGAGCTGGTAGCTCGAGCCGGTCGCACCCTGGCCCGCACCGACCGGCACACGGCCGCGCAAATCCGGAAGCGCGAAGGTCGTGTGTCCGTCACCCCCGTAGTTCGTGCCGAGCAGGGCGAAGAGCGCCTGGTTCTGATTGATGGGCAGCAGCTGGCCGGCGCAGAAGGCCCAGCCCGTGGGAGCGAACGTGAACGGCACGAGCCGGATCTCGCCGAGAAATGGATCCACGACCGGAACCTCCTGTGGTTCGCAGTTTTGGCGAGCGCTCGTCCGTACGACGCCGCGCGCCGAGGGGAGAAGTCTCCCACCCGGAGGCACGGCCCCGTGCTCGGCGGCGAAGCGCGCGACCGGCTCGGCTTCGCGGCCGGCGGACCGCACGTGCCTGTCGACATAAACTTGCGGCCGGGGGAGGCATCGACGCCGCCAGGCGTCCTGGTCCGTGGCAACGAACGAAACGGGGGCCTCCCATGCGCGTGCTGCTCACCTCGATCGCGGCATCGCTCGGTGCACTGTTCCTGCTCGCGGGCTCGGCCGTGCCGGCGCCGGGCCCGGATACGAGCCCGGTGCGGCTCTGGTCGGTCGGCAAAGTCGAACAGGGCGCCGGCGAGGTGCCCGTGGCCGACGGCGCGCAGGTCGGTGGCGAGCTGATCAGGACGGCCACGGTCGGCCGAGTGGTGTTCAACCTTCCGCTCCACGCGCCGTACTGGTACTGGCTGCCGCGCGACAGGGCGTTCGGGGCCCTCTCCTCGAGCGCCGACGGCAAGCACTACTCGGTGATGGCGCAGGCGCCCCCGCCGAATCCGCGCCGCGTGGGGGCGGCGAAGGGGACGGTGACGCACCTGGACGAGTACCAGGCGTACCTGAAGCGGGCAGACGACGCCTCGCTGCGGATCACCATCTCCGACCTCCTGCTCCAGGTCGTCGACGACAACAACAGCCTTGCTGCGTGGGAGTGCCCGCCCGAGGCCGAGTGCGAGCCGGTGCGCACCGTCGTGCGCTTCCACGCGCGCGCCTACGCAGCCTCGGCGGGCGGCGACTTCTTCGACGCCGGCGGAGTCGCGTATCTCGAGGGCCATCAGCACTCCTGGCGGCCGGGCGCGGCCACGTCGGCGGACTCCCCCGCCCCGCTGTGGGGCGAGGAGCAGTTCGAGGTCGACGGCGACGCCGACGACAGCGGGACGGGCGCCGCAGGGATCATGTCGCTCGAGGAGCAGCGCGAGCCTGAAGGTCCCGCTCGGCTCCGTCCGCACCGGCGAGCTGTTCGCCGTCCACGTCAGCCTCGAGGCCGAGGCGGTCGACGATCGCGGCGGCGAGTCCGCGGCGCAGGCGTTCATCCAGGACCCCCAGCATCGCGACCCGCTGCTGACCGCGCACGGCCTCGAGCCGCGCGGCAAGCCGGGGTTCGCGGAGCCGCCCGTCAGAGCGCTCCCGCCGGCGCAGTGCCCCGGGGGACGCCCGCCCCGCGCGGGCGTGCTGCAGCTGAGCGACGCCGGCTACACGGTCGACGAGTCGCAGCGCGAGCCGCTGGTCCTGGTCACCCGCAGCGGCGGCTCGCGGGGCAGCGCCAGCGTCGACCGTGACCGCGCGCGGCGGGACCGCGCGGGCCGGGCGTGACTTCGAGCCCGCCACCACGACCGTGCGCTTCGCCGCCGGGGACACCTCGCCGCGACTGGTCGAGATCCCGCTCCGCGAGGACGCGACGGTCGAGCCGGCGGAGTCGTTCACCGTCCAGTTGAAGCAGGCTCGGTGCGCGGCGCTCGGCGCGCGCTCCCGCGCGACCGTCACCATCGTCGACGACGACCAGGTGCCGGTCCCGCCCGCGCCCTCGGCGCCCTTCACGCCACCGGCGCCGCCGGCTCCCCCCGGCCCGGCCGGCCCCGTCGGCCCCGCGACCCCGGCGGCGGCGCCGGCGCCCGCCGGGTTCACGATCGGCGGCACGGTCGAGGGCCTGCAGGGCACCGGGCTCGTGCTCACCGACCTCGGAACGGAGCTGGCCGTGGCCGGCAACGGGCTCTTCACCTTCCCCGGGACCCGCGCCGCGGGCCTCGCCTACGAGGTCACGGTCAGGACGCAACCGCATGGCCCCGACCAGGCCTGCACCGTGCAGCACGGCGTCGGGACCGTGGGCAGCGCCGACGTGACCGACGTCGCCGTCCACTGCGCGGCGCTCGCCACGCCCTCGGGCCTCGACCGCACGTTCGGCAGCGACGGCCGCGTCTCGACGCCGGTCGGCGGCGCGCACGGCGAAGCCGTGGTGATCCAGCCCGGCGGGGACATCGTCACGGCCGGCTGGCACGCCACGCCTGCCGGCAACGACTTCGCCCTCACCCGCCACGACCCGGCCGGGCGGCTCGACCGCAGCTTCGGCACGAACGGAGTCGTCACCACCGACCTGGGCGGCGCCGACGACGAGGCCTACGACGCGGCGCCCCTCTCCGACGGCGGCATCGTCGTCGTCGGGCGCACCGACGCGGCGGGCGTGCAGAGAACGGACTTCGGCGTCGCGCGCTACCGGGCAGACGGCACGCTCGACCACGGCTTCGGCGCGAGCGGGATCGTCAAGACCGACATCCCCGGCGGCGGGGGCCAGGCCAACGCGGTCGCCGTGCAGCCCGACGGCCGGATCGTGGTCGCCGGCTTCGCCACCCGCGCCGGGATCGACGGCGACTTCGCCGTCGTCCGGTACAACCCCGACGGAACGCTCGACCCGAGCTTCGGCACGGGCGGCGTCGTCACCACCGACCTCGGCACGAGAGGAGACGACGCCCGCGCGGTCGTGATCCAGCCCGACGGCCGGATCGTCGTCGCCGGCAGCGCCGGCGAGGACATCGCGCTCGCCCGCTACCTGCCGAACGGCACGCTCGACGTCGCGTTCGGGCACGGCGGCTCGACGATCACCGACCTCGGCTCCGACGACGTCGCCAACGGCGTCGCCCTGACCCCGGCCGGAGAGATCGTGATCGCGGGCTTCACTCTGGGCGCCGGGATCAACCGCGACTTCCTGCTCGCCCGCTACCGCGCCGACGGCGGTCTCGACACCGCGTTCGGCGATCACGGCGCGGTCGAGACCGACGTCTCGGGCGGAGACGACTTCGCCGAGAACGTGGCCGTGGACGCCGCGGGCCGGATCGTGCTCGTCGGCCGCGCGACCAGCCCGACCATCCTCGACATGGCGCTCGTCCGCTACCGCCCCGACGGGGGGCTCGACACCGGCTTCGACGGCGACGGCGTCCTCACCACCGACTTCCACGGAAGCGGCGAGTTCGGCCAGGACGTCACGATCGACACCGACGGGCGCATCGTCGCCGCCGGCTACACGGCCAACGGGGCCGACACCGAGTTCGCACTGATGCGCGCCGATCCCTAGCGATGCCGGGGAGGACGTCGATCTCTCGACGTTGCGATTCCCGCCGAGGCGTGGATCGTCATCACCGGGTGCGACGGTCAGGGCCCGTGGGCAGCGGGCGGCAGCGCCATCGAGGCCCGCACCGCCACGAGCGGCGTCGCCGGGACCTTGATCAGGCCGCGGGTCGGTCGGTCGAGGTCGAACGTGACGAGCAGCAGCAGCGTCACGAGCGCCGCGGCGGCGAGCATCGGGAGGAGGCCCCGGCCGAGGATCGCGATGTGGAGCGCGAGGAGGCCGAGCGCCACGGCGGCGCCGACCACCTCGAGGCCGAGGACGGCGCCGGGGACGCGGTTGTTCAGCGCGGCGAGCCGGACCGACTGCTGGTCGAACGTCGAGTTCAGGCTGTCGACGTACAGCCGCGGCGCGCTCGCGACCGGCGCGACTGCGAGCGACTGCCCGGCGAGCCGCCACAGCCTCCGCTGGAGGAGCCCCTCGGACGCGGTGGTCCGCAGCATCGCCGGGCTGCTCGGGACCTCGCTCGCGACCGTCACCGCGAGGGTCGTGTACCGGCGCAGCAGGTCGAGCGACCGGGTCCGCGCCGGCTCGGCGATCAACTGCGCCCGGAGGTACGTCGTCCCGATCGCGTTCGCCTCGGCGACCGTCGCGGCGCGGCGGTCCTCGTAGCGGCCGACGGCGAGCGACAGGCCGAAGGCGAGGATCAGACCGACGACGCCGAGAAGCGCGCCCTGGAGCACGCCGAACGACTCCCGCAGCGAGCTCGAGTGCGCGCGCAGGTACGTGCCGCCGGCGTACCCGGCCACGGTCACGCCGCCGACCAGGCCGAAGACGATCAGCGCGAGCTGCCAGCTTTCGAGGCGGAAGAACACGCGCGCATCCTGACCCGCGCACCGGCTGGCCCTCTCTCCGCCGGGATCGCGTGGCGCGATTCCGGCCACGCCCGAGGCGGTCGAGCCGGGCCGGTCCCACGGCCCCGCTTGACCCGCTCGCACCGCCCGATCAGGCTCCGCGCTGGTGGGCGGGACGATCGGACTGGCGGCGATCTCGGAGCTCGGGACGCGCGCGCTCGCATCGTCGCGAGCGCCTCCTCGCCGGTCGCCGCCTCGAGCACCGAGATCGACTCCTGCTCGAGGTAGGCGCGCAGCAACTTGCGAAGGGCGCGGTCGTCGTCGACGGAGCAGGACGGTGGCCACGCGCTAGTCGTCTTCCGCGGAGAGCTGCCTCGCCGCGTCGAGGATCCGCAGGCGGAGCTCCGGCGGCGGCTCGCTGTCGGCGGTCGCGACCGCGAGCGCGGCCGCGATCTCGAGCGCGTCCTCGAACGCCGCGCGGCACGCGCCCGAGCTCGCGATCAACTGCTCGGCCTCCGCCGCCTCCTCCGGCTCGAGCGCCCCGAGCGCATGCGCCGAGAGGAGCGCCGCGATCTCGGCCGGCAGCTCGTGATCACTCATCCGCAGGCGGGCGGCGGCGACACGCCCGCGATCGTAAGGCGCGCCGGCCGCCGGCGCTCGCCGATCAGCCGGACACGGCCTGCCCGACGCCGAGCGCGCCCGCGCTTCCCGACCCGCTGCCGCCGGCGCCCCCCGCGCCGCCCGCGCCCGCGGCGCCGTTCGCGACGGTCGAGCCGGTCACGAGCGCCGTCGACGCCGACGCCTTGAAGATCCCGACGCTCGGACCGCCGGCGCCGCCGCCGGCTCCGCCTCCGCCGCCGCCCGCGCCGCCGAAGCCCCCGTCGCCGCCGTTGCCGATCTCCTTCGAGCAATGGACGGCTCCGAGACCGCGACCACCGCCGGCGCCTCCGGGCCCGCCCGCTCCGCCCGCGCCGCCGGCGCCGCCCGCGCCGGACCGGATCGAGCTCGAGTCGGAGACGACCACCGTCGAGTTGAAGAGGTAGACGCCGAACGAGCCGCCGCCCGGCCCGCCGGGAGTGCCGCCGTGGCCGCCCTCGCCGCCGCCGCCTCCCCCGCCGCCGCCGTTGCCGCTGCCGTCGAGGACGAACGGGCCGCCCTGGCCGCCGCCTCCTCCCCCGCCGCCGCCGCCGTTGCCGGGCGCACCGTTCACGCCCGGCTGACCCGCGTCGCCGGCCCACGCCATCGCCGCGGCCGCGGTCGAGCTCGTCCCGCCGCGGCCGTTCACGCCGGCGGCGCCGTTCGTGCCGCTCGCGCCGTCGTCGCCGCGGTAGCCCGGGTCGCCGCCGCCGTTGCCGGCGCGCCCGCCGGGGCTCCCGATCGCGCCGTCGCCGCCGGGATGGCCGATCTGGCCGGCGCTCCCGCCCTTGCCGCCGTCGCCGCCGTTGCGCCCGACCGGGCTCGACCCGCCCCGGCCGCCGAGGTTGTACCGCTCGTCGTAGTCGCAAGCCCCGAGCGCCCCGCGCGCTCCGTCCCCGCCGCGGACGCCGCCGACGCCGCTCGCACCCGAGGCGCCCGGGGCGGCGTCGCCCGCCGAGACGAGGACGTGCTGCAGCGCCACCTTCGAGTTGAGAAGCCGCACGCCGTACGCGCTCGGGCTCGCGGTCGACCGGCTTCCGTTCACCGTCACGAGCTGCAGCGCCACGCCCGTCGCGCCCGCGCCGTACACGGCCTCGGGCTGGCCGGCGATCGTCGTCACGAGCGCGAGGCTCCGCGACCAGTTGTCGGCCCGGTAGCCGCCGTAGACGCTCACGCCGCTCGCGAGCTCGACGCGGTCGTACGTCCCGGCGGCCGCGTACACGTCCTTGCCGGCAGCCGCGGCCGCCGCGATCGCCGCGGCGATCTGCCGCATCGGCGCGGCCTTCGTGCCCGGGCTCGTGTCCTTGCCGAGCGGCGAGACGAAAATCGCGTTCTTCTCGGTGCCGTCGATCCCGTCGCAGTTCGAGTCGACGAACGAGAGGTCGGGCGCGTCCGGCGCGCCGGGATGGATCGCCGGATCGTTCGGCGCGCAGTCGAGGGCGTCGACCACGCCGTCGCCGTCGCGATCCGCCGCGGTCGCGGCCAGCGCGGTCGTCGTCGTGGTGGTCGTGGTCGTCGTCGCGGACGGAGCGGGACGGTGCCCGTGGGCGCTCGTCGCCGTGAACGTCTGGCGCGCGGCCTGCACGCCCGCGGCGTCGCGAACGGCGCCGGAGGCCGTCGGCGCGTACGTGACCGCCGGCCGCGCCGCGTAGTCGGTCGCGGCCTTCTCGGTGAGCGCGAGGACGAGCGTCTTCCCGCTCGCGGCGCCGACCGAGCGGATCGCGTAGCCGGCGACCCGGAACGGGTACCGGCCGTCGCGGTCCGCGAGATGCCGGACGCGCGCCGAGTACGTGACCCGCACGGCATCCGCGCGCGCGTTGCCGTCCGCGTCCTGCATCGCGGCGGCGACGATCCTCGGCGCCTGCGGCGCGCGCGCCGCCGAGAGCGCCGAGGCGCCGGTCGCCACGAACGCCGCGACGAGCGCGCTCCCGAGCAGTCTGTTGATGGACATCGACGGCCTCCTCTCCGCGTGAATTCCTGTCCGGCGACGGTACGAGCGCCGGTGCGGCGGGGCATCGGGAGGCCTACGGGTGTTGCGCGCCCGGACTGCCCATCTTTCGCGGGCGGCTCAGCTCGCGACGGGCTCGAGACCCTGCGGCTGCGGCGCGGGGCGCTCCTCGGGCTCCTTGCCGTGCGCGCCGAGGAGGACGGCGCCTGCGATGACCCCGGCGAACGCGGCGAACCGGACCGCGCCGATCCAGCCCGACGGGATCGGCTCGTGGAAGAGCACCATCCCGGCCGCGATCGGGAGCGCGTTCGTCATCAGCGTCGAGAGACCGGCCGTCGAGAGCGCGCCGCCGCGCTGGAACGCCGCCTGGAGGACGGCCGTGCCCGCGCTGTAGAAGACGATCAGCGCGACGAGGAACGGAACGTCCGAGACGCTGCCGCTGACCGCCATCTTCGTCGCGACGTCGCCCGCGGCGAAGAGGACGCCCGAGGCGATCCCCCACGCCGGCCCGCGGCCGATCGCGCGGGCGAGCAGCGTCACGCAGAGCACGGCGCCGACCGCGGAGGCCGCGAGCCAGACGCCGACCCACGCCTTCGTCGCGCCGCTCCCCTCGCCGTGGGCGGCGAAGAGCGACAGGCCGAGGAGCGCGAGCCCGACGACCGAGACGACGGCACCGGTCCGCTCGAGCCGCGTCAGCGGGACGTGCGTGATCCGCGAGACCATGATCGCGAGGATCCCGATCCCGCCCGCGGACGTCGCCTGCACGAGCGAGAGTGGCGCGAGCGCGAGCGCGGCCACGTAGAGGACGAAGCCGCCGGCCTGGATTCCGAACGCGAGCAGCCAGCGGCGTTCGACGAGCAGCGAGCGGAGCGACGCGACCGGCCGGCGGATCGAGAACGTCGGCAGCCTCGACGCGACCTCGTGCTGGAGCAGGTAGCCGAGGTTGAGCAGGCAGGCCGACACGATCGTCATCACCAGCGCGAGCGCGATCTGCACCGTCCGACGATATGCGAAGGGGTCGGCGAGAATGCACGGCGATGACGTTTCGCGCACCCGCCCTGCTCGCGACGTTCGGAGCCGTGCTCGCCCTCACCGGGTGCGGCACGAGCACCGGCTCGATGCAGACCGTCGACACCGCGGCGAAGCTCACGCTGTCGCGGAACGCGCTCGCGACCGTGTCGCTCGACCACGCGACGGCGTTCGGCGGGGTGCGCCCGCTCGTCCTGGGCAGGGCGGCCTCGCTCTTCCCCTCGGGCCTCGCGTTCGAGGCGCTCGACCTCGCGACCGGAAGGCCCAACGTGTCGAACCGCTGGTACCTGACCTATCAGCCGGAGCGGATCTACGTCTCGCGCCGGCCGCCGCTCGGATCGCCGCTGCCGGCCGGGAAGACGTGGCTCGCAGTCACCGCCGACGGGTCGCGGCCGCTCGGCGCGCGCGAGAAGGCCTTCGTCGCGCAGGCCGAGGGCCTGAACCCGCAGTTCATGCTCAACGAGATCGTCTGGGGCGGGATCAGCGCCTCTCAGCCGCGAACGGTCGTGATCGCACACGTCCCGTACACGCGGTACACGGTCTCGGTCGACCTGACGAAGGCGCTCGCGAAGGCGACGGGGACGGCGCGCGTCGCGATCCAGCAGCAGCTCGCGGCGAGCCCCGGGTCGAAGGTCGTCCCGATCGCGGTGATGATCGACGGCCCGGGGCACCTCTCGTGGATGCGGGGGATGCAGCCGGGCTCGGGGCTCGGGACCGTGACGGTCACGCTCTCCGACTTCGGCGTGAAGGTCAAGCCGAGCCTGCCGCCGCCGGCGATCGTCGCGGAGCTCGGCTCGCTGTCGCTGCCGCGCTCCCCCTGGGCGCTCGGTTAGATCAGGCCGGTGCTCTGGATCAGCGCCGCGGCCTGCTTGTGCGTGCCGAGGGCGCGCATGCTCAGCGAGGCGTGGGCGATCGACGCGAGCGGCGGGAGCGCGGCGTTCGGCGGCACGCTCGGCCGGGCCGGATACTCGAAGTCGTCGCTCGCGGCGATGATCTTCTGCGCGGCGGGGCTGACGAGGAAGTTCACGAACTGCTCCGCCTCCTCGGGGTGCTTGCTCGAGTCGAGCACGGCCGCCCCGGAGACGTTCGTGATCGAGCCCACGTTCTTGCGCGGGAAGTAGTAGAGCCTGCTGTGCATCGCCTTCTTCCCGAGCTCGAGCTGGAGGCGGTACCAGTAGTACTGGTTGATGAGCCCGGTCGCGACGTCGCCGCGGTTGACGGCGGCGACCACGGCCTCCTCGTCGGCGTACGTCTTCGCGTTCTGCTTCAGGCCCTCGAGCCACGCAGCGGCGGCCTTCGAGCCGTACGCGGCGATCACGGCGCCGACGAGCGGCGGGAAGTCGGAGTCGGTGGGCGCGATCGCGACCTTGCCCTTCCACTCCGGCTTCGCGAAGTCGAGGATCGAGGCCGGGAGCTTCGTCGAGCCGAGCCGCGCGGGGTTGTACGCGAGGCTGCTCACGCGGAGCGCCATCCCGACCCAGTCGCCGTCGGGCGAGCTCACGGCCGCCGGGACCTGCGCGAGCGTCGACGGCTTCAGCTTCGCGAGGAGCCCGCGGCCCTCGAGCGTCATCAGCTCCGGCGAGTTCTCGGCGATGAAGACGTCGGCGGGCGAGCGGCCCTCGTTGAGGATCTGGTTCGCGAGCACGATGCTGTCGTTCGAGCGCATCCGCACGTCGATCCCGCTCTGCTTCTCGAACGCCTTCACGAGCGCCTGCGTCAGCTCGAGGTGCTGGCCGTTGTAGAGCACGATCGAAGGGGTGCCGCCGCCGCTCCCGCTCCCGCTGCCGCCGCAGCCGGCGAGAAGCACGGCCGTCGCCAGGAGGCCGGCGAGCGCGACGAGACGCCGGCTCACGCGGTCCGCACCTCGGCGGGGCGGGGCTTCGTGACCGCGGGCTCGGCGGCCGAGGGGTAGACGGCGACCGGTCCGGCGACGGTCAACCCGACCTCCTCGCCGGCCGCGGGGACGTCCTGGTCGAACGTCCGCGCGAGGATCGCGGTGCCCGAGCCGTCGCGGAGGACGAGGCGCACGGCGGTGTCCGGGCCGTGGTAGTCGTGGCCGACGACCTCGGCGGCGGGTCCGTCCGCGCCCGGGCGCGAGAGGCGGATCTGCTCGGGCCGGATCATCACTTCCACGGTAGCGTCCGCCGCCGAACCGTTGACGGGGAACCGGCCGAGCGCGCACTCGACCGTCCCGGCGGCGACCCGGCCGGGCAGCACGACGGCCTCGCCGACGAAGCGGGCGACGTCGAGGTCGACCGGCGTCCGGTAGAGCACGGCGGGCGTGGCGGTCTGCACGAGCCGGCCGGCGCGGAGGACGCCGACCTCGCGCCCGGTCGAGAGCGCCTCGGCCTGGTCGTGGGTGACGAGCACGGCCGTCGCCCCGGCGCCGGCGAGCGCGGCGAGGACGGCCTCGCGCGTCTCGGCCCGGAGCGCGGCGTCGAGCCCGGAGAACGGCTCGTCGAGCAGCACGAGCCGCGGGCGCGGCGCGAGCGCGCGGGCGAGCGCGACGCGGCGCTGCTCGCCGCCGGAGAGCTCGTGCGGGCGGCGCGGCGCGTACTCGCGGCTCAGGCCGACGAGCTCGAGCACCTCGCCGACGCGGGCGCCCTTCCGCTCGGAGCGGGGCAGGCCGAAGGCGACGTTCTCGGCGACGGTCAGGTGCGGGAAGAGCGCGCCCTCCTGCGCCACGTACCCGATCGCGCGCTTGTCCGGCGGGACGTGGACGCGCCCCGCCTCCGCGACGACGTTCCCGTCGACCGAGATCGAGCCGCCGTCGGCGGTGACGAACCCGATCACGAGGCGGAGGAGCGTCGTCTTGCCGCTCCCCGACGCGCCGAGGATCGCGGTCAGCGTCCCGCTCGGGACGACGAGGTCGACGCCGGAGAGGACCGGGCGCGAGCCGTACGACTTGGCGACGCCGTCGCAGCGGAGCTCCGCCACGTCAGCCGGCCCCGAGCGTGCGGACCTCGCCGAAGCGGCTCATCACCACGTACGCGGCGAGGATCGCGAGCGCCATCAGCATCGCGGCGAACGGCGCCGCCGCGGCGAAGGCCACCGACGAGCTGTTGGCCTGGAACTCGGTGCCGAGCGTGTACGAGTCGTAGCGGCAGCAGCACCTGCGCGGTCGCGAGGTCGCCGAGCACGAACGCGAACACGAGCACCGCGGCGGCCGCGAATCCGGGCCGCGCGACCTGGATCGTGACGCGCCACAGCGCGCGCAGCGGCCCGAGCCCGAGCGAGCGCGCCGAGTCCTCGAGCGCCGGCTCGATCTGCCCGAGCGTCGCGCGCAGCGCGACGAGCGCGAACGGGACGAACAGGATCGCCTCGGCGAAGACGAGCAGCGCGAAGCTCCCGTACAGGAAGCGCGCGCGGTGGCTCGCCGCGTACGAGAGCGCGATCGCGGCCACGAGGTCCGGGAGCGCGAACGAGAGGTAGATCGCCCGCTCGAGCGTCGTCACCGTCGGGCCGCGGTACCGGACTGCGAGCAGGGCCATCGGCAGCGCGAGCACGAGCGCGACAGCCGCGGCCGCGACCCCGAGCTCGACCGACGTGAGCGTCGCCGGGAGCAGGAAGTGCAGGTTCCCGGCAGCGCCCGAGAGCGCCGCGTTGCTGCTCTCGGAGAACCACTTGACGAGCTCGACGACCGGGATCCCGACGCTCACCGCGACGACGGCGCCGATCGCCGCGAGCGCGGGCCAAACGCCCCGGCCGAGCGCGTAGCGGATCGGCGGCTGCCGGGCGCCGTGGCTCACGCGCGTGTAGTTGGCGTTGCCGCGCAGCCGCGCCTCGCCGAAGAGCAGGACGACGCAGAGCGCGATCGAGATGAACGAGAGCGCCGCCGCGCCCGACGCGCTGAACCCGAGCCGGTACTGCGCGTAGACGTCGAGCGAGAACGTCCGGTACTTGAGGCCGACGAACGCGTCGAACTCGACGAGCGCGTCGAGCGCGACGAGCAGCAGCCCGCCGAGGAGCGCGGGCCGGAGCTGCGGCAGCACGACGCGGAAGAAGATCCGCCACGTGCCGAGCCCGAGCGACCGGGCCGACTCCTCGAGCGACGGGTCGAGGCCGCGGAGCGCGATCGCGACGAGCAGGAAGACGATCGGGTAGTACGAGAACGCGACGATCCCGGCCGCGCCCCAGAAGCCGCGCAGCGGCGAGCCGAGCGCGGCCCACGCGTAGCTCGTCACGAACAGCGGCACCGTCAGCGGCGCGACGAGGAGCACCGCCCAGAGACGCCGCGCCGGGAGCCGCGTCCGCTCGACGAACCACGCGCCGCCGACGCCGATCACGCCGGCGAGCGGGGTCGCGATCGCCGTGACGAGCACCGTGTGGAGCAGGAGCGTCAGCGGCGAGGAGGCCCGGATCGCGTGGAGGCCGGCGTGGACGCCGCCCTGGAACGCCTGGAAGATCGTGATCCCGACGGGCAGCGCGACGAGGATCGCGACGAGCGCGCAGACCGCGAGGAGCGCCGGCGGCGCGGACTCGTGGGCCCTCGACCGCCGCCTCGCGACGGGCGCCGCCGGCAGCCGGGACCTGATCGGAAAGCCGGTCATCCCTCCGGAGGACGGTACCGGGAGAGCCGCGCCGGCTGCGCCTCCTTCGCAGGCGCGGCAGCGAGCGACGAGGCGCCGAGCGCGAGGTCGCGACGGCCGCGCCCGGCGTCATGCTCGTGGGGTGAGCGTCTGGGCCGACGTGGTCGAGACCGTGCGGCCCGGGCGCGACGCGCGCGACGGATGGCTGCCGCCGCTGCTGCTCCTGCTCACGGTCGTGACCGGGCTCGTGGACGCGGCGAGCTACCTGCGGCTCGGGCACGTGTTCGTCGCGAACATGACCGGGAACGTCGTCTTCCTCGGCTTCGCGATCGCCGGCGCGGGCGGGCTCTCGATCGCCGCCTCGCTCGTCGCGCTCGGCTCGTTCCTCGCGGGCGGGCTCGCCGGCGGCGCCCTCGGCGCGCGCCTCGGGTCGCACCGCGGCCGGCTGCTCCGCGGCGCGCTCGCGATCCAGCTCGCGGCGGTCACGGCGTCCGCGCTCGTCGCCGCCGCGGGCGGCGATCCGGTCTCGGGCGCGCGGCGGTACGGGCTGGTGGCGCTCCTCGCAGCGGCAATGGGCGTCCAGAACGCGACCGCCCGGCGGCTCGCCGTGCCGGAGCTGACGACCACGGTGCTGACGATGACGCTGACCGGGATCGCGGCCGACGCGACCCTCGTCGGCGGGACCGGTTCGCGGCTCGGCCGGCGCGGCCTCGCGGTCGCGGCGATGTTCGCGGGTGCACTCGTGGGTGCCCTGCTCGCGCTCCACGTCGATGCCGCCGCCGCCCTGGCTGCGGCCGCTGCCGTCCTCGCGGTCGTCACGCTCGCGGCGGCGCGGCTCGCGGCCGCAACCGCCTGACGTCGAGCAAAGCGACGGCGCTCGACACAGGGTTCCAGAGCGGTCGCACAGGTGCGGCAGTCTGGTGAGCGGCTGCGTGGACTCCCGGTCGGTTGCCTGTTGACAGGCCGCACGACCGCGGGGAAGATCGAGCCCGGTCAACCACCTGGGAGGGTGAGATGAGAACAGGAGTGCGGCGGTCCGCACGCCGGACGGCGTGGGGGAAGAGGTTTGCGACGGCTGCGATCGCGATCGCGGCTGTGGCGGTGCTGACGGCGACAGCGTCGTCGACGGCGAGCGTGACCGGCGCGACCGGCCTGCCGGGCGTGAGCCTGTGGGCGCAGGTCGGCGGTACGCTGCCCGCGACCCTCGACGGCGCCGAGCCGGACGTCCAGCCCGACAAGCTGAAGGCGTTCACGCTCGACGCGAGCGGGCTGCAGGGCCTCCTCGACGCCGCTCCCGCTCCGAAGGCGGCGGTCGGCCTCGCCGCGCCGTCGATCGCGACCGAGGCGGACGACGCGACCGACGACTCGCCGAGCGGGGACGGTCAGATCGTCTCGCTCCCCGATCCGAACGGCAACTTCGAGCGCTTCGAGCTCGCACCGTCCCAGGTGATGGCTCCGGAGCTCGCGGCGCTGCACCCCGACATCCACACGTGGGCCGGGCACGGGATCGACGACCCGACCGCGACGATCCACGCCGACCTCAGCCCGCTCGGGTTCCACGCCTCCGTGCGCTCGGTCAACGGCGCCTGGTACATCGACCCCTACTACCACCTGAGCGACAGCGTCTACGCGAGCTACTACGGCCGCGACCTGACCGAGAACCCGCACGGCGTGCTCGTCGAGCGCGACGCCGACTCGGCCGAGGTCTCGGTCGACAAGGGCTTCTACCACGCGGGCGACACGGTCACCGTCCACGGCAGCGGCTTCGCCGCGGACGCCGAGATCACGGTCACGATCTCCGACCCGGAGCAGCAGTTCGCCTCGCGGACGGAGACGGCGACGGCCGACGACCAGGGCTCGTTCGACGCGAACTTCGTCGCCGACCCGGACGGGAACCTCGACACGCACATCGTCGAGGCGAGCGACGGCGACTCCTCGGCGTCGGCGAGCTACCAGGTCATGCGCTCCGACGACCCGACCACGGACCCGCCGACCGGCGACGTCCTCCGCACCTACCGGCTCGCGCTGATCACCGACCCGGGCTACGCCGCCTACTTCGGCGGCCCGGCGAACGTGACCGCGGCGAAGGTCGCGCTGATCAACCGCGTCGACCAGGTCTACGAGGACGACCTCTCGATCCACGATGCAGCTGATCCCGAACAACGACCTGCTCAACCTCAACACGTGGGGCGCCGCGACCGCGCCGAACGGGCCGTGCGGCGCCGCGGCCTGCTTCACGCAGTCGCAGGTCACCGGCTGCTCGATCGACGACGCGCGCGCGCTTCGTGATCGGCCAGATCATCGGCGCGTCGAACTACGACATCGGCCACCTCGCGCTCGGCGAGCCGGGCGGCGGCGTCGCGAACCTCGGCGTCGTCGGCCGCTCGAACAAGGCCGGCGGCTGCACCGGCATCCCGACGCCGGTCGGCGACTTCTACGCGATCGACTACGTCGCGCACGAGATGGGCCACCAGTTCAGCGGCAACCATCCGTTCAACGGCAACCAGCTCAACTGCTCGGCCGGCAACCGCAACGCCGCCACGTCGGTCGAGCCCGGCTCGGGCTCGTCGATCATGGCGTACGCCGGCATCTGCCTCACCGACGACCTGCAGGCCCACAGCGACCCGTACTTCTCGGAGCGCAGCCAGCAGGAGATCTCGACGTACACGTCGTCGAGCCAGGCCGCGATCAACGAGGTGCAGACGGTGTCGCTGCGCCACTTCGGCGGCGGCAACGAGGTGCAGGTCGTCACGTTCGGCCCCGGCTACGCGCCGGCGGCGACGATCCAGCCGCTGACGCGTGCGCGATCGGCGCCGGCGCCCGAGCACGACGCGCTCGGCGGCGCGCAGGAGGCCGGCAACACGGTCACGATCGCGACCGGCAACGCCGGCCGGCGCACACGCTGCAGCCCGGCGACTCGGTCACGATCGCGGGCGTCGGCATGGCCGGCTACAACGGCACGTTCACGGTCGACACCGGTCCCGACGACGCGGTCGTTCACGTACACGAACCCGACCGCGGGCCTCGCCGATGCTCGGGCGGCGGCACGTCACGCTCGACCGTCCCGGGCGCGACCGAGTCGGGCACACCGTGACCGTCCGGACCGCGGCGGCGCACGGCCGCTCGGTCGGCGACGTCGTCACGATCGCCGGCGCCGGCGACGCGCGGCTACAACGGCACGTTCACGATCACCGCCGTGCCGACGCCGCGCTCGTTCAGTACACGAGCCGCGACCGCCGGCCTGGCCAACTCGGGCGGCGGGACGGCGACGTACAACTCGCCCGTTCCAGGTCCGCATCGGCGGCAACGACTCCGCCGTGATCGGCGGCTCCGGGCTGCCGTACTCGAACGCGAAGCCTGACCTCGGCGATCAACGCGATCGCCGGCTTCGCGGGCACGGCCACGGTCACCGGCGCGGCCGTCGACCGGCTTCACGGTCACGTACACGGGCGCGCTCGGCCGGCGATCGACGTGCCGAACGTCACGATCGACAACCTGAGCTGCGGCGGCTGCTTCGCCTCCGTCGAGGAGACGAACCACGGCGGCGCGTTCGACTCGTTCAAGCTCAGCTACAGCGGCAACATCTCGGCCCCGATCGTGAACGCGGCCGGCGGGAACTACACGACCGCCGGGATCACGGCCGCGCTCACGCCGATCCTGCCCGCCGGCGGGACGGTCACCGTCGCCGGCTTCGGCGGCGGCGCGCTTCAACAACACCGGCTTCCAGGTCACGTTCGCGGGCACGCTCGCCGCGACGAACGTCCCGGTGATGCTCGGGATCCAGGACTTCACCCCCGGCGCGTCCGGCTTCGTCGGCGAGACCGACAAGGGCGGCGCGGTCGACAACAAGGGCACCACCACGCCAACCGGCGACTCGATCCCGGCCGTGACGGCGCCCGCCGCGTACACGATCCCGCTGCGGACGCCGTTCGCCCTCACGGGCAGCGCGACCGACGCGGACGGCGACCCGCTGCTCTACAGCTGGGAGCAGAACGACCGCGGCGGCGACGAACGGCACCGCGCTCCTCAACAACGTGAAGACGAACGGGCCGCTGTTCGCGATGTTCCCGGTCTCGGGGCAGATCAGCACGCGACTCGCTCGCTCAGTACGACTCGCCGGGCGAGAACCACCTCACGGCCGACCCGACGCGGGTGTTCCCGGACCTGCAGCAGATCCTCGACAACAACACGAACGCCGAACACGGGCGCGTGCCCGACGGCGCCGATCGCGCCGCCGGTGCCGCAGGCGATCACCGAGTGCTACATGCGAGTTCCTCCCGACCTCCGACTACGTCGGGTTCACGGGCGTCAACGCGAGCCCGCTCTCGCTGCACTTCCGCTTCACCGCCCGCGACGGCCGCGGCGGGACGAACAGCGCCGACACGACGCTGCTGCTCGCGCCCGGCGCCGGGCCGTTCCTCGTCACCGCGCCGAACACGGCCGTGACGTGGCCGGGCCGCTCGACGCACACGATCACGTGGAACGTCGCGGGCACGGCCGACGCGCCGATCAGCGACGCGAACGTGAAGATCAGCCTCTCGACCGACGGCGGGCACACGTACCCGACCGTGCTCGACGCGAGCACGCCGAACGACGGCTCGGACGACGGTGACGCTGCCGAACGTCGGGACGGCGCAGGCCCGGGTCAAGGTCGAGGCGGTCGGGAACGTCTTCTTCGACATCTCCGACGCGAGCTTCGCGATGCAGGCGGTCCCGGTCGTGACGAACTCGGTCGGCGGCACGGCATTCGTCGTGTACGGCCACCCGCTCGGGTCGGCGGTCGTCGACGCGAGCGACCCCGACACGATCGGCTCGGCTCTGACCGCGAGCGCATCCGGGCTCCCGGCCGGGCTCGCGCTCACGGTCGCCACGACCTCGAGCGGCTCGACGCTCCCGGGGACGCGGGAATGGGCTGTCACGGGCGCGGTCTCGGCCTCTCCGGGCACCTATCCGGTCACGGTGACCGTCACAGACTCCGACGGGAACACGGGCACGACCTCGTTCACGATCGTGGTCACCAAGGCGCCGCTGACCGTGACGGCCGACCACAAGTCGCGGCTGTTCGGCGCGTCGAACCCGCCGCTCACGGCGACGCTCACGGGCTTCGTGCTCGGCCAGACCCTCACGACCTCCGGTGTGACCGGGTCGGCGTCGTGCACGACGACCGCGGCCGCGTTCAGCCCGCCGGGCGACTATCCGATCACGTGCACGCTCGGGACGCTGGCCTCGACGAACTACAGCTTCGGCCCGTTCGTCGCAAACACGCTCAGCGTCACGACGACGGCCCCGTGCCTCACCGGGACGCGCAGCGGGCCGCTGACGATCTCGGCGGGCCAGGCGTTCTGCACCGTGCCGGGCGCGAGGATCAGCGGGCCGGTCACGGTCGAGGCGGGCGGCGCGATCGACCTCGCCGGCGCCACCGTCTCCGGGCCGATCCGGGCCTCCGGCGCGACGGTCGTCCGCATCTGCGGGAGCACCCTCTCCGGGCCGCTGTCGGTCACCGGCAGCACCGGCCTCGTGCTGATCGGCGGCGACGCGGCCACCGGGCCGTGCGCCGGCAACTCGCAGTCGGGCCCCGTCGACCTGACGAACAACCACGGCGGCGTCGAGTTCAACAACAACACGGTGAGCGGGCCGGTGACGATCTCCGGCACGACCGGGACGCTGCCGCCGCCGGACACCGGCTCCGTGCACGCCACCGGCAACACGGTCAGCGGGCCGTTCCGGATCACCCCGTGACCCGCGGCGCCGGAGAGGGAGGCCGCCGGCCGGCCCTCCCTCTCCGGCGCCCGTCCGCCCCCGACGTTCGCGATCGCGGTGGGTGGGGAACAATGGCCTTCGTGAAGCGAAGGTCTCTGCTCGTGCTCCTGGCCGCGCTGGCGATCGCGCCCGCGTCGCAGGCCGCCCTCACGGTCGCGACGAACGCGGCCGCGCCCGCGCTGCGGGTCGACGCGAGCGGCAACGCCGAGGTCTCGTGGACGAGCGGCGGGCGCCGGCTGACCGCGCTCGTCCCGCACGCGGGCCGCATGGTCGCGGGCGGCACGCTCGCCGGCGCCGACGTCAGCCAGGCCGTGGCCGGCTCGCAGATCCCGTTCCAGCGCGTGATCCGCTCGGCTCCGGGCGGCTGGTACTACGCGCTCCAGTCCTGGCAGGTGAAGCCCGGCGGCCCGGTCGAGCTGCGCTTCTCGCGGTGGCAGGGCGTCCCGACCGAGGTCAGCCTGACCGCGTCGGAGACCGTGGCCGGCGTCCGGCTCGCCGGCCGCGCGACGCTCACCGGCAAGCCGGTCCGGGCGGTTCCCCGGCCGCGGATCTACGTCGACTCGCTCGTCGGGCAGGCGTGGGGACGCCTCGGCGACGCACCGCTCGCGCTGACCGGCTCGTACGTGTGGGCCGTCCCGAAGGCGCGGGTCGGGAGCTCGTACCGCGCGACGGTCGCCGGCCCGAACGTCGGGGCCGTGTACGCGCCCGACGCGTCGTCGATCGCCCCGGCGCCGGTCGAGCTCGACCCCGGGCGCTAGCGCGACAGCGCGCCCGCGAGCTGCACGCGGGAGTCGACGCGGAGCTTGCGGAACGTGCGGGCGAGGTGCGCCTCGACCGTCTTCTGCGTGACGAAGAGGCGTTGCGCGATCTCGCGGTTCGTCTGGCCGGACGCGGCCATCTCGGCGACGCGGAGCTCGCTCGGGGTGAGGGCGTCGCGGCCGCTCGCCGGAGCTCGGCGCGGGCGGGCGCCGGTCGCGAGGAGCTCCTCGAGCGCTCGCTTCTCGAGCCCGCGCGCGCCGCAGCGGTGCGCGAGCGCGAGCCCCTCCTCGAGCGGCTCGCGGGCGGCCGACCGCCGGTTCGCGCGCCGCTCCGCGCTGCCGAGCTCGACGAGCGAGAGCGCGAGCTCGAGCCGGCCGGGCGAGGTACGCGCGACCTCGACGGACTCGCGGAGGAGCGACTCGTCGCCGAGCGCGAGCCCGTGCACGCGAAGCGCGGCGGCGAGCGGACGCGCGGCGCCCCACTGCCGCGCGAGCGCGACCTGCTCGGCCGCGAGCGCGCGCGCCTCGTCGAGCTCGCCGAGCAGCACGAGCACGTGCGCGAGCTGTACCCGCCACGGCGCAGCGTCGGGGTTCCGCGCGCCGATCCCGTCCCACAGCCGGCCGACCGCGCGGAGGTCGTCGGCGCCCTCGCGGAGGCGCCCGCACGCGACGTGCGCGCAGCCGCGCGCGAACCTCGTCTCGTAGAGGTGGACGCTGTCGGGCAACGGCCCGTCGACGCCGAGGCCGCGCAGCGTCTCGAACGCCGCCTCGCCCTCGCCGCGGTCGACGAGCACGAGCGCGTGCCGCCCGCCGGCCCAGTTCGAGACGGTGAAGAACCCGTGCGCGGTCGCGGTCTCGATCGCCGCCGTCCCGTATGCCTCGGCGTCGGCGAGCTCGCCGAGCCGGTGGAAGATGCCGGCCTGCATCGCGAGGCCGCTGCACGCCATGAAGAGCGAGCCCGACTCCTCGCCCGCTCGGGTCACGCCCTCGGCGAGGCGTTGCGCCTCGTCGAGCCGGTCTGCCGCCGACAGCGTCCCGGCCGCGGCGGCCCACGCGCCCTGGCTCTCCTCGACGAGGATGCTCCGGTCGGCGATCACACGCCGCGTCCGCTCGACCGCGAGCTCGCGGTCGCCGAGCGAGCGGGCGTCGTCGTACGCGCCGTACGCGACGAGCGTCCGCGCGGCGGTGTCGTCCGCCGGGGCGTCGAGGTCGAAGCCGGCGAGCCGCCCGCGCGCGAGCGGGACGAGCTGCGGCTCGAAGAGGCCGAGGACGACGAGGCCCGTCTCGAGCCTCCGCGTCGAGGCGGCGTCGAGCGCAGGGTCGGCGAGCGCCTCCTCGAAGACGTCCCGCGCGTCGAGCGTCCGGCCGGCGAAGTAGAGCGCGTTCCCGAGCCCGAGCGCGATCGCCGCCCGCCGCGCCGGGTCGTCGGTCAGCGCGAGCGCCTCCCGGAGGTGCTCGGCGGCGTGCGGCCCGTGGACGAGCTGCTCGGCCGCGCCGAGCTCGAAGAGCACGTCGGCGCGGCACTCCGCCGGCGGCGGCTCGTCGAGCGCGCGCTGGAGGTACGCGGCTGCGAGCGCAGCGCAGCCGTCGGCGAGGGACCGTCCCGCCGCCACGCGGAGGATGTCGACCACGCGCTCCTCGGCGGCCGGCTGGCACTCGAGGATGTGCGCCGCGATCTGCTCGGGCGGCCGTCCCGCGGCGGCGAGATGGCGGGCGGCGCGGGCGTGCGCCTCGCGCTGCTCGAGCGGGCCGAGGCTCGCGTGCACGGCGCCCCGGACGACCGGGTGGACGAACGCGACGGTGTCCCGCGCGCGGAGCAGCTCGACCTCGACGAGCGCGCTCGCCGCGGCGGCGGCCTCGGCAGGCGCGAGCCCGGCGGTCGCGGCCGCGTCCTCGAGGAGCGCGCCGTCGCCGAGGACGCTCGCCGCCCGCGCGAGCGCTCGGGCCTCCTCCGGCAGCCGCGCCAGCCGCAGCCGCACCGCGCGGGCGACCGCCTCCGGCCCGATCTCCGCGACGCGCGCGACGTCGGCGTCGCCGCCGGCGACGCCTTCGGCGGCGAGCGCGGTCGCGAGCTCCGCGACGAGGAGCGGGTTGCCGCCGGTCGCGTCGTGGCAGGCGGCGCAGAACGCGTCGGCCGCCGTCGGCGCCAGGCGCGAGCGCACGAGCGCCGCGGTCGCGCCGGCGGTGAGCGCGCGCGGCTCGACGACGCTCGCCGCCGGCTCGCGTCCGAGCTCGTCGAGGACGCCGCGGTCGAAGCCCGGCTCGTGGGCACGCGAGGCCGCGACGACGAGGACCGGCAGCCCCTCGAGCCGGCGGCACACGTACTCGAGCGCGGCGAGAGAGGGCGGGTCGCACCAGTGCAGGTCGTCGACGAAGAGCGCGAGCGGGCCGCCGACCGAGAGGTTCGCGGTCAGCCAGTACAGCCCGTGGTAGAGCGCGAACGGCCCGGCCGGGTCGGCGGCCGGCGAGTCGCCGTGGCCGGCGACGAGGTGCTCGACGAGCCCGGCCGGGCCCGCGAAGAGCTCGCTCCGCTCGGCCGGCGGAGCGCCCGCGAGCGCCGGCTCGTAGAGCTGGCGGACGACGCCGAAGGGGAACGCGCGCTCGAGCTCGCCGCCGCGCGCGGTCAGGCAGCGCATCCCCGCGTCGGCCGCGAGCGCCCGCGCCGCCGCGAGCAGCCGTGTCTTGCCGATCCCGGCCGGCCCCTCGACGAGGCCGAGCCGCCCGTCTCCACCGAGCGCCCCGGCCACGAGCGCCTCGAGCGCGTCGAGGTCGCGCTCGCGCTCGAGGAGGTCGTCCACGCGCGCCGCCACGCCCGGATCGTACGGGCGGGTGTGGGGAAAAGATTGGGGTGCCGGCTTGCGTCTCCCCCGATGCGCCGCGGCGGTCGACGCGGCGATCCTCGAAGGGTCAATCGACGACCCGGGGAGGAACCCGCAATGGCAATCGCATACGACACACGGACGCTCGATCGCGAGGTCGACGCCCTTCACGGCAAGATCGTCCTGCCCGAGCACGGCGGCTGGGACGAGGCGCGGCAGGCGTGGAACCTCGCGGTCGACCAGCAGCCGGCGGCGGTCGTCTTCCCCGAGTCGGCGGGCGACGTCGCCGCGGCGGTCCGGCTCGCGGAAGCCCGCGGGCTCCGCGTCGCGGCGCAGGGCACAGGGCACGGCGCGGGCGCGCTCGGCGGCCTCGACGGCGACACGATGCTCGTGCGCACGACGAAGTTGCGGGACGTCTCGATCGACGCCGAGGCCCGCCGGGCGCGCGTCGGTGCCGGCGTCCTGTGGGCGGAGGTGGTCGAGCCCGCCACCGCGTTCGGGCTGACCGCGCTCCACGGCTCCTCGCCGGACGTCGGTGTCGTCGGGTACTCGCTCGGCGGCGGCATCGGCTGGCTCGCGCGCCGGCACGGGCTGGCGACGAACTCGGTCACCGCGATCGAGCTCGTCACCGCCGACGGCGAGCGCGTCCGCACCGACGCCGACCACGACCCCGAGCTCTTCTGGGGGCTCCGCGGCGGCGGCGGCAACTTCGGCGTCGTGACCGCGATCGAGTTCGCGCTGTACCCGGTCGAGCACGCGTACGCCGGTTGGCTGATCTGGCCGTGGGAGCGCGCGGCCGACGTGCTCGGTCGCTGGGTCGAGTGGACGGAGGACGTCCCGGACACCGTCACCTCGGTCGGCCGGATCCTGCGGCTGCCGCCGGCGCCGTTCATCCCCGAGCCGCTGCGCGGGCGCGACCTGGTCGTGGTCGAGGCCGCGTACCTCGGCGACGAGGACCGCGGCCGGGAGCTGCTCCGGCCGCTGCGCGAGCTCGGGACGGAGATCGACACGTTCGCGACCGTCCCGGCGGCCGCGCTCCAGCGGCTCCACAACGACCCGGAAGGCCCGACGCCCGGAATCGGCGACGGCGGGCTCGTCGACGCGCTCCCGCCGGCCGCGCTCGAGGCGTACCTCGCGCTGGCCGGCCCCGGCTCGGACTCGCCGTTCGTCTCGGCGGAGCTCCGGCACCTCGGCGGCGCGCTCGGGACGCCCGCGCCCGGGGGCGGCGTCCTCTCCCACCTCGACGCCGGTTTCGCGACGTTCGCGGTCGGCATCCCGACCGGCCCAGATGCGGTCGCCGCGATCGAGCGCCGCCTTCCGCAGGTCCGGGACGCGCTCGCGCCGTGGAGCCGCAAGGCGTATATGAACTTCGCCGAGAGCGCCCGCGACGGCGGCTCGTTCTACGAGCCCTACGCGTACCGCCGCCTCCGCGACCTGCGCGCGCGGGTCGATCCCGACGGCCTCTTCCGCGCGAGCCAGGAGATCCCGCCCGCGACGGTGTAACGTCGCGCCGAGAGACGGAGACGGAGCGCAACCCAACCCGAGAGGAGTAGCCATGATCGCTCGCGTCGCAAGCTTCGAAGGCGTCAACGTCGAGGTGGCCCAGGCCACGATGGACGAGGCGATGACCGTCATCCGCTCGCTCGTCGAGCCGCTCGCCGGATACCGCGGCCAGCTCGAGCTCGCGACCGCGGACGGGAAGGTGCTCTCGATCACGTTCTTCGACTCGGAGGAGGACGCGGCGGCCGCCGAGCCGACGTTCGACGAGGCGATGCCGAAGGCGCTCGGCGGCATCTTCAAGGAGTGGGCCGGCCGCCGCGTCGGGGTCGACCACTACGTCGTCGGCGCCGACGAACGTAGGTAGCGGCGGCGCAGGTGCTCCTGTACGACAGCCCGGTCTCGGGCAACTGCTACAAGGTGCGGCTGCTCTTCGCGCACCTCGGGATCGCGGTCGAGCGGCGGCCGGTCGACGTGGCCGACCGCTCGAACCGGCCCGAGCTGCTCGGCGGCCTGAACCCGGCGCTGCGCGTGCCGACGCTCGTCCTCGACGACGGGCGCTCGCTCGGCGAGTCGGGCGCGATCCTCTGGTACTTCGGCGAGGGCACGCGCTTCGTCCCGGACGACAGCTTCGAGCGCGCGCAGGTCCTGCAGTGGATGTTCTTCGAGCAGTACGACCACGAGCCGGCGATCGCGGTCGTCCGCTTCTGGCTCGCGTACTCGGGACGGCCGGAGGCCTTCGCGGACCGCGTCCCGGAGCGAACGGCCGCCGGGTACCGCGCGCTCGACGCGATGGAGCGCCACCTCGACGGCCGTTCGTACCTCGTCGGCGGAGGCCTGACCCTCGCGGACCTCGCGCTCTACGCGTACACGCACGTCGCCGGCGAGGGCGGCTTCGACCTCGAGCCGTACCCGGCGATCCGCGGGTGGCTCGACCGCGTCGCCGCCGAGCCGGGGCACGTCGCGATCGACGACTAGCCGGACGAGCTCTGCGCGGCGAGCGCGGTGTTGATCGCCGCGGCGGTCTCCGGGCCGACGATCCCGTCGGCCGAGAGCTTCTTGTCGGTCTGGAACTTCGACACCGCGGCCTGCGTCGTCGGGCCGTACGCGCCGTCGACCGCGCCGGGGTCGTAGCCGAGCGTCTTCAGCGCGTTCTGGAGCTTGGTGACCTCCGCCCCGCTCGAGCCCGGCTTGAGCGCCGAGCCGGCGGCGGGAACCGTGATCTTCGGCACGGTCGTGCTCGGCGTGGTGGTCGTCGGCGTCGTCGACGCCGGGGTCGTGGCCTGCGGCGTCGTCGTGACCGCCGGGGTCGTCGGCGCCGGCGGCGCCTCGGTCGGGTTGTTCGAGCCGCTCCCGCCGCCGCCGAAGACGATCACCGGGATCGCGATCGCGAGGCCGACGACGACGATCGCGGCGATCGCGGCGATCGCCCGCCGGCGCTGGATGTCGCGCTCGCCCGGCGGCCCGGCATCCGGCTGCGCGACCGCGCCGTAGCTGCCCGTCGACCACCGGGACGCACGTTCTCCGGTCGGCGCGCCCGCGTCGTCCCAGTCGACGTCGCCGACCTCGGCGAGCCAGTCCTCCCCCTCGTCGGTGGCGCCGGCGGCCGGCACAGACCTCGCAGGCGGATCGAGGTCGACCTGGAGCATGGCGGTGATGATAGGCACGCGACCGGGGTCGGGCGTTCAGGGTTTGTAAGAACGCGCTCGCCGCGCGAGCCGCGTTACGGCTTCGCGAGGTAGCTGTGCCCGGCGCGGACGAGCACGGGCTTGCGCTTCGAGGTGACCTGCACGATCCCGCGGTTCACCTTCACGAGGGTCCCGTCGCAGCGGTCCGCCGTGAGCCAGAAGGTGCCGCGGACGGTCGCTGCCGCGTACCGGCCCTTCGTGCGGAAGTGGCCCTCGCCGTTGCCCCAGAGCTGGCGGATCACCCTCGCGGTCGCGAACGTCGCGCTCGCCTTCTTGCGCTTGCAGGACGAGAAGTCGCCGTTCGTGAGGGTGAACACGACGACCGCGTGACCCTGGTCGGTGCCGCGGCTCAGCGTGAACGTCGCGTGGATGCCCGACCCGTAGACGGTCACCTTGCCCGTGTCGGTCGTGATCGTCAGCCGTCCATTCGAGACGTCGACCGGCGTGTTGTACGCGATCGGCCCGCCGGTGAACGGCACGCCGTTCACGAGCACGGTGCCGGTCTTCGTGGCCGTGACCCGCGGCGCGGCCGGCGTCGTCGTGGTCGTCGTGGTCGTGGTCGGCCCGCCGCCGCCTCCGCCGCCTCCGCCTCCGCTCGGCGGGTTGATCGCGACGGTGGACGCGTACGTCCGCCCGCCGGCCGCGTTCAGCACGAACAGGACCTGGAAGGTGCCGGCGCTCTCGTAGGTGTGGCCCATGAAGTGCGGCGGGACGCCGGTGCCGTCGCGCGTGTTCCCGTCGCCGTAGACGAGCGTCCACGTCGTCGGCGCCGCGGGCAGCGCGAGGTCGGTCTTGAACGAGACCTTGAGCGGCGGCTTGCCCGCGGTCGGCGTCGGCACGAAGCTCAGCGGCGGCGGCGACGCCGGTTCCGACGGTGACCGTCGCGCTCGTGACGAAGTGCGCGTCGACGAGGTCGTACGGCGGCGCGTCGAAGACGGCGAGGACCGGCTCGTACACGCCGGGCTTCGTGTAGGTGTGCGAGACGCTCGCGGGCGGCACGCCGTTCGACACCTTCCACGACCCGTCGCCGAAGAGGAGCTCCCAGTGCTGGATCGGCGTGCTCAGCTTCGCCGTGATCCCGAGCTTGACCGCGAGCGGCGGATCGCCCGAGTCCGGCGTCGGGACGAGGCTGAGCCCCACGAGGCCGCCGGCGGCGCCCGCGGCCCACGACGGCGACGGCGCCCCCATCGGGACGACGCAGCTCGAGTACGCCGCCCGGCTCTGCGGCTTCGAGCCGAGGTCGTACTCGGAGCCCGAACGGCTCTCGTAGAAGACGGACACCTCGGTCGTCCGGTGCGACGAGAGGAAGCTGCACATGCGCTGCACGAACGCCGGATCGTCGACGCCGTGGAGCCCCCACTCCGGGACGGAGAACGGCTCGTGGCGCGAGGCCGACGCCGAGGCCAGCGACTCGAGCTCGGTCCAAGGCGCGGAGCCCTCGTCGTAGATGTCGCCGCCCTCGACGTCGACGTACGCCTGGCCGGGGTAGTACTGCGCGGGCGCGTTCCCGGCGACGCGCGGGTTGCCGCCGGCGAGCGGGCTCCAGAGGATCCGCAGCCGCGGGAACGGGTTCGAGAGCTGGTCGCCGCCGTCCAGAGGCGGCATCCCGAGCGCCTTCAGCTTCGCGTCGATCGCCGTTTCGGTGCCGCCGTGGAGGATCAGGTAGATGCGCCGGAACGCCTGCTTGTAGCTCTCGGTCGAGTGGGCCGCGTCCTTGGCCGCGCCGCTCGACGTGTAGGCCGAGTAGTAGTTCTCGTAGTTGTTCATCTCGGCCATCGGCCGGATGTAGATGCCCTTCCCCCAGACCCCGATCGCGTGGTTCAGCGCGGTGAGGTAGGCGTCGCCCTTGCCCGCCGCGATGTCGCCCGGCGAGATCGCCTCGCCGCCGCCCTGGCCCTTCGTGCCGAGGTGGAGCATCGGGATCGGGCCGAGCCCCCCAAGCAGGATCGCGAACGGCGAGCCGAACGTCTGGCCCTGGCCCCAGCCGAGGAAACCCTGGTCGACCAGCGAGTCCTGGCCGGTCTGGTCGGAGAAGCGCGAGACGCTGCCCGTGATCCCGAGGATCGGGCCCGTCGCGGTCGCGGTGGCCGGCGCGCGGACCTGCCCGACCGCCGACCCGCCGCCGAGCGCCAGCAGCGCCGCCGCGGCGACGGCCACGAGGACGAGTGACCCGCTCCTCAACGCCCGTCGGTCGGCGTGATCGTTCTCGGCGCGTCGGCGCGACCGGTTTCCGGCGCCGCCGCGACGTCGCTTCCGGGCCTACTGGACGCGGACGAGTGCGGCGTGCGAGCGGCGAGGTCGGCCAGCGGCTCGATCAGCGCGCCGCCCGAAACCGGCGGCCAGGCGCCCATGTACGACGGAAGGCCACACGGAACGGCGAGCATGGTCCGGGCAGGGTAGCCGAGGCCGGTTTTCTTTACGGAATCCTTGTGATTCGCGGCCGGTCTTGTGGCGTATAACACGCACATGACTCTCGGACGTGGCATCGCGCCGACGTTCGCGACGTTCGCCCTCCTGGCAGCGCTGGCCGCCACGACCGCGAATCCCGCGGACGCAGCCGGCACGCGAGCGGCGAAGGCGGGTCGCCTCGTCTCGTTCCGCTCCTGCGGCGACCTGCTCGGCTACACGAAGACCGAGGCCGGCCGCTTCGTCAGCCCGTACGGCATCGGCGTGCCGCAGCCCGGGCAGCCCGGGATCTCGACCACGACCGGCAAGGCCCTGGCCCCGACCGCGACCGCCGCGGCCGCATCGGGCGCCTCCGCCTCTGCGAACTCGGCCTCCGCGTCGTCGTCCGGCTCCTCGTCCGCGGCCGCGGCCTCGACGCCGCAGGAGGGCATCGACTACTCCGGCACGAACGTCCAGGAGCAGGGCGTCGACGAGCCGGACATCGTCAAGACGAACGGCAAGACGCTCTTCGCGGTCGCGGACGGCTACGTCGACGCGGTCGACGTGACCTCGCACCAGCCGCAGCTGCTCGGCTCGCTGAAGCTGACCGACAACGGCTGGACGCACGAGCTGCTCCTCCACGGCAACCGCCTCCTGATCCTTTCGAAGGGCGGGTACTGGGCCCAGCCGCTGCCCGCGATGGTCGCGCGCGTCTACCTGCCGCAGCAGTCGCAGTCGACGCTCACCGACGTCGACGTCTCGGACCCGAAGGCCATGCACGTGATCTCGACGCTGACGCTCGACGGCGCGTACGTGGACGCGCGCATGGTCAACGGCGTCGTCAGGGTCGTCTCGTCGAACTCGCTCGGGGTCGACGTCCCGGTCGCCGGGCCGATCGCGTTCACGAGCTCCGGGCTCGCGGCCGCGAAGGCGAAGAACGCCGCGGTCGTCGCGAAGTCCAGCGTGAAGAGCTGGCTTCCGACCTACACGCTGAAGAAGCGGGGCCGCCTCGTCGCCTCCGACCACGCGATCGTCCAGTGCCGCAACGTCAGCCGGCCGCAGCAGTTCTCCGGGCTCGGGATGCTGACCGTGTCCACGATCGACCTCGACACCGGGCTCGACCCGGTCGACTCGACCGCGATCATGACCGACGCGAAGATCGTCTACGCGTCGCAGTCGAACCTGTACGTGACGACCGAGTCGTGGGGCGACCGGCCGCTGCCGGGCGCGCCGACGTCGATCCAGAGCGGCGTCTCGACCACGATCAACGTGTTCGACATCTCGAGCCCGACGAAGACCGTGTACCTCGGCAGCGGCAGCGTCCCGGGCTACCTGCTCGACTCGTACTCGATGTCCGAGTTCCAGGGCGTGCTCCGCGTCGTGAGCACGCAGACGCCCGCGTGGTGGGGGCCGGGCGCGAACAGCCAGTCGTTCCTCACGACGCTGAAGATGCAGGGCGGCTCGCTCGGCCAGGTCGGCCAGGTGAGCGGGCTCGGCCAGGGCGAGCGCGTCTACGCGGTGCGCTTCGTCGGCGACACGGGCTACGTCGTCACGTTCCGGCAGGTCGACCCGCTGTACACCGTCGACCTCTCCGACCCGACGAAGCCGCAGGTGCTCGGCGAGCTCACGATCCCGGGCTACTCGGCGTACCTCCACCCGATCGGCGACAACCTCCTGCTCGGGATCGGCCAGGACGTCGACCCGACCACGAACGAGCCGACCGGCACGCAGATCTCGCTCTTCGACGTCTCCGACCTCAAGAACCCGAAGCGCCTGCAGGAGGCGTCGCTCGGGCGCGGCTGGTCCGAGGCCGAGTCGGACTTCCACGCGTTCCTCTTCTGGCCGGCGACGTCGCTCCTGATGGTCCCGTTCCAGCAGCAGGCGCTCGGCTTCCACGTGAACCGCGCCGCGGGGATCCAGCAGTTCGGCAGCGTCACCCACCAGAACGGGAACCTCGGGTACGCGCCGGCGATCCACCGCTCGGTCGTCGTCGGCGACTCGGTGCTCACGGTCTCCGACGCCGGCATCGAGTCGAGCGGCCTGTCGACGCTCGCGCCTCAGGGTTGGGTCTCGTTCCCGGCCGCGCCGTCGGGGCCGATCGTCGCCGTCCCGAGCGCCGGCACCGCCGCGACCGGAGAGGGCCCGACGCGCTAGTAGCGCTTTGAGCGCGGCCCGCGGCCGTGCGATAGTCGCCCGGTGGCGAGCGCGGGCGACGTCCTCGAGAACCCGGTCACCGGGGAACGGATCCTCTTTCGCCGCACCGCCGCGGAGACCGGCGGCGAGGCGCTCGAGTACGAGCTCCTGTTCCGCCCGCAGGGCTTCCTCGTCCGCGAGCACCTTCACCCCGGCCAGTCGGAGCGGCACGAGGTGCTCGACGGCAAGCTCGGCCTCCATCTCGACGGCGAGGACAGGGTGCTCGAGCCGGGCGACGTCGTCCTCGTCCCGGCCGCGACGCCTCACCGGCTCTTCCCGGTCGGCGAGGGGAAGGTGAACGCACTCTTCGAGCTGCGCCCGGCGCTGCGGACGGAGGAGCTGCTCGAGACGTTCGTCCGCTTCGCGAAGGCCGGGAAGGTGGACAGGAAGGGGAACCCGAAGCCGTTCGAGCTCGCGCTGATCGCGCGCGAGTTCGAGCCCGAGGGCTACGCGACGAAGCCGCCGCTCGCGGTACAGCACGCGCTGCTCGCGCCGCTCGCCGGTCTCGCGAGGCTCTTCGGGAGGAAGCTCGACTGATGGCGGCCGGCTACCTCTTCATCGACGAGTGGGACGTCGCGGCGCCGCCGGAAGCGGTCTTCGACGCGCTCGCGGACGCGCGGACGTACCCCGAATGGTGGAAGCCGGTGTACATCTCGGCAGAGACCGACGGCCCGCCGGAGGTCGGCCGCGTCGCGAAGCAGCACTTCAAGGGCCGGCTGCCGTACACGCTGAAGACGACCTCCGAGATCGTCGCGCTCGACCCACCGCGGCGCGTCGAGGCGAAGGTCGTCGGCGACCTCGCCGGCCTCGGGATTTGGACGCTGACGCCGATCGAGTCCGGCACGCACGTCCGCTTCGACTGGCAGGTGAACGCCGATCGGGCGTTCATCCGGGTCCTCACGCCGATCCTCCGCCCGCTCTTCCGCTGGAACCACAACTGGGCGATCGCCCGCGCGAAGGAAGGCCTCGAGCCGTATGCGAAGCGCACGGCCGCGGCCGGCGCCGGGTAGCGAGCCGCCGCGCCGCGCACCGAACGGCCGCGCGGTTCGAGACGTGTCAGGGGACGGTCCCCGAACATCTCCGTTTCGGACGCGTCGGCGGCTCCGGCGAAGTGAGGCTCGAGCGCGATCTCGACCGTGGTCTCGGTGCGCGCGACGACGCGCGGCGCGACGTCGAGCACGCTCTCGGCGGGCGCACCACGGGATGTCGTCGTCGAGGCCGACGCGGCGGATGTTCGCCGCGCTCGAGCCGCCGCCGATGCCCTCTTCGTCCGAGGCGAACGCGCCCGCGAGGCGCGACCGCCGCGACCGCGGCGTCGTCGGGGTCGCCGCCGATCGCGACCGCGAGCGCGCCGGCGACGTACGCGTCGTCGATCGCGAACGCGCCCTCGACGCCGGCGCAGAGGAGCGCGACGTCCGGCGCGCCGGTCGCGCGCACCGCCGCGACGACCGCGTCGAGGTTGAGGAGCGAGCCGACGAACACGGTCTCGCAGCGGGCGGCGGCCGCGAGGAGCAGCCGCGTGCCGTTCGTCGTCGTGAGCACGAGCGTCGGCCGCACCGGCGCGGCGCCCGCGAGCTCGCGCGGCGAGTTGCCGAAGTCGAAGCCCTCGGGGCGGACGTTCGCGCGCTCGCCGGCGAGCGCCGCGTCGCCGCGCTCGGCCGCGAGCTCGCGCGCCTGCTCGACCTCTCCGGCGCACACGACCCGCTCGTACCCGGCCGCGAGCGCCTGGCAGATCGTCGAGGTCGCGCGCAGCACGTCGATCACGACCGCGACCGTCCCGGCCACCTCCTCGGCCGGCGTGAATCCGACGCGGACCCGCACTACGAGACGGCGAGCTCGGCGATCGTCTGCTCGACGCGCTCGGCGATCGGCTCCGGGCTGAACCCGAAGTGCGCGAGCACCTTGTCGCCCTTGCCCGACGCGCCGAACGTGTCGATCCCGATCGACGCGTCGACCCAGCGCGACCAGCCGAACGTCGCCGCGGCCTCGACCGAGATCTTCGGCACGCCGGCCGGCAGCACCTCGTCGCGGTAGTCGGCGTCCTGCGCCTCGAAGAGCTCCCAGCTCGGCATCGAGACGACGCGCGCCTGGATGCCCTTCTCGGCGAGCACGTCGCGCGCGCCGAGCGCGGTGCCGACCTCGGCGCCGGTCGCGACGAGCACGACGTCGGGCGAGTCGGCGTCGGCGAGCACGTACGCGCCCGCGGCGCAGGCCGGCCGCCGGCGCGAGCACGCTCCGGTCGACGATCGGGACGTTCTGCCGCGAGAGCACGAGGCAGACCGGGCCGGGCAGGCCTCGAGGATCGCGGCCCACGCCTCGGCCGCTTCGTTCGCGTCGGCCGGGCGGATCACGGTCAGATCCGGGATCGCGCGCATCGCGGCGAGGTGCTCGACCGGCTGGTGCGTCGGGCCGTCCTCGCCGACCGCCACCGAGTCGTGGCTGAAGATCCAGACGGCGTCGAGCTTCATCAGCGCCGAGAGCCGGATCGGCGGGCGCATGTAGTCGGTGAAGACGAAGAACGTGGAGCAGAACGGCTTCACGATCCCGCCGTGGAGCGCGAGGCCGTTGACCGCCGCGCCCATCCCGTGCTCGCGGACGCCCCAGGCGACGTTGCGGCCGGCGTGCTCGGGCGTGAACGCCTCGTCGCCCTCGAAGTGCGTGAACGTCGAGTGGACGAGGTCGGCCGCGCCGCCGACCATCGTCGGCACGAACGGGCCGAACGCCTGCATCACCTTGCTCGCGGCGACGCGCGTCGAGACGGCCGGGCCGTCGGCGTCGAACACGGGGATCGCGTCGGCGAACCCGGCCAGCGGCTCGCCCGCCCACGCGTCGGCGCCATTCCTCGGCGAGCTCCGCGTTCGCGGCGCCCCACGCGTCGAAGCGCGCGCTCCACTCGGCCTGCGCGGCGGCGCCGCGCTCGACCGTTCCGTCGCGCCAGTGCTCGTACACGCTCGTCCGGGATCGAGGAACTGCGCGTCGGGATCCCAGCCGAGCGCCTCCTTCGTCGCGCGCACCTGCTCGTCGGGCATCGGGTCGCTGTGCGCGTTCCGGGTGCCCGCGCGCGGCGAGCCGAAGCCGATCACCGTCTTGAGGCTGATCAGCGTCGGCCGGCCCTCCTCGGCGACGCCGGCGCGGATCGCGGCCTCGATCGCCTCGAGGTCGTTGCCGTCCTCGACCGTGAGCGTGTGCCAGCCGTACGCCTCGAACCGCTTCGGGACGTCCTCCTGCGAGAACGAGAGGTCGGTCGGCCCGTCGATCGTGATCGAGTTGTCGTCGTAGAGGAACACGCAGCCGGCCGAGCGCGAGGTGGCCGGCGATCGACGCGGCCTCGGAGGCGACGCCCTCCATCAGGTCGCCGTCGGAGCAGATCGCGAAGATGTGGTGGTCGCAGACGTCGGCGCCGTACCGCTCGCGGAGGAACTTCTCCGCCATCGCCATCCCGACCGCGTTGCCGAAGCCCTGGCCGAGCGGGCCCGTCGTCGTCTCGACGCCCGGGCGTCTCGAAGTTCTCCGGGTGGCCCGGCGTGTGCGAGCCGAGCTGGCGGAACTGCTTGATGTCGTCGAGGCTGACGCCGTACCCGGAGAGGTGCAGCGACGCGTAGAGCAGCATCGACGCGTGGCCGGCCGAAAGCACGAAGCGGTCGCGGTCGGGCCACTCCGGGTCGGCCGGGTTGTGCTTCATCACCCGCGTGTAGAGCACGTACGCGGCGGGCGCGAGCCCGAGCGGCGCGCCGGGATGGCCGGACTGCGCCGCCTGCACGGCGTCGACCGTCAGCGTCCGGACCGTGTTGATGCAGAGTTGGTCGATCGGCTGCTCAGGCACCGACCGGGCTCCCGCGCGTAGCGCTCGGCCATCTCCTCGAGCGGGAGCACCTCGTAGTCGCCGGCGTGCCCGGCGGCGCCGAACTGCGTCAGCCGCTCGGCCACGACCTGCTTCATCGCCTCGCGCGCGGGCTTGAAGAACGCGCGCGGGTCGAACTCCTTCGGGTTCGCGTTCAGCGCCTCGCGCAGCGCCGCGGTGATCGCGAGCCGGCCGTCGGTGTCGACGTTGACCTTGCGGACGCCGTGGCGGATCCCCTGCTGGATCTCCTCGACCGGCACGCCGTACGTCGCCTCGAGGTTGCCGCCGGCCGCGTTGATCCGGTCGACGAGCTCCTGCGGCACGCTCGACGAGCCGTGCATGACCATGTGCGTGTCCGGGAGCTTCTGGTGGATCTCCTCGATCAGGTGCATCGCGAGCACGTCGCCCGTCGGCTTCGTCGTGAACTTGTACGCGCCGTGGCTCGTGCCGATCGCGACCGCGAGCGCGTCGACGCCGGTCTTCTCGACGAAGTCGACCGCCTGGTCCGGGTCGGTGAGGTGCACCTCGCCCGAGCCGTGGCCGTCCTCGATCCCGCCGAGCGTGCCGAGCTCGCCCTCGACGCTGACGCCCTTCGCGTGCGCCGCCTCGGCGACCCGCCGCGTGACGTCGACGTTGTACTCGTAGTCCGACGGCGTCTTCCCGTCGGCGAGCAGCGAGCCGTCCATCATCACGCTCGTGAAGCCGAGCTCGATCGCCATGAAGCACGTCTCCGGCTTGTCGCCGTGGTCGAGGTGCAGCACGATCGGGATCTCCGGCGCGCTCTCGACGGCGGCGAGGATCAGGTTGCGGAGGTACGTCGGCCCGGCGTAGGAGATCGCGCCGCGCGAGGCCTGGACGATCACCGGCGCCTGCGTCTCCTGCGCCCCGGCGACGATGCCCTGGAGCTGCTCCATGTTGTTGACGTTGAAGGCGCCCGACGCCGTAGCCGCCCTTCGCGGCCTCGTCGAGCACCTGGCGCAATGTCGCAAGTGGCATCGTCTCTCTCCTCCTCGAGTGCCGGGAACGGGCCGAAGGCTAAGCGGTTTCCCGCCCGCGCGCAGCGCCTCCCGCTGCCGCGCGCGCCGGTTAGGGTACGAGATCCGGAAATCGTTGGCAATCAAAAAGTTCTCGTGCTTTCATAGCGCTTCACCTATGGCCGTGACGCTCAATCAGCTCTCCACCTTCCTCGCCGTCGCCCGCGAGGGCTCCGTCTCCGCCGCCGCGGCGAAGCAGCACGTGACGCAGCCCTCGATCTCGGCCGCGGTCTCGTCGCTCTCGAAGGAGATCGGCGTCGACCTGACCGAGCGCGTCGGCCGCGGGATCGGGCTGACGCCGGCCGGCGAGGCCTTCCGCCCGTACGCGGCCGACGTGCTCGGCCTCGATCCAGAAGGGGCGGCAGGCGGCGCAGGAGGCGGCCGACACCTCGACGCGGAGCCTCAGCATCGTCGCGGTCGCGACCGCGGCCGAGTACGTCGTCCCGTCGCTCCTCGGCGCGTTCGCGCGGCTCCATCCCGGAGATCAAGCTCTCGCTCGAGGTCGCGAACCGCGCGACGCTCTTCGACCGCGTGCTCGAGCACGAGGTCGACGTCGCGATCGCGGGCCGGCCGCCCGACGACCCGCGGATCGAGGGCACGCGCCTTCCTCGCGAACGAGATCGTCGCGATCGGCGCGCCCGACCGACCCCGCGGCCGCGGCCGGGCCGGTGCGGCCCGAGGAGCTCGGCGACCGCGTCTGGCTGCAGCGCGAGCTCGGCTCCGGCACGCGCGCAGCTCGTCGGCGAGTTCCTCGCCGAGCACGAGCTGCAGCCCGCAGACGCTGACGCTCGGCTCGAACGGCGCGATCAAGGAAGCAGTCCGGCTCGGCCTCGGCGTCTCGCTCCAGTCGCGCCGCGCGGTCGAGCAGGAGCTCGCCGCCGGCACGCTCGCCGAGATCCGGATCCGCGGCGGGCTGCCGCGCCGCGAGTGGTACATCCTCCGCTCGGCGACGCGTGCCGCTCCGCCCCGCGGTCGAGCTCTTCCTCGACTTCGCGCACGGCGCCGGACGGCCGGCGCGCGTTCCAGCGCCGTGAGCGGAGCGCCGCGTGAGCGCGCGCGCCGCGATCCCGCGCCCCGAGCATCGCGCCGTCGATCCTCGCGTCCGACTTCGCGCGGCTCGGCGAGCAGGTGACGACCGTGATCGACGCCGGCGTGCAGGTGATCCACGTGGACGTGATGGACGGCCACTTCGTCCCGCCGATCACGATCGGGTCGCTGATCGTCGACGCGCTGCGCGACGCTCGTCCACGGCCGCGGCGCGATCCTCGACGTCCACCTGATGATCGAGCGGCCCGAGCGGCACGTCGAGGCGTTCGCGAAGGCCGGCGCCGACGTGATCACGATCCACCCGGAGTCGACGCCGAACATCCACTACGGCCTGAAGCTGATCCGCGAGCTCGGCTGCAACGCGGGTGTCGTGATCAACCCGGGCACGCCGGTCGACGCGGTCGAGCCGCTGCTCGAGCTGATCGACCTCTGCCTGCTGATGAGCGTGAACCCCGGCTGGGGCGGGCAGCGCTACATCCCGACCTCGACCGCGCGGCTCGCCGCTCTCCGCGAGCTGCTCCCGCCGGAGGTCGTGCTCGAGGTCGACGGCGGGATCGCGCGCGGACACGATCGACGAGGCGCGCGCCGCCGGCGCCGAGCTGCTCGTCGCCGGCTCGGCCGTGTTCGGCGCCGACGACCCTGCGACCGCGTGTGCGGCGCTCGCCGCGCGCCTCGGGTAGATTCCGCGCCCATGCCGCGTCCGATCATGCTCGGGATCGTCGGAGACTCCGGCTCCGGCAAGACGACCATCACCCGCGGGATCGTCCGCGTGATCGGCGAGGACCAGATCACCGCGTTCTGCACGGACGACTACCACCGCTACGACCGCAAGCAGCGCGCGGAGCGCAACATCACGCCGCTCCATCCGGACTGCAACTACCTCGACATCCTCGCCCAGCACCTGCGCCACCTCCGCAGCAACGAGGCGATCATGAAGCCGGAGTACGACCACACCGACGGCACGTTCGGCGCGCCGGAGTACATCGACCCGAAGCGCTTCGTCGTCACCGAGGGACTGCTCGCGTTCCACAGCGAGGAGCTGCGCGAGATGTTCGACGTGCGGGTGTACCTCGACCCGCCCGAGGAGCTCCGCCGCCACTGGAAGGTGCAGCGCGACTGCTCGCGCCGCGGGTACACGACCGACCAGGTGCTGAGCGAGCTCGACCGGCGCGAGCCCGACTCGGAGCAGTTCATCCGCCCGCAGCGCCACGCGGCCGACATCGTCGTCGCGTTCCAGCCGGGCTCGGACGACGACCAGGACCACCTCGACGCGAAGCTCACGCTGCGCGACTCGCTCACCCATCCCGACCTGAGCGGCGTCGTCGCCGACGCGGCCGAGGACGGGCTCGTCCTCACCGAGCGCCAGGGCGCGATCGAGCTGTGCGTCCCGGGCCGCCTCTCGCCGGAGCGCGCCTCGCAGCTCGAGGAGGCGATCTGGGAGAAGATGCACTTCGCCCGCCACCTGCGCCAGCAGGCCCTCGGCGAGTTCACGATCGGCACCGAGCTGCACCGCTCCGACTCGCTGGCGCTCGTCCAGCTCCTGATCCTGTACCACGTGCTGACCGCGAGGCACCTGATCTCGCTCGGCGCGGGCTCGGCCCGCGAGTTCGACCCGGCCGGGCTCGAGGAGCTGCTCTCGAGCGCGGATCCCGCGTCGTAGCGCGGGACTCGCCCGGACGGCGACGAGCCGATGTCGAAGGAGTTCTACAGCTCGAGCGAGGCCGCGAAGACGCTGGGGATCAGCGTCGACACGCTGCGGCGCTGGGACCGCCAGGGGCGGATCGAGACGATCCGCGACACGGGCAACCGGCGGCTCGTGCCCGCGACCGAGATCGAGCGGCTGCGCGGCGGCCCGACCGAGCGGAAGATGAGCGCGCGCAACCGGTTCCGGGGCGTCGTCACCGACGTCCAGGTCGACGGGCTGATGGCGCAGGTCGAGATCGTCGTCACCGACCCGATCCGCGTCCAGGCCGTGATCACGCGCGACGCCGCCGAGGGCCTCGGCCTCAAGCCGGGGATGCCGGCGACGGCGGTCGTGAAGGCGACGTTCGTGATCGTCGAGCAGTAGCTCGCGACGATCAGACGAGCCCGGCCGAGCGCGCCGCGAGGTCGCGGTCGCGGTCGGTGATCCCGCCGGCGGAGTGCGTCGACCACCGGAGCGTGACCCTGTTCCAGCGGACGTCGATGTCCGGGTGGTGGTCCTCGCTCTCGGCGAGCTCCGCGACCCGGTTCACGAACGCCATCGCGGCGGCGAAGTCGGCGAAGCGGAACTCGCGCTCGAGCGCGCCGTCGACCTCGGTCCAGTCGTCGGGTGTCGACGTCGTCATCGTGGGGTCGGACGGTACCCCATGATCCGTCCGTGGCGAGACTGTTCCGATCGAAGCCCCCGGCGCGACGTCCCGGCCTCCGCCGCACCCGGAAGCAGCGCGTCGGCGCGGCCAACGAGCTCGTGTGCGAGCGCGTGTACCGACCGGCGGCGCAGCTCGTCGTGCTCGCGCTCGCCCCGCTCGGCGTGCCGCCGCCGGCCGTCGTCCTCGCCGGCACGGCGACCGGGCTCGCGGCTGCGTTCGAGATCCATCGCGCCGACTTCCTCGCCGCGGCGCTGCTCCTGCAGGTCAAGACGGTGCTCGACAACGCGGACGGCCAGCTCGCACGCGCGACGGACCGGGTGACCGCGTTCGGCCGGTATCTCGACTCCGAGTCCGACCTGCTCGTCGACGTCGCGCTGTTCGCCGCCCTCGGCGACGTCACCGGGAAGCCGTGGCTCGCGCTCGCGTCGTTCGCCGCGCTGACGCTCGTGCTGAGCATCGACTTCAACATGGAGTTCCTCTACCGGGAGGCGCACGGCGAGCGGGCCGCGCCGCTTCCCCCGCCGAGCGGCGCGGCGCGCGTCCTGTCGCGCGTCTACGACGTCGTCTACGCCCCGCAGGATCGCCTCGTCAGGTGGTTCGTCCAGATGCGGCTCGTCCGGCTCCGGGCGGGCGCCGAGGGACGCGCCGCCTACCACGACCGGCTGATGATCGCGGTGCTCGCGAACTTCGGCCTCTCCACGCAGCTCGCGGTCCTCAGCGTCTGCCTCGTCGCCGCGAGGCCGGACGCGTACCTCTGGATCCCCCCGATCTGCCTGCTCGTCGCGGCGCTGCTCCAGCTCGGCCGGGAGCGGCGCGTCCGGCGCGCGCGGCCGTAGGCCCGGGGACCGGACGGCCACCGGCGACCGCTCCCGTAGCATTGCGCGGATGGACGAGCGGACCGCAGAGGCGACGGACGTCGACAACGTGATCGAGCTGCCCTGCGCGCAGACGCGGCGGCGGGAGCTCGGCGCCGACGACTGGCGGCGGTTCGAGGGCTACGTCGGCGAGATCTTCTCCGCGCTCGGCATGGACCTCGACACGCCGGGGACGCGCGACACGCCGGAGCGCTTCCTCCAGGCGCTGTTCGACGCGACCTCGGGCTACGACGGCGACCCGAAGCTCCTGACCGTCTTCCCGGCCGAGGGCCGCGGCGGCCCCGACTCGCTGACGAGCCAGGTGATCGAGGGGCCGATCGCGTTCCAGTGCCTCTGCGAGCACCACGCGCTTCCGTTCTACGGCGAGGCGCACATCGCGTACATCCCCGCCGAGGAGATCATCGGGATCTCGAAGCTCACGCGCCTCGTCCGGCTGTACGCGCGCCGCTTCACGGTGCAGGAGCGGCTCGGCGAGCAGATCGCGGACACGCTCGTCGGCCAGATCGCGCCGCACGGCGTCGCCGTCCACCTCGAGGCGTCGCACCTCTGCACGCAGATGCGCGGCGTCGAGGCGCACTCGCGCACGATCACGACGGTCTGGCGCGGCGCGTTCGACGACGCCGACCTGCGGCGCGAGTTCCTGCAGGAAGTCCGCAGCCGCAAGAGCTGATGGCGGATCCCGACGTCGCGCTCGTCTGCGGGGCGGGCGGCGCGCTCGGCTCGGCGCTCGTCGCCGCGTTCGCCTCGCGCGGCGACCGGGTCGTCGCGGTCGACCGGCATCCGCCCGACGCCGCCGACGGCGTGCGGCCGGAGGCGGCCGACCTCACCTCGGCCGACGAGGTCGAGGCGCTCTGGTCGCGGCTCGAGGCCGGCGGCGACCGGCCGCGATGGGTCGTGAACGCGGTCGGCGGTTTCCGCGCGGGCACCGTCTCGGACTCGGAGCCGGACGACGTGCGCTTCCTCCTCGACCTCAACCTCGGCACCGCGTGGTGGTCGTGCCGCGCGGCCGCGCGTCGCCTCGAGGCCGGCGGAGCGATCGTGAACGTCTCGTCGCGCGCGGCGCTCGTCGGCGGCTCCGGCTCGGCCGCGTACGCCGTCTCGAAGGCGGCGGTCGTGCGGCTGACGCAGGTGCTCGCGGCGGAGCTCGCGGAGCGCGGCGTGCGCGTGAACGCGCTCCTCCCGTCGGTGATCGACACGCCCGCGAACCGGGCCTCGACGCCGGCGGACCAGATGCTGAAAGCCGTCCCGCCGGCGGAGATCGCGGCCGTCGCGGCTTTCCTCTGCAGCGACGCGGCCGCGCCGATCTCGGGCGTCGCCGTCCCGGTCTACGGCCGGGCATGACCCTCCTCGACGCGCCGCTCGAGCTGCTCCACGAGCCGCCGGGCCTCCCCGCGTTCGACCTCCCCGACGAGCTGCGCGCCGCGTACCCCGGCACGCTCGGCTTCGGCTCGCCGCGGACGTTCGCGAACTTCGTCGCCACGGTCGACGGCGTGACCGCGATCCCGTCGGTGCCGCGGTCGAACACGCTGATCTCCGGCGGCAGCGCGAGCGACCGGTTCGTGATGGGGCTCCTCCGCGCATGCGCGGACGTGGTCGCGATCGGCTCCGGGACGCTCGGCGGCTCGCCCGGCGGGGTCTGGTCGCCGGAGCGGGCGTTCCCGACGGCGGGCGCCGCGTTCGCGGAGCTCCGCGTGCGGCTCGGTCTGCCGACGAGGCTCGAGCTCGTCGTGCTGTCGGCGCGCGGCTCGATCGACCCGGCCCATCCCGCGCTCGAGGACGGCGCGCTCGTGCTCACGACCGATGCGGCGGCCGGCCGGCTCCGCGCGGAGCTGCCCGGCGCCGTCGAGGTCGCGTCGCTCGGCGCGGAGCTCGACGTGCGCGCGGCGCTCGACCTCCTCCGCACGCGCGGCTTCGAGCGCATCCTCTCCGAGGGCGGGCCGCGCGTCCTCGGCTCGCTGCTCGAGGCGCGGCTCGTCGACGAGCTCTTTCTCACGGTCTCGCCGCTCCTCGTCGGCCGGCCGGGCGGGGACGACGAGCGGCTCGGGCTCGACGACGGCGCCGACCTCCTCCCCGGCGGCCCGGTCGCCGGACGGCTGCTCGGCGTCCGCCGCGACGGCGCGCACCTCTTCCTGCGGTACGAGCTCCCGTAGGCTTCGAGCCGGAGGATGACCATCTCCGGCACCCGCTGGCATCCGGCCGTGAACGGCGCCTGCGCCGCCGCGCTCGCCGCGGCGCTCGTGTGGCTCGGGCCACCCGGCGCCGACCTCGCCGCTCACGTCTTCCAGCGCGACCTCTTCCTCGATCACGGCTTCGAGCTCTGGACGAACTACTGGTACGCGGGCCGGTACAGCTTCGTCGGGTACAGCCTCATCTACTACCCGCTCTCGGCGTGGCTCGGGATCAAGCTGCTCGCCGTGCTCAGCGTCGCGGGAGCGGCGGCCGCGTTCACCGCCGTCGTCGAGCGGACGTGGGGCTCCGCCGCGATCTGGGCGAGCCGCGTCTTCGCGGTCGCGGTGGCGGCGTCGGTGCTCACGGCCGCGTTCCCGTACGCGCTCGGGCTCGCGTTCGCGCTCGCGGCGCTGCTCGCGCTCTCGGCGAGACGGCTGTTCGTGTTCGCCGCGCTCGTCGCGCTCGCGTTCGCCGCGAGCCCGCTCGCTTTCCTGCTCCTGCTCGTCGTGCTCGCGGGCGTGGCCGTCTCCCGCGGCGGCGCGGAGCTCGCGAAGCCCGCGCTCGCGATCGCCGCGGTCGGCGCCGTCGCCGTCCTCCTCTGGCGGCTCTTCCCGGCGGGCGGCACGTTCCCGTTCTCGACCGCCGAGCTGCTCGCGGCGCTCACCTTCTGCGGGATCGGCCTCGCGCTGACGTGGCGCGTCGAGCGAGCGCGGATCCTCCGCTCGATCTTCGGCGTGTACGCGGTCACGTGCGTGGTCGCGTACGCGGTCCCGTCCGGGCTCGGCGAGAACGTCGCGCGGCTCCGCTACGCCGCCGTGCCGCTCGCCGTGCTCACGCTCTCGCTGCGGCGGTGGCGGCCGCTTCCGTACGCGCTCGGCGCGCTCGCGCTCGCGCTCTCGTGGAACGCGACGCCGCTCGCCTTCAGCGTCGTCCACAACGCGAACGACCCGTCGTCGAAGGCCGCGTACTGGCAACCCGTCGTCCGGTACCTCCATCGCGAGCTCACGCCGTCGTACCGCGTCGAGGCGGTCGACACCTCCGGCCACTGGGACGCGGTCTATCTCACGCGGGCCGGGATCCCGATCGTCCGCGGCTGGTTCCGGCAGGACGACTTCCCGCAGAACGAGCTGCTCTACGACCGCGTCGGCCGGCGGAACTACATGCACTGGCTGCACGGGCTCGGCGTCCGCTACGTCGTCCTGACCGACGCGCCGCTCGACTACAGCGCCCGCGGCGAGGCCGCGCTCATCCGCAGCGGCCGCTCGGGGCTGCGCGTCGCCTTCCGGACCGCGCACGCGACCGTGTACTCGGTGCCGGCACCGGTGCCGATCGTGACCGGCCCGGGGTCGCCGCGCGTGCTCGCGTTCCGCGAGAGCACGATCGTGCTCGGGCTCTCCCGGGCGGGGACGTACCGGGTTTCCGTTCACTACTCGCCGTACCTCGCGGCGGTCGGCGCGTGCGTGCGCGAGTCGTCCGACGGGATGGTCGTGCTGCGCGCGAAGCGGCCGGGCCGGCTCGCGCTCGCGTTCACGGTGACCGCGTCGCACGCGCTCGCGGCGATCTCCGGCAGCCACAGCAGCTGTTAGACGAGCGGCACGAGCCGCGTGTCCTCGGGCCGGAACGACGCGGTCGCGCGGGCGCCGGCGTCGATGTGCGCGGCCGAGGCCTCGACCTCGGCGACGAGCGGGCCGAGGTGGACGCGACGACGGTTCCCGATCGCGACGACCGAGCGGATCTCGCCCTCGATCGCGTTCGTCCCCTCGGGCGCGGATGCGCCGACCGCGATCTGCCACGGATAGACCGCGACGCCGATCTCGCCCTCGGCCGGGTCCGGCGAGCGGATCTCCGCCCCGCCCTCGAGGCGGACGACAGTCGTGCCGCCGTCGCGGCGCGCGTGCCCGGGCACGACGTTCGCGCCCGTGAACGAGGCGACGAACGCGTCCGCCGGCCGCGCGACGAGCGCGCCGGGCGTCGCGAGCTGGCGCAGCTTGCCCTCGACGACGACGCCGACCTCGTGGGCGAGCGCGGCCGCGTCCTCGTAGTCGTGGGTGACGAGCAGCGTCGGCAGCGCGAGCTCGCCGAGCAGCTCGTGCAGCTCGGCGCGCACGGTCGCCTTCGTGTGCGCGTCGAGCGCCGCGAGCGGCTCGTCGAGGAGCAGCACGCCCGGGTCGCGCGCGAGCGCGCGGGCGAGCGCGACGCGCTGGCGCTCGCCGCCGGAGAGCTCCGCGGGCCGGGCGCGGCCGAGGTCGGCGATGCGGAAGCGCTCGAGCAGCTCGTCGGTCCGCTCCTTGCCGGCATACGCGACGTTCTCGCGCACCGTCATGTGCGGGAAGAGCGCGTACTCCTGGAAGACGAGCCCGACGCGGCGCTCGTCGGGCTTGCGGAAGACGCCGCGGTCGGTGTCGAGCCAGACCTCGCCGTCGAGCGCGATCCGTCCGCGGCGCGGGCGGACGAGCCCCGAGATCGCCCGCAGCACCGACGTCTTCCCGGCGCCCGACGGGCCGACGAGCGCGACCGTGCCCTCGACCTCGAGCGCTAGCTCGAGCTCAAACGAGCGAAGAACGAGGGAGAAGTCGACCGAGAGGATCGCCAGAGCAGGCTCAGTTTCAACGTTAGGAGGATCGCGAGGCTGACGAGGACGAGCAGCGCGCCGATCGCGAGCGCGACGTCGAACTTCGAGTCGAACTCCTGGTACACGGCGAGCGACAGCGTCTGCGTCCGGCCCTGGAGCGAGCCGGCGAACATGATCGTGGCCCCGAACTCGCCGATCCCGCGCGCGAGCGAGATCGCCTCGCCGGCCGCGAGCCCGCTCCACGCGAGCGGAAGGACGACCCGGAAGAACGTCCGCAGCGGCCCGGCGCCGAGCGTCCGCGACGCGGCGACGAGGTTCGCGTCGACGGCCTCGAACGCGGCGATCGCCTGCCGGATGTAGAACGGGCCGGCCACGAGCATGATCGCGAAGGTGACCGCGAGCCAGTTGAACGAGAGGTGGCCCCAGAGGCCGAAGTGCTTGCCGACGAGCCCGAACCGGCCGAACGCGACGAGGAGCCCGATCCCGGCGACCGCCGGCGGCAGCACGATCGGGAGCTCGACGAGCGTGATCACCACGGACCGGCCGGGGAAGCGGCGGCTCGCGACGAAGTACGCGAGCGGCGTCCCGAAGAGGATGATCAGCACCTGCGCGACGACGCTCGTCTTCAGGGTCACGCGCAGCGCGTCGCGCACGATCGGGTTCGAGAGCTGGTCGAGGAGCCTGCCCGGCGGCACGTGCGTGAAGATCGCGACGATCGGGAGGACGAGGAACGCGAGCGCGACCGCGATGGCGGCGAAGTACAGGACGGCGAGCAGCGCGCTCCGCATCGCCGAGGGTCGGCGCCGCCGCTACCGGCCGCGGACCGCGGCGCTCGCCGCCGCGGCGGGGAGCGGGAGGAAGCCGTAGGCCGCGAGCTTCGCCTGCCCGGCCTTGCTCAGGATCTCCTTGAGGAACGCCTGCGCGCCGGCCTGGTTCGGGCTCTTGGTCACGATCGCCATCGCGTAGGTGACCTTCGGCTGCGCCCACGCCGGCACCTTGACCACCTTCACCTCGCCGGGGACGGTCCGCGCGTCGGTCGCGTACACGAAGCCGGCGTCGGCCTGACCGAGCGCGACCTTCGTCAGCACCGAGCGGACGTCGGTCTCCTGGCTGACGACGTTCGGGAGCACCCGCGAGGTGAGGTTCATCTGCTTGAGGACCTGGAGCGTGTACGAGCCCACCGGCACCGCGGAGTTGGCGACGTCGATCGAGATGCCCGGCTTCGTCAGGTCGTAGATGTTCTCGATCCCGGCCGGGTTCGACTTCGGGACGACGATCACGAGCGTGTTGCGCGTGAAGTTCACGGGCTTCTCGACGAGGCCCTGCGCGAAGAGCATCGCCGGGATCGTCGTGTTCGCCGACGCGAACACGTCCGCCGGCGCGCCGTTCGTGATCTGGGTCGCGAGCGTGTTCGAGCCCGCGAACGAGTACGTCTGGTTCTTGTCGATCGCCGGGAAGACGTCGGTCAGCGAGGCGGCCGCGAAGACGTTGATCGGCTTCGTGACGACGGGCGCGGCGGCCGCGGTGCCGCCGATCGCGGCGGCGACGAGCAACGCCGCGAGGACGAGGCGCGCTCTCATGCGGTGAACGCGTCCATCGCGTCGGAGACCTGGTCGATCGTGAACGGGGCCGGGAACGCGGCGCTGACCGGATGCCCGCCGAGCTCGAGGCCCCAGAGGCTGAGGTGCTGCGCCTCGCTCGCCCCGATCCGCGCGAACGGCTGGAGCAGGATCTGCGCCTGCACCGCGGCGACGGCGCCGAGGTACGAGCCGAGCACGAGCGTCTCCAGCTCGCGGCCGAGCTTGGCGATCGAGACCCGGGAGGCGAACGAGCCCTTCGGGTACGCGAACTCGAAGTCCTCCGCCGTGGCGGCGACGTAGCCCGCGCCGGTCAGGATCCCCGAGACCGAGCGGTAGTGGTCCTGCTCGTTCGCGAGCACCGTGCGTATGTACTTGTGCCCGACCGCCTTGAACTTCTGCGCGCCGAGCGCACGGGTGTAGAAGTCGATCGAGAGGAGCTCGGCGCCGACGAGCAGTCGGGCGAACGCGAGGTCGTTGTCGGTGAGCGGATCGGCCGACGCGGGCGCGGCGAGCGCACCGACGGCGCCTCCCGCGAGCAGGAGCACGGCCCCCCGGCGAGCACCCGTCGACAGCAGATCCGCTCGAGAGAGACGGCCGCTCAACATGGAAGAGGAGAGTACCCGAACCTAGGCGATGCCTATGCGATGTGCCACCGGCCGGTGGGCACCGAGGGAAGGCAATTCGGTACCCACCGGCCTATCAGCGTCTCGGGGAGGTGGCTCATGCAGGCCGGACTCTAGCCGAGGGTCGCCCGTTCCACAACCCCTCGTAGCACATTCACAGCGAGACGGTACGCAGTAGCCTCGCCTACGCATGTTCGTCCACTTCGGGGCCTTCCTCGCGATCTCGACGCTGCTCGCGCTCACCCCCGGGCCCGACACCGCGCTCGTGACGCGGAACGCGCTCGTGGGAGGGCGGCGGGCCGGCGCGTTCACGGTGCTCGGGATCGCGCTCGGCCTGCTCGTCTGGACGGTCGCGGCCTCCGTCGGGATCGCCGCGATCCTCCGCGCGTCCGAGCCCGCGTTCGTCGCCGTGAAGGTCGTCGGCAGCGTGTACCTCGTCTTCCTCGGCGCGCAGGCGCTCTGGGGCGCGATCCGCGGCACCGGGCGCCGGATCCAGCTCGAGCCCGCCGGCACCGTGCGGATCGCGCCGCGGGTCGCGTTCCGGCAGGGGCTCCTCTGCAACCTCGGCAACCCGAAGATCGCGATCTTCTTCACGAGCTTCCTGCCGCAGTTCGCGGCCGGCGACGACCCGTCGTTCGCCGCGCTGCTCGTGCTGGCGCTGACGTTCTCCGCGATCGGCCTCGTCTGGCTCACGGTCTACAACCTCGGCGTCGCGAGGGCCGGCGACTTCCTCCGCCGGCCGAGGGTGCGCCGGCTCGTCGAGGGCCTGACCGGCGTCGTGCTGATCGGCTTCGGCGTGCGGCTCGCGCTCGAGCGCCGCTCGTAGCGCGGGTCAGGGAGCGAGGAACGGCGCGAGCGCGTCGAGGTCGGTTGCGCCCGACGCGGACGGCATGTTGTCGCCGAGGCAGAACGCGCCGGCGAGCTGCGTCTGCTCCTGGCCGCGGAGCCAGCTGTCGTACACCGTCGCGTGCGCGAAGCGGTCGAGCGCGGCGCGGGCGACGCCGCTCGCCTCGGCCGGCGTGAGCAGCGCGACCGGCAGCGCCGGGCCGAGCGGGGTGACCTCGAACGAGCCGTCCGGGGTGTCGACCGTCGCCGTGCCCGCGAGGTCGATCACCTCCTGCGGGCCGAGGGTCGAGACGACCCAGCCCCGCGAGGCGCCGTCGAGCCACGGGGCGGGCCGCGTCGTCTTCACGAGCCGCGCGGGCTGTGCGGCATACGTCGAGAGGAAGTCCCGCACCTGCCCGGCCGGCGGCGGCTGCGGGCGGAACCGCGTCTCGACCACGTCGCGCGCGAGCCGGTCGGCGATGATCGCCTGCGCGTCCGAGAGTGTGAGCCGCGCGCGCGCGAGGGCGGCGAGGTACCGCGTCCGGCTGCCGCCGAAGCTGGACGCGATCACGGCGCGCTCGGCCGAGCGGATGCTGTCGATCGCGACCGGGCTCGTCGCCCGCAGCACCGCCCGCTCGAGGAGCGCGCTCGCGGCGAAGCCCTGGTCGCCCGTGAGCGCGGCGAGGCGGCTCACCGCGTTGCGGTCGATCGTCTGCCCGTCCGGAAGCGCGCAGCGCGCGCCGGGCGGGAGGCTGACCTGGCCCTCGGTGAGCGAGTCGTCGAACGTCGGCTGCACGTACTTCGGCGCGTCGCAGAAGTCCGACCCGCGCGAGGCCCACAGCCAGACGCACGCAGCGAACGGCTTGTCGGGGTCCGACCCGGCGGCGCTGTAGGTCGCCCAGCCCCACGACCAGACGCCCTCGATCCGGAACTCGGCCGCGACCGTCCTCGCGGCCAGCGCCTCGAGCTTCACGATCTCGAACCACGAGGTCGCCGGCTGGAGGCCGGCGCGTGCGCCGAGTCCCGGCGCGGACTGGAACTGCAGCTCGAGCGCGATCCGGCTCGCCGGGATCCCGATCGCCGAGAAGTGCGTGACGAGGCCGCGCATCCCCTGGCGCATCGTCCGGCTCGCGCGGACCGGGCCGAGCGCGTACATGCTCTTCGCGTTCGGCGAGGTGAAGTAGACCTGCCGCACCAGGATCGCGACCTTCGCGACCGCGCGCCACCAGTCGGCCGCGTCGCCGCCGGTGTACGGCGGGTTCGCGATCGTGAGCGCGGGCCGCGCGCCGAGCGCGGCGAGGCCCTGCAGCAGGGCGAGCGCGTTCGCCCTGTACTGCGCGTTCGTGTCCGACCACGGCGTCGGCGTCTGCGCGCCGAAGAGCTCGTTCTCGGCGATCACCGGGGTCGAGCAGCCGGCGACCGTGACCGCGTAGTCGTACTCGGCCTGCGCCCTCGCGGCGATCGTGGCCGGGTCGGCCGGCTTCGTGGTCGTGCCGATCCGCTTGTTGAAGTTGAGGTCGAAGAAGACCGTCGCGGCGCCCTTCGCGCGCATCGCGGCGGGGACGTCGGTGCCCGAGGTGACCGCGAGCACCATCCCCGGCTTGGCGGGGATCGGCGCGTCGTGGCCGGCGAAGTCGACCCAGAGCGGGGTCGTGTCCGGGACGCCGCACGCGTCGAGCGCGGCGGCGCGGGCGCCCGCGGCCGCGCCGGGGACGGCCAGGACGACGAGCACGGCGGCGATCCACCTCACGACCCGGAGGGACGCTACCGACGGGGCTGGACGTGCGCCGGCGTGAGCTCGGCCGGCGTGCGGCAGCCGACGAGCTGGAGCGGCGAGCTCGACCTCCGCCCGCAGCAGCTCGAGCACGCGGCGGGCGCCGTCCTCGCCGCCGACGGCGAGGCCCCAGAGCGGCGCGCGGCCGGCGAGCACGGCGCGCGCACCGAGGGCGAGCGCCTTCACGACGTCGGTGCCGCGGCGGATCCCGCCGTCGAGCAGCACCTCGATCCGCCCGTCGACCGCCTCGACGACCTCGGGCAGTGCGTCGATCGTGGCGGCGACGCCGTCGAGCTGGCGGCCGCCGTGGTTGGAGACGACGAGCGCGGCGGCGCCGTGCTCGCACGCGAGCCGCGCGTCCTCGGCGGTGAGCACGCCCTTCGCGACGACCGGCAGCCCGGCGCTCGCCGCGAACGCCTCGAGGTCGGCCCACGTCAGCGACGGCGAGATCAGCTCGAGTGCCTCGGCGGGGGTCACGCCGCCGCGGCCGAGCGCGGGCACCTCGAGGTCCGGCGGGATCTCGAACCCGCTCCGCACGTCGCGCTCGCGGCGGCCGAGGACGGGCGTGTCGACGGTGACGACGAGGGCGGTGAAGCCGGCGTCGCGGGCGCGGGCGACGAGCTCGGCGGTGAAGCCGCGGTCGCGGAAGACGTAGAGCTGGGACCAGCGGGCCGCGCCGGTCGCGGCGACCTCCTCGGGCGTCGAGGTCGCGAGCGTCGAGAGGCAGATCACGGTGCCGGCCGCGGCGGCGGCCCGCGCCATCGCCACCTCGCCGTCCGGGTGCGCGACGCGCTGGTACGCGACGGGCGCGACGAGGACGGGCAGCGCGACCTCTGCCCCGAGCACGGTCGTGGTCGTCGCCGGGTCGCCGACGTCGACGAGCACGCGCGGCCGGAGCTGCCGGCGACGGAACGCGGCGACGTTGTCGCGGAGCGTCACCTCGTCCCCGGCGCCGCCGGCGAAGTACCCGTACGCGGCCGGGTCGAGCAACTCCGCCGCGGCCGCCTCGTACTCGTCGACGTTCGCCGGCTCCATCCCGCGAGCCTAGACGGCCACGCCGCTCAGGGAACGAGCGCGAGCGCGCCCCGCACGCCGCCGCCGCGAAGCTTCGCGAGCGCCTCGTTCGCGCGCTCGAGCGGGAACGGCTCGACCTCCGTCCGAACCGGGACGCGCGGGGCGAGCTCGAGGAACTCCTCGCCGTCGCGGCGCGTCAGGTTCGCGACCGACCGCACCGCGCGCTCGCCCCACAGGAGCTCGTACGGGAACGACGGGATCTCCGTCATGTGGATCCCGGCGCACACGACCGTGCCGCCCTTCGCGAGCGCGGCCAGCGCCGCGGGGACGAGTTCGCCGGCCGGCGCGAACACGATCGCCGCGTCGAGCTCCACGGGCGGCGCGCCCGCGCCCGCCCACTCGGCCCCGAGCGAGCGCGCGAACGCCTGCGCTTCGGCGTCTCCGGGACGCGTGACCGCGAACACGCGCCGACCCTCCCAGCGCGCGACCTGCGCGACGATGTGCGCGGCCGCGCCGAACCCGTACAGGCCGAGCCGCTCGGCGTCGCCGGCCATCCGCAGCGAGCGGTACCCGATCAGCCCGGCGCAGAGGAGCGGCGCCGCCTCGAGGTCGCCGACTCCGTCCGGGAGCGGGAAGCAATACCGCTCGTCGGCGACGGCCCACTCGGCGTAGCCGCCGTCGAGGTCGTAGCCCGTGAACCGCGCGCGGTCGCACAGGTTCTCCCGACCGCTCGCGCAGTACCGGCACTCGCCGCACGTCCAGCCGAGCCACGGCACGCCGAGCCGGCGCCCGTCCTCGGCCTCGCCGACGATCTGATGGCCGAGGACGAGCGGCAGCTTCGGCCGCGCGAGCTCGCCGTCGACGACGTGCAGGTCGGTCCGGCAGACCCCGCACGCGCGGACGCGGAGCAGCACCTCGCCCGGCCCCGGCTCGGGACGCTCGAGCTCCGCCGGCCGAAGCGGCGAGCCCGCGCCGTCGAGCACCATCGCCTTCATCGCCACGAGCCTACGCTCGCGCTATCGTTCGGAAGAATGGTTCAGCAAGTTAACGATTCCGTGGCGCTCGCCAACCAGCTCCGGCCGATCCTGCTCCGGCTCGCGCGCCACCTCCGCAACGAGACGCACACGCGCGGCGTCACGGGCGGGCAGGTCTCGCTCCTCGTCGCGATCGAGTTCCACCCCGGGATCACCGGCCAGGAGCTCGCCGACCGCGAGGGCCTCTCCGCGCCCGGCGTCTCGGGCCACCTCGCGCGGCTCGAGGGGCTGAAGATGATCCGCCGGCAGCGCACGAAGGACCGTCGCCGCGTCGGGCTGTTCCTCACGAACGAGGGCGCGAACGTGCTCGCGTCGGTGCGGGAGCAGCGCACCGCGTGGCTCGCGAGCCGGATCGACGAGCTCGCGCCGGAGGAGCGCGAGGCGGTCAGGGCCGCGATCGAGCCGCTCGACCGCATCAGCGCGGGCGACCGTTGAGGCTGCTCGGCCGCCGGACGTTCAGGAGCCTTCGGGCCCACCGCAACTATCGCCTCTACTTCGCCGGCCAGATCACGTCCGTGTGCGGGACGTGGATGCAGAACGTCGCGATGTACTGGCTCGTGCTCGACCTCACCCACTCGGCGATCGCGGTCGGCGTCCTCTCGCTGGCGCGCTTCGGGCCGTTCACGATCTTCGGCCTCGCCGGCGGCGTGCTCGCGGACCGGTTCGACAACCGCCGGACGGTGATCGTCACCCAGTCGGTGCAGATGCTGCTCGCGGGCGTGCTCGCCGCGATCACGCTCGCCGGCACGGTCGAGCCGTGGGAGCTCTACGCGATCGCCGCCGGGATCGGGACCGCGTTCGTCTTCGACGTGCCGGCGCGGCAGAGCCTCATCGTCCAGCTCGTCGGGCGGGACGAGCTCGCGAACGCGGTCGCGCTCAACTCGAGCCTCGTGAACACGGCCCGGATCGCCGGGCCGGCGCTCGCCGGGGTCGTCATCGCCGTGGCGGGCGCCGGCTGGTGCTTCGCGATCAACACGGCGAGCTTCGTGGCGGTGCTCGCGGGCCTGCTCGCGATGCGGACGGGGGAGCTGTACCCGGTCGAGCGGCGCGGCCGGCCGACGATCTGGCGCGGCACGCGCGAGGGACTCGCGTACGTGCGCGAGTCGCGGACGACGATGATCCTGCTCGGCATGGTCGTCGTGCTGATGTCGCTCTCGTTCAACTTCAACGTGCTGCTCCCGGTGCTCGTGAAGCAGACGCTCGACGCCGGCCCGCGCACGCTCGGGGTGCTCTCGGCGTGCTTCGGCGCCGGCGCGCTCGCCGGCGCGCTCACGTCGGCGACGCTCGCGAACGCTCGCTGGCGCGTGATGCTCGGGGCCTCGGGCCTCGTCGGCGTGACCGAGCTCGCGATCGCGCCGCTCCACCAGGCGGCGGCGGTCGGCGCGCTCCTCTTCGTGTGCGGGCTCTGCTTCACGACGTACATGTCGAACTCGAACGCGACGATCCAGCTCGGCGCGCCGGACCACCTCCGGGGCCGCGTGCTCGGGATCTACTACTACGCGTGGGCCGGCCCGGCGCCGCTCGCGGGGCCGCTGCTCGGGTGGCTGTGCGCGCTCGGCGGGACGGCGCTCGCGCTCGCGCTCGGCGGGGTCGCCGCTCTCGGCGCGACCGCGCTCGCCGCGGTCGCGGTCGGACGGATGCAGAAGGCCGCGGCGGCGCCGGCGCCGGCGTAGATGGACGAGGCGCAGCGGCTCCACGCGGGCCTCGTCGACGCGTTCGTCCGGCTGTGCCGCGTCCTCGACGGTGCGCGCTTCGAGGAGCGCGACGGCTACGAGCTCATCTCGTACCCGCGGCTGCCGATCCCGCAGGTGAACGGCGTGTGGGTGCGCGACGACGGCGAGGACGTCGCCGCTGCGCTCGGGCCGGCGCTCGCCGAGCTCGAGCCGACCGGCGCGCCGCTCTGGGTGCAGACGCGCGACGGCCAGCCGCTCGCGCAGGCCGAGGCGCGGCGGCTCGGGTACACGGTCGAGGAGCGGATCCCCGGGCTGACGCTCGCGCCGGGCGAGCTCGTCGAGCCGAAGTCGGCGGTCCAGGTCGAGGTCGCCGAGAGCGACGCGGACTTCGAGGGCGTGCGCGACGCGCTCGCCGAGGGCTTCGGCGCGCCGGCCGAGCTGTTCGAGGCGTTCGTCTCGCCGGAGGTGCGGTCGCTCGCCGGCATGCGCACGTACGTCGTCCGCGACGGCGGCGAGGTCGCGTCGACGGGGCTCGGCTTCCTCCTCGCCGGCACGGTCGCGATCTTCAACGTCGCCACGCCGCCGCGGTTCCGACGCCGCGGCTACGGCGCTGCCGTGACCGCCGCGGCGGTGCGCGACGGGCTCGCGGCGGGCGCCGACCTCGCATGGCTGCAGTCGTCGCCCGAGGGCGAGTCGGTCTACCGGCGGCTCGGGTTCCGCGAGGTCGTCGTGTACTCGGCGCTCACGCGACCGTGACGACGATCTTCGCGCCCGGGCTCCCGGACGACTGCCGGGCCCACGCGTCGGCGATCCGGTCGAGCTCGTACGTCTCGATCCCGAAGCGGATCGCGCCGTCCCGGGCGTGCTCGCACAGCTCGCGGTAACCGGTCGCGAGCACGTCGGGCGGGACGGGGCCGAGCGAGTGGCCGAGGATGGTCGCGAGCTTCCCGCGCACCCAGGCCGACTGGAGCGTCGCGGTCGCGCCGGCCGACTGGCCGAGCTGCACGACGCGGACGCCGGGTGCCGCAGCCGCGAGCGCGCGCTCGACCGGCTCGCCCCAGAGGCCGTCGACGATCAGCGTCGCGGCCGGCAGCTCCGCCGTCCCGTCGAGCGCGACCTTCTCGTCGGCGGCGTCCGGGATCGCGTCGACGCGGCGGGCCGCGCCGACCACGCGGCGCGCGCCGAGGAGCTTCGCACCCTGGACCGCGGTGGCGCCGAGGGTGCCGCTCGCGCCGAGGACGAGCACCGTGTCGGTCGGGGTCACAGGCGCGCGCCACGAGACCGCGAGCCACCCGGTGACCCCGGCCGTCCCGCACGCGAGCGCGAGCTCGTCGCCGACGCCGTCCGGGATCTCGACCGAGCGCGTCGGGTCGGCGACGGCGACGCGCTCGGCCATCGCGCCGCGGCCGTAGGCCCAGAGCCGCCGCCCGTCGGCCGCCCGGCCGACTGCCTCCGAGCCGATCGTGTACGGGAACTCGGGCGTGCCGCCGTAGAAGCGGCCGTTGCCGATCGAGATGTCGACCGGGTTGAGCGCCGAGCTGGAGACGTCGAGGACGAGGTCGCCCGCCGGCTCGTCGACCTCCTCGGTCCGTGGCGTTCCGCCGAGCTCGTGGAGGCGTGCCGCACGCACGCCCGTAGCCTATTGGCATGCGTCGCCTGTACCTCGTCCTGCTCGGGATCGGGCTCGCACTCGTGACGATCCTCGCGGCGCTGACCGCCGCCTCGTTCGCGTTCAACCTCGCGACCGCGGACGGCGGGAAGCCCGTGCGGGAGCTGTGGCCGGGGCGGTTCGTGGAGGCCGACGGAGTTCTGACCGCGTTCCGCGAGTGGGGCACGAAGGGGACGCCGATCGTGCTGATCGGCGGCTTCGTCGAGCCGAGCTTCGTCTGGAACGAGGTCGCGCCGCTGCTCGCACGGCACCACCGCGTGTACGCGCTCGACCTCGACGGGTTCGGGTACAGCGAGCGCCGCGGGCCGTGGACGCTCGCCGAGTGGGGCGAGCAGGTGCGCGGGTTCATGCGCGCGCTCGACCTCGGGCGGCCGGTCGTCGTCGGGCACTCGCTCGGCGCGGCGGTCGCGGTCGACCTCGCCCGGCGCGGGCTCGCCTCGCGCGCGGTGCTCCTCGACGGCGACGCGCTCGACACGGGCGGCTCCTCGTGGTTCGTCCGGAACGTCTTCGTGCACACGCCGTTCGCGACGAGCGGGCTCCGGCTCGCGCAGCGCTGGGACTGGCCGGTCGAGCGCCTGCTCGCGAACGCCTACGGGCCGGACCATCCGCCGCTCGACCACGCGCTCGTCCGGCGCTGGACGCGCCCGCTCGAGGCGAAGGGCGCCGAGCACGCGCTCGAGACGATGGCCGGCCGGAGGATCGCCGGCTTCCCGGCCGACGAGCTCGGGCGGCTCCACATCCGGGCGACCGTCGTCTGGGGCGGCGAGGACGACGTCGACGACCGCAGCGCCGGCGAGCTCGCGGCGCGCGCCCTCGGGGCCCCGTTCGTGGTGATCCCGAGCGTCGGCCATCTCTCGATGCTCGAGGACCCGGCCGCGGTCGCCCGCGCGGTGCTCCGCGATCCATCGGTCCGGCCGGTTTCCCCGGTGACCCGGCCCTCGCCGGCGGCTCAGCCGTCGAGCTCGGCGAGCAGCGCGCGAACGTCGAGCGGCGCCGTCACCATCGCGACGCCCTGATCGTCGCCGGGCGGGCGCGGCCACTCCTCCTGCGGGCGGTCGCGGTAGAGCTCGACGCCGTTGCCGTCCGGGTCGCGGAGGTAGATCGCCTCGCTGACGCCGTGGTCACTCGCGCCGTCGAGCGGAATGCCCGCGTCGAGCACGCGGCGGACCGCGTCCGCGAGCGTCTTGCGGTCCGGGTACCGGACGGCGACGTGGTACAGGCCCGTCGTTCCCCGGGGCGGCGGCGGGGCGCCGGCCGACTCCCACGTGTTCATCCCGATGTGGTGGTGGTAGCCACCCGCGGAGACGAACGCGGCCTGGTCGCCGAACCGCTGCGTCACCTCGAAGCCGAGGACACCGTTCCAGAACGCGAGCGCCCGGTCGATGTCGGCCACCTTCAGATGGACGTGCCCGATGTCGACACGCGGGTCGATCGCCACCGCGGAAGACTGCCACGGTCAGCCGTGCTCGTGCTTCAGGGCCGACTCGCGCGCCTGCGCTTCGGCGAGCGTGAGCCGGCCGGAGCACACGTCCGCGTTGAGCTCGTTCTCGATCCGGTCGACCCGCGCCGCGCGCGGGTACGGCTCCGGCCAGAGGTTCCGGGGATCGGTCGGGTTGCCCCCGAGCTCGAGGCTGATCAGGTGGTCCTCCTGGTACGCCGACGGCGGGCCTCGCAGCCCGAAGCGGCGGAGCTGCGCGAGCTTGAGCGACGACGTGTAGCTCGACGGCGGACGCACGGTCCTCGTCCAGCCGCGGACGCAGATCGTCGTCCGGATCGTCGCCTGCGTGACCTCGGGGTTGAGCGCGCCGGGCGTGAGCGCCGGGCTCGCGAGCACGACCGCGCCGCGCGAACCACCGCGGAGCAACGGCCGCACGACGGCCACCACGACCGCGAGGACGAGAAGCCCGACACCGAGCCCGAGGAGCGAGACGCGCACCCGATCCACGGTACGAAGGCGCGCCGCGCGCGCAAGGGCGCGGGCGCGATTGGCACAGATCTGTTACAGATCGGCGCGGAGCACGGCCGTGCCAGCGAGCGCCCAGAGCACGTAGGCGAGCCAGGGCACGCCGATCACGTCCGTCTGCACCGCGAGCGCGAGCACCGCCACGAGCGAGCCGGCGATCCACCCGGAGACGCGCAGCGCGGCTCCGAGCAGGACGAGCGACCACGCGACGAAGACGAGCGCCCCCGCGAGCCCGACCTCGACGCCGAGCTCGGTGTACGTCGACTCGCCGGCCAGGATGGCGACCTTCGTCCGCGCCGCGGTCGAGCCGGCGTTGCCGACGCCGAAGCCCTGCGGGTGGTGGACGACCGTGCGGATGCCGCTCCGGAGGTTCGTCCAGTGGCTGCGGATGCTCGCGTCCTCGGCGCCGCTGACCGCCGGCCCGCCCGTCGCGGCGAGCGCCTCCTGGACCTTCAGCTCGCGCGGCGTGAAGCTCGTCGCGGGCCCGATGTGCGGGTACGCCTTCACGAACGCGGAGCCGACGACCAGCACCGCGACGGCCGCCACGACCGGAGCGACGACCGCGCTCCGCCCGTGCCCGCGACCGCACCACGCGAACGCGAGCAGCCCGAGCGCGAGCGCGATGTACGACGAGCGCGAGTGGGTCCACAGCAGCCCGGCGAACAGCAGCGCCACCGTCGACCCCCACAGCACCAACGTCCGCACCGCGAAACCGGTCGGTGCGGAACCACGCCGCGGCGACGAGGAGCGCGACGACGAGCAGGTAGGAGGTCGCGAGCGGCGAGAGGAAGGTCGAGACGAGCCGCCGGAACACGTGCCCGTTTCCGGTGTTGTAGACGAAGTTCTCCGGCAGCCCGGACAGCCCCCGGTACGCGAAGCCGAGCTGGTGCTGGAACCACCCGCGCGCGCCCGAGTCCCGCCACCACGAGAGTGGGACCGCGTACACGTCGACGAGCCCGAACGCCGCGACGGCGACCGCGGTCGCGAGGATCGTCCGCGCCGAGCCGCCGCAGCTCGCGCTCGGGTCATCGCGAGGCCGCGGCCGAGGAAGTACGCCGCGACCGGGACGAGGTCGTGGCGCACGCCGTAGAGCACGCCCTTGTGCGTCGCGCCGCCGTCGAGCCAGCCCTGCGGCACCACCGCGTACACGAGCACGAGCGCCCCGAACGCGACCGCGAGCCAGTCGGCCGCGACGCCGTCGAACGGCAGCCGCCGCCGCTCGCGCACGACGAGGACGAGCGCGACGAGCGAGCAGCACCTCCTTCCACGCGGCGATGAGCGTCAGCCACCCGCCGCGGATGCCCGCCGACCACAGCTCGGCCATCACGAGGTTGTGGAGCGCGAGCCCCACGACGAGCACGTGGAGCGCCCAGGTCGGGCGGCCTCAGCGGATCGCGGTCACGTCGGGCCGACCGCGATCAGCGTCAGCGCCGGTGTTGATCACGCGCACCGGGTACGGGAAGAGCGCCGCGAGCTCGCGCGGGCCGAGCGGGTCGAGCACGTCGGTGAAGCCGCGCGCGCGCAGCAGCCGGTCGCGCGCCGCGCCGCGCGGGAGCCAGTGCACGAACGGGAGCAGCGTGTGCGGGTCGACCGGGAACCAGCGGTTCGGGGTCGTCACGAACACGCGCCCGGCGACGCGGCACAGCTCGGCCACGAACCGCCGCCGGCCGGCGTCGCCGCCGGCGACGTGCTCGACGACGGCGTTCGAGAAGCCGAGGTCGAACGCGCGGTCGGCGAACGGCAGCTCGCGGCCGTCCGAGCGGACGGCGTGCACCCGCGGGAACGCCGCGGTGAAGCGATCGAGCTCCGTCCGCCCGACGGCGGTGATCCGCTCGGGCCACGGGTACAGCGCCTCGAAGAAGTTGTCGCTCGAGCCGCCGCCGAACGGCGCGTCGGTCACGCCGACGTCGACCACGGTCGTGTCGGGGCCGGGTTTGTAGAGGTCGAGGAAGAGGCGCAGCTTCCGCTCGCGGCTCCGCACGGAGACGCGGGCGGCGGCGCGGCGCAGCATCCGGTGAGCGTAACCCGGCCGGACCGCGACCGACGATCGTCTAGCTTCGCGCCGTGGCCGCCGACGTCCGCATGCGCGAGCTCGCCTCCGACCGCGGCGTCCGCTCGATCACGGCGGTCGCGCTCCTCGCGCAGACCGGGTTCGGGATGGTGCTGCCGGTGCTGCCGCTGTACGCCCGCTCGTTCGGGGTCGGCTACGGCGCGGCGAGCGTGATGATCGCGGCGTGGGCGCTCGCGCGGCTCGTGAGCGACCTCGTCGTCGGGCCGCTCGTCGACCGGTACGGCGAGCGGCGGGTCGGCGCGCCGGCGCTCTGCCTCACGGCGGCGTGCGCCGCCGGCGCGGCGGTCTCGCCGACCTTCCCGCTCGCGGTCGCGCTCTGGGCCGCCGGGGGCGCCGGGTCGGCGGCGATGTTCGCGTCCTTCTACAGCTACCTGCTCCGGTCGGTCTCGACCCAGCGGATGGCGCGAACGCTCGCGTTGTTCTACGGCGCGCTCAACGTCGGGATGATCGCGGGCGGGCCGATCGGCGGCGCGCTCGCGCACGGGTTCGGCCTCGCGGCGCCGCTGCTCGCGTACGCGGGCATGCTCGTCGTGGCCGCCGTCGTGTTCGTCCGCGTCGTGCCGGAGCCGCACGCGGGGAGGGTCGAGCCGCCGCTCTCGCCGGCCGAGGCGGCGCGCGAGCGCGAGCTGCCGGTGACGCGGCACGGGCACACGACGCTCGCGCGCCTCTTCCGCACACCCGGGTTCGCGACCGTGATGCTCGTCAACCTCGCGTACGCGTGGATGGTCGCGGGCGTGCTGAACACGCTCGTCTCGTTCTACGCCCGCGACGGGCTCGGCGTCTCGACGACCGGGATCGGCGCGCTCTTCGCCGTGCTGCTCGTGGCCGAGCTCGCCGTCCTCTACCCGGCCGGGAGCGCCGCCGACCGGCTCGGGCGGCGCGCCGTGCTCGTGCCGTCGCTCGCCGGCCTCGCGGTCACGATCGTCCTCGCCGGGCTCGCGCCGACCGTGGCGCTGTTCGCGGTCGGGCTCGCCGCGCTCGGCGTGTGTTCGGGGTACGCGGGGGTGCCGCCGGCCGCGATGCTCTCGGACGTCACGCCGCCCGGCGCGTCCGGGACCGCGATCGGCGCCTTCCGGTTCTTCGGCGACGTCGGCTTCCTCCTCGGGCCGCTCCTCGCCGGCTCCGTCCTCTCCGCGTTCGGCTTCCGGGCCGCGTTCGCCGTCGAGGCGATCCCGGTCCTCATCGCGCTCGTCGTCGTCGCGCGGACCGGCGAGACTCTCCGCCGCACGCCGGCGGGACGACCCTCGGAAGCGTGACGGCGCGGGCGGAACTCCGAAACCGATTTCCACCCGCGCCGTGACCGGGCCCACGGATACGACCGCGGCGGCCCGACCCCCCGACGCTTCGCCTACCGCAGCTCCTCAGCGGGCTACGGGCCCCACGGGACGCCGCCGATTCCGGCGGCGAACACGATCGCGCCCAGCGCGAGGAGCGCGAGCCTGATCCGCGGGCTCATCGCAACACCTCCTTCTCCGTTAGTCGTTGGCCGGACGTAGGAGATATGCGCGGACATTTGTTGTCAACCGTCCCGCTCCGTGTTGACGCTCTCCGGCGAGGAAGTCATGATCCCGGGCGGTGGCGGAAGTCCCGGGGAGAGGCGCCGAGTCTGTTGGCGATCGCTTGAAGCGGCTGCGCGTGGAGCGCGGCCTCTCGCAGCGCCAGCTCTCCGCGCCCGGGATCTCGTACGCGTACATCTCGCGGATCGAGGCCGGCGCGCGGCGGCCGTCGGTCAAGGCGCTGCGCATGCTCGCGGCGAAGCTCGGCGTCACCGCGCAGTACCTCGAGACGGGCTCGCACATCGACGAGGCCGGCGCGCGCGAGCTCCGGCTCGCCGACCTCGAGCTGCGGCTCCGGCTCGACGGCGAGACCGCGACCGACGACCTGCACGAGCTCGCCCGCGACGCGGACGAGCACGCCGACGCCGGCGCGGCCGTCCGCGCGCGGATCGCGCTCGGGCTCGAGGCCGCGGGACGCGGCGGCCACGGCGAGGCGGTCGAGCACCTCGAGCGGGCGGTCGACTCCGAGCTCGTGACCCCGGTCGGGCGGCCCGACGTGTACCTCGCGCTCGGGCACGCGTACGCCTCGAGCGGGACGCCGTGGCGGGCGGTCGAGCTGCTCGAGCAGGGCCTCACGGAGCTCGCCGAGCTCGCGCCGGAGGACCTCGCGACGCGCGTCCGATTCTCGACGTACCTGAGCTACGCGCTCACCGACCTCGGCGAGCTGCAGCGCGCGAAGTCGGTCGTCGCCGCGATCCTCCGCGACTCGGACGAGGCCGCGACCGACCCGTACACGCGCGTCCGGCTCTACTGGTCGCTCGGCCGGATCTCGATCGAGCAGGCGAGGCCGGAGGCGGCGCTCGACAGCTTCCGGCGCGCGATCGGCCTCCTCGAGGCGACCGAGGACACGATGCACCTCGCGCGGGCGCACATGGCGTGCGCGGAGGCCGGGATGATCGCGGACGCGGATCGTGACGGCGTCGGCCGCCACCTCGACGAGGCCGAGCGGCTCGTCGCGCTCCATCCCGACCCGAGCGACCTCGCCGTCGTCCGCCGGCTGCGTGCGATGCACAGCGCCGCGGCAGGCGACTACGTCACGGCGGAGCGGCTCGGGCAGGAGGCGCTCGAGCTCTCGGAGGAGCTGCCGAACGAGCACGGCCAGGCGTGGTGGGCGATCGCCGAGGCGCGCGCGGGCGCCGGCGACCCGGACGCCGACGAGGCGTTCCGGCACGCGATCGACGTCCTCCACGAGCACGGCACGGTGCGGAACTACGCGAACGTCCTCCGCGCGTACGGCCGGTACCTGCGCGAGGGCGGGCGCGAGCACGAGGCGCTCGACGTCTTCGAGCGCGCCGCCGACGTCGCCTCGAACCTCCAGGGCGAGCCGTCGACCGCCGACCGCTGAGGGCGGCGCGGCCGAGCCGGGATCCCGGACAGGTCTCGGACGCGGTACGAGCGCGCCGTTACAGTCGCGCGATGTTCGCCGTCGAGCTCCGGCCTCGTGGCCCGTACTCGCTCCGCCTCTCCGCACGGCACGCCGGCGACGCGACGCGGCGGCTCTCCGGCGGCGTGCTCACCGCGACGATCGACGGGCCGGACGGGCTCGAGCAGGTCGCCGCGTGGCAGCGCCCCGACGGCGCGATCGGCGTCCGCGCGGCGAGCGAGGCCGGCGTCGACCACGTCCGCTTCGCGCTCGGGCTCGACGACGACCACTCGGAGTTCCTCGCCCGCTTCGCCGACGACCCGCTCGTCGGCGAGGCGACGCGCGTCCTCCGCGGGCTCCGGCCGACGCGGACCGCGACGGTCGCGCACGCGCTCCTCCGCGCCGTCGCGGGCCAGCTCATCACCGCGCGCCGCGCGCGCGAGATCGAGCGCCGCGTGATCCGCGCGGCGACGCCCGCGCTCGGCGGCCTCCACCGCGCGCCGACCGTGGCCGACCTCGCGCGCCTCTCGCCGGCGGCGCTCCGCGGCCTCGACCTCGGTGAGCGCCGCGCCGCGACCCTCGTCCGGCTCTGCCGCTCGCTCGACCTCGAGGGGCTGAAGGGTCACCCGACCGACGCGGTCGCGCGCCGGCTCGAGCGCGAGCGCGGCCTCGGCCCGTGGTCGGTGGGCGTCGTCTGCCTCCAGGGCCTCGGCCGGTTCGAGCGCGGCCTCGCGCGCGACCTCGGCCTCGTCAAGCTCGCCGCGGCGCTGTGGGGACGCCGCGTCGAGGCCGAGGAGACCGACGCGCTGCTCGCTCCGTACGGCGAGTGGGCCGGCCTCGCGAGCGTGTACCTCCTCGCCGGATGGCACGCAGGTCTCGTAGGCTTGGGCGATGCGGATCGCAATCCTCGGCGCGGGCAAGATCGGCGAGTCCCTCATCGCCGGGCTGCGTAGCTCGGACTGGGCCGACATCGTCGCCACGAGCCGGCGCGAGGAGCGCGCGGCCGAGCTGCAGGAGAAGCACGGGATCGAGGCGACGACCTCGAACCCGGCTGCGATTCAGGGCGCGGACGTCGTCGTCCTCGCGGTGAAGCCTCAGGACATCGAGACGCTGCTCGGCGAGATCGGCCACCTGCTGACGCCGGAGCAGACCGTGGTGTCGGTCGCGGCGGCGATCCCGACCGCGACGATCGAGCGGCACCTCGCCGCCGACGTGCCGGTCGTGCGCGCGATGCCGAACACGCCCGCGACCGTCCACGAGGGCATCGCCGGCGTCTGCGCCGGCCGCCACGCCGAGCGCGAGCACCTCGACCGCGCGAACACCGTGCTCCGCGCGGTCGGCGACGTCGTCGAGGTGCCGGAGAACCTGATGGACGCGATCACCGCGGTCTCCGGCTCGGGGCCGGCGTACTTCGCGCTCCTCGCCGAGGCGATGATCGAGGCGGGGATCCTCCTCAGCCTCTCGCGCGAGATCTCGACGAAGCTCGTCGTGCAGACGATGCTCGGGACCGCGCGGCTCCTCCGCGACGAGAACATGCACCCGGTCGAGCTGCGCGAGATGGTCACCTCGCCGGGCGGGACGACGATCCGGGCGATTCGCGAGCTCGAGCTCGCCGGCGTTCGGGGCGCGTTCCTCAACGCGATCAACGCCGCGATGGAGCGCTCGAAGGAGCTCGCCCGCGGCGATGAGTGACCCCGAGATCCAGATCTTCGACGACCCCGCCGAGCCGGTCGCCCAGATGCTCGTCGAGGCCGCGCGCCGCGGCGAGACGATCGTGCTCACCGGCGGTCACACACCCGCGCGCGCGTACGAGCTCGCCGCCGCGCTCGAGCCCGACTGGAGCGCGGCGTCGGTCTGGTGGGGCGACGACCGCTGCGTGCCGCCCGACGACGAGCGCTCGAACTACCTCCTCGCGAAGCAGACGCTGCTCGACCGGCTCGAGCGCCAGCCGGAGGTGCACCGGATCCTCGGCGAGCTGCCGCCGGCCGAGGCGGCCGACGCGTACGAGCGCGAGCTCGACGGCGTCACGCTCGACTACCTCCTGCTCGGCCTCGGCCCCGACGCGCACGCGGGGTCGCTCTTCCCCGGCTCGCCGCAGCTCGCCGAGCGCGGCCGGCGGGTGACGAGCGGCCCGGCCGGGCTCGAGCCGTTCGTCGACCGCGTGACGCTGACCGTCCCCGCCATGCTCGAGGCGCGGCGGATCGTGTTCCTCGTCGAGGGCGCCGACAAGGCCGAGGCGGTCGAGCGCGCGTTCCGTGAGCCGGTGAGCGAGGCGGCCCCGGCGAGCCTGCTCCGGACGGGCGACACGCCGCTGCTCGTGCTGCTCGACGCGGCCGCGGCGAGCCGGCTCTAGCGTCGGCCCATGTGTACACATGGGCCACTTCGAAGGACCGTCGCGGCCGCGAGCTCCTCAGGCGGTCGAACCGACGATCACCCGGGCGGAAGCATGGGCGAGGCCCGCACGCTCGACCGCGAGCCCGCGCCGCCGCGCAAGCGCCTGCAGCACGAGCGCCGTGTCGGCGACGGCCGCGTCCTCGAGGTAGTCCTCGCGCGCCTCGAACGAGACGACGACGGCGTCGACCGCGTCCGCGTACGCCGCGAGGTTGCCAGCCGCGACTGCTGCGAGCGCGTCGGCGACCGCGGGCGGGAAGTCGTCGCGGCCGCGGAGCGTCGCGGCGGCGCCGGCCGCGTCGTCCCAGCGCCCGAGCGCGAGCAGCGCGAGGCTCGCCGCGTACTGCCCGATCGCCGTAGCGGGGTCGGCCCGATCGGGCCCGAGCTCGAGCGTCCAGCGCGCGGCTTCCTCGGCCTCGTCGTCGCGGCCGGCGAGAAGCCACGCCTTCACCGTCCCGATCGGCCGGCCCCACGACGTCGGCGTCGCGTACGCCCAGCTCTCGCGCCAGCGCCCGGCCGCGCGCGCGAGCCACTCGCCGGCCTCCACCTCGCGCCCGAGCATGAGCAACGCGAGCCCGGCGCCGTACGCCGCGTTGCCCATCCGTACGAGCTGCTCCGCGTCGAGCCGCGCCTCGCCGTCGGCGTACCGCGATCGCTCGCGCTCGAGGAGAGCCGGCCAGTCCACGCGACGGCGAGAGTAGCGAGGCCGGGGAGAGGCTCGACCCGCACTCCGATTCCAGCGCAACGCCGCGGGCACACCGCCCGACAACAAGCCGCATCCGCAATCCCCCGTTCGGGGGATCGAGGTCGTGACGCGGACGGTCCAGATCGACCGCACCAATGGGTGGACCTACCCGCTGACCCATTGAACGGCGCGGCTTTGCCGTCTACGTTCAACCCGGTAGTTGACCCCTCGGGACACAGACCCGAGGCCTGCGGCAAGTAGAGCGTCTCTCCGCACCACTCGACGTCCTGCGTCTCCGTCGGCCTCGCCGCCTGCTCTCGGGGGTCTTGCGGCAACGACCAAGGAAGGGGGGATCGGACAGGACGGTGGCTGACCAAACGGTCGGAGTCGGTGCGTCGCGACTCGATCGAAAGCCTGCTACCCGGCCTCGCCGCCCGCCGTCGAAAGGCGGGACGGAGGGCGACGAGGTGGGGCTCACAGCACCTCGCTCGGACGACTTCAAGCACTCGAATCGGTAAGGGAAAAGGAGACATCACATGAAGTTCTTCACCAGGAAGCGCAGCATCATCGGGCTCATCGCGGTCGTTGCGGTGGCCGCGATGGCGTTCGGCGCTTACGCGTACTGGACGACACGGCACGGCAGCGGCACCGGACGACGGTTGGCACCGACGCCGGCATCGCGGTCAACCAGACCTCGTCCGGTGCCGCGCTGTAGCCGAGGGGCTTGTCGGTCACCGCTCGCCGGCGACTTCGACACGAACGCGTACGACGTCCCGAACAGTACGTCACGTCGGTCAACGGCGTCGATCGATCGTTCAGTTATCAGGCCACAAACTCAGCCGCCCTGCACCCGGGGGACTTCTCCCTCACCGGTGCGACGGACGACGGTGAGTCACCGGACATCGCCGAGTCGAGCCCAGACGGCTAACGTACAGGAGCGGCATCACGCTCCAGATGGGCGACGCGGTGACGAACCAGGACGACTGCAAGGCGTGACGGTTACGATAGCTACACGAGCAACTAGTAGAGAACCGGTGGAGGGGCGGTTCGCCGCCCCTCCACCGCTTCAACTCCCACACAACCAAACGACAGCGAGAGAGACGAGAGAGCGAATCTGATGGCAGGGAAGTTCAAGAGGACAGCTAGGAGCACCAGGACTCGTCGCCTGGTGCTGCTCGGTGTCCTCGTGTGGACGGTCGTTGGCGCGCTGATGTTCGCGTCGGGGGCGTTTGCGGCTCCGGCGCCGCCGCCGCCGAGCATCACCGGGCAGCCGGCGAACCCGACCGACGCGACGAGCGCGAGCTTCACGTTCACGGACACGACGGCCGGGGCGACGTTCCAGTGCAAGCTCGACTCGGCGCGTTCGCGAACTGCGCGAGCCCGGCGAGCTACTCCGGGCTCGCGGCCGGGAGTCACACCTTCCAGGTGCAGGCGGTCGCGGGCGGCAAGACGAGCTCGCCGACCTCGTACACGTGGACGGTCGACCTGACCGCGCCGGCGGTGACGATCACGTTCCCGGCCAACGGCGGGCTCGTACAACGCCGCCTCGTGGAACGCCGGCTGCGCGCCGAACATCGGCGTCTGCGGGAGCGCGACCGACGCGGGCGGCGTCGCCTCCGGGACGGCCTCGATCCTGCAGGTCTCGACGGGCAAGTACTGGAACGGCTCGAGCTTCGGCTCGGCGACCGAGGTGTTCAACCCGGCGACGGCTACCGGCGGCTCGGGCACGACCTTCGTCGGTTACGTCCCGCTGCCAGCGCCGCCGAGCGGCTCGTACGTCGTTCACGCGCGGGCGACCGACAACGCCGGGAACACGACGCCGGCCGGGTCGCAGGCGGGCGCGTCGTTCACGATCGACTCGACGCCGCCGCCCGCGCCGTCGATCACCGCGAACCCGGCGAACCCGACGAACGCCACCACGGCGAGCTTCTCGTTCACCGACAGCGAGGCCGGCGTCACGTTCCTCTGCAAGCTCGACGCGGCCGCGTTCGCCGCGTGCACGAGCCCGCAGCCGTACTCGTCGCTCGCGAGCGGCTCGCACACCTTCCAGGTCGAGGCGAAGGACGCGGCCGGCAACGTCGAGCTCGCCGACGAGCTTCACCTGGACGGTCGACACTGACGCCGCCGCCGGCGCCGTCGATCACCGCGTCGCCCGCGAACCCGACCAACGCGACGAGTGCGAGCTTCTCGTTCAGCGACACCGAGGCCGGCGCGACGTTCCTCTGCAAGCTCGACGCCGCCGCGTTCGCCGCGTGCACGAGCCCGCAGCCGTACTCGGCCTCGGCGCCGGCTCGCACACCTTCCAGGTCGAGGCGAAGGACGCGCTCGGCAACATCAGCGCGCCGAGGCGAGCTTCACGTGGACGATCGACCTCACACCGCCGGCGGCGCCGACGATCACCGCGCACCCGACGAACCCGACCGCCGCGACGACGCGCGAGCTTCTCGTTCACCGGCGAGGCGGGCGCGACGTTCCTCTGCCAGCTCGACGTCGGCGCGTTCACGCCGTGCACGAGCCCGACGAGCTACAGCGGGCTCTCCGGCAGCTCGCACACCTTCACGGTGGAGGCGAAGGACGCGGCCGGGAACGTCGGGCTCGGGGACGAGCTTCGCGTGGACGGTCGACCTGACGCCGCCGCCCGCGCCGACGATCACGGTGTTCCCGGCGAACCCGACCAACGCGATGTCGGCGAACTTCTCGTTCAGCGACACCGAGTCGCCGGTCACGTTCCAGTGCAAGCTCGACGGCGCCGCGTACGCGGCCTGCACGAGCCCGAAGAACTACGGCGGCGTCAACGCCTGGCTCGCACACCTTCTCGGTGCAGGCGATCGACGCGGTCGGGAACGTCAGCACCGCGACCTCGTACACGTGGACGGTCGACACGACGCCGCCGCCGGCGCCGACGATCGCCGGCCCGCCGAGCCCGGACAACCACACGACCGCTGTCTTCACCTTCAGCGACACCGAGGCCGGCGTGACGTACATCTGCAAGCTCGACCCGGCCGCGAACTACACGCCGTGCTCGAACCCCGCGAGCTTCCCGGGCCTCGCCGCCGGCAACCACACCCTCCACGTCGAGGCCGTCGACGCGGCCGGGAACGTCTCGAACCAGGTCGAGTACCACTGGACGATCGACCTGACCGCGCCGCCGGCGCCGTCGATCACCTCGACGCCGGCCAACCCGACCGCCTCGACGAGCGCGAGCTTCTCGTTCACCGACACCGAGGCCGGGGTCACCTTCGAGTGCCAGCTCGACGTCGGCGTGCCCGCGCCGTGCACGAGCCCGAAGACCTACGCCGGCCTCTCCGACGGGTCGCACACCTTCACCGTCCAGGCCAAGGACGCCGCCGGGAACCTCAGCTCGCCCGCGAGCTTCACCTGGACGGTCGACACGACGCCGCCCGCGCCGCCGACGATAACCGCGTTCCCGGCGAATCCGACCAACGCCACGACGCGAGCTTCTCGTTCACCGGCGAGGCGGGCGCAACGTTCCTGTGCTCGCTCGACGGCTCCGCGTTCGCCACGTGCTCGAGCCCGAAGAGCTACACGGGCCTCGCGGCCGGCAGCCACACGTTCCGCGTCGAAGCGAGGGATAACGCCGGCAACACCGGCTCGCCGGCCGCGTACACGTGGACGATCGACCTGACCGCCCCGACGGTCACCTCGATCAACCGCGCCGACCCGAACCCGACGAACGCCGGCCCGCTGCACTGGACGGTCACGTTCAGCGAGCCGGTCAACAACGTCGGCACCGCCAACTTCACGCCTTGCCGACAAGCGGACTCAGGGGCAGCGCGCCAACGATCGCTCGTGCGGTCGCGATCGGCGGCGCGCCGTCCGCGACCTGGACGGTCACCGCCTCGACGACCGGCACGACCGGCTCAAACAGCGGCTCGATCGGCTCAACCTCACGGTCAAGGGCACGATCCAGGACGTCGCGGCAACCTGCTCGGCGGCACGCCGCCGGTCGCCGGCCAGGCCTACACGTTCGACACGACGCCGCCCGCGACGCCGACGATCACCGCCGGCCCGCCGCTGCTCCCGAACTGGACGACGACGACGAACGCGTCGTTCTCGTTCACCGGCGACGCGGGCGTGACCTTCCTCTGCAGCCTCAACAGCACAAACCGGCCGACTTCACGCCCTGCACGAGCGCGAAGTCGTACTCGGGCGTGGCGCAGGGCCTGAACACGTTCCGCGTCGAGGCTAGAGACGCGGCCGGCAACCTCAGCGCGATCGCGAGCCGCCAGTGGCAGGTCGACACGATCAACCCGCCCATGCCGGTCTTCACGCTGACGCCGCCCGACCCGAACTCGACCGCGACCTCGAACTTCGACTGGACGCCGCACCTCCCCGCCGCCGACATCGACCACTACGAGTGCAGCGAAGAGAACGGTTCCTTCAGCACCACCGTGCCGTCACTCGGCGGCCCCAATCAGCCGTGCACGCCGCCGCTCACCTACGGCGTCCAGACAACCAACAACGGCCAGCACCAGTTCGCCGTCCGCGCCGTCGACGCCGCCGGGAACGTCTCCGGGACGATCTCCTACAGCTGGAAAGTCGCGGCCGGCACGGCGCAGAACTACACGATCAGCGGCACCGCCGTCAGCCCGCTCTACCCGACATTGGCGCCGAGCGGGTCGTCGATCAACCTGACCTTCAACAATCCGAACGCCGGCAACGGCGGCAGCGGCGTCAACGGTGTCCAGGTCAACAACCTGACCGTGACGATCGCCTCGGTCACCGCCCCGAACGCGACGCTCAGCCATCCCTGCGGCACGGTTGATTTCGCCGTCACGCAGTTCAGCGGCGCATACCCGTTCTACATCCCGCAGGGCACGAGCAGCCTCTCCTCGCTCGGCTTCGCCTCGACCACCTGGCCGACCGTCCGCCTGATCAACCGCCCCGTCAACCAGGACGGCTGCAAGGGCGCGACCGTCAACCTCACCTACACGGGGACGCCATGACCCGCGCGATCCGACTCGTCTCCGGCTCCAAGAAGCGGCTCACACTCGCCGGCGTGATCGTCGTCGCCGCCGTGGCCGCACTCGGCGCGATCGCCTACTGGACGACCACCGGTGCAGGGAGCGGAGCCGCTAGTGCCGGCACGCTGAACGCCCCGACGAACCAGACCGCGAGCGTGAGCGGAGCGAACGTCACCGTCGCATGGGATGCCGCGCTTCTGAGCAACAGCACTCCTGCCGACAGCTACACGGTCGAACGCTACGACGGAAGCGGCGGCGACATCGGCCCCGCGTGCGGCGGCGCGACGATCCCGTCGAGCAGCGGCACCCCGAACGCGTCCGGCCACTTCACGTGCACCGACACGCCGGGCAGTGGGACGGTCGAGTACAAGATCGCCGCGAAGTACCACAGCTGGACGGCGACGAGCGGGTTCACGAACACCGTGACCGTCGCGAGCGACGCGACGGCGCCGACGTCGGCGATCACCTTCCCGACCGCGAGCTACTACAACAACGCGGGCTGGACGTTCGGCGTCCTCGGCTGCGCCGCCTCGATCTGCGGCACCGCGGCCGACGAGGTCGGCGGCTCGGGCCTCGCCCACGTCGACGTCTCGGTCCTCGGCCCGGGCGGCAACTACTGGAACGGGACCGACTTCACGTCTTCGAGCGAGGTCAAGTTCGCGGCGACCGGGACGACGAGCTGGACGCTCGCGTTCTCCGCCTCGAACTTCGCGACCGCGGGCGGCGGCGACGGCTCGTACACCGTCACCTCGTACGCGAGGGACAACGCGTCGAACGTGCAGTCGCCCGGCACATCGGTGACCTTCCACATCGACAACACGGCGCCGACGAACTCCCTCTCGCTGACGACGCAGTCTCCGGCGACGAGCTCGTTCAAGTCGGGCAGCACGATCTACTACCGCGGCACCGGCGGCGGCTCGGGCGGCAGCTTCAAGATCCGCAACGCGGTCGCCGACAGCGGCTCCGGCCCCGCGTCGAGCGCGACCGCGGCGCTCGGCGGCACGACGACCGGCTGGACGCACACGCCGAGCACCGTGAGCACTCCGCCGGGCGGCCCATACGACTCGAACACCTTCACCTGGGCCGAGGGCACGTCCTCCTCGCCGACCGAGGTCGTGACCGGCGCCGACGTCGCCGGCAACACGACGGCCGCGCCGACGCTCACGTTCACGAACGACTCGACGAACCCGACGGGCGGCGTGTTGACGGTGAACGGCCAGAGCGCAAGCGGCGGCGGGACGACGGGCTACAACAACTCGGGCAGCTTCTCGATCTCGGCGATCACCGACTACACCGACGCCGGATCCGGGCTCGCGTCCTCGACCCTCGTCCGCGACCAGGCCACGCTCTCGTCCTCCGACGGGATCGTCGACGGCACCTGCGGCAGCTTCGGAAGCCCGACCACGATCACGAGCCGCTCGACCCGATCGCGCAGTCGCTGACCGGGCCGACCTGCTACCTCTACACCCTGACCGGCACCGACAACGTCGGCAACACCGTCAGCATCTCGACCACCGTCAAGGTCGACACCACCGCGCCGAGCGCGCCGGCGATCACGCTCTCCGGCGCGACCGGGAACACGTTCATCACCGGCACGACCGCGTACATCAACCCGCAGGCCGGCAAGTCGGGCAGCTTCACCGCCTCGGCGACCTCGACCGACAGCGATCCGGGATCCTCAAGGTCAACTTCCCAACCCTCACCGGCTTCTCGACCGGCGGCGGCGACGACACCAGCTCACCGTTCTCGACGGCACCTACAGCTGGTCGGGCGCGGTTGGCGCGTCCGGCTCGCAGACGGTCACCGCGACCAATAACGCGCGCCTCACCAACACCGGCGTTCACCGTCACCCCCGACACGACGAACCCCCCGGCGGCGTGCTGACCGTGAACGGCCAGAGCGCGAGCGGCGGCGGGACATCCGGCTACAGCACCAGCACGAGCTTCACGATCGGCACGCGCACGGACTACACCGACGCCGGGTCCGGGCTCGCCTCCTCGATGCTGACCGTGCAGTCGTTCGCGCTCTCCTCGTCCGACGGGATCGCCGACGGCACCTGCGGGCCGCGTCGGCTCCGTTCTCCTCGCCGACGACGTCTCCGGCACGACACAGCCGGGCGGGATCGTCACCGGCCGCTGTTACCGCTACACGCTGACCGGCACCGACAACGTCGGCAACACGAGCCAGCATCTCGACGACCGTCAAGGTCGACACGACCGCGCCGAGCGCGCCCGCGGTCACCCCTTCGGCGCGACCGGGGCCACACCTTCATCAGCGGCAGCAACGTCTTCATCAACCCGCAGGCCGGCAAGTCGGGCGGCTTCACCGTCGGAGCGACCTCAACCGACAACGACTCCGGGATCCTGAACGTGATCTTCCCGGCTCTGACCGGGTTCACCAGCGGCGGTGGCACCGACACCAGCTCGCCGTACTCGACCACCTACGCGTGGTCGGGCGCGGTGCGACCGGTTCCGGTGCGCAGACCGTCACCGCGACCAACAACGCCGCGCTGACCGAAACGGGCAGCTTCACGCGTCACTCCGGATACGACCCCGCCGATCAACGGCGCACTGATCGTCAACGGTCAGAGCTGCGAGCGGCGGCGGGACGTCGGGATACAGCAGCAGCACGATCTTCACGATCGGTACACGTACGACTACACCGACGCCGCTCGGGGATCGCCTCGTCGACCTGACCGTGCAGTCGTTCGCGCTCACCTCGTCGGGCGGCATCGTCGACGGCACCTGCGGCGCAGCGTCGGCCCCGTTCAGCTCGCCGACGACGATCAGCGGCACCACACAGCCCGGCGGATCATCACGGGGCGCTGCTACACCTACACCCTGACCGGCACCGACCACGTCGGGAACACGGTCGGTATCTCGACGACGGTCAAGGTCGACACGACCGCGCCGAGCGCGCCTGTCGTGACGCCTTCGGCTGCGACGGGCAATACGTTCATCAGCGGCAGCGACGTGTTCATCAACCCGCAGGCTGGCTTCGCGGGCGGCTTCACAGCCGGCGCGACCTCGACCGACACCGACTCCGGGATCCTGAAGCTGATCTTCCCCGCGCTTTCCGGGTTCACAAGCGGCGGTGGCACTGACCCCAGCTCGCCGTACTCGACTGTCTACGCCTGGTCGGGTGCGGCCGCGACGCTTCCGGTTCCCAGACGGCGACCGCGACCAACAACGCGAGTCTGACGATACCGGCGGCGTTCACGGTCACCCCTGATACGGACGGGCCGGCCGGCGGCGGCGTCCTGACCGTGAACGGCCAGAGCGCCAGCGCGGTCGGAACGACCGGCTACACAAGGTCACGACGTTCACGATCGGGACGCGCACGAACTACACCGACTCGGGCTCGGGGATTGCGGCGTCGACGCTAACCGTGCAGTCGTTCGCGCTCTCGTCGAGCGACGGCATCGCGGGCGGCACGTGCGGCACCACGCCGACGACGCCGTTCAGCACACCGACGACGATCACCGGCACAACGCGGCCGGCGGGATACCACCGGCCAGTGTTACACGTACAAGCTGATCGTCATCGACAACGTCGGCAACGTGTCGCGATCTCACCACGGTGAAGGTCGACACGACCGCGCCGACGCTCACCTTCACCTCGAGCGGAACGACGGTCTTCGCGACGGGCTTCGGCCCGGTCTACTTCCGCGCCTCCGGCACGGACAGTTTCACTGCAACGGTGAGCGACGCCCAGTCCGGGATCACCGGAACGCCGACCTTCCCAGCGATCTCCGGCTGGACGGCGTCCGGCACCGGTAACTCACGGACGTACACCCGGAGCACCGCCACTGCGAGCGGCAGCGGAAACATCACGGGCTCGCAGAACAACGCCGGGACGACGACGTCGCCGCTCACGATCACGATCACGCTCGACAGCGCCGCGCCGACGAACTCGTTGACTCTCGCGACCTCGCCTGCGCCGGTCGGCGCGTTCATGAGTGCGCCGAACGGGACGCTCTTCTACAAGGGGAACACGACGGGTTCGTTCAGCCTCGTCAACACGGTGAGCGATGCGCTCTCAGGACCGGCTTCCGCGACGTTCCCGGCGATCGCGACGACCGGGTGGACTCAAACGCCGAGACCGTCTCGACTCCGTCCGGCGGTCCGTACCAGTCGACGACGTACCAGTGGACGGCCAATCCAAGCGCGCCCGGCGCGAAGACGTTCACGAGCACAGACAACGTCGGGAACACGAGCGGGACCACGTCGCTCACCTTCACGGTCGACAACACCAACGCGACTGCTGCCGTCACGTTCCCAGCCTCCGGAAGCGCGTACAACGCGGGCACCTGGACTGGGTCGATCGCGGGTACGGCCACGGACGGCGCCGGCTCCGAGTCGCGCAGGTTCTCGTGTCGGTCAAGGACACGACGAGCGGCAAGTGCGCGGATGCCACCGGCGCCTTCACCGTGAACAGCTGCACGACCAACTTCGTCGCCACATCCGGGACCACGAGCTGGAGCTTCGCCGAGGCTGCCACAAACCTCACCGACGGCGACTCGTACAGCGTCACCGTCGAGACGATCGACAACGTCGGCAACACGAACGCTTCGGCCCAGACCGCTACCTGGACGTACGACACGACAGCACCGACCGCCACGAACGTCGTTCTCGCAAACGGAGGGACATTGGGTCGTGCGGACTCGGGAGACACGCTCACCGTGACGTACAGCGAAGCCATGGATCCGTCGACGTTCTGCCCGGGTATCTGGCTCAACAATGGCACCAGCCAGTCGAGGCAAGGAAACGGTGGCGTCGTCATCGTCACCATCACGAACAACGGCGCGAATGACATCCTGACCGTGGCGGTGACTGGATGCACCGGTGGCTTCAAGTTCGTGAGCGTTGCTCTCAATGCCGACTACGTCGGCGCAACGACGACCTTCAACGGCAACGGCAGCGGCCAATCGATAGTCGCGTGGAATCAGGCCGCCAAGACAATGACGATCACGCTGGGTTCTGGGACCGGTAGTGCCACGGGCGTGGCGGCTTCCATTCCGAGCTACACCGCAGACACCGGGCTGACGGATGTGACAGGGAACGCCATCGGGGCTGGCCCGTATCCGGGTACGAGTTCGCGCTTCTAGAGCCGGCAGCTGGGCGTCGCATCCTAGCCCGCAGGAGGCGGTGACTCGTCGATCATCTAGCCGTCGCCGAACTCCTGCCCGGCTGGCAGAAGAACACCGTCTCCGGCGCATCGCCGTCCCAGGGACATCGGCTCGGAAGCGCTCCGCGCGGCCGGTCGCGTCGATCGCGCACTCCGCGCAGCGCACGCCGGCGTCCGCAGCCGGCCGCGGCTGAAACGTCCTGGCCGCCGGAGCCTCCGTCACCAGGGCACGGGAACCGTGACCCTCGGCGCGGCTCGCCGCCGCTCGCGTTCGCCGTCGCCGGAGTCGGCCGCGGACCCGGCGGGAGCCGCGCCGGCCCGAGGGTCGCGACAGGTCAGTGGTGCCAACTGCGTAACGACCCATCCGCCCGTCCGGCGGCGGCTGCTTCCTCGTTGATCCAGCGGACGGAGCTCGCTTCAGCCGCGGCCGCCGGCTGCCGATGGTCCCGAGGTGGTCCTTGCGCATCCGCGTCCCGGTCTCGCTTCCCGGTCTCGCCGTGTGCACTGGTCGCGGCCGCCGCTCGTCGTCGCCGCCGTCGCCGCCGTGAGCGGGGTCGACCTCGCCTGGAAGGCGGCCGCGCTCACCGCGGATCACGGCGCCGCCGGGCTCGACACGCCGTCGTCGGTCGTGAAGCCGTTGCTACGGGCGCAGCGATAGCTGTGAGCGGCACGCCGCCCACGGTTCGAATCCCGCTGGGGGTATACCGGCACTTGGCGTAGAGCCAAAACGGCTTAAAGCCTCGGGTCAGGTGTGCCGCTCGCGTCGCGGAAGCGCGGAAGGTTCCCCCACCGGTTCCCCACGGAATCTCGCCTCGGCGGGAGACGGGCGGCGGCCGGTCGGCGGTCGCCGCCGTCGGCGAGCCGTCCCGCTGGGCGCCGCGGGCAGGCCCGTAGCTGCGCCGGCCCCCGCCGGGCCGTAGCGGCCCGCGGAGGGCGCCTACGGCCTGCCGCTAGGCGGCGGCCGACCCGCCGGTAAGCGCGCGGGTCGGCCCTACTGGTCGGGTCGCGCCGCCCGACGCCCCAGTCGACGACGGCGCGAACCCAACCGGCCATGGCCGCACTGGCCTCCTCGTATTCGCGCAACACGCCTGATCGGTTCGACATGAGTGCGCGCGCGCTCTCGGGCGGTGCCTGCCCTCGGCCGCCTTCATCGCGAACCGCGCGATCCTTACCGCGTCCTGCTCCCCACGACCGAGGGCGGCCCGAAGGCCGCCCTCGTAGACCAGCTACTGCTCGACGCCCATTACTTGATGGGCATCCCGATGCAGGAGTGGGCCGCGTCGGAGCCGCCGCCCTGCGACGAAACGTAGTCGCCGTGGTTCTTGAAGTGCGTCAGGTCGGCCGTCGTCGCGCTGACCTGCATCTCGATCGGATCCACGACCGACGGGGAGGCTCGCCACCGTCACCGTCGAGTTGTTGAGCGGTGCGTCGTTCAGCGTGGTACACCAAACCGTCGAGGCTGCGCGTCGACACGAAGTGACCTTGCCGCCGCTGAGCGGGCCGGTGATCGACTCGTTGCTGAGAAGCCGTGCCCCCGCGCTCGGGTGCCGCTGACCGAGCCGGCGCCCAAGAACGAGCCGTCGCACGGGTTCACCGTGACGGTGAACGTGTGCGTCCAGACGTCGTCCCACTGACCGGCGACGTCCTTCGGCTGCACGGCGGTGATCGTCATGGACTGCGTCTGGTAGCGCCCCACGTCAGCCGAGGCGAACAAGGCGACTGCCATGATGCGACGGCCATAACGGCGGCCGCGAGGATGATCTTCTTCAAGGGTATTCCCTCCAAAGTCTTTCGGGTCGATGGAAGCCCGCTAGGTGAGTCCGACGTTCAGACGTCGGGCCTTGGGCTTCTCTGCATTCAATGTAGGGCGGCGTGTGTGGCCGGGTATGACCCAGGCGGGTCATCGTTCACCGGCACGGCGGGACGCCGGTGCCGACAATGACGGTGGCGAGTGGGAGGCGTAGCAACGTTCGGAGTCGACGCCCAGAGCCGCCGAGCACGCGGCGAGGCCGGTGCCTACACTGGCAGCGTGGACGCCGACGCGACCGCGAAGCTGATCGAGTACGCGAAGCTCACTGTCGGCCGCGAGCACGGCCTGGACGAAGCCGCGAGCCGCCGGCTCGTCGGAACCTCGGTCGACGAGCTCCACACCGACGCGAAGGCGATGGCGCGCGAGGTCGGCGCTCCGACCCGGCGAGCGCGCCCGCGACCAAGGTGGCCGGTTCGCCGGCGAGCCAAGGGCGCCCGCATGAACAAGCTCATCAGAGCGGCGAGTCGGGCGGTCGGTGTGACCGCCATGAACGACCTGATCCGGCAGGCATCCGGCCGCGGCCCGGCGGTCGGGCCGGACGGGCCTCCGGTCGAGCCGGTCGGACGCATCGGGATCGGTGTCGGCGGTGCCGCCGCCGGGCCGCCGCCGGCACGCGCCTCGTCGAATGGAGCTCTCGGACCGCATCCGGGCCGGCGCGCGAGTCGCGCGCTTGCTTCGCGATCCCGGCGGCGTGCGCCTCGATCGACGTCGACCTCGACGACCATCTCGGCGGGCGCTGATGGCCCAGCCGCTCCCCGACCTCGTGATGCCGAAGGCGGTCAGTCGGGCGGCGGCGGTGCTGGCCGACCGCGAGGCCGACCTCGCCGCTGCGAGGGCGAACGACCGAGGAGGCGACGCGCGCGATCGAGCAGGCGCGTGATCGAGGATCGCGCGCTGCTCGCCGACGCGCTCGACGCCGGCCGCGACGATCCCGGCACACCGGCCGAGGACGCGGCCCGGCGTGGGCTCGCCGATGCAGAGCGTCGTCTCGCCGGCGAGGAGCTCCGCTTGCAGCGCGCCCAGGCCGTGCTCGACGAGGCGCTCGCCCAGTCGATCGACCAGTGGGAGCACGCGCTCGCGGCCGACCTTGAGAAGGCCGAGGCCGCCGAGCTCGAGCTCCTGAACCGACTCGAAGCCGCCGAGCAGGAGCGGGCACGTCGACGGCAGGCGCTCTGGTGGATGCACGCCTGCCGCCAAGGCGAGAAGCTCCCCGTCCTCGCCGCCGTGCCGCAGACGCGCTCCACGCTCGTCAGCAACCCACAGGCCGGGCCCGAGCGTGTACGTGGTCGCCGAACTGTTCGACGCCATCCGCGCCGGCGTCGAGCAGACGTCGGTTGCCGCAGACGCCGCGCGCATCCGCGAGTACGAGCAGCGGCAGGTCGAGCAGGCCGCGCCGAGAGTGCTGCACGTCGCCTCGTAGCAGCCGTCGCCGGCGCCTCGCGAGTGGGCGCGAGGGCAGCGCCCGCTCGGTTGGTCGGCCCGCTCCAGCGCTAACACGCCCCGCATTGGGAACGTCCTACGCTCTGCGTGACGAGATCGGCCACCGCGACGTAAGAGGGTGTGACGAGATGTCGATGAAGCGCCTCCCGTACTCCGTGCTCTCGCCGTCCGTAGTCCTCTGCCTCGTTGTCGTCGGCTTGGCCGCGGGGTGTGGTGGCGGTGGCTCGTCGTCTGCGACAGATCTCACGATGGTCGCCCTCAACTCGAACGTAGGTCGTGCGGTCTTCCACATCGACTGTGCTCCGACGGGTGGCGACCTTCCTAATCCGGCAGGCGCGTGTGCTGCGCTGGCGGCTGCGCCGAGGCTGGTTACGAAGCCGAAGCCCTTCGTCTGTATGGGCGGCCCGACATCCTGGTGGGATGTCACGATCACCGGGCGGCTGAACAGTAGGCCGATCAACCGCGCGTTCTCGACCTGCTGGACGACGCAGATGGCCACGCTCCGACGCTTCGACATGGGCGACAACGTGCTCCAGAAGCACCTAGTGGCGCGCCGCCACGAAGCCATACTCGCCGGAACAAGGCGCATCTTCCCGGCCGGAGTGCTGCGACCAGCCGACCTCGTCACCTGCGACATCCTCGGCCACCATCTCGCGCTCGGCGTACCCACACAGACCGGCCCCTCATCGAGCAGCGGATACAGCGGCAAGAACGTCGTCCCAGTCGTGGTTGCGGTCGCTCTGCGCCGGGATGGTTCGGTCAGCGCGAGTTGCCACACCGGCACGCACTGACGACAGTGTCCCGGCACGCGGATGCCGCTTGCCTGCGCCAACGTGTCGCAATACACCCCGAGGCGGTGGACATCAGGAGCGAACGCGGCCACGTCGCAGAACCCCGACAGCGGCAGCGATGACAGCAAACCCCAGCACGAGGCACACAGCGCCAACGCGATGCGCGTCGAGACGATGGCCGGCGAGCGTCACGTATGTCGAGCCACCTTGCGGCTCGTTGAACGCGAGCCCGAGAACACCGTAGAGAACCAACATCACGCCCACCAGAACAGCGAAGCAGACACCAGGTAGCGAATGAACTTCACCGCGCTGACGTTATCCGGCCCTTAGCCAACGCCAAGGACGACTGCTGGGCGAGACCGTATGGAGTGCCCGGCGCCTCGCTCGTAAGTTAGGCGCGGGTTGCCGTCGGGATCGGCCCGGCGGTAGAGCCGCAATTACGGGAGGCGCCGGTTATGAGCGAAGGTAGCTGGGTCGGGCTTGATGTGCACGCTCGGTCGGTGGTCGCGGGTGTGATCGATATGGGGAGCGGTGAGGTGCGGTCGCTGAGGGTGCCGCCGGGCGCTGAGGCGACGGTGGCATGGTTGAAGACGCTGCCGGCGCCGGTTCGGGTCGTGTACGAGGCCGGGCCAACCGGGTATCGGCTTGCGCGTGCGTGTGCCGAGGCAGGGATCAGCTGCGTTGTCGCGGCGCCGTCGAAGATCAGGCCCGCGGCCGATCGAGTCAAGACTGACCGGCGGGATGCCGAGCGGCTGGCGAGGCTGCTTCGGCTCGGTGAGATCACCCCCGTGCGGGTGCCCGGTCCGGCAGAGGAGGCCGCGCGCGATCTCGTCCGTGCGCGCGAGGACGCTCGGGGCGATCTGATGCGGGCTCGGCACCGGCTCTCGAAGCTCCTTCTGCGCCATGGGGCGGTATACGACGCGACCGCGTGGACGCGGACCCACGACGCGTGGCTTCGCAAGCAGCGGTTCCAAGACGGGCCGCTCGCGATCGTGTTCGACGAGTGCTACAGCCGGATGATCGACGCGAAGACCAGGAGGGACACGCTCGACAAAGCGATCGCCGAGCTGGCCGCGAGCGAGCCGTACGTCGATGTCGTCGAGCGGCTCGTCTGTCTCCGGGGTGTCTCCACGCTCACCGCGTTTGCGTTGACCGTCGAGCTCGGCGACTGGAACAGGTTCCGGCCCGAATCACTCGCACCCTTCCTCGGGCTCACCCCGAGCGAGAGCTCCAGCGGAGAGCGCCGCCGTCAAGGCGGGATCACCAAGACCGGCAACACGCACGCACGCCGGCTTCTGATCGAAGCTGCCTGGCATCAACGCAGCGCTCCGCGCCTCAGCGTCACGCTGGAACGCAGACGCACCGGCAAGTCCCTCGCCGTGCGAGCCCAAGCGGACTCGAGTGCCCGCAGGCTGCACGGACGCTGGAACGCGCTCGAGGCCCGAGGCAAGCCGCGCTTGATCGTCGTGGTCGCCGTCGCGCGCGAGCTCGCCGGACACTGCTGGGCGCTCGCGACCATGGAGTAGCCGCACCACCAACGACTCGGCGAGGAGAGCGCACCGGCGCACCGACGCGAGGAGCGACCCGAGGGAACACTGTGAGCAGCCCTAACCGGCCACGCTCGACGCCAGAGAACGGCCCCGCTCCTCATCTCGCACACCCGGTCATGCGGCACCAACCCGCGCATATGAGTCGCGACACAGCCGTCGACGACAGCCGATGCGCTCCCCCCGCCGAACCGACCCCGCAAAACCAGCGGGGCCATCTACCCCTGCGCAGTTGACAGCCCGCACTCCATATGAGTGTCCCTCACGCCCGAACTTGGCGTCGCAAGGGTGGCGTGGGGCGGGTAGCACCGCGGCGACAACGAGAGGCGCGCTACTGGGGCGACTGGCCGTGGTTGCGCTCCGGGGCGGCCAGTCCTTAAAATCGCGGCGAGATGAATCTCACGCGCGGCGCGGTTGGGCTAGCCATCATCGCGACGGTGACCTTGATCGCCGCCTTGCCGGCGGCCGGCAAGGACGGAGTCAGAGCAACCCTCGCCGCTCCTGTCCCTCTCACCGCTTCCGCAGGAGCGCCCGTCCGGGTCACCTGGACGCTCCGAACACGAGACGGCCACCTGTTCGGCGGCGGCGGTATCTTCGTGCGCCTGCTGAGCGCTTCACACTCCGGTGCCACCGTCACGTACCTCCGCTGTTCAGGTCGCTGCTCGGCCGTGGTGTCGGCTCCGATCGGAGGCGTCCGCGGTGTCCAGATCGGGATTCGAGGAGGCGGCGGCTTGGCGCTATTCCCGATCACGAACAACCCGGTAGCTCGCTAGCTCCTCGCTGCGTCGACCAGTACCGCGCGAGCGGTGGGGTGGCAAGGGGTTCGCGGTGAATGGGGGATGAGTCGAGCACCGACCGTCTGCGGCGTTCCAAGCTGCCCCAACATCGCCGTGCACATGGGCCTCTGCTCCACTCACCGCAGGGTCGGCGGCGCGAAGTGGCGGGCGCTACGCCGGGTCGTCCTACGTCGGGCCGGCCACCGCTGCGAGCGCTGCGGCGACCTGTCGCTGCTGGTCGTCCACCACATCTACCCGCTCCACGCCGGCGGGCCCGAGCTCGCTCCACCAGACGAGCTCGAGGCGCTCTGCCGGCCGTGCGCGACCGAAGCAGACGTCGAGGCGCGGGGCCGGGTACGGGTACCCGAGCACAGGTGGGTCTAGCGATCTCGCTGCCGACCTGGCCGCGGAAAAAACCCGGAAAACGCGCGCGGGGGAAACGGCCAAAATGTCCCAGTGGCGCGTCCGAGGTTGCTCACGGCGTCGAC
>CAVSMT010000005.1:0-228838 GCA_963729135.1 uncultured Actinomycetes bacterium
ACGAAGTACAAGGACCCGCTGGCCGAGATCACCGACCTGGCCTGCATCCGGATCATCACGTACCACCTGGAGGACGTCGGGCGGGTCGGCGACATCCTGAAGGGCGAGTTCGAGGTCGACGAGACGAACTCGGTGGATAAGTCCGGGGCGCTCGACCCCCGGCCAGTTCGGCTACGCCTCGGTGCACCACATCGTCGGCCTGTCGGCCGACCGCCAGAGGCTCGCCGAGTGGCGGCACTTCCGGGATATCCGCGCGGAGATCCAGGTCCGGACCGCGCTGCAGCACGCCTGGTCAGGGGTGAACCACAAGCTCGACTACAAGTCACCGATGGAGTTCCCGCGCGAGCTGCGGCGCAGCCTGTTCCGGCTGAGCGCGCTGTTCGAGCTGGCCGACGAGCAGTTCTCCGAGCTGCGGGACGCGCGGAACCGGATCGCCGCGGAGTACGCCGCGGACGTGCGCAGCGGCCAGCTCGACATCCCGCTGGACGAGGCGTCGGTCGCGGCCTACATCGACGACAGCGGCAAGCGCGAGCCGATCGAGAAGATGATCGCGGCCGGCGGCGGCACGGTTATGCCGTCGACCCGGCTGGCCAGGGACCGCAGCAACCTGCTGAGCATCGTGCGGTGGGCCAAGATCGGCACGATCGAGGAGCTCGACCGGAATCTCACAGCGGAGATCCTGCCGGTCTCGCTGGCCGGCACCGCGTTCTTCGACCGCTACGACTCCAGCGTCGAGGATGCGCTGACCACGCTGATCCTCGCGGACAAGCAGGCCGACCAGGACACCTACAGCCGTATCTATGCGGACGAGTACGCCGACTTCGCCCCCAAAATTGCGCTGTGGCAGGCCCGGAAACACCGCCGGCGCGGCTGACCGGGGCCCGGGGCCCGGACCACAACCATGCGCAGTCCTTAAATAGCATTTCAGGCGTGAGCGATGCTTCCGAGGCGCCCCGCTACCGGCTGCTGACCGGCCCGGATGACGCCGAGTTCTGCCAGCGGGTCAGTAACGCGCTTGACCAGGGATACGAGCTGTACGGCTCGCCCGCGCTGACCTTCGACGGGCGGCGGGTCATCGCGGCCCAGGCGGTCGTCCGGCGTCCTGCGTGACCGGCTGGCGGGCTGCGTGACCGGCTAGCTTTCGGCTCGCTGGAACTTCCAGAAGATCATCAGCGGGCTGCCGCTGTACGCCGCCCGGAAGGCCGCCGGGCACCAGGGGCGGAGCGTCCAGATGTCCGAGGGGTGATCGGGCCGGGTCCGGCGCGGCGGCGGCGCCTCGGCCGGGTCGAGCCAGGGGAACCGCATCTCCTCGCAGTGCCGGACCTGCAGCCCGGCCGGCAGCGCGTCTGAACGCTAGGCACCGCGGCGACGGCGCGGCCACTCAATATCCGAGCTGGCGCAGTTCCTGGCGGAGCTGGGCGGGCGAGGCGAACTGCACGGTGCGGAGACCGAGTTCGCGGGCCGCGTCGGTGTTGCGTGGCGCGTCGTCGATGAACACGGTGGCAGCCGGGTCGAGGGCGAAACGGTCCAGCAGGATGCGGAAGATCTGCGGGTCGGGCTTGGCCACGCCCTCGTGCCCGGAGATCACGAAGCCGTCGAACAGCTTCATGAACGCGAACCGGTCGTAGCGGATCGCGAACGCGTCCGGCTCCATGTTGCTCAGCGCGTAGCACGGGACGCCGGCGGACTTCAGGCTGGTCAGGATCTCGACCGTGTCATCGATCGGGCCGGCCGCCATTTCCTCGCCGCGCTCGGCCCAGGCCATGATCATCTCGCGGTGGACGGGGTGGCTGGCGGCCAGGCGCCGGCACGATTCCAGGATGTCCGCGCCCAGGTCGTGCTGCCGGTGCCAGTCATCGGTGCAGACCTCGGCCAGGAAGCGCTCCATCTCGGCGTGATCGGCGAACAGCTGCCGGTACAGATAGCGCGGGTTCCAGTCGATCAGCACCCCGCCGAGGTCGAAGACCACGGCGTGATTCGCTCCGTCCGGCACAGCGCCAGTATGCCCGGTCACCGCCGCGGGGCTCGGGGGGCGGGCGGGGGGCTGACAGTACGGTGGCGTGGTGTTCACGCCCGAGGAACGGACGCGGCTGCGGGACGCGCTGGTCGCGCGGGCCCGGGCGGACGAGCGGATCACGGGCGCGGCACTGACCGGGTCGGCGTCGCGGGACGCGGAGGATCGGTGGTCGGACATTGACCTGGCGCTGGGGGTGGCGGCGGATGCTGATGCTGGCCGGGTGATGGCGGACTGGACGGGGGTGATGTACCGGGAGCATGGGGCGGCTGATCACCTGGATGTTGTCAGCGGGGCTGTTGTGTACCGGGTGTTTCTGCTGGTTAGCACGCTGCAGGTGGATATCGCGTTTGCGCCGGAGGGTGAGTTCGGGCCGACGGCGCCGACGTTCCGGCTGCTGTTCGGGCGGGCTGTGGACCGGATGCCGGCGGATGGGGCGGCGGCGGATCGCGCGGGGCTGGTTGGGATGGCGTGGCTTTATGCGCTGCACGCCCGGTCGAGCCTGGCCCGGGGGCGGGTGTGGCAGGCGGAGTACATGATCAGCGGGGTTCGTGATCATGTTCTGGCGCTGGCGTGTGTGCGGTATGGGGTGCCTGCCGTGCAGGGGCGCGGGATGGATCAGCTTCCGGCGGAGGTTCTGGCGGGCTTTGCGGCGGGGCTGGTGCGGTCGGTGGATGGTGGTGAGCTGGAGCGCGCGTTCCGGGCGGTGACGGAATCTCTTATCGTCGAGATCGCGCTGATTGATGCCGGGCTGGCCGGCCTGGCCAGCGGGGTGCTCAGGGAGCTTGCTGGCGATGGCGCGGAGGTCGCTTAGATGGCTGGGCCTGGTGTCGTGGGCGGGGATTATGACGCTTACCCGGATCCGTACGCGACGCTCGTTACTGGCCGGAGCAGGGCGACCGGCGAATGACCCGCCAGGCGCCGACGCCGGCTGGCCTGGTCCCGGCACCAGCTAGGCAGTCATGCGTATTACTAATAAGGGGTGCGCTACGGCAATTCGCGGCCTGAGCGGGCCGGGTGCGCTGGGGGCCGCTGCGGCCGTGAGCCCCGGATCGCGATCCGCGCGCTGAACCTGCCGGGCCGGGTCGGCCTGATGACAGCTCCGGAACGCCGGACCGCCTGTGCCCGGTGACCGGCGCGCCTTTTCCAGCCAGTCGTGGAAGACCAGCAGCCAGCCCAACGGCCCGGCCGCCAGCACGATGAACGAGGCCAAGAGGATGAGTGTCTCAACCGGCCCTGACGTCTCCGGGAGCAATGTCCGGCAGCGCGGGGAGGTGCGGCGCGACCGGCGCGAAGTCGAGGAAGAACGGCCCGTGCGCGTGCCGGACGAACCCGATCGCCTTCCGCGCGAGGACGTCGGTCGAGTAGTCCGAGGGCGCCTTCCCGTAGTGGACGAGCCGGCCGTTCAGGTTCAGCGTGTAGTCGTAGTACTTCTCCTCGGGCTTCGAGTCCATCACCGCCCAGTCCGACCAGCCCGACGGGATGCGGTGCTCGCCGTACACCGTGTAGTCGTTCAGGTACTTGCCGACGAGCGCGGTGTCGTAGCCGGCGGCGTGGAGCCACACCGCGAGGTTCGAGGTCTCGTCGAACTGCGGGTAGCTCGACGGGCCGAAGTTGTCGACGACGCCGGTGTCGTGCGAGTACTCGCCCGAGAGGATCGACGCCCGCGACGGGGCGCACTCCGACGTGGTCACGAACGCGTTCTTGAACGTGACGCCGTGCGCGGCGATCAGCTTCTCGACGTTCGGCATCTGGTCGAGCGTGTCGAAGCGCTGGTCGTCGGAGAGGATCAGGACGATGTTCGGCGGCTGCGGGGCCGCGGCCGCATCCCTCGTCGAGCCGCTCGCGACCCCGGCGAGCGCTGCGACGGCGAACGCGATCGCGATGGTTCGCCGCACCCGCACAGCGCGAAGGTAGCCGGTTCGCGCGCGGATTGCTCGCCGAGCGACCGGCGCGGCCACGCCGATGCTCGCGACCAGGACGAACACGATCCATGCGACGCCGTGATGAACGCCGGACGGCACCGCGCCCGACGGCCGACCCGGAACGAGGCCGAGGACGTCTACCCGGCCTGGTCGCGGGCGGATGCGCGGAACACGCCGCGGAGCCGCTCGATCGCGTCGGGCACGACGCGGTAGTACGCCCAGGTCCCATGCCGCTCGGCCTCGATCAGGCCGGCGTCGCGCAGGATCCGCAGATGGTGTGAGATCGTCGGCTGCGAGAGCTCGAATGCGGCCGTCAGGTCGCAGACGCAGGCCTCCGACGTCGTGCTCAGCCGGTTGACGATCGCAACGCGGGTCGGGTCGGCGAGCGCCCTGAACGCGGCCGCAAGATCCTCGGCCGCCTCGCGCGGCATGGGCGGCGTGTCAGGGTCGCAGCAGATCGGCTGGAGGACGGGGAGGGTCTTCATTGACGAACATCAATGTACCGACTAGCCTCTTTCATCGACAACCATCGATGAAGGGAGGGGCGATGAACAGAGCTGGATGCTGCGACTGCGAGTGCTGCGGCGGCGCGGGCGGCTGCTGCTGAGCGAGGCGAATGGCCGGCAGCGCGCGAGCCGCTCGGCCGGCGACTCGCGTGCTGCCGGCCGGGCGGCCCTCGCGACTGAAAGACGCGACGGCGGTTCGCCCGGCCCCCGAGCGCAGCCGCTGACCTATCGGAGCACCGCGGCCACTCGGCTCGCGTCGGACCTCGTCGTCTCCCAGTTCCTCGACCGTGAAGTTCTCGCCGAACTGTCCGTAGACGAAGTCGTCCCGTTCGAGCTCGCGCTCCCAGTACCGGTACGAGCCGAGCTGGTAGACGAACACGGCGCGCTGCTCGCCGCCGTGGCCCGCGAGGTCGCCCTGGCCGTCGCCGTCGACGTTGAGCCTCCGGACGCGGCGCGGGCCGTCGACCGGATCCTTGAACACGCTCGTGAAGACCGTCTTCCCCTGCCAGGAGACGTCCTTCGGCAGGCCCACGTCGACCGAGACCAGCCTTCCGACGCTGCGGCCCGCGCCGACGTCGCCGGCTCGAGGAGCTGGAGCTCCGGCCATCGGACGAGGCTGACAGCGGGGCGGCGAGGTTCGCGTTGCCCGCCGGCGTGAGATCATCGGCGCCGACGACGATGCCGCGCCGCAAGCAGTTCACGGTCTCCCTCAACCTCCCGTTCGGCCTCGGCGGGGTCGAGCAGACCTGGGAGCCGGACGACGACGAGCGGCGCGCTGCGTGGGAGCTCTACGTGGAGGTCGCGACGCGGGTCGCGACGGTCCCGCTCGACCGCGACACCGGGCTCGCGCGCGAGGCGCTGAGCTCGCTGTACACGCTGTTCGACACGACGAGGGTGATCCTGCGTCGCTACGGCCCCGGCATCGCCCAGCCGAAGACGGACGGTGGTGCGTCGTTCGGCACGCTCGCCGTCACCGTCCTGAACGGCGCGATCCGGCCGCTCCTCTCCACCTGGCACCCGCTGCTCCAGGACTGGGAGGACCAGCGGCCCGCGGACGTCACGCGGGTGGCCTGGGAGCAGCGATGGGAGCGGATCGGCGAGCTGCGAACGGCGATCGACGACGTGCGCGCAACGGTCGATCAGTACGCGGAGCTGCTCGCGGAGGTCGCCGAGGTTCCACCGCTCACGGGCGCGCCGGCTCCGTAGCGGAAGGGCGAGCCTCCGGTGCGTCGACGCGTGAAGGGGTGGGCGGCGTGGACGTCGAGTCCGATCTGACGCTGGCGCGCTCGCTGATGGAGGCGGCGGCCGCGGCGCTGGCCCGGTTCCCCGCCGGGTATTTCGCGCCCGCGGAACCCGTCCCGTCGCTCGAGGGGGCCGAAGCCTGGGTCGCCGGAGCCAGCGTTCAGGAGCTGCTCGGCGACCCGGATCTGCAGGGCTGGCTTCAGGGTGTCCTCGACAGCTGGCCGGACGACCTCCTGTCGGTGTTCATCGAGGCCAGCAGCGCGATCGCGCAGATCCTCGCCGCGTTCGGGGTCGAGGGCCTCGACGCCGACGCCGATCCCTTCGAGCTCGCCCTCCTCGATCCCGAGACCCGGGGGCTCCTGGTCGTGCTCGCGGAGCTCGAGCGGGAGATGGCGGAGGCGCCCGGCGGTCCCGGGCCCGGCGTGTCGCGGGACCCGGTCGGCTTCGGGAAGGCCGCGACGGTCGAGCTCCTGCGCCGCCGCATCGCGTACGGGACTCCGTTTGCGCGCACGCTCACGACCTTGCTCGGCCCCGACGCGCTGCTCTGGCTCGTCGCGCCGAGCAGCACGGGAGTCGGGAAGATGCAGCCGCACGAGTTCTCGCGCACCAACTGGTGCCGGCTCTGGGACCTCGAGACGCAGACGGCGATCGAGCAGGAGCTGCTCGCGGTCGACCCGGCCGCGGAGCATCTCTCGAAGATCGTCGTCGCGCTGTCGTGGACGCTCGTCGCGCTTGCGAGCTTCGTGACGCCCGCGGTCTTCCTCGAGGAGGCGACGTCGCGCCTCGTCTCGCTCCGCGACGGCCAGTACACGGTCGCCGGCGGCCCCGGCTCGCGGACGCTCGTCTCGTTCGAGACGACGTCGATCCGCTTCGTCGTCGCGGTGCTCGCCGAGGCGCTCGCGAACCCGCTGCTCGCGGCGGCCGACCTCATGTGGATCGGCGCCGCACTGGCACGTGTGCGGCAGGTCACGGTGTGGGAGATGGACCCGGTCGCCGTCGACGACGAGCGTTTCGGGCTGTTCGTCAGCCATCGCGGGCAAGACGCGAAGCTTCCGCTGTCCGGCGCCGTGCAGGCACTGCAGCCGGGCCACGGCGTCTTCCTCGACTGTCTCGTCATGCCCCGCGGCGTCGTCAACCGGAGCTTCATCTACGGGTCGCTCGCGCGCGCCGACCGGGTGCTGGTCGTCCGGACCGATCACTACGACGATTCGATCTGGTGCCGGAAGGAGGCGTGGCTCTGCGAGGTGCTCTCCCGGCACGGGCTCGCGCAGGTCGAACGCGTGGACCTTCCGGGCGCGCTGGCGCTCATCGCGGCGGACGGCGGCCGGACGCGGCGACGGCGCAGAGAGCGTCGACTCGGCTACCCGATCGCCGACCGTGTCGTCCGCGATCTCGACTACTGGGCGCGGGCGCCGAACCTGCACAGCCTGGCGGAGGCCGGACACGCGACCGACCTGTTCGACGACGTGCGGCGGATCGTGTCGACGCCGCGCCCGGACGACGTCGCCTGGACAACGGCGATCGGGGTCGCCGTCGCCGAGCTCACGACGCGAATCGCGAACGATGCCCCCGACGCCGCGCCGCTCGATCTCTGGTCCACGGCGCTCCAGTTCTCGGTCGCGGCGTTCGCCTCGACCTCGAACGCGCGCTCCAAGGACGAGGTGCGCCTCGGGATCGATCACCTCAACGCCGCCGTCGAGGTGCTCGTGACGGAGGGGCTGTATCTCGATCCGGTGTTCCGCGAACGGCCCGGCGGGTACCTGGCTCTGCTCGCGGCAGCCTCGTCGATCCAGCTCGGCGAGTTCGAGCTGGACGAGCGCATGACACCGGCCGTGCGGTACGCGCTCGCCGGCGCGGCGTTCCTCCACGACGGACAGCTGCTCGTCGACACACGCGAGCCGGGCGCTCGCCGCGCCTTCCACGTGCGGCTCGTGGCAGGGCTCGTCCGGAGCGGCCTGGGCAGCGTCGGCATCGTGCAGAACGCGGGAGACGAGGTGCACGAGCAGCGGGTCGGCGGAGTCTCCCTCGAGGTTCTGCCCTGCGTGACCCTTCATCCGGGCATCGAGCTGCCCTTCGCGAAACCGTCGTAGCCGGAGCCCGCGAAGGCCGGGCCGTACCGGGTTCCGCAGGAGCGATGAGTGGGGGCGGGAGGATTCGAACCTCCGAAGGCTGAGCCGACGGGTTTACAGCCCGTTCCCTTTGGCCGCTCGGGCACACCCCCGCGAGCGCGGGGCATTGTAGCCTCCTCCTCGTGAAGCGGTTCGACGCTGTCGTGGTCGGAGGCGGGCCTGCCGGGTCGACGACCGCGTACCGGCTCGCCGACGCCGGGGCGTCCGTCCTCCTCGTCGACAAGGCGCGCTTCCCGCGCGACAAGCCGTGCGGCGGCGGGGTGACGATGCGCGCCGCGCGGCAGTGCCCGGTCGACGTCGCCCCGTCGTCGAGGAGGAGGTGGACGCGGTCGAGCTGCGGTTCCGCTTCGGCGAGGCCGTCGTCCGCACCGCGCCGCGGGCCGATCGTGCTGATGACGCAGCGGCGGCGGCTCGACGCGTTCCTGCTCGACGCGGCGCGCGAGCGTGGGGCGGACGTGCGCGAGGGCACGACCGTCGAGCTCGAGGCAGGTAACGACTTGTTGCTCGCGACGGGGGAGCGGGTCGAGGCGGGCGCGATCGTCGGGGCCGACGGCGCGAACGGGACGACCGCGCGCGCGCTCGGGCTCGGCGGCGGGATCCTCCACGGCGTCGCGTACGAGGGGAACATCGGCTACGCGACGCTGCCGCGCGAGCGGTACGCGCGGCGGATGGTGGTCGAGCTCGCCGACATCCCCGGCGGGTACGGCTGGGTCTTCCCGAAGGGCGACCACGCGAACGTCGGCGTCGGCGCGTGGAAGGAGGAGGGGCCGCGGCTCCGCGAGCACCTCCGCCGCGTGTGCGAGGCGCACGGGCTCGAGCCCGACCAGCTCGAGGAGATGCGCGGCCACCGGCTGCCGCTGCGGATGCCGGGGACGCGGATCGCCGGCGAGCGGGCGCTCCTCGTCGGCGACGCGGCCGGGCTGATCGACCCCGTCTCCGGCGACGGGATGTACGAGTGCTTCGTCTCCTCGCGGCTCGCGACCGCGGCGATCCTCGACCTGCTCGCCGGGCGGGCCTCGACGCTCGCGCCGTACGAGGCCGCCGTCGACGCCGAGCTGATGCCGCTCCACCGCGCCTCGTGGAAGCTGAAGAAGGCGCTCGACCGCTGGCCGCGCGCGACGTGGCGCATGGCCCGCACCCGGCTCGTGTGGCGCAGCGTCGAGAGCCTGCTCCAGGGCGAGCTCGCCCACCCGGGCGAGCAGCGCGGCCTCGCGCGAGTGCCGCTGCGGGCACTCGCGCTCCTCGGCCGCTCGTAGCGCGCTCTACGGCGTCGTCGCGTCGTACACGAAGCTCGACGGCGCCCGGGTCGTGCCGTGGCCTGCGACGATCACGCGCCCGGAGGCGGTGAACGGCGCGCCGCCGGTGCTCGACCGGGCGACGATCGACCAGGCGGCCTCGCAGCCTGCCGTGCCGTCGCACGTCCCGGGCGTGGCCCAGTACGAGACGCGGTGCTCGAGATCGACGGGGCGCGACGTCGTGGTGGCGCGTCTGGGTCGACGGCAAGGCGGTGAGCCCGCCGATCCACCTGCCCGGGAGCCACGGCACGTGGGCGCCGCAGGCGGTGGCGGAGAACCAGACCGGGACCGGCACATGCAACGGCTACGCGTACGAGTTCTCGAACCTCGCGGTCGCCGACTCGAGCGGCGGCACGTGGCGGCCGTTCAAGACCGGCTACGTGTTCCAGGATCCCGGCTACCGCGTCGTGCGCGGCACCGGCGCGGGCGCGTCGCGCTTCCTCGCGACGAACGCCTAGCTCCTATCGGACCGTCAGCGGCGTCCCGATCGGCATCAGCTTCGCGAGCTTCAGGATCGACGCGTTCGGCATGCGGATGCAGCCGTGCGAGACGCGGCCGGGGAGGATCGTCCGGCTGGTTGGTTCCGTGGACGCCGACGAAGCCGCCGGCCGGCCAGTCGGTGAGGACGGCGGAGCGGGCGCTCGTGCCGAACGCGACCGGCCCGTAGAACGGGTCGTGGAAGTTCGTCGCCTTCATGCGGATGTAGAACTCGCCTCGCGGCGTCGGCCAGTAGTCGTGGCCGACGCCGACGATCGACTTGAAGATCGGGCGGCCGTCGAGCATGAGCGTCGCCGTCAGCTTCGCGAGGTCGACGTAGAGGTGCGTGTGCACGGTCGTGAGGTCGCCGAGCGCGCTGGCGGGTACCCAGCCGGTCGAGTTGTTCGGGAGGATCGGCAGGCGGACGCGGTACCACGTCTGGGTCGCGCTGAGCTGGCGTGACTCGAGCGCGAGGACGATGTCCTGCGGCGCCGTCGGCCGTCGCCAGCCCGAGCGTCGTCACGACCGGGGCCGACGCGCTCGGCTGCGTGTGCACGGCCACGCGCCTCAGCACCGGCGCCCACTGCGCGATCCTCGCGTTCGTGAGCGTGGACGAGAGCGGGTAGTGCACCACCGGGTCGTGCACGGTCGTCGTCACGCCGATCACGTAGGTGAGGATCGGCGCGGAGGCGTCCTGGCCGGCCGAGGCGCCGAACCGGAGCGTGTACTCGCCGGCCTCGCGTCGGCGTCCAGCGGAACGTCGCGCGGGAGACGCTGCCGTTCGGCGAGGAGGTGAGAGCGGCCCCCGGCGGCAGCGTGCCGACGGGCTGGATCGAGACGGCCGCCTCGGGGATCGACGTCGACGCCGTCAGCGCGAAGGTGACCTTCGAGCCGGCCTTCACGGAGAGGTGGGACATGTTCGCCTTCGTCGGCGATGCCCAGGAGACGGACGAGCCGGCGCGCGCGTGCGCCGCCGGCGTCATGAGCAGGAGCGCAGCGGACGCCGCTGCGACGAGAGCGACGCGGAACGGCTGCATGAACGGAAAGGTGGCGTGGTCCTCGGACACCAGACGCATCTCAGAGTATCGCGGGCTCCGGCGTAACGGCGGGCGGCCCGAAGGGCCGCCCGCCGTCTACCCGCGAGTATCGCGTTAGCCGGTCGGGGCGACGACCTGACGGACGCAGTGTCGGAGTCGCTGACCTTCTTGCCCGTCGGAGAGGTGCCGATCACGTTCGCGATGTTCAGGTGCCCCATGCTCACGCCCGGCCGCGTGCAGCTGTACGTCTTGTGCGCGCCCTTGGCCATGACGCCGAGCGAGCGGTTGCAGTTCGGCGCCCACGGGTCGGTGACCGTGACGTCGTGGAGCGTCACCTTGCCCGTGTTGATGACGGTGATCGTGAACTTCGCCGTCACCGTGTCGCCCTTCTTCGGCAGCTTGAAGGACTGGTTCTTCGGCTGCTTGACGATCTTGATCGCCGGGGGCTGCGGCGGAGTGAGCAACGTCACCCGCGCCGAGTCTCTCGCCGAGACCTTCTGGCCCGTCGGAGAGGTGCCGACGTCGATCGCGGTGTTCGTGAACGACTCGGTCACGTTGTCGCGCACGCACGTGAACGTGACGGACGCTCCAGGTGCCATCGAGGCGAGGGCAGGGATCTGCCGCTTCGTCCGGATGCAGTTCGGGGCCTTCTCGTCGATCACGTGCACGTTCGTGAGCGTGACGCTGCCGGTGTTCGTGACCACGATCGTCCACGTCGCGGCTCCGCGCGGGAGGACCGCCTGCACCTTCGGGTTCTTCGTGATCCCGATCTTCGGCCTGCCCGGGCGGCGGCAGCACGGTCACCCGCGCCGAGTCGGTCGCGGTGACGTCCGGGCCGCTCGGCGGGGTGCCGGTGTCGGTCGCGACGTTCGTGAACGGGTTGAGCACGTGGGCCCGCGAGCACGTGTAGGTGACGTGCGCGCCCGGTGCCATCGAGGCGAGCGCCGCGATGTCCGCGCTCGTCCGGTTACAGGCCGGAGCGAGCGGGTCGGCCACGCGCACGTTGGTGAGCGTGACGTCGCCGGTGTTCGTGACGACGATCGTCCAGGTCGCCGTGCCGCCCGGGAGGACCGACTGCGTCTTCGGGTTCTTCGTGATCCCGATCGACGGGGCCGCGGGCGGCGGGAGCAGCGTCACCTGGGCCGAGTCGGTCGCCGAGACGTCCGGCGCCGGTCGGAGGCGTTCCCGTGTCGGTCGCGACGTTCGTGAACGGCGCGGTCACGCCCGCCAGCGAGCACGAGTAGCTGAGCGACGCGCCCGGCGGCCATCGAGGCGAGGCCCGGGATGTCGGCGCTCGTCCGGTTACACCCCGGAGCCAGCGGGTCGGTCACGCGCACGTTGGTGAGCGTGACGTTGCCCGTGTTCGTGACCACGATCGTCCAGGTCGCCGTTCCGCCCGGGAGGACCGACTGCGTCTTCGGGTTCTTCGTGATCCCGATCGCCGGGTTGCTCACGTTCGGCGGGGGCGGCGGGATCCAGTCCTTGATCGCGTCCGCACTGTCGCCGGTGTGCGAGTCGCCGGTCGCGCGGGTCACGGTGACCCCGCCGATGACGACCGTCGTGGTCGCGTGGATCATCGTCTCGCCTCCGGTCGGCGAGCTGATCGTCACGGTGCACGAGCCCGTGGTGCCGGAGGTGGTGCACGTGTTGCCGCCGACGAAGGTCGCCGTCGCCCCGCCCGTGTTCGTGAGCGAGGTCGTGATCAGCGTCCCGGCCGGCGCGTTCACGAACCCGTTCCCGGCGTTGACGTTGACGTGCACGGTCAGTACGTGGTTCGTGCCGGTCGGGTTCGTCGCCGTCAGCGGCGTGATCTGGATGTTCGCGTCCACCCAGTTCTTGGTGGCGTTGGCGCAGTTCGCGGCGCAGCCGGCGGTCACGTTCGCCGCCGTCCCGGTCGTGCGGGTCAGCGTCCCGGCCGCGTTGGTGAAGCCGACGTTGGAGGTCGCCTGCACCTGCGTGACGCCCGCGACCGCCGAGGTGATCGTGACCGTGCAGCTCGCCGTGGCCGCCCCGCCCGCGTAGTTGCAGGTGGGGGAGCCGACGAAGCTGCCGGTCGTGCTCGGCGGCGTGACGATGCTCGCCGTCGCCGTTCCGGCCGCGAGGACGCCGCCGCCGGTCGCGTTGACGGTGATCGTCAGCACATGGTTCGTGCCCGCCGGGTTGGTGGCGGTCTGCGGCGTGATCTGGATGTTCGCGTCCACCCAGTTCTTGTTCGCGTTCGCGCAGTTCGCCGCGCAGCCTGCGGTCACGTTGGCGGCCGTGCCGGTCGTGCGGGCGACGGTCCCGGCCGCGTTGGTGAAGCCGATGGTCGACGTCGCCTGCACGCTGGGTCAGACCCGCGACCGCCGAGGTGATCGTCACCGTGCAGCTCGCCGTCGCCGCGCCGCCGGCGTAGTTGCAGGTGGGCGAGCCGACGAACGTGCCGGTCGTGCTCGGCGGCGTGAGGATGCTCGCCGTCGCGGTTCCGGCAGCGAGCACGCCGCCTCCGACAGCGTTCACGGTGATCGTGAGCACGTGGTTCGTCCCGATGGCGTTCGTGGCGTTCTGCGGCGTGATCTGGATGAACGCGTCCACCCAGTTCTTCGCAGCGTTGGCGCAGTTCACCGTGCAGCCGGCGGTCGTGTTGGCCGCCGTGCCGGTGCTGCGGGCCACCGTCCCGGCGGCGTTGGCGAAGCCGATCGTCGATGTCGCCTGCACCTGGGTCATGCCCGACGGCCGCCGAGGTGATCGTGACCGTGCAGCTCGCCGTCGCCGCGCCGCCGGTGTAGTTGCAGGTGGGGGAGCCGACGAAGCTGCCGGTCGTGCTCGGCCGGGAGGATGCTCGCCGTCGCCGAGCCGGCCGCGAGCACGCCGCCGCCGATCGCGTTCACGGTGATCGTGAGCACGTGATTGGTGCCGACCGCGTTCGAGTGCGGTCTGCGGCGTGATCTGGATGAACGCGTCGACCCAGCTCTTGTTGGCGTTCGCGCAGTTCGCCGTGCAGCCGGCGGTCACGTTGGCGGCCGTGCCGGTGGTGCGGGACACGGTCCCGACCGCGTTGGTGAACCCGATGCTCGAGGTCGCCTGCACCTGGGTCACGCCGACGGCCGCCGAGGTGATCGTGACCGTGCAGCTCGCGGTCGCCGCCCCGCCCGCGTAGTTACAGGTGGGGGAGCCGACGAAGCTGCCGGTCGTGCTCGGCGGCGTGATGATGCTCGCGGTCGCGGTTCCGGCGGCGAGTAGGCCACCGCCGGTGGCGTTGACCGTGATCGTGAGCACGTGGTTCGTGCCGACCGCGTTCGAGGCGTTCTGCGGCGTGATCTGGATGAACGCGTCAGCCCAGTTCTTGGTCGCGTTGGCGCAGTTCACGGTGCAGCCCGCGGTCGTGTTGTCGGCCGTCCCGGTCGTACGGGCGACGGTCCCGGTCGCGTTGGTGAAGCCGATCGTGGAGGTCGCCTGCACCTGGTCGGGCCCGCGGCCGCCGAGGTGATCGTGACCGTGCAGCTCGCCGTCGCCGCGCCGCCCGCGTAGTTGCAGGTGGGGGAGCCGACGAACGTGCCGGTCGTGCTCGCCGGGAGGATGCTCGCCGTCGCGGTTCCGGCTGCGAGCACGCCGCCGCCGACCGCGTTGACGGTGATCGTCAGCACGTGGTTCGTCCCGACGGCGTTTGTCGCGTTCTGCGGCGTGATCTGGACGAACGCGTCGACGACCGTCAGCGGCTCGCACGGACCGAGCGAGGGCGCGAACTGGCTGGGGTCGTTGCCGTCGCCGAGGTAGTTGGCCTGGAAGGAGTACTCCCCGCCGCCAGCGGCCCCTGCGGGAAGTCGGTCGCATCGACGGTCAGAACTCGCTACCCGCACCGGGAACGAGCGTCTCGATCTTGTCGGAGGTGGCGGGCCCGGTGCAGGTGCCGTTCGCGAACCACTGCACGTCGGCCGTCCCGGGCGGCGCCGGGCTGGTTGCCGGCAGCCCTGTCACCGTGACGAAGTCATGCACCGTGGTGCCCGCCGCGACCGAGGTCACGACCCCGCCGCCCGCGTTGTTGCGGATCTCCGTGGCGGTCGTGGTCGGAACCGGAAGGACATCCGTCGCCGCGCCCGCGCCCGTGGCGTTGATCGCCGTGCTGCAGGGGAAGTTGGCGACCGGCTTGTCGCAGACCTGGCTGTAGACAGAAGGTGGCGATGTCGCTCAAGGTGGCTCGGGCACCGTCACAGTCGCGCCGCTGGCGTGTGCTTGTGTGAGCGGCGTGATGAGCGTGCCCGGTGCGGCGGCACCGGCCGTGCCGACCGCGGAGATCAGCGCGGTCTCGGGGCTCGGGCCGCCCGGGTCGATCGTGAGCGAGCCGAGCTTCGTCATGCCGGTCACGCTCGCGACCTTGACGTTCGTGTCGCCGATGCTGGCCCAGCCGCGAGCGTCGTCGTCAGCTCGTTGGCGCCGACGCCGACGTCCTGGAGCTGCGTCGTGTAGAGTGAGGACGACAGTGAGCGCGTCGCCGAAGGGAATCGTGCACTCCGTCGCGTCGCAGCTCGGCGCCGGAGCCGTCCCGTCATCGATCAGGTGAACCGGACCGGCGGGAAAGAGCGTGCTGGAGTTGATCGGGATCGTCAGCGTAGCCGCGACCGTCCCGTCGGGATGGAAGACGGTGATCGACGACCTGGTGGTCGTCACCGTTCCCTGCGAGGTCGAATTCGTGTTGTCGATCTGCGCCAAGCAGACGTACGGGTCGCCGACGTTGATCGGGCCGGCGCACGTCTTTCCCGCTCGCGATTCCGTAGACCGGGGGCGCCGCCGTCGCGGAGCCGACGAAGAGCAACGACAGGCCAACGAGACCAGCGCACCGAAACAAGACAACGTGCGTCCCCGTGGCCGACCCATGAACCGCGATCCCCTCATTACCCACTCCCTCCTGACGACTTGACCGGCCACGAACCACACGCCCCGGTACCCCTGACGGACCGCAGTCTATGGACGTTCCTCGAACCGGCCAGTCTAGTCCTCAACCTACCCAAAGAGGTCGGCGGCTCCGCGCCCGGCGCCCGCACCCGAGCCTCCGGGCCTGAACCTCGAGGCGTGAACCCTCGAGTTCAGTGAACGTCGACCTCTACTTTCGCTCGAGACGACGCCGGCGTAGGATCCGGGCGCGCTCGTAGACGACGGTCGGGCTAGCCGCCCTACTCGCCGAGGACGTCACGCCGCCGGAGCCGAACACCGATCCGGCGAAGTTGAAGGTCGTGTCGGCGCGGTTGATGATGAACGCACCCGGTCAGCGGGGCGAGGTTCGCGGTCCCGCTCTTCCGTCCGCGAAGAGGGCGTAGCGCGTTCGGCTCGTAGATCGTCGCGGCAGATGTCGCCGAGGCTCGCTGGGCGAGCAGCAGGTGCGAGGCGGACGTGTCGGTCGCCGCCGGTGCACGCCCGGACGAACTCCGCCGGTCCATGCCGAGCGAGTCCGACGTCGGCAATGTGGTAGAACGGCGAGGTCCCTGGCAGGCGCTGGTGAGCGTGACGGTCGAGCGCGAAGCTGTGCGGGGCCGTCGATCTGGCAGTCCCGGTCGAGCGCGTCGTACAGTGATCTCCGGCACATTCGGACCGGTAGTCGACGTACCTGACGTGTTCGTCGTTAGGGGCGCTGAAGGCGATCGTCGCCCCCGCAGATACAGGTTCGTGCGCGTGAGCAAGGTCTCCAGTGCGAGCACGAGCGCGATCCCGTCCTCGTCGCTGAGGTTCGGGGGCGGTTCAGGCGGCGCCCGGCGGGGTCGGACGGGACCACCCGATCGTCCGGCAGACGTGAGACGTTCTTCCGGTGCCTGCCGGATCCGGTTCGCCGAGAATGACGTCGACATGGGAGTCACCGTCGAGATCGCGCAGCCCGGGCTCTTGCCCGACCTGGTCGCGCAGCTCGCGGCCAGCGGCTGCATGACGCGCGCCGTCGACGAGCGCGTCTGCCGCGTCGTCCACCTGCATGCGACCAACGCGGCAGAGGAGTGGTACGAGCTCCGCTTCTTCCTCCGTGCGTGGGAGGTCGCGCACGGAGTCGAGGTTGTGCTTCGGCCCGAGTGGAAGCGGGACGGCGACGGCGGCGGCGAGACCCGGATCAGCCTGACGGCGTCGCGCGGAGCAGCGGGTTCTCGATCAGACCGTGCTCGTAGGCGTGGCGGACGGCCTCCGTCCGGCTTCCGACGCCGAGCTTGCGGTAGATGTTGGTGAGGTGGAACTTGATCGTCTGCTCGGAGAGCCAGAACTGGCGGGCGATCTGCTTGTTGGACAGGCCGTCGGCAAGCGCCTTCAAGATGTCGCCCTCGCGCTGGGTCAGCCCGAGGTCGACGACCTCGGTGACCTGCCGCGCGCGCCTCGAGCGGGTAGTACACGTTCCCGTCCACCACCTGACGGATCATCGCGGCGAGGTCGGCCGGATCGATCCGCTTCACGATGAAGCCGACCGCGCCGCGGCGGAACGCCGCCTCGATCACGTCCGGCTCCTCGCTGCCTGAGAGCACCACCGCCTTCACGTTCGGATAGCGCTCGCGGAGTGCCTCGAGACAGCGGAGCCCGTCCATTCCGGGCATTCGCAGATCGAGCAGAACCACGTCGGGCGAGGTCTGCCGCACGAGCGGCAGCACCTGCGACCCCGAGGTCGTCGATCCGACGATCTCGATGTCCGGCGAGTCCGCCAGCGCCATGCGGATTCCCTCGAGCATCAGCTCGTGGTCATCCGCGATGAGAAGCTTCAGCCGCATTGAAACCTCCGTCTACCGATTCGGGTAGGGAACCCCACCGCAGGCCCCCCACACACAGTGTCCTTTCGGGCTGGCCTGGTAAATCCCCCACGTGGGGGATAAACGCTCAGCGGCCCTGTCGAAGTTCCGGCTGCGTCGAGGAGCGTCTGGCCGACCTCCGAGGCGTCTGGCGCGGCGCGCGTGGTCGCGCCGAACTCGTCGACGCACATCGCGACGAACTCGGCGGCGATCTCTGGGTCGAAGTCCGTGCCCGCGCCGGCGTCGATCTCGGCGATCGCGACGTGGCTCGAGAGCGCTTCGCGGTACGGCTGCGCGTTCGTCATCGAGTCGTAGACGTCGACGATGGCGAAGATCCTCGCCGCGAGCGGGATCTCGTTCCCGCGCAGCCCGCGCGGATAGCCGGATCCGTCCCAGCGCTCGTGGTGACACGCGACGACCTGTCGGGTCAACGGGCCGAGCGAGGCGATCGGAGCGACGATGCGCTCGCCGAGCCATGGATGCTCCTGGATCTCGTTGACCTCGTCCTCGGTCAGGGGGCCGCGCTTCGAGATCACCGAGATGGGGATGCCGATCATCCCGATGTCGTGGAGGCGGAAGCCGGCCGCGAGCTGCGGGTCGTGGGCGAGCTTCGGCGCGACCCGCGCGGTCAATCGAAGCGCGAGCTGCGCGACGCGCTCGGTATGGGCAGCGGGTGCTCGACCAACTACACGGCCAGCTCCCCAAGCCACGCTCGTGATCATCGGGATGTCGAACGGGCTCCGCGGCTACTGGTTCATCATCTTCCCCGTCATCGGGCGGATGCATCTGGGGGTTCTGCGCTGGAAGAAGAGCGCGAGCGGCCGCAAGGTCTGGGATCGGTTCAAGCTCCGGATCCCGATGCGGATCGGCGAGGTTGTTCACAAGATCGCGCTCGCGCGGTTCTCGCGCACGCTCTCGAGCCTCGTCTCGGCCGGCGTCGACATCATCAGGGCGCTCGAGATCACGGCGGGCACGGCAGGGAACTGGGTCGTCGAGCGAGGCGTCGACAACGTCCGGGTCCGTGTCCAGGAGGGCCTCCCGATCAGCCAGCCGATCGCCGAGGATCCCGTCTTCCCGCCGATGGTGAGCCAGATGGTCCGGATCGGCGAGGAGACCGGCGAGCTCGACAAGATGCTCGGCAAGGTCGCCGACTTCTACGAGGACGAGGTCGACACGAGCATCAGTTCGCTCACCTCGATCATCGAGCCGATCATGATGATCGGCGTCGGCGCGATGGTCGGCGCGATCGTGATCTCGATGTACCTGCCGATGTTCAAGATGCTCCAGCTCGTTCACTAACAGCAGCAGCACGACGCGCAGCGCCGCGAGCGCGCTTTACGTCGGCATTACGTTCGCCGCACGCCGGCATGACCGCGTCCTGCGACGATCGGGAGGCAATGCGCTCGGTACGCCGCCTCACGCTCGCCGCTCTGGCCGCCGCCCTGGTCTGTTCGGGGAGCGCGCTCGGCGGGGGCCCGGCGGCGTCGCTTCCGGCCGGCTGGTCGCACGCGCAGATCAACGTCGTGGGCCCGAGGGGGGTCGGTCACACGCAGATCTATGACCGCGGTCGCGTCCAGTCGGTCGGGGGTTCTTCGCTCGCGCTGTTGGAGCGGGACGGCAGCGTCGTCATGATCCAGGTCGCGCCGAACGCGGTCGTGCGGATCAACGGCCGGCTGGCGGCGTTCGTGGCGGTGCGGGTCGGTGACGTCGCGCGCACGCTCGGCGTCGACGGGGCGCCGGCGAAGCAGGTGCTCGTGACGCGGCCGCTCCGGCCGGCCGGAAGCTCAGGCTCAGGTAGGCATGGGGGCCGCCGTAGACTCGGGGTGATGGCCGGCACCGTTCTGCTCGTCGAGGACGAGCCCTCGGTCGGCGAGCTCGTCCGCAGCTACCTCGCCCGCGACGGCTACCGCGTCCTCTGGGTTCGCTCCGGGCGAGGAGGCGCTGGTCGAGCTCGGGCGCCATCCGGTGCGGCTGGTGCTGCTCGACGTGGGGCTGCCCGGGATGGACGGGCTCGACGTCTGCCGCGCGATGCGCGGCGCGCTCGGCGGTGCCGATCCTGATGCTGACCGCGCGGGATGAGGAGCCGGACCGGATCGTCGGGCTCGAGGTCGGCGCGGACGACTACATCACGAAGCCGTTCTCGCCTCGCGAGCTGGTCGCGCGGATGAAGGCGGTGCTGCGGCGGTCGGAGCCGCAGCCGGCGCAGCTTCTGCTCGGGCTCGGCGACGTCGAGCTCAACCGCGAGACGCACGAGGTGAGCGCCGGGGGCGCGCCGGTCGAGCTCACGGCGAAGGAGTTCGACCTGCTCTCGTACTTCCTCGCGAACCCGGGCGCGGTGCTCTCCCGCGACCAGCTCCTCGACCGGGTGTGGGGGGTCGAGTACCCGGGCGGCACGCGCACCGTGGACGTCCACGTCGCTCAGCTCCGCCGCAAGCTCGGCCGGCCGGCGCTGATCCAGACGCTCCGCGGCGCGGGCTACCGGGCGGTCGCGCGGTGAGGACGCTGCGGGCGCGGCTGTTCTGGACGACGTTCGCCGCGATCGTCGTCTCCGTCGCGTTGACCGTCGCGATCGGGGCGGGTCTCGCCCGGCGCACCGCCGATCACAACACGCGCGGCCACGCTCGCGCGCCGCGCCGACCTGCTCGCGGCGGAGGAGCGCCCAGCAGCCGAGCTACATCGCGGAGAACTACGTCGTCGGGTCGGTGCGGGTGATCGTCGACCGCCGCGCGGCGATGGCGAGGTACGCGCCGCCGGACCGCTCGTCGAACGGGACGCTGGCCTTCGAGGGGAGGCGCTCGATCTACTCGTACCGGCCGCTCGGGCCGCGCGGGCTGCTGCTGCTCGAGCCCGAGACGCGCTCGCCGGCGTGGGGGTCGTTCGTGCGCGACCTGCTGCTCGCGGGCGCCGTCGGGGCGGTGCTCGCGGCGGCGATCTCGTTCCTGCTCGCGCGGCTCGATCGTGCGTCCGATCCGCCGCGTCGCCGACGCGAGCCGCGCGCTCGCGGCGGGCGGGTCGCCGGAGCCGCTCCCGACCGGCGGCACGACCGAGCTCGCCGCGCTCTCGCGCGCGTTCAACGAGATGGCCGCCGACCTCGCGGCGGCGCGCGACCGGGAACGCGACTTCCTGCTCTCGGTGAGCCACGAGCTGAAGACGCCGCTGACCGCGATCCGCGGCTTCGCCGAGGGCCTCGCAGAGGGCGCGTTCAGCGCGGAGGACGCGGCGGACACGATCCTGCTCGAGGCCCGCCGGCTCGAGCGGCTCGTCCGCGACCTGCTCGACCTCGCGCGGATGAACCGGAGCGAGTTCCGCGTCCGCGCCGAGCCGGTCGATCTCGCCGAGGTCGCCCACGAGGTGGTTGCCCGCCACGAGGCGGCCGCACGCGAGTTCGGCGTGCGCGCTGAAGGCGGACGCCGAGGAGGCTGGGTCGACGCCGACCACGACCGGATGCTCCAGGTCGCCTCGAACCTCGTCGAGAACGCGCTCCGCGAGACGCCGCCCGGCGGCTCGGTCACCGTCGTGGTCGAGCCCGGCCGGCTCGCCGTCGCCGACACGGGCCCGGGCCTCGAGCCGGACGACCTCCCGCACGCGTTCGACCGCTTCTTCCTCTACGACAAGTACGGGAAGGAGCGCCCGGTCGGAAGCGGCCTCGGCCTCGCGATCGTGAAGCAGCTCGCGCTCGCGATGGGCGGCGACGTCACGGTGCGGAGCGCGCCGGGGGCGGGCGCGACGTTCGCGATCATGTTCCGCTCAGCCCCGAGAGCGAGGCGCGTCGGCGACCTCGAGCTCGGCGCCGCGGGCCGGGCGTAGCGGCTCGGCCGCGCACGACTGCGGCTCGCCCTCGCAGCAGCCGAGCTTGAAGCGGCAGCGCGGGCACTGCCACGTCTCGTGCCGCCACTCCATCTCCGCGCCGCAGCGCAGGCAGGGCTCGCTCACCGGGCTGACCGTAACCGGGGGCTCGGCTACCATGTCGCGGCCTTGGCGGCGTAGCTCAGCTGGTCAGAGCGCCGGACTCATAACCCGGAGGTCGGTGGTTCGAGCCCACCCGCCGCTACTCCGCGATGCCGACCTTGCCGCGGAACCCGCTACACTTTCGCGGCCCGCGGGCGATTGCAACTGGCATCGCCGCGTTCCCGTTGATCTCGTCGAACTAGGAGCCGAAGGCTTGGCGAAAACCGGAGTGAGAGTTGCGATCACGCTCGCCTGTACCGAGTGCAAGCGGCGCAACTACGAGACCAACAAGTCGAAGCGGAACACGCCCGACCGTGTCGAGTTCGCGAAGTACTGCCGCTGGTGCGCGAAGCACACGCCGCACCGGGAGACCCGCTAGTCATGGCCAGCGAGGGAAGCCTCTCCGGCAGCGGGCGGCGCCCCCCGGCGCCGCGCCCCGCGGGCGAGGTCCAGGAGCGCCCGGGTCACGGCGGTCCAGTTCGGCCGGATGGCGCGGTTCATCCAGGAGTGCTGGGCCGAGCTGCACAAGGTCGAGTGGCCGTCGCAGAACCAGGTTATCCAGGGCACGGTGGTCGTGCTCGTGGCCTGCATCATCGTCGGCATCTTCCTGTACCTGAACGACCAGATCTGGAAAGAAGTCGTTCAGAAGGTCCTCCTCAAGTAGCGCGAGCAAGTCGCGCGATCCACCCCTAACGAGCCGATGTTTCGCTGGTATGTCGTCAACACCTACTCGGGGCACGAGAACAAGGTCAAGGCCAACCTCGAGCACCGGATCGAGTCGATGGGGCAGCGGCCGCGGTTCCGCCGCGTCGTCGTCCCGACCGAGCAGGTGATCGAGACGAAGGACGGCCAGAAGGTGCAGGCCGAGAAGCGGGTGCTCCCGGGCTACGTGCTCGTGAACATGGACCTGAACGACGACGCGTGGACCGTCGTCAAGAACACGCCCGGCGTCACCGGCTTCGTCGGCGCCGGGTCGAAGCCCGTCCCGCTCGGGCAGGGCGAGGTCGACCGGATCCTGCAAGACCGGCGCCGCGACGGCCGAGCGGCCGCGCGCGCAGGTCGAGTTCTCGCTCGGCGAGTCGGTCAAGGTCACGAGCGGCCCGCTCTCCGACTTCGACGGCGAGATCGTCGACGTGAACGCCGACCAGCAGAAGCTCAAGGTCCTGGTAGACATCTTCGAGCGCCAGGTCCCCGTCGAGCTCGGGTTCGACCAGGTCAAGAAGCTCGACTGAACGAGGAGCGATGGCGAAGAAAGTCCTCACCGTGATCAAGCTGCAGATCCCCGGCGGGCAGGCCAACCCGGCGCCGCCGGTCGGCCCTGCGCTCGGCCAGCACGGCGTCAACATCATGGAGTTCTGCAAGGCGTTCAACGCGCAGACCGCGCAGGAGAACGGCCGCATCACGCCGGTCGAGATCACGGTCTACGAGGACCGGAGCTTCGACTTCATCACGAAGACGCCGCCGGCAGCCGTCCTGATCAAGGAGGCGCTGCGGCTCGAGAAGGGCTCCGCCGAGCCGAACCGGAACAAGGTCGGCCGCCTCACGCGCGACCAGGTGCGGGCGATCGCGGAGACGAAGCTCGTCGACCTGAACGCGCGCGACGTCGAGCAGGCGATGAAGGTGATCGCGGGCACGGCCCGCTCGATGGGTGTGGAGGTGGAGCGGTGAGTCAGCACGGGAAGCGGTACGAGCACGCTCGGGGGCTCGTCGACCGCGAGCGCGAGTACTCGCCCGTCGAGGCGATCCGCGTGCTCAAGGGCGCGGCCGCCGCGAAGTTCGACGAGACGATCGAGGTGCACATGAACCTCGGGCTCAACGTCCGGCACGCCGACGAGCAGCTCCGCGGCACGCTGATGCTGCCGCACGGCACCGGCCGCGAGACGCGGGTCGCCGTCTTCGCCGAGGGCGAGAAGGCGCGCGAGGCGGAGGAGGCGGGCGCGGACGTCGTCGGCGCCGCCGACCTCGCGAAGCGCGTCGAGGAGGGCTTCACCGATTTCGACGTCGCGATCGCGACGCCGGACCAGATGGGGAACGTCGGCCGGCTCGGGCGCGTGCTCGGCCCGCGCGGGCTGATGCCGAACCCGAAGACGGGCACCGTGACGTTCGACGTCGCGAAGGCCGTGCGCGAGGCGAAGGCGGGCAAGCTCGAGTACCGCACCGACCGCGGCGCGAACGTCCACGTCCCGATCGGCAAGCGGAGCTTCGACGAGCGCGCAGCTCGTCGAGAACTACGCGGCGCTGCTCGACGAGATCGTGCGCGCGAAGCCGGCGGCCGCGAAGGGCCGCTACATCAAGAAGATCACGCTCACGAGCACGATGGGCCCCGGCATCCACGTCGACCCGACGCGGACGCGGGACATCGTCGAAGAGCTGACCGAGGAGCGCGAGCCGGCAACCGTTTCGACCCCACGCCCGTCGCCGGAGACCGGAGGCAGCGCAGCACCCGCTGTGCGGAAGACCTCCCGAGGCGGCTCCTGGAGCAGCACGTCCTCCTGCGAGTCCGCCTCCGTGCGGGCTCGTTTCGTGAAGGAGGAGGTGGATGCACAGAGATGACAAGGAGCGGGTCGTCGCGGAGCTGACCGAGCGGCTGCGGTCGGCCGAGACGCTGATCGTCGCCGACTACCGCGGCCTGACGATGCCGCAGATCGACGCGTTGCGCGGGCGGCTGCTCGAGCACGGCGCGCGGTTCAGCGTCGTCAAGAACACGCTCACGCGCCGCGCCGCCGAGGCGGCCGGATCGACCGCGCTGCTCGCCCTGCTCGAGGGCCCGTCGGCGATCGCGTTCATCGAGAGCGACGGCGACATGGTCGCCGTGGCGAAGGCGCTCGCCGACTCGGCCCGCGAGACGAAGGTGCTCGCGATCCGCGGCGGCATCCTGCAGGGACGCGAGATCTCGGGCCCGGACGTCGAGGAGCTCGCGAAGCTGCCGCCGCTCGACATGCTGCGAGGCCAGGTGCTCGCCGCGATCATCGCGCCGCTCACCGGGCTCGTCGCGCTCATCGGCACGCCGCTGCAGAACCTGATCGGGCTGATCGACGCCCGGATCGAGCAGCTCGGCGGCGAGGAGGCGGCCCCGGCGCCGCCGCCGAGCGCCCGCAGCAGAGGAAGAGACCGCGGAGCCCGAGGCCGAAGCAGAGCCGCGAGGCCGAGCCAGAGCCGGAGTCGGAGCCCGAGGCTCCGGCGGAGCGAACCCGAACCAGACCAGGAGGAGACGATGGCGGCAGTTGACACCGTCTTCGAGCAGCTCGGGAGCATGACGGTGCTCGAGCTGGTCGAGCTGAAGAAGAAGATCGAGGACGAGTGGGGCATCACGGCCGCCGCTCCGGTCGCGGTCGCGGCCGCCGGCGGAGCCGGCGGCGGCGAGGCCGAGGTCGAGGAGAAGACGTCGTTCGACGTCGTCCTCACGGGCGCGGGCCAGCAGAAGATCCAGGTGATCAAGGTCGTCCGCGCGTCACCGGCCTCGGCCTGAAGGAGGCCAAGGAGCTCGTCGACACCGCCCCGCAGGCGGTGAAGGAGGGCGTGAACCAGGAAGAGGCCGACGCGGTCAAGGCGCAGCTCGAAGAGGCCGGCGCCAGCGTCGAGATCAAGTAGCGCGACGGAGCACCTCGATGGTTGTGCGCGAGCACGGGCCGAGCCCGTGCTCGCGTCGTTTCCGGGCCGCATCGGCGGCTCGCGTCCCGGGTCGCTGCGCTCGATACTGAGCGCCTGGGCACCGCACGCGTCTCGAGCGGGATGCTGGCCTGGCTCGCGCCGGGCGCGCTCTCGTGCGCTGACGCGTCGTCCTCGTCGCGAACGCGCTCGGCGGCTGGTGGCCGACGACCTGGGGCTGGGCGGCGCTCGACTGCTCTTCGTCGCCGCGGCGGCCGTGATCCTCCTCCCGCGCTCGAGCTCGGCCGGCTCGACCTCGCGTTCCTCGCCGGGATCGCGGCGCTCACGCGTGGATCGGGCTCGACGGTCTGGTCGGAGGTCGGCCGCAGACGGCTGCTCAGCTCGACGCGGTGCGATCACGTGCTCGCGACCCGGGGTGCTGGCGGTGCTCGTGGTCGCCGGCGCGTCGTTGGCGGCCAGCTCGCAACGACCTCGACTTCAGCTTCGACACCAACAAGGACGGCTCCGTGAAGCGGCTGAGCCAGGACGTCAGCGTCGGGAAGGGCCCGGCGGCCGTCCACGTGACCGCGGACTACGACCCGAAGAAGGACCAGACGACGATCCACGTCGCCGGCAAGGGCGGGGCGAACACGACTCGCCCGGGACTCGTCCTGATCGAGGTCGCGACCGACGCCGGGGCGCTCGTCGTCCGGTACTGAGCCCGGTTCGCTACCCTGGGCGGGTCGGTTGCGGCCCTGGCCCTTTCCGCTTGCGGGTGAAGGGCGCCCTCCGCTACCCTAGGAGGTTCGCCGACGTTCCGAGTCCGCTCGACTTCCGCTCGCCCTTTTCTCCGCCTCGCTTCTCCCGCCTCGCACCTCATCCCGTAAGCACCCTCGTTACCTAAAGGGAGGCTGTTCTCGTTGACCCAGACGGTCGCTGCGCCTCGCGCGCGCAAGTCCTTTTCCCGCCTCAAGCACGTTCTCGAACTCCCCAACCTGATCGACATCCAGCGCGAGTCCTTCGACTGGTTCCTGCGCGAAGGGCTCCGGGAGACGATCGACGACATCTCGCCGATCGAGGATTACACGGGCTCCCTCGCCGTCGAGTTCGGCGAGTACGAGTTCGGGCTGCCGCAGTTCTCCATCCAGGAGTGCCGCGAGAAGGACCTCACCTACCAGGCCCCGCTCTCGATGACCGTCCGGTTCGTCAACAAGGACACGGGCGAGATCCGGGAGCAGCGCGTCTTCATGGGCGACTTCCCGATGATGACCGAGTGGGGCACGTTCATCATCAACGGCACCGAGCGCGTGATCGTCACGCAGCTCGTCCGCAGCCCGGGCGCCTACCTGATGGAGCCCAAGGACCCGACGAAGCAGGTCTTCACCGCGAACCTGATGCCGAGCCGCGGCTCGTGGCTCGAGCTCGAGATCGACAAGAAGGGCGTCGTCTACGCCCGCATCGACCGCAAGCGCAAGCTCCCGATCACGACCCTGCTCCGGGCCCTGCCGGCCGAGGACCCGTCCACCGGGTTCGAGCTCGACACGACCACGAACGAGAAGATCCTCGCGCTCTTCAACGACTCGGTCTTCATCCGCAACACGATCGAGAAGGACACGACGACGCGCGAGGAGGAGGCGCTGATCGAGGTCTTCAAGAAGCAGCGGCCCGGCGAGCCGCCGACGCTCGACAACGCCCGCAACCTCCTACGGTCGCTGTTCTTCGACCCGAAGCGCTACGACCTGACGAAGGTCGGCCGCTACAAGCTGAACCAGCGGCTCGGCGTCTCCGTGCCGGAGGACACCCGCGTGCTGACCACGCAGGACATCCTCGCGCTGATCCAGAAGCTCGTCTCGCTGCCGCACATGGTCGGCGTCGACCTCGAGTCGAAGGACTTCGCCGCCGACGCGATCGGCCTCGACCGCGGGCCGATCCGCGGCGAGCTCGACGAGTACGAGCACTTCGGCAACCGCCGGCTCCGCACGACGGGCGAGCTGATCCAGGAGGCGTTCCGCGTCGGGCTGTACCGGATGGAGCGCGTCGTCCGCGAGCGGATGACGACCGAGGACGTCGACACGATCACGCCGCAGACGATCATCAACATCCGTCCGGTCGTGGCCGCGCTGAAGGAGTTCTTCGGCTCCTCGCAGCTCTCGCAGTTCATGCAGCAGACGAACTCGCTCGACGGGCTCACGCACCGGCGCCGCCTCTCCGCGCTCGGCGCGGGCGGGCTCACCCGCGAGCGTGCGCCGATCGAGGTGCGCGACGTGCACCCGACCCACTACGGGCGCATGTGCCCGATCGAGACGCCGGAAGGCCCGAACATCGGCCTGATCGGCTCGCTCGCGTCGATGGCGACCGTCTCCGAGTTCGGGTTCATCCAGACCCCGTACCGCACGGTCGCGGGCGGCAAGGTGAGCGACGAGATCATCTACCTCGACGCCGCCGAGGAGGCGCAGTACACGATCGCGCAGGCCTCCGAGCCGGTCGATCCGAAGACCGGCAAGTTCCTGCACGACCAGGTGCTGTGCCGCTCGCGCGAGGGTGAGGCCGTGATGGCGGAGCCGCGCGAGATCCAGTTCATGGACGTCTCGCCGGCGCAGATCGTCTCCGTCGCGACGGCGATGATCCCGTTCCTCGAGCACAACGACGCGAACCGCGCGCTGATGGGCGCGAACATGCAGCGGCAGGCAGTGCCGCTGATGATCCCGCAGGCGCCGCTCGTCGGCACCGGCCTCGAGTACCGGGCCGCGGTCGACTCGGGCGACGTCGTGGTCTCGAAGACCGCCGGCGAGGTGGTCGAGCTCGACGCGACGCACGTCGTCGTCGAGGGCCGCGGCACGCGCGACGAATACGAGCTGACGAAGTTCATGCGCTCGAACCAGGGCACGCTCATCCACCACAAGCCGATCGTCAAGCTCGGCGACAAGGTGGCGAAGGGCGCCGTCCTGGCCGACGGCTCCTCGACCGACCACGGCGAGCTCGCGCTCGGCGCGAACCTGCTCGTCGCGTTCATGCCGTTCGAGGGCTTCAACTTCGAGGACGCGATCGTGATCTCGGAGCGGCTCGTGAAGCAGGAGGTGCTCACCTCCATCCACATCCACGAGTACGAGATCGACGCCCGCTCGACGAAGCTCGGCGACGAGGAGATCACCCGCGACATCCCGAACCGCTCGGAGGAGTCGCTCCGCAACCTCGACGACCGCGGCATCGTCCGCATCGGCGCCGAGGTCGGCTCGGGCGACCTGCTCGTCGGCAAGGTCACGCCGAAGGGCGAGACCGAGCTGACCGCGGAGGAGAAGCTGATCCGCGCGATCTTCAAGGAGAAGGCGCGCGAGGTCCGCGACACCTCGCTCAAGGTCCCCCACGGCGAGGGCGGCGTCGTCATCGACGTCAAGACGTTCTCGCGCGACCAGGGCGACGACCTCTCGCCGGGCGTGAACGAGCTCGTCCGCGTGTACGTGGCGAAGAAGCGCAAGATCAGCGAGGGCGACAAGCTCGCCGGCCGCCACGGCAACAAGGGCGTGATCTCGAAGATCGTCCCCGAGGAGGACATGCCGTTCCTCGAGGACGGCCGCTCGGTCGACATCCTCCTGAACCCGCTCGGCGTGCCGAGCCGGATGAACATCGGCCAGATCCTCGAGACGCACCTCGGCTGGGCCGCCGCGCACGGCGTGTTCGTCGGCGACGAGGTCGAGGTGATGAACGGCAACGCGACACGCGTGATCAACGCGCCGATGCCGACGCCGGTCGCGACGCCCGTGTTCGACGGCGCCACCGTCGAGGACGTCGACGACGCCCTCGTCGCGTGGACGGAGCAGAACCCGGAGAGCGCGATCCACCTGCTCGTCGACAAGAAGCGGCCTCTCGGCCGCCGCTGCTCGGGCAAGGTCCGCCTCTTCAACGGCCGCACGGGCGCGCCCTTCGAGCAGAAGGTGACCGTCGGCTACATGTACATCCTCAAGCTGCTCCACCTCGTCGACGACAAGATCCACGCGCGCTCGACGGGGCCGTACTCGCTCGTGACGCAGCAGCCGCTCGGCGGCAAGGCGCAGTTCGGCGGCCAGCGCTTCGGCGAGATGGAGGTGTGGGCGCTCGAGGCGTACGGCGCCGCGTTCACGCTGCAGGAGATGCTCACGATCAAGTCCGACGACACGGTCGGGCGCGTGAAGGCGTACGAGGCGATCGTCAAGGGCGAGAACATCGCCGAGCCGTCGATCCCCGAGTCGTTCAAGGTGCTCCTGAAGGAGATGCAGTCGCTCGCGCTCGACGTCCAGGTGATCTCCGAGGACGGCGGCGAGGTCGAGGTCCGCGAGGAGGACGACGAGCTGCTCCGCGCCGCGGAGGAGCTCGGCATCGACCTCTCGCCCGGCTCCGTCCGCGCGGCCGCTCGCGAGGCCACGGGCCAGGAGGTCGAGGAGGGCCAGGACCGCGTCGACGCCGACGGGGAGCTGGCGCTGCCCGCCGACGAGTCGCTCGAGGACGTCGACGCGATCGAGCTCGGCGGCGACCTCGCGCCCGACGAGGAGGACGCGCCGGTGGGCGCGCTCGAGGAGATCGAGCCCATCGACGTGGAGGACTGACGATGAGCGAGATCCGCTCGACCCAGACCGAACCACAACCCGCGCAGACCCTCGCCTCCGGCGAGGCCTGCACGCTCCGCTCCGCAGACACCGTTTCGAGTAGAGAAAGAGGCGAGAACTAGTTGATCGACATCAACGACTTCGACGCAATTCGGATCGGGCTTGCCTCCAGCAAGCAGATCCGCGACTGGTCCTCCGGCGAGGTCACGAAGCCGGAGACCATCAACTACCGGACGCTGAAGCCGGAGCGCGACGGGCTGTTCTGCGAGCGCATCTTCGGTCCGACGAAGGACTGGGAGTGCTACTGCGGCAAGTACAAGCGCGTCCGCTACAAGGGGATCATCTGCGAGCGCTGCGGCGTCGAGGTGACGCGGCAGAAGGTGCGGCGCGAGCGGATGGGGCACATCGACCTCGCGGCGCCGGTCTCGCACATCTGGTTCTTCAAGGGCGTCCCGAGCCGGATCGGCTACCTGCTCGACATCGCCCCGCGCGAGCTCGAGAAGGTCCTGTACTTCGCGGCCTCGATCGTCACGAACGTCGACGTCGAGGCGCGCGCGAAGGACGTCAACGACCTCGAGGACAAGGTCAAGGCCGAGTCCGAGCGCATCTACGTCGACCGCGACGAGCAGCTCGCCGGGCTCGAGCAGCGCCTGACGCGCCGCCGCGCCTTCTTCGCGGAGGGCAAGGAGAAGGGCTTCGACGAGGACGACGACTTCTGGACGCGCGGCCTCGCGACGTGGGCCGAGGAGCAGGCGCTCCCGCCGCTCGAGGAGGCGCGCGTGCTCGTCAGCGGGCTCTTCGTCGAGCTCGTCGCGCAGATCACGACCGAGGACTCGAAGAAGATCCGCGAGCTCGTCCGCAACGCGGCGATCCGCGACGACCGCAAGCTCACCCCGCGCGAGCTCGAGGTCGTCGCATCCGCGGCGGAGCAGATCCGGGCGGCGCTCGAGTCGCTGCGCGCGGAGCAGGACAACGCGACCGGCTCGAAGAAGGGCGCGGTCTCGAAGCACATCAACCGGATCCTCGAGGGGCTCGTGCACGGCGGCGAGCTCTCCGCCGAGGACCAGGAGGTCGTCGCGGGCGTCGAGGCGAAGAACCTCGAGAAGGCGCGCGAGCTCGGAAACGGGCTCCTCGCCGAGGTGCTCGCCGGGGCCGACGACGACACCGACGTCCGCGAGCTGACGAACGACCTCTGCCTCCGGACGGACGGGAAGATCCAGAAGGAGGACCTCGACGCGATCGTCCAGTGGTCGCTGAAGGTCCGCGAGATGTACCTCGACATCGAGTCGCGGCGCGAGGACACGCGCGAGGCCGCGGTCGACAGCGTCAACCGCCTCGAGCAGACGTGGCAGCTCTTCCGCGAGCTCGAGCCGAAGCTGGTCGTCAACGACGAGCAGCTCTTCCGCGAGCTCAAGGACCGCTTCGGGTCGCCGTACGGCTTCGGCGTCTACTTCCGCGGCGGGATGGGCGCGGAGTCGATCCGCGACCTGCTGCGCGACCTCGACCTGAACGAGGAGGCGCTGAGCCTCCGCGACACGATCAAGACGTCGAAGGGCCAGAAGCAGCAGCGCGCGATCAAGCGGCTCAAGGTCGTGAACGCGTTCATCAAGTCCGAGAACCGGCCCGAGTGGATGGTCCTCGAGGCCGTCCCGGTGATCCCGCCGGAGCTCCGCCCGATGGTGCAGCTCGACGGCGGCCGCTTCGCGACCTCGGACCTGAACGACCTCTACCGGCGCGTGATCAACCGGAACAACCGGCTGAAGCGGCTGCTCGACCTGGGCGCGCCCGAGATCATCGTCAACAACGAGAAGCGGATGCTGCAGGAGGCCGTCGACGCGCTGTTCGACAACGGCCGCCGCGGCCGCGCGGTCACGGGCCCGGGCAACCGGCCGCTGAAGTCGCTCTCCGACATGCTCAAGGGCAAGCAGGGCCGGTTCCGCCAGAACCTGCTCGGCAAGCGCGTCGACTACTCGGGCCGCTCGGTGATCGTCGCCGGGCCGTACCTGAAGCTGCACCAGTGCGGGCTGCCGAAGCTGATGGCGCTCGAGCTCTTCAAGCCGTTCATCATGAGCCGGCTCGTCGAGCGCAAGTCGGTGCAGAACATCAAGGCGGCGAAGAAGTACGTCGACTCGATGACGCCCGAGGTCTGGGACGTGCTCGAGGAGGTCATCGCCGAGCACCCGGTGCTCCTGAACCGCGCGCCGACGCTGCACCGCCTCGGGATCCAGGCGTTCGAGCCCGTGCTCGTGGAGGGCAAGGCGATCCAGGTGCACCCGCTCGTCTGCCACGCGTTCAACGCCGACTTCGACGGCGACCAGATGGCCGTCCACCTCCCGCTCTCGGCCGAGGCCCAGGCGGAGGCGCGGATCCTGATGCTGTCGTCGAACAACATCCTCTCGCCGGCGTCGGGCCGCCCGCTCGCGACCCCGACGCAGGACATGGTGCTCGGGATCTACTTCCTCACCTACTCGATCGAGGACCTCTCGAAGCTCGACGAGGAGAAGCTCGACCCGCGGCCGAAGAGGTTCCTCTCGGCCGACGACGTCGAGCTCGCCGTCGAGGGCAAGGGCGTCGGTCTCCAGGAGACGATCCGCTTCCGCTTCCGCGGCGAGTGGCACCTGACGACGCCCGGGCGCGTGATCTTCAACTCCGCGGTCTACCGCGAGCTCGGCGAGCTGATCGGTGACGAGAACGGCGATCTCGAGGAGTTCGAGTTCACCAACCACACGCTCGCGAAGCCGGACACGGATCGCTACGTGCTGATGCTCTCCGACCGGTACGGCGCGCACACGCTGGCGCCGGCGCTCGACACGATCAAGACGCTCGGCTTCCGCTACGCGACCGTCGCCGGGATCACGATCTCGAAGAACGACATCGTGATCCCGCCGGACAAGGAGAAGATCCTCGCGGAGTTCGAGAAGCGCGTCGAGGAGGTCCACGGCCAGTACGACCGCGGCCTCATCACCGACGACGAGCGCCACGAGACGATCGTCAACATCTGGACGGAGGCCAACGACCGGGTCGCCGAGGCGATGCAGGCGAACCTGAACGAGCTGAACCCGATCTACATGATGGCCTCGAGCGGCGCGCGCGGGTCCTTCAAGCAGATCCGCCAGCTCGCCGGCATGCGCGGGCTGATGGCGAACCCGAAGGGCGAGATCATCGAGCGCCCGATCAAGGCCAACTTCATGGAGGGCCTGTCGGTGCTCGAGTACTTCATCTCGACCCACGGCGCCCGCAAGGGCCTCGCCGACACGGCGCTCCGCACGGCCGACTCGGGCTACCTGACCCGGCGGCTCGTCGACGTCTCGCAGGACGTGATCGTGCGCGAGGCCGACTGCGGCACGGCCGACCACGTCGACCTCCCGATCCGGACGAGCGAGGGCCCGAACAAGGCGCTCCTCGGCCGGCTGATGGCGGAGGACCTGCACCGCCCGCTCGCCTCGGGCAAGCCGGGCAAGACCGTCGTCGCCGAGGCCGGCACGATCGTCACGCTCGCGCTCCTCGAGGAGATCGAGACGGAGCTCGGCTCGGACCTGACCCTGCCGGTGCGCTCGGTGCTCAAGTGCCGCGCCGAGGCCGGCGTGTGCCAGGCCTGCTACGGCATCTTCCTCGCCACCGGCGAGATGTGCGAGATCGGCGACGCGGTCGGGATCATCGCCGCGCAGTCGATCGGCGAGCCCGGCACGCAGCTGACGATGCGGACGTTCCACACCGGCGGCGTCGCGGGCGCAGACATCACGCACGGCCTCCCGCGCGTCGTCGAGATCTTCGAGGCCCGCAACCCGAAGGGCGCGGCGACGCTCGTACACGGTGGCGGTCGCATCGAGCTCGAGCAGAGCGAGCGCGGGCCGAAGGTGACGGTCGTGCCGACGGAGCTCGGCCCGGACGGCGAGCTCGCCGACCCGGTCGAGTACCAGCTCCCGCGGCGGACACGCCTCCTCGTCGCGAACGGCCAGCTCGTCGAGCCGGGCGACGCGATCAACGAGGGCTCGCGGAACCCCGCCGAGCTGCTCTCGCTCAAGGGCTCGACCTCGACGGAGCTGTACCTCGTCGCCGAGGTGCAGAAGGTCTACAAGTCGCAGGGCGTCGAGATCCACGACAAGCACATCGAGCTGATCGTGCGCCAGATGCTGAAGAAGGTGCGCGTCGAGAGCGCGGGCGAGACCGAGCTCCTGCCCGGCCAGCTCGTCGACCGGGTCGTGCTCGAGCGGGAGAACGCGCGCGTCGAGGGCGAGAAGAAGGAGGCGGCGACGTTCGAGCCGCTGATCCTCGGGATCACGAAGGCGTCGCTCGCGACCGAGTCGTTCCTTTCGGCGGCGTCGTTCCAGGAGACGACGAAGGTGCTCACCGACGCCTCGATCGAGGGGAAGATCGACCGCCTCCTCGGCCTCAAGGAGAACGTGATCATCGGCAAGCTGATCCCGGCCGCGACCGGCCTCAAGCGCTACCGGACGATCGAGATCGGCCCCACCGAGCCGGTCGCCCGCGAGCCGTACGAGCGGGACGTCCTCCTGCAGGCGCTCGAGGAGATCGGCCAGGACGGCTCGTCTCTCGACTTCTAGAACTCGGCCCGACCCGACGGCCGGGCCGGCGTTCTTTCGTCGGGGCCGAACCAAGTGATCGAAGCGAGCGAGGCCGGGCCTAGCCCGGCCTCGCTCGCAACCGCTCCCGGAGCCGGATCCGGCAAGCGATCGGAATCGTCTGTCGCCTACGAGGCGGCGATCGTCCGCGCCTTGCCGGCCTGCTTGGCGCGGTACAGGGCCTCGTCGGCGCGCTCGAAGAGCGTGCTGGCCTCGTCGCCCTCGCGCAGTTCGGCGACGCCGGCTGAGACGTACAGCTTCTCGCCCTGGCCGAGCGGGCGCTCGGCGACCGTGCGCGCGATCCGGTTCGCCAGGTGCTCGGCGTCGGCGATCGTCGTCTCCGGCATGATCACCGCGAACTCGTCGCCGCCGATCCGGCACGGGATGTCGGCCGAGCGGACGACCCGCCGGACGCGCTCGGCGACCTGGGCGAGCACGACGTCGCCGTTCAGGTGGCCCAGGCGGTCGTTGATCGACTTGAAGTCGTCGAGGTCGAACACCATCAGCGAGAGCCGCCGCTCGTAGCGCTCGGCGCGCGAGATTTCGCGCGCGAGGAACTCGTGGAAGCAGCGCTGGTTCTGGAGGCCGGTGAGCGAGTCGATGTCGGCGAGGAGGCGCGCCTCGGCGAAGCGCTGCGCGTTGTCGAGCGCGGGGCCGGCGCGCCTGGCGAGCCGCTCGAGCGCGGCGACCGTCTCGTCCGGGAACCGGTCCGCCGCCGAGCGGCTGAACGCCGTGAGCGTGCCGATCGAGCCCGCCTGCGTCTGCAGCGGCACGACGAGGCCCGAGCGCACGAAGCTCGTCTTCTTCTCCACCTCGTCGAGCCGGTAGCGGTAGACGACCTCCATCGCGCGGACGTTGTTGTTCGGCGGCGTCTGCAGCTTCGCCCGGTCCGCCTCTTCCTCGGTCACGCCGCGCACGACGTGGACGCGCTCGCCGCCCGGGCGCTCCGCGTCGAGGACGACCGCGTCGACGCCCGAAAGCGCGATCGCGGCGTCGAGCGTCCGCGTGACGACCTGTGCGGCGTCCAGCGACGCGGCGAGCTCGTTGCTGGACCCGAGCGCGCCCGTGAGCTGCTCGACCGCGCTCCTCAGCCGGCCCTCGGCACGTCGGCGGGCGCGTCTCGCGGTGAAAGCGGCGGCTGCAGCGATCGCGAGCGCAACCGCGAGCACAATGACGAGAACGAGTTCGGTCACCGCTGGACGCCACCTCACTCCCCCTGAGAGGGTTGTCACCCGGCTGAGAGACTTGCGGCCAAGGGTACCCGATCGACCTCTCGGAAACCCCCGCCGATCGGGTACTCTTGTGTGTCGCGCCCGGGTGGTTTCCGCATGTTTGACGCCTTCCCGGGGCTCCGCTACCATGCCCGACCGGTTCGGCTGGGCACCCTGTCCGCCGAGCTTTCGTTTGTAACGACCCCCTTTTTCTGTGCCGACTGTCAATCAGCTCATCCGTAAAGGTCGCGTCTCCAAGCGGGAGAAGACCAAGACGCCTGCGCTTCAGGGCGCCCCGCAGCGGCGGGGGGTCTGCACGCGCGTCTCGACGATGACCCCGAAGAAGCCGAACTCGGCGCTGCGGAAGATCGCGCGCGTGCGGCTCACGAACGGGATCGAGGTCGGCACGTACATCCCCGGCGAGGGGCACAACCTGCAGGAGCACTCGGTCGTGCTCGTCCGCGGCGGCCGCGTCAAGGATCTCCCGGGCTACCGGTACAAGGTCATCCGCGCGGCGCTCGACGCCTCGGGCGTCGCCGACCGCAAGCAGGCTCGCTCCAAGTACGGCGCGAAGAAGAGCTCGTAATGCCGAGGCGCGCGGAGATCCAGGTCCGCCCGCTCGTCGCGGACCCGCTGTACGACAGCCAGCTCGTCACGCAGCTCATCAACCGGGTGATGCTGCACGGCAAGCGCTCGACCGCCGAGGCGATCGTCTACGAGGCGCTCGACAAGGTCGGCTCGAAGACGGGCCGCCCGCCGGTCGAGGTGCTCGAGCAGGCGGTCAAGACCGTGACGCCGGTGCTCGAGGTTCGCAGCCGGCGCGTCGGCGGCGCGAACTACCAGGTGCCGGTCGAGGTGCCGCAGCGCCGCGGTCGCACGCTCGCGCTCCGGTGGCTCGTCTCGTACTCGCGCGACCGCCGCGAGAAGCACATGGAGGACAAGCTCGCGGGGGAGATCCTCGACGCCCTCGAGCAACAGGGAAACGCATTCAAGCGCAAGGACGACATGTACCGGATGGCGCAGGCCAACAAGGCCTTCGCGCACTACCGGTGGTAAGGGAGAGCTTTGGCAGTCGCTGAGTCACGTATCGCACTGGATCGCGTCCGCAACATCGGGATCATGGCCCACATCGACGCGGGCAAGACCACGACCACGGAACGGATCCTGTACTACACCGGCCGCACCCACAAGATGGGCGAGGTCCACGAGGGCGCGGCCACGATGGACTGGATGGCCCAGGAGCAGGAGCGCGGGATCACGATCACGTCGGCCGCGACGACGGCGTTCTGGCGCGACCATCGGATCAACATTATCGATACACCCGGGCACGTGGACTTTACGGTCGAGGTCGAGCGCAGCCTGCGCGTCCTCGACGGCGCGGTCGCCGTGTTCGACTCGGTCGCGGGCGTCCAGCCGCAGTCCGAGACGGTCTGGCGCCAGGCCGACAAGTACAAGGTCCCGCGGATCGCGTTCATCAACAAGATGGACCGCACCGGCGCGAACTTCTTCGCCGCCGTGCAGTCGATGCGCGACCGGCTCGGCGCGAACCCGGTGCCGGTGCAGATCCCGGTCGGCCAGGAGGAGCACTTCGGCGGCGTGATCGACCTCGTCGAGATGCGCGCGATCGTCTACAAGGACGACCTCGGGCAGCAGTTCGACGTCACCGAGATCCCGGCCGAGCTCGCCGAGCAGGCGAGCGAGTACCACCACCAGCTGATCGACGCGATCTCGCACTTCGACGACGAGGTGCTCGAGGCGTACATCGAGGACGAGAGCTCCGTCACGGCCGACCAGATCCGCCGGGCGCTCCGCGCCGGCACGATCTCGGACGAGATCACGCCCGTGCTGCTCGGCTCGGCCTTCAAGAACAAGGGCGTCCAGCCGCTTCTCGACGCGGTGATCGACTACCTGCCGAGCCCGCTCGACGTGCCGCCCGTCCAGGGCCTCGACCCGAAGACGCAGGCGGAGACCGAGCGTCCCGCCACGCTCGACGCGCCCTTCTCGGCGCTCGCCTTCAAGGTCATGTCCGATCCGTACGTCGGCAAGCTGACGTACTTCCGGGTCTACAGCGGCAAGCTCAAGGCCGGGGACCGCGTCCTCAACACGACGACCGGCAAGACGGAGCGCATCGGCCGCATCCTCCAGATGCACGCGAACCACCGCGAGGAGCGCGAGGAGATCGGCGCGGGCGAGATCGCCGCGGGCGTCGGCCTCAAGGCCACGACCACCGGCGACACGCTCTCGGTCGAGAGCGCGCCGATCGTGCTCGAGTCGATGACCTTCCCGGAGCCCGTGATCGCCGTCGCCGTCGAGCCGAAGTCGAAGGCCGACCAGGACAAGCTCGGCGCCGGCCTCGCCCGGCTGGCCGAGGAGGATCCGACCTTCCGCGTCACCTCGGACGAGGAGACGGGGCAGACGCTCATCGCCGGGATGGGCGAGCTGCACCTCGAGATCATCATCGACCGGCTCAAGCGCGAGTTCAACGTCGACGCGAACGTCGGGCGGCCGCAGGTCGCCTACCGCGAGACCGCGTCGCGCCCGGCCGAGAAGATCCAGGGCCGGTTCGTCCGCCAGACCGGCGGCTCGGGCCAGTACGGCGACGCCGTCATCAACCTGTACCCGCAGGAGCCCGGCGTCGGCTACGCGTTCGAGGACAAGATCGTCGGCGGGAAGATCCCGAAGGAGTACATCCCGGCGGTCGACGCGGGCATCAAGGAGGCGATGGGCTCCGGCATCCTCGCCGGGTACCCGGTCGTCGACGTCCGGGTCGAGCTCGTCGACGGGTCGTACCACGACGTCGACTCGAGCGAGCGCGCGTTCAAGATCGCCGGCTCGATGGCCTTCAAGGAGGCGCTCAAGCGGGCGAAGCCGAAGCTGCTCGAGCCGGTGATGGCGGTCGAGGTGACGACGCCCGAGGACTACCTCGGCGACGTGATCGGCAACCTCAACTCGCGGCGCGGCCGGATCGAGTCGATGAGCCCGATCGGCAACGCGCAGGTCGTCAAGGCGAGCGTCCCGCTCGCGGAGATGTTCGGGTACGCGACCGACCTGCGCTCGATGTCGCAGGGTCGCGCCGACTTCAGCATGCAGTTCGATCGCTACGAAGAAGTTCCGCAGTCGATCGCCAGCGAGATCGTCGAGCAGGGCGGCGGCGGCTCCTAACGAGTCCAACGGAGGAAGAGGAAGAATGGGCAAGCAGAAGTTCGAGCGCTCGAAGCCGCACCTCAACGTCGGCACGATCGGGCACATCGACCACGGCAAGACCACGCTCACGGCCGCGATCACGAAGGTGCTGAGCGAGCAGGGCGGGAACACGGTCGCGCGCGACTTCGCGTCGATCGACAACGCCCCCGAGGAGCGCCAGCGCGGGATCACGATCAACACCGCGCACGTCGAGTACGAGACGGCGGCCCGGCACTACGCGCACGTCGACTGCCCGGGCCACGCCGACTACATCAAGAACATGATCACGGGCGCCGCCCAGATGGACGGCGCGATCCTCGTGGTCTCGGCGGCCGACGGCCCGATGCCGCAGACGCGGGAGCACATCCTGCTCGCGCGCCAGGTCGAGGTGCCGTACATCGTCGTCGCGCTGAACAAGTCCGACATGGTCGACGACGAGGAGCTGCTCGAGCTCGTCGAGCTCGAGGTTCGCGAGCTGCTCTCGAAGTACGACTTCCCGGGCGACGACATCCCGATCGTGCGCGTCTCGGCGCTGAAGGCGCTCGAGGGCGACGAGGAGTGGACGCCGAAGATCCTCGAGCTGATGGACGCGGTCGACTCGTACATCCCCGAGCCGACGCGCGACGTCGACAAGCCGTTCCTGATGCCGATCGAGGACGTGTTCACGATCACGGGGCGCGGCACGGTCGTCACCGGCCGGATCGAGCAGGGCAAGTGCGAGGTCGGCCAGGAGGTCGAGATCGTCGGCATCCACCCGGAGACCGAGAAGACGGTCGTGACCGGGCTCGAGATGTTCAACAAGAGCCTCGACTACGCGCAGGCCGGCGACAACGCGGGCGCGCTGCTCCGCGGCGTCAAGCGCGAGGAGGTCGAGCGCGGCCAGGTGCTCGCGAAGCCCGGCTCGATCACGCCGCACACGCAGTTCAAGGGCGAGGTCTACGTCCTCTCCAAGGACGAGGGCGGGCGGCACACGCCGTTCTTCAACAACTACCGGCCGCAGTTCTACTTCCGGACGACGGACGTGACCGGCGCGATCAAGCTCCCGGACGGCCAGGAGATGGTCATGCCGGGCGACAACACGAACATGGAGATCGAGCTGATCCAGCCGATCGCCATGGATCAGGGCCTCCGCTTCGCGATCCGCGAGGGCGGCCGCACCGTCGGCGCCGGCGTCGTGACCGAGGTCGTGAAGTAGCGACATGGCGCAGGGGAAGATCCGCATCCGGCTCAAGGGGTACGACCATCAGCAGCTCGACCGGTCGGCCCAGCAGATCGTCGACACCGCTCAACGGAGCGGTGCGACGATCACCGGACCGGTTCCGCTCCCGACCGAGAAGAACGTGTACTGCGTGATCCGGAGCCCGTTCAAGGACAAGGACTCGCGGGAGCACTTCGAGGTGCGCACGCACAAGCGCCTGATCGACATCCACAGCCCGACGCCGAAGACGATCGACCAGCTCATGCGGCTCGATCTGCCGGCGGGCATCGACATCGAGATCAAGCTCTGACGATGGCGAAGGGCATTCTCGGCAGGAAGCTCGGCATGACGCAGCTCTTCGACGAGGAGACCGGCGTCGTGACGGCCGTGACCGTGATCGAGGCGGGCCCGTGCCCGGTCGTGCAGGTGCGGTCGGCCGCGACCGACGGCTACGACGCGGTCCAGCTCGCGTTCGACGCGGTCGCCGACCGGAAGCTGACGCGGCCGGAGCTCGGGCACCTGAAGCGCTTCGGCGTCGGGGCCCACCGGACGCTCGTCGAGTTCCGCGGGTCGATCGACGGCGCGGTCGAGGGCGAGACGGTGACCGTCTCGGTCTTCGAGCCGGGGGACGAGGTCAAGGTCTCCGGGCTCGGGATCGGCAAGGGCTTCCAGGGCACGATCAAGCGCCACAACTTCTCGAGCGGCCCGCGGTCGCACGGCTCGCACAACGTCCGCGCCCCCGGCTCGGTCGGCGCCTCGGCGACGCCGTCGCGCGTCTTCAAGGGCATCAAGATGGCCGGCCGGATGGGCGGCAAGCGCGTCACCCAGCTCGGGCTCCGCGTGCACGAGGTCGACCCCGAGCGGAACCTGCTCCTCGTCCGCGGCTCCGTCCCCGGCCCGAAGAACGGGATCGTCGAGGTGCGCGCGTAATGGCCGCGCCGATGGCACCGCTGCTCGACGCCGAGGGCGCGAAGACGGACGACGTCGCGCTGGAGGAGGCCGTCTTCGCCGCCGAGGTGAAGCCGCACCTCGTCCACGAGGCGGTGCGGGCCGAGCAGAACGCCCGCCGCGCCGGCACGTTCGCGACGAAGAGCCGCGGGCTCGTCTCCGGCGGCCGCTCGAAGCCGTGGCGCCAGAAGGGCACCGGCCGCGCGCGCGCCGGCACCGTCCGCGCCGCGCAGTTCACGGGCGGCGGCCACGCGTTCGCGAAGTCGCCGCGCTCGTTCGTCCAGAAGGTGAACCGCAAGGCCGCGAAGGCCGCGCTCCGCTCCGCACTCGCGAGCCACGCCGCCGCCGGCACGATCACGCTCCTCGACGCGGCGAGCTTCGACGAGCCGTCCACGAAGGTCGCGCGCGGGTTGATCGAGACCGCCGGGCTCGCGACGCCGGTGCTCGTGATCCTGGGCCCGGACGAGGACGTCGCCGCCAAGTCCTTCCGCAACCTGCCGCGCGTCGCCATCACCGAGCCGTCCGACCTCGAGGTCGCGGCGGTCGTGTGGGCCCGCTCGCTCGTCGTCTCGACGTCCGCCCTCCCGGCCGTGCAACGGAGGGCCGAATAGTGCACGCGAGCCAGATCGTGCTCGGGCCGGTCGTGTCCGAGAAGAGCTACGCCGGCACCGCCGAGAGCGTCTACACCTTCAAGGTGCACAAGGACGCGCACAAGACGCAGGTGCGCCAGGCGATCGAGGAGCTCTTCGAGGTCGACGTCGAGCGCGTCAACATCATCAAGGTCAAGGCGAAGCCGAAGCGGCGCGGCGCGATCAAGGGCATCCGTCCGGGCTGGAAGAAGGCCGTCGTGAAGATCCAGGCCGGCCAGACGATCGAGTTCTTCCAGGGGGCGCAGATCTGATGCCGGTCCGCCGATTCAAGCCGACCTCGCCGGGCCGCCGCTTCATGACCGTCTCCGACTTCGCCGAGGTGACGAAGTCGAAGCCGGAGAAGGCGCTCACCGAGAAGCTGACGAAGAAGGGCGGCCGCAACAACAACGGCCGGATCACGACGCGCCACCAGGGCGGCGGCCACAAGCGCCGCTACCGCGTCGTCGACTTCAAGCGCCTGAAGGACGGCGTGCCCGCGAAGGTGGCCGCGATCGAGTACGACCCGAACCGGTCGGCCCGGATCGCGCTCCTCCACTACGCCGACGGGTTCAAGTCGTACATCCTCGCCCCGGCCGGGCTCCGCGTCGGCTCGATGGTCTCGTCGGGACCCGACGCCGACATCAAGCCGGGGAACGCGCTCCCGCTCGAGAACGTCCCGACCGGCACGCTCGTCCACAACGTCGAGCTGCAGCCAGGCCGCGGCGGCCAGATGGCGCGCTCGGCCGGCTCGGGCATCCAGCTCGTCGCGAAGGACGGCGGCTACGCGACGCTGCGTCTCCCCTCGGGCGAGATGCGCCGCGTGCTCCTCACCTGCCGCGCGACGGTCGGCCAGGTCGGCAACCTCGACCACGGGAACATCACCGGCGGGAAGGCGGGCCGCAGCCGCTGGCTCGGCAAGCGCCCCTCGGTTCGCGGCTCGGCGATGAACCCGGTCGACCACCCGCACGGCGGCGGCGAGGGCAAGTCGAAGGGCGGCCGGCACCCGGTCACCCCGTGGGGCGTGCCGACCCTCGGGAAGCGCACCCGCGCGAAGCACAAGGCATCGGACAAGCTCATCGTCCGCGGTCGCCGCCGCGGGAAGGAGAAGCGCAAGTGAGTCGCAGCTCGAAGAAGGGCCCGTTCGTGGAGGAGCGCCTGCTCGCGCGCGTCGTCGCGATGAACGAGTCCGGCCGCAAGCAGATGATCAAGACCTGGTCGCGCTCGTCGACGGTCTTCCCCGAGATGATCGGCCACACGATCGCGGTCCACGACGGCCGCAAGCACGTGCCGGTCTTCATCTCCGACCAGATGGTCGGCCACAAGCTGGGCGAGTTCGCGCCCACGCGCCACTTCCGCGGCCACGCCGGCGACTCGAAGACGCAGGTGAAGCGTTGACCGAGCAGCTCCAGGAAGTTCAGGCCGTCGCGAAGTACGTCCGGATCTCGCCGCGGAAGGCGCGGCTCGTCGTCGACCACATCCGCGGGCGCACGGTGCCCGAGGCGCGGACGGTGCTCGCGTTCTCCGAGCGCGCGGCAGCGCGCGAGATCTCGAAGGTGCTGCGCAGCGCGATCGCGAACGCCGAGACGAACCCGACCCTCCTCTGGGACGGCGACGGGCTCGTGGTCTCGAGCGCGTACGTCGACGAGGGCCCGACGATCAAGCGCTGGCGCGCGCGTGCGCGCGGCCGCGTGGCGCGGATCAACAAGCGGACCTGCCACATCACGATCAAGCTCGCGCTGCCCGCGGGCTCGGACGAGCCGGCCCACGCGCACACGCGCGAGGCGCACGTCGTGCCGACGCCCGCACCCGAGCCGGTCGAGGTCGAGGCGACGGAGGTCGAGGCGACGGAGGTCGAGGCGACGGAGCCGGAGGCCGAAGCGGCGCCGGTCGAGGTCGACGCGGAGGCATCGCCGGTCGACGTCGAGCCCGAGGAGAACGAGACGCCGGTCGACGAGCCGGACGAGGAGGCGAAGGACTGATGGGTCAGAAGGTTCATCCCGGCGGGCTTCGCGTCGGCGTCATCCACGACTGGAAGTCGAACTGGATGGTCCCCAACAAGGAGTTCGCAGCCACGCTGCTCGAGGACATCAAGATCCGCGAGCACATCCTCCGCAAGCTCTCGCACGCGGGGCTCTCGGACATCCTGATCCGCAAGGACAAGCAGCGGGTCACGGTCGACATCTACACGGCACGGCCCGGGATCGTGATCGGGAAGTCCGGCGTCGAGGTCGACGCGCTCCGCAAAGAGATCCACGCGATGACCCAGAAGAACGTGCACATCAACATCAACGAGATCAAGCGGCCGGAGCTCGACGCGAAGCTCGTCGCGCAGTCGATCGCCGAGCAGCTCCAGAACCGCGTCTCGTTCCGGCGCGCGATGAAGCGCTCGCTCGCCTCCGCGATCCGCTCGGGCGCCGCCGGCGTGAAGGTGCAGTGCTCGGGCCGCCTCGGCGGCTCGGAGATGAGCCGCTCGGAGCAGTACTCCGAGGGCCGCGTGCCGCTGCACACGATCCGTGCCGACATCGACTACGGCTTCACCGAGGCGAGGACCCCGACCGGACGCATCGGCGTCAAGGTCTGGATCAACAAGGGCGAGATCATGCCCGAGGGCTACGGCGGGATCCCCGGCGGCGGCAAGGAGACGCGCCTCGGCGACCAGGACACGGCGCGCCGCCGCGGCGGCGTCACCGAGGGCCTCGGCGCGTCGCGCGAGAGCGGCCGCGGCCGTCAGCAGGACCGCGAGGGGCTCGGCCCCGTCCGCCGCGGGCGTCCCGGTCAGCGTGGCGGGGGCGGCGGCGGCGGAGGCGGTGGCCGTCCGGGCCAGCGCCGCGGGCCGCGCGGGCAGGAGCAGCCGCGCGCCGCGCAGCCGGAGGCCACGGAGGCGGTCGCCGAGGATCAGGTCGTCGCGACGCCGCCGGCCGAGCAGGTCGAGCCGACGCCGACGCCGACGCCGGCGCCGCCGGCCGTCGAGCCGGAGGCGAGCACGCCGCCCGAGACCGATGCGCCCCCGAACGGCGCCGCGTGGAGGGAAGCAGTAGATGTTGCTGCCGAGGAAGACCAAGTTCCGCAAGGCCCATCGCGGCCGGCGCCGCGGCGAGGCGAAGGGCCAGAGCTCGGTCCAGTTCGGCGACTACGGGATCAAGGCGCTCGAGAACGGCTGGATCACGAACCGCCAGATCGAGGCGGCCCGGATCGCGATGACGCGCAAGATCAAGCGCGGCGGCAAGGTCTGGATCAACGTCTTCCCCGACAAGCCGTACACCAAGAAGCCGGCCGAGACCCGCATGGGCAAGGGCAAGGGCTCGCCCGAGGGCTGGGTCGCCGTGATCAAGCCCGGCCGCGTCATGTTCGAGCTCGCCGGCGTGCCCGAGCCGCTCGCCAAGGAAGCGCTCCGGCTCGCCGGTCAGAAGCTGCCCGTCAAGACCAAGTTCGTTCGCCGGGAGAGTGATCTCTTTGAAAGCTAGGGAGCTCCGCGACCTGACGAACGCCCAGCTCGCCGACCGGCTCGCCGACACGCGGAAGGAGCTCTTCGACATCCGCTTCCAGTCGGCGACCGGCGCGCTCGAGGACATCACGCGCCTGAAGCACACGAAGCGCGAGATCGCCCGCATCCTCACCGTCCAGAACGAGAGAAGCGTGAATGCCTGACGACGACAAGAAGATCGAGGAGACCCCCGAGGTCGAGGCCGAGGCAGCCCCGGAGGAGGAGGCCGTGCCGGCGACGCCGGACGCGGTCGCCGACGAGCCGGAGGCGCCGGAGCCCGCCGCCGAGGTGGAGGCCGAGGAGTCTGCGGCCGAGCCCCTGAGCCCGTCGCCGAGGTCGAGGAGCCGGCCGCCGACGAGGCGCCGGAGCCCGAGCCTGCCGCCGAGGTCGAGGAGCCCGCCGCCGCCGACGCGGCCGAGCCCGCCGCCGAGGTGGAGGCCGGGGAGTCTGCGGCCGAGCCCGAGCCCGTCGCCGAGGTCGAGGAGCCGGCCGCCGACGAGGCGCCGGAGCCCGAGCCTGTCGCCGAGGTCGAGGAGCCCGCTGCGGCCGCGACGCCCGAGGTCGAGCCGCGCCGCCCGAGCCCGAGGAGCCTGCGGCCGCCGCGGCGCCCGAGCCTGCGGCCGCGGAGCCGGAGCCTGCTCCTGCGCCGGCCGAGCCGAAGCGGAAGCGGAAGCGGGTCCCGCGCGCGCTCCGCCGCCAGCGCACGAAGCCCGTCCGCGAGCGCCCGAAGACGCCCAAGCCGATCGTCCGCACGGCGAAGGAGGAGTCAGAGCCGGGCCGCCGCCAGGAGCGGCGCGGCGTCGTCGTCTCCGACAAGGGCGACAAGACGATCGTCGTCTCGGTCGACGTGATCAAGCGGCATCCGCGCTACCAGAAGGTCGTCCGCCGCTCGCGCCGGTTCCACGCGCACGACGAGCAGAACACGGCCGGGGTCGGCGACACCGTCCGCATCGTCGAGACGCGGCCGCTCTCGAAGACGAAGCGCTGGCGCCTGGCCGAGATCGTGGAGAAGGCCAAGTGATCCAGCAGGAAACGCGTCTAAAGGTGGCCGACAACACCGGCGCCCGCGAGCTCCTCTGCATCCGCGTCGCGGGCGGGTCGAGGCGTCGCTACGCGCGCGTCGGCGACATCATCACCGCAACGGTGAAGGCCGCGGCGCCGCAGGGCGCGGTCAAGAAGGGCGAGGTCGTGAAAGCCGTCGTCGTGCGCACGAAGAAGCCGTTCGGCCGCGAGGACGGCACGCTGATCGCCTTCGACGAGAACGCAGCCGTGCTCATCGACAACCAGCGGAACCCGCGCGGGACCCGCATCTTCGGGCCGGTGGCGCGCGAGCTGCGCGAGAAGAACTTCATGAAGATCGTCAGCCTTGCCCCGGAGGTGCTCTAGCAATGCCGAAGATGAAGGTACGGAAGGGCGACGTCGTGCAGATGCTCGCCGGCAAGGACCGCGGCAAGCAGGGCCGCGTGCTCGACGCGCGCCCGCGCGACCGCATGGTCGTGGTCGAGAACCTGAACGTGGCGAAGAAGTCCACGAAGCCGCGCCCGATGCGCGACGCGAGCCGGATGGGCGGCACGCAGATGTCTCCGGGCGGGATCCTCTCGCTCGCGACGGCGGTGCCGGTCGGCAACGTCATGGTCGTCTGCCCGACGTGCAAGCTGCCGACCCGGGTCGGCTTCGAGCTGCGGGAGGGCAAGGACGGCGTCGTGAAGGTGCGCGTCTGCAAGCGCGAGGGCTGCCGCCAGGAGATCGACGGCTGATGGCGACCGTGACCGAGACCTACGTGCCGCGCCTCAAGCAGCGCTACAACGACGAGCTCCGCGCGCAGCTCAAGGAGGACCTCGGGCTCTCCTCGATCATGCAGGCGCCGACGATCGCGAAGATCACGCTGAACATGGGCGTGGGCGAGGCGAAGACCGACGCGAAGGTGCTCGACGCGGCGATCGAGGAGCTGACCACGATCGCCGGCCAGCGCGCCCAGATCCGCCGCGCGCGCAAGTCGGTCGCCCAGTTCAAGATCCGCGAGGGCATGCCGATCGGCGCGCGCGTCACGCTGCGCGGCGACCGGATGTGGGAGTTCCTCGACCGGCTGATCTCGATCGCGCTGCCCCGGATCCGCGACTTCCGCGGGCTCAGCCCGCGCTCGTTCGACGGCCGCGGCAACTACTCGCTCGGCGTGCGCGAGCAGATCATCTTCCCCGAGATCGACTACGACACCATCAAGGAGATTCGCGGCCTCGACGTGGCGATCACGACCACGGCCGAGACCGACGAGCAGGCAGAGGCGCTCCTCCGGGGCCTCGGGATGCCGCTCGCGACCGAAGAGAGAAGGGACTGAGGAGTGGCGAAGAAATCGCTGATCGCGAAGGCCGCGCGCCCGCAGAAGTACAAGACCCGGAACTACTCGCGCTGCAACAAGTGCGGGCGGCCGCGCGCCGTCTACCAGAAGTTCGGGCTCTGCCGGATCTGCCTGCGGGAGCTCGCCCACCAGGGCGTCATCCCCGGGATGACCAAGAGCTCGTGGTGACCCCATGCTGACCGATCCCGTCGCCGACATGCTCACGCGCATCCGTAACGCCAACAAGGCGCTGCACGACCGTGTGGAGATGCCCGCCTCGAAGCTGAAGGGGGAGATCGCCCGCATCCTCGAGGAGGAGGGCTACATCCGCGGCTATCACGTCGAGGAGGGCCCGTCGTTCAAGCTGCTCGTGATCGACCTCAAGTACGGCCGGAGCCGCGAGCGCGTCCTCACCGGGCTCAAGCGCGTCTCCAAGCCCGGACGCCGGATCTACGCGCGCAAGGATCGCCTGCCGCGCGTGCTCGGCGGCATGGGCACCGCGATCCTGTCCACGTCCCGCGGCGTGATCACCAGCCGCACCGCCGAGCGCGAAGGCCTCGGCGGCGAGGTCATCTGCTTCGTCTGGTAGCCATGAGCCGAATCGGAAAGAGACCCATCGAGGTTCCCGCGGGCGTCACCGTCATGGTCGACCCCGGCCAGGTGACCGTGCACGGGCCCAAGGGCGAGCTTCGCCAGGTCGTGCCGCAGCGGATCGCGATCGCGCAGGAGGACGGCGTGATCACGGTCACGCGCCCGACCGAGCGCGGCGAGGACCGCGCGCTCCACGGGCTCACGCGCACGCTCGTCGCGAACATGGTCGAGGGCGTGACGAAGGGCTTCGAGAAGCGCCTCGAGCTGCAGGGCGTCGGCTACCGCGCCGCGCTCGCGGGCGCGAACCTCGAGCTCCAGGTCGGCTACTCGCACCCGGTGCGGATCACGCCGCGTCAGGGGATCGAGTTCGAGGTGCCCGTGCCGACACAGATCGTGGTGCGCGGGATCGACAAGCAGATGGTCGGCCAGACGGCCGCCGAGATCCGCAAGGTGCGGCCGCCCGAGCCGTACAAGGGCAAGGGCATCCGCTACGAGGGCGAGTTCGTCCGGCGCAAGGTCGGGAAGCGGGCGTAATGGCGACGATCTCAACGAGAGAGGCGCGCCTCCGCCGCCACCGCCGCGTCCGCGGCAAGGTCGCCGGCACCGCCGAGCGGCCGCGGCTGATGGTCTTCCGCTCGAATCGCGGCGTCTTCGCGCAGCTCGTCGACGACTCGACCGGCCGCACGCTCGCGGGCTCGAGCTGGACCGGGCTGAAGGACTTCAAGGGCGACAAGTCCGAGCAGGCGAAAGAGGTCGGGCTCAGGCTCGCATGGGCCGCGAAAGCGGCCGGCATCGAGGTCGTCGTCTTCGACCGCGGCGGCTACCTGTATCACGGACGCGTCAAGGCGCTCGCCGACGGCGCGCGCGAGGGAGGGCTGAAGTTCTGATGGCAGTGAACATCGCCGAGACGAGAGAGCTGAAGGAGCGGGTGGTCGAGATCAACCGCGTCGCCAAGGTCGTGAAGGGCGGGCGGCGCTTCTCGTTCACCGCGCTCGTCGTGATCGGCGACGAGGTCGACCGCGTCGGCGTCGGCTACGGCAAGGCGCGCGAGGTTCCGCTCGCGATCTCGAAGGCCGTCGACGACGCGAAGAAGAACCTCTTCCGCGTCCCGCGGCACGGCCAGACGATCACCCACGAGGTGCTCGGCCGCTTCGGCGCCGCGAGGGTGCTGCTCCGGCCCGCGTCCCCCGGCACCGGCGTGATCGCCGGCGGCGGCGTGCGCGCGGTGCTCGAGCTCGCCGGGATCCGCGACGTGCTCGCGAAGTCGCTCGGCACCACGAACCCGATCAACATGCTCAAGGCCGCCGAGACCGCGCTGCGCGAGCTGCGCCGCCCCGAGGACGTGGCGAAGGCGCGCGGCAAGTCGATCAGCGACGTGCTCCCGTACAGGGCGCCGGAGCCGACGGAGGAGGACGCGCCGGCCGAGGAGCCGGCCGCGCCCGCGCCCGTGGCGGCCGAGCCCGTCGCGGCGGCACCGGCTGCCGAGCCAGAGCCGGAGCCGAAGCCCGACGCCGTCGAGGAGGACGGGGATGGCACGGCTTAAGCTCACGCAGGTCCGGAGCGGAATCGGCCAGTCGCCGCGTCACCGCGGCACGCTGCGCGCGCTCGGCCTCGGACGGATCGGCAAGACCGCCGAGCACGACGAGAGTCCCGTGCTCGCTGGCATGCTTAGGAAGGTGCGGCATCTCGTCAGAGTCGAGGAGGCCGGGGCCTGATGGGCGGCGAGCTCGATCTGTCGAACCTCAGCCCGGCGCAGGCGCGCAAGGATCGCAAGCGCGTCGGCCGCGGCCTGGGCTCGGGCAAGGGCCGGTACTCCGGCCGCGGGATCAAGGGCCAGAAGTCGCGCGCGGGCTCGCACGCGATGCGCGCCGGCTTCGAGGGCGGCCAGATGCCGCTCTACATGCGCCTCCCGAAGCTGCGCGGCGCGACCTCGAAGGACGCCATGCCGATCGGCCCGTTCCGCACGTACACCCAGCCGGTGAACGTCGCCGACCTCGAGCGCTTCGACGTCGGCGAGGAGGTCACGCCCGAGTCGCTGAAGGCGCGCGGTCTGATCCGCACGCTGCGCAAGGACGTGAAGCTGCTCGGCAACGGCGAGCTCACGAAGGCGCTCACGATCACCGTGCACGGCGCCTCGGCGACGGCGCGCGAGAAGGTCGAGGCGGCCGGCGGGACGCTCACGCTCCTCCGGGAGCCGAAGGTGAAGAAGGCCCGGAAGCAGCGGGCGGCGGCTCCGGCCGCGGCCGAGGCCGACGACGAGCCCGAGGCGCCGGCGGCCGACGAGCCGGCGGCGGACTCCGAGGGCGAGGAGTAGGGCTTGCTCTCCTGGCTTGCGAACGCGTGGCGCGTCCCGGAGCTCCGGAAGCGCGTCCTCTTCACCGCGATGATCCTGTCGGTCTACCGCCTCGGCTCGTGGATCCCCGCGCCGGGCGTCGACTCGGCGACGATCCAGAACTACTTCAGCGGCCGCGGCGGCACGGTGCTCGGGCTCCTCAACCTGTTCAGCGGCTCGGCGCTCTCGCGCTTCTCGCTGTTCGCGCTCGGGATCATGCCGTACGTCACGGCGTCGATCATCCTCCAGCTCCTGACGGTCGTCGTGCCGTCGCTCGAGCAGCTGCAGAAGGAGGGCGAGGCCGGCTACGCCAAGATCAACCAGTACACGCGCTACCTGACCGTGTTCCTCGCGGCCGCGCAGAGCGCCGGCTACGCCTACCTGTTCGAGCGCCAGGGCGCGCTGAGCTCCGATCCCGGCCGGATCATCCTGATCGTGATCACGCTCACCGCCGGCACGACGCTGCTGATGTGGCTGGGCGAGATGATCACGAAGCGCGGCGTCGGCAACGGCATCTCGCTGCTCATCTTCGCGTCGATCCTCACCTCGGCGCCCGCCGGGATCAACGCGTGGATCAACGGCGGCCCGGTCGAGAAGCTCTTCTTCCCGATCGTCGCGCTCGGGATCGTCGTCGCGGTCGTGTTCATGCAGGAGGGCCAGCGGCGCATCCCGATCCAGTACGCGAAGCGGATGGTGGGCCGGCGCCAGACCGGCGGCGGCAGCACGTACCTGCCCCTGCGCGTGAACATGGCCGGCGTGATCCCGGTCATCTTCGCGGCCGCGATCATGGCGTTCCCGCCCACGATCGGGCAGTTCTTCCCGCAGACGCAGAGCTTCGTGAACGCCCACTTCACGCCCTCGAACTGGAGCTACATGCTGCTCGAGGCGGTGCTGATCGTGATCTTCACGTACTTCTACACCGCGGTCCAGTTCAACCCGGTCGACCAGGCCGACAACCTCCGCAAGTACGGCGGCTACATCCCGGGCATCCGTCCGGGCCCGCCGACGGCGCAGTACCTCGACCGTGTCCTGACGCGGCTGACGCTGCCGGGCTCGCTGTACCTGGCGACGATCGCCGTGCTGCCCTCGATCTTCATCCGCTACGGCGGCTTCTCCCAGGCGAACTCGCGCGCCCTCGGCGGCACCTCGGTGCTGATCGTGGTCGGCGTCGCCCTCGACACGATGAGGCAGATGGAGTCGCAGATGATGATGCGCTCCTACGAAGGCTTCCTGCGTTGAATCTGCTGCTCCTCGGGCCGCCCGGGGTCGGCAAGGGAACCCAGGCGAAGCGCATCTCCTCTGACTACGGGCTGCTGCACGTCTCGACGGGCGAGCGGTTCCGCGCCGAGATCGACGCGGGCACGGAGTTCGGCCGGCGGATCGAGTCGATCCTCGACGCCGGCGACCTCGTTCCCGACGAGATCACGATCGCGAAGCTCCGCGAGTGGCTCGTCGCCGAGGCGACGCAGCCGGGGTTCGTCCTCGACGGGTTTCCGCGGACGCTCGCGCAGGCCGAGGCGCTCGACGCGATGCTCGACGAGATCGACCGCGCGCCCGACGCGATCCTCTACTTCCCGCTCTCGGACGAGATCGCGACGGAGCGCCTGCACGGCCGCGCTGCCGAGGAGGGCCGGGCCGACGACACGCCCGAGGTGGTCGCGCGGCGGCTCGAGGTGTACCACCGCGACACGGAGCCGCTGGTCGAGTACTACCGCGCGCGCGGGAAGCTCGTGCCGCTCCACGCCTCGCGGACGGTCGACGAGGTGTACGCCGAGGTCCAGCAGGTGATCGACGAGCTCGGGGTGCGGGTCGCGTGATCATCCGCAAGTCGCCGCACGAGATCGAGCTGATGGCCCGCGCGGGCGCGGTCGTCGCCGGCACGCTCGCGCTCCTCGAGGAGCGGCTCGAGCCGGGCGTGACGATGGCCGAGCTGGACGTGGTCGCGGAGGAGTACATCCGCTCGCAGGGCGGCGTCCCGACCTCGAAGGGCTACAAGGGCTTCCCGGCCGCGACGTGCATCTCGCCGAACGCGATGATCGTCCACGGGATCCCGGGCGACTACGCGCGCGCAGGTCGGCGACATCGTCTCGTTCGACGTCGGCGTGACGAAGGACGGGATGATCGCGGACTCGGCGGCCACGTTCGGCGTCGGCGAGATCGACCCGGAGGCGCAGCGGCTCCTCGACGTCGTGCCAGGCGGCGCTCGACGCCGGGATCGACGCGGCGCGGCTCGGTGCGAGCGTCGGCGACATCTCCGCGGCGGTGCAGTCGGTCACCGAAGAAGCGGGGTTCTCGGTCGTCCGGAGCCTCGTCGGTCACGGCGTCGGCCGCTCCTACCACGAGGACCCGCAGGTGCCGAACTTCGTCACGAGCTACCGCGGCCCGGAGCTGCGCGAGGGGATGACGCTCGCGATCGAGCCGATGATCACCGCGGGCGGGCCGGACGTCTTCGTCCACGACGACGACTGGTCGATCTCGACGGTGGACGGCTCACTTGCAGCCCATTTCGAGCACACCGTCGCGATCTCGAAGGACGGGCCGCGCATCTTGACCCGGCGGGCGGGGGTGCTGGTACCATGACGACTCGCGGCGCCTAGCCGTTTTTTTCTCTGTCCGAAAGGGAGGATGGCGAGCAAGGAAGAGAAGATTGAGGTCGAAGGCGAGGTCACGGAGGCCTTGCCGAGCACCATGTTCCGGGTGAAGCTCGACGGGGGGCACGATGTCCTCGCAACGATCTCCGGGAAGATGCGGAAGCACTACATCCGGATCCTCCCGGGCGACAAGGTCAAGGTCGAGCTCTCACCGTACGACCTCAATCGCGGACGCATCACCTATCGCCACAGATCATGAAAGTACGTCCTTCAGTCAAGCCCATGTGTGAGCGCTGCCGCGTGATCAAGCGTCACGGGCGCGTGCTCGTCATCTGTACAAACCCGCGTCACAAGCAGCGGCAGGGGTAACCAATGGCTCGCATCGCAGGCGTCAACCTTCCAAACCAGAAGCGGCTCGAGATCGGGCTGACCTACATCTACGGCATCGGGCAGCCGAGCGCGCGCCAGATCTGCGCAGCGCTCGGGCTCTCGCCGGACACGAAGGTCCGCGACCTCACCGAGGACGAGGTCTCGAAGCTGCGCGAGCACATCGACCAGGGCTACCAGGTCGAGGGCGATCTTCGCCGCGAGCGGACGCAGGCGATCAAGCGCCTGTCCGAGATCGGCGCCTACCGCGGGCTCCGGCACCGGCGCAACCTGCCCGTGAACGGACAGCGGACGAAGACGAACGCCCGGACCCGCAAGGGCCCGAAGAAGACCGTCGGCCGCGGCAAGAAGGCGAAGTAGCGTGGCCCCGCCCCGCAGAGCCGCGACTCGCGGTCGCGCCCGCCGCCGTGTCCGGAAGAACATCGCCATCGGCCAGGCGCACATCAAGACGTCGTTCAACAACACGATCGTCGCGCTCACCGACCCCGAGGGGAACGTGATCGTGTGGGAGTCCGCCGGCTCCGCCGGGTTCAAGGGCTCGCGGAAGTCGACGCCGTTCGCGGCGCAGGTGACCGCCGACGCCGCTGCGCGGAAGGGCATGGAGCACGGGCTCCAGAAGGTCGAGGTGTTCGTGAAGGGCCCGGGCTCGGGCCGCGAGACCGCGATCCGCTCGCTTCAGGCCGCCGGGCTCGAGATCCTCGGCGTCAAGGACGTCTCGCCGCAGGCCCACAACGGCGTCCGCCCCAAGAAGCGGAGGCGCGTCTGATGGCCCGCGACACCTCGCCCAAGTGCAAGCAGTGCCGCCGGGAAGGCATGAAGCTCTTCCTGAAGGGCGAGCGCTGCCTGACCGAGAAGTGCGCGATCGAGCGCCGCAGCTACCCGCCGGGCGAGCACGGCCGCGGTCGCATCAAGCAGTCCGAGTACCTGCTCCAGCTGCGCGAGAAGCAGAAGGCGCGTCGGTACTACGGCCTGCTCGAGACCCAGTTCCGGACCTACTACGCGCGGGCCACCCGTCAGGGAGGCGTGACCGGCGAGAACCTGCTGCGCCTGCTCGAGACCCGGCTCGACAACGTCGTCTACCGGCTCGGCTTCGCGGCCTCGCGCGCCCAGGCGCGCCAGCTCGTCCGCCACGGCCACTTCCTCGTCAACGGTCGCCGCGTCAACATTCCGAGCTACCAGGTCAAGCCCGACGACGTCGTCACGCTCAAGACCGGCTCGACGGCCGAGCAGGTGGTCCGCGACGCGACCGACCTCACCGCCGCCGTCGCACCGTGGCTCCAGGCCGACCACGAGGGTCTGGCAGGCAAGGTCTTGAAGTGGCCGGAGCGCGAGGAGATCGACACTCCGGTCCAGGAACAGCTGATCGTCGAGCTCTACTCCAAGTAGCTCGACACTCGAAGAAAGGAAGAGGATGGCAGCACGCTCTACCGTGACCGATTTCCAGGTCCCGAGAATCATCCACGAGGAGATCAAGGAGAACCGCGGCGTGTTCGCGATCGAGCCGCTCGACCGCGGCTTCGGCTACACGTTCGGCAACTCGCTGCGCCGCGTGCTGCTCTCGTCGCTCGAGGGCGCCGCCGTGACCTCGGTCAAGATCGAGGGCGTCGCGCACGAGTTCACGACGCTCCCGGGAGTTCGCGAGGACGTCACCGACATCCTGCTCAACCTGAAGCAGCTCGTGTGCATCCTGCACGGCCAGTCGCCCGAGATCGAGGTGCGGCTGACCGCGAAGGGCGAGGGCACGATCACCGCCGCCGACATCGAGGCGCCCGCCGACCTCGAGATCCTGAACCCGGAGCTCGAGATCGCGAACCTCTCGTCGAAGGGCCGGCTCGAGCTGACGCTCACGATCGGCCGCGGCCGCGGGTACGTCCCGGCCGAGGGCAACCGCGGCCAGGCGCACACGATCGGGGTGATCCCGGTCGACTCGATGTTCTCGCCGATCCGCCGCGTCTCCTACGACGTCGAGGCCGCCCGCGTCGGGCAGCGCACCGACTACGACAAGCTGATCCTCGACATCACCACGAACGGGGCGATCGACCCGAAGGACGCGATCGCGCAGGCGGCCGACATCCTGATCCGCCAGCTCGCGATCTTCACCGACCTCGAGAAGATCGAGGGCTTCGGCGCCGAGGCCCCGTCCACGGACGGCGGCGGCGGCGCGGACGTCTCGCTCGCGCACGGGATGGAGAACTTCCCGATCGAGGAGCTCGAGCTCGGCGTTCGCTCGTACAACTGCCTCAAGCGCGTCGGCATCGAGACGATCGGCGACCTCGTCACGAAGTCGGAGCACGAGCTCGCGTCGATCCCGAACTTCGGGAAGAAGTCGATCGAGGAGGTCAAGGAGACGCTCGCGCAGCACGGCCTGCGGCTCCGGGGCGACAACGGCGGCGCCGGAGCGCTCGACCTCTAGCCGCCGATGCGCCACCAGCGCACAGGGAAGAAGCTCGGCCGCGACTCGGCGCACCGGAAGGCGCTGTACTCGAACCTGACCGGTGCGCTGATCGAGCACGGCCGGATCAAGACGACGGTCACGAAGGCCAAGGCGGTCAAGCCGATCGCGGAGCGGATGATCACGCTCGGCCGCCGCGGCGACCTTCACGCCCGCCGGCAGGCGGTCGCCTTCCTCCGCTCGAAGGACGTCGTCCACAAGCTCTTCTCCGAGGTCGCGCCGCGGTACGACGGGCGGCCAGGCGGCTACGCGCGGATCGTCAAGCTCGGCCCGCGGCCGGGCGACGCCGCCGAGATGGTCTACCTCGAGCTGATCGACGAGCCGTACACGCCGAAGGAGCGCGCGGTCGCGGCGCCTGCGGTCGAGGAGGCGGCGCCCGCCGAGGCGCGCCGAGGTCGAGGCCGAGCCGGAGCCCGCCGCCGAGGAGGAGCCGACGCGGAGGACGAGTCGGAGCTCGCTGGCGAGGAGCCGGAGGCCGAAGCCGAGACGGCCGAGCCCGAGGCGGACGCCGAGCCCGAGCCCGAGCGTTAGGCGTTCGCGCCGAGCGCGCCGCTGATCAGGACGATCACGGTCGCCGCGAACACGATCCAGCCGAGCGACTTCAGGTAGCCGGCGCCGAAGAAGCGCCAGCGGATCCACGCGAGCGCGAGCATCTCGAGGGCGACGACGACGAGCGCCGCGGTCACGGCCGCCCGGTACTCGGGGATCAGGAACGGCAGCGTGTGCAGGATCCCGCCGATGAACGTGCCGACGCCCGTGATCGCGCCGCGGACCGCCGGGTGCCCGCGACCGGTGAGCTCGCCGGTGTCGGAGAGGCCCTCGGAGTACGCCATCGAGACGCCGGCGGCGAGTGCGCTCGCGAGCCCGGCGACGAAGGCGAGGTGCGGCTTGTGCGTCGCGAGCGCGACGCGCGAAGATCGGGGCGAGCGTCGCCAGCGAGCCGTCGACGAGCCCGACCATCGCGGGCTGGACGCGCTGCAGCAGGAAGCGACTGCTCGGTCACGGAAGTAGAGTGTATCAAGCGAACAACAAACGACTAGAGTATAAGGAGCGCCTTACAAATAGCGTGAGGCAGCCCTGACGTGCTCGCTGAAGCTCACGCTCGCGTACGACGGCACCGGCTTCCGCGGCTGGGCGCGCCAGCCGGGCGAGCGCACCGTCGAGGGGGAGCTCCGCGCAGCGCTCGCGCGAGGTGTACGACTCGGTCGACGGTCTCGCGGTCGCCGGCCGCACCGACGCGGGCGTCCACGCGCTCGCGAACGTCGCGACCGTCGAGGTCGAGGGCGGGCCGCCGCCGCGAGCGCGCGGCCGAGGCGCTGAACGCCGCGCTCCCGGAGGACGTCGCGGTCGTCGCCGCCGAGGAGGCCGCGCCGGGGTTCCACGCCCGCTTCTCGGCCCGCTCGCGCACGTACCGCTACCGGATCTGGCGGCGGCGCGAGCGCTCGCCGTTCGAGGCAGCACCGCTCGCTCTGGCACCCGCGCCCGCTCGACCTCGAGCGGCTCGCCGCGAGCGCCGCGCTCCTGCGCGGCGAGCACGACTTCCGCGCGTTCACGCCGACCGACACGCAGCACGAGACGTTCGTCCGCGTCGTCGAGGACGCGCGCTGGCACGAGCGCGGCGACGCGGTCGAGCTCGAGCTCACCGCCGACTCGTTCCTCCGCCACATGGTGCGCACGCTCGTCGGCACGATGCTCGAGCGCGAGCCGGACGAGCTCGCGCGCCTGCTCGAGGGCGCGCCGCGCGCGGCGGCCGGCTCGACCGCGCCGCCGTGGGGCCTCTACCTCGTGAGCGTCGGGTACGACTGACGCCCGCGGTTACGATCGGACGGATGCGCTTCCCGGTCGTCCTCTTCGACCTCGACGGCACCGTCGTCGACTCCGGCGGCGATCATCCTCGCCTCGATGCGGCACGCGACGCTGACCGTGCTCGAGCGCGAGATCCCGGACGCGGAGCTGATGGCCGCGGTCGGCGGGCCCGGGCTCGAGGCGCAGATGCGCGCGTTCGCGCCCGACCGGGTGGACGAGCTCGTGCAGCGTCTACCGCGAGCACAACGAGCCGCTGCACGAGGAGCTCGAGAGCTGCCCGGGATCGAGGGCGTCCTCGTCCGCCTGAAGCAGCGAGGGCCGCACGCTCGGGATCGTCTCGGCGAAGCGGCGGCGGACGGTCGAGCTGGCGTTCGCGCAGGTGCCGCTCGGCCACCTCTTCGACGTGATCGTCGGCGGCGACGACACCGTTCGGCAGAAGCCCGACGCCGAGCCGCTCCTGCTACGCGCTCGACCGCCTCGGCGCCGCGCCGGCGCGAGGCCGCGTACGTCGGCGACTCGCCGTACGACATGGCAGGCGGCGCGGGCGCGGCGGCCTGTACGCGGTCGGCGTCACGCTGGGGCCGGATCCATGCGCGCGAGGCGCTCGGTGCCGCGGACACGATCGTCGACTCGGCGGAGGAGCTGCTTGCCGTCCTCTGACGCCGCCGCGCGCGCGGCCGAGCTCCGCGGGCTGCTCTCGCAGCTGGAGCCACGAGTACTACGTGCTCGACGCGCCGACCGTCGACGACGCGACGTTCGACCTCCACTTCGACGAGCTCGTCGAGCTCGAACGCGAGCACCCCGAGCTGCTCACGCCCGACTCGCCGACGCAGCGCGTCGGCGCCCGCCGTCGGAGCGGTTCCGGAAGGTCGAGCACCTGACGCCGATGGGCTCGCTCGAGAAGGTGACGACGGGCGAGGCGCTCGAGAAGTGGGCCGACGACGTGCGCAAGCGGCTCGACTCCGACGAGCCGGTCGCGTACGTGCTCGAGCCGAAGATCGACGGGCTCGCGATCAACCTCACCTACGAGGACGGCGTGCTCGTCCGCGGCGCGACGCGCGGAGACGGCGTGCAGGGCGAGGACGTGACCGTGAACCTGCGCACGATCGGCTCGGTGCCGCTGCGGATGCTCGGCGACGACCCGCCCGCGCTGCTCGAGGTGCGCGGCGAGGTGTACCTGCCGATCTCCGGTTTCCGCGAGCTGAACGAGCGGCTCGCCGGGACGAACCAGAAGCTCGCGCCGAACCCGCGCAACGCCGCCGCCGGATCGCTCCGGCAGAAGAACTCCGCGATCACCGCCGACCGGCCGCTCGCGGTGTGGGTGTACGGGCTCGGCGCGCGCGAGGGGCTCGAGCTCGAGTCGCACTGGGAGACGCTCGCGTGGCTCGCCGCCCGCGGCTTCCGCACGAACCCGCACGCCGAGCGGCTCGAGTCGATCGAGGAGGTGGCGCGCCGGTGCGCCGAGTGGGAGCGCCGCCGCCGCGAGCTCGACTACGAGATCGACGGGATCGTGGTCAAGGTCGACTCGCTCGACCAGCAGCGCCGGCTCGGCGCGCTCCACGACCGGCCGCGCTGGGCGCGCGCGTACAAGTGGGCGCCGGCGACCGCGCACACGAAGCTGCTCGAGATCGCGGATCCGCGTCGGCCGCACGGGCAACCTCAACCCGTGGGCCGATGCTCGAGCCGGTGCAGGTCGGCGGCGTCACCGTCTCCCGCGCGACGCTCCACAACGAGGACGACATCAACCGCAAGGACATCCGCGACGGGCGACACCGTCGTCGTCCAGCGTGCCGGCGACGTGATCCCGCAGGTCGTCGGCCCGGTGCTCCCGCACGCAAGAGGGACGAAGCCGTTCCGCATGCCCGAGCGCTGCCCGCTCTGCGACACGCCGGTCGTCCGCGCCGAGGGCGAGGCGATGCACCGCTGCCCGAACCGCGCGTGCCCGTCGCGCGGGCTCGAGACGCTCAACAACTGGGTGATGGCCGCCGCCGACATCGAGGGCGTCGGCGAGAAGTTCGTCTGGCGGCTGTGGCAGGAGGGCACGCTGCGCTCGGTGCCCGACCTCTACCGCCTGACCAAGGACGATCTGCTCGGGCTGGAGGGCTTTGCCGAGATCAGCGCGACGAACACGATCGCCGCGATCGAGGCGTCGCGGCGGCTCCCGCTCGGCCGCGTGCTCTTCGGGCTGAACATCCCCGACGTCGGCTGGGTGACGGCGCAGTCGCTCGCGCGCCACTTCGGCACGATCGAGCGCCTCGCCGGGGCGACGCAGGAGGAGGTGATGGCCTGCGAGGGGATCGGCCCGGAGCGGGCGGAGGCGATCGTGGAGTGGTTCGCGGACGAGGACAACCGCGCGCTCGTCGCGGAGCTGTGGCCGCTGCTCGAGGTGCAGGAGGAGGAGCCGCCGCCGGAGGGCCCGCTCACCGGCCGGCAGTACGTGATCACCGGCACGCTCGAGTCGTTCACCCGCGAGGAGGCGCGGGCCGCGCTCGAGGCGCTCGGGGCGAAGGTCTCCGACAGCGTCTCGAAGAAGACGGCCGGCGTGGTCGTCGGCGAGAGCCCGGGCTCGAAGGCGGCGAAGGCGGAGGCGGCCGGCGTCCCGATCCTCGGCGAGGACGACCTGAAGGCGCTGCTCGCGGGAGGCGGCTAGGCGGGCTTCTGCATCGCCGTGAAGGCGAGCTCGCTGTAGAAGCCGTGGTTCCCGGTGTCCTGCACGGTCAGGGTGCCGGTGAGCTGGCCGTTCGAGTCGACGTTCCCCGTCCAGAGCCCGTTCGCCGCGTCGGGTCCGCTGACGCCGGGGTTCGTGACCGTGCCGCTGACGCCGAACGACTGCTCGGTCATCTTGCAGTCGCCGGTCTGCACGCCGTCCGGCGAGAGCGGCGGCAGGTTCGTGAAGGTGGCGGTGCCGCCGATCGTGGACTTCGGGACGCCCTTCGTGAAGGTGACCTTCTGCGTGAGCACCAGCTTGATCGTCCCCGACAGCGGCGTGTTGCACGTGAACGCGCCGGAGTCGCCGGTGAAGTTGCCGACCCAGGTGCCGCCGAGCCCGGTGAAGACCGCCATCTTCGACTTCTTGCAGATCGTCTTGCCCTTGCCCTTCGCCTTGGCGCACACGACGAACGGGAAGAGGCCCGGCGCGGTCGAGCCGGTCGGCTGTGCGAGGTCGGAGAGCCACGCCGGCTGGCCGGTGAGCCTCCCGTCCGTCGCGCCGACCGCGATGCCGCCCGGCAGCTTGCCCGGCGACTTCGCGATCTTGAACGTGTAGCTGCCGCACGTCCCGCCCGCCTTCGGGGCGGGCTTGCAGAACGACACCGCCGGATAGGGCTTCGGCGGGTAGGTCGCGCCGACGATCGCGGGCGTGACCATCGCGGGGACGGCGAACGTGAACGCGGCCTTTGCGTGCTTCCCGGCGTGGCCGCTCGCGGGCAGGGCCGCCGAGGCGGTGAGGAGCAGTGCCGAGGTCGCGCAGCATGCGACCGCGACCACACGGCTTCCCCGTCCGAGCGCGAATGTCCTCGTCGTGCTCAAGGTCTCCGGACGATTAAAGCATCGCAGCGGACACGATTGTGCGAAACGTGCCTCACGCGCCGCGCGGCAGCGTGGCGAGAGCGCCGACGAAGCGGTCCTGGACGGTGTGCGCGGCGGTCCAGTCGACCGGGTCGCCGTTCTCGACGAGCACGAAGGCATACCGCGCGCCGACGTAGCCGGAGAGCGCCGACGCGATGTCGGTCGTGCCGGTCTTCCCGCGCACGACGCCGCGGGTGGCGCTTCCGGAGAGGCGGTTGCGGAGCGTGCCGCTCTCGCCCGCGACGGCGAGCGAGTCGTGCAGGAGCTGCCGGAGCTCGGGCGAGTTCCAGAAGAGGAGGAGGATGCTCGAGAGCTCGCGGGCCGTGACCCGGTCGAGGCGCGAGAGGCCGGAGCCGTCGACGATCCGCGCGCCGGCGAGCGGGACGCCCGCGATCGTGAGGTCGCGGCGGACGACCGCCGCGCCGGCCGTCGACGAGCCCTTCCCCTTCACCTCGGCGCCGATCTCCTTCAGCACCATCTCGGCCGTGAAGTTGTCGCTGTCGGCGTCCATCAGCGGGAGGATCCGCGAGAGCGTGTGCGAGTGGACCGCCGCGAGCACGCCGGCGTCGGGGCGGGCCGTCCCCAGAGTCGCGTCGCGGGCGTGCACTCCCTGGGCGCGGAGGAGCTGGTCGAAGAGCGCGGCGGCGGCGAGCGCCGGGTTCCGCGCGAGGCGCCGGCCGGTGATCGCGCGATTGACGACGAGCGCCGAGAGCGGCGCCGACTCCGTCCCGTAGAAGCCGGGGCGCCAGCCGGGAGCCGTCCAGTGGTCGTCGAACCAGGACGCGTCGCCGACGACGTGCCCGGTCACCGACCGGATCCCCAGCCGGTACACCTTCCCGGCGAGCCGCTGCAGCGCGGCGGTGTCGAGCGTCGGGTCGCCGTATCCCTTGAGCACGAGCCGGCCCTGCCACACGCTCCCGACCTGCCGGCCCTCGCCGAGCACCTCCGTCCGGAAGCGGTACGACGGTCCGAGCTCGACGAGCGCGCCGTACGTCACCGGCAGCTTCTCGTTCGAGGCCGGCTCGAGCGGCACGTCCGCGTTGCGCGCGAAGAGCGTCTCGCCGGTCTCGAGATCCATCGCGACGGCGGCCGAAAGGCCCGACGCGAGGTGCGGCGTCTGCAGCGCGTGAGCGAGCCGGCCGCTCATGCTGGGCGCGGTCGCGACCGCCGCGAGCGGCCACATCAGCACCGTGCACGCCGTCAGCGCGGCTGCGACCCCTCTCCGACCCACCGCTCGATTGTGCCGCTGAGCACGGAAAAATGCAATACGGATCGTTGCATCTGTGGGCCGAGGGGTGCCCGAGGATGGGCCGCCCGGCCCATGCGCGCCCGCGTGGAGCGGCGCGATACTCGCCGTTGTTGCGCAAACACGACGACCTGACCGGCGAGATCGACGCGCTGCTCGCGACGTCGCCGCGCGACCTCGCGCTGATCGAGCGGCGGCTGACCGACGCGTACGCCGCGGCGCTCTCGCTCGAGGGCGAGCGCTGGCGCCTCCAGCGGCGCCTCGGCGTCGTGGCGGCGACGGCCGACGCCGACGAGGTCTCCGAGCTCTCGCGCAGGATCGCGTGCTCGGACGCATCGCTGGAGCGCCTGCGCGCGGGGCTCGCGCGGCTCCGCGGCGAGTACTCCGAGGCGGTCGCGGTCGCGGGCCGGAGCGCGGCGGGAGGCCGCCGACGGCGCCGCTACACGAGGCCGGACCGGACGGCGTAGACCGCCGCCTGGATCCGGTTCTCGATCTGCAGCTTCATCAGGATGTTCGAGATGTGGTTCTTGACCGTCTTCGGGCTGATGTGGAGGTCGGCCGCGATCTGGCCGTTGTCCTTGCCGTTCGCGATCAGCTTCAGCACCTGGATCTCGCGGTCGGAGAGCTCGGAGCGGATCGACTCGGCGTCGACCTGCACCGGCCCCGCCGCGCGCACGCGCTGGAGCACCTTGCTCGCGATCGCCGGCGAGACGAGCGACTCGCCGTTCGCGGCGGCGCGGATCCCGGTGATGAGATCGGTGATCGAGGCGTCCTTCAGCAGGTAGCCGCAGGCGCCGGCGAGGATCGCGTCCATCACGTCGGCGTCCTGGTCCGAGATCGTCAGCACGAGGACGCGCGTGAGCGGCGCGACCATCGCGATCTGGCGGGTCGCCTCGACGCCGCTGATCCCGGGCATGTTCAGGTCCATCGACCACGACCTCGGGCGCGACCTCGCGGATCTTCCGCAGCGCCTCCGTGCCCGACTCGGCCTCGCCGACGACCGTCACGCCCTGCTCCTCGAGCAGATTCCGCAACCCGGTCCGGAAGAGGTCGTGGTCGTCCACGAGCAGGACTCGTGGCGAGAGACCGTCCTCGGGGGTGTACGCGGGTTCGCTCAGAGCAGACCACCTGGGCAGCGGGCTGAGCGAAAAAGTCTAGTGCAGGGCGATCGTGACCGTCCGGAGGCCCCACTGGTGCGCCTGCGCCACGGTCGGGAACCAGAGGTCGACGCGCGAGCCGACGATGCTGCCGCCGACGTCCGCCGCCACGGCGTCGCCGTAGCCCGGGACCGAGATGTGCGTGCCGAGCGGGATCACGCTCGGGTCGACCGCGGCGACGCCCCAGCCGACCGGGATGCCGGTCGCCGTCCTCCCCGGCAGCGCGTAGCCGGTGATCGTCACGGTCAGCGACCGTCCGCCGCTTGTCGCCGGGTTCGGCGCGGCGACGCGAGGTCGACACGAACCGGATCGTGCTGCGCCTCCGGCGTCGTCCCGCCCGTGAGCGTCTGCGCGCGCGACTCGGCCGCCTGCGCCTCCGCCTCGAGGCGGACGATCTCGGCGGCGTTGAGGTCGCGCCGCGCCGAGAGGTGCGCGAGGAACGACGTGCGTGCGGCCTTCGTCGAGGCGAGCGACGCCTCGGTCGCCGCCGCGGCGCCGACTGCGGCCTCGAGGCGCGCCGACCGCGACGCGAGGGCCTTCGAGACGGACGCGAGGTGGATCCGCGCCGAGCGGAGCTGCGCGATCACGTCGTCGTTCATCGAGGCGACGCGGTCGATCTCGTCGAGCTGCGTCAGCGCGTCGGTCAGCGACCGCGCGCCGAGCACGACCTCGAGCGGGCTCACGTCGCCCTGGTCGTAGAGCTGCCGGATCCGGGCCGCGAGCTGCTGCCGCGAGCTCGCCATCCCGCGGCGCGCGAGTCGCTGCGCGTGCACGAGCTGGACGCGCTCGGCGCGCAGCCGGCTCATGTCGGCGCGGAGCGAGGCGAGCCGCAGGTCGGCCGCGCGGAGCTGCGCGTCGAGCGAGTACAGGCTGAGGACGGCCGTCCGCGATTCCGCCGCGAGGCGGTCGTTCTCGGCGCGGAGCGCGGCCGCCGAGGACCCGGGATCCGAGACGCCCGCCGCCGGAACGGCGACGGCCAGGATCGCAACGAAGGCGACGGCGAGCAGCCGCCGCCGCGCGTGTGCCTGCCCAAGCACGGGCCGGACCGTACCACAGTCGAACAGATCCGACCGAGAGGTTACGACAGTTTTCGGCGGGATAGAAGAGGTTTATTGTGAGCAGATGGTTGCCTCTATCCGAACAGGTTGCTAACGTCCCCGGCTCGTGACGTACCGTCCCCTCGCGGTGCGCCCGTCCTCTACAAGTGTCGGCGCCGACGTTGGCGCGCGACTCGGACTGGCGCCGTACGTTTTGGTCGGAGTCCTCGTGGCCCTCGTCCTCGCGACCCGGGCCGGCGCGACCTCGCCGCTCGCCGACAAGCGCGCCGAGGCCCAGCAGGTCTACAACCAGATCCAGGACCTCGACGCGAGCCTCAGCCGGGCCGACGAGCGGCTGAACCTCGCGAACATCAGGCTCGACGGGGTGCGGCACGACATCGTCGTCAACAGCCGTGAGCTCCGCATCGCCCAGCCAGAACCTGGCGCAGAGCCAGAAGGTGATCGCGAAGCGGCTCGTCACGCTCTACACGACCCCGCAGACCTCGACGCTCGAGGTGATCCTCGGCGCGTCGAGCCTCGACGACATGCTGAACCGCGTCGACACCGCGAGCCGCGTCTCCTCGCTCGACTCCGACGTCCTCGTCCGCGTGAACACGTTCCGGAGCGACGTGAAACGGCACGCGCTCGCGCTCGCGAAGGCCCGCGCGGCCACGCGCCGCCTCGTCGCGGAGCGGGCCGCGGAGCGGCGCTCGGTCGCCGACCAGCTCGACCAGCGGCGAGCGCTGCTCAGCTCGATCAACGGCGAGATCGCGCGGATCGAGGCGCAGATCGCGGCCGCGGCGCACGCGCGCGAGCTCCAGGCCGCGCAGGCCGCGCGGTCGCGGATCGCCGAGGCGCAGACCGCGGCGCAGCAGGACTTCGCGACCTCGGTCGTCGGCGCCTCCGCGGCGACGCCGGAGGGAGCGACCGTCGTCCCGCCGAGCGGTTACTCGGGCGTCGTCGGCGTCGCGATGCAGTACCTCGGGACGCCGTACGTCTGGGCCGGCGCCGCGCCGGGCGGCTTCGACTGCTCGGGGCTCGTCATGTACGCGTACGAGCAGGTCGGGATCTCGCTGCCGCACTCGTCGTACGCGATGTGGAACGACGGCGTGCCGGTGCCCCGCGACCAGCTCGAGCCGGGCGACCTCGTCTTCTTCGACGGGCTCGGCCACGTCGGCATGTACGTCGGCGGCGGCTCCTTCATCCACGCGCCGCACACCGGCACCGTCGTGCAGATCTCGAGCCTCGACAGCGGGTACGGCTCGTCGTACGTCGGGGCGCGGCGCATCCTCGGATGAGGAAGGAAGCCGCGGCGCGAGCGCGAATCCGGGGCGTCCCTCTACACTTTTCGGCTCATGCGCACGACCTGGAACGGCTCACTCAGCTTCGGTCTCGTCAACATCCCCGTCGGCCTCGCGCCGGCGACGGCGTCGTCCGCGCGGCAGTCCGACGTCTCGTTCCGCCTGCTGCACCGCACCTGCCTGACGCCGATCCAGCAGAAGCGGTGGTGCCCGGTCCACGACGTCGAGGTCGGGCCCGACGAGCTCGTGCGCGGGTGGGAGGCCACGAAGGGCCAGTTCGTCCCGATCGAGGACGCCGAGCTCGAGGCGATCGAGCAGCGCGACACGTCGCGCGCGATCGAGATCACCCGCTTCGTGAAGCTCGGCGAGGTCGACCCCGTCTACTTCGACCGGACGTACTACCTCGTGCCGGCCGGCACCGAGGCGCAGCGCCGCCCGTACGCGCTGCTGCTCGAGGCGATGCGGCAGTCCGGCGACGCCGCGCTCGGCTCGTTCGTGCTCGCGGGGAAGGAGAAGCTGTGCCTGATCCGCCCGAAGGGAGACGGGCTCGCGCTCGAGACGCTGTTCGTGAGCGAGGACGTGAAGAGCCCCGACGAGATCGAGGAGGCGGTCGCCGCGACCGAGGTCCGCGAGCCGGAGCTCGAGCTCGCCCGGCAGATCATCGCGAGCCTCGAGGGGCCGTTCGACCCGGCGGAGCTCGCGAGCCGCTACCGCGCCTCGCTGCGCGAGCTGCTCCAGGCCAAGCTCGACGGCCGCGAGCCCGCCGAGCCCGAGGAGGCGCCGACCGAGACGCCGGTGATCGATCTGATGGACGCGCTCCGCGCATCCGTCGCCGCGGCGGGCAAGGAGCCCGCGAAGAAGGCGGCAGCCCCGCGCAAGCGGGCCGCGTCGGGCCGCAGCTAGAGCCGGCCTCAGGGCCGGCTGGCGTGCCGCGTCAGTGCCGCGGCGTCGAGCCCAGGGCCTGGAGCTGCGCCTGGAAGAGCGTCTTGTCGATCTTGCCGTGGTAGATCGGAACGTGCTCCTCGAGGCAGATCCGGATCACTTCCTCGCGATCCATCCCCGTCTCCTTCGAGAGCTCCTCCGGCGTCAGGTGGTTTGCCATCTCGCTCCTCTCGTCGCACAAAAAAACCCGCCGCGCTCCTGCGCTGCGGGCCTCAGTCCTTCAGCTCCATCCTCCTGGCTGCGCGCCTTCTCACGCGCAGCACCTGGTCCGAAACGTACTCATGACTCCCTCACCATAGTCGACCCGCCGGAGGGGCGCAACGGCGTTGCGGGCGGCCCGGGCCCGTCGAGACGGAGGCGCTACGATTGGCTCCGCTCGGGGTGTGGCGCAGCCTGGTAGCGCGCTCCGTTCGGGTCGGAGAGGTCCCCAGTTCAAATCTGGGCACCCCGATTGCCAGGGGGTGTCGGCGAGGCCGGCACCCCCGTCCTTTTGGGCGTTGCTTCCGGCTTGCGATCCCGTCAGTATCGAACCGGTCGATGCGGGTTTCCCTTGCGCTCGTTGCGGTGGCGCTTCTCTGCGCGCTCGTCGCCGGGCGCGCGTCCGCCGGGACCGGGCTGATCGTCGGGGTCGACGACGACAGCCTGAAGTGGGCCTCGACGCCCACCACGATCGTCGCCGCGCACCACGCGCTCGGGCTGGCGGCGGTGCGCGTGACGCTCCAGTGGCACCCCGGGCTCGCGAAGCTCGACGACGACTCGGTGACGTACGTCGGCCGCGCGCAGGCGGCCGCGCGGCTCGGGGAGCGCGTCGTGCTCGCCGTCTACGGGCCGGGCGCGACGCCGCCGACGACCGCCGACGACCGCGGCGACTTCTGCTCCTTCGTCGTCGCCGCGCTCGCGAGCGCGCGCAACGTCTACGACGTCGTGATCTGGAACGAGGTCAACTCCGCGTTCTTCTGGCGCCCGCAGCAGGGCGCCGCCGCCGCGTACGAGAGCCTGCTCGAGACCTGCTACGACGCCGTCCACAAGGCGCGCAAGAACGTGAACGTGATCAGCTCGGTCGCGCCGCACGAGGGGCCGGCGAGGTTCATCCACGACCTCGGCGCCGCGTACCGCGCCGGCGGCCGGACGGCGCCGATCTTCGACACGTTCGGGTACGACGCGTACCCCGAGACCTCGAGCGAGTCGCCCTTCGTGCAGCACGCCGGGTCGGCCTCGATGGACGAGGGCGACTACGTCGCGCTCGTGAAGGCGCTCGCCGACGCGTTCGCCGGCACCGGCCAGCCCGTGCCCGGGAGCGGCGGCACCACGCCCGGGAGCGTCCCGCCGGGCGGCGTGCCCGCGGCCGCGCTCGTCACGCAGCCGACCTCGAAGCGGAGCCCGCCGCCGCCCGTCGTCGTCGTCCCCGACGGCGCGGTCACGATCTGGTACCTCGAGGACGGGTTCGAGACGGTCGTGCCGCGGACGAAGCGGGCCGCGTACACCGGCAGGGAGACGAACACGCAGCTCGTGCTCGCCCTCCTGTACCGGCCGCTCGCCGGCGCGGCGGCGCACGACCAGTCGAGCCAGATCCGGGACGCGCTCGAGCTCGCGTACTGCCAGCCGGCCGTCGGCGCGTTCTTCAACTTCCAGCTCACCGACGAGCGCGACCTGCGCGGCTGGCAGTCCGGGCTCCTCTGGGCCGACGGGACGCCGAAGCCGTCGTACGAGATCGTCAAGCAGGCGGTCGCCGCGGTCGCGGCCGGCTCGCTGGACTGCTCGCAGCTCCCGAAGGCCGCGACGGGCCTTCCGTAGCGGCTGGTTCACTTCGCGCCGTGCTCCGCGCGATCGTCTTCGACGTCGACTTCACGCTCGCGAAGCCGGGCCCCGACCTCGGGCCCGAGGGCTACCGGCGGCTCGGCCTCCGGTACGGGCTCTCGCTCGATCCCGGGCGGTACGACACCGCGCGCGCGACCGCGGTCGCCGAGCTGAAGCGGCACCCCGAGCTCGATCACGACGAGGAGATCTGGGTCAGCTTCACCGAGCAGATCATCCGCGGCATGGGCGGCGAGGGCCCGACCCACGAGGCGGCGGTCGAGATGGAGCGCGCGTGGGTCCAGGCCGCGCACTTCGAGCTCTACGACGACGCGCTGCCCGTCCTCGACGACCTGCGCTCGCGCGGCCTCCTGATCGGCCTCCTCTCCAACTCGTCGCGCGACCTCGACGAGTTCGTCGCCCACCACGGCCTCGTCGTCGACGCCGTCCTCACCTCGCACGTCCACGGGAAGACGAAGCCGCACGCGACGATCTTCCGCGCCCTCCTCGACCGCCTCGGGGTCGAGCCGCCCGAGGCCGCGATGGTGGGCGACACGATCGAGGACGACGTCGACGGCGCGCTCGCGATCGGGATGCACGCGATCCTCCTCGACCGCGAGGGCCGCTACCCCGGCGTCGAGGGCCGCCTCGACGACCTGCGCGAGCTGCCGGCGGCGCTCGGCCTGCGCTGACGCGGGCGGGGGGTTCAGCCGCGGCGTGCCGCGGCCGATGGAGAGTCGGTGCGCCGCACGCACATCCTCAACGCCGCGGGCGTGCTCGTCGCCGTCGGAGCCGGCGCGCTCGTGGCCCGGCACTTCGCGCGGGCCGGCTGGCCGATCCACCACGCGAACGTCTGGCTCGTCGTGCTCGCCGCGGAGCTCTTCCTGCTCGCGTACGCGTCGAAGGCGTGGGGGTGGCAGCGGCTGTTCCGCCGCGAGGGCCGTCCCGCAGTGCTGACGCTCGCCGCCGCCGGCGGCGCCGCCTCGGTCGGCGGGATCGCGCTGCCCGGGCCGGTTCGACGAGGTGCTCCGCGTCGCGGTCGTCCGCCGCGACCGCCGCCCGCGCGCGAGCTTCGGCGCGGTCGCGCTCTCGCTCTTCCTGCTCGGCCTGATCGACAGCGCGGCGCTCGCGCCGCTCGCGTCGGTCGCCGCGGCGCTGAGCCACGCGTCGGGCGTGGCGCGGTCGGCGCTGATCCTCGTCGCGGCCGCCGGCGTCGTCGGCGCGGCGGTCGTGCTCGGCCTGCCGCGGCTCGTGTCGCTGCGGTGGCTCCGACGCTTCCGGGTCGCGCGATGGCTCGCGGAGAACGCGACGCCGCGGCGCGACGCGGTGGCCGCGTGGGCGGCGGTCGCGGTCTCGTGGAGCCTGCGCGGGCTCGCGATCTTCGTGCTCCTCGCCGCGCTCGGCCTGCCGCGCGAGCTTCGTCCTCGCGCTCGCGTTCCTCTGCGCGTCCTCCGCGTCCGCGGTGCTGCCGATCGCGCCGGCGGGGGCGGCGACGCAGGCCGGCGCGGGCGCCGCCATCCTCGTCGCCTCGGGGATGGACGCCGACGAGGCGATCGCGTTCGGCGTCGCGGCGCAGGGGCTCGTGATCGCCGCCGGCGCCCTCTGCCTCGCGGCGATGGCGGCGTGGCACGCGCACGGCCGGCTCCGCTGGCTGCTGCCGGCGTAACGCTAGATTGGGCCGCGATGCGGCAACAGGTCTCGGAGCGGCTCCTCGTGATCGTCGGGCTCGCGGCGGCCCTCGGCGTCGCAGACCTGATCGTGAAGTCGACCCTGGCGACGCCGCCGTGGGACTTCCACCAGCGCTCCGGCGCCTGGGTCGCGCTCTCGATCGCGCTGCTCGTCGGCGCGCTCGCGCTCGCGTTCGTCCCGTCGGTCGCGGTCGCGGTCGCGGCCGGCGTGATGTGCGGCGGCGTGATCGGGAACCTCGTCTCGGCGCGCCTCGACGGCGGCCGCGTCCCGAACCCGTTCATGCTCGGCGCACGTGCTCGTGTTCAACCTCGCGGACGTGTTCTTCCTCGTCGGGAACTCGCTGCTGATGGCCGCGCTGATCGCGGTCACGATCCGGAACCGCGACCGGCTGCTCCCGCCGCGGGCCTGGGAGCACGCGCTTCGGCGGCGGCTGCGTGCGTAGGACGAACGTCTTCGCGCCCGAGTTCGACCGCGAATCGGAGCGGGACGGCTACCGCTGGCGCGCGGCGATGATCGGCAAGCAGCTCGGGTCGGCGCGGGTCGGCGCCTCGCTGTACCGGCTCGACGACGACGAGCGGACGTTCCCGTACCACCTCCACCACGCGATGGAGGAGTGGCTGCTCGTCGTGGAGGGGACGCCGACGCTGCGGTCGCCGGCGGGTGAGCGGGTGTTGCGAGCGGGCGACGTCGTCTGCTTCCCGACCGGGCCGGACGGCGCGCACCAGGTCCGCGGGCCCGGCTCCGTGCTGATCTTCTCGGCGAGCCATCGGCTCGAGACGGTCGAGTACCCCGACAGCGGAAAGCTCGGCGCGCGGCCGCCGGGGAAGACCTTCCGCGTCGCCGACGCGGTCGACTACTGGGAGGGCGAGTGAGCGGCGAGCCCGTCAACGTGTACGAGCTCGCGGTCGAGGGCGACGAGACCGACCCGGCCGGCTACCGCGCGCGGATGGGCCGCTTCGGCCCGGCGATCGGCGCGGCACAGCTCGGCGGCTCGGTGTACGAGCTCGACCCGGGCGAGAGCGTGTGCCCGTACCACTACGAGTACCCCGAGGAGGAGTGGCTCCTCGTCCTCGGAGGCCGCCCGACGCTGCGCGACCCGGACGGCGAGCACGAGCTCGACGAGGGCGACCTCGTCCTCTTCCCGGACGGCCCCGACGGCGCCCACAAGGTCACGAACAGGACGGAGGAGCCGGTCCGGATCGTGATGTTCTCGAACATCGCCGAGGCGGGCTTCTCCGTGTATCCCGACAGCGGCAAGACCAACGTCTGGCCGCTGCGCAAGATCTTCCGGATCGAGGACGCCGTCGACTACTGGGACGGCGAGGCCTAGCCGCGCGCGTGCACGGGCGCGAGCGCCGGCGCCCACGAGCAGAGCGGCGAGACCTCGCCGCCGCGGCCGTTCAGCTCGCGGTACCCGAGCGCGTGCTCGGCCTGCATCAGCTTGTGGATCTGCGTCGTCCCCTCGTAGATGATCGGCGCGCGCGCGTTCCGGAAGTACCGCTCGATCCCGACCTCGGCCGAGTACCCGTACGAGCCGAACACCTGCACCGCCTTGTGGGCCGCGTCGAACGCCGACTCGGTCGCGTGCCACTTCGCGAGCGACGTCTCGCGCGTCGAGCGCCGCCCCTCGTCCTTCATCCACGCGGCCTGCATCACGAGCAGCTTCGACGTCTCGTAGCCGAGCACCATCGACGCGACCATGTCCTGCACGAACTGGTACCGGCCGATCTCGGCGCCGAACGTCTCGCGCTCGCGCGCGTACTCGACCGACCGCTCGAGGCACGCGCGGATCACGCCGCACGCGCCGGCCGCGACGGTGAACCGCCCCTGGTCGAGCGCGTACATCGCGATCTCGAACCCCTGGCCCTCCTCGCCGACGCGGTTCTCGGCCGGCACCTCGACGCGCTCGAAGAAGAGCTCGCCGGTCGAGCCGGCCCAGATCCCGAGCTTGTGCTCCGTGTCCCGCGACGTGAACCCCGGCATGCCCTTCTCGAGCACGAACGCGCTGATCCCCTTGTGGGCCGCGGCCGGGTCGGTCTTCGCGAACACGAGCGCGTGGTCGGCGACCGTCGCGTACGAGATCCAGTTCTTCTGCCCGTCGAGGACGTACACGTCGCCCTCGCGGCGCGCGGTCGTCCGCAGCGCCGCGACGTCGGAGCCGGCGCCGGGCTCGGTGAGCCCGAAGCACGCGAGCTTCTCGCCCTTCGCCTGCGGCACGAGCCACCGCTGCTTCTGCTCCTCGGTGCCGTAGCGGAGCAGCGTGAGCGAGTTGAGCCCGACGTGGACGGAGATCAGCGTCCGGAACGCCGCCTCGCCGCGCTCGACCTCCTCGCACGCGAGCGCCTCGGCGACGAAGTCGAGCCCCGCGCCGCCGTACTCCTCCGGGATCACGATCCCGAGCACCCCGAGCTCGGCGAGCCCGCCGACGAGGTCGAGGTCGAGCCGGTGGTCGATGTCGTTCTGGATCGCGACCGGCAGCACGCGCTCGTCGACGAACGCCCGCACGGTCTCCTGCGTGAGCCGCTGCTCGTCGGTGAGCGCGAAGTCCACTAGTCGGCCGGGACGGGCTCGGCGTCGAATGCGGGCAGCCCGTCGATCGAGGCCGCGTTCCGGACCCGCGACGTACTCGCGCAGATCGTCCTCGTCCTTCGTCTCGAGCCAGCGCTCGCGCTGCGGCCGCGTCGCGACGAGCTCCATCAGCGGCACGCCGAAGCCGCACGAGTCGGAGATGCGGTCGAGGTGGACGCGGATCACGGCGCGCGCGCCGTCCGGGCCGGGCTCGTCGACCGGGAGGATCTCGCCCGTGCCGTGCAGGCGGACGATCCGTGGCGGGCCGGAGAAGGCGCAGAGCATCACGCAGACGCGGCCGTTCTCGCGGATGTGGGCCGCGGTCTCGGCGCCGCTGCCGATGTGGTCCTCGTACTCGATCGTGCGGCCGTCGACGATCGAGAGCGACCCGATCGGCCCCTTCGGCGAGACGTTGACGTGCCCGCCGGCGCTCGGCGCGGTGGCGACGAAGAACAGCGCCTGCCCGCGGATCCAGTCCGCGAGCTTGTCGTCGATGGCGTCGTAGAGCTTCCCCATGGCCGCGGAAAAGCCTAGACGACCGACTCCAATCGTTAACCGGCGGCGTCGCGGGGCGCCGGTAGCATTGGCGCACTTTGAGCGTGCAGGGGGGTTCCACTACCGCCGGACGGCTTCGCAGCCGTGCCCGTGCGCGGTCCGGGTACCTCTCCGTGGGCCTCGTCGCCGGCGCGCTCGTCGCGGTCGCGATCGGGATCGGGTTCGCGTTCGCGGGCTCGCCGGACGAGCTGGCCGCGGGCACGAGGATCGCGGGCGTCGACGTCGGCGGGCTGACGGCGCCCGAGGCGCAGGCGCTGCTCGCGAAGCGGGCCGCGACGATGGCCGGCGTCCCCGTCGTCTTCACCGCCGACGGCCGCCGCTGGAAGATCCGTCCGCGGACGCTCGGGGTCAGCGCCGACTGGCACGCCGCGGTCGCGGCGGCGCTGCATCGCGGCGGCGGCTTCGGCTTCCTCCGCGGCTACCACCGCCTCGCGCTCCGCTTCTCGCCCGTCGAGGTCACGCCCGACACGAACGTCTACCAGGCGGCCGTGGACTACGAGGTCGGCGTGCTCGGCGCGGCGATCGACCGGCCCGCGCGGAACGCGAGGATCCACCGGCACGGGCTCCGGATCGTCGTCGCCGAGGGCGAGAGCGGGACGGTGCTCGACCAGGACGCCGCCGCAGCCGTCGTCGTCGACGGGCTCGCGAGCCTCGAGCGCCGGCCGATCGCGCTCCCGGTCGTCGCCGCAGCAGCCGAAGCTGAGCGCGGACGACCTCCAGGACGCCGCGGCGCTCGACCGGCGCATCGTCTCGGCGCCCGTCGCCGTGACCGTCGGCAGCGAGAAGCGACGGCTCACGCGCTGGCAGCTCGCGTCGATGCTCGTCCTCCAGCGCGACGCGGACGCGAAGCCGGTGTTCGGAGGCCGCGCCGGCCGACACGTTCTTCGGGGGCCTCGGCCGCGCGATCGGCCGCGCGCCGAAGGGCGCGTCGTTCGCCGTCGACGGCGACTCGGTGCACGTCGTCCCCGCCCGGACGGGCCTTGCGCTCGACGTCCCGCTCGCGAGCGCGGCGGTGCTCGCGGCCGCCGAACGCGCGGCGCCGCGGGCGGCGCGGCTCACGCTCTCGGTCGCGCAGCCGAAGCGCACGACCGCCGCGGCGAACGCGATGGGGATCACCGGCGTCGTCGGCACGTACGAGACGATCTACGGCGGGATCGCGAACCGGATCCACAACGTCCAGCTCGTCGCGCATCTGATCGACGGCAAGGTGATCGCGCCCGGGGCGACGTTCTCGTTCAACCACGCGACCGGCGAGCGGACGGCCGCGAAGGGCTTCCTCGAGGCGCCGGTGATCATCAACGGCGAGCTCGAGACGGGGCTCGGCGGCGGCGTCTGCCAGGTCTCGACGACGGTGTTCAACGCGGCGTACGAGGCGGGGCTGCCGATCACCGCGCGGACGAACCACGCGCTCTACATCTCGCACTACCCGCTCGGGCGCGACGCGACCGTCGACTACCCCGACGTCGACCTCAAGTTCGTGAACGACACGAAGCACTGGCTGCTCCTGCGGACGTTCGTCGGCTCGTCCTCGCTCGTCGTCTCGCTCTACGGCACGCCGCAGCATCGCCGGGTCGTGAGCGAGGCGGCGCCGCTCGTGACGGTCGCGCCGGCGCCGCTCGAGAAGACGGTCGACCCGGAGCTGGCCCCGGGGGAGACGGTCGTCGACGACTACGGCGAGCCCGCGCTCTCGACCTCGGTGCGCCGGCTCGTGTACGCGCCGACCGGCAAGCTCCTCTCCGACTCGACGTGGTATTCGCACTACGTGTCGTCGCCGAAGATCGTCCGCGTCGGCCCGAAGGCGAAGCCCAAGCCGAAGCCGAAGGCGAAGCCCGTCGAGACGGCAACCGCGACCGCGACGCAGACGGCGACTACGCCGGCGGGGAAGCCGCTGCCGTAGCCGCGATCGCCTCGGTCAGCCACGCCGGCAGCCGCGTCGGCCGGAATGTGACCGCGTCGACCGTCGCGTGCTCGGTCCAGCCGTCGGCGACGCGTCGTCCCGTCCCGCTCGACGGCGTAGTCGAAGCGGAAGCGGGCGCCGCGGACGGCGTGACAGCGGGCGTGGACGAGCAGCAGGTCGTCGAACCGCGCCGGCTGCCGGAACCGGACGTGCGTCTCGAGCACGAACGACTCGATCCCCTGGTCGCGGAGGCGCTGGTAGCCGCCGGCGTACCGCTCGAGGAACGCGACGCGCGCGACCTCGAACCAGACGAGGTAGTTCGAGTTGTGCGCGACGCCCTGCGCGTCGGTCTCGGCGAAGCGCACGCGGATCTCGGCGGCGAAGTCGAACCCCTCCACGACCGGCGATCGTAGTCACGCCTCGACCGCGGTGAGCTCGGTCCGCATCAGCTCCGGCCGGTGGAGCATCCAGACGTGGCCGCCCTCGACGTCGAGCTCGCGGTAGCCCGCGCCGAGCTGCTCGGCGAGCCGGCGGCAGATCGCCGGCGTCGTCAGCCGGTCGGTCGCGCACCCGATCACCGTGCTCGGGACGCCGGCGGCGCGGAGCTGTGCCAGCTCGGGCGAGAGGTCGAGCGCCCGGAGCGTGTGTGCGAGCCGGAGCGCGGCCCGCGGCGCCGCGACTGTCCGCTTCGTCGCGCGCCAGAGCTCGTTGGCCGGGTAGAGCCCGTGCGCGATCTGGTCGACGAGGCTGAGCGCGCTCTTCCAGATCGGCTTCTGGAGCGGCAGCCCGGCAGGCGAGATGAGCACGAGACGCTCGACCGCGCCCGGATCGTCGACGGCGGCGTACACCGAGAGCGCCGCGCCCATCGAGTGGCCGGCGAGCGTCAGCGGCCGCTCGCGGCGTGCCACCTCGCCTCCGAGCCAGCGGCGGTACGCGCCGAGGTCGCCGCCGGTCGCGCGGAACGGCGGCGGCTCGAGGATCTCCCAGCCGTCGGGGACGCAGGCCGAGTAGAGCCCGCGCGGCCCGCCCCAGCCCGGGACGAACAGACGGGTCACTACCCCCGCCCGAACAGGAACAGCCCGAACCCGAGCGTGTCGCGGCCGGCGAGCTCGAGGTACCGCCGCCGTCCGTTCCGGATCCACGCGAGGAAGTCGCCGACGCCGGGCTCGTCCGGGTGCGCGGCCGCGTACCGCTCGCCGTTCAGCGCCCACGACCACTCGTACCGGTCGAACTCCTCGACGCTCGTCGTGACTGCGTACAGCGGCGTCAGGCCCAGCGCCTCGCCCGGCCGCGACGAGCCCCGCGAGGTCGGGCAGCTCGTCCGCGGTCGCGCCGAGCGCGGCGAGGTACTCGTCGCCTGGCTCGCGGCGCCAGTACCCGTCGCCGAGGAGCACGAGCCCGCCCGGCTGGACGAGGGCCTCGAGCCGCGCGAGCAGCTCGGCCGGCCCGCCGCCCGCGCCCGCGCCGACGGCGGCCGCGAGGTCGAACGGCTCCTCCGCCGCGAAGGCCGTCAGGTCGCCGACCGACGAAGCGCGTGCCCGGGGCCGCGCCGGCGCGCGCCTCGGCGATCAGCGCCTCCGAGCTGTCGACGCCGAGCCCGTCGATCGGCCCGCGCGCGGCGATCCGGCGGAGCAGGTCGCCCTTCCCGCAGCCGAGGTCGACGACCCGCGCGCCCGGCTCGAGCCCGAGCAGGTCGAGCACCTCGTCGAGCTTCGAGGCAGGCAGCGGGTTCATCACGTCGAGCCCCGTGTGCGCGATCCGCGACCAGTCCGCGCGCTCCATCAGGCCCCCACCGCGAGCTCGAGCTGGGCGTGGTCGGCGAGACCGGAGACGCCGACGCCGACGAGCCGGAGCGGGCCGGGCCGGTCGCGGAGCGCGCGGTCGAGGAGCGCGCACGCGAGCTCGGCGATCCGCGCCGCGTCGTCGGTGCCGGCCGCCAGCGAGGTCGAGCGCGTGCGGATCGCGAAGTCCGGATAGCGCAGCTTCGTCGTCACCGTGCGCGCGGTCTGGCCGCGCCCGCGGAGGTGCTCGGAGATCCGCGCGGCCATCCGCCGCAGCTCGTCGTGGAGCCGCTCGGCGTCGGCGACGTCGCGCGCGAACGTCTCCTCGTGCGAGATCGAGATCCGCTCGACCGAGGTCTCGAGCTGGCGCGGGTCGATCCCGCGGGCGCGGTCGCGCGCGACGAGACCCCACCTGCCGGGGACGATCCCCGCGAGCGTCGCGTCGTCGAGCGCCGCGAGCTCGCCGATCGTCGTCACGCCCGCCTCGGCGAGCCGCTCCTCGGCGCGCGGGCCGACGCCCGGGAGCACGCGCACCGGGAACGGCGCGAGGAACGCCGCCTCGCGGCCCGGGCGCACGGCGGTCAGCCCGCCGGGCTTGCGCCGGTCGGAGGCGACCTTCGCGACCACCTTCGAGGTCCCGACGCCGAGCGAGCACGAGAGCCGCGTCCGCTCGCGGACGATCGCCCGCACCGCCTCGGCGAGCGCGCGCGCGTCGTCGAACGCCGGCGCGACCTCGCCGAGGTCGAGGTACCCCTCGTCGATCCCGGCCTGCTCGACGGTCGGCACGACCTCGCGGACGACCGACCACACGTCGCGCGAGTACTCGCGGTACAGCGCCATCCGCGGCGTCACGAACACCGCCGTGCGGGCAGCGCCGCAGCGCCTCCGCGCACGACATCGCCGAGGCGATCCCGAAGGCGCGCGCCGCGTAGTTCGCGGTGGAGACGACGCCGCGCCCGTGCGGGTCGCCGCCGACGACGAGCGGCACGCCGCGCAGCTCCGGCCGCTCGAGCTCCTCGACGGCCGCGAAGAACGCGTCGAGGTCGAGGTGCGCGACGATGCGTTGCACTCGCGTATCGTTACGCGACGCAGCGGACGGGCGAAAGGAGTGCGCAATGCCGAGGCCGACGATGATGGAGCAGCTCACCTCGCTGAGCGAGGACGCGCTGGAGCGGCTCGCGCAGAGCCCGTTCACGCGCACGGCTGTCGAAGCCGGGATGCAGGTCAAGTCGCGGGTCGAGAAGCTCGTCGCGAGCGTCGTCGACCTCGACGGCCGCGTGACGCGGATCGAGGAGCGGCTCGACACGCTCGAGGGAAAGCCGAAGCCGAAGCCGGCCGCGAAGCCGCGCAAGCCGCGGGCCGTGGCGAAGCCGGCCGCCGAGAAGCCGGCCGAGCCCGAGGCCGCGGCCGAACCGGAGCCAGAGCCCGCTCACGAGCCCGAGCACGACCCCGAGCCCGAGCCCGAGCACCACGCGAGCTAACCCGCCGCGGGCACGCGGACGCGGAGCGCGCCCGGCACGATCTCGAACTGCGCCGGCGTCGTGCCGACGGGCTCGCCGTCGAGCTCGACCGGGAGCGGGATCGCCGCGTCGACGGTCACCGTGCCGCGCTGCGCAGCACCTCGACCTTCGGGTGCGCGACGTGCTTCCCGCTGTAGAGCTTCGGCGAGGTCGTGACGAAGTCGAGCTTCGTGACGTCGCCGATCAGGACGACGTCGAAGAGCCCGTCGTCCGGCTCGGCGTCCGGGCGCGAGCTTCATCCCGCCGCCGTGCCAGCGGCCGTTCGCGACGATCACGTCGTGCATCCGCCCGCGGCGCTCGATCGTCGTCGAGCGGTCACGGTCACCTCGCGTGTTCCGCCAGCCGACGAACTCGCGCGTGAGCGCGTAGAAGAAGGTCGCTCGGCCGCCGAGCGCCTTCGACATCCCGTTCGCGCGGCGCGCGACCGCGCCGCTCATCCCGGCCGAGGCGACGTTCGCGAACCAGCGCTCGCCGCCCGCCGAAGCGCGACGCGGCCGAGGTCGATCGTGACCGGGCGTCGCCCTCGAGCGCGACGCTCGACGGCGTCGTCGAAGCCGGTCGGGATCCCGTACGTCCGCCCGAAGTCCTGGCCGGTTCCGGACGGGAGGACGGCGACCTCGGCGCCCGTCCCCGCGACGCCGTTGACGACCTCGTTCAGCGTCCCGTCGCCGCCGACGACGACGAGCAGCGCGCCGTCCCGCGGCCGTCGCGCGCGAGCTCGGTCAGCTGCCCGGGCCGCGTCGAGAGGACCGCGTCTCGCCGGCGAGCCCGAGCTCGGCCGCGCGCGCCTCGAGCTTCGGCCAGCGCTTGCCGGTCGAGCCGTTGCCGCTCGCCGGGTTGACGAGGAAGACGACCCGCGCGCTAATCGGAGATCGCGACCGTCGAGCGCGAGCCGCGTCATCCGGTCGACCGCCGCGCGCAGCTCCTCGTCGCTGATCCGGGTGAACTCGCCCTCGACGACGATGTCGCTGACGGTCAGCAGGCACGCCGACTCGACCCCGCGCAGCGCGCCGACCGTGAAGAGCGCCGCGGCCTCCATCTCGACCGCCGAGCACGCCGCGCTTCGACCAGCGCTCGTACTGGCCGCCGTCCGGGTTGTAGAAGAGGTCGCTCGAGACGATCGGCCCGACGTGCAGCGGCTGGTCGCGGTGCTTCGCGACGTGCACCGCCTCGTGGACGAGCGACCACGACGCGGTCGGGCAGTGCGGCTCGTTGCCGACGAGGTGCATCGCGGTCGAGTCGGCCGGCACGGCCGAGAGCGCCACGATCAGGTCGCCGAGCGCGTGGTGCGGCTGCAGCCCGCCGCACGTGCCGACGCGGATCAGCCGCTTGCAGCCGAGCTGGATCAGCTCCTCGAACACGATCGTCGCGCCGGGGCAGCCCATCCCCGTTCCCTGCACCGAGACCGGCTTGCCCTCGTACGTGCCGGTGTAGCCGAGCAGGCCGCGCTCGCCGTTCCGCTGCTCGACGCCGTCGAGGTACGTCTCGGCGATGTACTTCGCCCGGAGCGGGTCGCCGGGAAGGAGGACCGCCTCCGCGTAGTCGCCGGGCTCGGCGCGGATGTGGATCGGCATGGCGGCGGACTCTATAAGGATTCCGATATGGCGAAGCTGGTCGAGCCGGTCGTCGAGCAGGTGCTCGAGTTCTGCGCGCGCGCCCCGGTCGAGCGCGTGTTCCTCGAGGACGTCGCGCGCCGCGGGCTCGGGCGGTTCGTCGGCGTGCGCGGCCGCGGCGCGCGAGCTCGACGCGGTCTGCCACGTCGGCGCGAACGTCGTCCCGTCCGGCGAGGGCTGCGCCGCGTTCGCCGACGCCGCTGCGGCGCAGCCGCTCGCGGATGATCATCGGCGAGGAGCGCGCGGTCGGCGAGCTGTGGGACGCAGCCGCCGGGCGGATGCCCGCGCCGCGCGAGGACCGGCCGGGTCAGCCGGTGTACGTGATCTTCGAGCCGCCGCCCGCGGGCGGCACCGGGCTGCGCGCGGCGACGGAGGCCGACCTCGGCCCGCCTCATGCCGGCGTGTGCGGCCGCGCACCAGGAGGAGCTCGGCGTCGACCCGATCGCGCGCGACGCGGAGGGCTTCCTCTGGCGCACGCGCGAGCTCGTCCAGGACGGCCGCTCGTGGCTCTGGCTCGAGGACGACGTGATCCTCTTCAAGGCGGAGGCGTCGGCGTGGACGCCGTCGGCGGTGCAGCTCCAGCAGGTCTGGGTCGATCCGGCGGCGCGGCGGCGCGGGCTACGCGAGCCGCGGCCTGCGCGATCTCTGCCGGCTGCTCCTCGAGACGACGCCCGCGGTGACGCTCTTCGTGCGGACGGACAACGCGCCGGCGCTCGCGCTCTACGAGTCGATCGGCATGCGCCGCGCGCTCGCCTACCGGAGCATCCTCTTCCCGTGAGGCTGCTCCTCGCCCGTCACGGCGAGAGCGAGTTCAGCGTCCGCGGCCTCCTGAACGGCGACCGCGCCGTTCCCGGCGGCCTCACGCCGGCCGGGCGCGAACAGGCCCGCGCGCTCGGCGAGCGGCTCCGCGACGAGCCGCTCGACCTCTGCGTCACGAGCGCGCTCCAGCGCACCGGCGAGACCGCGGACGAGGCGCTCGGCGACCGTCCCGTGCCGAGGCTCGTCGTGCCCGCGCTGAACGACCCGCTGTACGGCCGCTTCGAGGGCGCGCACCTCGAGGACTACCGGCGCTGGGCGGCGAGCGAGCCGTCGTCGGCCGTGCCGGAGCCGGGCGGCGAGAGCCGGCTCGCGATCGTCGAGCGCTACGCGGGGGCGTTCCGCGCGCTGCTCGCGCGGCCGGAGGAGACGATCCTCGTCGTCGCGCACTCGCTCCCGATCGCGTACGCGCTCGCCGCCCGCGAGGGCACGCCACCCGCGCCGCGCGTCCCGCTCGCCGAGTACGCCGAGCCGTATCCGTTCACCGGGCGAGGAGCTCGGAGCGGTCGCCGCGCTGCTCGAGGACTGGGTCTCGGCGCCGACCTGGTGATGCAAGACTTCGCGGCGTGGAGCTCCTCGACCGCGTCGAGCGGCACGTCCGGCAGCACGAGCTGATCGAGCCCGGCGGCGAGGTCACGTGCCTCGTCTCCGGCGGCCCCGACTCGACCTGCCTCTGGGGCGTCGCTCCGCGAGCTCGGCTACCGCGTCTCCGCGCTCCACGTCGACCACGGGCTGCGCGGCGAGGAGTCCGACGGGGACGCCGAGCTCTGTCGCGAGCAGCTCGGCGCGGAGGTCGTCCGCGTCCGACCCGAGCGCGGCACCGAGGCCGAGCTGCGCGAGCTCCGGTACGCGATCGCGACCGACCGGCTTCGGGCGACCGGGCACACCGCCTCGGACCAGGTCGAGACGATCCTCTTCCGGCTCGCCTCGAGCGGGACGACGACCGGGATCAAGGCGCGCCGCGAGGACGGCGTCGTGCGGCCGCTCCTCCCGATCTGGCGCGAGGAGGCCGAGGCCTGGTGCCGCGAGCGCGGGCTCGAGTTCCGGCGCGACTCGTCGAACCCGGCCACGGCGCGCGGGCTGATCCGCGACGAGATCCTCCCGCTCCTCGAGCGGCTCCACCCGGCCGCGCGCGAGAACGTCCTCCGCGTGCTCGACGAGCGGCGGACGATGCCGCCGGCGCTCGCGGAGCTGCTCGACGTGCCGGATCGGGTCGAGGCGCGTCGACCTCGGCGGCGGCGTCCAGGCGGTGCGCGAGCACGACCGGCTCTGGCTCGAGAGCTCGCCGGTCGACGCTCGACGGCGAGGTGCGGTGGGGCCCGTGGCGCATCACGGCCCACGGCGGCGTCGGCCGGGGGCTTAAGGTACGCGGGTGGCGGCCGGGCGATCGGCTCGCCGGCCGGTCGAAGAAGGTTCAGGACGTGTTCGTCGACGCCAAGATCCCGCGCTCCGACCGTGAAGGCTGGCCGCTCGTCGTGCGCGGCGACGAGGTCGTGGCCGTGCCCGGGATCGTCGAGTGCGAGGGGGTGACCGCGACCCGTGAGGAGCGCTGAGCTCGAGAGCGGCGTCGGCGAGATCCTCATCGACGAGGCGCGGCTGCAGGCGCGCGTCGCCGAGCTCGGCCGCGAGATCTCGGCCGAGTACGCCGGCCGCGAGCTGCTGCTCGTCGGCGTGCTCAAGGGCGCGGTCTTCTTCATGGCCGACCTGATGCGCGCGCTCACCGTCCCGTGCGAGATCGACTTCATGGCGATCTCGAGCTACGGCGCGTCGACCGACTCGTCGGGCGTCGTCCGCATCCTCAAGGACCTCGACATCAACATCGAGGGCCGCCACGTCCTCGTCGTCGAGGACATCGTCGACTCGGGCCTGACGCTCTCGTACCTGATCCGCAACCTCGAGTCGCGGGAGCCGGCGACCCTCGAGGTCTGCGCGCTCCTCACCAAGCCGGAGCGCCGCGAGATCGACGTCGACGTCGCGCTACGTCGGCTTCGAGATCCCGAACCGGTTCGTGATCGGCTACGGCCTCGATTTCGCCGAGCGCTACCGGAACCTCCCGTACGTCGGCGTCCTCCACGACGACCTGATGCCGGAAGGCGTCTGAGAAGCGGGCCCGAAGGGTGGTTTCCCTCACGTCCTCCTGTACCCTGAGCCGCAGAGACTCGTGAATCGCTTCTTCCGCAGCGCTTTCTTCCCGCTCATCGTGATCGTCCTGCTGGTCTGGCTGGCGAGCCAGACGCTGATCCCGAAGAGCCATCACACGGAGAAGATGACGTACTCCGAGCTGCAGACGCTGGTCAAGACCGACCCGTCGCAGGTCGAGGAGGTCGAGTTCAACCCGAGCAAGCGCGCGATCACGGCGACGCTCAACGAGCAGCCGACGACGACGATCACCGTCCACTACCCGGTCGACCAGTCGGCGGTCGCAGTTCCAGAACCTGCTCGAGCGACAAGAAGGTCAAGTTCGACTCGAAGGGCACCGGCGGCTTCTCGTGGACGGCGCTGATCGGCTCGTTCCTGCCGTTCCTGCTCCTGATCGGGTTCTGGATCTTCCTGATGAACCAGGTGCAGGGCGGCGGCTCGAAGGTGATGAGCTTCGGCAAGTCGCGCGCGAAGCGGATGGCGCCGGACTCGCCGAAGATCGGCTTCAAGGACGTCGCCGGCGTCGACGAGGCGGTCGAGGAGCTGCAGGAGATCAAGGAGTTCCTCGAGAACCCGAAGAAGTTCCAGGCGCTCGGCGCGCGCATCCCGAAGGGCGTGCTGCTGTACGGGCCGCCCGGCACCGGCAAGACGCTGCTCGCGCGCGCGGTCGCCGGCGAGGCGGGCGTGCCGTTCTTCTCGATCTCGGGCTCCGACTTCGTCGAGATGTTCGTCGGCGTCGGCGCCTCGCGCGTCCGCGACCTCTTCGAGCAGGCGAAGCAGGCGTCGCCGTGCATCGTCTTCATGGACGAGATCGACGCGGTCGGCCGCCATCGCGGCGCCGGCCTCGGCGGCGGTCACGACGAGCGCGAGCAGACGCTGAACCAGCTCCTCGTCGAGATGGACGGCTTCGAGATGAAGGACAACATCATCCTCATCGCCGCCACGAACCGGCCCGACATCCTCGACCCGGCGCTGCTCCGCCCGGGCCGCTTCGACCGGCAGATCGTCGTCGACCGGCCCGACCGGAACGGCCGCCGCAAGATCCTCGAGGTGCACTCGAAGGGCAAGCCGCTCGCGCCGTCGATCGACCTCGACGCGCTCGCAGCCGGCACGCCGGGCTTCACCGGCGCCGACCTCGCGAACCTCGTCAACGAGGCGGCGCTGCTCGCGGCCCGCCACGGCAAGAAGGTGATCGAGCAGGACGACCTCGAGGAAGGGATCATGCGCGTGATCGCCGGCCCCGAGAAGAAGGCGCGCCTGCTCTCCGAGAAGGAGCAGCGGATCACGGCCTACCACGAGATGGGCCACGCGCTCGTCGGGCACTTCCTCGAGAACACGAACCCGATCCACAAGATCACGATCGTCTCGCGCGGCCAGGCGCTCGGCCTCACGATCTCGCTGCCGACCGAGGATCGCTACATGCAGACGAAGCACGGCGCTGCTCGAGGAGATCGCGATGACGCTCGGCGGCCGCGCCGCGGAGGAGCTCGTCTTCAACGAGGTCACGACGGGCGCCGCGAACGACCTCGAGAAGATCACCCACACCGCGAAGCAGATGGTGATGCGCTTCGGGATGAGCGAGAAGCTCGGCCCGCGCGTGCTCGGCCGCAACACCGACCATGCCGTTCCTCGGCCGCGACATGGGCCACGAGCCCGACTACTCCGACGAGGTCGCGCGCGAGATCGACGACGAGGTCCGCCGCATCATCGAGGACGGCCACGAGCTCGCCCTCGCCGTGCTGCGCGAGCACATGGACGACCTGCACCGGATCTCGCAGATCCTGATCGAGCGCGAGACGATCGACTAGCGACCAGTTCGAGCGGCTGCTCGCCGGCGAGTCCGAGGACGTCGGTCTTCCCGCGAGGACGCGCCGCCGAGCCGGAGCCCGTCGGCCGAGCCGCGAGCGCCGCCGCAGCAGCAGCCGAAGCCGCGGCCGTTCCCGCTCCCGGGCGCGGCGATGCAGCCGCCGAAGCCGGAAGGCGCCAGTAGCACCCAGAGGGCCCGGTAGCGCGACAATCCGGGCCGTGAGCACGCGGCCCCCGATCGAGGAGCGCTTCCCCCGGCCGTCCGTGATGGGCGTCGTCAACGTGACGCCCGACTCGTTCTCGGGCGACGGGCTCTACCTCGGCCCGACGCCGCGACGGCGGAGGCGTTCGCGATGCTCGACGACGGCGCGGCGATCGTCGACGTCGGCGGCGAGTCGACGCGGCCGGGCGCGGAGCCCGTCGCCGCTCGACGAGGAGCTGCGGCGGGTCGAGCCGGTGCTCGAGGCGCTCGCCGGCGAGCCGGTCTCGATCGACACCTCGAAGGCCGAGGTCGCCCGGCGCGCGCTCGAGCTCGGCGCGGAGCTCGTGAACGACGTCACCGCGCTGCGCGGCGACCCCGAGCTCGCGGGCGTCGTCGCCGACGGCCGGGCGCGTACGTCTGCCTGATGCACATGCGCGGCGAGCCGCGGACGATGCAGGCCGAGCCCGGCGTACGACGACGTCGTCTCCGAGGTGAAGGCGTTCCTCGAGGAGCGGCTCGCGTTCGCCGTCGACGCGGGGATCCGCGAGGAGCTCGTCTGCCTCGACCCCGGGATCGGCTTCGGGAAGACCGTCGAGCACAACTTCGAGCTCGTCCGGCGGCTCGACGAGCTCGTCGGAGCTCGGCCGGCCGCTGCTCGTCGGCTTCTCGCGCAAGAGCTCGCTCGGCCGGATCATGGGCGACCCGGCGGCGACGACCGGCACGGCGGCGGCGTCGGTCGGCGCGGCGGTCGCCGCGTTCGACCGCGGCGCGACGATCCTCCGCGTCCACGACGTCCGCGAGCACGTCGAGGCGCTCGCCGCCGCGCCGGGCGGTCGCCGGATGAAGGTCGAGCTGCGCGGGCTCGAGCTCCACGGCCACCACGGCGTCCTCGAGGAGGAGCGGCGCGACGGCCAGCGGTTCGTCTACGACGTCGAGCTCGAGGTCGGCGACCGCGGCGCGAGCGACCGGATCGAGGACGCGGTCGACTACCGCGAGGTCGCCGCGGCCGTCCGCGAGGTCAACGACGCGCGACAGTTCCGGCTGCTCGAGGCGCTCGCGACGGCGGTCGCCGACGCGCTTGCCGAGCGCTTCCCGGTCGAGCGCGTTCGCGTCCGGGTGCGCAAGCCGGAGGTGCGCCCGGCCGGCCTCGAGGTCGAGTTCAGCGCGGTCACGGTCGAGCGCGCCGTGACCCGTCCCGGACACGTGTCACGCCGGTGACGCGCGTACGTCGGGCTGGGAGCGAACCTCGGCGACCGCGAGGCGTCGATCCGTCGCGCGGCCGAGCTCGTCGGCGCGACGTCGGCTCTCGACGATCCGCGAGACCGAGCCGTGGGGGTACGCGGACCAGCCGCGGTTCCTGAACGCGGCCGCCGAGCTCGAGACCGAGCTGCCGCCGCGCGCGCTGCTCGACCGGCTGCTCGAGGTCGAGCGCGAGCTCGGCCGCACGCGCGACGGCCCGCGCTACGGGCCGCGGACGATCGACCTCGACCTGCTGCTCTACGGCGACGAGCGGCTCGACGAGCCCGGCCTGACCGTCCCGCATCCGCGGCTGCACGAGCGGGTGTTCGTGCTCGAGCCGCTCGCCGAGCTCGACCCCGGCGCTCGTCGTGCCCGGCCGCGGCCTGGTCTCGGACCTCCTCGCAGGGATACAATCGCCGCCATGAGCCACCTCGACGAGCTGGACGACTTCGAGGCCGAGCTCGAGCTCCGCCTCAAGCGCGAGTACAGCGCGGTCTACGGCCTGTTCCGCTACTGCGTGCTCACGCAGGAGGCGACGTACCTCTGCAACCGGCTCGACCTCCAGTACGTGCCGCAGCCGTCGTACCCGTTCTTCCAGCTGAAGATGGAGGACGTCTGGGTCTGGGACAAGAACCGCCCGACCCGGATGATCCCGCGCGTCGAGGTCTACACCTCCGCGGACGTGACCGTCGAGGAGCTGCGCGCCGAGGGCGAGGAGCCGGCGCTCACCGCCGAGGCGCTCGCGAAGCGGATGAGCGACCGCGACCGCGCGCTCGGCGACGACCTCTAACCGCCGGCGCCGCTGCTCCTCGCGATCGACGTCGGCAACACGCAGACCGTCTTCGGGCTGTTCGACGGACGAGCGGCTGACCGAGCAGTTCCGCGTCGCCACCGACCCGCGCGCACACGAGCGACGAGCTCGCGGTGATGCTGCGGGCGTTCGTCGACGCTCGAGTCGCTCGACGGGATCGTGCTCTCGACGACGGTGCCGCAGCTCGAGCGCGAGTACGATCGCGTTCGCCGAGCGCTGGGCGGGGACGGACCTGCTCGTGCTCGGCCCGGGCGTCTCGACCGGCATGCCGATCCGCTACGACGACCCGCGCGAGGTCGGGCCCGACCGGATCGCGAACGCGGTCGCGGCGCGCGAGCGGCACGGCGCGCCGGCGATCGTCGTCGACTTCGGCACCTCGACGAACTTCGACGTCGTCTCGGCCGCCGGGCGAGTACGTCGGCGGCGTGCTCGCGCCCGGGATCGAGATCTCGATGGACGCGCTGTTCGCCCGCGCGGCGCGGCTGCAGAAGGTGCCGTTCGTCGCGCCCGGAGCGCGTGATCGGCAAGACGACGACGGCCGCGCTCCAGTCCGGCCTCGTCTACGGCTTCGCCGGCCAGGTCGACGCGATCGTCGACCGGATCCGCGCCGAGCTCGAGGCGCCCGACGCGCCGGTGATCGCGACCGGCGGCCTCGCGGAGCTGATCGTCCCGCACTCGCGGACGATCACGGCCGTCGACCCGGAGCTGACGCTCCAGGGGCTGCGGCTCGTGTGGGAGCGCAACCGCCGATAGTCGTTCGAAAGAGCGGTTGCGACGATGTTCCGGGCGGGTCGCCAACGGGCCAAGGTCGGAAGGGGGCCCGTGGGGGAGACCGGAGGTTTCCCCCCGCGCCTCAGCCGCCGCCGTAGATCGAGATCGGCAGCGAGTCGAGCAGCACCTCGTCCACCGGCTCGACCTCGGCCTCGAGACGCTCGAGCTCCTCGCGCGCGCCGGGCGCCGCGGCGAGCAGGCGCGTCTCGACCTCGCCGAGCGTCGGCAGCATCACGAGCTCCTGCTTGAACGGGCGCGGGAAGCGGCCGCGGCCGAGGTACCAGCCGTAGAACTTCTTCAGGAACCCGGTCGCGCGCTCCTCGCCGAGCTCGCGGACCGTCTCGCGCATGAAGAGGAGGAGCTCGGCGACGACCTCCTCGCGGCTCGGCTCGCCGGGCTCGCCCATGATCTCGCGGAGCGCCCACGGGTTCCCCTGCGCGGCGCGGCCGACCATCACCGCCGACGCGCCCGTCGTCGCGAGCACGGCCTGCGCGCGGGCGCGCGAGTCGACGTCGCCGGACGCGATCACCGGCACGTCGACGAGCGCGACGAGCTCGGCGGTGAGCGAGTGGTCGGCGGTGCCGGTGTACATCTGCTTCGCCGAGCGCGGGTGGAGGGTGAGCGAGGCGGCGCCGGCCTCGACGAGGCGCGGCCCGACCGTGAGGCACGCGCGCGAGCCGTTCGCCGTCCCGCGGCGCATCTTCACCGAGACCGGGAGCGGCGTCGCGGTCGCGACCGCCTCGACGATCCGGGCCGCGTGGTCGGGGTCGTCGAGGAGCGACGCGCCGGCGCCGGTCTTCGTCACCTTCTTCACCGGGCAGCCGAAGTTGACGTCGACGATGTCCGCGCCGGCCGCCTCGACGATCCGCGCGGCCTCGGCCATCGCGACCGGGTCGGAGCCGAAGATCTGGATCGCGAGCGGGTGCTCGTCCGAGGCGACGCGCAGGTAGCCGAGCGTGCGCTCGTTCCGGTGCTGGATCCCGGCGACCGAGACCATCTCGGAGCAGACGAGCCCGGCGCCGTAGCGGCGGCCCTGCCGGCGGAAGGCCTGGACGCTCACGCCCGCCATCGGCGCGAGGACGAGGCGGCTCGGGATCTCGACGCCGCCGATCGCCCAGGATTCGCTCAGGTCCGGCATCGCCTCGGGGGTCACCGGCCCGATGGTAGCCGCGCCCCTTGCGGCTCCCTCGCCGACCTCGCTACTATTCGCGCCCGTTTCGGGGGTGCCAGGGAGGCGCCTCGGGGTCAGGGGAGGCCAAGCAATGAAGGAAGTCATCCTCACACCAGAGGGCTACGAGAACCTGAAGCAGGAGATCGACTACCTGCAGACCGAGAAGCGCCGCGAGGTCGCCGAGCGGATCCGGGTCGCGCGCGAGTTCGGCGACATCGCCGAGAACGCCGAGTACGACGACGCGAAGAACGAGCAGGCGATGCTCGAGCACAAGATCGCCCAGCTCGAGGAGCGCCTGCTCTCGGCGCGCGTGATCACGAAGAAGGAGATCTCGAAGGACACGGTCTCGGTCGGCTCGAAGGTGCGCCTCCGCGACGTGGCCGCGAACAAGACGTTCGAGTACCACATCGTCGGCTCCGCCGAGGCGAACCCGGCGCAGAACAAGCTCTCGAACGAGTCGCCGGTCGGCAAGGCGATCCTCGGCCACAAGAAGGGCGACGTGGTCGAGGTCACGGCGCCGCGCGGCGCGCTGAAGTTCAAGATCCTCGAGATCAAGGCCGCGTAGCCGTCGCGGGCGTTTAGGGTCGCGCGGTGGACGTCGTCCGCCTCCGGCCGGACCAGCTCGACGAGGCGAGCGCCGTGCTCGCCCGCGCGTTCCAGGACGACCCGGCGTGGGCGTGGGTGCTCCCCGACGTGGAGCGCCGCGCCGCGCTCCTGCCGTGGCTCTTCCGGACGGGGTTCGAGACGATGACCGCGCGATCTGTGGACGACCCCGGGCCGCGTCCTCGGCGTCGCGCGCTGGCTCCCGCCGGGCCGGCCCGCGCTCCGGGTCGGCGTGACGCTGCGCGTGTTCGTGGCGACGCCGCTCCGCCTGCGGGAGGCGACGTCGCGGTACCTCGCGTACGGCCGCGCGGTCGAGGACGTCCGCGCCCGCGCCGCGCACGGCCCGCACTGGTACCTCGCGGGGATCGGGGTCGACCCGCCCGAGCAGCGGCACGGCGTCGGCGGTGCGCTTCTCGAGCCAGGCCTCGCCGCCGCCGCGCGGGACGGCCTGCCGTGCGTGCTGCTGACGAACGCCGAGCGGAACCTCTCCTTCTACCGCCGCCACGGCTTCGAGGTCGTGCTCGAGTCGGACACGCCGAACGGGCCGCCGCACGCATGGGCGATGGTCAAGAGCCCCTAGACTCGCGCGGATGCTGCCGAAGCGCTTCCCCGACCGTCGCGCCGCGACAGAGGCGCTCGCGGCGGCCGAGCCGCTCGCGGCGGGCGAGAGCGGCAGCACGAGCCTGCGCCTCGCCGGCCGCCTGATGGGCCGGCGCGGACACGGCGGGATCGTGTTCCTCGACCTCGTCGACCGCTCGGCCCGGATCCAGCTCGTCGTCGACGACCCGGCCGTTCGCCCGGCCGTCGACGAGCTCGACCTCGGCGACCTCATCGGCGTCGAGGGCCGCCCGATGCGGACGAGACGCGGCGAGCCGTCGCTCGCCGTCGACGGGCTCGAGCTCCTCGCGAAGATCCGCTCGCCGCTCCCCGACACCTTCCACGGGCTGACCGACGTCGAGCAGCGCTACCGCCGCCGCTACCTCGACCTGCTCATGAACGAGGAGTCGCGCCGCGACGCGCTCGTCCGGGCCCGGATGATCACCGCGATCCGGCGCCTATCTCGACGGCGAGGGCTTCGTCGAGGTCGAGACGCCGATCCTGCAGCCGCGGTACGGCGGCGGGTTCGCCGAGCCGTTCGTGACGCACTCGAACGAGCTCGACCAGGACCTGTACCTGCGGATCGCCGACGAGCTGTACCTCAAGCGCCTGCTCGTCGGCGGGCTCGAGAAGGTCTACGAGATCTCGAAGGACTTCCGCAACGAGAGCATCTCGTACAAGCACTCGCCCGAGTTCACGCAGCTCGAGTGGTACGAGGCGTACGCCGACTACCGCGACACGATGGAGCGCGCCGAGACGCTCGTCGAGGCCGCCGCGCTCGCGTGCAACGAGACGACGAAGACGACGTTCCGCGGGCACGAGGTCGACTTCGCGAGGCCGTGGCGGCGACTCGCGTTCGTCGACGCGCTCGAGGAGCACGGCGTGTGGTCGCGGGACGCGGGCGAGCTCCGCGCGAAGCTCGAGGCCGCCGGCGTCGACACCGGCCGGGACCGGACGTGGTCGCAGCTCGCCGACCACGCGTACTCGCACTTCGTCGAGCCGGGGCTGATCCAGCCGACGATCGTCTACGACTGGCCGATCGAGCTCTCGCCGTTCGCCCGCACGACCGACGACGACCCGACGCTCGTCGAGCGGTTCGAGGCCGTCGTCGGCGGGATGGAGTTCGCGAATGCGTTCAGCGAGCTGAACGACAGCGTCGAGCAGGCCGAGCGCTTCGCGATGCAGGAGGCCGAGCGCGAGGCGGGCGACGCGGAGGCGGAGCCCGGCGACCCGGACTACGTCGAGGCGCTCTCGTTCGGCATGCCGCCGACCGGCGGGATCGGGATCGGGATGGACCGGCTCGCGATGGTGCTGCTGGGCAGGGACTCGATCCGCGACGTGATCCTCTTCCCGGCGCTGCGCGAGCGCGCCTGAGACCCCTCACCCTTTCGAGGGTACGCCAGCCATACCCAGCGCGATACGATGGCCGCCTCGGAAGGCGAAGCGGTCGTAGCCGCCGTTGACGGCGGGAGAGAGGATCACCGATGTTCGAGAGGTTCACGGAGCGGGCCCGTCAGGTCGTCGTCCTCGCGCAGGACGAGGCGCGGGCGCTCAAGCACAACTACATCGGCACCGAGCACATCCTGCTCGGCCTGCTCCGCGAGGAGGAAGGCCTGGCAGCGCGCGTGCTCGAGTCGCTCGACATCACGGTCGAGGAGGTGCGCGCGCAGGTCGCGCGGATCGTCGGCCAGGGCGACGAGGTCACGACCGGACAGATCCCGTTCACGCCGCGCGCCAAGAAGGTGCTCGAGCTCGCGCTCCGCGAGGCGCTCTCGCTCGGCCACAACTACATCGGCACCGAGCACATCCTGCTCGGGCTCGTGCGCGAGAACGAAGGCGTCGCCGCCCGGATCCTGCTCGACTTCGACGCCGACGCCGAGAAGATCCGCAACGAGATCATCCGCATGCTCTCCGGCCCCGGCCGGCGCCAGCAGCAGGGCGGGCCCGCGGGCGAGAAGTCGAAGAGCTCGAAGCTCCTCGACCAGTTCGGCCGCAACCTCACCAAGCTCGCCGCCGAGGGCAAGCTCGACCCCGTCGTCGGCCGCCAGACCGAGATCGAGCGCGTGATGCAGATCCTCTCGCGCCGCACGAAGAACAACCCGGTGCTGATCGGCGAGCCGGGCGTCGGCAAGACCGCCGTCGTCGAGGGCCTCGCCGCGCGCATCAGCGCGAACCAGGTGCCCGATCTGCTGAAGAACAAGCAGATCTACACGCTCGACCTCGCGGCGCTGGTCGCCGGCTCGAAGTACCGCGGCGAGTTCGAGGAGCGCCTGAAGAAGGTGATGAAGGAGATCACCCAGCGCGGCGACATCATCCTGTTCATCGACGAGCTCCACAACCTCGTCGGCGCGGGCGCCGCCGAGGGCGCGATCGACGCCGCCTCGATCCTCAAGCCGGCGCTCGCCCGCGGCGAGCTGCAGACGATCGGCGCGACGACGCTCGACGAGTACCGCAAGTACCTCGAGCGCGACGCGGCGCTCGAGCGGCGCTTCCAGCAGATCCGCGTCGACGAGCCGTCGACCGACGACACCGTCCAGATCCTGCGCGGCCTCCGCGACCGCTACGAGGCGCACCACCGCTGCAAGATCACCGACGACGCGCTCGAGGCCGCGGCGACGCTGGCCGACCGGTACATCCAGGATCGGCATCTTCCCGACAAGGCGATCGACCTGATCGACGAGGCCGCGTCGCGCATGCGCATCAAGACCATGAGCGCCCCGCCGCGGTACCGCGAGCTCGAGGACGAGATCGAGAAGGTCCGCAAGGACAAGGAAGACGCGATCGAGAACCAGGAGTTCGAGAAGGCCGCCTCGCTGCGCGACAAGGAGCGCAAGCTCACGCAGAAGAAGCGCGAGCTCGAGGAGGAGTGGCGCAACCAGGACCAGGTCGAGCAGCCGTCGATCGGCGAGGAGGAGATCGCCGACATCGTCTCGATGTGGACGGGCATCCCCGTCTTCAAGCTCACCGAGGCCGAGTCGCAGAAGCTCATCCGCATGGAGGACGAGCTCCACAAGCGCGTGATCGGCCAGGACGCGGCGATCGTCGCGGTCTCGAAGGCGATCCGCCGCGCCCGCGCCGGGATCAAGGATCCGAAGCGGCCGACCGGCTCGTTCATCTTCCTCGGCCCGTCGGGCGTGGGGAAGACCGAGCTCGCGCGCACGCTCGCCGAGTTCCTGTTCGGCGACGAGGACGCGATGATCCAGATCGACATGTCCGAGTACATGGAGAAGCACGCGGTCTCGCGCCTCGTCGGCTCGCCGCCCGGCTACATCGGCTACGACGAAGGCGGCCAGCTCACCGAGGCCGTGCGCCGCAAGCCGTACTCGGTCGTGCTCTTCGACGAGATCGAGAAGGCGCACCCGGACGTGTTCAACATCCTGCTCCAGATCCTCGAGGACGGGAAGCTCACGGACGCCCAGGGCCGCAAGGTCGACTTCCGCAACGTGATCGTGATCATGACCTCGAACATCGGCTCGACCTCGATCTCGAAGAACCAGGCGCTCGGCTTCAACCTCTCGGACGAGCAGGGTCTGTCGTACGACGACATGAAGTCGCGCGTGATGGGCGATCTGAAGAAGGTGTTCCGGCCCGAGCTCCTGAACCGGATCGACGAGATCATCGTCTTCCCGAAGCTCACCCGCGAGGAGATCCTCCAGATCGTCGACCTGATGCTCAACCGCCTGCGCGTGCAGATGGCCGAGCACGAGGTCACGATCGAGCTCTCCGACGAGGCGAAGGACATGCTCGTCGAGAAGGGCTACGACCCCTCGATGGGCGCCCGGCCGCTCCGCCGCGCGATCCAGCGCTTCATCGAGGACCCGCTCGCGGACTTCGTCCTCGGCCGCAGCCTCGAGCCCGGCTCGACGATCGTCGTCTCCCGCGCAACGAGGAGGAGGTCGACATCGCCGTCGTGCCGCCGGTCGCACCGGCGGAGCCGGCGAAGGTCGGCGCCGTCTCGGGCGAGGCGGGCGACGAGCCGACACCGGACGCGGACTCCGAATAGCGCGACGCGACGGCCCGCCCGCGCGGGCCGTCGCGGATGTTGCGAAGTCGGCACGGACGCCGTCTGACGGTGCCCGTACCGTGGCCGGATGGCGAAGGTAGCGGCCGTTCACCACGCGTGTACCGAGTGCGGTACGACGACCGGGCGTTGGCTCGGTCGGTGCCCCGGTTGCGGGGCGTTCGGCACCCTCGTTGCGGAGTCCGTGCCGACGCGCGGCGCGCGGCCTGCCCAGGCACGGCCGCTCCTTCGCCTCGTTGACGTCGTCCCCGACGACGCAGCGCGCATCCCGACCGGCGTCGACGAGCTCGACCGCGTCCTCGGCGGCGGGCTCGTCCCGGCCTCGCTCGTGCTCGTCGGCGGCGAGCCGGGCGTCGGCAAGTCGACGCTGCTCCTGATGGCGCTCCGCGCGATGAGCGCGACCCGGCGCGCGCTGCTCGTCACCGGCGAGGAGTCCGCGGCGCAGGTGTCGCTCCGCGCGGCTCGGCTCGGCGGCGCGGCCGAGGTCGAGGTTCTCGCCGAGACCGACCTCGACGCGGTCTGCTCGACGCTCGAGCGCGAGCGGCCCGACGTGTGCGTGATCGACTCGGTGCAGACGCTCTACGCGCCCGAGCTCGGCTCGGCGCCCGGCTCGGTCGCGCAGGTCCGCGAGGCCGCCACGCGGCTCCTCCGCGTCGCGAAGGAGGCGGGCGTCGCGACGTTCCTCGTCGGCCACGTGACGAAGGACGGGTCGCTCGCCGGCCCGCGAGCCCTCGAACATCTCGTCGACTGCGTGCTCCAGTTCGAGGGCGACCGCCACCACGCGCACCGGATCCTCCGCGCGGTCAAGAACCGCTTCGGCTCGACGAACGAGCTCGGCGTCTTCGAGATGACCGCGACCGGCCTCACCGGCGTGCCGGACCCGTCCGCGCTCCTCGGCCGGTCGGAGCCCGGCGAGGTCGGCGCGGCGGTCGTCTGCGCGCTCGAGGGCACCCGGCCGATCCTGCTCGAGGTGCAGGCGCTCGTGACGCCGACCGACCTCGCGATGCCGCGTCGCGTCTCGACCGGCGTCGACCCGAAGCGGCTCGCGATCATCGTCGCCGTGCTCGCGCGGCACGCCGGCCTGCCGCTCGGGAGCGCGGACGTGTTCGTGAACGTCGCGGGCGGCGTGCGCGTCGACGAGCCCGGCGCCGACCTCGGGATCGCGCTCGCGATCGCCTCGGCGGCGCGCGGCGCGCCGCTCCGGGAAGGCCTCGCCGTCGTTCGGCGAGATCGGCCTCACCGGACGCCTCCGGGCGGCTGCGCAGGCCGAGCGGCGGCTCGACGAGTGCCGCAAGCTCGGCGTCGCCGCGGTGCTCGCGCCGGCCGGGACGAGGGGCGCCGGCCTGGAGGCGGAGACGGTGCGCCGGGCACTCGCGCTCGGGCTCGGCGAGAAGGTCGCCTGAGCAGGGATTTTCTCGGAAAAGCCCTGCAAAACTAGCGCTTTTTCCGAAATTCTGCTAGCCTTTCCCCTTCGCCGGCAGCCCTTGGGTGGTCGGCGCTTTTCGCGACCACAGACGGAGGAGAGGGAGAGTCAGCTTGTACAGAATCGGCGACAAGGTCGTGTATCCACACCACGGCGCGGGCACGGTCGTCAAGCGCGAGAAGCGCGAGGTGCTCGGCGAGAAGCGCGAGTACCTGACGATCAAGATCCAGCACAACGACATGACCGTGAACGTGCCCGCCGACAACGCCGAGCGCGTCGGGCTGCGCAAGGTCATCGACGAGGACGCGGTCAAGAAGGTCGTCAAGTACCTGACGAGCGGCGGCACCGAGATGCCGAAGAACTGGAACCGCCGCTTCAAGCACAACCGCGACAAGATGAAGACCGGCGACATCTTCGAGCTCGCCGAGGTCGTGCGGAACCTCTCCCTTCGCGACGGCGAGAAGGGCCTCTCGACGGGCGAGAAGCAGATGTACGTGAAGGCGAAGAAGATCCTCGCCTCGGAGCTGATGTACGCGAAGAACCTCTCGGAGCCGGACGCGATCGCGTGGCTCGAGGACGTTCTCAGCGGACCGGAGACCAAGACCGCCGCGAAGCGCCCTCCGGCCGCGAAGAAGACGGTCGCGCCGGTGGCCGCGAAGCCGGCGGCGAAGAAGAAGACCCCGGCCGCCGCGTAGCGCGTGGCCGGGGCCGTCTGGGCCGTGCTCGTCGCCGCGGGGCGGGGCGAGCGGCTCGGAGGCGACCGGCCGAAGGCGTTCGCGCGGCTCGGCGAGCTGCCGTTGCTCGCCGAGCCGCTGCGACGCCTCGACGAGTCCGAGCGGGTGGACGCGATCGTCGTCGTCGTGCCCGCCGGCTGGGAGGAGCCGGCGATCCTCCTCGCAGAGGAGCTCGGCGCGGCGAAGGTCTCCGCGTCCGTTGCGGGCGGCGAGTCGCGCTCGGCCTCCGTGAGGGCCGGGCTCGCGGAGGTGCCGGACGACGCCGCGGTCGTCCTCGTCCACGACGCGGCCCGGCCGCTGCTGCCGCCGGAGCTCGTGCCGCGCCTGCTCGAGGCGCTCTCGGAGGGCTTCGACGGGGCCGTCCCGGGCATCCCGGTCGCCGACACGATCAAGCGCGTCCGCGACGGCGTCGTCGTCGAGTCGCCGCCGCGGGCCGAGCTCGTGGCCGTGCAGACGCCGCAGGCGTTCGACGCGCGGGCGCTGCGGGCGGCGGCCGCGGGCGAGGCGTCCGACTGCGCCGCGCTCGTCGAGGCCGCGGGCGGGCGCGTCAAGGTCGTCCCCGGCGACGAGCGGCTCCTGAAGGTGACGACGCCGGCCGACCTCGAACGCGTCGCGGGCTGGCTCGCCGCGGAGACCGACAGGTAGCAACTCGGCACTTCTCCGGTGCGCGACTCGCGTAGCCTCCGCCCGTGGCGGAGCTGAGGGTCGGGATCGGGATCGACGCGCACGCGCTCGAGGACGGCGTGCCGCTCGTGCTCGGCGGGGTCGAGCTCGAGCACCCGCGCGGTCTCGCCGGGCACTCGGACGGCGACGTCGTCGCGCACGCGCTCATCGACGCGCTGCTCGGCGCCGCCGGGCTCGGCGACATCGGCACGCTGTTCCCCTCCGGCGAGGAGCGCTTCCGCGGCAGCTCCTCGCTCGCGCTCCTCACCGAGGCGTACGGCCAGGTGCGCGCGGCGGGCTGGCGGCTCGTCAACGCCGACTGCGTGCTCGTCGGCGAGGAGCCGCGGATCGCGTCGCACCGCGACGAGATGCGCCGCCGGCTCGCGGCCGCGATCGGCGAGGGCGAGGTCAACGTGCGCGCGACCACGACCGACCGCCTCGGCTTCGCGGGGCGCGGCGAAGGGCTCGCCGCGCAGGCGGTCGCGCTGCTCGAGCGGGCCTGATGCGGACGGCGCCGCGTGCGGCTACCCTGTCCGCCGGATGAGGCGCCCGGGGTTGACGAGGTGGCTGGCGGTGGCGGGAGCGGCGGTCGCCGTGCTCGTGCTCGTCGCGGGCGCAGCCGGCCGGGGCGCCGACACGCCGGCAGACCGTGAACTGGCTGGACTGGGGCGGACACCGCCAACCAGAACCGCTACTCGCCGCTCACCCAGGTCACGCCGTCGAACGTGACCAGCTCGGCCGCGTCTTCACCGCCGACCTGAACAAGTTCGTGCCCGGGATCAAGAAGGGGCAGCAGTCGTACCCGCTCGCCGTCAACGGCATCGTCTACTTCACCTCCGCCGACGACCAGGTCTTCGCGGTCAACGGCACGACCGGCGACATGCTCTGGAAGTACGCGCCGGACAACCTCGCGACATTCAAGAACTACGGCATCGTCGCGAACCGCGGCTCGCGTACTGCGACGACCGGCTCTTCCTGCTCACGCTCGACATGACGATCGTCTCGATCGACCCGGCACCGGGAAGCAGCTCGAGCGCGTCGCGATCTCGAAGTCGGTGCCCGGCGCGCTCGCGAACTACGGGTACTCCGAGACGAGCGCTCCGATCTGCGTGAACCACCTCGTGGTCGCCGGCGCCGCGGGCTCCGACTACGGCGTGCGCGGGTTCGTGATGGCGTGGCACACCGACCTCACGCCCGGCGTGGGCGAACCCGTTCTGGAACATCCCGCCGGCCGGGACCGAGTGGCGCAAGGCCGCCCGGCTCGTCGGCGGCTGCACCACCTGGACGCCGACCACGGTCGACACGACGACGAACACGCTCTACTTCGGCACGGCGGCCGCGTCGCCCGCGTACTACCCGTCGCTGCGACCGGGCGCCGACGCGCGCTGCACGTCGCTGATCGCGGTCGACCTCGCGACCGGGAAGCTCAAGTGGTGGCAGCAGCTCATCCCCGAGAACCAGTGGGCCTACGACGCCTCGCAGCCGCCGATGGTCTACACGACCAAGATCGGCGGCCACGAGCAGAAGATCGTCTCGATCGCGTCGATGGAGGGCATGTGGTTCGCGTTCGACGCCGCGACCGGCAAGCCGATCTACCAGCGCGTGAAGGTGATCGACAACGTCGAGCACCCGGACCTGAAGCCGGGCAAGACCGTCGTCGTCTACCCGTCCTCGCTCGGCGGCCTCAACTACTCGCCCGCCTCGTTCGACCCGCAGACGAACTACGTCTACAACGCGGCCGCGGAGACCGCCGTCGCGATGCAGCAGCAGACCCCGACCCAGGAGAAGGGACAGCAGCTCCTCGTCGGGAACACGTACCTCGGGCTCGCGAACGGCGACTTCGGCGCGTACCTGCAGAGCGGCTGGCGCGACTACGGCTCGGTCAGCGCGATCGACGTCGCGACGGGCAAGCAGGTGTGGAAGTTCCAGACGCCGGAGCCCGAGCGCGGCGGCCCGACGACGACCGCCGGCGGCGTCGGCTTCGTCGGCGGCGGCGACGGCGTCCTCCGCGCGTTCGACGTGAAGACCGGCACCGTCCTGTGGAAGTTCCAGACCGGGCGCCAGATCGCGGCGGGCCCGACGGTCTATGCCGTGAACGGCAAGGAGTACATCGCGATCACGGTCGGCGGGACGGTCACCTCGTCGAGCGGCGGCACGGTCGCGAGCCAGCTCCAGGTCTTCGCGCTCGGCGGCAGCTCGGACCAGTCGCCCGCGTTCACGATCGCCTACCGGCCGAAGCCGGCGCCGCACCGCATCCTCGCGAGTGCCGCGGCCGCCGCCGCGCCGGCGCACCGCGCCCTGCCGAGGGGCGTCGCTCCCGGCCGGATCGGGACGCCGTCCGGGCTTGACCATCCAGGCGTGGGACCCGAACAGCTCGAACACGCAGACCGTCCAGGGCCACGTCGTCCTCGGCGGCAAGCCGGTCGCCGGCGTCGCGGTGAGCGTCAACGGCTGGGTCGCGCCGGTGACGGACTCGAGCGGCGCGTTCAGCTACCCGATCGACAACACGATGCCCGACCGGCGCGTCGTGAAGGTCGCGAGCGTGAAGGGCGCGACGATCGGCGGAAAGCCGCTGACGGGCACGCAGCAGGCCGCGGTGCTCGCGGCGCGCGGCGGGGTCAGCGTCGGCTACGCGATCGACGGCCTCTCGGCCAAGCCGGGCAGCAACGGCACCGTCGTCGTCACCGGTCGCCTCGGCTACGGAAAGGGACAGGCGCCGCTGCCGGTCGGGCTCTACAGCTATCTGCTGAAGGGCCGGATCACCTACCAGAACGGCACGCCGGCGAAGGGCGCGGTCGTCACGACGCGGACGAACGACCACAAGTTCTGGACGTTCTCGACGCCCGCGAGCGCGAACGGCCAGTACGAGGCGTTCCTCGTCGCCGCCGACCAGGAGGGCGACGACCCGGTGCCGATGACCGTCGGCGTCGCCGTCGGCCCCGACGCGTACGCGGAGCCGCTGAACGACTTCGTCAACTTCGCCGAGCTGAAGAGCGCGAGCCTCGACATCCAGCTCCCGGCCGCGGCCGGCGGCGCGCTCGTGAAGTCGACGATCAACCCGCAGACGATCCCGGGCGCGATCTACGAGGGCCTGCTCGTCGGCGCGTACGCCCGCGGGCGCGAGATCAAGCCCGTGAGCGCGACGTGGCCCGACGCGAGCGGCCGCTTCCAGCTCGTGCTCCCGAGCTCCGCGAAAGGGCTCACGATCCAGTTCTGGGAGGCTCAGCGGCAGTGGTTCACGACCTCGACGCCGCAGCCGGGCGGCGCCGTCGACCTCTCGGTTTACCCCGCCGCGATCCCGACCGACGCGCCGCAGCGAATGGCGACGCTGAAGCTCCCGGGCTAGCGCCCGCTGCGGGTCGCAGGTCGGACACGATCCCGCTACAGTGGGCCGGTCGCAGACGGGATCTGCTGCGACGGGGTCTGCACACCTCGGGGAGAAAGGAGCCAGCTCTGGTCACGCAACGCAAATCTCTGACGATGGGCATGGTTGTCTTCGCCGCGGCGGGCGTCGGGCTTGATGGCCTGGCTGCTGACCGTGGGGAGCGGCTCGGCCGCCGGACAGAGCTCGGCGGGGAGGATCACCACGGTCACGGTGACGGCCGGGAAGCCGAGCGAGCTCTCGTTCAAGCTGTCGAAGTCGTCCAACGTGTCGCCGGGCCTGATCATCTTCAAGGTCACGAACGCCGGCAAGCTGACGCACGACTTCAAGATCTGCACGCGCCCCGCCGCGAGCACCTCCGCGAACTCGTGCACCGGCAAGGTGACGAAGCGGCTGAAGCCCGGCCAGACGACGCTGATGGCGGCGCTCACGCTCAAGAAGGGGCAGTACGAGTACCTCTGCACCGTGCCCGGCCACGCCGGCGCCGGGATGAAGGGCCTCGTCGGAATCGGCGTCAAGGCGAGCGCGTCGACCGGCGGGAACAACCTCGCGGTCGGCGGCACCACGACGACGACGACCACGACGACGAGCACGGGCGTCACGGAGACGCTCGTCGGCAACCCGGCGAACGGCGCGACCGTCTTCGCGAGCGCGGGCTGCGGCGGGTGTCACACGATGAAGGCGGCCGGCTCGACCGGGGCCGTCGGGCCCGACCTCGACCAGGCGAAGCCCGGCCAGGACCTCGTGATCCAGCGCGTCACGAACGGGATCAACGTGATGCCGGCCTTCGGCGGCCAGCTGAGCACGAGCCAGATCCAGGACGTCGCGTCGTACGTCTACTCGTCGACGCACACGTAGCAGCCGCCGCCCCGAGCGGGGTCATGCGGTGAGGTCGTTCGCGAAGCCGGGGGAGGGATCTCTCCCCCGGCTTCGCGCTAGAGTTGGCCCGTTGTTGCGACGGGCTTCTGCAGGCGCCCCGGGGTCAGCTGTTCGTGGGAAGAGCCGCTCGTCGCGGCGTGCCCGCGCTCGGCTCGCGGTCGGCCTGCTCGTCGCGGCGATCGCTGTCGGGATCGTCGCCGGCGCGGCTGCCGCGCACACGACGACGACGCCGCGCTCCCCGGCGGCGACCGTCGTGAAGGTGACGCTGGGCAAGCCGTCCGAGCTCGGGATCGAGCTCTCGAAGTACTCGAAGCTCCCGGCCGGCGAGATCACGTTCAAGGTCACGAACCGGGGCAAGGTCGGCCACGACTTCAAGCTCTGCGCGATGCCGGTCGCGACGAGCTCGGCGATCGCCTGCCGCGGGAGGAAGACGCCGGTGCTCGCGTCCGGCAAGTCCGCGACGCTGAAGGTCACCCTCTCCGTCGACGGCAAGTACGAGTTCCTCTGCACCGTCGCCGGGCACGCGGACGCGGGGATGAAGGGCCTCCTGGGCGTCGGCGTCGCGGTGGGGGCGCCGGCCGCCGCCGCTCCGCTCGCGCCGGCCGCAGCCGCGGCGGGAGCGTCGTCGGCGACGCCGGCGACGAGCGCGACCTCGACCGTCTGCTCGAAGCCGCTGAGCACGACCGTGAGCGTCAACGAGTTCGACTTCGGGTTCGCGCTCTCGCGCGCCTCGATTCCGTGCGGCTCGATCACGTTCAACATGACGAACACCGGCAACGCCTCGCACGACTTCGTCATCGACGGCAACTCCGGCGCGGTCATCCGCACCGGGCAGAGCACGACGATGACGGTCGACCTCGGCCCCGGGCGGTACCGATACGTGTGCGACGTCAACGGTCACGACGCGCTCGGCATGGTCGGCGCGCTCACGGTCACCGGATAGATCGCGCGCCTAGACTGCGGCGGTGCGCGGTCTCCCGGCGATGCTCGCGCTCCTGGTGGTCGCGGCGGCGTCGAGCGGCTGCGGCTCGAGCGGAGGCGGCGGCGGCGATGCCGGGTCGGAGTGGCCGCTGCCGAACCGCGACCTCGCCTCGACCCGCTCGCTCCCCGGCAGCGGCATCGACCGCGACGAACGTCCACGGCCTCCACGTCGTGTGGCGCTTCCGCATCCGGAACGCGCTCACGGAGTCGGGCGCGTTCACCTCGACCCCGGTCGTCGCCGGGGGCGTCGTCTACCTCCAGGACATGAAGAGCAACGTCTTCGCGCTCGACCTCGCGAGCGGCGCCGTCCGCTGGCGGCACCTCTTCCGCGCCACGAACCCCGGGCCGAACGGGCTCGCCGTCGCCGGCGGCACGCGTGTACGGCGCGACCGACGAGAGTGCGTTCGCGCTCGACGCGGCGACCGGCCGGCAACTCTGGCGGACCGTGCTCGTCACGCCGACGCAGCGCTTCATGGACATCGCACCGCAGGTCGCGAACGGGTTCGTCTACGTCGCGACGATCGGCGAGCCGCCGAACGGGCGCGGGACGCTGTATGCCCTCGACGCGAGGACGGGCGCGCTGCGGTGGAAGCTCGACACGATCCGCGGTCGGTGGGCGATCCCGTCGCTCGCGGGCGGCGGCGGCTCGTGGTACACGCCGAGCGTCGGCGGCGCCCGCGTGTACTGGGGGATCGCGAACCCGCTCCCGTGGGGCGGCTCGCCCGCGCACCCGAACGGCGGCGCGTTCGCGGGCCCGGCGCTGTACACGGATTCGCTCCTCGTCACGGACGGCGCGACGGGCCGGTTGCTCTGGTACGACCAGGTCACCCCGCACGACGTCCGCGACCACGACTTCCAGCTCCCGCCGATCCTCGGCTCGCTGGGCGCGACGCCCGTGGTCTTCGGCTCCGGCAAGGGCGGGATCGTGATCGCGTGGAACCGGCGCACGCACCGGCGCCTCTGGCAGACGCGGGTGGGGGTCCACCGGAACGACTCCGGCCCGCTCCCGGCGCGGCCGGTGACCGTGTGCCCCGGGCTGCTCGGCGGCGTCCTCACCCCGATGGCCTATGCCGAAGGGAAGCTCTTCGTGCCGGTCGTCGACCTGTGCATGCGCGGGAGCGCGACCGGCTACGAGCCGCTCGAGAAGGTGGACGTCGCCGCCCGCGGCCGCGGCGAGCTCGTCGCCCTCGACGCGACCACCGGGTCGCGCGTGTGGCGGCGCCGGCTGCCGCAGGCGATCTTCAGCTGCGCCACCGCCGCGAACGGCGTCGTCTTCACCGGCACCTTCGACGGCACGCTGTACGCGATGGACACGCGGGACGGCACGGTCCTCTGGAAGGCACGGCTGCGGGCGGGGCTCAACGCGTGCCCGTCGCTCGCGGACGGGATGCTGATCGTCGGCGCCGGCCTGCCGAAGCGCGGCGGCGTCCTCGAGGTCGTGGCGTACGGAACCTAGCGCCGGAGCGCTACGCGACCGTCATGACGCCGTGGAACGACTTGCCCGTCGGGGAGGTCGACTTGTACGGGAAGCTCCCCCGGATCAGCGCCGCCACGAACAGGTGCGCCTTGCCGCCCGGCTTCATCTTCGGGGTCTTCTTGCCGAAGATCGTGAACTGCTGGACGTGCTTCGTGCGGTTCAGGACCGAGAAGCTGATGTAGTCGCCCCGGGGCACGGCGCCGGCGAGCGGGATCATGTCGCCGTGGTGCTGCGTTCCCTGCCACGCGCCGATGATGATCTTCTGGTCGGTGAGCAGCACCTCGACCAGGACGTACTTCGATGGCGTCGTGGTCTTCGCGGCGGCGAACGAGCTCGCCGGGAGCACCAACGAAGCAGCGAGGGCGAGTGCTACAGCGATCGCCTTCATCGGCCCGATCGTACCACGCTCGTTCCGGCCGACCCGCGCGTTTTCGGTCACAGGAGGTCCTTGTTGACGAGCGTTCCGTCCTTGAAGCAGAGGCTGTAGAGCGCGATCGGCTTGTCGTACCACTCGTAGCATTGGTGCTGGTAGGAGTCGTGGTAGATCTGGTACGGCTTCGGCCACTGCTTGATGAACGCGATCTTCGTCTGCCGGACGACCGCGCTGCCGAAGAGGGCTGCGTAGTCGCGGTGGGTGAGCTGCGGCTTGCTGCTGTCCCGGGTCACGAGCCATGTCGCAAGCCCCGCGGCGACCGCAACGACCGCGACGATCCCCAGCGCGATGAAGAGCTTCGTTCTCGACGATTTGCTCATCCCGCCGCCCCATCGTAACCGAGGCGGGAGAGCGTCGCCGAACGCCGAAAGCGCCCCGATGCGCTAACGTCAGAAAGTTCCCGGTTCCGACGACGAGAGGCTGGTTGTGTCGGCACGCGTTCCACGGATCATCGCCCAGGCCTCGGTTCCACAGCTTCTCCTCACCGCATCGCTGATCAGCTACGCGATCGTCTTCGCGCTCATGCTGGCGTTCGGCCGCCCCGGGCTTGGGCTGGGCGAGGGATTCAACCTCCCGGTCGTGCTCGCCGCGCTCGTGACGGGCCCGCTCGGCGGCGCCGCGGCGGGTCTCTTCGCGGGCGCGCTGTTCGAGGGCGGTCTGCTCGACAACGGCAGGATCGCGGCCTCGGGGATCGTCTCGACGGCGACGGAGGTCAGGCTCGTCGGCTACGTCGCGGTCGGGCTCGTGGTCGGCTACTTCGCGACGCGCGGCCGGCGCCTGCTCACCGACGCGCTCCATGTCCTCGACGAGCTGCTGACGCTCGCCGGCCGAGACCTCACCACCGCCACGCTCGCGAGCCCGGGGCTCGAGCGGGCGATGAGCCGTCGGCTGGCCGAGTCCGAGCGGTTCACGTTGCTCGTGGTCGAGCCGCGGAGCAAGCAGGCCGGAAGGCGGCGCGGCCGGCTCGGGTTCGACGAGGAGGACGTCCGCCGGATCACGGTGCAGATCGCCGCTGACCTTCCGCCCGGCACCGAGCTGGCGCGGGTCGGGGCGAAGCGCTTCGCCGCGCTCGTCTCGACGAGGTCGAGCGACGAGGCCCGCGATGCGATCGTCTCGTGCGAGCGCGCGCTCGACGACGCCGGTTTCAGCGTGTGCACCGGCTGGGCCGAGGCGCCCGACGACGGAGGCGACATCTTCACGCTGCTCTCGACGGCGGTCGAGCGTCTCTACGCGGACCTACTCGCGCGCGGCGAGTGGGAGCCGCGGACGGCCGGAGCGGCGTACGCGGACGCGTTGACGCCAGCCGGAACAGCGAGCGGCTGACCCGCGCGACCGGGCTGGGCTGGCTAGCCGGTCGCCGCGCGCAGCCGCGCGTCGACGCGGCTGAGGGCCTCGGCGAGGGCGTCGCCCTCGTCACGGAGCGAGGCGAGCACGCTCATCAGGCGCTCCTCGCCGGCCGCGGTCAGGCGAAGCAACCACACGCGCCCGTCGTCGGGCGAGGGCCGGCGCTCGACCAGGCCGGCCTCCTCTGTCCGCTTGACGAGCTGCGTCACGGCGGTCTGCTGGAGCTGGAGGAGGTCGCAGAGCTCGGTCACCCGGAGCTCGCCGGCCGAGCGGATCATGAGCATCAGGTCGTACCGCTGCGAGCTGAGACCCGCCTGCGTGGCGACCGAGTTCGTCCGGAGCAGGAAGCGGCGCAGCTCCGCGCGGAACGCGGCAACTCTCTCGAGCTCGCCCGCTGCCGGCGGTTGGCTCCGCTTTGCGCTCATCACCATGACTTTTACCACAGCGGACGCCGCCCGATCGCGCGGGTTTCGAGTCCGCCGCGCCCTTGCCGCGAGAGTTGCGAGGTGATAGACATCGCTGATCACATGTGTATCTGCCTACGGGCGAGGGGAGATTCATGCGCAGATTCCTGTTTCTGATCGTCGCGACAGGCCTGGTCGGAGCCACCGTGGTGGCGTTGGCGACCGCGTCGCGCACGACTAGGGCGGTTTCGCCGAGCGCGGAGACGGCGTGGCCGTGGGAGCCGAAGGGTTCGATTCCGGCTGGTACAGCGGACAACAACTGGGAGCACGGCAAGGGCGACCTTGCGGACACCCAGTTCTCGTACTTGAAGCAACTGACGCCGAGCAACGTTGCCGGCCTCAAGGTGGCGTGGAACCAGAGTCTGGCCGACCCGAGCTACGCGGGCGGGATCCAGGGCACGCCGATCGTGGTCAGCGGCAAGAACAAGAACCTGCCGATGGAGAGCGGGACGATGTTCGTGTCGGGGAACGCCGGGTTGACGGCGCTCGATCCGTCGACGGGGAAGATCCTCTGGAAGTACGTGGGTCCGCCCCCGAAGCCCAGCTCGCCCGGTGCCGCTCCTGCGACGCAGCTGCAGTACGGCAACACGACGAAGGCGATCACGTATTGCAACGGGATCATCACCACCGGCCAGCAGGACGGCTCGATCGCGGCGATCAACGCCAAGACGGGCGCACCTGTGTGGACGAACGAGGTCTCGGCCGTGGCGGAGTTCGCCGGTCACACGGGGCAGACGAGCCCCGTGACCGACTGTCTGCCGAACGGCGGCCCGAGCGGTGCCGGCATGGTGTTCGGTGGTCCGAACGGAAGCTCTTCGCCGCTTCGCGGGCACTTCGACGCGATCGACGCGAAGACCGGGAAGCTGGTGTGGCGCTGGTTCACCACGCCTGACCCGACGCAGCTTCCGTACATCCTGACCTGGGGCAACCCGGCCGAGGCAGCCCTCGGCGGCGGCGGCACCTGGGGCTCGAGCGCCATCGACCCGGGCCTGAACATGGTCTACTCGCAGACGGGCAACGCGTACGCGCAGCTCGGTCGGCAGCCCGGGAAGGACCTCTGGACGGCCAGCACGTTCGCCCTCGATACGCGGACGGGCGCGCTGAAGTGGTACTTCCAGGAGGCCCATCACGACAACTGGGACCTCGACCACTCGCATCCGCCGATCCTCTACAACGTCACGATCAACGGGAAGGTCTATCCCGCGCTCGTGACGTGTAACAAGGTCGCGAACTGCGAGGTCGTGAACCGGGAGAACGGCGCTGCGCTGCCGAACTTCCCGATGAAGGAGACCCCGGTCTTCGACTACTCCGGCAAGGGCCTGGCCGTGAACAACGAGTGGCCGACCCAGCCGTGGTTCGGGTGCAACCAGGCCCAGATGGGCGGAAGCGGGATCGCGGCTGCGCAGGCGGCTTCGGTGCACTTCGGAGCGACCATGCCGAAGGGCACGCCGTGTGCGATGTCGTACCTGATCGACCACGACTACAACGACGCAGACGGCAAGCTGGTCGTCGCGACGTATCCGGTCGGGGCGAACGGGACCCCGGTCGTCGCCCGTCCGGTGTTCACGGCGACCTACAGCGACTCCTACACGCTGTTCCCGACGTGCTCGTGCGGTTACAACTACAACCGCAGCACGTACGACCCGCTGACGAACTCGTTCATCGGGTGCGGGAACGGGAACTCGACGGCGCAGGAGAACGCGTCGCCGACCGACTGGCACAAGGGCTCGACGGGCTCGGTGCTCGGCGGGGTGTGGCTGACGTCGGTGAACATGTCGTCGAACACGATCAACTGGCAGAAGTTCCTGTGGGGCGCGACCTACCAGAACGGTGTTCTGACGGGCGGCGTCAATGCGGGGTACACGCAGGGGACGTGGTCGATGGGCTGCTACGGCGGTAACTTCAGTACCGCGGGCAACCTCGCGTTCTTCACCTCGTGGGGTGACAGCTCCCGCGGGTCGACCGCCAACTTCACGGCGGCGAACTACCCGTGGGGCGGCACCGTTGCGGCGTACAACGCGACCACCGGTGACGGCCCGCTCTGGACGTGGCAGGCGCGCGGCTACATCAACGGCTCCGCGATGACCTACCAGGTCGGCGGCAAGCAGTTCGTGGCGGTGTACACGAGGCTGCCGACGGTCGGCCAGCCGACGTACGACGGACACGGAGAGCAGCTGACCGCCTTCTCGCTCTAGGCGAGACGGCTCGAGCAGCGGTTACACGGCGGGGAGCTCCCAGGAGCTCCCCGCCGTTTCTTTGTCGGGGGAGGGCCGCGTCGGATCGGTCGGGAGAGGACGCTGGTAGCATGGACGGGGTCTTGGGGCGGCAATTCGGGTTCGTGGCAGCGTCGCTCGCAGGCCTTCTCGCGGTCGTGGCGCTGGCAGGTTGCGGCGGTGGAGGCGGCGGTGGCAGCGAGCCGTCGGCGGCCCAGCTCTACGCGCAACAGATCCAGGTCGGCACGTTCACGCGGGCCGGGCAGGGCGTCGATCCGGACGAGCAGGACCGCTCCGGCTCGGACGTGACCACCGTCGTCCGCCAGCTCGGCCACGACCGGTACCAGATCGTCGTGCAGAGCGCGAGCGACGCCGGGTTCATCAACAGCTTCTGGTGGCAGGCGAAGAACCTCCGCATCACCGCGGTGACGGGAAGCAGCAGCGGGGCCTGCCACGTCGCGAGCGCCACCTCGCTCCAGTGCACCGGGCTCACGATCCGCCCGCCGAAGTGCACGTGCGAGGTGGGCGGCAGCGTGACGGTGAGCTTCGTCGCGAAGACGCTCACGGCGACGCACGGCGTCAGCTACGGCGTCACGCACAGCGTGCTCAGGATCGGCGACGTGACCCCGGTGCCGTACCACATCCCGTCGTACAAGGGCTCGGGCAAGAACGAGGACCTGCCGATCTGCGCACGGGGTCAGGAGAGCACGAGCAAGAGCCCCTGCGTCCATGCCACGTAAGGCGTTCCGCGGGCTGAGCTTCGCCGCGGTCGCCGGCGCGGTGGTCGTGCTCGCCGGATGCGGAGGCGGCGGCAGCGTCGACCAGAACGGCTTCACCGCGTCGCAGCGCAGCGCCGCCCGGACGGTCCTCACCGAGCTCGGGCAGACGAGCATCTACGACATCGCGCTGAAGACGTCGCTGACCCAGGCCGAGGTGCCGACGACCTGCGTCGTCCACATCGAGGAGCAGAACCCGCTCACGTTCAAGATGTTCCTCTCCTGGGTCCCGAACCCGGAGGCGCTCGGCAACCTCGGCTCCGGCAAGTCCTCGGGCTACCTCAGGGCCTACTCGTGGCTCGAGGCTCAGGTCGGGGCGAGTGGGCTCAAGGGCGACTACTCGTTCCACTCGGGAAACGAGCTGACCGAGGCTGCGATGCGGGCGCACTACGGCGACGTCTTCTCCAAGCCCGTCGCGAACTGCCTCGTGCTGCAGAACCGGAAGTTCGGGCTACTGCCCGCCGCCTAGCTCCACGGGCACGGGCGCGTTCCTCCTGGGCCGCCGCGCTCGGCCGAGCTGGGTCACCGCCGAAAGCCGGAACGCCGCGCCGAGGCCCCGCAGCCTGAGCCGAGGCAGCACGAGCAGGAGTGGCAGGAGCGCGAGCAGCGCGACGTACGGCGCCAGCGTGCGCGTCTTCGCGGTGTGCCCGCGCACGACCGTCGGCCCGGAGCCGAGCGCGGCGCGGACGGCGCTCGTCGCGGCGCCGACGGAGCCCTCGGAGAAGACCTTCCCGTCGGCCGCCGACGCGAGCGACGCGAGCCGGTCGCCGGCCGACGGGTCGTCGTGGTAGCCCTGCTCGCGCCGCTTCCCGTCCCACACGCTCTCGCCCGTCGAGCCGACGCGGACGACGACGAGATGGACGCCCGGCGCCCGCGCGAGCGCCTGCCCGACCGGGCCGGGATCGAAGCCGCGGCTCTCGCCGTCGGTGAGGAGCACGACGAGCCGGCGCCGTCCGGTCGGCGGGGGCGCGAAGAAGTTCTGCGACCCGAGCGCGCCGACGGCTCCGATGTTCGTCGCGACGACCGCCGAGATCGTCGGCGGCGGCTGCTCGATCCCGACCGCGCGGTTCATCGTCAGCGCGAACTGGGCGGCGTCGGAGGTCGGGAAGAGGTCCGGGAGCGCGCGGTCGGTCAGCGTCGCGATCCCGGACGGCACCTCGGGAATCGACTCGCGGAGCGCGATCGCGAGCCTCCGCGCGCGCTCGAGCCGCGTCGTCCCGCCGGGCTTTCCGGACGCCGACATCGAGCGCGTGACGTCGACGACGAAGAACGCCTGCGCGTCGGTGCGGACGCGCGCGCGCTCCGTCGTCCGCAGTGCCGGCTGCATCGCCGCGAGGCCGAGCAGGATCGGGACGGCCGCGAGGCCGACGATCCGCGCGACCCGGCGGACCGGGGGCGGGGGCCGCAGCCGCAGCGTCTCGCGCGCCCGCCGCTCGCGCCGCGACGCGAGCACGAGCGCCGCGAGCGGCAGCACGCACGCGGCCATCGCGACGGCGCCGGCCGGGGTGAGGAAGACGAGCGTCGCGCCGAGCACTCAGTAGCCCTTCCCGGGCGGGCTGCCGGCGGCGCCCTTGTGGCCGTTCGACGACGTGCCTGTGCCCGACGTGCCGCCCGGCCGCACGCCGCGCGCGCGGAGCTGCTCGAGCAGCCACTCGAGGTTGAACTTCGCGTACTCGTTCGACGGGTCGAGCTCGGCCGCGGCGACGAAGTCGGAGACGGCGCGGTCGACCGGCGCCGGCGTGCTCGCGCCGGTCGAGCGCGAGTCGGTGTACGCGAGGATCCCGAGCAGGTTGTTCGCCGCCGAGTCGCGCATCGGGTTGCCGCTGCGCGCGAGGTTCGTCAGCGTCACCTCGAGGTTGCCGCGCGCGCGCCCCTCGAGGTAGCCGTTGTCGAAGCCGTTGCCGAGCGCGTCGACCGTCGTGAACCGCCGCGCGGCGCGCCGGTACGCGAGCTGGTCGCCGAGCCCGAGAATCCCGCGCGAGAAGCTCGCCGGGAGAACGGTCGATGCGTTCCAGGTCGCGAGCGCCGGGTTCTGCGTGAACCGGAGGTCGCCGTCGCGGACGGTGCGCTGCCAGCTCCGGAGGTCCGACGCGAGCAGAGCGATCAGCACCGCGACCGCGAGCACGATCACCGCGAGCACGATGCGGAGCGGCCTCATGCCGACGCCTCCGCCGCGCCGCCCCAGCGGAGCCGGGCCGAGCGGACCTCGTTCGCCCCGAGCAGGAGCGCGACCACGATCGTGAGCAGGACGAGCAGCGTCGGGAAGCTCGTGTGCACGGGCGACGCGGTCGGCGTGCCGGCCGAGGAGCCGGGCGTCGAGAGCTTCTTCACGGCGACCGCGTCGTAGCGGTGGAGGTCGGTCTCGGACGCGGCGAGCGGCACGACGTAGAGCTTGATCCCGTCGTGCTTGTACAGCGTGAGCACGTCGTTGAGCCGGCTCGAGTCGTTGTTGTCGTCGGCGAGGTCGCTGATCAGGACGACCGCCGGGTGCTTCACGTGGCCGTCGACCTCGATCTGCCGGGCGAGGTCGAGGCCGCGCGCGATCTGCGTCCCGCCCGTGAACGTCTTCGTCCACGGGTTGTGCGGGTACGACGGCTGCTCGCCCGGCGTGACCTGCGTCGGGAGGACGAAGTAGCGGATCAGCGGCTGCAGCTCGGAGGCCGGCGAGCCGGGCGGCAGCGCCTCGTACGCGTTCGACGAGAAGACGACGAGCCCGTACCGGCCGCCGCGCGTCGACGAGGTTCTGCAGCTCGTGGCCGATCCGCGAGTACGTGTCCTCGGAGATGCTCGCCGAGAGGTCGAGGACGACGATCCCGCCCGCGTTCGCGGGCAGGAGCGGATGCTTGTTCACCTGCGGGTGCCGCGCCGCGAGCGCGGTGAGCACGACGAGCGCGATCAGCGCGAGCGCGAGGAGGACGCGCGCGACCGTCGTACGGGCCGCGATCCGCGCGAGCCCCTGCGCGCCCGTGTACGGGACCGAGCTCACCGGCCGTTCCCCGTCTCGGTCTCGACCTCGTCTGCGAGCTCGCGCGCGCGGTCCGGCGTCGGGGGCTCCTCCGACCACGCCGCGCTCTCGGCGGTGCCGGCGAGCGCCGGCACGCCCTCGGCGTCGAGCGTCTTCGCGAGCAGCTCGAGCGCCTTGCGCCGGTCGGCGGGATCGGGCCGGCCGGCCGCGTCGCGCGTGTACGCGAGCGCCGCCTCGAGCGGCGTCAGCTCGATCCGGCGGCTCCGCCGCCGGCGCTCGACGAGCCGCACGGTCTCCCAGCCGAGCACGCCGAGCGCGACGAGCGCGAGCAGGCCCGCCACGCCGGTCAGCACGTTCGCGAGCCCGGTCGGCGACGCCCTGTACTCCGGCGCGGGCACGTTCCCCGGCCGGCGGTAGTGCGGCTGGATGCTGCCGATGTCCTTCCGCTGCAGCCGGGAGAGGATCGCGGTCTGCGGCCACGCGGCGGTCGCCTTCACCGTCTGCCCGCCGGAGGTCGCGGTGACGACGGCCGGCTTCAGCGTCAGCACGAGCGGATCGCGCCGCGTCGGCACGCAGTCCTCGGAGAGGCACTGGAGCGTGTAGCGGTAGCGGATCGTCTCGTGCCGGCCGACGCGCGAGGTCGTCACGACCGGCGCGCCGCTCGGGACGAACGGGTCGAATGCCGGGATCACGCGGATGCTCCCGGCGTCGACGCGGGCCGGGTCGATGTGGACGTCGACCGCGGCGGTGACCGCGTCGCCGAAGAGGATCGGGTGCGGCGTGAGCGTCGCCTTCACCGTGAACGGCTGCGCCGGCGGGACGGAGCCGGCCGACGACGACGAGCCCCACCAGCCGAGCCCCGTCCCGACGACGATCGCGGTCACGATCGCCGCCGCGATCGCCGCGTACACGAGGAGCTCGCGGCGGCTCACCGGCGCGCCCTCAGGTCGCGTCGGCGCTCGGCCCACTCGAGGAACGTCCGGTCGACCTCCTCCGGGTCGGACGTGTCCGAGCAGCACGGGGTCGAGCCCGAGCGCGAAGAAGGTCGCGATCAGCTCGTCGCGGCGCTGCTCGTTCGCCTCCCGCCGGGCGCGCGCCTCGCGCCGCGACAGCCGCACCTCGAGCACCTGTCCGTCGCGCGGGTCGGCGAGCGGGATCACGATCGGGCCGACGACCGGGAAGCTCTGCTCCCACTCCGGGTCCTGGACGATCACCGGCACGACCTCCCAGCGCCGCGCCGCCGCGGTCAGCCACGCCGACTCCGGCGGGACGTCGCCGAGGAAGTCCGAGATCACGAAGACGAACGTGCCGGACGAGAGCTCGCTCCGGAAGCGCGGCAGGAACTCGAGGCCGCGCGTGAGCCCGTCCTCGGGCGCCCCGAAGCCGGGCGCCTCGGCGTGGCGCGCCTCGATCCGCTGCCACATCGCGCGGCCGCTCGGCGCGAGCCAGAACGGCTCGCCGCCGCGGTCGGCGCTGTCGCCGTAGTCGAGGTACGCGATCGCGGCGTTCGACGCCTCCGCGCTGTGGACGATCAGCTCGGTCGCCGAGCGGACCGCCGCCGGCTTCGAGAGCCACGGGAACGGCGCCGCGTACACGCCCATCGCCGGCCGGCGGTCGGCGAGCACGACGACGCGCGGCGCCTCCTCGGCGTACCGCTCGCGGACGACGAACTCGTCGCGGCCCATCGCGGTCGAGAGCCGCGCGCTCGCGCGCCAGTCGATCGTCGAGATCGGGTCGCCGCGGACGTACGCGCGCGAGCCGGCGACGTCGGAGCCGTGCCCGCGGCGGAGGCTCGGCGCGCCGCCGAACGGGAGGCCGGAGAGCCGGTACCTCGGTACCAGCGGGAACGTGCTGCGTGTCGGCGCCGGCACGTCCGGGCTACGACGCGGCGGCGTCCTGCGCCGCCCAGCCGCTCGGGACGTTCTCCGTCACCCAGTCGGGGTGGGGCGGCGGCACGAGCTCGAGGCACTGCTGCTGGATCCGCTCGAGCGTCTCGGCGCGCGTGAGGTTGCGCGTCTCGGCGAGGTACGACGGCGCGAGCATCAGCCGGTGGCCGAGCACCGGGATGAAGAGCTCCTCGACGTCCTCGGGGAGCACGTGCGCCCGGTCGTGGAGGAGGGCCCACGCGCGCGCGGTCTTGACGAGCGCGAGCGAGCCGCGCACCGAGGCGCCGACCTCGACCTCGCGCAGCGTCCGCGTCGCGCGCACGAGCTTGACGATCCACGAGTCGAGCAGCTCGTCGACGTACACGTCCTCGCAGGCGAGCGCGGAGCTCGCCGATCTCCTCGGTCGTGACGGCCGGCTCGAGCCCGTCGAGCGGGTGCCCGCGCCGCTGCTCGCGGACGATCAGCACCTCCTGCTCCTCGCCCGGGTAGCCGAGGCTCGCGCGGAGGAAGAAGCGGTCGAGCTGCGCCTCCGGCAGCGGGAACGTGCCCTCGTACTCGATCGGGTTCTCGGTCGCCATCAGGAGGAACGGGTCGGGCAGCCGCCGCGTGACGCCGTCGACGGTCACCTGGCGCTCGGCCATCGCCTCGAGCAGCGCCGACTGCGTCTTCGGCATCGCGCGGTTGATCTCGTCGACGAGGATGATGTTCGCGAACAGCGGCCCCTCCTGGAACTCGAACTTCCGCGTCTCCTGGTTGAAGACGCTGAGGCCCGTGACGTCGGTCGGCTGCAGGTCCGGGGTGCACTGGATCCGCGACGGGGTCGCGCCGTCGATCGTGGCCGCGATCGCGCGCGCGAGCACGGTCTTGGCGGTCCCGGGCACGTCCTCGAAGAGCACGTGCCCGCCGCTGATCAGGGCGGAGAGGACGAGCCGGATCTCCTCGCGCTTCCCGTGCACGACGGTCTCGACGTTCGCGAGCAGGCGCTTGACGATCTCGGCGCTGCCGTTGCCCTGGGCGTCCACGGCTCCCCTTCTCGACGCTGTCCCCAACGTGTGCCTTGCAACTCAGGATCGTAGCGGCCTGGCTGGAAGCTCGACGCGCCCGCCGGCGACGCTCACGAGCCCGTCCGCGGCGAGCGCGGCGACGGCCTCCGCGTCGCCCGGATCGCGCCCGTCGGCGACGGCCCGCAGCGCCCGCGCGCGCCGCTGTCGGAACGACCCCTCGAACGGCGATTGCCGACGAAGCGGTTCGTACCGCCGGCCGCGCGACGGGCAGGCGGCCGCGAGCGGACAGGCCTCGCAGCGCGGCACGCGTGCGAGACAGACGGTCGCGCCGAGGTCGAACAGGGCCTGCGCGCACGCGGCGTCGAAGCGCTCGCCCGTCCGCTCCTGCACGCGGCGGACGTTCGTGTCGACGGGCAGCACCTCGAGCCCGAAGGCGAAGTTCCCGATCGCCGCGGCGGTGTACGGCCCGACGCCGGGCAGCTCGGTGAGGTCGTCCGGCCAGCCGCCCGCGGCGACCGCACGCGCAGCGCCGTGGAGGCTGACGGCGCGGCGGTTGTACCCGAGCCCCTGCCACTCGACGATCACGTCGGCGGTCGTCGCCGCGGCGAGGTCGTGGACGGTGGGCCAGCGCTCGAGGAAGCGGAGGTAGCGCGGCACGACGCGGTCCACCTGCGTCTGCTGGAGCATCACCTCGCTGACGAGGATCGCGTACGGGTCGGTGGTTCGCCGCCACGGAAGGTCGCGCCCGAACGCCCGGTACCACGCCAGGAGCAGGTCCTTCACGGAAGCGAGCCTAGACGGCCGTCACGGCCGGACGATGGTGCAGCCCGCGCGCAGCGCCGCCGCGGCGACGCGCTCGTAGCCGTCCCCGGCCGCGAGGAGCATGAACGTTCCCGCGTCCACGCTCAGCTCGTCGGTCGCGGACGCGCGTCGACCAGAGCGTCACCGCCTTCGACGAGTCGAAGCGCCGGCTCATCCAGACGATGCCGTCGACCCGTTCCTCGTGGTCGTAGACCGCCTGCCCCCACGCGGCCGTCTCCGGGTACCGGCTCGGCGGCGTGTCGATCAGCCGCTTCCGCGTGACCTTCGCCTTCCTCAGCCCGTACCCGTGGAGGGCGGCGAGCCGCAGGTCCCGGAGCGGCAGCAGCGTGCAGATCGCCCGGTCTACGAGTCGCCGGTACGGGATCCGCGTCGTGCTCGCGCCCAGGTCGTGCATCACCGACTCGGCGAGGGCGACGTCCGCGTCGGCGCCACCGTACATCGTCGGCACGACCGCGCCGTCGGTCTCGCGGACCGGCCGGAAACGTGCCGGAGAGCCGGTCGGGTTGAAGCTCGTCGGCGGGTGGGCGGCCGCGAAGACGCGGACGATCGGCCGGCCGCGCGGCCACACCTCCACCTCCAGGTCGAGCCGGGCCGGCGGCGGAGGGACCGCCACCTACTCCGGGATGTCCGCTTCGCGACGGGCGGCGGCGACGACCGCGGCCGGATCGGCGTCGAGGAGGTCGACGGGCCGCTGCTCGCCCTCGATCCAGCCGTTCGGCGTCACGAACCAGAACGCGAGCTCCCAGCCGTCGAGCCCGGCCGCGCGCAGCGGCCCGAGCGCCTCCGCGACCGCCGGCTTCGGCTCGCCGTGCGGCGAGAACTGGAAGGCGGGGACGAGGGTGTCCGAGCCGTATCTGACCTGGAAGATCTCGCCCCGGCGAAGGAGCCGGTGCGCCGACGCGGCGCGGTTGGTCGCGCGGGAGCCGACGACTTCGGCGACCTCGGCGCTCGTGTAGCACTGCCAGCTCCGGACGAACTCGTCGCGGGCCGCCGCGTTCAGCCGCGCCTGCTCCACCGCCGCACGGCCGAGCACCCGGTCCGGCTGCAGAGCGGCGATGAGGCTGTCGGTCTGCTCGTCCTCCTGCTCGACGACGCGGAGCACGCTCGCGACGAGGCCGGCCCGCCGCTCCGGGCCTCCGGTGATGACGCGATCGTCGCGGGGCTTTCTCACCGCCATCACCGAAGCCTACCACCCGCCGAGCCGGGCACGCGGCTCCCGGTTGCCCGCGCGGCGGCTTTCCTGTATTCACCACCGATGAGCACGGCGGCCGGGAGCAGGCCCACGATCGACCTCCAGCAGGCTGCGCGCGATCACCTCTGGCTGCACTTCACGCGGATGGGCGGATACCGGGACGGCGACGTCCCGATCATCGTCCGCGGGGACGGGTGCTACCTCGAGGACGCGAACGGGAAGCGGTACCTCGACGCGCTCGCCGGGCTCTTCGCCGTGCAGGTCGGGTACTCGTACGGCGAGGAGATGGGGCAGGCCGCGCTCGAGCAGATGCGCGAGCTGCCCTTCTACACGAACTGGTCGTACGCTCATCCGCGCGCGATCGAGCTCGCGCACGAGCTCGCGGCGCTCGCGCCCGGCGACCTCAACCGCGTCTTCTTCGTCTCCGGCGGCTCCGAGGCGGTCGAGTCGGCGTGGAAGCTCGCGCGCCAGTACCACGCCGCGCGCGGCGAGCGGCGCTGGAAGGTGATCGCGCGCCGGCTCGCCTACCACGGGACGACGATGGGCGCGCTCTCGATCAACGGGATCGCCGCGCTGAAGGCGCCGTTCGAGCCGCTCGTCCCCGGCGTCACGCACGTCCGCAACACGAACCGATACCGCCGCCCGCCGGGCGAGACGGAGGCCGAGTTCACCGCGTACCTGCTCGACGACCTCTCGGACGCGATCGAGCAGGAGGGGCCAGGCACGATCGCGATGGTGATCATGGAGCCGGTGCAGAACGCCGGCGGCTCGTTCACGCCGCCGGCCGGCTACTTCGCCGGGGTGCGCGAGCTCTGCGACCGGCACGGGATCCTGCTCTGCGCCGACGAGGTGATCACCGGCTTCGGCCGCGTCGGCGAGTGGTTCGGCTCGCAGCGGTACGACATCCGGCCCGACCTCGTGACGTGCGCGAAGGGCCTCTCCTCGGCGTACGCGTCGATCGGGGCAGTGATCGCCGGCGACCACGTGATCGCGCCGTTCCTCGACGAGAGCGCGATGTACGCGCACGGGATCACCTTCGGCGGCCATCCGGTGCAGGCGGCGATCGCGCTCAAGAACCTCGAGATCATGAAGCGCGAGCGGATCGTCGAGCACGTCCGCGAGGAGGAGCCCGTCCTCCGCGACACGCTCGCGCAGCTCCTCGACCTGCCGATCGTCGGCGACCTCCGCGGCTGCGGGTACTTCTGGGCGCTCGAGCTCGTGAAGGACAAGGAGACGCGCGAGACGTTCGACGACGACGAGTCCGAGACGCTGCTCCGCGGCTTCCTCTCCGGCCGGCTCTTCGAGCGCGGCCTCGTCTGCCGAGCCGACGACCGCGGCGACCCGGTGATCCAGATCTCGCCGCCGCTCGTCGCGGGGCCGGCCGAGTTCGACGAGATCGTCGGCATCCTCGGCGACGTCCTCGCCGAGGCGTGGGACGTGATGACGACCGGCGCCGGGCGGCCGGAGCCGAGAACGCCGAGGCGGGCGCCGTGACGACGACGATCGAGCGGCCGGCGCACCTCGAGGAGACGACCGAGTTCGCGGTCCACGAGAAGGCGAAGCTGGTCAAGTCGCTGCGGCGCTTCGACATGGTGCTGTTCACCGTCTGCGCGTTCGTCGGGCTCGACACGCTCGGCACCGTCGCGTCGAACGGCCCGCAGGGGTTCTTCTGGCTCGTCTTCCTCGCGGCGTTCTTCGTGCTGCCGTACGCGCTCGCGCTCGCCGAGGTCGGCTCGAGCTTCACGGAGGAGGGCGGCCCGTACGAGTGGATGAAGCTCGCGTGGGGCCGCTTCGTCGCGTGCATCGGCGCGATCCTGTACTGGGTGACGAACCCGTTCTGGGTCGGCGGCTCGCTCGCGTTCATCTCAACGGACGCGTGGCGGGCGAACGTCTCCGGCCTCGGCCACGGCACGTGGGGCGACTACGTCTTCAAGCTCAGCTTCATCTGGATCTCGATCGGCGTCGCGATCGCGTCGCTGCGGTACGGGAAGTGGATCCCGAACGCCGGCGCCTTCCTGCGCTTCTTCACGCTCGGGTTCTTCTCGCTCACCGTCGTCGTGTACGGGATCGAGCACGGCTTCCACGGCTTCTCCGCCCACCAGGCCTCGCCGACGCTGGCCGTGTTCATCGGGCTCGTGCCGGTGCTGCTCTTCAACTACGTCGGCTTCGAGCTCCAGAACGGCGCCGCCGAGGAGATGAAGAACCCGAGCCGGGACGTACCGATCTCGGTCGTCTTCAGCGGGATCCTCGGGGTGCTCAGCTACGTCGTCCCGATCCTCGGGATCCTGCTCGTGCTGCCGCTGAACCAGGTGACGGGGATCGGCGGCTTCATCGACGCGGTCACGAAGGTGTTCTCCGTGTACGGCGGCGCCGCCCACGCGCTGCTCGTGCTGATGACGCTCGGGTTCGTCGGCAGCCTCGTCACCTCGGGCGCGGTGTGGATGATCGGCTCCGACCGCGTCCAGGCGGTCAGCGCGTACGACGGCTCGTTCTTCGGCTTCTTCGGCGTCTTCAACCGCCGCTTCGGGACGCCGGTCCGCGTCAACGTCCTCTCGGGCGTCGTCGCGACCGCGTTCTGCGTCGCCGCGGTCGCGTTCTTCAAGAGCGGCGACAACTCGACGTTCCAGGTCGTGCTCGACATCGCGATCTCGACCACGCTGATCTCGTACGTCCTGATCTTCCCGGCGATCCTGAAGCTGCGGTACTCGCACGGCGACGTGCCGCGGCCCTACAGGGTTCCGTTCGGCACGGTGGGGATCTGGATCGCCGTCACGGTGATCACGTTCTGGGCCGTGCTCGGCTCGTGGGTGGCGGTCTTCCCGGACACGATCGAGAAGGCGATCGGCGTCGACTACGGCTCGTTCCACGACGCGTGGGGCGTGTCGAGGTTGAAGTTCGAGGCCTACACGCTCGGGTCGCTCGGCGTGATCCTGCTGATCGCGGTGATCGGGTACATCGCGGGCGCGCCGACGCGGCGCCGGGCGGCGACCGTGCCTGTCTCGGAGGTCGAGCTCCCCGATTTCGGCGCCCTCCCCGACTGAGCGCCGTCTAGGCTCGGGCGTCGTGCCGGAAGCGTCCGAGCTGCCGCCGAACTTCCTCTTCCCGCTCTTCGTCACGGGCCAGCTCGCGAGCGCGCTGCTCGGGCGCGCGATCGAGGGCACGGGGCTGACGCCGAACGAGTTCGCGGTGCTGTCGATGATCGGTGCGCTCGGGCCGATCACGCCGACGGACCTCGCCGCGCGGGCTGGCATGCCGCCGACGACGATGTCGGACTACGTCTCGCGGCTGCGTACGCGAGGGCTGGTGGAGCCGTCGCCGCATCCCGCAGACCGCCGCTCCTACCGGCTCGAGCTGACCGGTGACGGCCGCGAGCGGAACACCCGCGCGCTCGAGGGTCTGCTCGCGTCGAACCGCGCCATCACCGAGGGTCTCGGCGCCGGGGCGGCCGCGGTCCGGGAGTCGCTGCTCGAGCTCGAGCAGGCGCTCCGACGCGCAGGTAGTACGAACTCGTAGTATATGCTCCGACATCGGAGCAGTTTGGGCAGGGCACCCGGCCCGTGCGGCCGGCTGTGGAGAAAGAGGTGCCGAATTGGAACGATTCCGTCGCTCTCTCGTCCGACGTTCGCGGATAGGCTCGGCCTCAGAGGGCGGAGGGGGGTGCGGCCCCACCCTGGGTGGGGGTGCGGCCGCGGCCGTCGCACTTCTGGCTGCCCTCGGCCTTGTGTCGTCGGGCCTTGCCGACGGCGCAGCGCCGCGCGTCGTCGCGACGATCCCGACGGGGGCCAGCGCGCCCTGCGCGAGCGTCGCCGCCTTCGGGCGCATCTGGGTCACGGACTACGGCTCGGGCGAGATCACCTCGATCGACCCGAAGACGAACGAGGTCGACGGGCCGGGCATCGCGATCGGCGGGCAGCCGTGCGGGATCGTCGCCGGCGGCGGATCGCTCTGGGTGAACGGCTACGGGACGAACAGCGTCGATCGCGTCGATCCGGTCGCGCGCAGGCTCGTGCAGCGGATCCGCGTCGGCAACAGCCCGTACGACGTCGCGTATGGCTTCGGGTCCGTGTGGACGACGAACGAGGGCGACGGCACGGTCGACCGGATCGACCCGCGATCCGGCCGGATCGTCCGCCGGATCGACACCCACTCGGCCCCGACGGGCCTCTCGGTCACCGCGGGCGCCGTCTGGGTCGGCGCGAACGCGGGCACCTCGATCTGGCGGATCGACCCGGCGACGAACCGGATCCGCGAGATCGACGTCCACCACCTGAGCCCGGCGTGGTTCGCGTCCGACGGGACCCGGCTCTGGGTCGCGTCGAACGCGGAGGGACTCGTCCTCCATCTCGACCCGCGGACGGGCAAGGTGCTCGCCACGGTGAAGGTCGGCTCGACGCCGCAGGACGGCACGATGGCGCCGGACGGGAGCGTGTGGGTGCCGAACATGGGCGACGGCACCGTCTCGCGTATCGACCCGGTGGCGGGCAGAGTCACCGCCACGATCCGGGTCGGGCCGAAGCCGTTCGTTCTCGGCGTCGGCGCCGGTTCGGTCTGGTCGCCGAGCTTCGGCGGCGCCGACGTCCGCCGCATCTCCCCGGTCTGAAGGCCGACGCCGGACCGGGCCGGAGCCCGAGGGACTTACGTCCCTGCGGGCTCGACCTCGGCGTTGGTCTCGGCGGCGGCCATCAGGCCGACCGCGATCAGGTCCTTCGCGTGGATCCACTCGTCGGCGAGCACGTATCCGCCCGCTCGGAGGATCGTGCCGCGGAGCGGGATCGCCCAGCGGTGCTCGAGCAGCGCGGCGGCGGCTGCGGTCCCGTTCGGGATCGCGTCGGCTGCGTACCAGACGTTCTCCTCGTCGAAGACCTCGCCGTCGGCCATCGCCTCCGCGCCTGCCTCGGCGCCGGCCGCCATGCCCTCCTCGCCCGCGGCGCCGAGCCCGATCAGGGCGCCGACGACGGCGCCGAACTCCTGGGCCTCGTCGGTGCTGAGGTCGGTCGTGCGCAGCACGGTGATGCTTCCGTCGTCGTCCTTCTTGATCGCGACGGCGTCGATCACGCGGACGATGTCCGCGTCCTTGAGCCGTTCGAGCTCGGCGAGGATCTCGCCGTTGAACTGTGGATCCTCGAAGCCGAGGATCAGCAACTGGACCGGGCCGATGCTCATGGTTCTCGCTTCCTCCTCACTCACATGCCCTGCAGGATCTTCTGCTTCTGGACCTCGAACTCCGCGTCGGTGAGGATGCCCTGCTCGTGCAGCTGCGCAAGCTGCTGGAGCTTGGCCATCGAGTCCTCCGACAACCCTCCGCTGGCCGGAGCGGCGGCGGCGGCGGCGGCGCGGCGTATGCCGGCGGCGGGGCCTGCTGCGACTCGAGGTCCTCGAGGCGAGCCTCCTGGTCGGCCTCGCGCTGAGAGGCCTGCGCGCCCTTCTTCCCGGCGTAGTACGCGGCGCCGCCGACGACGGCTGCGCGTGCGAGCGGCCGCCGACGCATCATGATCGAGCCCAGCAACAGTGGCGTCAGAAGCCACATCGTGGTGCCTCCCTGTTCGACAGCATCGTCGCGAGGAGCATCGCACAAACACGTCTCGCGAGACGAGTCCAGCCAGCGGCCTCCCCGCCTAGACTCAGGTCATGGTCAAGGTCCGCTTCGCGCCGAGCCCGACCGGCTCGCTCCACATCGGGAACGCGCTCGGCGCGGTCGCGAACCGCAACTTCGGCGGGGCGATGCTGCTCCGGATCGACGACACGGACCCGGCGCGGAACGTCACGGGCGGGGAGGAGGCGATCCTCGACGACCTGCGCTGGCTCGGGGTCGAGTGGGACGAGGGGCCGGTGCGGGCGAGCGACCGCGCGCAACGCCATCGCGAGGCGGCCGCGGCGGCCGGCGTGCCGCAGCGGTTCGACGGCGTGATGCTCTGGCGCGACGACGGCTCGCCGACCTACCACCTCGCGAGCGTCGTCGACGACGCCGACTTCGGGATCACGCACGTGATCCGCGGCAACGACCACCGGCCGAACGAGCCGCTCCATCGCGCGCTCGCCGAGGCGCTCGGCGCGACGCCGCCGGAGTACGTCCACCACGGGCTCGTGCTCGGGCCCGACGGGCACAAGCTCTCGAAGCGCGCGGCGGGCGCCTCGGTCGCCTCGCTCCGCGAGCAGGGGATTCCGGCCGAGGCGGTGCGCGCGTACCTCGACGAGCTCGGGCTGCCGCGCCACGACGTCCACCTCGACCTCGGGCGGATCCGCTCGCTCGCGGTCGAGGCGCTCGCGTCGCTCTCGGACGAGGAGCTGGCCGAGCGGGCGGGCGTGCCGGTCGCCGTCGCCCCGGCGCTGCGCGGCGCGCACGACCTGGCCGAGGCGCGCGCCCTGGCGTCGACCGTCACGAGCCCTCCGAGCGACTCGTTGGTTCTTGCAGAGGAAGACCGCCCGACCCTGGAGCGCTTCCGCGAGCTGCGGGCGGGCGCGAACGGCGCGCTCGACGCGGCCGCGTCGAGGGCGATCCTGCGCGAGCTGAAGGCGGTCGGCGGAAACCTCCGCGTCGTCCGCCGCGCGCTCACCGGCCGCGAAAGCGGCCCGGAGCTGTGGGCGGTGCTCGCCGCGCTCCCGCGGGAGGAGACGCTGCGGAGGGTCGATGCGGCTCTTTGACACGTACACCAAGTCGCTCGTCGACCTGCCGGCGCCGCCGGGCCCGATCCGCATGTACGTCTGCGGGCCGACCGTGTACGCGCGTGCGCACGTCGGCAACGCGCGGCCGTTCGTCGTCGGGATGTGGTTCCGCGCGTGGCTCGCGTGCCCGCGGCTACGAGGTGACGCTCGTCCACAACATCACGGACGTGAACGACAAGATCTACGACGCGGCGCCGGGCGCCAGCGCAGAGCTCGCCGAACGGGCGACGCAGTGGTACCTCGAGGACGTCGGCGACCTCGGGCTCGGGCTGCCGGACGCGATGCCGAAGGCGACCGAGTCGATCGACGGCATCGAGACGTTCATCGAGCGCCTCGTCGACGCGGGGGTCGCCTACGCGGTCGGCGGCGACGTCTACTTCCGGGTCGCGCGCTTCCCCGAGTACGGCCGGCTCTCGGGCCAGCGGCCCGACCAGGTCGAGCAGGGCGAGGAGCCGAACCCGCTGAAGGAGGACCCGCGCGACTTCGCGCTCTGGAAGGCGACGAAGCCGGGCGAGGACACGTCGTGGGAGTCGCCGTGGGGCCGCGGCCGCCCGGGCTGGCACATCGAGTGCTCGGCGATGGCCGAGGAGGAGCTCGGCGAGGAGTTCGAGATCCACGGCGGCGGTCTCGACCTCGTCTTCCCGCACCACGAGAACGAGCTCGCGCAGTCGCGTGCGCTCGGCCACGGCTTCGCGCGGATCTGGGCGCACAACGGGATGCTCCGCTTCACCGGCGAGAAGATGTCGAAGTCGCTCGGCAACGTGACGACGATCCGCGAGGCGATCGACGAGTGGGGCCGCGAGACGCTGCTCGTGTTCTTCCTCGGCGGGCACTGGCGCAAGCCGATCGACTACTCGGCGGAGACCGTCGCGCAGGCGGCCGCGCAGGCCGAGACGCTGCGGAACGTCTTCCGCGGGCCGTCGGAACCGGGCGGCGATTGGGACAGGTTCGTCGCCGCGCTCGACGACGACTTCGACACGCCCGAGGCGCTCGCGCTGCTCCACGGCTGGCGGGACCACGAGCTGCTCCGGCGCGCGCTCGGGATCTTCGGGCTCGCGTCGCTGGCGGAACAGGAGGCCGCGCCGCCCGAGATCGTCGCGCTCGCCGAGCGCCGGGTCGAGGCGCGCGCCGGCCGCGACTTCGAGCTCGCCGACCGGCTCCGCGACGAGCTCGACGCGGCCGGGTGGGAGATGCGCGACGGGCCCGACGGGTACACGCTCGTCCCGCGGCGGTGACCGACCTCGTCTACGGCCGGCAAGCCGTTCGCGAGGCGCTGCGCGGGCGGCGCGAGGTGCTGGAGGTGTTCGCGACCGAGCGGGCGGCCGCCGGCGAGCCGTGGCTCGCGGAGGCGCGGGTCCGGGTTCAGCCCGAACGGGAGCTGACCGAGCGTGCCGGGACGCGCGACCACCAGGGCGTCGTCGCGCGCGTGGAGCCGTACCGGTACGCGGACGCGTACGAGCTCGCGCGGGTCGAGCGGCCGCTGCTCGCGGTGCTCGACCGCGTCACCGACCCGCACAACCTCGGCGCGGTCTGCCGGAGCGCGGAGGGCGCGGGCGCGACCGGCGTCGTCGTCCCGGCGCACGGCTCCGCGGTCGTCACGCCCGCCGTCGCGCGGGCGTCGGCGGGCGCGGTCGAGCACCTCCCGATCGCGGTCGTCACGAACCTCGCGCGCTACCTCGAGGAGGTGAAGGGCCCGGACCTCTGGATCTTCGGCGCCGCCGGCGACGCACCGACCTCGCTGTGGGAGGCCGACCTCGGGGGCGGCTCGGCGCTCGTCCTCGGCGCGGAGGGGAAGGGCCTGCGCCCGCTCGTCCGCCGCACGTGCGACGTCCTCGTCTCGATCCCGCTCGCGGGCGCGGTCGAGTCGCTGAACGTGAGCGTCGCCGCCGCGCTCCTCCTCTACGAGGCCCGCCGCCAGCGCACCGCGGCCGGACCGCGCAAGTAACACGGGATGGCCGCGGGGACGCTCTACCTCTTCGACGGCTACAACCTTCTCCACGCGAGCCCCTTCGACGACGCGCGCGAGCTCGTCGACTCGCTCGCGAGCTTCGTCGCGACGAAGGGCGCGCGCGGCGTCGTCGTCTTCGACGGCGTCGGCGAGGAGGCCGAGCGAGGGCCGCTCTCCGTCCGCTACGCGCCGGACGCGGACACGCTCCTCGAGCGGCTCGCGGCCGAGAATCGGCGCCGCGAGCAGGTCGTGCTCGTCTCCTCGGACGCGACCGTGCTCGAGACCGCGGGCCGCGAGGTGACGAGCGTCTCGTCGCAGACCTTCTTCCGCGAGCTCCGGCCGGCCGAGCACCGCGACGACGCGCCCGCCGGCCTCGCGGGCAAGCTCGACGCCGACACGCTCGCGCGGCTCGAGCGCCTCCGCCGGGGAGAGTAACCGGGTCCTCTGCAAGTGGGGCTTGTGTTCTCTGGCCGATGCTGCTAGCTTCACCTCAACCTCAGGACGAGAGTTCTCGGCGGCCCCACCCTCGACCAGCCAACGAGAACCCGCCCACTACCAGGAGAGATCGCCAGTGAACGCGCGGACCGCAGTCGCGAGCAAGTCACCGCAAAAGGCTCAACGAGAACTTGAGGATCTGCAGCTCGTCCTCCGGGCGCGAAACGGCGACAACCTCGCCCTCGACGGGCTGATCCGGCGGTACACGACCTTCGTGCGGCTGAAGGCGAGCTCGTACTTCCTCGCCGGCGGCGACGGCGACGACCTCGTCCAGGAGGGGCTGATCGGCCTCTACAAGGCGGTGCGCGACTTCCGGCCCGACAAGGAGACGTCGTTCCGCTCGTTCGCCGAGCTCTGCGTGACGCGGCAGATCATCACCGCGATCAAGACCGCGACGCGGTTCAAGCACGCGCCGCTCAACACGTACATCTCGTTCAGCCACACGCCCGCGGGGCAGGAGGCCGACAGCGACTGCACGCTCGGCGACGCGCTCCCCGGCCCCGGCGTGAACGACCCCGCCGTCTGCGTGATCTCGACCGAGGAGCTCCAGAGCCTCGTCTTCTCGCTCGGCAACGGCCTCTCGCCGCTCGAGTCGAGCGCGCTGCGCCTCTACCTCGAAGGCTCGTCGTACGAGCAGATGGCCGAGGAGCTCGGCTGCGACACGAAGACGATCGACAACGCGTTGCAGCGCGTGAAGCGCAAGATCATCTCGCACCAGCAGGAGCGCCAGGTCCTCCAGTAGCGCCGCGTACGATGGCGGGCGCGCCGGAGTAGCTCAGCTGGCAGAGCGCCGCTCTTGTAAAGCGGTGGCCGTGGGTTCGAGTCCCACCTCCGGCTTCAGCTCGCCCGCGCGGACCGCGAGCGGCAGCCGGTTCGGCGGCGGGGCGAGCGGGCAGAGCCAGCTCGGGTCGTACGCGCACGACGGGTTGTAGGCGAAGTTGAAGTCGAGGACGAGCCGCCCGCCGTCGGCGCCGAGGTCGGCGCCCTTCACCGTGTCGAGGAGGTAGCGGCCCGCGCCGTACGTCTCGCTCCCGGCCGTCGCGTCGCGGAACGGGAGGAAGAGCCCGCCGCCGTATGCGTCGAGCCAGTACAGCTCGAGCTCGTTTCCACCGAACCGCGCGACCGCGAAGCGCGTGAACGCGACCGGCTCGTCGCCGCTCGAGCCGATCAGGCGCCGCTCGGGCTCGGCGGCCTCGACGTCGGCCAGCACGCGCCACGCCGGGTCGTACGGGAAGTACGCGAGCCCGTCGAAGCCCGGCCGCGGCGACTGCGGGTGGCGGGCGAAGAGGTCGGCGCGCGCCTCGCGCCAGCGCGCCCACGCCCGCTCGGGGTCGGCCGTCGCGCGCACCTCGGCGTACAGGGCGAACACGCGGCGCTTCCACTCGAGCAGGTCGAGCTTTTCGCTGACGGACTCTTCACGGATTGCCAACGGGGCGAGCGTACCGTGGACGCCGATGCGCGCTCTCGCCGTCACCCTGCTCCTCGCCGCGGTCGTCGCCGCGCCGGCGGCCGCAGCGCGCCCCGTCGCGGGAACGTCGCTGCTCGGGATCGACCGGCAGGTCGGGTACCGCAACTACCTGCCGACCCGGATGCTCCCCGGCTTCGAGTTCGTGCGCTGGTCGTACAAGGGCGGCGCGCTCCGCGTCGAGTTCACGAGCAAGAGCGGCCGGACGGTCGTGTGGCGCGTCGCGCCGATGAGCGGCACGTGCGAGGCGGGCAAGCTCGCGAGCTACCAGCTCGCCGGCAACAAGGTCTGGTGGGGCCAGGACGGCTCGACCCAGTTCGCGTGGCGGTGCGTCTTCGGCCAGGACGGCAAGCCGCTCCGGCTCGAGGCGTCGAGCACGACGCCGCCGACGAAGCTCGCGGGCGCCGGGCTCGGGATCGTCGTCGCCTCCGCGGCGCGCTACTAGCGACTACTCGCCGATCGCCTTGAGGACGACGCGCTTCCGGCGCCTCCCGTCGAACTCGGCGTAGAAGACCTGCTCCCACGGCCCGAGGTCGAGGCGGCCGTCGGTGATCGGCAGCACGACCTGGTGCGCCATCAGCTGCCGTTTCAGGTGCGCGTCGGCGTTGTCCTCGCCGACGTTGTGCCGGTAGCCGGAGACGGGCTCGTGCGGGGCGAGCCGCTCGAGCCAGTCGTCGATGTCCTGGATCAGCCCGTTCTCCGCGTCGTTCACGTACACCGCCGCGGTGATGTGCATCGGGTTCACGAGGCAGAGCCCGTGCTGGATCCCGGAGTCGCGCACGAACGCCTCGACGCGGTCCGTGATGTTGACGTAGTCGCGGCGATGCGGCGTCTCGAAGGTGAGGTACTCCGTCGCGTGCTTCATCGCCGTGCGATCCTGCCATGCCGATGGCCGTGACGCGCTGCCCGTGGGCCGAGGGCTCGTCCGAGGCGATGCTCGCCTACCACGACGAGGAGTGGGGCGTGCCCTCGCACGACGACCGGCACCTGTTCGAGCTGCTCACGCTCGAGGGCGCGCAGGCCGGGCTCTCGTGGAGCACGATCCTCGGGAAGCGCGAGGGCTATCGGCGCGCGTTCGCGGACTTCGACGCGGAGGCCGTCGCGCGCTTCGGGCCGGACGACGTCGAGCGGCTGCTCGCGGACACCGGCATCGTCCGCAACCGGCTGAAGGTCGAGTCGGCGGTTGCGAACGCGGCGCGGATCCTCGAGGTGCGCGAGGAGCTCGGGAGCTTCGACGCGTACGTGTGGCGCGTCGTCGGCGGCGCGCCGCTCGTGGGCGGGTGGCGGTCGCCCGCGGAGCTGCCGGCCGAGACCGATCTCTCGCGCGCGCTCTCGCGCGACCTGAAGCGGCGCGGCTTCCGGTTCGTCGGGCCCACGGTCTGTTACTCGTTCATGCAGGCGGTCGGGCTCGCGAACGACCACACGGTCGACTGCTTCCGCTTCGCCGAGCTCGCCGAGGTCGGGTGATGCGGAGCGACGCGGCCACCGTCGAGGAGTACGTCGCCGCGGCGCCGGAGAGCCGGCGCCCCGCGCTCGAGCTGCTGCGCCGGCTCTGCCGCGACGAGCTGCCCGGATTCGAGGAGCTCATGCGCTACGGCATGCCGGGATACGCGCGCGGCGGCGTGGTCGAGATCGGGTTCGCCAGCCAGAAGGCGTACATCTCGCTCTACGTCCTGCGCGAGGCCGCGGTCGCGGCGAACGCGGACCGGCTCGCGGGCCTCTCCGTCGGCAAGGGCTGCGTCCGCTTCCGCCGGCCCGAGCAGGTCGATCCGGAGCTGGTGCGCGCACTGCTTGCCGCGACGGTCGCGGACTCAGGCGCGGTCTGCTGACCGCGCGAGCGCCTGCTGCAGGTCGCCCCAGAGCTCGTCGACGTCCTCGAGCCCGACCGAGAGGCGGAGCAGGCCCGTAGGGATGCGGTCGCCCTCCCAGCGGTGCCGGCTCTCCATCGACGAGCGGACGCCGCCGAGGCTCGTCGCGTTGACGATCGTGCGGGTCGCGGTCTCGACCGCGCGCGGGTCCGCGACGTCGAACGAGATCAGGCCGGAGAACCCGGGGTAGCGGACGCGGTCGACCGCCGGGTGCCCGGCGAGGCGGCTCGCGAGCTCGGTCGCGGTGACGGTGTGCCGGCGCATCCGCTCGTCGAGCGTGTCGAGGCTCGCGAGCAGCGCGGCGGCGGCGTCCGGCGCGGCGGTGATGCCGGTGTGCGTGCGCACCTCGCGCAGCCGGGCGGTGAGCGACGGCTCGCGCGTGACGGCCGCGCCGAGGAGCGCGCGCTCGTCGCCGGTGAGGAACTTCGTGGCCGAGTGGACGACGACGTCGGCGCCCTCGTCGAGCGCGCGCAGGTACACCGGCGTCGCGACCGTCGCGTCGCAGACGACGAGCCCGGGGTGCGCGCGCAGCGCGTCCCAGTCCGGCAGCGTGAGGATCGGGTTCGCCGGCGCCTCGACCCAGACGACGTCCGCGGCGGGCGGCGGGCCGGTCTGGTCGTACTCGACGAAGTCGACGCCGAAGCGCTCGAGCTCGCCGAGGAGCACCGAGGTGCCGAAGTACGCGCCCTCGGCGAGCGCGACCTTCGCCCCCGCGCGCGCGACCGTGAGCAGGACCGCCGTCTGGGCGCCGAGGCCGGAGGCGAAGAGCAGCGCGTCGCCGCCCTCGAGCTCGCCGAGCCGCGTCTCGGCCGCGACGCCGGTGGGGTGGCCGTAGCGCGCGTAGACGAACTCGCCCGGCTCGCCGAGCTCGTCGTACGGCCACACGCTGGAGCGGTCGACGGTCGCCATCCGCCGAATCTAGCGGCCCGGCGCGTTGCCGGCCCTCTCGGACTGCCGCTTGCGCGCACGACAAGACCGGCCCACCGGCGCCTCACCCCCGCCCGGGTGGGGCGTGCCCGCCGCCCTCAACTGCCGATGCTATCGAGCGACCGCGCCCGCGATCGTCACGGCTTCGTGCCAACTTTGCATCTTTTCGCACACACGCCCGGTTGGGCCATGGCCCCTGCAGGCGTCGGCGTCCCGCGCGTCCGCGACGCGCCGCCGCGCGGGCCGCGAAGTAGGCTCCCGCGGTGGCTCACACCGAGAAGCGTCTCCACGAAACGACCGAGGAGAAGCTCGCCTGGCTCGAGGAGCAGCGCCGACTGGCGGCGCACGCGGGGACGGAGCAGGCGGTCGAGAAGCAGCGGGTCGCCGGCAAGCTGCTCGCGCGCGAGCGGGCCGAGCAGCTCTGCGATCCGGGCACGTTCGTCGAGCTCGACCGGTTCGTCCGGCACCGCGAGACGAGTTTCGGGATGGCCGAGCGGCGCCCGCCGGGCGACGCGGTCGTCACCGGCTACGGACAGGTCTTTGGGCGGCGCGTGTTCGTCTTCAGCCAGGACTTCACCGTCTTCGGCGGGTCGCTCTCCGAGGCCGTCGCCGAGAAGGTCTGCAAGGTGCTCGACCTCGCCGCGAAGTACGGCTGCCCCGTGATCGGGATCAACGACTCGGGCGGGGCGCGCATCCAGGAGGGCGTCGTCTCCCTCGCCGGCTACGCCGAGATCTTCTGGCGCAACGTCCAGCTCTCGGGCGTCGTGCCGCAGCTCTCGCTCGTGCTCGGGCCGTGCGCGGGCGGCGCCGTGTACTCGCCCGCGATGACCGACTTCGTGCTCATGGTCGAGGGCTCCTCGTACATGTTCATCACCGGCCCCGACGTGGTGAAGACCGTGACCGGCGAGGAGGTCACGTTCGAGGAGCTCGGCGGCGCGACCGCGCACGCGACGAAGTCCGGCGTCGCCCATCTGACGTCGGCGGACGAGGCGAGCGCGCTCGAGGACGCGCGCTACCTGCTCAGCTTCCTCCCGCAACGGAGCGGCGCGCCGCCGCCGTACGACCCGCCGGCCGACCCGATCGACCGCGAGGCGCCCGAGCTCGACGCGCTCATCCCCGACGAGCCGACGAAGCCGTACGACATGAAGCGAGTGATCGAGGCGGTCGTCGACGACGGCGAGTTCCTCGAGCTCCAGCCGCGGTGGGCGGAGAACATCGTCTGCGGGTTCGCGCGGCTCGGCGGGTGGAGCGTCGGCGTCGTCGGCAACCAGCCGCGCGCGCTCGCCGGCGTGCTCGACATCGACTCGGCGTCGAAGGCGGCCCGCTTCGTCCGCACCTGCGACGCGTTCAACATCCCGCTCGTCACGTTCGTCGACGTGCCGGGCTTCCTGCCCGGGACGGCGCAGGAGTGGGGCGGGATCATCCGGCACGGCGCGAAGCTGCTCTACGCGTACTGCGAGGCGACGGTGCCGAAGCTCGCGGTGATCACACGCAAGGCGTACGGCGGCGCGTACGACGTGATGAGCTCGAAGCACATCCGCGCCGACTTCAACTTCGCGTGGCCGACCGCCGAGGTCGCGGTGATGGGGCCGGAGGGGGCGGTCAACATCGTCTTCCGGCGGGAGCTCGCCGAGGCCGACGACCCGGAGGCGCGCCGCGCGGAGCTGATCGACGACTACCGCGAGCGGTTCGCGAACCCGTACGTCGCGGCCGAGCGCGGTTACGTCGACGACGTGATCGAGCCGCGCCGGACGCGGCCGGTGCTGATCGACGCCCTCGCGACCGCGATCACGAAGGACGAGCCGCGGCCGCAGCGCAAGCACGGAAACATCCCGCTCTAGCCGGCGCTCTTCTCGCTCCGGCCCATGTGTACACATGGGCCGGCCCACCTGTGGCCACACGCCCTTTCGAGACGCGCCCGACGAGGACGAGCTCGTTCGGTCGAGCCGACACGTCGCGTCCGCGCACGCGAATCCGAGCACGACGACTGGCACGAGAAGGAGGCGCCTCGTGACTTGGAGCATTGGCTCGCGCTCACGACGCGAGACCCCGACACGACGGTTCCCGCACGCTGGGCGGCCCGCTCCGGTCGCGCTGCTCGCCGCGTCGGGCGCCGCGAACGCTCAGGGCGACGCGACCGCGCGGCCGCGCAGGACGCTCGGGGCCGAGCGCGCGTAGTCGAGGCCGGAGATCCACGTGAGCGCGACCGCGACGAGGAGGCACCACCAGGAGATGCTGTCGCTCCAGACGCCGGCGGCGGCGAGCCCGCCGACCGCGGCGGCGATCGCCTGCGACCACGTCTTCAGCTTGCCGAGGTCGCGGGCCGGGATCACGACGCCGCGCTCGAGCGCGGCGAGGCGCAGGCCGCTGACGAGGAGCTCCCGCCCGACGATCGCGGCGACCATCCAGGCGGGGAACACGTCCTGGTCGAGCAGCACGACCAGCGTGGCGAGCACGAGCACCTTGTCGGCGACCGGGTCGAGCAGCGACCCGAACGGCGACGTGCGGCCCGACCGGCGCGCGAGGCGTCCGTCGAACCAGTCGGTGGACATCGCCGCGCAGAAGAGCGCCGTCGCCCAGTAGTCGTGATTCGGGAAGTCGACGGCGAACAGGAAGACGACGACCGGGGCCGAGACGGCGCGTGCGATCGTCAGCTGATCGGCGAAGGTCATCGCCCGGGAGAGAATACGCGTCGTGTTCTCGAAGATCCTGGTCGCCAACCGCGGCGAGATCGCCGTCCGCGTCTTCCGAACCCTGCGCGAGCTCGGGGTCGGCTCGGTCGCGGTCTACTCCGACGTCGACCGCGCCGCGGTGCACGCCTCGGCCGCGGACGAGGCCTACGCGCTCGGCGGTCGCACCGCGGCCGAGAGCTACCTCGCGATCGACAAGGTGCTCGACGCCGCGCGGCGCTCGGGTGCCGAGGCGATCCACCCCGGGTATGGCTTCCTCGCCGAGAGCGCCGTGTTCGCGCGCGCGGTCGAGGACGCCGGCCTCGTCTGGATCGGCCCGCCGCCGGACGCGATCGAGCTGATGGGGGTCAAGACCGCCGCCCGCGAACGGATGCGCGCAGCCGGCGTGCCGGTGATCCCGGGCTCGGACGGCACCGTCGCCTCGGCGGCCGAGGTGGCCGCGCTCGGGGAGCGATCTCGGCTACCCGCTCGTGATCAAGGCCGCGGCCGGCGGCGGCGGCAAGGGCATGCGCGTCGTCGCCGTCGGCGGACGAGGCCGCGGCCGCGCTCGAGTCCGCCCGCCGCGAGGGCAGCGCGTACTTCGCCGACGGCTCGGTCTACGTCGAGCGGTACCTCGAGGATCCGCGGCACGTCGAGGTGCAGGTCCTCGCCGACGCGCACGGCAACGTCGTCCACCTGGGCGAGCGCGACTGCACGATCCAGCGCCGCCACCAGAAGCTCGTCGAGGAGACGCCCTCGCCCGCGGTCTCGCCCGAGCTTCGCGAGCGGATCGGCCGGATCGCCGTCGACGCGGCGCGCGCCGTCGGCTACCGCTCGGCCGGCACCGTCGAGGGTCTCCTCGCCCCGGACGGCGAGTACTTCTTCCTCGAGATGAACACGCGCATCCAGGTCGAGCACACCGTCACCGAGCTCGTGACCGGCCTCGACCTCGTCCGCGAGCAGGTTCTCGTCGCGGCCGGAGAGCCGCTATCGCTGCGCCAGGAGGACGTCGTGCTCCGCGGGCACGCGATCGAGTGCCGGATCAACGCGGAGGACCCGTCCAGCGGCTTTCTGCCCTCGCCGGGGCGGATCACGGGCTACCGCGAGCCGGCGGGACCGGGGGTTCGCGTCGATTCGGGCGTCATCGCCGGCTCGGAGGTCTCCGGGCTGTACGACCCGATGATCGCGAAGCTCGTCGTCCACGACGTCGACCGCGAGCACGCGCGGCGGCGCATGCTGCGCGCGCTCGGCGAGTTCCGGATCGACGGGGTGAAGACGCTCGTCGGCTTCCACCGCGCGCTTCTCTCGCATCCGTGCTTCGTCGCCGCCGAGACGTGTCACGGCCTCGTCGAGTCGGAGGAGCTGGCGCAGCGCGCGGAGGGGTTCTCTCATCTGACAACGGAGACGGTAGCCGCGCCGCCGGACGGCGCCGCCGCGGCCGGGACGGCGGTCGTCGAGGTCGACGGTCGGCGCGTGGAGGTGCGCCTCGAACGCCCCGAGCCGGCGTACCGCGAGCTCGCGCGACGCCGGCGGCGGCGCCGCGCGGCGGGCGGGCCGGAGGGCGCCGCCGCCGCGGTCGTGAGCCCGATGCAGGGCACCGTCCTCGAGGTGCGGGTCGCGGACGGCGACGAGGTCGAGCCGGGCGAGGTCATCTGCGTCGTCGAGGCGATGAAGATGGAGAACGAGGTCACGGCGCACCGGGCGGGCGTCGTCTCGGGGCTCTCGGTCGCCGCCGGCGGGCCGGTCGCGACGGGGCAGGTGATCTGCGTGATCTCGGCGGACGGGCACGGACCCGACGCCGGCGCGGGCGACTGACCCCGTTTGCGCCCGCGGCCGAAGGCAGAGCTAGAGTCGCGCGCGGTGGATCTGTACGAGCACCAGGGCAAGGAGCTCTTCGGCCGTCACGGGATCCCGGTCTCGGAGGGGCGGCTCGCGACGACCGCGGAGGAGGCGCGGCGGGCGGCGGCGGAGCTGGGCGGGCCGGTCGTCGTGAAGGCGCAGGTGCTGACCGGCGGGCGCGGCAAGGCGGGCGGGGTGCGCGCTGCGGCCGGGCCGGACGAGGCGGCGGAGGTCGCGCAGGCGATCCTCGGGCTCGACATCCGCGGCCACGTCGTGCGGCGGCTCTGGATCGAGCGCTCGTCCGCGATCGCGAAGGAGTACTACCTCTCGGTCACGTTCGACCGCGGCGCGAAGAAGCCGCTGCTGATGCTCACGCGCGAGGGCGGCGTCGAGATCGAGGAGGTGGCGGCGCGCGACCCGGGCGCGCTCGCGCGGGTGCACGTCGACCCGCTCGTCGGCTACCAGGCCTACCAGGGCCGGCGGCTCGTGCACGACGCCGGCATCGACGACGCCGGCGAGCGCCGGCAGCTCACGGCGCTCGTGGAGCGGCTGTACGGCTGCTTCGCCGCGGAGGAGGCGATGCTCTGCGAGATCAATCCGCTCGTCGTGACGCCGGACGGCGAGTTGCTCGCGCTCGACGCGAAGGTGACCGTCGACGACTCGGCGCTCTTCCGGCACCCGGACGTCGCGGCGATGCGGGACTCGAGCGCGGCCGACCCGCTCGAGGCGCTCGCACGCGAGAAGGGGGTGACGTACGTCCGGCTCGACGGCTCGGTCGGGATCCTCGCGAACGGCGCCGGGCTCGCGATGGCGACCGTCGACCTCGTCGGGGTCGCGGGCGGGCGGGCGGCGAACTTCTGCGACCTCGGCGGCGGCGGGCGTGCCGAGGGCGTCGTCGCGGCGCTCGAGGTGATCGCCTCGGACCCGAATCTCCGCGCGATCTTCTTCAACGTGTTCGGCGGTCTCACCCGCGGCGACGAGGTCGCGCGCGGCATCCTCACCGCGCTCGACCGGATCGAGATCGCCGTGCCGATCGTCGTGCGGCTCGACGGCACGAACGCGCCGGAGGGCCGCGCGCTGCTCGCGGATGCGGGGCTCGACCAGCTCCACGTCGAGGCGACGATGCTCGAGGCGGCCCGGCGCGCGGTGGAGCTGGCCCGATGAGACGTGTCCTTTCGAGCCATGTCCGGCGCCAGCCGTCGCCACGGAACCGCAACACGTCTTCCACAGTCGGAGCGCGGGCGTGACGGACGCCTGGAGCGAGCGCGCCGAGCGGTACCGCACGAGTGCCGCGCACGTCGAGGGGGCCGACCTCGACCTGATCGTCGAGTGGGCCGCCGGCGCGCGCACCGCGCTCGACGTCGCGACCGGCGGCGGCCACGTCGCGCGCCGGCTGCGCGAGGCCGGGCTGGAGGTCGTCACCGTCGACCCCGCGCCCGGGATGCGGCCGGACGTGATCGCCTTCGCCGAGGACCTCCCGTTCGCCGACGCCGGCTTCGACCTCACGGTCACCCGCGTTGCCGCACACCACTTCGCCGACGTCCGCGCGGCCGTCCGCGAGCTCGCGCGCGTCGCGGCCGATCGCGTGCTGATCGTCGACACCCTGAACGTCGGCGACGAGGTCGAACGGGCCGAGAAGATCCGCGACCCGTCGCACGTCCGCAACTACCACGAGGACGAGTGGCGCGAGTTCGTGCACGACGCCGGGCTCGCGGTCGACGAGGTCCAGATCCTCGAGCACCCGGTCGAACTCGAGCCGTGGCTCGAGCGGACGGACTGCACCGGCGACGACGCCGCCATCGTCCGGCGGCTCCTCGAGCCGTGGCTCCGCGACGGCTGGATCCTCTTCGAGAGGATCGCACTGCGCGCCTCGAAGCCGGGCCGCCGGGAGCCCTAGCCATCGCGATCGTCGTCGACCGCGAGCACGCGCCTCCTCGTCCAGGGGCTGACGGGCAGCGAGGGCCGCTTCCACGGCCTGCGCAACCGCGACCACGGCACGAACGTCGTCGCCGGCGTCACGCCCGGGAAGGGCGGCCAGGACGTCGAGGGCATCCCCGTCTTCGACACCGTGGCGGGCGCCGTCGCCGAGACGGACGCGAACGCGAGCCTGATCTTCGTCCCGGCGGCGTTCGCGGCGGACGCGATCTACGAGGCGGTCGACGCCGGCGTCGCGACGGTGATCTGCATCACCGAGCACGTGCCCGCACACGAGATGCTGCGCGTCCACGCGTACGTCCGCGCGAAGGGCGTGACGCTGATCGGGCCGAACTGCCCGGGTGTCCTCTCGCCGGGGAAGGCGAACGCCGGGATCATCCCGGCCGAGGTCTTCGCCGCCGGCTCGATCGGGCTCGTCTCCCGCTCGGGGACGCTGACCTACCAGATCGGATTCGAGCTCGCCCAGCTCGGGCTGGGCAACTCGTCGATCGTCGGCATCGGCGGCGACCCGGTCGTCGGCTCGTCGTTCACCGACGTGCTCGCGCGCTTCGAGGCCGACCCCGAGACCGAGTGCATCGTCCTCGTCGGCGAGATCGGCGGCGACGAGGAGGAGAAGGCGGCGCGATACGTCGCCGAGTGGATGGAGAAGCCGGTATTCGCGTACGTCGCCGGCTTCGCGGCGCCGCCCGGGAAGACGATGGGCCACGCCGGCGCGATCGTCTCCGGCTCGTCCGGCACGGCGCAGGCGAAGAAGGAGGCGCTCGAGGCGGCCGGGATCGCGGTCGGCACGACGCCGACCGAGGTCGCCGAGCTCGTCGCCGCCGCGCGGACGTAGGCGCCCCGCTCGGGCCGGTCGCGGAGCGGTACGGCCGCCCGGCGATCGGGCTCGAGGAGCTCGTCGCGCAGACGCTCGGGCCCGCCGCACGGGGCCGGTAAGCGCCCGGCGCTGCGGCGCCGTGTGCCTAGACTGCCGGGTCGTGGACACGATCTCGTTCGCCCGCGGCGTGCCCGCGCCCGAGTGCCTTCCCGTCGAGGAGATGGCCGACTGCGCGCGCGTCGCGGTCGAGCAGCGCCGGCCGGACGATCCTCTCGTACGGGCCGGGCGGCGGGTATCCGCCCCTCCGCGCGTGGATCGCCGAGCTCCACGGCGTCGATCCGGCGCGCGTGATCCTGAGCAACGGCTCGCTGCAGGGGTTCGTCTTCCTCGCGCAACGGCTCGCGCCCGGGCGCCGCGTGCTCGTCGAGGATCCGACGTACGACCGGCCGCTGAAGATCCTGCGCGAGCTCGGCGCGGAGGTCGTCGCGGTGCCGATGGACGACGAGGGCCTCGACCCGGACGCGCTCGAGGCGGCGCTCCGGGACGGCGAGCCGCCGGCGTTCGTCTACACGATCCCGACCTTCCAGAACCCGAGCGGGCGCACGCTCTCGACCGAGCGCCGGCGTCGCGTCGTCGAGCTCGCCGCCGAGCACGACGTGCTGCTGCTCGAGGACGACCCGTACGGCCGGATCCGGTTCGAGGGCGAGGCGCCGCCGTCGCTCTTCGAGCTCTCCGGCGGGAGTACCGCGTACAGCTCGTCGTTCTCGAAGACGATCGCGCCCGGGCTCCGCGTCGGCTGGTTCGTCTTCGACCCGGCGCTCGCCGCCGAGCTCGAGGCCGCCGCGACCGCGACGTACATCACGCCCGTCCTGCTCGGCCAGGCGGCGGTGCACGAGTTCCTGCACGCGCGGCAGCTTCGAGCCGAACCTCGTGCGCGTGAACGGGCTCCTGAAGGCGCGCCGGGACGCGATGATGAGCGCGCTCGAGCGGCACCTGCCGCAGACGCGCTGGTCGAAGCCCGAGGGCGGCTACTTCACGTGGCTCGAGCTCCCCGACGGCACGGACGCCGCGGAGCTGATGCAGCGCGCCGAGGGCGTCACCGCCGTGCTCGGCACGGACTTCGGCGGCGCCCCGAACACGCTGCGGCTCGCGTACAGCTTCGTCTCGCCCGACGAGATCGAGACCGGCGTCGAGCGGCTCGCCGCCGCGCTGTAGCCCGGGGACGGCTCAGGCCGCCGCGCCGAGCGGGCGCGGGACGAGGTGCGGCTGCGGCGGCGGCGCGAGGGCGCGGCCGGCGGCGCGGAACGTCGGGCACGGGCGCTCGAGGGCCAGTGCGCAGAGCCCCTGCTGGCGGAAGTAGCAGTCGGCGCACGTCACGGTCTTCGAGGCGGCGGTGCGGTCGGCGGAGAATCGCGACGGAGGCGTCAAGGCCGAGCGATCCTGACGACGCGGGGGCCGCCGATCAAGGGCTTGTCCGAGAGGAAAACATGCAGTTTCCGGCCCTTTCGGGAGACCGGAAAACCGGGCTGATCAGCCCGGCGTGCGCAGCGTTTTCAGGGCCCGCAACGCCTGTTGAAAACTCTCCACAGGGATGATGCGCAGGCCGTGCGCGTACTTGCGGGCGTCGCGGGCGTTCTCCCCGGCCGGGACGAGGAAGGCGTCCACACCCGCCTCGCGCGCGCCGATCGTCTTCTGCTTGATCCCGCCGATCGGGCCGACGGCGCCGTTGAGGAAGATCTCGCCGGTGGCCGCGATCTTGATGGCCGTGGTCGACGTTGTGGCCGAGCTCCTGCAGCGCGTCGAGCGCGAACGCGAGCCCGGCCGACGGGCCGCCGACGTTGCCGGCGTCGATCGAGATCGCGATCGGGAGGTGGATGTCCTCGGACGGCTCGAGGAACATGCCGACGATCGCGCGCTTCGACTTCGGCGGGTCTGCGATCGTCTTGATCGGGATCAGCTTCGTCTGGAGGCCGCGCTTCACGGTGAACGTGACGGTGTCGCCGGGCCGCTTGCGGTGCATGAGCTTCGTCACGTCCGCCGGCGTGCGGACGCGCTTGCCGTCGACCGCGACGATCACGTCGGTCGGCGCGAGCTTGCCGACCGCGGGCGCGCCGCCGACGAGCTCGGAGACGACCGCGCCGGTCGGCGTCGTCTTCACCTTGTAGCCGGCCGCCCGCAGCGCGACCGCGAGCGCGGTCTGCTGCGACTGGTGCATCTCGCGCTGCTCGAGGTCGAGCCGCTGCGAGTCGCTGATCCCGGCCGGGACGACCGACGACGGGCTCTGCAGGTCGGCGCCGTCGTGGAGCCCGCCGAAGAGCCGCTCGAGCAGGTTCGCCTTCCGGACGATCACGTCGACGTAGTAGATGCCGCCGCCGTCGGGCTGGCGCGGCTGTGCGCGAGGTTCACGAGCGGCGCGACCGGGTGCGCCTGGTCGGGCAGGAAGATGTACTCGTTCGAGGGGACGATCCAGAGGACCGCGAACGCCACGACGAGCACGGCGCCCGTCGCGAGCAGCACAGACGGGCTGAAGATCCGCCGCAGACCCCGTTTCACCCACGGAGCTTAGCCCCGTTTGCCCTTCCGTCGTGTGTCGGATCAGGTCGTGAGCAGGGCCACGACCTCGCGAACCGCGCCGGCCGAGCGGTCGAGCGCCTCGCGCTCGGCCTCGTCGAGCTCGAGCTCGACGATCGCCTCGACCCCGGCCGCGCCGAGCCTCACGGGCACGCCGACGAAGAGGCCGTCGATCCCGTACTCGCCCTCGAGGTACGCGGTGCACGGGAGCACGCGCTTCTCGTCGAGCACGATCGCGTCGACCATCTGCGCGGCCGCGGCGCCCGGCGCGTACCACGCCGACGTGCCGAGCAGCTCGACGAGCTCGCCGCCGCCCTTTGCCGTCCGCTCGACCATCGCCGCGATCCGGTCGGGCGCGACGAGGGCGCGCAGCGGGATGCCGCCGACCGACGTCGCGCTGACGACCGGCACCATCTGGTCGCCGTGGCCGCCGAGCACCATCGCGGTCACGTCCTTGACCGACGAGCCGGTCTCCCACGCGATGAAGGTCGAGAAGCGCGCCGTGTCGAGGATCCCGGCCATGCCGAAGACGCGCTCGCGCGGCAGCCCGGACGCGCGCATCGCCACGTGGCACATCGCGTCGAGCGGGTTCGAGACCACGATCAGGATCGCGTCCGGCGACTCCGCGACCGCCCGGCGCGTCACCTCGCCGACGATCTGCTCGTTCGTGGTCACGAGGTCGTCGCGGCTCATGCCCGGCGAGCGCGGCAGGCCCGCGGTGATCACGACGACCGCCGAGCCGGCGCTCTCCGCGTAGCCGTTCGTGCCGGTCACGCGCGGCTCGTAGCCGAGCACCGCGCCCATCTGGTTCACGTCGAGCGCCTTGCCCTGCGGGAGGCCCTCCTTGATGTCGACGAGGACGACGTCCGCGTAGTCGCGCGCGGCGAGCGCCTGCGCGCAGGTTGCGCCGACGTTCCCGGCGCCGACGACCGTGACCTTCGGGCGGCTCACCCCTGAAGCTTGGCGATCAGCGCGTCGGCGACGTCGCTCGTCCCGACCGCGGTCGGGTCGTCGCGGCTCTCCTTCATGTCGTACGTGACGCTCTTCCCCTCGCGGATCAGCTCCGCGATCGCGCCCTCGAGCCGGTCGGCCGCCTCGGCCTCGCCGAGGTGGCGGAGCATCAGCATCCCGGAGAGGAGCTGCGCGATCGGGTTCACCCTGTTCTGGCCCGCGTACTTCGGCGCCGAGCCGTGCGTGGGCTCGAAGACCGCCACCTCGCGGCCGAAGTTCGCGCCGGGCGCGACACCGAGCCCGCCGATCAGTCCCGCGGCGAGGTCGGAGACGATGTCGCCGTAGAGGTTCGGCGCGACGAGGATGTCGTACTCCTCGGGTCGCTGGACGAGCTGCATGCACATGTTGTCCGCGATCCGGTCCTCGAACTCGATGTCGGGGTGCTCCTCGGCGACCGCGCGCGCCGTGTAGAGCCAGAGCCCGTCGGTGACCTTCATGATGTTCGCCTTGTGGATCGCGGTGACCTTGCGCCGCCCCATCCGGCGCGCGTAGTCGAACGCGAACTCGAACACCCGCCGCGTGCCGCTGATCGAGATCGGCTTGATCGAGATCCCCGAGTCGGGCTGCGGCAGCCGGTCGCCGTGAGCCTCGATCCACGCGGCCAGCTCGAGCGCCTCCGGGCTCCCCTGCGCGTACTCGATCCCGGTGTAGACGTCCTCGGTCGTCTCGCGCACGATCACGAGGTCGACGTCGTCGAAGCGGGTGCGCACGCCCGGGTACGTCTTGCACGGGCGCACCTGCGCGTACAGGTCGAGGCTCTTCCGCAGGCCGACGTTCACCGAGCGGAACCCCTCGCCGATCGGGGTCGTGATCGGCCCCTTCAGCGCGACGCCGTTCCGCCGGACCGACTCCAGCGTCGAGTCGGGCAGCGGGTTGCCGCCGAACTGCTCCATCACCTCGGCGCCGGCGGGATGGACGTCCCATTCGAACTCGACGCCGGTCGCCTCGAGCACGCGGCGCGTGGCCTCCGTGAGCTCGGGGCCGATCCCGTCTCCGGGGATGAGGGTGACTCTGTGCGGCATGCGGACGGCGGATTCTACGTATGTCGCCGCCTGGCCCTTGGGGCTGCCGTCGAACGCGATTGGGGTACGGTTGGACGCGTGACCGACTTCCACCCGGGCCTCGAGGGCGTGATCGCCTTCGAGACGGAGATCGCCGAGCCCGACCGGGAGGGCTCCGCGCTTCGGTATCGCGGGGTCGACATCGAGGAGCTCGTCGGGCGGTACCCGTTCGAGCAGGTCTGGGGCCTGCTCGTCGACTCGAGCTTCGAGCCGGGCATGCCGACGGCCGAGCCGATCGCGCTGCAGGACCCGAGCGGCTCGGTGATGGCCGACCTGCAGGCCGGCCTCGCGACGCTCGGGCCGACGTGGGGGCTCCGGCAGCTCGTCGACATCGAGCCCGAGCAGGCGCGCGACGACCTCGCCCGGCTCTCGGCGGCCGCGCTCTCGATCGTCGCGCAGGCCGCGCGCGGCGAGGCGGCCCCGGTCCCGGAGGCGAAGGTCGCCGACGGCGAGAACGCGGCCGCGCAGTTCCTGATCCGGTGGCGCGGCGAGGCCGACCCGCGCCACGTCCGCGCCGTCGACACGTACTGGGTCTGCGCGGCCGAGCACGGCCTCAACTCCTCGACGTTCGCGGCGCGGATCACGGCCTCGACCGGCGCCGATTGCGCCGCGGCGATGTCGTCGGCGGTCGGCGCGCTCTCGGGCCCGCTCCACGGCGGCGCGCCGACGCGTGTGATCCGGATGCTCGACGAGGTCGAGGCGTCGGGCGATGCCGAGGTGTACGTCCACGGGATGCTCGACCGCGGCGAGCGGATCATGGGCTTCGGCCACCGCGTCTACCGCGCCGAGGATCCTCGGGCGCGGATCCTGCGCCAGACGGCGCGCGAGCTCGACTCGCCGCGCGTGCCGGTCGCGGAGCAGCTCGAGGAGGCGGCCCGCGCCGCGCTGCGCGAGAAGTCGCCGGACCGCGTGCTCGAGACGAACGTCGAGTTCTGGGCCGCCGTCGTGCTCGAGATCGCAGAGGTTCCGCCGGCGATGTACCCGGCGCTCTTCGCCTGCGCCCGCGTCGCCGGCTGGTCGGCGCACATCGTCGAGCAGCGCCGGACCGGCCGCCTCATCCGCCCGTCGGCCCGGTACGTCGGCCCGCCGGCCCACACGCTCGCCGAAGCCACGTGACGCTCGTCGAGGCCGCGGCCCAGGCCGACGCGCTCGCCGAGGAGGGGAAGGAGCGGGAGCTCTCGGTCCTGCGCAGCCAGTGGGACGAGGAGCTCGAGGCCGCGGCGCGGTCAGCCGACTTCCGTGAGCGCGCGGTCGCGTACCGGGCGATCGGTCAGTTCCGCTTCCGCCAGAAGATCGAGCTGCTCCGGCGCGGGCTCGAGGACGAGAGCCCCGCCTGCCGCGGCTCCGCGCTGCTCTCGATCGAGCTGCTCTCACGTGACGCGCCGAGCGTCGTCAACTCGGTGCGTCCGCTGCTGCACGACATGGTCGCGCGCGACGGCAACGAGGCGGTGCGGCGGCTCGCCGTGATGGCGCTGCGGAACGGCTCGGCGCAGCAGGACACGATCCTGATCCTCGGCTCGCTCGCCGAGAACGACGAGCAGGACCGCCAGCTCCGCGACGCCGCGGCAAAGGTCGCGCAGTCGCTGAAGCGCAAGGCCGGCCCCGGCCGGTAGCCGCGCCCGGCCTGTGGATTCTTCGGCACGGTTTCGGCACGCCGGGACACTGGCGGCGGCCCCGCGCCGGGATTAGGCTCGTGCCATCGGGGAGGGAGGTGGGGTGCCCTGGTTCACGGTGGTGGGCGCGCCGCTCCCGGGCTCAGCTCCCGCGCCGGCGCCGCGCGTGCGGGTGCGCCTCGAAGTAGGCCTCCCGGCGCCGCCGGTCGGAGACGTGCGTGTACAGCTCGGTCGTCGCGAGGTCGGCGTGGCCGAGCATCTCCTGCACGCTGCGGAGGTCGGCGCCGCCCTCGAGCAGGTGCGTCGCGAACGAGTGCCGGAGCAGGTGCGGGTGGACGCGGTCCGGCTCGAGGCCCGCCACCGCGGCGAGGCGGCGCAGGACGAGGAACGCGCCCGAGCGCGTGAGCGGGCCCCCGCGCGCGTTCAGGAAGAGCTCCGGCCGGTGGCGGCGGTCGAGAAACGGCCGGCCGCGCGAGAGGTAGCGGCGGAGCGCCTCGACCGCCTGCCGCCCGACCGGGACGATCCGCTCCTTCCCGCCCTTGCCGGTCACGCGCACGAGCCGGTCGTCGAGGTCGACGCCGGTCTTGTCGAGGCCGACCGCTTCCGAGACGCGCAGCCCGGCCCCGTAGAGCAGCTCGACGAGCGCGCGGTCCCGGAGCGCCCGCGGCGCGACGCCGTTCGCGGCGGCGATCAGCCGCTCGGCCTCGCCGGGTGACAGCGTCCGCGGCAGCGTCCGCGTGCGCCGCGGCAGCGCGACCGCGGCGGCCGGGTTGTCGACGCGCGCGCCGATCAGCTGCTGGTGGCGGTAGAAGCTGCGCGCCGCCGCGGTCCGCCGCGCGATCGTCGCCGCCGACAGTCCGTCCGCCCGCAGCCCCGCCGTGTACTCCTCGAGCTCCTCGGCGGTCGCCGCGGCCACCGGTTTCCCGAGGTGCTCGCCGAGCCGCGCGAGGTCGCGCCGGTACGCGTCCACCGTCCGCGGCGACCGCTGCGCCGCGAGCAGGGCGAGGAACCCCTCGAGGTCAGGATCGCGGGTGGGCACGGTCGTAGACGCGGCGGAGGCGCTTGCCGTCGACGTGGCTGTAGACCTGCGTCGTCGAGAGCGACGCATGGCCGAGGAGCTCCTGGATCGTCCGCAGGTCGGCCCCGCCCTCGAGCAGGTGCGTCGCGAACGCGTGCCGCAGCCGGTGCGGGTGCGGCACGAGACGCCGGAGCGTCGAGGTGTCGAGGCGCCGACCGCGCGCCGAGAGGAAGAGCGCCCGCTCGGCGCGGCGCGCGAGTGACGGCCGCGCCTCGCGGAGGTAGCGCGCGAGCCAGTAGCCCGCCTCCTCGCCGAGCGGGACGACGCGGTCCTTCGCGCCCTTGCCGTTCCGCACGTGGACGTGCTCCTGCTCGAAGTCGACGTCGCCGAGGTCGAGGCCGACCGCCTCGGCGCTGCGGAGCCCCGCCGAGTAGACGAGCTCGAGCAGCGCGCGGTTCCGCAGCGCGAGCGGGTCGGCCGGCCGGCCGTACGCGTCGAGCAGCGCGTCGACCTCGGCGGCCTTCGGCGCGTCCGGCAGCCGCCGCGGGCGCCGCGGCGCGAGCCGCGCGTCCGGGACGCGCTCCGGCCCGAGCGCGAACCGGAGCAGGCCGCGCACCGCGGCGAGGCGGCGCGCGATCGTCGCGGGCGAGAGCTTGCCGCCGGGCCGGGCGCGTCCGAGCGCGGCGGTGTAGTCGGCGAGCACACGCACGTCGACCTCGTCGAGCGGCCGCGGCCCGTACCACTCGGCGAAGTCGCGGAGGTCGGCGCGGTACCCGCGGCGGGTCGCGTCGGAGAGCCCGCCGGCGAGCAGATACCGGTCGATCGCGTGCTCGACGTCCACCGGAGCGAGTTCGCGCTCAGGATACGATCGCCTCCGTGGACGAGCGCTTCGACGCCCTCGCCGAGCTCGCGGCCCACGGCGCGAACGTCCAGCCCGGGCAGGTCGTCGCCGTCGCGGCCACGATCGGCCAGGAGGAGCTGGCCCGCGCCATCGCCGCCGCCGCGTACCGCCGCGGGGCGCTCTTCGTCGACGTGAACTACTTCGACCCGTTCGTGAAGCGCGCGCGGATCGAGCACGCCGACCCGGACACGCTCGGGTACGTGCCGCCGTGGTACGGCGCACGGCTCGAGGCGCTCGCCGCGCTGAACGGCGCGCGGATCGCGCTCGCCGGGGTCGTCGCTCCCGACGCGCTGGGCGGCCTCGACCCGGTGATCGCCGGCCGCGACGCGCTGCCGTGGCTGAAGGAGACGTCCCGGATCGTCGGCGAGCTTGCGACGAACTGGTCCACGCGTCCCGTGCCCGCACCGCGCGTGGGCGCGGATCGTGCATCCCGACCTGCCCGAGGACGAGGCGTACGAGCGGCTGTGGAGCGAGCTCTGGCACATCCTCCGGCTCGACGAGCCCGACCCGGGCGCCGCGTGGGACGAGCGCACCTCGGCGCTGAAGCACTCGGCGGCCGCGCTCGACGAGCGCGGCTTCGACGCGATCGAGCTGAGCGGGCCGGGCACCGAGCTCACGATCGGGCTGCTCCCGACCGGCAAGTGGCTCGCCGGCGACTTCACGACCCGCTTCGGCGTCCGCCACCTGCCGAACCTGCCGACCGAGGAGGTGTTCACCACGCCCGACCGGATGCGGGTCGACGGGCACGTCACCTCGACGAAGCCGCTCGTGCTCCGGGACGGCACGGTGATCCGCGGGCTCCGCATGCGGTTCGAGGGCGGCCGCGCGGTCGAGATCGACGCGGACGAGAACGGCGGCGCGCTCCGGTCGCAGGCCGAGCGGGACGAGGGCGCCTCACGGCTCGGCGAGCTCGCGCTCGTCGACCGGAACGGGCGGATCGGCCCGCTCGGGACGGTCTTCTACGACACGCTCCTCGACGAGAACGCGGCGAGCCACCTCGCTCTCGGCTTCGGTTTCCAGCTTCGGCGTGGGCGACGACGACCGGGCGCGCGTGAACGAGAGCGCGATCCACGTCGACTTCATGATCGGCTCGCCCGAGCTCGACGTGACCGGCGTCACCGCAGGCGGCGAGCGCGTTCCCGTCCTGCGCGACGGCGAGTGGCAAATCTGAACGCCCGCGTTCCGGGGCCCTTACGATTGCGCCGGTGACGGCGACGACGGAGGAGCAGCGCCGGGGCCCGGTGGGGCTCGACGTCCACGGCCTCGACCCCGCCGGCGACGTGTTCTGGAACCTGACGACGCCGGTCCTCTACACGCATTCGCTCCGCCGCGAGGAGGGCGTCCTCGCCGACGGCGGCCCGCTCGTCGTCGACACCGGCCGCCACACGGGCCGCGCGGCCCAGGACAAGTTCCTCGTCCGCGAGCCGGGCTCGGAGGACCGGATCTGGTGGGGCAAGGTCAACCAGCCGCTCGAGCCCGACCGTCTACGACGGGCTCCGCGACAAGGTGACCGCGTACCTCTCCGGGCGCGACCTCTACGTCGTCGACGCGTTCGCCGGGGCCGACCCCGCGTCCCGGATCCCGCTCCGCGTGGTCACGCCCGTCGCGTACCACGCCCTCTTCGCGCGGACGATGTTCCTCACGCCCGGCGAGGCCGAGCTCGAGCGCTTCGAGCCGGAGGCGGTCGTGTTCCACGCGCCCGCGCTCGAGGCCGACCCCGCCGAGGACGGGACGCGCAGCGGCACGTTCATCGCCGTCCACCCGACGCGCCTCGAGGTGCTGATCGGCGGCACGTACTACGCGGGCGAGATCAAGAAGTCGATCTTCACGCTTGATGAACGACCGGCTGCCGCTCGACGGCGTGTTCCCGATGCACTGCTCGGCGAACGTCGGCGAGCGCGGCGACGTCGCGATCTTCTTCGGGCTCTCCGGCACCGGCAAGACGACGCTCTCCGCCGACCCGGAGCGGCACCTGATCGGCGACGACGAGCACGGCTGGGGCGACTCGGGGATCTTCAACTTCGAGGGCGGCTGCTACGCGAAGGTGATCAGGCTCTCGGCCGAGGCCGAGCCCGAGATCTTCGCGACGACGCGGACGTTCGGGACGATCCTCGAGAACGTCGTCGTCGACGCGCGCGGCGTGCTCGACCTCGACAGCGAGGCGAAGACCGAGAACACGCGCGCCGCATACCGGCTCGAGCGCATCTCGAACGCGCTCCCCGCGAAGCAGGCGGGCCACCCGTCGAACGTCGTCTTCCTCACGGCGGACGCGTTCGGCGTGATGCCGCCGATCGCGCGCCTCTCCGCCGAGCAGGCCCGCTACCACTTCCTCTCCGGCTTCACCGCGCGGCTCGCCGGCACCGAGATCGGCGTGACCGAGCCGGCGCCGACGTTCTCGCCGTGCTTCGCCGGCCCGTTCCTGCCGCAGCCGCCGGCGGTGTACTCGCGCCTGCTCGGCGAGAAGCTCGCGGCGCACCGGCCGACCGTGTGGCTCGTGAACACGGGCTGGACCGGCGGTTCGGCCGGCGAGGGCGGGCACCGCATGCCGATCCAGGCGACCCGCGCGCTCCTGCACGCGGCGCTCTCGGGTGCGCTCGACGGCGCGGAGTTCCGGGTCGACGACGTGTTCGGCTTCGAGGTGCCGCTCGAGCTGGAGGGCGTCGACACCGCGCTGCTCGACCCGCGCTCGACGTGGAGCGACCCCGACGCGTACGACGTGAAGGCCCGTGAGCTGGCGCAGCTCTTCCGCGACAACTTCGAGAAGTTCGCGGGCGTCGAGCCCGAGGTCGCGGCCGCGGGCCCGACCGCCTGAGAGAGGCGGCGAAACAGCTAATACTTGACATGAATTCTTCTTATGCTCATATTGTCTACCAAATCAGTAGACAAAGGCCGCTCCGGGCCATGAGCATCTGGGGGTCACATGAACCGCACGCATCGCACACGCCTCGCCGCGCTCCTCGCAGTCGTTCTCGCCGCCGTCGCGGCGTGGGCGGCCGCGGCCGCGACGGCCGGACACCACGACGACGGGGGAACGCCGCTCGTCGATCCGTCGCCGCTCCAGCCGCCGCCGATCACGGTGCTGCAGCGGAGCAACCAGGACGAGCCGGGCTACGTGTTCGTCGCGCCGAAGGCGAACGTCCCGAGCACGGCGCAGCAGGGGCCCGAGATCGTCGACGACCGCGGCCGGCCGGTCTGGTTCCACGCGCTCCCGGCCGGCGACCAGGTCTGGGACTTCCGCACCCAGACCTACCGCGGCAAGCCCGTCCTCACGTGGTGGGAGGGCTCGAGCCACACCGGCGTCGGTCACGGCGAGGGCGTCGACTACGTCGTCGACTCGCACTACCACGTGATTGCGACCGTCCAGGCCGGGAACGGCCTCGACGCGGACGGGCACGAGTTCGTGCTGACGCCGCAGGGGACGGCGCTGATCACGATCTACCACCAGGTGCCGTACGACCTCTCCTCGGTCGGCGGCCCCGCGAACGGGTCGGTCTTCGACGGCGTGGTCGAGGAGATCGACGTCGCCACGGGCCGCGTGCTGTTCGAGTGGCACAGCCTCGACCACGTGCCGGTCTCCGAGAGCGAGGCGCCCGTGCCGACCTCCGCCTCGACGCCATACGACTACTTCCACGTCAACGCAGTCAACCTCGACGAGCACGGCGACCTGCTGATCGACGCGCGCAACACGTGGACGGTCTACGACGTCGACCGCCACAGCGGGAAGATCAACTGGCGGCTCGGCGGCAAGAAGAGCGACTTCCAGCTCGGCCCCGGCGTCGCGTTCGCGTGGCAGCACAACCCGCTGCCGGCCGGCCACGACACGATCCGGCTCTTCGACAACGAGGCCTCGCCGCCCGTCCGCCCGCACTCCCGCGTGATCTGGATCCACCTCGACCAGCGGAAGAAGACCGCGACGCTCGTCCGCTCGATCGAGCACCCGGCCGGGCTGCTCGCCGGCTCGCAGGGGAACGCGGAGGCGCTCGACGACGGCGACACGTTCGTCGGCTGGGGCCAGACGGGCCGCGTCTCCGAGTTCGACCGGGACGGCGCGCTGCTCTTCGACGCCACGGTCCCCGCCGGGTGGGACACCTACCGCGGCTACCGCGCCGACTGGGAGGGCGACCCCGACGGGCCGCCCGTCGCGACCGCGACGAGGAACGCGGACGGGACGACGACCGTCCACGCGGTCTGGAACGGAGCCACCGACGTCTCGGACTGGCGGATCCTCGCCGGGCCGGACGCGGCTTCCCTCGCACCCGTCGCGGTCACCGCGTGGAACGGGCTCGACACCGCGCTCACCCTCCCGGGCGCGCAGGCCGAGCTCGAGGTCGTCGCGCTCGACGCGCGCGGCCGCGTCCTCGCGAGCTCCGCGCCGGTCGCGGCCGCCTGAGGGCGCCCGACGCCGGGGGAGCGGGAGCCCGTCCCGCTCCCCCGGGATTCCACGGGCGTCAGATGACGCCCAGGCCCCTGAGCGCCTTGGCGAGGAACCACGTGCCGAAGACGAGGCTGACGACGATCACGATCGCCCGGTTGTTGCGCTGGAGCCAGTCCGCGACGACCCCGAGGAGGGATCTCGACCGGGCGGGCGCGGCCACGGCGACACCGAGCGCGACGAGCTGCGGAGCGACCACGAGCACCACGAACGCGACGAACGTCGCGACGGATGCGCGCCGGCCGACGTCCGCCTCCTCGATCGTGGAGATCGCGCCGAGCGTGAACACCCAGAACTTCGCGTTGATCGCCAGCAGCCCGGCGCCGAAGAGGAACGCCTTGCCGGCGCCGAGCGTCCCGATCGTCGCCATCCATCCGGGCGGCGGCGCATCGGGGTCGTCGTCCGTGAGGAGCTTCCGGGCGGCCGTCGCGAACAGCACGACGCTCAGGACGAGGAGGACGGCGGAGACGATCGCCGAGCGCCCCTCGGGCGTCTCGGTCGCGGCGGTCGATCCGTCGGAGAAGATCAGCCCGAACACGACGCCCTGTGCCAGCCGGACGAAGGTCATCCCAGCCACCCAGGCCGCGGCGGCCGGAGTCGAGGAGCGCAGCACCAGGATCGTCACGACCAGCGGAGCGGGAACGACCGCGCTGGCCAGGACGAGCGGGAGCAGGTTGCGCCAGACCTCGACCATCGTCGCCGAGTATCCCGCGAACGGCCCTGCGCCCTCGGGGCGCGAGCGGTACGACGCTCGCCCGCTCTCGTGCTCCGGAGCTCACCCCGGCGAAGCTGCGAGACTCATGTCGTGGACGAACAGCCGCACGTCGACCGACCGGTGCGGGAGCTCGCGGCCTTCCTGCGAGAGCACGGTGAGGACTCGTGGGCGGATGCGCTCGACGGCGACGCCGATCTGATCGCGTCCGGAGACGACACGGGCGTCCCCCGCTTCCTGAAGCGCTTCGGTGGGGCCGGGAGTCTGAACGACGTGGTTCTCGAGCCACGCGAGGTCGAGGACCGATACGCGGCTCTTCGGGAGCGAGCGTGGCAGGAAGCTGCGCGCGCCCACAAGACCGACGGGCAGTAGCGGGCGGGAGGGCCGCAGAGTCGGCGAGTGTCGGGCGAACGCCGGGACGCACACGCGTGGGCCGAGGCACAGGTCGCGGCCGCGCGCGACGATCCCGCGGCGCGTCTCGCTCTGCTCGAGCGGACATACCACGGACCGACCGGCCGCGCGCCGCGGCATCTGGCTTTCCGGCGGGCGGCGCTGTCGTTCATGCGCTGGCAAGCTCAGCGCGGGCTGCTCGACCCGCTCGACGCGTCGCCGCCGGGCAGCGTCTGGTGGCGGGCGATGAACGAGCGACTCCTGCGAGATGGATGCGAGGTGGTCGCCCTGGCGAGAGGCCTGGACGGAGAACCCTCGTCGGACGCCGTGAAGGTGTGGCTGGAGTTCGTCGCGAGCCCGTCGCCATCGTGTTGGTACCGGGCTCACAACGCGAGCATCGTGGCCGGCTACCTGGAGCACGAATCGCTTGCTCACGCCGAGAGCACCGCCGAGCGCTTCTTCATGAACGTCGCGTTGGTGCGCGTGCTCTTCGCGCACGCGCTCGTCGCCGCGCCGCACCTGGCCCTGGGACGGTTGGCCCCGTTCAGCCGGCTGCTCGGCGATCCCCGGCTCGGGCTGACGGGCGTGTTTCTCTCGCTCCGCCGCGTGATCCCGAACCACTATCCGCTCGCGAACGACGCGGAGTGGTACATCGCGGACGAGCGGCGTCTCGGCCGGCTGCTCGACTACACGGTGATCGCGCCGCGGCTGCAGCACCTCTACGAGTGGTCGGCCGAGGACCTCGGCGAGCCTCGCTTGCTCGAACTGGTTCGCGACGGCAGCCCGATCTACGTGTGGCCGTTCGAGAAACGGCACGTGTGGCACCCTCGCTCCGTTCCGTTCCCGGGCCGGATACTCGAACGCGTTACCCGGATCCGCTGACGCGGCGAGGCCCGAAGCCGGGCAGCTGCTCGCCGAGTTCGAGAATCGCGAGCTCCTCTGCGAGCCGGCAGTACGCGCGCGCCGGCCGCGACAGTCCGGCGAGGAGCAAGCCCGCCTCACCGGTGTCGACGACCTCAGGCGGCCGAACGCTGAACGTGCGCCCCGCTCGTATCACCCGCCCACCCTCCGCCCGCAGATTTCGAAGCCAGTCCGACTCGTGGCCGTAGAGCAGCGCGATCACGAGAATCCGATCGCGTCTGAACGCGAAGAGGGGCGTCCGGTAGAGACGGCCCGAGCGTCGGCCGCGGTGGAGGATGACTGCCCACGGAGGCAGAAGCCAGGCATACACACCCTGGATGCGGTTGGTAACCCGCCTGTTGAAACGCGCGACGCCTCGCGAGAGCTTCATCGGACGTCCGCGTCCCCGAGGGTCAGTCCCGGCGTCGCCGCAGGCGCCGGGCGAGGGCCAGCAGCGGGTCGTAGTGCCGATCCACGACGCGCTCCTTCATGGGGATGATCGCGTTGTCGGTGATATGGATCCCCTCGGGGCACACCTCCGTGCAGCACTTCGTGATGTTGCACAGGCCGATCCCGGCGGCGCCGCGCAGGAGCTCGGTGCGGTCGCCGTCGTCGAGCGGGTGCAGCTCGAGGCTCGCGATCCGGACGAGGAAGCGCGGGCCGAAGTACTTCTGCTGGAGCGCGTGGTCGCGGAGGATGTGGCAGACGTCCTGGCAGAGGAAGCACTCGATGCACTTGCGGAACTCGGCGACGCGGTCGACGTCCGCCTGCTGCATCAGCCACGTCGTGTCCGGCCGCGGCGAGAACGGCGGGATCTTGCGGTTCACCTCGTAGTTCCACGAGACGTCGCTGACGAGGTCGCGGACGATCGGGAACGCGCGCAGCGGCTCGACCGTGATCGGCCGGTCGGCGGGCAGCTCGTCGAGGCGCGTCTTGCACATCAGGCTCGGGCGGCCGTTGACCTCGGCGCCGCACGACCCGCACTTCGCGGCCTTGCAGTTCCAGCGCACCGCGAGATCGTGCGCGTGCAGCCGCTGGATCTCGTGGACGGCGTCGAGGACGACGGTGCCCTCGCGCGCCTCGGCCTCGTAGCGGACGAACCCGCCGCCGCCCGCGTCGCCGCGCCAGACGTCGAACGCGCGCGTGCTCACACGCCCTCCCGTGCGCGGCGGTCGGCGACGAGCGGCTCGAGCTCAGGCGCCGCGACCACCGGCCGCGGCTCGACCGACAGCTCCTCGTCGCGCCGCCGCACGACGATGTTCCGCCGCGACCACTCCTCGGACGGGCGGGGGAAGTCGAGCCGGCTGTGCGCGCCGCGCGACTCGGTGCGCAGCAGCGCGGCGCGGGCGATCGCCTCGGCGCAGACGAGCATGCTCTGCACGTCGCGGCAGAGGTGCCAGCCCGGGTTGAACCGCCGTTCGTCACCGTCGACGCGGACGTTCCGGGCGCGGCGCTTCAGCTCCTCGACCTCCTCGATCGCGGCGGTCAGACCGGCCTCGTCGCGGTAGATCCCGACGTGCCGCTGCATCGTCCGCTGCAGCTCGGCGTGGAGCTCGTACGGGTCCTCGCCGCCGTCGCCGCCGAGGAACGCCGTCATCGCGTCGCCCGCTTCTTCGACGTCGGCGCCGTCGATCTCCGGCGCCGGCGCCTCGCGCGCGTGGTCGGCCGCGGCGACGCCGGCGCGTCGGCCGAACACGAGCAGGTCAGAGAGCGAGTTCCCGCCGAGCCGCGTCGCGCCGGAGAGGCCGCCCGCGCACTCGCCGGCGGCGAAGAGGCCCTCGATCGAGCTCGCGCCCGTCTCCGCCTCGACCGCGACGCCGCCCATCATGTAGTGGCACGTCGGGCCGACCTCCATCGGCTCCTTCGTGATGTCCACGCCGGCGAGCTCCATGAACTGGCCGTACATGCTCGGGAGGCGCTTCTTCACGGTCTCGGCCGGGAGGTGCGAGACGTCGAGGAAGACGCCGCCGCGCGGCGAGCCGCGGCCCTCGGCGACCTCGGTGTAGATCGCGCGCGAGACGACGTCGCGCGTCGAGAGCTCCATCCGCTCGGGGTCGTAGCGCTCCATGAACCGCTCGCCGTCGGCGTTCCGGAGCAGTCCGCCTTCGCCGCGGACGGCCTCGGTGACGAGGAGACCTGCGACGCCCGGCGGCCACACCATCCCGGTCGGATGGAACTGGACGAACTCCATGTCGACGAGCTCGGCGCCGGCCTCGAACGCGAGCGCGTGGCCGTCGCCCGTGTACTCCCACGAGTTCGAGGTCACCTCGTAGCACTTGCCGGTGCCGCCGGTCGCGAGCACGACGGCGCGGGCGCGGAAGACGACGAACTCGCCGGTCGCGCGCCAGTAGCCGAAGGCGCCGCACACGCGGGGGCCGCTCTTCAGCAGGTGCGTGATCGTGCACTCCATGAAGACGTCGACGTCCTGGTGCACGCACCTGTCCTGCAGCGTGCGGATCAGCTCGAGCCCGGTCCGGTCGCCGATGTGGACGAGCCGCTTGAACGAGTGGCCGCCGAACGCGCGCTGCGACATCGTCCCCTCCGGCGTCCGGTCGAACACGCCGCCCCACTGCTCGAGCTCGCGCACGCGGTCGGGCGCCTCCTTCGCGTGCAGCTCCGCCATCCGCCAGTTGTTGAGGTACTTGCCGCCGGAGAGCGTGTCCTGGAAGTGGACGCGCCACTCGTCGGCCTGGTCGACGTTCCCGAGCGCCGCTGCGATCCCGCCCTCGGCCATCACGGTGTGCGCCTTGCCGAGCAGGGACTTGCAGACGAGCGCGGTGCGGACGCCGAGCGACGAGGCCTCGATCGCGGCCCGGAGGCCGGCGCCGCCCGCGCCGATCACGAGGACGTCGTGGTCGTGGGTCTCGACCTCCACTCAGATGATCCGTGGATCGTGGAAGACGCCGTACGCGGCGAGCCGGATGTACAGGTCGGCGAAGCCGACCGTGGCGAGGCTGATCCACGCCCACTCCATGTGCCGGAGATTGAGCACGGTCACGCCGAGCCACAGCTTGTGGCGCGTCCGCGCTCTGCGCGAGCACGTGAAGCAGTCGAGCTTGCCGCCGACGAGGTGCCGCAGGGAGTTGCAGCCGAAGGTGAAGAACGAGAGCGCGACCACGTTCAGGAGCAGCACGAGCGTGCCGACCCCGACGCCGAGCTCGAGCGAGCCGTCGCTCGTCCGGAAGAAGAATGCGCGGCCGGCGTCGTACCAGAGGAACGCGAGCACGATCGTCGCGGCGTACAGGAAGTAGCGGTGGACGTTCTGCAGGACGAGCGGGAAGGCGGTCTCGCCGCGGTACTTCCGCCGCAGCCCGGGCACCGCGCACGCCGGCGGGGCCAGGAAGAACGAGCGGTAGTACGCCTTGCGGTAGTAGTAACAGGTGAGCCGCAGGCCCAACGGCGCCCAGAGGACGAGGAACGCGGGCGAGAACGGGACGTCGAAGCCGAACAGGCTCTCGAGGTCCGGCGAGTAGAACGGCGAGAGGTACCGCGCGCCGCCGTCCGTGTACAGGTAGTGCGAGCCGTTGATCGCGACGGCGAGCGCGTAGACGCCGAACGCGCCGAGTACGAGGCCGGTCGCGAGCGGCGGCAGCCACCACGCGTCGCGCCTCGCCGTTCGGCGGCTTCGCGCGGGCGCGGGCAGTGCGGACGTCGTCTCCACCACGGGCCGATCGTAACTTCGGCGTCGGCGCGGCACCCGCCGCCCTCCCGGGCGCGTGTGTTGTAGCGTCATCACCCTGTGAGCGCGGCGCACGATGTCCTCGTCGTTGGCGCCGGCCTTGCCGGGATGCGGGCTGCCGTCGAGGCCCACGAGGCGGGGGCGGACGTCGCGCTCGTCTCGAAGCTCCACCCGACGCGCTCGCACTCCGCGGCCGCCGAGGGCGGGATCAACGCGGCACTCGGCAACGCCTCCGAGGACGGGCCGGAGGAGCACGCCTTCGACACGGTGAAGGGCTCCGACTGGCTCGGCGACCAGGACGCGATCGAGATCCTCTGCGCCGAGGCGCCCGGCGACGTGTACCAGCTGGAGCACTGGGGCGCGGTCTTCTCGCGCGACGAGGAGGGCCGGATCGCGCAGCGGCCGTTCGGCGCCGCGGGCCACCCGCGCACCGCGTACGCCGCCGACATCACCGGCCACGTGCTCGTGCAGACGCTGTACGAGCAGATCGTGAAGCGCGGGATCCCGGTCTACGAGGAGTACTTCGTCTGGAAGCTCGTCGAGGACGGCGGCCGCTGCGTCGGCGTGATCGCGTGGAACCTCCTCCACGGCGGCGTCGAGACGCTCGCGGCGAAGGCGATCGTGCTCGCGACGGGCGGCGCCGGCCGGCTCTACGCCGGCACGACGAACGCGTACGCGTGCACCGGCGACGGGATGGTGATGGCGCTCCGCGCGGGCGTGCCGCTCGAGGACGCGGAGATGATGCAGTTCCACCCGACGACGCTCTCGCCGACGGGCGTGCTGATCACCGAGGGCTGCCGCGGCGAGGGCGCGTACCTCGTGAACCGCGACGGCGAGCGCTTCCTCAAGCACTACGCGCCGCACGCGCTCGAGCTCGCCTCGCGCGACGTGCTCTCGCGGGCCGTGCAGACCGAGATCGACGAGGGTCGCGGGATCGAGGGCAACGTGATGCTCGACCTCCGCCACCTCGGCGCCGAGCGGATCCTCGAGCGGCTGCACGGGACGCGCGAGCTGTCGCTCGTCTTCGCCGGGGTCGACCCGATCTACGACCCGATCCCGGTCCGGCCGGGCGCCCACTACCACATGGGCGGCGTCGACACGGACGTGTTCGGGCGCACCGCGCTCGACGGGCTGTACGCGGCCGGCGAGGTCGCGTGCGTCTCCGTCCACGGCGCGAACCGGCTCGGCGGGAACGCGCTGATGGAGACGATCGTGTTCGGCCGGCGCGCCGGCCGGCAGGCTGCCGAGGACGCGGCGGGCGCAGCAGCGCCGGCGGTGCCGGACGGCGCGGTGAGCGACGCCGAGGGCGAGCTCCGCCGGCTGCTCGCGCGCAACGGACGGCGAGCGCCCGTGGTCGATCCGCGGCGAGCTCGCCGAGTCGATGCACGCCAACTTCGGCGTCTTTCGCCGCGAGTCCGAGATGGAGGAGCAGGAGCGGATCGTGAAGGGCCTGCGCGAGCGCTACGAGCGCATCGTCGTCGAGGACAAGGGCGACGTCTTCAACAACGACCTGACGCAGGCGCTCGAGCTCGGCTTCCAGCTCGAGCTTGCCGAGTGCATGGTCGTCGCGGGGCTCGCGCGAAAGGAGAGCCGCGGCGCCCACGCGCGGCCGGACGACTACCCCGAGCGCGACGACGAGGGCTTCCTCCGGCACACGCTCGTGAACTGGGTGGACGGCGCGCCCGAGCTCGACTGGAAGCCTGTGACGATCACGAAGTGGCAGCCGGCCGCGAGGACGTACTGATGAAGGTCGCGCTCAAGATCTGGCGCTCCGACGGCGGCAGCGGCGAGCGGGCGCTCCGCGAGTACGAGGTCGACGCGCCGGAGTGGGCGACCCTGCTCGACGTGCTCGACCTGGTCAAGGACCGGCAGGACGGGTCGCTCGCGTACCGCAAGAGCTGCCGGATGATGATCTGCGGCTCGTGCGGGATGCGGATGGACGGCGCCGCCGTGCTCGCGTGCAAGGTGCGGATGCAGGAGATCGCCGAGAGCGGCCACGTGCCGGTGATCTCGCCGATGGGGAACCTGCCGGTCGTCCGCGACCTCGTCGTCGACATGGGCCCGTTCTGGGAGAAGTACCGCGCGGTGAAGCCGTACGTCGAGCCGATCGCGCCGCCCGCGGACGGCAAGGAGCACCTGATCTCGCAGCAGCGGATGAACGTCGTCCACAAGGAGTCGCTCTGCATCAACTGCGGCTGCTGCGTCTCGGAGTGCAACGCGATGGACTCCAGCCCGGAGTTCCTCGGCCCGCAGGCGCTCGCGAAGGCGATGCGGCTCGTCGGCGACCCGCGCGACGCGAGCACGCACGAGCGGCTCGAGGCGGTGAACGGCGAGCACGGGATCTGGGAGTGCACCCGCTGCTACTTCTGCAACGAGCGCTGCCCGAAGGGGGTCGACCCGCGCGACGCGATCGCGAAGCTCGGCGCCGAGTCGATCGCGCAGGGGATCGACGCCGACCTCGGCGCGCGGCACGCGAAGTGGTTCGTCACCTCGGCACGGACGACGGGCTGGCTCCGCGAGACCGAGCTCGTCCCGAAGACGCAGGGCGCCGTCGAGGCGGTCGCGCAGACGAAGTTCGCGCTCGAGCTCCGCAAGCACGGGAAGGTCGTGCGCCCGTTCCCGCCGCACGTCGCGAAGAACGTCCGCCAGGCCGGGCTGCTGTACGAGCACCTGAAGACGCAGGGGGTGACGGGCTACCGCGGCATCGTCCAGGGCGAGCCCGCGCTCGCGCGGCTGCGGGCGGACGTCGGCGACGGCAGCCGCGACCCGTTCGGCCCCGGCTCGTTCCCGCGCCCCTTCCTCGCGCCGGATCCCGAACCCGAAGGCGAGCAGGAGGAGATCACCGCGTGAAGACGGTCGCGTACTACAAGGGCTGCCTCGCCTCGCTCTCGGCGAAGGAGCTCGACTCGGCGACGCAGGCGCTCGCCCCGAAGGTCGGCCTCGACCTGATCGAGCTCAAGTCGGTGACGTGCTGCGGCGCCGGCGACATCCACGAGGCCGAGCCCGACTACTACCTGCACCTGAACGCGCGCATCCTCGCGTTCGCGGCCGAGACCGGCGCGGACACGCTCATGACGGTCTGCAACGTCTGCACGCTCAACCTCCGGCAGGCGAACTGGCAGCTCATGAACGACGCCGACCTTCGCGCCCGCGTGAACGAGAACCTCGAGCACGTCGGCGTGCCCGCGTACGAGCGCGACGTCGACGTCCGGCACCTGCTCTGGGAGGTCGCCGAGGGCGAGGGCTGGGAGCGGCTGCAGGCGGCGGCACACCGCGGGCTGAAGGGTCTGAAGATCGCGCCGTTCTACGGCTGCCAGATCCTGCGCCCGTCGAAGGTGCTCGGCTTCGAGGATCCCGACCGGCCGTCGTCGCTCGAGCGGATCATCGAGGCGTGCGGCGGCGAGACCGTCGACTACCCGGCGAAGCTCAAGTGCTGCGGCTTCCCGATCATCCAGGCCCGCGAGGAGACGGCGCTCGGCGAGCTGATCCAGCCGCTCGAGCAGGCGAAGGAGGCGGGCGCCGACGCGATGGTGACGCCGTGCCCGCTGTGCCACCTCTCGCTCGACGCGTGGCAGTCGAAGCTCGCGGAGACGACGGGCCGCCGGCTCGACATGCCGATCCTCCACCTGTCGCAGCTGATCGGCGTCGCGGCGGGCGTCCCCGAGGCGGAGCTGAAGTTCAAGCGCCACGTCGTCTCGATGGAGCCCGTGATGGAGAAGATCAGGTTCGAGTACTGACGCCGCCCTACGATCCGGGTATGTCAGGAGGACGATGGCGCCGCCCAGGCTCGCAGGGCTGACGAAGCTGACGCTCGAGACGGCGCCGACCGTCTGCCACGAGTGCGTCTGGTGGCAGTCGCGCGGCGGCCGCGGGGCCGACAAGGACCGGTGGATCGAGAGGGTCGAGGACGAGTTCGGCGCGTTCGGCACCGTGTACTACGACGGCGACGGCCGCGTCCTCGGGTCGATGCAGTACGGGCCGGCGCCGCTCTTCCCCCGCGCGTACGAGCTCCCGGCCGGCCCCCCGTCGGACGACGCGATGCTCGTGACGTGCGCGTACCTCGTCGACGCGTCGAGCCCGTGGGTGCTGCAGTCGCTCTTCCTCGCGGCGATCGGCGAGGCCCGCGACCGCGGGGCGGCCCAGATCGAGGCGTTCTCGTACCGCTATCCCGAGGGCGAGTCGGCGTACGCGCGCGTCCGCGTCCACAAGACGGTGTTCCCCTCCGACTTCCTCGCCGACTTCGGCTTCCGGACCGTCCGTTCCGCCGGCCGGGTCGGCCTCGCGAGGCTCGAGCTCGGCGGCCTCCAGCCGGTGCTCGAGGGCAGGCGCGAGAAGGTGCTGCGGCTCCTGAAGGACGCGCTCGTCCCGGAGCCCGTGCCGGCCCCGCGGCCCTGACGTCAGCCGAGCTCGCGCTCGATCTCGTCGAGCCAGTCCTCGTACGCGTCGACCACGCGGCGGGCGAGCCGGTGGTTGAGCCTCAGGTACTTCTCGCGGCGCGGGAGGGTGGAGGCGGTCTCGTCGGCGACGTCGAGGCGCTCGCGCAGGTCGGCGAGGTCCTCGCGCATCGTGAGCAGGGTCTCGCGGACCGGCCCCTCGCCGACGAGGTCGGCGGCGAGCAGCCGCAGGATCGGATCGGAGACGAGCTGCGGGTGCTGCGGCCGCGTCGCCATCCACTCGCGCAGCGCGTCGATCCCCTTCTCCGTCAGCTCGTAGTGCGTGCGCGCGTGCGTGCGGCCGGGCTCCTTGCGGGCGCGGAGGTAGCCGAGCAGCTCGAGCCGCTTCGGCTCGGCGTAGTACTGGCTCTCGGCCGCGGACTCGTAGACGCGGCCCTGCCGCACCATCCGCACGAGGTCGTGCGGGCCGGCCCCGCCGCGGCCGACGAGCACGAGGACGGCGTACGAGGTGGGTGTCAGCTTCGGTCTTGACATAGCTCTGTTTCGGAGCTTATGCTGAAGCTCCAAACCGGAGCTTAGTCGAATTCAGAGAAGGAGACACCGATGCACGCAACCCTGACCCGGCCGCAGCCGCTGTGGTTCATCGCCGACATCGCGCGCGTCCACGTCGACGGCGACGAGGCGAGCGGCGCCTTCGACCTCGTCGAGATCGAGGGCCGCGAGGGCGACATGCCGCCGCTGCACGTCCATCACGAGACCGACGAGGTCTTCTACGTCCTCGACGGCCGGCTGTCGCTGCACCTGCCGGGCCGCAGCGTCGAGCTCGGGGCCGGCGATGCCTTCCTCGCGCCGCACGGGGTCCCGCACGTGTACCGCGTCGAGTCTCGGACGGCGCGCTGGCTCGGGATCGGCGCTCCCGCCGGCTTTGCCGAGTTCGTCCGCGACGCGAGCGACGAGCCTGTCGGCGACGGCTTCCCGGACCGCGAGCCCGACGTCGCCCGCGTCGCGGCCGCCGCCGCCCGCCACGGCATCGAGCTCCTCGGCCCGCCCGGGACGATGCCGTAGTCGCTACGCGGCGAGCACGAGCACGGCCCGGAGACCGCCCTCGGTCCCGGGCCACAGCTCGGCGATCACGTCGCGGCCCGCCGACCGGGCGACCCACGCGACAGCGACCGCGACGACGAGGGCGTCGTCGAGCTGGCCGAGCCACGGGATGAAGTCCGGCACGAGGTCGAACGGCATCACGAGGTACACCACCGCGCCGGCGAGGAGCAGCTTCGAGAACAGCGGCACGCGGTCGTCGAGGAGCAGCCGCTTGAACAGACGCGCGCAGTCGGGCACGAAGCGCGCAAGCTCGACGAGGCGGTCGCGTCGGGTGGATTCCGCGGCCGGCGGCGCGGCAGGCTCGGCCGCCTCGGGCTCGGGCGCGCCGGGCTCGGTTTCGTCAGGCGGCTGCACGAGCCCCGTCGAGGAGGAGCTCCGCGATCTGGATCGCGTTCAGCGCCGCGCCCTTGCGGAGGTTGTCGCTCGCGAGGAAGAGCGCGATCCCGTTCTCCACCGTCGGGTCGCGGCGGACGCGGCCGACGAGCACCTCGTCGAGCCCCGCCGCCTTGCCGGGCGAGGGGAAGTCGTCGAGGCGCACCGACGGCGCCTCTGCGAGCAGCCCGCGCGCCTGCTCGGCAGTGAGCGGCTCCTCGGTCTCGATCCACACCGCCTCGGCGTGTCCGACCATCACGGGGACGCGCACGCACGTCGCCTGGATCGGCAGCCCGGGCAGCTCCATGATCTTCCGCGTCTCGGCGCGGAGCTTCGACTCCTCGTCGAACTCCTCGCCGTCGAACTCCCAGTCCATGCGCAGGTCGTGGTCGGCCGGCGCCTCGTTCGCGAGGCGGTCCATCGCCTGCGCGCCGGCGCCCGAGACCGACTGGTACGTCGCGACGCGCACGCGCGCGAGCCCGGCCGCCTCGTGCAGCGGCTTGAGCACGCACGTGAGCGGGATCGTGCAGCAGTTCGGGTTCGCGACGATCCCGTCGTGCTCGAGCGCGCGGGCGGGGTTCACCTCCGGCACGACGAGCGGGATCCCGGGCTCGAGCCGGTACGCCGACGACTTGTCGACCGCGACCGCCCCGCCGCGCACCGCGTGCGGGACGAGCTCGCGCGACGCGCCGGTGCCGACCGAGAAGAGGAAGACGTCGACGTCGCCGCGCTCGAGCGCCTCCGGCGTCGCCTCCTCGACCGTGTGCCCGGCGACGACCTTGCCGGCCGAGCGGGCGGACGCGAACACGCGCACGTCGTCGTAGCCGTGCTCGCGCAGCAGCGCGAGCGTGACCGTCCCGACCGCGCCGGTGCCGCCGACCACTCCGATCCGCCGTCCCGTCATCCGCCACAGTGTAGGCAAGCCTCGCCGCGGCGGACTACGGCCGTGCCGGCTCGGGCGCGGCGATCCGTGACAGACTCCCGCGATGGACGGCCGGGCGGAGCGGGTGGGGCGCAACGAGGCCCTGTTCCGGGAGGTGAACGAGCAGGTCGAGGCGCTCAACCGGACGTTCGCGGTCGCGGTCGAGGACAGCTTCGAGATCGTCTGCGAGTGCGCCGAGCTCACCTGCCTCGAGCGCCTCGCCGTCCCGGTCGGGACGTACGAGCGCATCCGGGGCGACGCGCTCCTCTTCTTCGTGAAGCCCGGTCACGAGGTCGGTGACGTCGAGGACGTGGTCGAGCGCGCGCCCGCGTACACGGTGGTGCGGAAACGCGCCGAGGAGGCGCAACGCGTCGCCGAGGAGACCGACCCGCGGGCCGAGTAGTCAGTCGCCCGCGGGCTGCGGGACGGCCGACGCCGTGACGACGTCGCGCGCCTGAGCCGGCGCGCGGCGCGGGACGAACAGCGACGCCACCAGGCCGAGCCCGACGACGACCGTGCACGCGGCGAACGTGAGCGTGAAGCCGCGCTCGGCGGGGAGGCCGTCGGGAAGCGTGAACTGCGCGATCAGGCTCGCCGCGATCCCGGCCCCGATCGCGCCGCCGATCGTGCGCATGACCGTGTTCATGCCCGTCGCGATCCCGGTCTGGTCGCGAGAGACCGCCTCGACGATCAGGTTCGCCATCGACGCGAACGCGAAGCCGATCCCGACGCCGAGCAGGGCCATCGCCACGTAGACCTCGATCTGCTCGTCGTGCCTGAAGGTGAGGAGCACGAACGAGGCGAGCGTCACCGCGGCGCCGGCGATCAACGGGACGCGCGAGCCGACCGTGTTCGAGAGGCGGCCGCCGATCGGGCTGAAGATCATCATCGTGATCGTGAGCGGGAGCAGGAACAGCCCGCCCTCGGTCACCGAGGCGCCGAAGCCGTACCCGGTCTCGGCCGGCATCTGCACGAACTCGGGCACGACGGTGAAGGCGCTGTACATCCCGAAGCCGAGCAGGAAGGCGGCGGCGTTCGTGGTCGAGACGCCGCGGAGGCGCATCATCCGCATGTCCGTGAGCGGGTACGAGGAGCGCGACTCGGCGACGATCCAGAGCCCGAACAGGATGAGCGACGAGGCGAGCAGCGCGAGCGTCTTCGGCGAGCCCCAGCCCCACGCGGGCGCCTCGCTCACGCCGAGGAGCAGCGCGACGAGCCACGCGCACAGCAGGAAGAGCCCGAGCCAGTGGATCCGGCCGGGCGCACGCTGCGTCGACGGCGGGATCGCGACGAGCGCGAGCACCGTCGAGAGCACGACGAGCGACGAGCGGGATCCAGAACAGCCAGTGGTAGCCGAGGTTGTCGATGATCGGCCCGGCGAGGACGATCCCGAGGCCGCCGCCGATGCCGAGGATCGCCGACATCAGCGCGATCCCGCCGGCGACCTTCTGCGGCGGGAACGCGTCGCGGATGATCCCGAACGCGAGCGGGAAGATCGCCCCGCCGAGGCCCTGGATCGTGCGCGCGAGGATCATCACCGCGAGCGAGTGCGTGACCGCGGCGAGGGCCGTCCCGACGGCGAGCCCGGCGAGGGTGACGACGAGCACCGGCTTCTTGCCGTGCATGTCGCCGAGCCGGCCGGCGATCGGCGTCACGACGGACGCGGCGAGCAGATACGCGGTGAAGACCCAGGCGACGCCGGTCGTCGAGGTGTTCAGGTCGTGCTGGAGCACGGGCAGCGCGGGCACGACGAGCGACTGCAGGAGCGCGTACGCCGCGCCGGCGAGCGAGAGGACCGCGAGGAGGACGCCCGGGCGCGAGACGGGTGGCGCGGGGGCGCCGATCATCGCGGCACCGTACCAGAAGCGGAACGCACGTTCCTCTTACCGAGCTCCCGTCCGATTGCCCATGTGTACACATGGGCCGGCCCACAGTTGGGCCACTCCTGCCGCCGGGACTAGGTCCGCCGCGCGAACAGCTCGCGGATCTCGCCGGGGCCGAGCGGCCGGCCGGGGAGCGGCGGGCCGTCCGCGGCGCGGAGCCCGGCCACGACGATCGCGACGTAGCGGTCGACGACCTCCTCGGCCCGGCGGAGCTGCGCCCACGACGCCTCCGTCAGCCCGCCGATCAGGAGCGGCAGGTCGCCCGCCGCGAAGTCCGGCCGCAGGTCCCCGTCCGCCTGTGCCGCGCCCACGACCTCGGCGACGACCGCGAGCAGCTCCTCGCGCCGCGCCTGCAGCGACTCGGTCGCGATCCCGCTGCCGGCGATGAAATGCTTGAAGGCGCGGTCGCGGATCTCCTGCCGCGCGACCGCCGTGAGGAAGCGGACGAGCGCGTCCCACGCGGTCGCCTCCTCGTCGCGCGCGCGCCGGAGCTCGTCCACGATCGACTCGACCCGGGCGAGCATCGCCGACTCGAGCAGCGCCTCCTTCGTCGGGAACGCGCGGTACAGCGTCCCGACGCCGACGCCGGCGCGCGCCGCGATCTCGTCGATCGTGACGTCGCCGCCGTGCTCGGAGAACGCCTCGCGCGCCGCCCGCACGATCCGCTCCCGGTTCCGCTCCGCGTCGGCCCGGCGCGGCTTGCCGGAGGACGTCGCCGCCGTGTCCACGCGCCGGATCGTAGCCCGGCCGCCGCTCAGCTCATCTCGCGCCGGCCCGAGAGCGCGCGGCCGAGCGTCACCTCGTCGGCGTACTCGAGGTCGCCGCCGACGGGCAGCCCGCTCGCGAGGCGCGTGACCCGCACGCGGTCGCGGAGGCGGTCGGCGAGGTAGCCGGCGGTCGCCTCGCCGGTCATCGTCGGGTTCGTCGCGAGCACGACCTCGCGGACGCCGTTCGCCTCGACCCGACGGAGGAGCTCGTCGATGCGCAGGTCGCCCGGGTCGACGCCGTCGAGCGGGCTGAGCGCGCCGCCGAGCACGTGGTAGAGGCCGCGGTACTCGTTCGTGCGCTCGAGCGAGACGACGTCGACCGGCTGCTCGACGACGCAGATCGTGGCGTGGTCGCGGCGCGGGTCGAGGCAGATCGCGCAGGACTCGTCCTCGGTGAGGTTGCCGCACTCGCGGCAGAAACGGACGCGCTCCTTCACCTCGGTGAGCGCGGTCGCGAGCGCGAGCGCCTCGTCGGCGGGGCGCTGGAGGACGTGGAACGCGAGCCGCTGCGCCGTCCGCTGGCCGATCCCGGGCAGGCGCGTCAGCTGCGCGACGAGGTTCTCGACCGCGGGGCTGAACACGGCGCCATTGTGCCGTCGGGCGTCGGCTGGCGAGGAAAACGACACGTCCGTTCGGGACGGCTGTCGATGCGCCGTCACGGTCGGTCGCGGTGCCTGGCAACCGGGCGTGTCCCGCGGGCAGCGCTCGGGGCGCCTCGCCCGGTGGGCCGTCGCGGCCGAGCTACATCCCGGGCAGGAGGCCGCCGAGGCCGCTCGGCATCACGGCGCTCAGCTTCGACTCGACGAGCGAGCGGCCCGAGCGAAGCGCCTCGTTCACGGCCGCGGTGACGAGGTCGGCGAGGAGCTCCGGGTCGGAGGGGTCGATCGCCTTCGGGTCGATCTCGATCCGGGTGATCTCGCCGCCGGCCGTCGCCGTCACGGTGACCATCCCGCCGCCCGCGCTCGCGGTCACGAGCTCGCGCTCGGCCTCCTCCTGGAGCCGCGCGAGCTCCTCCTGCATCTGCCGCGCCTGCTCCGCGAGCTTGCCGAAGTCCATGGTCACCGGTCGAGCTCCCTTGCGTCGAACGTGCTCTTCATCAGCTCCACGATCTCCTCCTCGCTCGCGGGACGGTCGTGCTCGTCGTCGGGTCGTTCCCGCTCGGGGCCGACCGCGAACGCGAGCGCGAGCCGCCGGCCGGTGACCGCGTACAGCGCGTCCTGCAGGAGCGAGGCGTTCTTCGGCTCCTCGGCCTGGCGGCGCAGGAACGACGCGCTCGCCGGGAACTCGAGCGTGAGCACGTCGGCCTCGAGCGCCGACGGGTGCGCGTCCGCGAGCATCACCGCGGCCGGGACGGAGCGCTCCTCGACGGCGGGGAGGACGCTCCGCCGCCACGCCTCCTGCAGCTGCGCGAGCTCGAGCGACGGCGGCTCCGCGAGCGGCGGCGCGGCGTCCACCTCGTCCGGCTCGTCCTCCGGGGGCCGTTCCTGCGCCCGTGGCTACGTGTTACTCGGAGGGTTCGGCGCTCTCGGAGCTGCTGGCGGTCGACGCCGCCGGCGCGCCGCGCTCGAGCCGGTCGAGGCGGAACGCGAGCGACTCGCGCGACAGGTCCGCGGCCGGGCGCGTCACCTTCACGAGCGCGAGCTCGAGCGGCAGCCGCGGGTCGGCGCCCTGGCGCATGTCGTCGACCGCGACGCGGAGGAGGTCGACGAGCCGGAGCACCGTCGCCGGCGCGAGCTGGTGGGCCTGCTCGCGCAGCCGGTCGCGCGTCTCGTCGGTCACCGGGAGCGAGTCCGGGACCTCGCCCATGTGCTGGACGAGCAGGAGCTGGCGCAGGTGCTCGAGCAGGTCGACCACGAGCCGGCCGAGGTCCTGCCCCTGCTCGGAGAGCTCTTCGAGGAAGACGAGGGCGCCGGCCGTGTCGGCGTCGACGACGAGGTCGCAGAGGCGGAAGAGCACCTCCTCCTCGACCGCGCCGAGGAGCTGGAGGACGTCCTGCACCGTGATCGTCCCGCCGGTCGCCGACGCGAGCTGGTCGAGCGTCGAGACCGCGTCGCGGAACGAGCCGCGCGCCGAGCGGGCGACGAGCGCGAGCGCCGCGTCGGGCACGTCCATCGCCCTCGCCGTCGGCGACGCGGCGGAGCAGGCGCAGGAGATCCGGGAGCCGCGGCCGCGCGAAGACGAAGGTCTGGCAGCGCGAGCGCACCGTCGGCAGCACCTTCTCGAGCTCGGTCGTGCAGAAGACGAAGAGAAGGTGCGGCGGCGGCTCCTCGATCAGCTTCAGGAGCGCGTTCCAGGCCTCCTTCGTGAGCTGGTGCGCCTCGTCGAGGATGTAGACCTTCGAGGTTCCCTCGACCGGCTGGAGCACGACGCGGTCGCGGAGGTCGCGGATGTCGTCGATCCCGCGCTGCGAGGCGGCGTCCATCTCGATCACGTCGAGCGACGTGCCGTTCGAGATCGCGACGCACGCGTGGCAGGTGTTGTCGGGGCTCGGCGTCGGGCCGTGCGCGCAGTTCATCGACTTGGCGAGGATGCGCGCGAGCGACGTCTTGCCGGTGCCGCGCGGGCCGGCGAAGAGGTAGGCCTGGCGCACCTTGTCGGCCGTGATCGCGTTCGACAGCGTCCGCACGACCGCCTCCTGCCCGACGACCTCGGCGAAGGTCTGCGGGCGGTACTTGCGGTAGAGCGCGGCCACCCGCCGATTCAAGCAGATCCGGGGCCGAGGCCCGCGCGCGCCGTGCCTGAAGTAGGCTCAGAGCGGCGAGGGACGCGGAGGCGCGCAAATGATCGACCGATGGCTAAGCAAAGCCCCGAAAGTCTTATTTGCGCTCTATCGTTCCGTCCCCTACCCTCGTGCCAGCTAATCGAACGAGCGGGAGAGACCAACATATGAGTCCGACATCTGCAGGGTCCGGCAGCCTCGAGAAGAAGGATCGCTGGTCAGCCGGAGTCACGCCGTACGCCGAGATGGGCTACTACGACGCGGACTACGTCCCGAAGGACACGGACATCCTGTGCGCCTTCCGGATCGTGCCGCAGCCGGGCGTCGACCAGATCGAGGCCGCCGCTGCGGTGGCGGGGGAGTCCTCGACCGCGACCTGGACGGTCGTCTGGACCGACCGGCTCACCGACCACAAGCACTACCAGGCGAAGGCCTACCAGGTGGACGCGGTGCCCGGCACCGACCAGTTCATCGCCAGGATCGCGTACGACATCGACCTGTTCGAGGAAGGGTCGATCGCGAACCTGACCTCCTCGATCATCGGCAACGTCTTCGGGTTCAAGGCGCTGAAGTCGCTGCGCCTCGAGGACATGCGGATCCCGCCGCACTACATCAAGACCTTCCAGGGCCCCGCGCACGGGATCGTGATGGAGCGCGAGATGCTCGACAAGTACGGGCGTCCGATCCTCGGCGCGACGGTCAAGCCGAAGCTCGGGCTCTCGGCCAAGAACTACGGCCGCGTGGTCTACGAGGCGCTCCGCGGAGGCCTCGACTTCACGAAGGACGACGAGAACATCAACTCGCAGCCGTTCATGCGCTGGCACGACCGCTTCTCGTACGTGATGGAGGCAGTCGCCCGCGCCGAGGCCGCGACCGGCGAGGTCAAGGGCAGCTACATGAACGTGACCGCCGGGACGATGGAGGAGATGTACGAGCGCGCCGAGTTCGCGAAGGAGCTCGGCTCGATCATCATCATGATCGACCTCACCGTCGGCTACACCGCCATGCAGTCGATGGCGAAGTGGGCGCGCGCGAACGGGATGATCCTGCACCTCCACCGCGCCGGCCACGGCACGTACACCCGCCAGAAGACCCACGGCGTCTCGTTCCGCGTGATCGCGAAGTGGTGCCGCCTGATCGGCGTCGACCACATCCACGCGGGCACGGTCGTCGGCAAGCTCGAGGGCGACCCGTCGACGACGAAGGGCTTCTACGACACCCTCCGCCTGAACGACATCCCGGAGGATCCCCGCTACGGGATCTTCTTCGACCAGAACTGGGCCTCGATGCCGGGCGTGATGCCGGTCGCCTCGGGCGGCATCCACGCGGGCCAGATGCACCAGCTCCTGCACTACCTCGGCGAGGACGTCGTGCTCCAGTTCGGCGGCGGCACGATCGGCCACCCGATGGGGATCGCCGCCGGCGCGACCGCGAACCGCGTCGCCGTCGAGGCGATGATCGCCGCCCGCAACGAGGGCAAGGACTACTTCCAGGAAGGCCCGGACATCCTCGAGAAGGCCGCCAAGGGCTGCCCCGAGCTGGATGCCGCGCTGCAGGTCTGGAAGGACATCACGTTCGACTTCGAGTCGACCGACATGCCCGACGTCCAGCTCGTCCCGTCCGTCGGCTACTAGGAACGAGGAGAACAAGAGATGAGAGTCACACAGGGCACCTTCTCGTACCTGCCGGATCTGACCGACGAGCAGATCGACGCGCAGATCAAGTACGCGCTGCGCCACGGCTGGGCGATGTCGGTCGAGTACACCGACGACCCGCACCCGCGCAACTCCTACTGGGAGCTGTGGGGCCTGCCGCTCTTCGACACGAAGGAGGAGGACTCGGACACCGTGCTGCGCGAGGTTCGCGCCGCGCGTGAGGCCTTCCCGGAGCACTACATCAAGCTGATCGCGTACGACCCGACGTACACCCGGCAGACGACGGCGCTCTCGTTCATCGTCAACCGGCCGTCGGTCGAGAAGCGGTTCATCCTCGACCGCGTCCAGGGCCCGGGTCGCGTCAACCGGTTCCGGCTCGTGCCGGACGACAAGACCCCGGCGAACGGCGCCTCGAACGGGGCGGCTGCGTAGCGATGTCGTTCGAGTTCGGCATGCGGCCGGGAGGCCGGCAAGGGTCGATCACCTCCGCGGCGGAGCCCGAGGAGTACGACGTCGACGAGGACGAGGCCGATCCCGTCGTCGAGGTCGCCGACCATGCCGACCTCCAGGAGGCTCTCAGCGCGACGAACGTCCTCGAGGTGCTCGACCAGCTCGACCGCGAGCTGATCGCGCTCGTCCCCGTCAAGACGCGGATCCGGGAGATCGCGGCGCTGCTGCTGATCGACCGGCTCCGCGCCGAGGTGGGGCTCGCCTCCGAGCGCCCGTCCCTGCACATGTCCTTCACGGGCAATCCGGGGACGGGCAAGACGACCGTCGCGCTGAAGATGGCGCAGGTGCTCTTCCGGCTCGGCTACATCGAGGAGCCCCGCGTCGTCGCGTGCACCCGCGACGACCTCGTCGGCCAGTACGTCGGCCACACCGCGCCGAAGACGAAGGAGGTGCTCCGGCGCGCGTACGGCGGCGTCCTCTTCATCGACGAGGCGTACTACCTCTACAAGCCCGAGAACGAACGCGACTACGGCGGCGAGGCGATCGAGATCCTGCTCCAGGTGATGGAGGCCGAGCGCGACAGGCTCGTGGTCATTTTCGCGGGCTACAAGGACCGGATGGACGACTTCTTCCACTCGAACCCGGGGCTCAGCTCGCGGGTGGCGCACCACATCGACTTCCCCGACTACGACGTCGACGAGCTGATGGCGATCGCGCACCTGATGCTCGACAACCAGAACTACGTGTTCGGCGAGGGCGCCGAGCAGGCGTTCCGCGAGTACCTCCAGCGGCGCGTCAAGCGGCCGCGCTTCGCGCACGGCCGCAGCGTCCGCAACTCGATCGACCGCGCCAGGCTGCGCCAGGCGAACCGACTGTTCGCGGAGGGGCGCAGCGAGCTCTCGCGCGAGGAGCTCATGACCATCACTCCGGACGACATCCTTCAGTCCAGCGTCTTCGCGGAGGATCGCGAGCCGGAGGACGACGCCCCAGCCCTCGGGGCGCACTAACTCAAGGAGCCCACATGGCCCGGCCGATCATCCTCGGCGTCGTCGGCGACTCGGCGGCGGGAAAGACAACCCTCACCCGCGGGCTCGTGCGCGTGCTCGGCGAGGACAACGTCACCCACGTCTGCACCGACGACTACCACCGGTACGACCGCAAGGAGCGGGCCGAGCGGAACATCACGCCGCTGCACCCGGACTGCAACTACATCGACATCATGGGCCAGCACCTCGGCCACCTCCGCGCCGGCGACCGGTTCCTGAAGCCGGTCTACCAGCACACGGACGGCACCTTCGGGCCGCTGATGCTCGTCGAGCCGAGGCAGTTCGCGGTCGTCGAGGGCCTGCTCGGCTACTACACCGAGGAGCTGCGCGGCCTGTACGACGTCCGCGTGTACCTGAACCCGCCCGAGGAGCTCCGCCGCCGCTGGAAGGTCTCGCGCGACTGCACCCGGCGCGGGTACACGACCGACCAGGTGCTGAGCGAGCTCGACCGGCGCGAGCCGGACTCGGAGCAGTTCATCCGCCCGCAGCAGCCGCACGCGGACATCTGCGTCTCGTTCCTGCCGAACTCGCGCGACGACCAGGAGCACCTCGACGCCGAGCTGATCCTCCGCTCGTCGCTCCGGCACCCGGACCTGAGCTCCGTGATCGACGGCAGCTCGTCCGAGGGGATCCGGCTCACCGAGGCGGAGGGCGAGGTGCACATGCACATCCCGGGCAACCTCGACCCGGCGGTCGGCGCGCGGATCGAGGAGGCGATCTGGAACAACCTCCACTTCGCGAGCCACCTCCGCACCGAGCGGCTCGGGGAGTTCACGATCGGCACCGAGCTCCACCGCTCGGAGTCGCTCGCGCTCATCCAGATGCTCGTCCTGTACCACCTCTTCACCGCGACGGCGAGCGTCGCCCTCGGCGGCACCGGCACGCGCGTGCCCGTGGCCGAGGGCGCGGCGAGCTGACCGAACGACCGCCGGCGCCGCTACGGTTCCCCGGGATTCGAGGGACCGGGGGGTCGGGTGCAGGACAGCAAGCCTCACGCCGAAGGCCGCGTCACGCGGCGCGCGCTGCTCGGCGCCGCAGGGCTCGGTGCGCTCGCGCTCCTCGTGCCGGAGCGGCTGCTCGGCGCGATCCGGCGCCGTGAGCTCGCCGACGCGATCCGCGTCGGGAACGGCGGCGTCCCGTTCGCGGGCGACGGCCGCCTGCTGACGACGCTCAGCCCCGGCGGCTTCCGCAAGCGGGACCGAGCGGTCGTCCGCTTCCGACTCCCGCGGCCGGCGACGGTCCAGCTCGACGTCGTCGACCGGAACGCGCCCGGCGAGCAGTCGCTCGTCTCCGAGCACCAGGGCACGACCACGAGCGCGGCGCTCCAGACCCAGTCGCACCGGCTCGGCGCCGGCGTGCACGAGCTCGCGTGGGCGCCGCCGCCGGGGCAGGCGCCCGGGACGTACACGCTCGCCCTGCACGCGATCGACAGGCGCGGCAGGCGGACGATCTTCGGCAACCGCGGCCCCAGGGCGCCGCACCTCCCGCAGGGCCCGATCGTGCGCGTGCTCGGCCTCGACGCGGCGTTCTCGCAGCGCAGCCAGCTCGCGGGCGACCAGGCGACGCTCCTGCTCTCGGCCGACGTGCCGTCGGTCGCCGTCCAGGTCTACCGGGCCGGGCCGGAGTCGGTGCCGACGTACTCGAACTCGGAGATGAACGGGATCGCGGTCGCCGACCCGATCTTCGTCGACTGGCGCGCGAGCCCGGACCGCCCCGGGACGGTCACGGTCCCGATCGGGAACTGGGCGAGCGGGCTCTACTACGCGCGGATCGTGTCCGGCGCCCTCGTCGGGTTCGCCCCGTTCGTGCTCCGGCCGGCGACGCCCGGACAGAAGGTCGCCGTGGTGCTCCCCACGAACACGTGGGCCGCCTACAACTTCACCGACGAGAACGGCGACGGCTACGGCGACAGCTGGTACGTGTGGTGGAAGCGGCATCAGGTCGCGCTCACGCGCCCGCACCTCCGCCGCGGCGTCCCGTACCGCTGGCGCAGCTACGACGTCCAGTTCGTCCGCTGGCTCGCGCAGACGGGGAACACCGTCGACTACTACGCCGACGAGGATCTCGAGCGGTTCGCGACCGGCGACGACCTCCGCGCGGCGTACGACCTCGTCGTCTTCCCCGGGCACGAGGAGTACGTGACGACGCACGCGTACGACCTCGTCCAGCGGTACCGCGACCTGGGCGGCAACCTGCTCTTCCTCTCCGCCAACAACTTCTTCCGGCGCGTCGACCTCCTCGACGACCGGCTCCATCTCATCGACACCTGGCGCAACCTCGGCCGCCCGGAGTCCGCGCTCTGCGGCGTGCAGTACCGGGCGAGCGACCGCGGCAGCCATCAGCAGCCGTTCGTCGTCACCGCCGCCGGAGCGGCGAGCTTCGCGTTCGCGGGCACGGGACTCACGGAGGGGTCGTCGTTCGGCCGCTACGGGATCGAGATCGACGCGACCACGGAGTCGTCGCCGCCCGGGACCCAGGTGCTCGCGCAGATCCCGGACGCGCTCGGCGTGCCCGGGCTGACCGCGGAGATGGCGTACTACGAGACCGACGCCGGCGCGCGAGTCTTCTCGGCCGGCGCGCTCAACTTCGGCGGCCAGATCGCGCTCTGGCCCGAGGCGACCCAGGTGCTCGCGAACGTCTGGCGCCGGCTCGCGCCGTAGATCAGATCGCGGCCGTCGGGCCGTCGGCGGCGTCGTAGAGCACGTCCTCGGCGAGCCGGAGCCGCTCGTGGATGACGTTCACGGCGTGCGCGGCCTCGTCCGCCTGCACGACGCACGAGACGCGGATCGACGAGGTCGAGATGATGTCGATGTTGATCCCGGCGTCCGCGAGCGCCTCGAACACGTCCGCCGCGACGCCCGGGTGGCTGCGCATCCCGGCGCCGACGACCGACACCTTCGCGACCGCCTGGTCGGCGCTGAACCCGGCGGCGCCGACCGACGCCGCGAGCTCCGTGAGGATCGGCTCGGCGCGGGGGAGGTCGTCCTGCGGGAGCGTGAACGAGATGTCGGTGTGGCCTGCGGCGGAGACGTTCTGGACGATCATGTCGATGTTGATCCCGGCGTCGGCGAGCGGCCGGAAGACGCGCGCGGCGACGCCCGGCTGGTCGGGCACCCCGAGGATCGTCACCTTCGCCTCGCCCGTGTCGTGCGCGATTCCCGAGACGATCGCCTGCTCCAGCACGTCCTCCTCCTTCACGATCCACGTGCCGTCCTCGCCGGTGAACGACGAGCGGACGTGGAGCTTGACTCCGTGGTTGCGAGCGTACTCGACCGAGCGCAGCATCAACACGCGCGCGCCCGACGCGGAGAGCTCGAGCATCCCCTCGTACGAGACCTCGCGCAGCTTGCGCGCCGCGGGCTCGATCCGCGGGTCGGCGGTGAACACCCCGTCGACGTCGGTGTAGATCTCGCAGACGTCGGCGTCGAGCGCGGCGGCGAGCGCCACCGCGGTCGTGTCGGAGCCGCCGCGCCCGAGCGTCGTCACGTCCTTCTCGGTGGAGACGCCCTGGAAGCCGGCGACGATCGCGACCTGGCCCTGGTCGAGCGCCTCGTGCACGCGCGCACGGCGCATCTCGACGATCTTGGCCTTGCCGTGGCTCGTGTCGGTGACGATCCCGGCCTGCGAGCCGGTGAACGACGCCGCGTCGCAGCCGAGGTCGATCAGCGCCATCGAGAGGAGCGCCATCGAGATCCGCTCGCCGGCGGTGAGGAGCATGTCCTGCTCGCGCGGGTGCGGGTCCGGCGAGACCTGGCGCGCGAGGTCGATGAGCCGGTCGGTCGAGTCGCCCATCGCGGAGACGACGACGCAGACCCGCGCGCCGGTCGCCGCGGTCTCGGCGACGCGCCGCGCGACGCGCTTGATCTCCTCCGGGCCGGCGACGGAGGTGCCGCCGTACTTCTGCACGATCACGGTCACGGGCGAGAAACCTACCGGCGCCGCGCGTAGAGGCTGAGCCCGGCGTACGGGTACGCGTTGAGCGCCCACAGCGTCGCGGGGAGGTAGCCGACCCGCAGCAGCTTGCCGGCGATCCGGCGGCGGGCGAGCTCGTCCCGGCCCTCGGCGAACTCGAGCCGGCGCGGCGCGAGGCCCGCGCGCGCGAACGACCACAGGTACGCCCACATCGTGTGGACGTGCTCGTTGATGCCGAGCTCCTTCTCGTGTTCCTGCTCGGGGTTCCGCCCGCTGCGGTACGGCGCGCGCGTGCCCTCGTTGAGCGCCGCGACCGCGCCGCCACGCCGCGTCACGCGTGCCAGCTCGCCGACCATTGCGCCGAGGTCGAGCGCGTGGTGGAGCGTCGCGACGCAGAAGGCGACGTCGAACGCGCCGGCGGCGAACGGCAGCCGCTCGCCGTCGGCCTGGACGCGGAGGTACGGGCCCACGCGCCGCTCGAAGAACTCGCCGCGGCCGAGGCCGATCGACGGGTCGACGACGAGGTCGCACGCGACGTACTCGCATCCGCGCGGGAGCAGGTGCTGCGCGGCCCAGCTCTTCGCCGCTCCGATCTCGAGCACGCGGTCGCCGGGCCGGACGTACCGGTCGAGGAGGAGCCGGAAGCCGTGCTCGGTCGCGCCCCACGAGCGGTCGGTCCAGCCGAGGTCGCGGTTGAGGAACGGCAGCGCGGCGTCGATCCGGTCGTCGGGCTCGTACCAGCCCTGCTCGCGGGCGAGCTCCGGCCAGCCGGCGATCTCGCGCAGCTTCGCGTCGAGCCCGGGTGCGGTCGGATCGAGGAGCCGGACGATCCCGTCGTCGGCGGCGAAGCCGCGCCCGCAGACCGTGCAGGTCAGCCGCTCGTCGAGGGCGCCGCGGCACGACGGGCAGCGGACGTACGACGGGAGCTGCACGGCGGGACGATAGCCGCGGGCCTGCGCGGGCTCAGCCGCGGGCCGCGACCGGCTCGGTCTCGGCGTGCGTGCGCGCCTCGACGGCGGCCGCGAGCGTCCGGTCCCAGCGCCACCGCCGCTGGCGCGCGAGGATCGTCAGGCTCGTCGCGTCGTGCCGGATGCAGAGCCGACCGATGGTCAGGAGCTCGCAACCGGGCTCTCTGCACCTGGAGAGGACCGGCACGGCCGGGACCGTAGAGGCGACCGGCGCGGCCCGCAACTCGGAACCGCGCCGATCTCCGCACTTTCCGGCAAGCGCGGGGGAACGGCGGCCCATGTGTACACATGGGCCGCCGCACCCCGACCGTCGGCCGGCTCAGCCCGGCGAGACCCCGACCGAGACGAGCCGCCGCGTCGAGATCCCGGCGAGCACGTTCTCGCCCGGCTTGCTCGCGCGGAGGAACAGCGTCAGGAGCTGCTGCTTGCTGCTGGCCGGGAAGCCGGTCAGCCGCGAGAAGTCGAGCGTGACCCAGCCGTCGCTCCCGGTCGCCTGCTGCGGCGGGATCGTGGCCTGGTTGTACGGAACGGCGGTCGCGTAGACCTGAGCGCCCTGCACCGGCTGGCCGCACGTGTCGCTCACGTGGACGCGCAGCGTGAAGCCGGTCATCTTGTACGTGATCTGCCCCGAGGTGACCTGGAAGTTGTCGAGCTGGAGCCGCGCGGGCGAGGTGACGTCGGCCACCGAGACCGTGTCGGTGCTCAGCGCCGTCTTCGGGCAGCCCGTCGGCGCGGGAGTCGCCTGGGTGCCGATCACCGCGGTCGGGACGGTCGTCGCGGTGTCCGTGCCGTCGGCGTTCTTCGCGGTCACGACGGCGCGGAGCGTGTTGCCGGCGTCGACCGTCTTGAGCACGTACGTGCCGGCGGTCGCCCCCGAGACGTCGGCGCAGCTCCCGCCGGTCTCGTCGCAGCGCCGCCACTGGTAGGTGAACGTGAGCGGCGGCGTGCCGTTCCACGAGCCGTTCTGGACCGTGAGCGTGCTACCGACCGTCGGCGTCCCGGCTGACCGTCGGCGGCTGCGTGTTCGCGGGCGCGGTCTCCGCCCGCGTCGTCGAGGCGGCGCCGACCGCGGCGAACACCGCCAGCGCCGCGACGAGCGCGCCCGCCAGCGCGACCGGTGCGGCGATCGCGGGCCGGAGCCCGCCTTTCGTAGACCCCTTCATCGTGCGCTCCCTTCTCCGTTGGTACCCGTCGGTCTCTTTTGCCTGGCGGCTGTAAGGGAGGACGGCCGAAAGCGGTAAGCGTTCCGACCGGAAGCCGTAAGCGTTCGGTTCCGGTTTCGTGAGAGTCCGCAGCAGGGTTCACGGCGCTCTCATCCGGGCCGCCTACGATGCGGGCGTGGTGGAGGACGCAAGGGCCGGGATCCGGCCCGCGGCGCGGCGGCGCGGCGTCCGGCTCGCCCGGTTGCGCCGGCGGCTCGGGCCCGTCGTGCTCGCGCCGGTGTACTCGCTCTACACGCGGCGGCTGCGCGCCCGCGTCCGCTCGGCGCCGCTGCCGCAGCACGTGGCGGTGATCCTCGACGGGAACCGCCGCTGGGCGAGCCTCGTCGGGCTGAGCGAGCCCGGCGCCGGCCACCGGCAGGGGGCCGACAAGCTCGACGAGCTGCTCCACTGGTGCGCCGAGCTCGGGATCGGCGAACTGACCGTGTGGGCGCTCTCGAGCGAGAACCTCGCGCGCGCGGGCGACGAGCTCGGGGCGCTGCTCGAGATCCTCGAGGAGAAGCTGTCCGCCCTCGCGGCGCGCGACCACGTGCGGATCCGCGTCTTCGGCCGGCGCGACACGCTCCCGCCCGCGCTCGCCGTGGTGGTCGGCCGCGTCGAGGACGAGACACGCGGCAACGGCGGGCTCTGCCTCAACGTCGCGCTCGGCTACAGCGGCCGCGACGAGCTGATCGACGCGACGCGGTCGCTGATCCGCTCACTCGCCGCCGACGGGCTCTCGCCCGAGGAGATGGCCGCGCGGGTCGACGCCGACGCGATCGAGCGCCACCTGTACACGGCCGAGCACTCCGACCCCGACCTGATCGTGCGCACGAGCGGCGAGATGCGGCTCTCCGGCTTCCTCCCGTGGCAATCGAGCCACAGCGAGTTCTATTTCACGGACGTGTACTGGCCCGCGCTGCGCGAGCTGGACTTCCTGCGGGCGGTGCGGACGTACCAGCAGCGGGAGCGGCGCTTCGGGCTGTGACGCTGACGGGCGGGCTCGCGGAGGCGAGGAAGCGGACGCTCCCGGCCGACGAGACGCGGTAGCGCCCCGCGCGGTGGAGCGGGACGCGGAAGACGCCCGACGGGCCGACCGGCACGCCCGCGACCTGGTGCCAGCCGCCCGCGGTCCTGCGCTCGACCCGCACCGGCCCCGCGGGCACGACGTTCCCGGCGAGGAGCCTCCCCTCGGCGTGGACGGCGATCCTCCGCGCGACCTCGATCGAGACGGGCGGCCCGCCGACGCGGTCGACCGCGAGCCGGTACGCCGTCGTCGCGAGGGGGAACACGGTCGCCGTGAAGCGCCCGTCCGGCCGCGCGGCGACGCGCCGGACCTGCTGCCACGCGCCGCTCGGAAGCTGCTGCTGGACGACGACCCCGCCGATCCCGCGGACGAACCCCTGCAGGTGCACGCGCTGGGCGAAGAGCGCCCGCGGCGGCGGCGTCGCGAGCGAGACGACGTCGATCGCGAAGTACGTCGAGCGGAGGCCGAGCGCCTGCTCGAGCTCGCGGCCGGTGAGCGTCCTGCCGCCACGGCTGCCGACGAGGCGCGCGCTCGAGACGCGGCCCGACCCGTTGTGCTCGAGCCGGACGTCGGAGACCGGGAGGCCGAAGCGCTTCGAGAGGCTGCGCGAGCTCTCGACGACGCGCCAGCTGTGCACGGGGGCGATCGCGTCGTACGGGTCGCGGACCGGGACGAGGTACGGCTCCGGCGCGCGGTTCGGGAGCACGTCCTGGACCGCGGCCGTGCGGCCGCCGGAGCTCGAGCCGTAGTAGGCGGTGATCGGCGCCCCGCCGTACTCGAGCACGCGGCGGGCGGTGAGCGCGACGGCGCGGTTCGTCGCCGGCCGCTCGGCGGCGATCCCCCCGTAGACCTGGTCGCGCGTGTCGGCGAAGAGGTCGTAGCTCGCGTCCGGGTGGAGCTGCGAGAGCGCGTACGACCGCGCGGCGACCGCCTGCGCCTCGTACGCGTCGGCGTGCCAGCGCCGCGGCATCTCGGACGGGACGACGCCGCGGAGGTAGCGCTCCAGCGGGACGACGTTCACCGCGCTCAACCCGCCGCTGGTCCGGTCGAGCACGAGCGAGCCGCGGTAGCCGGCGCCGTCGAGCGTGAGCGCCGCGGCGCCCGCGCGCACCACGACGGGTGGCGCGAGCGCGAGCTTGCCGAACGTGAGCCCGGTCGTGAAACGCAGCACGCGGGCGGGGACGTGCACCTTCCGACCGTGCGCGTCGACGAGCACGAACGGCGCCGCCGACCCGATCGCGAGCCGCGGCTTCCCGTCGGCGAGCAGCACGCGGACCCGCTTCGAGCGGACGGTCGCGAGCGTCGTGTGCGGGTAGTAGTGCGCGAGGATCCGCCCGTAGCCCCAGCCGTGGCGCGCGTAGCCCTCGGCGCCCCACTGGCTCATCCCGACGCCGTTGCCCCAGCCGCCGCCGCGGATCAGGAAGAGCGCGCCGCCGAACGCGTTCGCCGGGAGCGCGAGCGACGCCGCCGCGATCGCGACCATCGCCGCCCTGCGCCCGGGGACCATCGCGAGAGGCTAGCCACCAACCGCTCGCGATGCGCAACTATGGGGGACGCGATGGACGTGACGACGGAGACATTCGCCCGCGACGTGATCGAGCGCTCCCGCGAGCTGCCGGTCGTGGTCGACTTCTGGGCCGCGTGGTGCGGGCCGTGCGTGCGGCTCGGGCCCGTGCTCGAGGGTGAGGCCGAGGCGCGCGAGGGCGAGTTCCAGCTGGTGAAGGTCGACGTCGACGCGAACCCGGATCTCGCCCGCGAGTACGGGATCCAGGGCATCCCGGCCGTGAAGGCGTTCCGCGACGGCCGCGTCGTGAGCGAGTTCGTCGGCGCCCTGCCGGCCCCGGCGGTCGCCGAGTTCCTCGACGGGCTCGTCGGGCCGACCGCGACCGAGCGCGTCGTCGCGGAGCTCACCGGGTCCGGCGAGCTGCCCGACGTGCTCGCGGCGCTCGAGCGAGGCGACGAGGAGCGGGCGCTCGAGCTCCTCGTCGAGGAGACCGTCGCCGCCGACGGCGACCGGCGCGGGTGGCTGCTCGGCCTCACGGTCGCGCTCTTCGGGGAGCTCGGCCCGGAGCACCCGCTGACGGTGCAGTACCGCCGCCGGCTCGCGGCTCGTCTGTTCTGACCTTCCCATCGCGCGGGAGCGGTCGTATGCTTCCGCACGAAGTGGGAGGACCGAGGATCGTTCGCGCGTCGCTCGTCGCCCTCGCCGCGGCCGGGCTGCTCCTGCTGCCGGCCGCGACCGCGACGCCGAATCCGACCTCCGTGACCATCGCCGGCTCGCTCCAGTCCGAGGCCGGCTGTGCGGGCGACTGGGATCCGGCCTGCGCGACGACGCACCTCGCCTACGACGCGAGCGACGACGTGTGGCAGGGCGCGTTCGCGCTGCCGGCCGGGAGCTACGAGTACAAGGCCGCGCTCAACAACGCGTGGGACGAGAACTACGGCCTCCACGCGGTCGAGAACGGCGACAACATCCCGGTCACCGCGCCCGGCGGGACCGTGAAGTTCTACTACGACCACAAGACCCACTGGGTCACCGACAGCACGCACCCGATCGCCGTCGCGGCGGGGAGCTTCCAGTCCGAGCTCGGCTGTCCGGGCGACTGGGACCCGACGTGCCTGCGCTCGTGGCTCGAGGACCCGGACGGCGACGGGACCGCGACGTTCGAGACGACGGCGCTGCCGGCCGGCTCGTACGACGCGAAGGTCGCGATCGGCGAGAGCTGGGACGTGAACTACGGCGCGGGCGGCGTCCCGAACGGCGACAACGTCCACTTCACCGTCCCGAGCGACGGCGCGAAGACCACGTTCAGCTACGACTCGAGCTCGCACGTGCTCACGATCCGGTCGCTCGGCCCGAACGACGCGCCCGACGGCCCGGGCGCGCTCTCGCACTTCGACCTCGCGCGGAAGGACTGCCTCGGCACCGCGCGCAACACGACCTCGAAGGTCTGGTACACGGTCGCGGGCGGCGTGCTCAGCGACGTCTACTACCCGACCGTCGACAACACGAACGTCGAGACGCTGCAGTTCCTGGTCAGCGACGGCTCGACCTTCACCGACCTGCAGACCCGCGACATGACGTACTCGGTCGAGCCGCTCGACGGCACCGGCGGGATGGGCTGCGAGGTGACCGCGACCGCGAAGAGCGGCAAGTACTCGCTCGCGGTCGACTACGTCACCGACCCGGGCCGAAACGCGCTGCTGATGCGCGTCGAGCTGAAGCCGAACCCGTCGAAGCCGCCGAAGAAGGCCGCGAAGTACCGGCTGTACGTCCGCTTCGACCCGAGCGTGAACGGCAACGGCGGCGGCGGGGCCGGCAACGGCGGCGCCGACTCGGCGACCGTCGACACCTCGACCGGCGGGCCGGTGCTCGTCTCCTCCGATCCGGTCACGGCGACGAACGCCGCGAACCGCGACTACGCGCAGCCGGTGTTCGCGGCGCTCGACGGCTCGCTCTCGCAGGCCGAGAGCGGCTTCGCCGGCCAGCCGAGCGACGGGCTCGTCCAGCTCGACGCCGCGCACGCGCTCACGCCGACGTTCACGAGCGCGACCGACGGCAACGTCGTCCAGACCGCGCAGGTCGCGCTCGCGGCCGACGGGAAGGGGCTGCTCACGCTCGGCTTCGGCGCGACGCAGCCCGAGGCGGTCGGCGCCGCCGCCGGCTCGCTGAAGGCCGGCTTCGACAAGGCGCTCGGCGACTTCCGCAAGGGCTGGCAGCGCTACGACGACTCGCTGAACGCGCCGCGGACGAACAAGCTCAAGGCGATCGACCCGCACGCGCGCAAGCGGCTCGACGACGCGTACTACCTCAGCGCGAACGTGCTCAAGGCGTCGGAGGACAAGACGTTCGCCGGCGCGATCGTCGCGAGCCTCGCCTCGCCGTGGGGCCAGGCGATCTCGGCCGGCGACCCGGCGAACACGTACTTCGGCTCGTACCGCGAGGTCTTCGCGCGCGACCTGTACGAGGCGTGGACCGGCCTGTATGCCGACGGCGACCTCGCGACCGCGCGCGCCGCGACGCTCTTCCTCTTCGACCGCCAGCAGCTCCCCGACGGGTCGATGCCGCGGAACAGCCTGGTCAACGGGAAGCTCGCGCCGGACTCGTTCGGGACGCAGCTCGACGAGGCGTCGTACCCGATCCTGATGGCGGACCAGCTCGGGATGACCGACCACGACCTGTACGAGAACCACGTCAAGCCGGCCGCGAACTTCGTCGCCGCGCACGGCCCCGCGTCCGGAGTCGAGCGCTGGGAGGAGCAGAGCGGCTACTCGCCCTCGACGATCGCGGCCGAGATCGCCGGGCTCGTCGCCGCGGCCGACCTTGCGAAGGCGAACGGCGACACGGCGTCGGCGGCGGTCTGGCTCGGCGTCGCCGACGACTGGCAGCGCTCGATCAAGGGCTGGACCGTGACGACGAACGGGCCGCTCGCGCCGCACCCGTACTTCATCCGGCTCTCGAAGACGGGCGACCCGAACGCGGCGACCACGTACAACGTCGGCAACGGCGGCCCGACGCTCGACCAGCGTTCCGTGATCGACGCCGGCTTCCTCGAGCTCGTCCGGCTCGGCGAGCTCCCGGCGAACGACCCGGACGTCCAGCAGTCGCTCCCGGTCGTCGACGCGACGATCGAGTCGAACACGCCGAGCGGCCCCGGCTGGCACCGCTACAACGGCGACGGCTACGGCGACGGCGCGGCCGACGGCCACCCCTGGGCGCCGAGCGGACAGGGCACCGGCCACCTCTGGCCCGTGCTCTCCGCCGAGCGCGCCGAGCAGGACCTCGCGAGCGGCGACGCCGACGCGGCGCAGCAGCTGCTCCTCGGGATGAACGAGTTCGCCTCCGGCGTCGGGCTCATCCCCGAGCAGGACTGGGAGACGCCCGACCTCGCGCCGTCGCCGTACGGCACCGACCCGACCGTCGCGTCGATCGGCTTCGCGGACGGCGGCCCGGCCGGCTCGGCGGCGCCGCTGACGTGGTCTGCCGCGTCGTTCGTGCGGCTCGCGGCCGACCTGGCCGCCGGCCGGAACGTCGCGCTGCCGGCGGTGACGAGCGCGCGCTACGTCGCGCACGCGCAGGCCGCGACCACGCTGACGGTCACGAGCCCGGCCGACGGCTCCGGCGTCGCCGGCTCGCCGGTCACCGTCACCGGCACGACCGAGCCGGGGAACACGGTCATCGTCTCGGCGACGAACACGGACGAGAACTCGGCGACGACACTCGTCTCGACGACGGCTGCCCCCGACGGCTCGTTCACCGTTCCGGTCGTCGTCACCGGCGGGACGAGCGTGCTCAACGTCGTCGCGACGAGCCCGTCCGGCGCGACCGCGCACGTGCAGCGCACGGTCTTCTTCGACTTCGTCCCGGGCACGCTGCTCCTCGACGTCACCGACCCGAGCAACGACGACAACGGGCCCGGCAACTTCGCGTATCCGACCGACGGCAGCTTCAAGGCGGGCGCGTTCGACATCCAGGACTTCCAGGTCTACGACTCGGGCTCGGACGTCACGTTCCGGCTGAAGACGCGCGACCTGACGCCGACGTTCGGCAGCCCGCTCGGCGCGCAGCTCGTCGACCTGTACGTGCACGTGCCGGGCGCGTCGCCGACCTCGACGGCGTCGTCGTTCGGCACGCGGAACTACACGATCGCGGCCCCGTTCGCGTGGAGCCGGCTGCTCGAGGTGCAGGGCTTCGGCCAGCGGTACGTCGACGCGAGCAACGCGACCGCCGGGACGATCACGATCAAGGCGAACGCGATCTCGCGGTTCATCACCTTCACCGTCCCGAAGGCGTCGCTCGGCGGGACGCCCACGACGGGCTGGGGCTTCACGGTCGTGCTGACCGGCCAGGACGGCTTCAGCTCCGACCAGGCCCGCGCGTTCGCGGCGACACCGCAGCCGTTCAACTTCGGCGTGTGCGCGACCGCGAGCGCCAACCCGCACTGCACGTTCGCTCCGGGGAGCGTCCCGAAGGCGATGGACGTGATCACGCCGCCGCTCGTCTCGCAGGCGACCGAGCTCGACTACACGCTCGGGCCGGTCGTGCTGCAGGGCGTCACGATGCCGTAGGTCGCGCGGAGCCCGCCCCGACCCCCGGAGGAGCGGGCTCCCGCGCACGCGGGCTAGAAGCTCAGCCCGCGACTCACCGTCCGGCTCGCGGCGCCGGACTTGTCGATCGCACGCAGCGTGATCACGAGGCGGCCGCCGTTCCGGAAGCGGGCGGCAGGCACCCAGTGCCGCGCCGCGGTCTGGCACGTCACCGGCGTGACCGCGAAGCGGCGGATGTAGCCGAGCCGTCCAGCCTTGACGTCGCGCTCGGTCACCTGCACCTGCTTCCGAGAGTCGTCGCAGACCCGGAAGCGCGCGTACACGCCGTGGCCGAGCCGCCGCAGCGACAGGAACGCGATCGTCGGCGGCCGGTTGCGCCGCGGCTGGACGACCGGCGGCGCCGTCGCGTTCCCGCGGACGACCGCCGTGGTCGGCGAGGTCGCGCTCGTCGTCCCGCTCGAGTTCGTGGCGGTGACGACGACCTGGAGGACGTTGCCGGCGTCGGCCGAGCGGACGCCGTACGTCTTTCCGGTCGCGCCGGGCACGTCCGCACAGCCGGTCCCGCCGGCCGAGCACCGCTGCCACTGGTAGCCGAACGACGTGACGCCGCCCGTCCACGTGCCGTTGGACGCGGTCAGCTCCTCGCCGACGCGGGCGGTGCCCGACACGGACGGCTTGCTCGTGCTGACCGGGTCGCCCTTCGACGAGACGACGCCCGTCGTCTTCGAGCTCGCCGTCGACTGGCCGTCCGCGTTCGACGCCGTGACGGCGACGCGGAGCGTGTGGTCGACGTCGGCGCCGGCCACGTTGTAGGTGGCGTTCTGCGCACCCGTCACGTCGGCACAACCCGTGCCGTCCGCGCCGCAGCGCTGCCACTGGTAGGCGAACTTCGTCGGCGTGTTGCTCCAGGTGCCGTTGCCGGCCGTGACCGTCTCGCCCTCGCGGGCGTTGCCGGACACCGTCGGCGCCGTCGTGTTCTGCGGCACGGCCGCCGACGCCGTCGCCGCGCCGAGCAGCGCGGTGGCGAAGACCAGCACCAGCGCCGCAGTGATCTTTCGACCTTCGTTCCTCATCGTCGCTCCTTCCCTCGACTCCGGACTGACAACGCGGCCTCTCCGAACTGCCAGCCGCGAAACCGAACGCGGCGCGGTCGTGTTGACTTCGGCGGGTGGAGAGCCGTCCGCGCGTCTACGTCTCGGGCCCCGTTCCGGCGCGCGTCCACGACGAGCTCGCGGCGTCGTTCGAGCTCGCCGACGGGCCCGAAGGCGCCGACGGGATCCTCGCGCTCCTCACGCTGCGGGTCGACGGCGCGCTGCTCGACCGCGCCGGGCCCGGCCTTCGCATCGTCGCGAACTACGGCGCGGGCGTCGACAACGTCGACCTCGCCGCCGCGCGCGCCCGCCGCGTCCTCGTCGCGAACACGCCGGACGTGCTCACCGACGCGACCGCCGAGCTCGCGATCGCGCTCACGCTCGCGCTGCTGCGCCGCGTCGCCGAGGGCGACCGCTTTCTCCGTCGGCGCGGCGAGTGGTCGTTCTCGCTCGAGTTCATGCTCGGCGAGAGCCTGCGCGGCAAGACGTTCGGCGTCGTCGGCGCCGGCCGGATCGGGCGCGCGACGGCACGGCTCGCGGAGGCGTTCGGCGCGACGCCGATCTTCGCGGGCCGGGCCGACCCGCTCGACGAAGTGCTCGCCGTCGGCCGACGTCGTCAGCCTGCACTGCCCGCTCACGCCCGAGACGCGCCACCTGATCGACGCAACGGCGCTCGCGCGGATGCGGCCGACCGCGGTGCTCGTGAACACCGCCCGCGGCCGGATCGTCGACGAGGCAGCGCTCGTCGCGGCGCTCCGGGACGGCACGATCGCGGGCGCCGCGCTCGACGTCTACGAGGACGAGCCGAACGTGACGCCCGAGCTTCTCGAGCTCGAGAACGTCGTCCTCACCCCGCACCTCGGCAGCGCGACGCGCGACACGCGCGAGGCGATGGGCCTGCTCGCGGTCGGCGCGCTGCGCGCGGTGCTCCTCGACGAGGCGACGCCGCCGAACCTCGTCGGCTGACCGGGCCTCCGACTCGCTACAGGTCGTAGTCGAAGGAGAGGATCCGTTCGCCCTCGGGGCCCATCCCGGCGACGAAGCTGCCCTCCCCCTTCAGGTCGCGCAGATCGCCGGTCCCCGACCCCGGCACCACGAGCACGTCCGCCTGCGCGGTCTGACCGTCGAAGGTGCCGACGTGCTGCAGGACGAAGCTTCCGGTCCTCCCGTCGATCCCTCCCACGACCCGCTCGAGCCCCACGAAGCAGGCAGCCCCCGTGTCGTCGTAGCCCATCAACCACTCGACCGTTCCCTCGCCCTCGAGCCCTCCTGCAAACGACATCGACACCGTCGCCCGGGTGACCTTCGAACCGCTCTCCGCGCCGAGGATGTCGCTCTCGGCCCAGTCCACGATCTGAAACGTCGCTTCCGCGTGTGTCGCCATACGTCCTCCCGGAGTAGCGCAGCGTGATCCGTCCCGCTGCGCTACCCGCCCTGCCGGCGTTGAAGCGCGCCGGTCGGCGAGTCAGCTCACGGCCTTCTCGACGAGCGCGCGGATCCGGGCCTCGTCGGCGCGGGTCAGCTTCTTGAGCGCGAAGGCGGTCGGCCACATCGCGCCGTCGTCGAGGTTCGCGGTCTCGTTGAAGCCGAGGGTCGCGTACCTCGTCTTGAACTTCTGCGAGCTCTGGAAGAAGCAGACGACCTTGCCGTCCTTGGCGTAGGCGGGCATCCCGTACCAGGTTCTCGGGGACAGACCCGGCGCGCTCGCCTTGACGATCGCATGGAGCCGCTCGGCCATGGCGCGGTCCGGGTCCGACATCTCGGCGATCTTCGCGAGCACGTCCTGCTCCCCGTCCGCCTTGCCCGCACGGCGCGCCTTGAGCTCCTGGGCGCGCTCCTTCATCGCGGCCTGCTCGTCCTCCGTGAATCCCTTCGACGCCTTGCCGGCAGCGGTCGCCGTGGACGTCTTCGTGCCCTTCTTTGCGGGTTTCCTCTCAGCCATTGCCAGGCACCTCCGTGTGGTCGCATCGCGGTCAGGTGGTCTTGCGGCTCGGAGAGCAGCATTCCCGAACTCGGCTCGGAGCTACGCGTACGGCGGGACGCTCACGTACTTGAAGCCCGTGTCGACCGCGAGCGTGACGATCACCGCGTCCGGGCCGAGGCGCTCGGCGAGCCGGTGCGCGCCGACGACGTTCGCGCCGGTCGAGATGCCCGCGAAGACGCCCTCGTCCCGGGCGAGCCGCGCCGTCATCTCGATCGCCTCGTCGTCTCCGATCGCCTCGAGTCGGTCGACCTTCCCCGGGTCCCAGTGCGGCATCACGAGGCCGGTCCAGCCCTGGATCAGGAACGGGCCGCGCTCGCCGCCGCCGATCGCGGCCGAGCTCGCCGGCTCGTGGGCCTGGATGAAGACGCCGTGCGGCCGCAGCGCCTCGGACACGCCGAGCAGCGAGCTGCCCGTCCCGAGGCCCTGGCAGAACGCGGTCACGCGGCCCTCGGTCTGCTCCCAGATCTCGCGGCCGAGCCGGTCGCGGTGGTCGGGGACGATGTACGGGTTGTGGAACTGGTCGGTCGCGTAGTGGCCGGGCCGCGCGGCGAGCTCGGCGGCGCGGGCGACCATGTTGTCGATGTCGCGGGCGGTCACCTTCGGGCGGCCCTCGACCGACGGGATCACCTCGAGCTCCGCGCCGAGCGCGCGCATCAGCCGGAAGCGCTCCTCGGTGAAACAGTCGGCGATCACGATCAGCGCGCGGTAGCCCTTCGCGCGGCAGACGAGCGCCAGCGACGGGCCGGTGCTGCCGCCGGTGTACTCGACGACGGTGTCGCCCGGCGCGATCAGCCCGTCGCGCTCGGCGCCCTCGATCATCGCGCGGGCCATCCTGTCCTTCATCGACCCGGTCGGGTTGCGGTACTCGAGCTTCAGCCAGAGTTCCGCGCCGTTCGCGGGCGCGCAGCGGCGGAGGCGGACGAGCGGCGTGTTCCCGATCGTGTCGAGGATCGACTCCACGGTCGCTGATCCTACGGACGTACGATCGCGCCTTGGGCGACCCGATCCTCGACCACGACGCGCTCGACGAGTGCCTGCGGCTCGTCGCCGACGAGGCCGCGCGGTACCTCGCGGCGGTCGACGAGGAGCCGGTCCGGCCGCCGGGCGACGCCGCCGGGATCGACGGCCCGCTGCCGGACGAGGGCGCGGGCTCGCTCGCCGCGCTGCGGACGCTGATCGACGCAGCCGACGCCGGCGCGACGCGGTCGGCCGGGCCGCGGTTCTTCCACTTCGTGATGGGCGGCGGCACGCCGGCGTCGCTCGGCGCGGACTGGCTCGCGGGCGCGCTCGACCAGGTCGCGTTCAACTGGGCGAGCTCGCCGCTCGCGATGCGGCTCGAGCAGGTCTCGCTCGGCTGGCTGAAGGAGCTGTTCGGGCTCCCGGCCGCGTGGAGCGGCGTGCTCACGACCGGGGCGACGGCCGCGAACCTGACCGGGCTCGCGGCCGCGCGTCGCTGGTGGGGGCTCGAGCACGGCGTCGACGTCGAGGAGCAGGGCCTCTCGGGGCTGCCGCCGCTCCCGGTGCTGACGAGCGGGTTCGTCCACGCGAGCGCGCTCAAGGCGATCGGGATGCTCGGCATCGGACGGGCGCAGGTGCGGACGTTCAGCGCGGATGCGACCGGCCGGCTCGACCTCGCCGCGCTCGACGACGCGCTGCGCGGGCTCGGCGGCGCGCCGGCGATCCTCGTCGCGACCGCCGGCGAGGTGAACACCGGCGCGTTCGACCCGCTCGCGGCGATGGCCGACCTCGCCGCCGAGCACGGCGCGTGGCTGCACGTCGACGCCGCGTTCGGGCTCTTCGCCGCCGTCTCGCCGGCGACGCGCGGGCTCGTCGCGGGCGTCGAGCGCGCGCATTCCGTCGGCGTCGACGGGCACAAGTGGCTGAACGTCCCGTACGACTGCGGCGCCGCGTTCGTGCACGACGCCGGGCTCCACCGCGGCGCGTTCGCGAGCTCCGCCGCGTACCTCGGCGCCGAGGATCCGGACCGGCCGGTGTTCGGCAACCTCGGGCCGGAGATGTCGCGCCGCGCACGGTCGCTCGCCGTGTGGGCGACGCTGCGCGCGTACGGCCGCGGCGGGTACGAGGCGATGGTCGAGCGGCACTGCGCGCTCGCCCGCCGGCTGGCCGACCGGGTCGACGCCGAGCCCGACCTCGAGCGGCTCGCCGACGTGCCGCTCAACGTCGTCTGCTTCCGCTACCGCCCGGCCCGCGTTTCCGAGGACGAGCTCGACGACCTGAACCGTCGGCTCGGCGAGGCGGTCCTCGACGACGGTCGCGTCTTCTTCGGCACCACCGTCCACGCCGGGAAGACGGCGTTCCGGCCGGCGATCGTCAACTGGCGGACACGGCCGGAGGACGTCGACCTGATCGTCCCGATCGTGCTCGAGCTCGGCGCCTCGCTCGCCTGAGCCCGGCACCCCTGTTCACCGGCCGGGCGGGGTTGTATACATGCGCGATCCATCAGCCCTGGTCGGGCGTCGGGGCCGCCCGGTCGGAGCACCGACGACGAAAGGACGGGCATGGCCGGGGAACCACCATCTGCGGCGAGCACGGCTCACGTCACCGACGACGAGCGGATCCTCCACAAGCTCGGCTACGCGCAGGAGCTCTTCCGCGCGATGGGCGGATTCCAGAACTTCGCGATCTCGTTCACGATCATCTCGATCCTCGCGGGCTGCCTGACCTCGTACTACATCGCGTTCGAGAGCGGCGGCCCCATCGCTGTCACGTGGGGCTGGCTGCTGATCGGCCTCTTCTCGACCATCATCTCGCTGGCGATGGCCGAGATCGCGTCGTCGTTCCCGACCGCCGGCGGTCTCTACTACTGGGCCTCGAAGCTCGGCAGCCCGGGTTGGGGCTGGGCGACGGGCTGGTTCAACCTGATCGGCCAGATCGCCGTCACCGCCGCGATCGGCTACGGCCTCTCGACCTTCGCAACGGTCCTGTTCGACGACCTGTTCTCGCTCGAGAAGCACACGAACGATTGGTTCGGCTTCAACTACAACGAGACCGTCTACGCCCTGTATGCGCTGTTCCTGCTCGCGGCGTGCCTGATCAACGTCTTCGACGTCCGCATCACCTCGATGCTGAACACGGTCTCGGCGTACTGGCACATGGCCGGCGTCGCGGTGATCGTGATCGTGCTGATCGTGGTGCCGAACCATCACCAGTCGCTCGGATACGTGTTCGGCGGACAGGCGAACGCGACCGGTTACGGCGGCAACGCGACGGGCTTCCACCACGCCGCGTTCTGGCTGGTCTTCGGCCTCGGCCTCCTGATGGCCCAGTACACGATCACGGGCTTCGACGCCTCGGCGCACATGGCGGAGGAGACCCACCAGGCCTCGCGGATGGCGGCGGTCGGGATGTACATGTCCGTCGTCGTCTCGGTGATCTTCGGCTTCGTCCTGCTCGTGGCGGTGACCTTTGCGGTCCCGAGCACCCAGGGCGCCCTCGACCACATCGGGGCGGTGGTGCCGTGGATCTGGAGCACCTCGATGAGCCAGAACTGGTCGGACGCGCTGCTCTTCATCTGCGTGATCGCGCAGTTCTTCTGCGTGACCGCGTCCACGACCTCGGCCTCGCGGATGATGTTCGCGTTCTCGCGCGACGGCGCGGTTCCGGGGCATCAGCTCTGGCGCCGCGTCTCCAAGCGCCGCGTCCCGGTCTACGCGGTGTTCGCGATCGGCGTCCTCTCCGGGCTGCTGATGGTGCCGGCGATCTGGAACTACCTCGTCGGGTATGCCGCCGGGACGGCGATCGCCGTGATCGGGCTCTACATCGCCTTCGTCCTGCCGGTGTTCCTCCGCCTCCGCCTCGGCGACCGGTTCGAGCGCGGGGCGTGGAGCCTCGGCCGCCACTACAAGTGGATCGACACGATCGCGCTGCTCTGGGTGGCGCTGATCACCGTCCTCTTCAGCCTGCCGCTCTTCTACGACGGGCTTCCGTGGTCGCCCAACTTCTCGTGGTCGCTGACGAACTACACGGTGCTCTGGTTCGCCGGAATCGGCTTCTTCTTCGGCGGCTGGTGGGTCGTGTCGGCGCGGAAGTGGTTCAAGGGCCCGGTGCGGATGGGCACCGAGGAAGAGCTCGCCGCACTGGAGGCGGACCGGGAGGGCGCGTTCCTGCTACCGGCCGACACCGAATTCGAGAGCGCCTGAGGAGGCGATGCGCGCGTGCTGACGGTCGAGGAGCTTGCGATCGACGTCGAGGCCGGCGCGATCGACACGGTCGTCTGCGCGTTCACGGACATGCAGGGGCGCCTCCTCGGCAAGCGCGAGGAGGCGCACTACTTCCTGGAGGAGACGGTCGGCCACGGGCTCGAGGGCTGCAACTACCTGCTCGCGCTCGACATGGAGATGGACCCGCAGCCGGGGTACGCGATGGCGAGCTGGGAGCGCGGCTACGGCGACTTCCACCTGCGTCCCGACCTCGCGACGCTCCGGCGCGTGCCGTGGCTCGAGGGCACCGCGCTCGTGCTCTGCGACGTCGCGTGGGAGGACGGCTCGCCGGTCGTCGCCTCGCCGCGGCAGGTGCTTCGAGCGCAGGTCGAGCGGGCGCGGGCGGCCGGTCTCGAGCCGATGGTCGGCTCCGAGCTCGAGTTCTACTTGCTCTCGGAGACGTACGCGGAGGCGCACGCGAAGCACTACCGCGACCTCACGCCGTCGGTGCCGTACACGCTCGACTACCACGTGCTCGCGACCACGTTCGCCGAGCCGCTGATCCGCCGGATCAGGAACGGGATGCAGGCTGCCGGGATCCCGGTCGAGAGCTCGAAGGGCGAGGCGTGGCCGGGCCAGCACGAGATCAACTTCCGCTTCGCCGACGCGCTGCGGATGGCCGACAACCACGTCGTCTACAAGAACGGCGCGAAGGAGATCGCGCACGCGAACGGCTGCTCGATCACGTTCATGGCGAAGCCCGACCACACGTGGATCGGCAGCTCGTGCCACGTCCACGCAAGCCTGTGGCGCGGCGGCGCGAACGCGTTCGCGGGCGGCGGCGAGCTCTTCGACCGCTTCCTCGCCGGCTGGATCGCGTGCGCGACGCGAGCTGGCGATCTTCCTCGCGCCGAACGATCAACTCGTACAAGCGCTACGCGGCGGGGAGCTGGGCGCCGACGACGCTCGCGTGGGGCCGCGACAACCGCACCTGCGGGTTCCGCGTCGTCGGCGGCGGCGCCGCGCAGCGCGTCGAGACGCGGATCCCGGGCGGCGACGTCAATCCGTACCTCGCCTTCGCGGCCCTGATCGCCGCCGGCCTCCACGGGATCGAGCACGAGCTCGAGCTCGCCCCGCCGCTCGAAGGGAACGCGTACGTGTCGGACGCGGAGCGCTTCCCGTCGACGCTGCGCGAGGCGATCGCGGCGCTCGAGGCCGGCACGATGGCGCGGCCCGCGCTCGGGGACGAGGTCGTCGACCACTACCTGAACTACGCGCGCACCGAGCAGCGGCTCTTCGACGAGGTCGTCACGTGCTGGGAGCGCGAGCGGCTCTTCGAGCGTGGCTGACGCGACGCTGACCGTCCTCGACCCGGCGACGGAGGAGCCGATCGCCGAGCTCGCGCAGGCGGGGCTCGAGGAGACCGACGCCGCGGTCGCGCGGGCGAAGGCGGCGTACCCGGCGTGGCGGGCGGTCGCGCCCGCCGACCGCGCGCGGCTCCTCCGGCGGCTCGCGACGCTCGTCGAGGAGCACGGCGAGGAGCTCGCGCGGATCGAGTCGCGGAACGTCGGCAAGCCGATCTCGGGTGCCCGCGCCGAGGTCGGGATGGTCGCGGACGTCTTCCACTTCTACGCGGGCGCGGTCGACAAGCACCACGGCGCGACGATCCCGGTCGGGGGCGGGATCGACGCGACGTTCCGCGAGCCCCTCGGCGTCGTCGGGCTGATCGTGCCGTGGAACTTCCCGCTCAACATCGCGAGCTGGAAGCTCGGGCCGGCGCTCGCGTGCGGCAACACGGTCGTGCTGAAGCCGGCCGCGCTCACGCCGCTCTCCGCGCTCCGGCTCGCGGAGCTCGTGCTCGACGCCGGCATCCCGGAGGGCGTCGTCAACGTGCTCGTCGGCCCGGGCTCGGTCGTCGGCGGGCGGCTCGTCGAGCACCCGGACGTCGCGAAGATCGGCTTCACCGGCTCGACCGAGGTCGGCGCCGGGGTGATGCGCGGCGCGGCCGCGACGATCAAGCGCGTCACGCTCGAGCTCGGCGGGAAGTCGGCGAACGTCGTCTTCGCCGACGCCGACCTCGAGCGCGCCGCAGCGGCCGCGCCGTACGCGGTCTTCGACAACGCCGGCCAGGACTGCTGCGCCCGCTCGCGCATCCTCGTCGAGCGCTCCGCGTACGACCGCTTCGTCTCGCTGCTCGTGGACGCGACGCGCGGTGTCGTGGTCGGCGACCCGTCGCGCGACGACACCGAGATGGGCCCGCTGATCTCGGCCGCGCACCGCGAGACGGTCGCCTCGTTCGTCGAGGGCGAGCCGCTCTTCCGCGGCGAGGCGCCCGGCGGGCCGGGCTTCTGGTTCCCGTGCACGCTCGTCGAGGCGACCAACGACGACCGCGTCGCGCGCGAGGAGGTCTTCGGCCCGGTCGCGGCGGTGATCCCGTTCGTCGACGAGGCCGACGCGATCCGGCTCGCGAACGACACGCCGTACGGCCTCTCCGGCTCGATCTGGACGCGCGACGGCGCCCGCGCGCTCCGCGTCGCCCGCGCGCTCGCGACGGGCGTCCTCTCGGTGAACTCGAACAGCTCGGTCCGCGTCGCGACGCCGTTCGGCGGCTTCAAGCAGTCCGGTTTCGGCCGCGAGCTCGGGATGGCCGCGATGGACGGGTACTCCGAGCTCAAGAACGTCTTCTTCTCCACGGACTGACGCGAGCCCGCGAACGACGAGGGCTCGCGTCGCCCTCCGAGTACTCGTTTCGATTCGCCGGCGCCGGGTACCCGGATCCCCCCAATCGGGAGGATCGAATGGAACTCAACTCGTTGTCCGACGTTCTCGTCGAGACGATCGGAGATCTCTACAGCGCCGAGCAGCAGCTCATCGTCGCGCTGCCGAAGCTGGCGGCCGCCGCCCATTCGTACGACCTTCGGGACGCGTTCGAGCTTCACCTCGAGGAGACGCGCGTCCACGCGGAGCGGATCGAGCAGATCCTCGCGGAGATGGGGATCCGGTTCACGCCGACGAAGACGTGCAAGGCGATGCAGGGGCTCGTCGAAGACGGCGACGAGATCACGCAGGCTTCCGGTGATTCGGTCGCGATCGACGCGGCGCTGATCGCCGCCGCGCAGCGGGTCGAGCAGTACGAGATCGCCACCTACGAGACGGCTCGCGCCCTCTCCGGCGAGCTCGGCCTCGACTCGGTGAGCTCGCTTCTCGACGACACGCTCGCCGAGGAGGCGAGGGCGCAGAAGGCCTTGACGAAGCTCGCCGGGGGCGGCCTTCTCAGCAGCGGGATCAACCGCCTCGCGGCGACCCGATCCGGCGGCGAGGCCGCCGAGTCCGACGACCCGGATCAGGTCTAGCCGAACCCGTCGCTGAAAACACACCGCCGGCCCGGTTCGAGGGCCGCTGTTCCGGTGCGGCCTTTCGAGGTCACCGAGCTCGAATTGCCGCGCGCCAATCCAACCTGGAAGGAGCTCCCCAATGGGCTACGGACTGATCGGGATCCTCGTGCTCATCCTGCTCGTCGTGCTGATCGTCTACGTCGTCAGGCGAGCGTGAAGCGCCGCCTGCTGCAGAGGGCCGGAATCGTCGTGGCGGGGTTCGTGCTCGCCCGCTTCGTCCCGAGTCGGGCGCTTCGGCGGCTCCTGCTCACGGTGCTGCCGGCTGTCGGCGCCTTCGCGTTCACCCGCTCGAGAGGCCCGCGACCGGCCCCGCGCGGGCGCTCCGGGGACACCCTGACCATGCCCGAGACTCCGTACCGCTTCTTCATCCACAAGGACGGCGCCGACGCGTTCCGGTGGCGGTTCCTCACAGCGGAGAATCGGGTCATGGCCGTGTCCGGCGAGGGGTACATGACCAGGGACGACTGCGAGATCGCCATCGGCATCCTCTGCCGGGAGGCGACCACCGGACTCACGATCGAGTTCGACCGGGACGTCGCCTGAACCCGGACGGTCGCCGCATTGCCCGGGTCGTGCGCCCGACGATGCGCGGCCGGCAAGGGGCCGCAAGCGACCTGTCCGACCCGGACATGACCGCTGTCTCCGTGTTCCGTTCGCCTCCTGTAGGAGAATCGCGCCACGATGGGACGGCTGGCCGGAAAGGTGTGCGTGATCACCGGCGCCGGCGGCGGGATGGGGCGCGAGGCGGCGATCCTCTTCACCGCGGAGGGCGCGAAGGTCTGCGCCGCCGACGTGAACGGCGCCGCCGCGGAAGAGACGGCCGGGCTCTGCGACGGCGACGCGTTCGCGCTCCCCGTCGACGTCGCCGACGAGGATCGCGTCGCCGCGATGATGGCCGCGACCGCGGAGCGGTTCGGAGGGATCGACGTGCTCTACAACAACGCCGGGATCTCGCCCGACGACGATGCGTCGATCCTCGACACGTCCGTCGAGGCCTGGCAGCGCGTGCAGGACGTGAACGTGAAGGGCGTCTTCCTCTGCTGCAAGCACGGGATCCCGTACCTCCGCGAGCGCGGCGGCGGCTCCGTGATCAACGTCGCCTCGTTCGTCGCGATCGTCGGGGCCGCGACCTCGCAGATCTCGTACACGGCGTCGAAGGGCGCCGTGATCGCGCTGTCCCGCGAGCTCGCCGTGCAGTTCGCACGCGAGGGGATCCGCGTCAACGCGCTCTGCCCGGGGCCGGTCGAGACGCCGCTCCTGCTCAACATCTTCGGGGACGACCCGGCGGCGCTCGAGCGGCGGCGCGTCCATTGGCCGACGGGCCGGCTCGCGAAGCCGCGCGAGGTCGTGAACGGCGCGCTCTTCCTCGCGAGCGACGAGTCGTCGTACGTCACCGGGGCGACGTTCCTCGTCGACGGGGGGCTCACGGCCGCGTACGTCACGCCGGAGTGAGGTCGCGCGCACGCGTGGTCGTGATCGGCGGCGGCGTCGGCGGCTGCTCGATCCTCTACTGGCTCACGCGGCTCGGCTGGGACGACGTCGTCCTCGTCGAGCGGGCCGAGCTCACGAGCGGCTCGACGTTCCACTCCGCCGGGCTCGTCGGCCAGCTCCGCGGCTCGCTCAGCCTGACGCGGATGATGATGAACTCCGTCGAGCTGTACCGCACGCTCGGCGCCGAGGTCGGGCTCGAGACCGGGTGGCGCGAGGTCGGGTCGCTGCGGCTCGCTTCGGCGCCCGAGCGGATGGAGGAGCTCGCGCGCCAGTCGGGCTGGGCGAAGACGTTCGGGCTGCCGCTCGAGCTGATCTCCGCGGCCGAGGCCCAGGAGCTCTTCCCGCCGATGTCGACCGACGGCGTGCTCGGCGCGGCGTTCCTCCCGACCGACGGCTACATCGACCCGTCGCAGCTCACCTTCGCGCTCGCCGAGGGCGCGCGGCGCGGCGGCGCGGAGCTGTACCAGCACACCCGCGTGACCGCGATCCCGGTCGAGCGCGGCCGCGTCACCGGCGTCGTGACCGACAAGGGCGAGATCGAGGCCGATGTCGTCGTCAACGCCGGCGGGATGTTCGCGAAGGAGCTCGGCGCGCTCGCGGGGGTCGACGTCCCGATCGTGCCGATGGCGCACGAGTACCTGATCACGAAGCCGTCCGGCCTCCCGACCGACATGCCGACGATGCGCGACCCGTCGCTGCTCGTGTACTTCCGGCCGGAGTCCGGCGGCCTCGTGATGGGCGGCTACGAGCGGAGCCCGGCGCCGTGGTCGCTCGACGGGATCCCGCCCGACTTCAACGGGAAGCTGCTCGGCGAGGACTGGCCGCGGTTCGAGGAGCTGATGGAGAACGCCGTCGTGCGCGTGCCGTCGCTCGCCGACCAGGAGGTGATCCGGCTGGTCAACGGGCCGGAGGCGTTCACGCCGGACGGCGAGTTCATCCTCGGGCCGACGAGCGTGCGCGGCCTCTGGACCGCGGCCGGCTTCTGCGCGCACGGGCTCGCGGGCGCGGGCGGGCTCGGGCAGCTCGTCGCCGAGTGGATCGTCGAGGGCGTGCCGTCGCTCGACGTGTGGCACATGGACTCGCGCCGGTTCGGCCGCGCCTACCGCGCGCGCGAGTACACGCTCGCCCGCACGACCGAGGTGTACGCGACCTACTACGACGTCAAGTACCCGGGCCACGAGCGGCAGGCCGGACGGCCGCTGCGGCTCTCGCCGGCGTACCCGCGGCTCGCGCGAGCTCGGCGCCGCGTTCGGCGAGAAGTCGGGCTGGGAGCGGGCGAACTGGTTCGAGCCGAACGCGGCGCGGGGTGACGAGTCGCTCCGCCCGCGCGGCTGGGCGGGCCGGCTGTGGTCGCCGGCGATCGGCGCCGAGCACCTCGCCTGCCGCGAGGCCGCCGCGCTCTTCGACGAGACCTCGTTCGCGAAGATCGAGGTCTCGGGCGAAGACGCCGCCGGGTTCCTCGAGTCGCTCTGCGCGAACCGCGTCGCGCGCGACGTCGGCGCGATCACGTACACGTCGATGCTCAACCGCCGCGGCGGGATCGAGTGCGACTTCACGGTCACGCGGCTCGCCGAGGACCGGTTCCGGATCGTCACCGGCACCGCGTTCGGCCAGCACGACCTCTCGTGGATCCGCGAGCACGCGCCCGACGGCGTCGCGGTCGACGACGTCACCTCGGCGCACGCGTGCCTCGGCCTGTGGGGGCCGCGCGCCCGCGAGATCCTCCAGCCGCTGACGACGACGCCGCTCGACTTCCCGTACATGCGCGCGCGGGAGCTCGCGGTCGGCCCGGTGCCGTGCCTCGCGCTGCGCGTGACCTACGTCGGCGAGCTCGGCTGGGAGCTCTACTGCCCGACCGAGTTCGGGCTGGCGCTCTGGGACACGATCTGGGCGGCGGGCCGCGAGCTCGGCCTCGTCGCGGGCGGCTACCGGGCGATCGACTCGCTGCGGCTCGAGAAGGGCTACCGCGTGTGGGGCGCCGACATCACGCCGGACGACACGCCGTTCGAGGCCGGGACCGCCTTCGCGGTCAAGCTCGACAAGGGCGAGTTCGTCGGCCGCGAGGCGCTGCTCGCCGCGCGGGAGCCGGAGCGGCGCCTCGCGTGCCTCGTCCTCGCCGATCCGCGCGCGGTCGCGCTCGGCTCCGAGCCCGTGCGCGTCGAGGGCGCCGCGGTCGGCCGCGTCACGAGCGGCGGCTACGGCTACTCGGTCGAGCGCTCGATCGCGTACGCGTACCTGCCGGCGGAGCGTGCCGCGGTCGGCCAGCCGGTCGAGGTCGAGATCTTCGGCGAGTGGGTGGCGGGCGAGGTCGCGGCCGAGCCGCTCTTCGACCCGGCCGGCGAGCGCGTGCGGGCGTGATCGACGAGGTCGTCGCGCGCGTGTGGCCCGGCGGCGTCGACTCGGTCGAGCCGCTCGGCGGCGGGATCACGAACCGCAACTTCCGCGTGCGGACCGGGGGCGAGGCGTTCGTGCTGCGGGTCGGCGGCAGGGACACGGAGCTGCTCGGGATCGACCGCCGCGTCGAGCACGCCGCGTCGCTCAACGCCGCCGCGCTCGGGATCGGCCCGGAGGTCGTCGCGTTCGTCGAGCCGGATGGGTACCTCGTCACGCGCTTCGTCGAGGGCGAGGTCGGGGCCGTGTCCGCACCGGAGGCGGCCGCCTTGCTCCGCCGCCTCCACAGCGGGCCGGCGATCCCCGGGCGGTTCGACGCCTTCCGCGTCGTGGAGGCATACGCGACGACCGCCCGCGCCCGCGGCGTCGTGCTCCCGCACGGCTTCGCGGCCGCGAAGGCGACGGCCGACCGGATCGAGCGCCGCCGCGGCGGGTTCGACCCGCGCGCGTGCCACGACGACCTGCTCGCGGCGAACTTCATCCGGGGCCGCGACCGCGTCGTGGATCGTCGACTGGGAGTACGCGGGCATGGGCGACCCCGCCTTCGACCTCGCGAACTTCGCGGTCTCGAACGGTCTCGACGAGGCCGGCGACGAGGCGCTGCTCGCCGCGTACGGCGGCGGCGACCTCGCCATCCACGTCCTCATGCGGTTCATGTCGGACTTCCGCGAGGCGATGTGGGGCGTCGTCCAGCAGGCGATCGCCGACCTCGACTTCGACTTCTCGGCGTATGCCGAGGAGCACTTCGCGCGGCTGGAGGCGACCGCGGCCGAGCCGCGCTTCGCCGCGGCGCTCGGCTCGTTCTAGACGAGGCGACCGGTACGTGAAGGTCAAGCGCGAGGGCGAGGACGGTGGCGCAGCCGGCCGTTCAGGTCCTCGACGCAAGACGTCGGCGAGCGCGACAGGATGAGAGCGTGGATTCCGGGTGCCGATCGGTCTTGCGCTGGTTCTGCTTGGCCTGCCGATCCTCTATGTCGGGTGGCTTCAATACCGTGATCGGGAGGTGCCTCCGGAGCTTCGGTTCATCGGCTTCACGGACGAGTCGATCCCCGAGCGGATCCGAACGCCACGGTGGTTTCGGGAGCGGCGAGGTCGTGGTCGGGGCAGCCTTCGCGGTTGTCGGCGTCTACTTCATCATCGCCGGGTTCGCCGCGCCGTCTCGGTGACCCGGAACCGTTGGGCGTCATGGCGCAAACGCTCAGCATCTCAGCGTGCTGTCTCTCGACGAAGCGCCGGCCCTCCTGCATCGCCCGCAGAAGGTCCGTCAGGGGCGAGCCCGGCCGGCGTCCAGCCCGGAATGACGGCCCTCAGACCTGCCTCGACGCACGCGCGGTCGTCGTCGCCGCTCGCGCCGCTTGCCCCGGCCGCGCCCAGCACGCTCTCGCCGTTCCGGATCACCACCGAGCCCGGGCCTGGAATGAGTGGTAGCCGGACGAGCCGGCTGACGGCGTCGAAGAATCCCTCGTGGGACGCGCGGCTGGCGGCGAGCTGTTCGCCGTCGCGGTGCCACAGCGCCGCGCCGGCTGCCTTCGCTTCGGCGATCTGCGGTGAGAGCGGGAAGGCGCCGTCCATGCGGCCGAGCGCGACGAGCAGTCCGCCCTCGTCGACGACGGCGACGGCGATCTGCCAGCCGTTCACCGCTGCGTGGTCGTGCGCGGCAGCGATGAGCACCTGGGACTGTGCCAAGCTCAGCGGCATTGTCGCCAAGTATGGGCGGTGGTGATCGGGAGGACAACGCTCGGCGCCCCCGCCAAGAGCCGAGGCTGGCGCCCCTCAGCCGCGGAGCAGCGGCACCGCCGCCCAGCAGTAGCGGGCAACGACGGAGCGGTACGGCCGGAAGCGGTCGCCGAGCGGGTCGAGCTCCTTCGCGGTCGGCGGCGGGACGAGCCTCCACGCGAGGCCGTAGCCCTGGCGGACGCCGAGGTCGTCGACGGGCCACACGTCGAGCCGGCGCAGCTCGAAGAGCAGGTACATCTCCGCCGTCCAGCGGCCGATCCCGCGCACGGTCGTGAGCGATGCGACGAGCTCGTCGTCGCCGCGCCGCGACGAGCCGCGCAGGTCGACGCTCCCGTCCATGACCTTCGCCGAGAGGTCCCGCAGCGAGAGGAGCTTGTTCGCCGACAGGCCGGCGGCGCGGAGCGCCTCGTCGGGGACTGCCGCGACCGACTCCGGCGTGAGCGCGCCGCCGACCGTTGCGCGCACGCGACCGTGGATCGCGCGCGCCGCGTTCCCCGCGAGCTGCTGGAAGACGATCGCGCGGACGAGCGCCCCGAAGGGGCCGTCGGGGTCGCGCGGCCGGTGGCCGAGCGGCCCGACGCGCGCCACGAGGTCCGCGAGCACGGGATCCCGGGCTGCGGCCTCGGCGATCGCCGCGCGCAACGAGATGCGTCCGCTCATGCGCCGATGATGCGCGATGCTCCGGCCGTGACGGGCCTCGTCCTCGCGTTCGGCGCGCGCCAGGAGCTGCAGCTCCTCGTGCTGATCGTCTGCGCCGCGGGGCTGCTGATCGCGTCGGGGCCGCTGCGGATCCCGTACCCGATCCTGCTCGTCGTCGGCGGGCTGCTGCTCGGGTTCGCGCCGGGCGTGCCGAAGGTGACGATGCCGCCGGACGTCGTGCTGATCGGGATCCTGCCGCCGCTCCTCTACGTGGCGGCGTACTTCACCGGCCTCCGCGAGCTCCGGCAGAACCTGAAGCCGATCTCGGTGCTCGCGGTCGGGCTCGTCGTCGCGACGACGGCCGCCGTGGCGGTGGTCGCGCACCGGGTCGCCCACCTCCCGTGGGCGGAGGCGTTCGTGCTCGGCGCGGTCGTCTCGCCGACCGATCCGATCGCCGCGACCGCGATCGGGCAGCGGCTCGGCGTGCCGCGGCGGCTGCTCGACGTCATCGAGGGCGAGAGCCTCCTCAACGACGGCACCGCGCTGGTGCTGCTCCGGACCGCGATCGTCGCCGCGGTGGCGGGGACGTTCTCGCCGTGGGCCGCGGGGCTGCGACTCGTCGTCACGATCGTCGGCGGGATCGCCGTCGGCCTCGCGGTCGGCTACGTCGTCCGGCGCGTCCGGCGCGCGCTCGACAACCCGCCGCTCGAGGTGACGATCGCGTTCATGACCGGGTACCTCGCGTTCCTGCCGGCATCGGCGCTCGGCGTCTCCGGCGTGCTCGCGGTCGTGACCGCCGGCGTCTACATCGGCTGGTTCACGCCCGAGCTGACGACGGTGGAGACGCGGCTGTGGGGCCGCGGCTTCTGGGAGGTGCTGATCTTCCTGCTGAACGTGCTCCTGTTCGGGCTGATCGGCCTGCAGCTCCGGCCGATCGTCGACGGGCTCGTCGGGCGCAGCGGCTGGTCGCTCGCGTGGGAGGCGACCGCGATCGTGCTCGCGGTGATCGTCGTGCGAATCGTGTGGGTGTTCGGGATGGAGTACGTCCCGCGCTGGCTCGGGCGGCGCGCGCGGACCGTGCGCCGTGGACGCACGCGGCGTTCGTCTCGTGGAACGGCATGCGCGGCGCGGTCACGATCGCCGCGGCGCTGCTGATCCCGCTGAGCACGGACGCGGGCGTGCCGCTGCCCGGCCGCGAGCTGATCGTCTTCTTCGCGTTCACGGTCGTGCTCGCGACGCTGCTCGTGCAGGGGCTGTCGCTGCCGGCCGTGATCCGCGCGCTCCGGCTCGAGGCCGACGACGGCGGCGCCGAAGCCGAGGAGGCGCTCGCGCGGGTGCGCGCGGCCGAGGCCGCGCTCGCGCGCCTCGACGAGCTGCAGGCCGAGTCGTGGGTGCTGGACGACACCGCCGAGCGGATGCGCGGCGCGTACCGGTTCCGGATCGATCGCTTCTCGGCGCGCAGCGATCCCGACGGCGACCGCAAGATCGAGAAACGGTCGATGAAGTACCAGCGCCTCCGCCGCGAGCTCCTCGACGCCGAGCGGCACGCGGTGATCGAGCTCCGCAACACGGGGGAGATCAGCGACGAGGTGATGCGCCGGGTCGAGCGAGACCTCGACCTCGAGGTCTCGCGCCTCGACATCTGACAGTTGCGTCACGCAACTCCATGTGGCATACTCCGTCGTCGCGTTGCATGAAGCAACGCTTGAGAGGAGGCACCATGACCCAGCACCCGGAGCTCCACGATCTCGACGTCGTCTGCGCGACCTGCGGAGCGTCGTACGGCATCCGCTCGACGGCGACGGCGCTGTCGGTCGAGGTCTGCTCGAACTGCCATCCGGCCTACACCGGCCGCGAGCGCGCGGTGGCGAGCGGAAGCCGCGTCGAGTCGTTCAACCGCCGGCGCGCCCTCGCGGCGGCGTAGCGCGGCTAGGCGAAGGTGAGCGCGATCTTGCCGCGCTTGCCGCTCGCGAACGCCTCGATCGCGGCCGCCGTCTCGTCGAACGGGTAGACGGCGACGACCGGGATCTCGAGCTCGCCGGAGCCGGCGAGCTCGGCGAGGAAGGCGATGCCGGCCGGGTCGGCCGCATCGGCCATCACGTTCGTCGTCGCGAGGTCGCGGCCGCCGGGGCTCGCGGCGCCGACGGTCGACGCGGCGCGGCCGCCGTCGCGAAGGAGGCCGGCGGTGCGCTCGAAGTCGGCGGGCTGCTGGCTGACCGTGTCGACGAGGCAGTCGAGCCCGTCCGGGTGCCGCTCGCGAACCATCGCGACGAGGTCGTCGGTCGTGTAGTCGACGGTCTCGGCGGCTCCGAGCCCGCCGAGCCACGCCTCCTCGCCGGGCTTCGAGGTCGCGATCACCGTCGCGCCTCGCTGCGCCGCGAGCTGGACCGCGAAGCTCCCGACCCCGCCGCTCGCGCCGACGACGAGCACGCGCTCGCCGGCGGACGGTGCGACCGCGTCGACCGCGGCCAGCGCCGTCTGCCCCGCGAGCGGCAGCGCGCCTGCGCGAACGGCGTCGAGCACCGCCGGCCGGTGCGCGACGAAGCCGGTCTCCGCGGCGACGGCGAACTCGGCCCACGTGCCGTCGTGGAGGACCGGCGAGGTGATCCACCCGAGCACCTCGTCCCCGACGGCGAACCGCGTGACCTCCGGCCCGACGCGCTCGACGACGCCGGCGAAGTCGCGGCCGGGGATCACCGGGAACGCGTACTCCATCATCCCGCGGAGCACGCCGGCCGCGATCAGGACGTCGACCCGGTTGATCGACGACGCCTGGACGCGGACGAGCAGGTCGCCCGCGCCGGGCTCCGGCGCAGGCACGTCGCGGAGGGCCGGGCCGCTCTCGAAGTCGATCAGGGCAAACGCTCTCACGACGCGGCAAGCATACGGTCCGGCCGGGCGCTAGCCTGTCCATCCGCCTGTGGACCGCGAAGAGCTCATGCCCGACGTGACCGCGCCCGGAGACGCCTCGGAGGCCGTCGCGCGCCTCGCGGCCGTCTCGGCCGAGGACACGCGCGGCCGGTACCTGAACCGCGAGCTCTCGTGGCTCGACTTCAACGAGCGCGTGCTCGCGCTCGCTGCGGACCGGTCGCTGCCGGTGCTCGAGCGGGCCGAAGTTCCTCGCGATCTTCAGCAGCAACCTCGACGAGTTCTTCCAGGTCCGGATCGGGAGCCTGAAGATGCAGCTCGCGGCGGGGATCCACTCGAGCGGGCTCGAGGAGGAGAGCACCGCCGGCACGCTCCACGCGGTCGCGGCGCGCGTGGCGGAGCTCGGCGCCCGTCAGTGCTCGATCTTCGCGACGCAGGTCGTCCCGGAGCTCGCCGCCGCCGGGATCCGCCTCGTCGGCTGGGACGAGCTCGGCGACGACGACCGCGCGTTCCTCACCGGCGTCTTCGACGAGCAGCTCTTCCCGATCCTGACGCCGCTCGCGGTCGATCCCGCGCACCCGTTCCCGTACGTCTCGAACCTCTCGCTCAACCTCGCGGTCGTCGTGCGGGCGCCGGGCGAGCTGACGCGGAGGCTCGCGCGCGTGAAGGTGCCGCCGCTCGCGCCGCGCTTCGTCGCGCTGCCGGACGGAGAGCGCTTCGTCGCCGTCGAGGAGCTGGCCGCGCGCCGCGTCTCGGCGCTCTTCCCCGGGATGGAGATCGTCGAGTGCGTCCCGTTCCGCGTCACGCGGAACACCGACTACGACATCGACCTGCAGGGCGGCGGCGGCGGCGACCTCGTCGCGGCGGTCGAGTCCGTGCTGCGACGGCGCTCGCGCTCGAAGACCGTCGTCCGGCTCGAGGTCCACTCCTCGATGTCGGACGAGACGCTGACGATGCTCGAGCGCGAGCTCCGGCTCGGCGAGGACGACATCTTCCGCGTCGACGGGCTGCTCGACCTGCGCGGGCTCTGGCAGCTCGTCGGGCTCGAACGGCCCGAGCTCAAGCTCGAGCGCTGGACGCCGATCACGCCCGCGCGGCTGCTCGCGACCGAGAAGTCGGAGTCGCCCGACCTCTTCGGCGTGATCCGCGACGGCGACCTGCTCGTCCATCATCCGTACGAGTCGTTCGAGACGTCGGTCGAGGCGTTCATCGAGCAGGCCGCGCACGACCCGGCCGTGCTCGCGATCAAGCAGACGCTGTACCGCACCTCGGCGGACGAGAGCCGGATGATGGAGGCGCTGATCGCCGCCGCCGGCGAGCGCAAGCAGGTCGTCTGCATCGTCGAGCTGAAGGCGCGCTTCGACGAGGAGGCGAACATCGGCTGGGCCCAGCAGCTCGAGGAGGCCGGCGTCCACGTCGCCTACGGCGTCGTCGCGCTGAAGACGCACGCGAAGCTCTGCCTCGCGGTCCGGCGCGAGGGCACCGGCATCCGCCGCTACGCGCACGTCGGCACCGGGAACTACAACCCGGAGACGGCCGGGATCTACGAGGACTTCGGCCTCTTCACCGCCGACCCGGAGCTCACCGCCGACGTCTCCGACGTGTTCAACCTGCTCACCGGGTACAGCCGCCAGACGGACTTCCGCACGCTCCACGTCGCGCCCGCCGGGCTGCGGTCGGGGCTCGTCGAGCTGATCCGGGGCCAGGCGTTCGAGGGGGGCCGGATCACGCTGAAGATGAACAGCCTCTCCGACCAGGAGACGATCGACGCGCTGTACGAGGCCGCCGCCGCGGGCGCGCAGGTCGACCTGATCGTGCGCGGGATCTGCTGCCTGCGGCCGGGCGTCCCGGGCCTGTCCGAGACGATCCGCGCGCGCTCGATCGTCGGCCGGTACCTCGAGCACTCGCGCCTGTACCGCTTCGGCGCCGGCCCGGACGCGACGTACCTGATCGGCTCGGCCGACCTGATGCGGCGCAACCTCGACCGCCGCGTCGAGGTCCTCGCGCCGGTCCGCGACCCGGAGCTCCAGGCCCAGCTCGACGAGGTCGTCGACGTGCTCCTCGCCGACGACGTGCTCGCGTGGGAATTGCAGCCCGACGGCGAATGGCGCAAGGTGTCGAGCGCCGGCACCGTCAACGCCCAGGACCGTCTCGCGGAGCTGGCGCGCCGCCGGGCGCGGCACATCTCCGCGCTCGCGCCTCCGGGCTGAGCTCGCCACCTCGTCGCCGGAAGGTGACCGGCTCGTAACCCACGCACGGCCGGGGCCCGGCTATCACGCGTCGTACATGGACGTGTTGCCGAAGGCGTGGCAGGGGTGGTACCGGCTCGCGCTCGACGAGCTCGGCTTCGAGCACGACGAGGCGGTCGAGTACGCGAACGTCCGCTACGTCGAGGACCGGAATCGCGCCGAGTTGCGCGGATCGGCGGACGCCCGGGCAGCAAAGCGCCGCGCGGTCGAGAGCGCCGACCGGCGCCGCTGAGCCGCTCTCCGCGGCGGCGAGGTGGCATGGTTCCGGCGTGAGCACGCCCCAGCCGCCGTCCGCCGGGTCCCAGAGCCCGGCCGCGCCACCGGGCCGGCCGCGCTTCCGCCCGAGCGGCCGCCTCGTCGTGTTCGTCGTCGGGCTGCTCGCGCTCAACTTCCTCCTCGCCGCGCACGCGATGCGCGCGCCCGCGCGCGCCCGCGTCCCGTACAGCCCGTTCTTCCTCCACGCAGGTCGGCGACGGGAACGTCGTCTCGATCACGTCGAAGGGCACCGCGATCCAGGGGACGTTCAAGCACGCGGAGGGCTACGCGGGGTCGAAGCCGACGACGCGCTTCCAGACCGAGATCCCCGCGTTCGCGGACACGAAGGCGCTGTCGGCGCTGCTCGGGCGCGAGCGCGTGGTCGTGAACGCGAAGCCGCTCTCGACGGCCGGGCCGTGGTGGCAGAGCCTGCTGCTCGGCTTCGGGCCGACGATCCTGTTCGTCGGCCTGCTCTTCTGGCTGATGCGGCGGGCCGGCAACGTGCAGGGGATGCTGGGCGCGTTCGGCCGCTCGCGCGCGCGGCGGTTCGAGCCCTCCGGGGTGACGGTCACGTTCGCCGACGTCGCCGGGATCGACGAGGCGAAGGCCGAGCTGACCGAGGTGGTCGACTTCCTCCGGCATCCCGAGAAGTACCAGCGGCTCGGCGGCCGGATCCCGCACGGCGTGCTGCTGAGCGGGCCGCCCGGGACCGGCAAGACGCTGCTCGCGCGCGCGGTCGCCGGCGAGGCCGGCGCGCCGTTCTTCTCGATGTCGGCGTCGGAGTTCGTCGAGGCGATCGTCGGGATCGGCGCGGCGCGCGTGCGCGACCTGTTCGCGCAGGCGAAGGAGGCGGCGCCGGCGATCGTGTTCATCGACGAGCTCGACGCGATCGGCCGCTCGCGGACGTCGGGCGTCGGCCGGCTTCAGCGGCGGCAACGACGAGCGCGAGCAGACGCTGAACCAGATCCTCACCGAGATGGACGGCTTCGACTCGTCGACCGGCGTGATCGTGATCGCGGCGACGAACCGGCCCGACGTGCTCGACAGCGCGCTGCTGCGGCCGGGCCGCTTCGACCGCCGCGTCGCCGTGCAGCCGCCGGACCGGGCGGGACGCGCAGAAGATCCTCGAGGTGCACACCCGGTCGGTGCCGCTCGCCGACGACGTCGACCTCGGCCGGATCGCCGCGACGACGCCGGGGATGGTCGGCGCCGACCTCGCGAACCTCGTCAACGAGGCCGCGCTCCTCGCCGCCCGCCGCGAGCACGAGCGCGGTCAACGAGTCCGACTTCACCGACGCGCTCGAGCGGATCGTCCTCGGCGCCGAGCGGCAGGTGATGATGAGCCCGGCCGACCGGGAGCGGACGGCGTACCACGAGGGCGGCCACGCGATCGTCGGGATGCTCACGCCGGGCGCGGACCCGGTCCGGAAGATCTCGATCATCCCGCGCGGGATGGCGCTCGGCGTCACGTTCTCGGCGCCGGACGCCGACCGCTTCAGCTACGAGCAAGCGCGAGCTGCTCGCGAAGATCAAGGTCGCGCTCGGCGGCCGCGCCGCGGAGGAGCTCGTCTTCGGCGAGGTCACGACCGGCGCCGAGTCGGACATCCAGCAGCTCACCGAGATCGCGCGGCAGATGGTCGGCCGGTGGGGGATGAGCGACGCGATCGGCCCGCTCGCGGTGATCCCGTCCGACGGCCGCGGCCCGTTCCTCCCGGGCGCGTCCGAGGTCTCGGCGCGCACGCAGGAGATGATCGACGAGGAGGTGCGGCGGATCGTCGGCGAGGCGTACGACGCAGGTCGTCGCGCTCCTGACCGAGAACCGCGGCAAGCTCGACTCGCTCGCGAACGCGCTGCTCGAGCACGAGACGCTCGACGAGGACGCCGCGTACGCGGCCGCCGGGATCGAGCACGCCGCGGACGACGCCCGCCGCGCGCTCGCCTCCGCGGCGCGGCTGCAGGAGCCGAACGCGGCCGGCGGCGCGGACTGAGGCTTAGAACCTAACCGCGCAGCGCGCCGACGACCCAGAGGACGAGGCCGATCACGCCGACCACGAGGAGCGGGATCGCGACCGCCCGCACCACCCGGTCCTGGCCGCGGCCGTACGCACCCCGAGAGCGTCGGAAGCCGGGCCTCGTCGTGAAGTAGCTCACGCCTCCGAGCAGCAGCCCGAAGAGCGCGAGTCGGAGCCCCGTGCTCTGGAGCGAGTCGGCGACGAGGTGGCCGGCCGTCACGTCGGGCACGGCGGCCCGAGCGGGCCGGGCGGCGGCTCGGTCGGGTCGGGTGCGACGATCGGGCCTCCGACCTCGACGAGCCAGTCGAACACCTTGCGCTGGAGCTCGTCGGCCCCGACCGCGGTCAGGCCGCGTCCGATCAGCAGGCCCGTGATGTCCCAGGCGCACGCGTTGTAGTTGCGCTCGTAGAGGCAGTCGTACGCCGCCTCGCCGTAGCCGTACGCCTCCGTGATCGAGCCGAGCAGCGACACGAGCTCGGACTCGGGGATGACCACATCCTCGATGGCGATGGCGAACGCCGTCCCGCCGTCGGCCGTCTCGACGAGCGCGAAGTCCACCGCGAAGACCTCCGGCGCGTCGGTGCCGAGCGTCAGGATCAGCGATGCCGTCGCGACCGTGATCCCGATCGCCTGGATCGGATGGCCCCCGACCCAGTCGATCACCTCGCCGGCGTAGCAGAACGGGTTCCAGCCGCAGTCGAGGCCGGTGACGTCGACGAAGGTGAGCGGGTTCCCGCCGACGTACGCGTACGGCGCCTGCGTGACCGGCGCGATCGGGTCGCGCGTCAGGAACTGCGCGGTCAGCGGGTCGTAGTACCGCGCGTGGAGGTAGTAGAGGCCGGTGTTCGCGTCCTGGTACTGGCCCGCCCAGCGGAGCGGCGTGTCGGCCGTGCCCGTGTGGCCGGTGAGGTTCCCGTACGGGTCGTAGCTGTACGTCGCGACGACGTTGCCGCCCTGGTCGGTGAGGAGCCGCGTCGAGCCGAGCTGGTCGTGCTGGTAGTACAGCGGCGTTCCGGCGGCGTCGATCTGCTCGAGCGGGGTCCCGCTGTCGTCGTAGAGGTAGCTGGTCGAGCCGTCGGTCAGCGGCACCGGCGGGCCGCCCGCGAGGTTCCACGCGAAGCGGAGCGTCGCGCCGAGCGCGGTCTTCGACGCGCGCAGGCCGTCGCCGTCGTACGTGTAGGTCGTCGGGAGGACGTCCGGGCCGGAACCGGCGTACGAGCTCGAGTTGCCGCTGATCGCGAGCCCCGCGCCCTCGACGGAGGCCGACTGCATCGCGTTCGTGGCCGAGGTGAGGGCGACGGTCCCCTTCGGCGCGAAGATCTGCCCGCTCAGCGTGGTCGTCCCGCTGACGGTGACCCCGCCGGCCGTCGCGTAGAGGATCGAGCCGACGAACGTGTCCTTCCCCGTGACCGCGATCGCGTTGGCCTGGGTGGCGCCGTTCGAGACGAGCTCGTAGCCGTTGAACGTGAGGCCGCTCGCGGAGATCGAGATCGTCCCCGTCCAGCAGTACACGCCCGGCGCGTGGGTCGCGAGCCAGCTCGCGTTGAGCGCCGGCGCGTTGCCGCTCGTGCACGTCGCCGGCACCGCCGGGAGCGGCACCGGCCAGTCGCCGGCAGCGCGCGGCGCGACCGGCGTCGGCCCGGGCGGCGTGAGCGACGACGGGAACGAGCACGTCGGCGGCGCCTTCGCGACGAGCACGGCGGCGGCCGAGTTGTGCGTGCCGGTCGCGGTGATCCCGCCGTTGCTCCACAGGACGCCGCGCGAGATGTCGTTGTTGCTGCCGGAGATGCTGATCGCGCCGCAGCCCGTCCCGGCCGCGTACGCGAACAGGTGCCCGCTCGCGCCGCCGTTCGACCCCACGAGCCGGTTCGCCTGGTCGTACGAGTACCCGACCGCGGAGCCGCCCGGCGCGAGCCCGTTCTTCCGGTTGCCCTCCGGGTCGTAGGCGAACGTCGTCGCGGGCCCGGACGTCGGCGTGAGCGTCGTGACCTCGTTCGCCGCGTCGTACGCGAGACCGGTGCCGTTCGCGAGCTTGACGATGTTGTCCGCCGCGTCGTAGCCGTACGTCGAGCCGTTCAGCGTCTTGAGCTGGTTCAGCGTCGTGTAGCTGTACGTCTCGTTCCCGCCCTGGCCGGCGCCGGTCGGGGTCGTGGAGGTGACCTGGCCGTTGCCGTCGCGCGCGTACGCGAAGCTCGCGAGGGTCGACCCGCCCGCGGCCTTGTCGGTGATCGTCGTCGGGCGATCGGTCGCGTCGAACACGGTCGCGGCCGTGACGCCGTTCCCGTACGCGACGCCTGCCGTGGCGCCGTCGGGGTTCGGGGTGAGGGTCGTCGTGTGGCCGAGCCAGTCGCGGATCGCCGTGAGCCGCCCGGCGGCGTCGTACGTCCGCGTGACCGTCTTGCCGTTCGGGTACGTGAGGCTCGTGAGGTGGCCGGCGAGGTCGTAGCCGTAGGCGACCGTCTGGCCCGCGCCGTTCGTCTGCGACGTGAGCCGGTTCAGGGTGTCGTACACGTACGCGGTCGTCCCGGTGCCGTCGGCCATGCTCGTCCGCTGGCCGTCGGCCGAGTACGCGTAGGTCACGTTCGGCGTCGTCCCGTCCGAGTAGCCGACCGACGTGAGCTCGTTCGCGGCGTCGTAGGCGTAGCTCGTCGTCCGCCCGCTCGGGTCGACGAGCGACGTGCGGTTGCCGGTCGCGTCGTACCCGTACGCGGTCGTGCGGCCGAGCGGGTCGGTGACCGACGAGAGCCGGTCGAGCGCGTCGTACGCGTAGCTCGTCGTCCGGCCGGCGCCGTCGGTCTGGGTGAGCTGGTTGCCGTCGCCGTCGTAGCCGTACTGCACCGTCGTGCCGTCGGCGCGCGTCACCCCGACGAGCTCGTTGTCCGCGTCGTAGCGGTAGAGCGTCGTGTTGCCGTCGCGGTCGGTGGCGGCGATCGGGTTGCCGTCGCCGTCGTACGACTTCGTGGTCACGTGGCCGAGCGGGTCGGTGACGCGGATCACCCGGCCGAGCGCGTCGTAGGCGTAGCTCGTCGTGAACTGGGCGGGATTCGCGCCCGCCGCGTTCCCGCGCGCGCTCACCGTCGTGAGGAGCTCGCCGGCGACGTCGTAGGTCGCGGTCCGCCTGTTCCCGAGCGGATCGGTCGTGCTGAGGAGGTCGCCGTTCGCGTCGTGGACGAGCGTCGTCGTCTTGCCGTTCGCGTCCGTCACGCCGGTCACGTCGCCCGGATGGGCGGCATCGCCGTACGCGAGCGACTTCGTCTGCGTCTGGCTCATGCCGAGCGGCCGCGACACCGACCCGAGGTTGCCGTTCGCGTCGTAGACGAACGTCGTCGTCACTCCCGACGGGTCGGTGGTCGCGAGCGGCTCGTCGAGCGCGTTGAACGTCGCGGTCGTCGTGCGGCCGAGCGGGTCGGTCGTGCTCGTGAGGTTCCCGCTCGCGTCGTACGTGTTCGTGGTGACGTGGCCGTTCGGATCCGTGAGGCTGGTGACGCCGAGCGTGTCGGGGTCGTACTCGTACGCCCACGTCGCCTCCGCCGGGCTGCCGGCGCCGCGCGTGTCCGTGACGAGCTCGCCGTTCACGTAGTGCTGGACCTCGACGTTGCCGTTCGGGCCGGTGATCGTGGTGCTCCCGCCGAACGCGGAGAAGTTCTCCCCGGAGTAGGCGTAGGTCGTCAGCCGGCCGAGCGGATCGGTCTGACTCGTGACGTGCCCCGAGCCGTCGTAGACGTTCGTCGAGACGCCGCCGTTCGGGTCGGTCATGGTCACGAGCCGGTGGCCGGCGTCGTAGGCGAACCTCGTCACGCCGCCGGCGGAGTCCGTGACGGACGTGAGGTTGCCGGCGCCGTCGTAGCCGTACCGGGTCATCCGGCTCAGCGGGTCGGTGACCGACGAGACGAGCCCGTCGCTCCCGTACGCGAAGAGCAGCTTGCGCCCCGCGGGGTCGGTGACGGAGGCGAGCCGGCCGCCCGCGTCGTACGCGAGCGTCGTCCGGTAGCCGTTCGGGTCGGCGATCGCGAGCAGCTGCCCGGTCGCGGAGAAGGTGAACGTCTCCGTCTGGTGGCGGACGAACGTCCAGGTGCCGTCGCCGTTCTGCGTCAGCGTCGAGTCCGCCCAGGCCGGGAGCCCGAAGCTGCCTCCTCCGGCCGGCGTCGCCGTGACCTGCGAGCCGTCGCCGGCGGTGATCGTGACCGTGCCGTCCGGGTTGCTCGCGAGGTTCATGCCGTACGTCGAGGCCCAGCCGTACCCGAACAGGCCCGAAACGCCGGCGGACATCGAGTTGTACGTCCGCGCGAGGTCGAGCGCCGGGCCGCGGCCGGGGACGACGGCGTCCGTGAAGCGGTGCCAGAACTCGCCGCTCGCGCAGTTCACCGGCGCGCCGTGGTTGCAGACCGGGTCGTGGACGGTGGTGTCGCCGTTCCCCTGGCCGACGCCGGTCGCGGGCGCGCCGCTCGTCGTGAGCGGGAGCCCGTCGCGGAACTGGTAGACGTAGCGCCCGGGCTGGCTGCTCCCGTGGCTGCCGTGGACGAGGCCGGTCGTGTCGTTCGAGTCGAGCAGCGCGTCGTTCTCGCCGGAGCCCGGCAGCTCGAAGTAGCTCCCGGTCTCGGCGGAGCCGCTCGCGTAGCCGGCCCGCGCGGCCGTGCCGCCGACGCAGTTCGCGTCGCCGCCGCTGGCCTCGCCCGAGTCCCACTGGATGTTCCCGTAGTTGAACTCGACGTCGAAGTCGCCGGGCGCGACGTCGGAGCGGTCGATCAGCAGCACCTGGAACGTGTTCGCGACCGAGGTGATCTCGCGGTAGCACCCGACGCCGGGCCAGGTGACGCCCCACGCGCTGTGCCCGTTCACGTTCCCGGAGCCGAAGGTCACCGTCGGCCCGGCCCTCGTGTCGACGTCCGCGAAGAAGGGCGCGATCATCGGCGGCCCGGTCTCGCTGAGCGGGTACGGCGTGTACGTGCCGAGCGGCCCGTCGAACGTCAGGTTGCCGTTGTTGTTGAGGTAGAGCCCGGTGTAGGTCGTGCCGAAGAAGTCGATCGCGAACGGCAGCGACACCGCCGTCGGCGCGCACGGGAACGGGGTCCCGTCCTCCGCGCCGACGCACGGGAAGCTTCCGTCGTCGTTTCCGCCGTACGAGCCCGAGTCGAACCCGGGCTCGATCGCGCCCGACGGCGTCGAGGCATCGGCCGCCGTCGACAGCGCCTGCGCGCGAGCCGCGGGAGCCGACGGCTTCTCGACTCCGCGCGCCGACGACGAGGCGACGACCACGACGGCGAGCGCGAACACGAGCCCGCCGAGCATGCCCCTCCGAACCGCAGCGGAAAACCTCCGGAACCTCGGCACCGTGTCCCCCTTGTCGTCGCGGGCCCGGCGGCCGTCACGCTGACCGTCCGGTCGACTATCGAAGGCGCTGCTTTGTTCACTCCGGCGCCCGCCTTGCGGCCGGCGCTGACTCTAGGACACTCCGCGGACGGGTGTCAACCGGGTGAGGGCCGGACTCCGCGTCGGCGCTTCGGATCGATGTCGGCGAGCGTGGTCTCTGCGCGGCGCCGGCCGATCTCGCAGCGCACGAGGGAGCCGCTGCGCTCGAGCGCGCTCGCCGTCCCAGGTCGTGGCTCGAGGGCTGGCGGCGCGCTGACAAGTTGGGCGCCGGGCAGGTGACGTGATCGCTTCGTCGTACCGACCTATCTCTTTCCGGGGGGAAAAGAAGGACGCATGAAACGGTTCCTGAGTGTGCTCGCGGGGCTCGGCGTGGCCGCGCTTGTACTTGCGATCGCTGCCGATGGCCGACGCGCCGGGCGGCTCGGGGTGGGGCCGAGGCGTCTCGTTCACCAATGTCGTTGCGAGCTCGCCGACGACGGGCGGGGGCTATCCGGTGCCGGCGGGCTCGAGGGTCCCGGCTGCCGGGACCTGTGGCGCGGGTCCGTTCGACGCCAACCATTCGGAGTCGTGGCTTGCGGTCAGGCCCGGGAGCGAGGATCTTGTCGGGGCGTCGAAGTTCTTCTTCGACAAGTACTCGACCTTCTACATGTTCTATCTCGGCGCCTACTCAGATCCCGGGCGGGACGCCGTCGGCCAACAACCAGGTCCAGGGCTACGACTGTGTCTCGACCGGCACGCAGGCGATGCCGCCGAGCTGGACGGACAACAACCGATCCGAACGTCGACTTCGACACAGGGGCCGGGTGTACCAGACGGTGCTGCCGTTCAACTCGTTCTTCGACGCGACCAAGCTCCATCCCGATGGCGAGATCGATGTCTCCTACAGCGACGACCTGGGCCGGCACTGGGTGAAGGGCAACGGCGGCGCGGCGCTCGAGCCGTCGAACAACGCCTCGGCCAAGCAGCTCGGGCATGTCGAGGACAAGCAGTGGGTCGCCGTCAACCACATCCCCGGCAACAGATTCCAGGATCACGTCTACGCCGCCTGGGCGGTCTTCAACGGCAACGGCGGCGGGATCAAGGTCCGGATGGCGGTCTCGCGCGACCGCGGCCAGACGTTCGCAAGGCCGTCACGATCACGCCGCCGTCCGCAGGTCGGCCCGGGGCCACCTACGTCTACCCGGAGATCGACGCGGCCGGGAACGTCTACGTCGCGGTCGTCTCGTTCCCGCCGAACGGGAGAGCTCGACGATCTACGTCGCCCGCTCGACCGACGACGCGCGGACGTTCGGCCCGTTCGTGCCGGTCGCGGGCGTGGGCGCATCCCGCCGGCGCGGCCTGCCGAACACGCGCTTCCGCGACGGGATCACGGAGAGCTTCGCCGCCAGCCCGACCTATCCCGGCCACCTCTACCTGACGTACGAGGACTGGGACGCGATCGCAGGGCAGATGGACGTCAAGTTCACCCAGTCCACCGACGGCGGCGCCACACTGGTCGGCGCCGGTCGTCGTCAACGACAACCTCGACATGCCCGGCGCGCCGACCGACCAGTTCCAGCCCTCGGTTGCGGCGGGGCCGAACGGCGCGGTAGCGGTCGCGTTCTACGACCGGCGTGCTGCCGTGCCCGAACGACGCGAGCGTCCTGCCGGCGGACGTGGGACGGACGAACTTCTGCATCGACACCTCGCTGCAGGCCTACAAGGACAGCGGGAGCGGCGCGTGCCGGTCGGCGGCGAACGTGCGGATCTCGCAGTTCACCTGGGACCCGCGAGCAGCCGGGCCAGCACCTCGGCGGGCTCTCGCAGTACCCGTGCGCCGGAGCCACGGGAACCCTGCCCGACGGGCAGCGGCTTCATCGGCGACTACTTCGGGCTCGCGATCTCGCCAGAACATCTACGCGCTCGATGGTCTCGACCCACTATCCCTCGGACGTAACCGCCGACGAGGGCGGCCCGGTCTACTACCAGCAGCAGGTGCTCGCGACCGTGCCGCGCACCGACTTCGGCGCCGGCTACTGACACGCGAGGGCCGGGCAGCCCACCTGCCCGGCCCTCCCACACCGCCGGGGCTTCAGTGCCGAGAAACACGCGCGTCCCGTTCGCGTCTCCGAAAACCCCGCGTGAGAGCGTGTCGCGCAAACCCCGGTTTCGCCGGGGTTTGTCGTCCGAGGGGGTCGGGAGCATGACGTCGTCCTCGATCACGGGAGGTCGACGGTGCCTCACAACTTCATCGACTGCGACTGCGACCGCGAGCAAGAGTTCTTGTCTGCCGCCTAGTGCGGCCTCTCGTAACGTTGCACCGGAAACGTGTTCAGTGTTCAGGCGGCGAGCTTGAGCTCGGCAGTCGTTTTGGCGGCTCGGCGTTGGCGGCGTCTGTCGGCTTCGAGCTTGCGCCGCGCTCGCTCGGTCGGGCTGTTGCGGTGTCGGACGTGGTCGGCCAGCGCGTAGCCGAAGGCGTCCCAGTCGAGGTAGTCGGCGTTCTTGCAGACGAACTCGTCGATCGCGCCGAAGGTGCTCTCGATCCGGTTGAGGTAGCTGGCGTAGGTCGGGGTCGGGACGAGCTCCATGTTGTTGACGGTCGCCCAGGCGCGGATCTCCGGTGTCCAGTGGCTGGAGAGGCCGTCCTGGATCCAGTAGAGGCGGACGTGCTTGGGATAAGCGAGCCGTGTCAGCTTCATGAACGCGAGCGTGGAGGCGCCGTTGCGGCGCGGCCGCGGCCTGATCCGCAGATAGTCGGCATGAACATCCAGCGCGCCGACCAGGTAGCGAATCCCCTGCCGGCGGTTGTAGGTGGCGCGGTGACGCTCGGGGCGGCCGCGCCGCGCCCAGCCGAGGCCATGCCTGGGGCAGAGGCTCTCGGGCCCCTTCTCGTCGAAGCTGATCACGACCCCGTTTCGCGGCTGCTCGCGGTAGAGGGCGAGGATCCGTGCCGCCTTCTGCTCGTAGTCGGGGTCGGGGCTCTGCTTCCAGCTGCGTGTCCGCTGCAGCGAGATCCCGTTGCGGGCAAGGATGCGGCCGAGCTGCGCGGGCGAGACCTCGAGCCTCTGCCCGCCCAGGTACCCGGAGAGCTTGGCCAGGCTCCAACGTGTGTAGGGCACCCCGAGCGTGTCGGGACGGGCGCCGGCGACCGCGACGATCCGGGCTTCGTCGTCAGTCGAGATCCGGCGGGGCCGCCCGCCCCGGAAACGAGGGCGCAACGACTCGAACCCGAGCCGGTTGAACTCGTGGATCACCTTGCGCACATGCGACTCATCCGTGAGAAGCATCCGAGCGATCTCGGGGGCGCTCATCAGCGTGTTGGAGGCCAACAAGATCATCGCCCGCTGCCTGGTCGAGGCCAGCCTCGACTGCTTCGACAGCCGCTTCAATCGTTGCCCCTCAGCCGGGGCCAGTTCGCGCACGAACACCTCCGGGGGACGCATCCACACCTCCTCGGCTCGCATGCGTCCCGATTCGACACCAACCCCAGAGGTCCCGACACGTTTCCGGTCAAACGTTCTGAGAGGCCGCCTAGCCTGCGCGAGTGGCTGCCTGACGATCACCTCGCCTGGTTTGTGCTGGATGCCGTGGACGAGATCGACCTGGGTGCTTTCTACGCTGCTTATCGCGCCGATGGTTGGGGTCGGGCGGCGTTCGACCCGCAGATGATGGTTGCCCTGCTCCTCTATGCCTATGCGGTCGGGGAGCGCTCGAGTCGCGGTATCGAGCGGCGCTGCCGCGAGGACGTCGCGTTCCGGGTGATCACCGCCAACCGGAGCCCTGACCACGCGACGATCGCCCGCTTTCGCGCTCGCCATGAGCAGGCGCTGGCGTCCACCTTCACGCAGGTGCTGGCGTTGTGCGCGCAGGCGGGACTCGTGTCGGTCGGAGTCGTCGCGCTCGACGGGAGCTTGCTCTCCGGCAATGCCTCAGCGGGAGCGACGCGCAGCTACGCCTCGATCCGCGAAGAGGTCGAGCGCATGCTCGCCGAGGCTGCGCAGGCGGACGCCGCCGAGGACGAGCAGCTTGGCGAGGTGCGCGGCGACGAGCTGCCGCCCGAGCTCTGTGACCCGCGCTCGCGCCGGGAGCGGCTGCGCCGCTGCAAGGAGCAGCTGGAGCGTGCGCAGGCCGACGAGGAGGCCGCTTATCAGGCCAAGCTCGCCTGGCGAGCGTCCTGGGAGCAAGAGCACGGGCGGCGCCTGGCGGGTCGCAAGCCGGCCCCGCCCGACCCTGCCGCGCTCGCCGGGTGGAAGCTCAACACGACCGACCCGGACACGCGGCTGATGAAGCGGGCGGGCGGGAAGTCGGTGCAGGGCTACAACGCCCAGGTCGTCGCCAGCCCGGAGCAGGTGATCCTCGCCGCGCAGGTGACGCAAGTCGCACAACGACGCAGACCAGCTCGAGCCGATGGTCGCGCACGCCATCGGACGCTGCGCGAGGCGGGCATCGAGGAGCCGATCGGGATCGTGCTCGCGGACGGGGGCTACTGGAACTCGCCCGCGATCGGCGAGGTGCGCGACAGGGGATCGACGTGCTCGTCCCCACCCAGAACCGCCGGCGCACCGCCCCTCGCAAGCTCTCACCTCGCCAAGGACACGAATCACAACGGATCGAGGCCGTGCTCTCGACGCCCGAAGGACAGGCGCTCTACCGTCGCCGCCAACAGATCGTCGAGCCCGTCTTCGCGCACACGAAGGTGATCCGACGTAGCGACCGCTTCCTCCGCCGCGGCCTCGCCGCCTGCCAAGCCGAGTGGCTGCTGATTGCAGCCACCCACAACCTGCTGAAACTCTGGCGCGCCGGCCTCGCTCACAAGCAGGCGAAGACCGCGGCACCGCTGGCCGCCTGACGCGGACCGCCTCGCCGGACCGCGACCCGCGCTCGGCCCAACGCAATCCAAATCGGCCCTCACAACAGCAGACGAGCCCCGCCCCAAGGCTTTGTGCAACAGCCTCGTGAGCGGGGCTTTCGTAAGTGGGCGCACGTGGGATCGAACCACGGACCTCTCGCGTGTGAAGCGAGCGCTCTCCCGCTGAGCTATGCGCCCGGGATGGCTTAGGTTAGCCGTTTCTCGGAGACGTCCTCTCGGCTTCAGGGCTCTTGGCTAGCGATTTGGCTAGTCCAGGATCCCCGAGCATGAGGGAGTCCCCTTCCGGGCCCTCGCAACAAACCGCCGTGTCGTCCTCGTTTCTCAGATGCGCTTCCCACGCCTCGGGCACGTCGACGAGCCACGACGGAGGACCACAGCATTTCGGCCAGCCATCGAGCCCAGCCACGACCGCAGGGAGCCAGCCCATGTGCTCCCCGTCACAGACGACGCAGCGATAGAGCGCGACCTGCTGATCCACGTCCTGCGGCATCACGACCGCCTTCCGGCGCCCGCGAGTGCGAGCCGGACGGCCTCGTCCGAGCGCTGACGATCGAAGAGCGCCGCGTAGACCTTTAGCGTCACATGCGGGTCAGAGTGCCCGTGGAAGTTGGCGACAACGACCGGGTCCAGACCTGCGCGGATCAGTCTCGAGACGCTGGCGTTCCGCAGGTCGTGGAAGGTCAGCGAGGAGGGGAGACCTGCTGCGTCGCGGGCGGGCTCGAATCCCTCTTCGTGACGTTCCTGTGGCCGAGGGGCGTTCCCTCCAGGGAGGCGAAGATCGCGTGCTCGTCCTGGGAAAAGCCACTTCGCAGCCGCAGCGCGATCAGCTCGTCGCGCAGCACGGCTGGAAGGGCGATTCTGCGCACGCCGGCCGCGGTCTTGGTCGGCCCGTACTCGCCCAGGCGTGTCCACTGACGCCGGACGCTAAGCGCGCCTCGTCCTTATCGAAGTCCTGCCACTGGAGTCCGAGCACCTCACCGAGGCGAAGTCCGATCGTCGCCACGAGCCTGAGGAGCGCGGCGTAGGAGTAGCGCGCCTCAGACCGCAACCCCAGACCCTCCGACGCTGAGAGGAGAGCCTCAACCTCCTCCTCCGTAAGGGCTTCCACCGCGAAAAGCTCCGCGGCCCGTTGGAGGGACCGCTGGAACGAGAGCTGCCCCGGACTCATCCCCGGCGCGCTCTCACCCGAAAGCCCATCCGCGACTTCCTGCGCCGGGAGCGGGCGCGAACGAGCCGGGGCGCCAGTCTTCTCCTCTTCGTGATGGGCCGGCACCTGCTCGTCCTCTCGAGCCGACCAACGAACTGCCGTCGTCCGTGGGCGGGCCCACACTGTGAGACATGTCTTCCCGTAACGGCCCGATCTGCCGTGGCGTCTCGCCAGAGGCCCGTCACGCTCCGTGCGCAACGGTGTTCCGCCCAGCTCGAGGCGAGTATCGATGCCCACGCTGCGGCGCGAAGGCGGACTCGCCAACGACTAACCAAGCCGCGGGCGATCCGGCATCAACACACAGCTAGCGCCGCGAGCGCCTGCTCTCCCAGCAGGTGGTCGTTCGCCAACCTCGGCAGATATGGCGGGCGGCGAGTCGAGCTAAGTAGGAGGCGGACGCTTTCTTCGCCCGCCCCGAGGCATGACGTACCAGACAACGAGTGCGACGACGATGACGGCCACCGAGACAGCGACGACTGAGACGGTGGAGGCGGCAACGAGCATCCGCCGAGTCTTTGTCCTGCACGGCGCGGCGAGAAACCTGCGCCGCTGACGACACCGGCAGTCCGGCTGAAGTTCAGTGGCGGGTATGCGGGGCCCTCCTGCCGCTCCCGGTGACGCACAAGCCGCCATGCCGACCCCCCTCCCCGCGGTGGGACTCCGGCACGCGAGGGACTCCTGGGTCCCTCAGAAACCGAGCCTCCCCGCCTAACCCCGCACGAATCCCCGGGTGCCAGAAGGGGCTTTCAAAAATCTGACCTGCCCCCCCGAACACCGCTTCGAGCGGTCTCGTGCGTGCGATGCTGGTTTCTATTGCGCGACCGAGGCGGGGCGTTCGGCCTTCGGCGAGGTGAGGCCTGCGACGGACAGTTCGCCCGACTTGATCCGGGCGGCCATTTCGACTGACCCCTCCCGGCAAACCGTCCCGTTATCGAACTCGATCACGGGATAGGCGCGCTGACCGCTCAACTGCTCGAGGTCATCGCGCTTGTCACGCCTGAGGGGGCCTTTGACGACTTCGTAGTCGATGCCTGCTCTGTTCAGCTCTCGCTGAACACGCCAGCAGGGATGAGCCGGGAGTTCTTAGCCAACCGTTCGCACAGCGATGCAGCTTGAGCGGCATGAGTTCCCCTTTCGGCCGGGATCTTCGTTCCATACCCACCAACTGCGCCGGCAACCCTTCCAAGGAGCCATCCATGACAACGAACTTCGACATACTGATCAGACAGGCGCTGGGAGCCTTGCACCAGGCCCACGACGAGGCCGATTCGATAGAGGCTTCGACTATCGCGAGCTGTGAGGCGAAACTGCGCACGCTGATCTCCGGTCGGCAGAAGCAGGCGGACGCGGCGATGGGCACCACGCCGGCCCTCAAGTTCGTGGCTCGCCACGCGGGCGGGTACTGATGAGGATGCGTCGTCGTTCGCTAAGCCGCAACCGGCGGGCACGACCGATCCCGACCCGGAGCTGGCGGCGGCCGACGCGGCCCCGGTAGCCCTGGTTGCTGAAGCGCAGCCGCTCCCGCTACGTCGATGCGGTGTGTGGCTTGAGATCCGCAATCAGCGCCTCGATGCCGAGGACGACCAGGAGATCATCCTCGAGGTCGGCGGGCGGAAGTTCATCGCCCCGAGCCTCGTCTTCGCGCTGGGTCGGGCTGTGCCTGAAGAGTCACTAGCGGATGTCGAGACGGGCGCTCGGATCCTCCACCTCCTCCTCGCCCTGCAGGAGCGTTCCTTGGGCGTTGGCTCGATCCAGTCCGCGCCGGGAGGTTGCCCGGGATCTCGTAGAACTTGACGGCGGTACTCCCGCCTCGTCTGTTCGCGTTGCGAGCGTGACGGGCGCTAACCAAGTCCGCGAGGACAGGAGGAACCGTCATGAAGAAGGTATCCGCGTCGAAGGTCGTCACGGCCCTGGCGGCGTCGGAGAGTTTGCTGCCTGCGCAGATCCGGGAAGCGCTGGGCGAGCTCGTCGGTGCGGCGAGGGAAGGGCTGTTCGCGCTGAGCGTCGGTGTTGGGCTCGGCGTCGTGGACGAGTTGATGGAGCTCGAGGTCGAGGAGGTTGTGGGCCCGAAGGGCAAGCACAACCCGGGCAGGTCGGCGAAGCGTCACGGCGACGAGGACGGGTCGTTGACGTTGGGAGGCCGCCGCGTGCGCGTGCGTCGGCCGCGGATGCGTATGGCCGATGACGAGCGCGAGCTGCCGGTCCAGGCGTACGAGTACTTCGCCGATCGTGACCCGGTCACGCGGGCGGTGATGGACCGGATGCTCGCCGGCGTCTCGTCGCGCAGGTTCGCGCAGGTCGGCGAGCGCGTCGGCAGCGAGGTCGAGCAGTCGTGCTCGGCGACGTCGAAGACGTCGGTGTCGGAGATGTTCGTCGATCGCACCGCCACTGCTCTCAGCGATCTGATGTCGCGCCGGCTGGAAGACGTGCGCTTGGCGGTGATGATGATCGACGGCATGGAGATCGCCGAGCGCACGCACGTCGTCGCGCTCGGCATCAGCACCGACGGGGTCAAGATCCCGCTCGGGCTCTGGGAAGGCTCGACCGAGAACGCCACACTCGCGCGGACGTTGCTCGCCGACCTGGTCGACCGTGGCCTCGATCCTGAGCAGGCGATCCTGTTCGTGGTCGACGGCGGCAAAGCGCTCAGGCGCGCGATCAAGGACGTCTTCGGCGAGCACGCACTCGTCCATCGCTGTCACCGCCACAAGGAATGTCATGAAGAAGGACCTCCCGCCGGCGCAGACTTCTGCGTTGGTGACAATCCGGAAGGAGGCCCGTGGTGGAGCAGTTTGTCGGAATCGATTGGGGATATGGACGCGCCCGCTGGTGCGCGAAGGCGAGCGACGGGACGGTGCTGGCGGAGGACTGGGCGACGGCGGACGAGGACGGGCTTGCCCGCTTGGCCGCGCGGCTTGGCCCCGAGGTGAAGGCGTGCGTGGAGATGATGAGCGGCGCCGCCTGGGTGCGGGAGCGGCTCGAGGCGGCCGGCGGGATGGTCGAGATCGCCGACGCGCGCAAGGTGAAGGCGCTGGCGCCGTTGGCCGCGAAGACCGACAAGGTCGACGCGCGCGTGCTGGCCGAGCTTGCCCGACGGGGTCTCGTGCCGGCGTTGTGGGTTCCCTCGCTCGACGAGCGTGCGCTCAAGGAACGGCTGCTGCGGCGGATGCACCTGGTGCGGCTGCGCACCTCGGCGAAGAACCGCGCCCACGGCGTCCTGAGCCAGTTCGGTGTCAAGCTGCCGCTCACCCGGCTGCGTCAGCCCGACGCGCTCGAGCTGCTCGAACGTCGCGGCGTGCCCGAGGTGTGGCGCCGCTCGGTCGCCGAGGCGATCGCCGTCGTCGACCTGCTCGACCAGCGGTTGGCGCCCTTGGAGCGTGAGCTCGGCCCGCTCGCCCGCGCCGACGATCGCGTCGTGCTCTTGACCACGATCCCTGGCGTCGGCGAGCTGCTCGGCCTGACGATCGCGGTCGTGATCGGCGACGTCGGGCGCTTCCCCGACGCACGCAAGCTGGTCGGCTACTCCGGGCTGACGCCACGCGTCAGACAATCCGGGCAGAGCTCGCGGACAGGCAAGCTCTCAAAGTCCGGCTCCAAGCTGCTTCGCTGGGCAGCGATCGAAGCCGCCCAGCAGGCCTGGCGGCCGTCGAACCCCTGGCATCAGCTCTACCGCGACGTCAAAGCCCGCAACGCGGGCGAAGGCAACCCCGCCAAGGCGGCCGTCGCGCGCAAGGTCCTGATCGCTGCCTGGCACGTGCTCGCCCTCGAGCATCCCTTCAAGCCTGCGCGCCCACGCGGCGCCACCCCTGTCCCGGCCAGCTCCGGTTGCGTTCTGGCCGACTGAACGGCCCACAAGGAAGTGAGAAGCCGGGACAGCTCCAACCGACACGGTGTGCGACCACAAGCGCCGAAAGAGAGCTGAGCGCCACCGACCAACATCCATCCAACGCCAAAGGAGACCGACGAACACACACTCGTAGTTGACAACCGGCCCTTCTTCAAAGAGAACGCAACGTCACCGATCTGCTCCTCGAAGCCGATCGACCCGCGATCCGCGCGCGGATGCGCGCGGCTTGGTCACTCGCCGACGCCGACCTGGCCAAGCAGCGGTTGCAGCTGCTGACCTCCGAGCTCGACCGGACGTGGCCGGACGCCGCCAGCTCGCTGCGTGAAGGCATGGCCGAGACGCTGACGCTGATGCGACTCGGAATCGACGGGCAGCTCGCGAGGACGCTGTGCTCGACGAACCCCTGCGAGAGCATGATCGAGATCGTCCGCTACACCCAGCGCAACGTGAAGCGCTGGCAGGACGGCGACATGCGCAAGCGCTGGACCGCCGCCGGGATGCTCGTCGCCGAACAGCAGTTCCGCCGGATCATCGGCTACCGCGACCTCGCCAAGCTCGTCATCGCGATCGAGCGCCACACCCTCATCGCCGCCTCGAACAACCTCGACCGTCAGGAGACCCGCGAGCCCGTTACGGTCTGATCGTCAACCCAGGATCGCCGCCGAAGTTCCACGACGATCCGGACATCCTCCGCGCCGAGCGGCCTCGGGCCACGCTCGCTAACGCCGCCTAGAAGCTCGGGGGTCGGCCAGGAAGGCCCGCCGACACCCTCACCCATCTCCCTACACCCCTTGTGAAGGAGGAACCCATAGCGGATCTCGCCGACATCACGGCCGCGCAGTCGGCCGGCTATCTCGTCGCTCGCCTCGATCGCGGGACAGCCACGCGCGAGACGAACAGGTACGCCACCACGCTCGAGGCCCATGTCGTCGGGGACGGCGTCGGTCAGTTCCCGGCCATGCTCCGCGCCTACGGGGAGTCGAACGTCTCCGCGGACGCGGCTGATACTGCCGCCCTGTCCGCGCTCAACTGGCAGCGCGCCCACCGCTACGGCCGCAAGGCCTCCGACGGCAGCACCCTGACCGCCGATCTCAACTAGGTCGCGCCGGTTCGCTCAGACTGGTTTGCAGGCGGGGTCGTTGAGCGCTTTGATCGCTGCGTCGGCGTCGGCTTGGGCGGCGGCGGAGGTGCCGGCGGGTTTGCCGGACCACATCGCGTCGGAGGTGACGCCGGGGCCGATCACGGTTGCGCGGTACTTCTCGCCGTCGCCGGTCGGGTGCTCCCCGTGCTTGGCGAACAGGTAGCAGAAGCTCCCGTTGGTCGCGTGGGTGAGGAAGCTGTTCTCGCGCTTCCAACCCGAGCCGTACGCGGAGTCGAAGGTGTCGAGGTAGATGTTGTGCAAGTCTTTAGACTCGGGGCTCGCTTCGTTGACGGGACCCCTCCCAGGGTTCGGCGGAGCGCGGCGGGTCGGTGGCGCAGGATCCCCGAGATGCGCGCCCCGACTCGCCCCCTGATGTTTCGGGCGGCCTGTCCGATGTCGTCGAGGCTCGGGGACGGTCAAGCGGGCCGGTGAGCCACTCTTCGGGTGATACGTCAAGTGGAAGCACGCCGCGACGCTGGCCGCGTGTTTGTGATCGACGATCCCGCGCTCGGATCGGTGCCCCGGCTTTCGGCGACCCTCGAGCGCGGCATGCTCGTGCGGCACCGTGCCCGGCTGTGCGTGGTGGTCGGCTTCGACCCGATGGGCGTGCCTTCGCCGCGTGTGTACCTCGAGGACACTGAGACGCGCGAGCAGAGCGCCGCGTTTCTCTCCGAGTTGTTCCGGGGGCCGGGCGACCGGCTCGTGGCCTAGGCGGCCATGACCCGCGGGAGCAGCCCGGTGAGCCCTAGCGGCCCCCTTGCGGCGGGGCCGTCTTCGGCTCCGACGTCGGCCGTCTGGGGCGGATCCGCGAGGGGCGCCTGACCCCGGCCCGGCTCCCCGCGAGCACGTCCGCGCTGCTGGAGTGCACGAGGGGTCGTGGTCGAAGTGGTGAGACGGGGCCGAACTCCCGCTCGGCGCAGTCCGGGACGAAGAGCACGACCGCCCGGACGTCTTCGAGGTCATCGCCTTCGTAGTTCAGATGAATTGCTGACGTGCGAGTTCCGCGGGCGGGAGATCCACCGAACCATTCCTGCCCTGCCGGACTCGGAGTTAAGGCAGGTCACTGCGGTTGGGCCATACGAATCACAGGACTGAGGTATTGATGCGGCTGAAACTTGTTATTGCGGATGACCACAAGCTGATGCTCGAAGGCATCCGCATAGCGCTGACGGACTCGCCGGACATCGAGATCGTGGGAGCGACGACCTCGGGATCGCAGGTGCTGCCGCTCGTGGGGCAGACCTCTCCCGACGTGGTGCTGCTCGATCTGCGGATGCCCGGGATGGATGGGCTCCGCTGTCTCGAGGCACTCCGCGAACGCCACCCGAACGTGAAGGCAGTGGTGCTCTCAGGCTGCGAGGAGCCCGACGTGATCGAGGCGGCCTTCGGCAGGGGCGCGGTCGGCTTCATCGTCAAGCGGATCGACCCGGCCGACCTCGCCGCCGTGATCCGTCAGGTAGCCGACGGGAACGTGTACTACCCGCTCGTGACGCGCGCGGCGGCCACCAATGATGCCGATCTCGGGCTCACCCAGCGCGAGACCGACATCTTGAAGGCGCTTGCCGAGGGGCTGCCGAACAAGCTGATCGCCCGCCAGTTCTGGCTCTCCGAGCAGACGATCAAGTTCCACCTCACCAACATCTACCGCAAGCTCGGCGTCGGAAGCCGCACCGAAGCCATCCGGCAAGCCCACGAGCACGGCCTGATCGAGAACCCGCTGCTGCGTGCGCCAGCGTTAGGCTAATCCGCGGGCCGAAGACGACGTCTGCCCCGTGCGCGGCCTTCCCGACTCGGCGCGCCCATGGCCTCCCGAGTGAGCGGCAAAGGTTGTCCGGGCGCCGCGAACCTCGGTCGTCGTACGGTTCTGCCGCCTGCGGTGCGCACAGCGTGGCGACCGGCGACGCGTCCGGCTGGCAAGCGTACCGTCCGAGTTGCCAGCCGAGTACGAAAGACGACGACCTCGAGGACGTGCCGCCGGTCGTGTTCTTCTGCTCGGAGTTGAAGCGCGCGCCCGATCGCCGAATCCGCCGCATCGGACGGCGACCGAACGCGCCCAACCAGTCTTTCAGTCAAACCCAGCGACGCCTATACCCCGAACGGGTGACCAGACGCGCGACCCACACGGAAAGGCGGGGCCGCGGCCCCGCCTCAAGGAGCTGCGGCACCTCCGAAGCCGACACGCGGCCCCACCAGCTTCACAGTATCCGCGGAGCCGTGGCATGAATCATCCGCTCGTCGCCGGGTCGCCTCTGAATCCTGACGGGACGGATCGGGCGCGCCCCCGGGTCGCCGTCTCAAGAGCGACCGGAATCCTCCGAACCAGTTCGGCCCGGCCGGTCTCGTAGTAGGTGGCGGCGGCCCGCTGCGGCGGCCGCCGTCGCATCAGGTCCCGCGGTAGGCGCGAACCACGTCCGCCGCGCTTAATAGCGGTCATTGAGCGAGGCGAGCCCGGCCGCCTGGGTCGGGAGACGGACGGCTGGGCCCGCGCACCACGCGACCAAGGAACCGCGGAGAGCGCCCGGAGACTGCGGAGTGCCCCGGGTGCTCAGGTCACCGCAGAAGGCCACGCGACGCAACTCTTGCACCCGGCAGGTCGTCGCGCCACTGGCCGTTCGGCTTGATCGCGTGACGGTTACCGGAGGGTCGCGCCGGGCGTCTCAGCCAGCCACCGGCCGAGCCATCGGGCGGCCTGTCGGCTACGCCGCCTCGGATCCTTCAGCGCGATGAGAGCGGTGAGGTCGAGCGCGTCCGTGAAGGCCATCCGGCTCATCATCCGCGCCTGAATCTCCGCGACGGTGACTTTCTCGCGCTCGATCGCTCGGCGGAAGATGGCGTATGGGGAGCCCTGGGCCGTCATGGTCGGCTCCGTGGGGCTCGGAGGCTGACGAAACTACACCCCCGCGAGCAACCGTCCGAAACGCCACTGTCTCCGACGCCGAACCGTCGTCATAGTCGAGGGTGACCGCGGAGGGATCGACTCTGACGTGCGTCGACTGCGGCGGGATCGCGGTCGGCGACGCGGCCGGCTGGCGCGCGTACCTGATCGACTGGCGCGTCTGCCTGGCCGAACTCAGGGACCAGGACGAGTCGCTCAAGGTCGTCGCGTTCTGCCCGGCCTGCGCGGAGCTGGAGTTCGACCGTTAGCACGGGTTCGCGCGTTTGGGTTGCGGGTATCAGAGGCGCCATGAAGATCGTCTACAAACCCTTCGGCCTCATCGCCGGAGTCCTCGCAGGAGTAGAGGCGGGCGCGATCTTCAAGCGCATCTGGGCACTCGTAGCCGGTGAGGCAGACAAGCCGGACGCCAAGGACAAGAACCGAAGCTGGACGGAAGTCCTGTCAGCGGCCGCTCTACAAGGCGCCGTCTTCGGAGGAGTCAAGGCAGCGGTCGATCGTGCCGGAGCAACCGGGTTCGAGCGGGTTACGGGGGTCTGGCCCGGCAAGACCGACGCCCCGGAGAAGCAGAAGCGACGGTTCGCTCGCGAACGCTAACGAGTTACAGCGATCGCGCCGAGTTTGAGTTCAGAGGCTGAGGGTCGATCCGACCCCTCGCGCGCGGGGTCAGCACACCTTCACGCGATCTGAACACGCCGAACACGGGGAACCGCGTACGCTCGATCGAAGAAGGCTGAGCCTGCCCAGGCCAAGCTACGACGCCCGTGCTTCCGAGTGCGGGCGTCGGTCTTCAGAGGCCCTGATGTGGCGCTTGAAGGGGAACGGGCGTTCGTATACACTCGCCCAGTGTTCCGGTTCAACCGTCATGACCACCGAAGGCGAGGAGTTAGGTTCGTACGCCTTCGCGGGTCCGGACTTCAAGCCGGGCGACGTGATCCCGGAACGCGGAGAAGACGGCAACCTCGAGGTGCTCAGCGTCGTTCCCTCAGACGGCGAAGATCGGCTTCCGCTGCTCGTCGTCAAGCGGCGGGTCTCGACTCGATAAGGCCTACCGGCCCGCTCTTTAGCGTTGCCGGGTCAGGCGGTCTTGTGGGCGCTCCACGCGCCGCCGCCTGCCGGGGTCTTGTAGCTCCCCGACATGGACGTGCCCGACACGGTGCCCGTGTAGACCGCGCCGACACTCACGGCGCCAAAGC